>JBLWXV010000002.1:0-1431189 GCA_048267245.1 Bacteriovoracaceae bacterium
GATTTTCAGTTTTGGCGTCTCGATAGCGCAGGGGAAACACCCAACCCCATCCCGAACTTGGCAGTTAAGCCCTGTCGCGGCGAAGGTAGTGCAAGGGAAACTTTGTGTGAGAATAGCAAGTGGCGCCAATTTTAAAAGCCTCCTAGGAAACTAGGGGGCTTTTTTTTGCCTTTTTTTCCGATTTGTCTCCTGGCGCTCTTTCAATGGGATTGAATTTTATTTTTGCAGTCTCTTCAATGGATCATCACACTTAACATCTTCTATTGCTTCTACGTCTGCAGTGAAATTGCAGTCTCCCGGGCCATAGGGGCGCAATTTAATTCTTTTGCAGGCGGAAAAGTCTGAGTTTGCGAGTTTGACCTCGTATAGGTAGAGGGCCCGATTTTTTTCGATGCTGACAATTTGTAGTTCTTTATCGATTTTCATTTCTGAGAGCCGATTGAGTACACCTTGAGTGAAGGCCAGGGATGAGCCGAATTCGCTCTTTATGGAGCAGGAGTGGCCAGGTATTGAGATAAGAAGAGCTGTGAGTGTACAAATGAGGATTTTCACTGATCTCTCCTTGGTGTGTGGTTTCTTCTCTAGCATAGAAGATTTAGGTCATTGTTAGTTGATGATCTTTCTATCTATATGAAAAGGCGTTCTTTTTATTCTGTTTAGTGTGCTTGGGCTACCTCCTTTGAGAGGCAGTCAATTATTATTGTGTTGATGATGGATTCTTTTATTTTTTTGTTCCGTAAAAAATTTCCTTAAAACGGCCGGCTTAGTTAAACTAAGTATATGATTGCAAAAATACTTAAAATTGAGCTTTTTGGTCTATTCCTCCTAACTACGCTAGCTTTCTTTGCGTTTTACTTCCGCGATTCACTACCGGATAACGCTCTGACAATTTCTTCTCATACTGAGGGCTTAAGTGTTGTCTCCTACTTTACCTTTTCATCAATCTCGCTGATTGGTTATTATTCGGGGCCCTGGACACTCGCTGCTTTTTTTATTTTCTCTCTCTTCTATGCCTTTAAGTTTAGTCGCCGTGACTCTGTAATAGATTTATTTAATGTCATTCCACTTCTCGCAGCGGTGCTTATTTGCTGTTATTTCTTAGCGCCAGAGTTTGTGGGGAGGGGAATGGTTACTCTTATGAATGAGACGCTCACTCCACTCATGTGGGGGATTTGTGCTCTTATTTCTCTTGGTGCATTCTTTGCGGGTTCCTTTAGATCTTCATTTAAAGACAGTGTACTCACGGCCAGCGATACGATGGTGAAGTTGCCTGGTGCCGTGGCCGTTACGACCAAGAAAGTATGGAATTCTCCCATTTGGAAGCGCTTTAAGAAGAGCCCAGACCTTGCCGTTAAAAAGAGTAAGCTCGCTATTCCTCAATTTCTCAAAGGGGAAAAGAAGCCCAAAGAGGAGGCTCCACGTATTCTTGAAGAGCCGGCCCTTCCTAAAAAGGCTAAGAGAAAATTCTCATTCTCAATTGAAGATAGAACTGAAAATGAAGACGTTGAAGTTACACCTGCTAGAGAAATTGAAGAGGAAGATACTTCTCATCTCGTCTTTGGAAGCAGCTCGAATGAAGCAGATGAAACAGAAGATCAATTTGAGCAGATGTTTCCGAGGTCGGCAGCTTCTACTGAAGATAGCGAGGACTTGCAAACCAAGAGTCCTCTGCCTAGAGCTGAGCCAGTGAATATTCATCAAAAGGATCCTAAGGAGCTTGAGCGCATTGATAATGCTTATTTTGGGATGGCCTCTCTTGGTGTGAAGGAACATGAAAAGAAAAATATTAATCCCGATGACAGCTACTTTGAGCTAATTGCAGCTGCGCTTGAAGAAAAACTCGCAGAGTTTGGAATTGAAGGCAATATCGTCAACGTTCTCAAGGGTCCAGTCGTAGATACATTCGAGTTGCAGCTTGGCCCAGGTGTGAAGATCACCAAGGTTACAGGCGTTGAAGACGACCTGAGTATGGCCCTCAAGGGTGCTCCGATCAGAATTGTGACGAGAATGGTTGGTCGATCGACTATCGGTATTGAGGTTCCTCGTAGTCCTAGAGATATTATCTATCTCGACGAGCTCTTGGGCAGTAAAGAGTTTAGTGCGACCAAAGCCAAGCTTCCCATTGCTCTCGGTCGCAATGCCTTTGGTGAGCCTTTGGTAGTTGACCTGGCTTCGATGCCTCACTTACTAGTGGCCGGTGCAACCGGTGCAGGTAAGTCAGTATTCGTGAACACTCTTCTTGTTTCACTACTTGTTAAGTGTTCTCCAAGACAAATGAAACTTATCCTAATTGACCCTAAACAACTTGAACTAGCAGTTTATCAAAATCTTCCTCATCTTATTATGCCGGTGATTACCGATCCTAAAATCACTTCTGTTTCGCTTCTTTGGGCAGTGGAAGAGATGGAAAATCGCTACACTATTCTCAATAAATTTGGGGTGAGAAATCTAGAGGAGTTTAACCGCAAGGTTGTTCACGCGGATCCAGTTAAGCTTGCCAATATTCACCAATACTACAAAGACGACGCCGAGAACGGCTATGAGCTTCCTTATGTCGTGATTATTATCGACGAGTTCGCCGATCTCATTCAGAGTCGCGCCGGTAAAGAAATTGAAATGAATATCGCAAGACTTGCGGCCAAGGCCCGTGCAGCCGGTATTCACTTAGTACTCGCCACCCAGAGACCAAGTGTGGACGTGATCACCGGCACTATTAAGAACAACTTCCCAAAGCGTATTTCATTTAAAGTGACCAGTGTGAACGACTCAAAAACAATTCTTCAAAAGTCTGGTGCTGAAAAGCTTCTGGGCGCCGGGGATATGCTCTACTTTACGGGCACAGATAACGTCAGAGCGCACTCGGCTTACGTGGCCATTGAAGAGATTGACGCCTTTATGGAAAACCTCGAGCGCATTCCTCAGAGCTTCTCAGAGAGCGCTATGGAGTTCATTGAGAATGGGGGAGAGGTTGAGGTGGATCCTTATGCCTTTGGCTCGCATTTGGTGAGCGATTCGACCATGGGGGGCGGTGGCGCTGAGAATGATTTGTTGCGTCAGGCGGTTGAAATTGTTTGTATGCAAAGAGCGGCGAGCGCTTCGATGCTGCAGCGCAAGCTCGGCATCGGCTACAACCGTGCAGCGACTCTGATTGAAGAATTGGAGGAGAAGGGGGTTGTGGGGCCATCGAGTGGAAATTCTAAGCCGCGCAAGGTCTTAATCTCTAATCCAACGGAATTTCTTGGGGGCTAATTGTCCCTAAATATCCTAAAGTCTTTTCTTGATCCTTTTAGCCTAAGTGTGTTAAATACCTAGCTTCAAGTCACTTTGGCTGATTTTATAAACGTTCAGTCACTCACGTACGGTGGTCTAGCTGACAGCTAGTGGTGGGTGATAAGACTAACCAACGTAGGAGAATTTTATGGCACGCGAACTCGTGTTGAAAGAACTGCTCGAAGCTGGTGCTCACTTCGGTCACCAAACTCACAAATGGAACCCCAAAATGCGCAAGTACGTATATGGGGAGAAAAACGGCATCTACATTATCGACCTCGGGAAAACTATCCCAGCCGCTAAGGGAGCTTATGAGTTCCTTAAAAGCGTAAGCGCTGAAGGCAAGCCAGTTCTTTTCGTAGGAACAAAAAGACAAGCTTCAGGTGTTGTACGTCAAGCTGCTGAGTCATGTGGCGCTTTCCACATCACTCACAGATGGCTCGGTGGTATGCTCACAAACTTCAAAACAATCGCCCTTTCAATCGACAAGCTACGCAAAGTAGAAAAGATGAAAGAAACAGGTGACTTTGGTCTTCTTACTAAAAAAGAAAGATCAAAAGTTGAAAAAGATGTATTGAAACTCGAGCGCAACCTCGGCGGTATCAAGGACATGAGAAAAGTTCCTGGTGCTGTATTCGTTATCGATCCAAACAGCGAGAGAATTGCTGTTCAAGAAGCAAACACACTCGGAATTCCAGTTGTTGCTATCACAGATACTAACTGTAACCCAGACGGTGTTGATTACGTTATTCCAGGTAACGACGACGCTATCAAGTCAATCACACTCTTCATTGACTACTTCTCACAAGCTGTAGCTGAAGGTGCTGGTCTTGCTCGTAAAACTGGTAAGCTCGGACGTGACAATGATGTTCGCGATCTTGCTCTAGAGAAAGAAATTCTTTCTAAGTACGAAAAAGACGTTGACCTCATGGGCGACGACGAAGAAGAAAATAACGAAGAATAAGTCGATTGCGACAGAACTCAAATAATAAAGGATAAATCATGGCTATTACTGCAGGTGATGTAAAAAAATTAAGAGAGTTAACAGGCGCTGGAATGATGGCCTGTAAAGAAGCTCTTGGTGAGACAAACGGCGATGTAGAAGCTGCTGTTGATTACCTCCGTAAGAAAGGTCTTGCTGCCGCTCAAAAGAAGCAAAGCCGTATCGCTGCTGAAGGTGCTGTTGCAACTCTAGTTGCTGGTAACAAAGCTGTTGTAGTTGAAGTTAACTGTGAGACAGACTTCGTTTCTAAAGGCGATGACTTCCAAAACTTCGCAAACAGCATTGCTAAATATGCTCTTGAATCTGAGCCAGCTGATATCAACGTTCTTAAAGATGCGAAAGCAACAGAAGTTAACGAACTTACTCTTAAGTGTGGTGAGAAAGTAGACATCCGTCGCTTTGAACTTCTTAAGTCTGAAGGCGTAATTGGTTCATATAACCACAGTGGTCGTATTGGGGTTCTCGTTAATCTTAAGACAACTGCTAACGGTGAAGCTGTAGAAGAACTTGCTCGCGACCTTGCTATGCACGTAGCTGCTGCTGGTCCAAAGTTCATCAACGCTAGTGACATCGATGAAACTTTCAAACAAAAAGAAGCTGAAATCTATGCTGGTCAACTTAAAGAAGAAGGCAAGCCTGAGAACATGATTGAAAAAATCGTTCAAGGTAAACTTGCTAAGCTCGCTAAAGAAGTATGTCTTCTTGAGCAAGCTTTCGTTAAGAACCCAGACATCACAGTTAAGAAGCTCATTGAAGATGTAGCTAAAACAGCTGGTGCCGAAATCGCAGTTGCTGGCTTCTCTAAAATCAATCTCGGAGAAGGGATTGAGAAGAAAGAAGACAATCTTGCTGACGAAGTCGCCAAGATGACTGGCCAGAAATAGGCTTAAGACATTAAAAACGAAGAGGGGCCACTGGCCCCTTTTTTTTAGGAGTTTGCGTGAAGTACAAACGCATTTTGCTAAAGCTCTCGGGTGAAGCTCTCGCCGGCGATCAAGGTCATGGCGTCTCTCCTGAGGTTCTCGATGCTCTATCAAGTGAAATTAAAGGTCTCTCTGATATGGGAGTTGAAGTAGCTCTCGTTATTGGCGGTGGGAATATTCACCGTGGTGTTGCTGGTGCAACTAAGGGAATGGATAGAACTACTTCGGATCACATGGGTATGCTTGCCACAGTGATCAATTCTCTTGCTCTTCAAGACAGTCTAGAGCGAAAGGGTGTGAAGACCCGCGTTCTTACTGCCATTGAAATGAAGGAAATTGCTGAGCCCTATATTCGTAGACGCGCAGTGAGACACCTTGAGAAAAAGCGTGTGATCATTTTCGCAGCGGGTACAGGTAACCCATACTTTACGACGGATACGGCCGCAGCTCTTCGTGCAAACGAAATCGATGCGGATGTCATTCTTAAAGCCACTAAGGTGGATGGTATCTATGATAAGGATCCAATGATCCATAAAGATGCCGTAAAATTTGATAAGCTTAGCTATATTGATGTTCTCAACAAGGGAATCAAGGTGATGGACTCAACGGCCATTACGCTTTGTATGGACAACAAACTTGATATTGTTGTCTTTAATACATTCACTAAAGGCAATATTCAAAAGGTTGTCATTGGTGACCAGATTGGGACAATCGTTACTACATTATAGAATTTTGAGAAAATAGATTAGGGGAGTTGTCGTTATGATGGATAAAATTGGCAAAGAAATTGAGAGTTCAATGGCGAAGGCCATTGAGTCGTTAAAATACCAACTTACTAAAGTGAGAACTGGTCGCGCTCAAGCCTCAGTGCTCGATGGCATCAATGTTGATTACTACGGTAGTGCGACTCCAGTTAAGCAGGTCGGACAAGTTTCAACTCCAGAGGCTCGACTTCTTCAAATTCAGCCCTTCGATCGCTCGATGATTGCTGCCATTGAAAAGGCGATTCTTGGGGCCAATATCGGTCTTACTCCATCTAACGATGGAAACCTTATCCGCATCCCTTTCCCAGCTCTTACCGAAGAGAGAAGAAAGGAGCAGGTTAAGGATATTAAAAAATCTGGTGAGGACGCCAAAGTTGCAATTCGCAACGTCCGCCGCGATCAGAATGAAGTTGTAAAGAAAGCTGAAAAAGCCAAAGAGATTTCTGAAGATGATTCTAAGAAGTTTCAAGATGAAATTCAGAAGATTACTGACAAGTACACTGCTGAAATTGACAAAATCGTTGCTGCTAAAGAGCAAGAGGTAATGTCTCTCTAAGCTTTATGACAACAAAGGCTAATCCTACAAATATCCGTCACGTTGCCATCATTATGGATGGTAACGGTCGATGGGCCAAAGAGCGTGCTCACCCAAGAGTTTGGGGACACGTGCGTGGCTCACAAGTGGTTAGCCAGATTGTCGAGAAGGCAGACGAGTTAGGTGTGAAGGCACTGACTCTTTATGCTTTCTCAACTGAGAATTGGTCTCGTCCGATGACCGAAGTGAACGTTCTCTTTAAACTTCTTAAAAAATATCTTGTTAAAGAAGAGCAGAGAATTATTCGCAATAATATTAAGTTTCAAATTATCGGCGACACTTCTCATCTCTCAGCAGATACCAGAAAAATCATTGATTCTCTCCAGGATAGAACTAAGGACTTTGATGGCCTTAAGCTTACCTTTGCCTTTGGTTATGGTGGGCGCAAGGAAATTGTCGATGCCTTTAATAGATTCGCTTCTGAGAACCCTGGAAAGACTATCGGTGAAGATGATTTAAATGAATATCTCTATCGCCCAGAGATCGGAGATGTCGATTTACTCATTAGAACTGGCGGTGATCAACGCGTTTCAAATTATCTGCTGTGGCAGATTGCCTACGCTGAGCTCTTTTTTACCAAGACTAAGTGGCCAGACTTTACCACTGATGAGTTTTCTAAGATCATAGAGCTTGTATCTACACGTGAAAGGCGATTTGGCTTTGTCCAAGGGCAGGACTCTCTTGAGGAGAGTCTTCAAAAGGCCAGTGGTAATAAGGCCGGAATCTCTATGAGGACGATTTGAGTTTAACTAATACACAAACGAGAATTTTTTCGGCACTCATTCTAGTTGCCGTTGTTGTTGGCTGTGTCCTCGCCGGAGTGACTGCCCTCAAAGTGTTAATTGGTCTCATTGGAGTCCTAATTATAGATGAATTACACTGCCAATTTTTTGGACTGCGCCGTTTTGGTCCTATTTATTTGAGCTCTACACTAATCTTTGTTTTAGGGTTTGGCTTTTTTGCCCTTTCATTTGATATGGGTCTCGACTTTGCGAGCCTTTTTGTAAATGCTGGCCTGTTGATAAATGCTATTCTTATTTTCTATCTGTTTTTCTCTCCTCATGGAGAGTTTGGAAAAATTCTAAAATTTATTAAATTGGTTCCTCAACTTAGCGCACTCTACATGTTGGTGGTGTGCCTTTGCCTCTCAAGTCTTCTTATCTATCAAGACTGGATAGATTTGCTGGTAGTTCTTTTGCTGATTAACTTTGGCATGGATACTGGCGCCTGGTTCTTTGGCAGAAGATTTGGTCGCCACAAACTATGGGCAAGGGTGAGTCCTAATAAAACTATTGAAGGTCTCGTTGGAGGGGCACTTACTGCCTCTGTTCTAGGTTCGGCCTACTGGGCGTTTAGAATAGGGGACAAAACTGCTTTTGCTTTCACTCTTTTTATAGGGTTAGGGGTGATTTCGCAGATTGGTGACCTCGTTCAGTCTAAATTCAAGCGCCAGTTTGGGATAAAGGATTCCTCTGCTTTGATTCCAGGGCATGGTGGGGTGTATGATAGAGTGGACAGTTTGATATTCGTGGCTCCGTTCTTTTTGAAGGCGCTTAACTACTTACACTTTTAAATTATGCTTATTGAAAAAATTGCTATTTTTATCCTATTCCTAGGGCCACTAGTTTTCTTTCATGAACTTGGCCATTTCCTCTTTGCGAGATTATTTGGTGTCAGAGTTGAGGTGTTCTCAATTGGCTTTGGTCCTAAAATCTTAAAGTGGAAGAAGGGCGACACTCAGTACGCCATTTCTCTTATTCCACTTGGTGGCTACGTCAAGATGTTTGGCGATGACCCACTTAATAAGGATCAAGTTCCGCAAGAGGATAGAAAGCACAGCTTTACACATAAAAGTAAATGGGCACGCTTCTGGATTGTCATGGGTGGGCCACTGGCCAACTTCATTATGGCCTTTGCAATTTTCTTTGGCCTGATGTTTGTTGGTGAGAAACTTCCTGAGATTAAAATTGGGGTCGTCGCGCCACAGAGCATCCTCTATCAGGCTGGACTTAGAACAGGTGATGTACTCAAAACAGTAAATGGTGGAGAGATTTATAATCCTTCAGATATTGTCTTAGCCGATCCTGCCAAAATTGAAACTCTAGGAGTTGAGCGAGATGGCAAGGTAATTGATCTTCCGATTCAAATGAATGGCGAAGAGCTTCTCAATCACGTTCTTGATACTCCTCCACTTCTTAGGCAGCCAATTCTTGTAAACCGCAACGGGCAGAGATTTGGACTTGCTGTACGAGAGAAGGGATTTCAGCGTGAGCTTTCGCTTGATCGCATTGCAGAGTCTGGTGTTTCCGAGGTTTATCTCTATCCATTGACTGAGCTAGAGGAAGAATCTTTTAAGATTGATTACGCTTCCGAGACAGTTGTCAGCCTTAATGCTGATTCTGGAGTGAGTGGATTCTTTGCTAGTTTAAATCAAAGTGGCTTTGCCCCAGTTGATCTTCTAGTGAGAGAAATTAATATCGATTCCGCTGCTGATAAGGCCGGAATTCGCAAAGGGGATGTCATCACTTCTCTAAATGGTAAAATTGTTACAAGTTTTACTGATCTGAGAACAGCACTTCAAAAGATCCCTGAGCCCGAAGCTACGTTTGTTGTTTGGAAGAGTGGAGCAGCTACTGATGTGGCCATTAGACCTGACGAGCAAGTAATCAATAACGAGAAGCTTAAACTCATTGGTGTTTATAGTGACGGGTTATATCAGCAGATTAAATTTGTGACGACTGCCTCTAAGGGCTTCTTTGGCTCGATGGTAGCAGCAGTTCCTAGAACATGGGATACGATCTCTAAGACCTTGGAAGGTTTTAAAAAACTATTTACAGCAGAAGTGAGTCTGAAAACTATTGGTGGACCTCTCGCCATTGGTAAAGTCGCTCACGACTCGTTTAATACTTCGATCAGTTACTTCTTCCAGTTGATGGCCTTAATTAGTATCAATTTAGGAGTTATTAACTTATTTCCAATCCCAGTTTTAGATGGTGGGCATATCATGTTCATCTTTCTTGAAATTATTAATCGTGGACCAGTTTCTCGTCGTAAGATGGAAATTGCTCAGCAGCTCGGGCTTTCTGTCCTGTTGATGCTCATGGTTGGGGCGATCTTTAACGACGTTTCCCGTTTCTTCTAAGATGGCCACACTCTATATTGATTCCTCTCACTATCTCACTCTAGGGCTCTTAAATGAGTCCTTTGAGTGGATCGATTACTGTGAATTTAAAGAGAAGAAAACCTCTGGCATTCTGCACGTGGAATTACTCCAAATGCTCGAGAAGAACCACCTTAGGATTGAGCAAGTAACAAAGATAATTGAAGCAGCTGGCCCTGGATCGTACACCGGAATGAGAGTTGCGGAAGGCTTGTGTCAAATTCTCGAGTGGCAGGAGCGCCAGTGCTGCTCTTTCTACCACTTTGAGGTGCCATCAATGTGTGGCCACTCTCGAGGTGTGTGGGTGGCCAAGGCCTTTAAGGGTGAAATCTTTTGTCACCATTTCGACGCTGAGGTGAGTCGCGTTGAATTTATTAAGGAATCTGAGTTTCCCACTTATCAACAGACCTGGAATGAGCAGGGCTTGAAGGTATTTGGGCACTATCCAGATGAAATACAAGGCCTAGACGAATTTACTTCTCGCCTGATTGAGCAAGGAGCGCGGCAATTTTTTGAAAAAGTATGGGCGCGTGGCGAGAGAAAAGGTCCTTATTATTTTCGTGCCCTTGAACAGGAGTTCAAGGTTTCAAGGTGACAGAAGCAACGCCGGCCTGATAAGATCCTGTTGCTATGCCCAAGTCGTTTTTGCCAAAAAGCTTACACATTCTCTTCATTGTGGTGGCCCTCTTCGCATGGCTAGCACTCTCGTTTATTTGGCTTTTTCTCATTCTCTTAATTTATCTCGGCATGTACTTTCTCTACAGACAGAGTCGCCTGACTTATAAAGACGATGTGGGCTTTAAGAATGATGTCTTCTACTCGCCGGTTTCTGGTGTGCTCAAGCGAGTGCGAAAGAGTGTGGATCATCCTTTCTTTGGCAAGAATCTCACAGAAGTTCATTTGGTAGTGATGCCATGGGATGAGTATGGCGTTTACCTTCCATTTACTTGTGAAGTGAAAGAGCTTCGCGCTCACAGGGGAAAGAGGCTCATGCGTCTGGCCCCTCACATGACAAACTACATTGAGGCTGAGTCCGATCTGGGAATCGATCTGGTGTGTGATGGGGTAAATGGATCGACAATTGGGATGAAGTTTATCCAATGTTACTTTGGTGGATGGCCTGAGGTCGCTCTACTTCCAGGAGATAGAGGAAAGAGAAGAAGTAATATTGGCTACTTTCCCTATGGTGGAAGTGTCATTTTATACTTACCTCCCGAGACTCAACTCCTTCTTGATGAAGGTGACAAATTAATTGCTGGAGTTTCCGTCTTTGCAGGCCTGACTAAAGACGTGATAGGTGAAAATAAATTATGAACCAAAATAAACTCTCATTTTTTCTTCCCAATACTTTTACAGCGCTTAATCTAGCATGCGGATTTGCCGCTGTTGTTTTTGCGATCAAAGGAGAGTTCTATAAGTCTTGCATGATTCTCATTCTTGGTGGAATTTTTGATTCTGTTGATGGAAGAGTGGCAAGACTCACTGGAACTCAATCATCTTTTGGTGAGCAGTTTGATAGTATGAGTGACGTTGTGAGCTTTGGAGTCGCACCAGCATTTCTCATGTATATGCACTCTCTTCATCAGCTAGGAAGAGTTGGTGTGGTGGCTTCTTTTATTTATCTTCTTTGTGGAGCTCTTCGCCTGGCGCGATTCAATGCGAATATTGATCGCATGGACTCTAATTTTTTTCAAGGTCTTCCCATTCCCGGAGCTGCAATCGCCGTCATTGGTTTTATCTTTCTTAGCAGCGATTACCCAATAATTACTGAGTACCCGGGGATCGGAGCTGCCTATGTGGTTTTCTACGGGCTGTTAATGATCTCAAGTATCCCATTTAATTCTTTTAAGAAGTCTAAATGGGTTAAAACACATAAAAGACAGACTCTTTTGATCTTGTTTTTACTCCTCTCGCTTCTTTTCATCTACGAGCAGATCATGGTGTTCGTATATATCAGTCTCTATGTCGGCGGTTCTCTGGTATACTTTTTTATTAATAAGGGCCAATTAGGCGATATTTTTAAAGTATCAGAAAGTCCGGAGGACGCAATCAATGGTCAGGAAGATTAGTCTACTCGCTATACTACTTGCCTTAAATTTCTCTACTACTCTCAATGCTGAAGACGCTGGCCAGATGCTTCCAGGTCAGGGGGATCTTTCTGAGTTTGAGAAGTCTCTCCAAAAATTAAAACACTCTTCAGAAAGCTCAATTATCTCTTCTGGAGTTGGAGAGGAAGACTTTTCGGCCCTCGAAAATCTCGAGGCAACCGGGGCGTCTCCACTGATCCCAGGTCAGAGCGATGAGATATCTCCAGTGGATAATCCGCTTCGCCCGGGTCATGGTATTTTGGGCATGGATGAGGATCGTGAAAGTATTCGCACATATTCAAAGGATGATGTCTTAAAGGACGTCGTCGGTCGCAGCGAGAGTATTTTTAGTCTCTCTTATATCAAAGATGATTACGACTATAGCGACAGTAGCAATATCTTCAGCAAAACCTATGAGAGCTCTACTGGCTCTGTAAAAGGTGGAATGCTTCTTGCCTCACTTGAGAAAATAATTTTAAGCAAAGGTATTCAAGCAACTTGGGGTCTTGGTGCTGGAGTGGGTTTTAATAGTGGGAAAGGGCAATTTATAGACGGAACTTCTAGTGAAGCCGATTTTAAGCTTTATACATTGCCGCTCGACTTTGTACTCGGTGCCTATTTGCCACTTGGCCAGTTTGCAAAGCTGTCAGTAAGGGGGGGGCCTGGTGTAATGGGTCTCATTCAAAATCGCAGTGACTTTGAGAAGAAGGCCAAGGGAAAAGAGAAGAGACAGATTGGTTACGGATATTTTGGTGAAGCAAAGTTTCAATTGAGCCTGACAAATATTTTTAAAGATACCGCCTTCTATCTCTACCGCGACTATAAAATTAGCCAGGCTTACTTAGATTTCAAAGTTCGTTTGCACGATTATGGAAACTTCCAAGATGAAGACCTTGCAATTAGTGGGCAATCATTTGGAATTGGTTTTACTTTCGAGTATCTGTGAGTCATCTAACCTACGCGCTTAAAATTTCATACATAGGCACTCGCTACAATGGCTGGCAAAAACAACCCGGTGACCTGAAGACAATTCAAGATAGTTTAGAAGAGGCACTTGCGCCCTTATCTAAAGGCGCAGAAGTCAGAACAATGGGAAGTGGTAGAACTGACACTGGCGTGCATGCCTTTGCTCAGGTTGTGCGAGTTGAACTTGACCGCGAGCTCGAGCCGTCCAGATTGATATCTGCACTCAATACTAAGCTTCCTTGGGATATTCGAGTTATAGACGCTGCACTGGTAGATGAGAGCTTCCACCCGGTGAGGGATGCTCAAAATAAGGAATATTGGTATATCCTCTGCGAGGGTGCGACTTCTCCCTTTTTCTCTGCGAGCGCCTGGGCGCAGGAGCGGACTCTCAACTGGGAATTGATGCAGGAGGCTGCCAAGCTCTTTGTTGGAGAATGGGATTTTTCTCGCTATCAAACTGTGGGAACTCCTGTGAGCACAACTGTGAGAACTATCTTTCACTCCAGCTTGGATCTGATGGAGCTGGGCGCTCCCTTTGGCGATTCGGCCCCCAAAGGCCAAAATTTTTGGGTCTATAAAGTGAATGGCAGCGGCTTTCTCAAGCAGATGGTTCGCTTGATGGTGGGCACTCTTGTTGCGGTTGGTAAGGGGAGAGTGGGCCTCGAAGATCTCAAGCAGTCGCTAAAGGGTCCAGGCGAGAAACTCGCCGCCGTAGCACCTGCTCATGGACTTCATTTGCACCACGTAACTTACGACAAGAACCTCTTTTAAAAGCCGCTCTCAATCTGCGCTTTCATTGACAATTAAGCCTGTGGCAGATACCTTTTTGCATCTTTGCAAGAGTAATTTGCATTGCGTCTAATGCAACAATTAAAGAGGGATGATCATGTCTTATACCGTTGAAACTGTGAATGGTTGCACAAAAAAACTTATCTTCAATTTCGCAACTCTCGACCTCACAAACGAAATCAAAGCGGCACTCGTTAAGAAGCAAAAATCCGCTAACCTCAAAGGTTTCAGAAAGGGCAAGGCCCCACTGACCATGGTTGAACAACTTTATAGACCACAAGTTGAGTCAGAAGCCCTTAACAGCTTCGTTCAAAATCAATTCTACGAAGCGATTCAAAAAGAAGAACTTCGCGTTGTTGGTTACCCATCAATTGAAAATATGAAATATGAGCCAGGCTCAAGCGTTTCATTCGACGCCCTTGTAGAAATCTTCCCTGAAGTTGAAATCAAGGACATGTCAAAACTTACATTCACTAGAGACAGCGTTGCTGTAGGTGAAGAAGATGTTGAAAAGCTCATCAAGAATTACCTCGAAGGTAAAGCTGAAATGAGAGAGCTTGGAGACGAGAAAGCTGCTCTTTCAAATGGTCAGTTTGCTGTAATGAATTTCCAAGGTGAAAAAGCAGATGGATCACGCCCTGAGAATATGAAAGGCGAAGAGTTCCTTCTCGAAATCGGTTCAGGTAACTTCATTCCTGGATTCGAAGATGGAATGATTGGTATGAAAAAGGGTGAGAAGAAAGTAATCGAGCTAACTTTCCCAGAAGAGTACCACATGGCCGAACTTCGCGGTGCTAAAGTTAAGTTTGATGTTGAACTTCTTGAGATCAAAGAAAAGAAATATCCTGAACTTTCTGACGAACTCGCTAAGGAATTTGGCTACGAATCAGTTGCCGATATGAAGGCTAAGAACAAGGAAACTCTTGTAAATCAAAAAGCTCGTCAAGCCGATGAAAAACTACACCAAGAAATTCTTGAGAAGTTGATTGCTGAGAATACATTTGATGTTCCTCAAGCACTCGTTTCTCAGCAAGAAGATCACTTAAAGCAAGACCTTACTCGCACGCTTAAGCAGCAAGGCTTTACTGATGAGATGACTCAAGAGTACTTCTCTCGTTGGAGTGAAGATCTTGGGACAAAGGCTCAATTCCAAGTGAGATCAGGTCTATTGCTTGATAAACTTGCCAAGAGCTGGAATATCGAATCAACAGACGAAGACTTCAATAAGAAGATTGAAGAAACTGCACTTATGGCCAAAGTTGATGCCGAACAAGTAAAGCAGTACTACAACTCTGATCCGCAAATTAAAAACAACCTTCGCTTTGCTATTAGAGAAGAGAAGACTTTTGCGAAGATCAAAGAGCAAGTAAAAGTTGTGCAAGCTTAATTGATTGCCAAAATTAAATTATAGAAGAGCCCCGAGAATTCGGGGCTTTTTTTATGGTCTTACTTCTGAATTTGAGCCGTCATTAGTCTTTGTAGCTCGAATGTGTGGTCGCATCTAAACCAGTCATTGCCTGCACCTCTCCCAACAGGATCTAGCTTTTGAGAGTTGATTCTGCCGTTGTCATAAACTTCTTCGGCCACATGAACTTTAATCACTTCACCAGTAATGAGAGTGCCGCTTCCTGGTCCTTCACCGTAGCTTAGGTGGTCGCGGTAGATACACTCAAAGTGGACCTTGCTTTCTTTTATTCTTTTAGCTTTTACTCTTTCACTATCTATTGGAGTAAGCCCAGCAAACTTAAATTCATCTTCCCCGTAAGGTAGTTCTGTTGAGCAGAGATTAATTTTTTCAGCGATATCAAAACTCGTGATATTAATAACAAATTCTTTCTCCCTCAGAATATTCTTAGGAGTGTCTTTAATTTCACCAGTTGAAGAGCGTGCAAGGGGACAAAAGGCGATCATCATCGGCTTTGCACTAATAGCAGTAAAAAAGCTGAAGGGGGCCAAATTGTTAGTGCCATCAGTATTGAGAGTTGAGACTACAGCAATTGGTCTTGGCAAAATGGAGCCAATGAGGAATTTATAATTGTCGCTAAATGGTCCTGATGTATCAAATGAAAGCATTATGACTCCTTAGGCATCCAGCTCTTCCAGTAATCTTTTTTCTCGTTCTCCTTAAACCATGGTGTTGGCTCAAGTGGAAAACGGGTGTCAATCATGACGGCATATTCATCTGTGTAGGTTTTATCATCAGCACTCTTAAAGGCTTTTGGGTGAGGGCCGTGGTGAATTCCTTGGGGATGAAAAGTTAGGGCACCGGCATCAATATTGTCTCGACTAAAGAATGAGCCTTGGTGGTAGAAGATCACTTCATCGTAATCGATATTTGAATGATAGAAAGGTACTTTTAAAACTTTATGCTTACTTTCTTCAAGCGGTCTTTCTACAAATGAGCAAACGACGAAGTTCGGTGCCACAAATGTGGTGTGGCCAGATGGAGGAACGTGATAGCGGTGGCTCATCACTGGGCAGATGTCGTAGATACTGACCTTCTTAGGATAAACTGATCCTTTCCAACCTTTAACATCAAGCGGGTTAAAAGGGTAAGTGACTAGTGTCGCCTTACCGAGGCGCTTAATTTCTACCACATAATCTGCCTTATCTTGTTCGCTTCCAACAGCAGCTTCAGGAGTTTCAATGGCAGTTTGGTCGTAGAGAGCGTTTGGTCCAAGAATGCCCCTACTTGGTTCTTCAAATTCTCCGCGACTCTCAATTCTTAGAATTTTCGTTTCTTCATTGAGATAAAATTTATAAGTCGTTCCTCGAGGCATAACGATATAATCGCCCTTCTTATAATTCATGTGCCCGTAGATAGTTTCGACACGTCCGGATCCATCATGGATAAAAAAGAGTTCATCAAAGTCCGCGTTTCTTGAAAAGTTTTGAAGTGTTCTTTCAAATTTGGCCACACTTACTACGCAGTCTTGATTTTGCAGTAGGGGCATATAGCTATTAGTTCCAAGGTGCTCCCCGTAGACTGGAGGCAGACATCTCGGTTTGAGATCTCCTTCAATTTTACTCCAACTAACGGGAGGATTCTCATGATAGAGCTGACTTACTCTTCCAAAGAATCCTTTTCGACCGTGCTCTTCTTCATAGAGACCGTCTGGAATATCAACATGCGCTTGCTTAGTATAAACACCACTTGCTTTAAAACTTTCCATAAAATCTATGCCTTATTTCCAACAGTATTAATGAGTTTACCAATCGACTCAACTTCGAGCTCGATGGTATCTCCAGGTTGAATCCATTTATCAATTTCAAGTCCACACCCAGTTCCGACTGTACCAGATCCAAAGAGATCACCTGGCAAAACCCACTCGTCTTTAGAGACGTGTTCGATCATTTGCGCCCAGCTAAAGTGTGAGTCGCCACTTTGACCGCGAGACCACTCTTGACCATTGATTTTTGCCGTCATGAGAAGATTTGGCTCTTTGTCGTCAAATTCATCTTTTGTCACAATGACAGGGCCGATGATTGAACAGAAGTCCTTGCCCTTGGCTGGACCGAGGCGAATCGCCATCTCTTTCCTTTGAATATCTCTGGCCGAGATGTCATTGAGGATGGTGTAGCCAAAGATGTGGTCCATAGCATCTTCGGCCTTTATATTTTTTCCCTCTTTGCCAATCACCATTGCTAGTTCAAGTTCATAGTCGAGGATGTCAGTATAGCGAGGCCAGAGGATTTCTTCTTTGGGACCAATAAATCCCTCTGTTGCGCCTTTGTAGTAAGCAGGGATTTCATACCAAGCCTCAGGGATGGGCTCTCCTCGCTTTTGAAAGCCAACAGCAACATGCTTTTCATGAGCGTAGAAATCTCTATAAGTGGAGATGCGATCTAGCGGCTTATCAAGAACGACTTCCTTATCAAGAGTGTACTTAATCTTTGTTCCATTGCGACTTTGCACGTCACCGACTTTTTCAAGAAAGAGTGAAAGTCCATAGGATTCTTCAAGAAGATCAAAGGGATCGTCTTTAAGCTGTAGAAGTTTCCAGAGGCTTGAGGGGAGGTGGTGATCTGCACGCTCCCAAGGGTTGTACTTTCCTTCGCGCTCATAATCTACGGCCCATGTGAAATTGGGGTCGAGAATAGTTTTTCCGTCTTCGAGCAGAATTCCTAGGCGAACATTTTTTCCATGGGCTTCTTTTAAGCGGTAATGACAAATTTTCATAGGTGAGGTCTCCCAAAGCGGCGATCGTATTCTGGTAGGATACGCTCCATACTTTCAAAGAAGTGATTCATTTCGGACTCGGTTCCAATGGAGACGCGGATAAAGTCAGGCATTCCATTGGCGGCGAGTGGTCTAATGATCACCCCCTCATTTAAAAGGTTTTCAAATAAGTATTTCCCGGCCTCTTCTGAACCGGTTTTAAATGTGACAAAGTTTGTGGCCGATTTAAGATACTCAAAGCTCTTTTCAGTTAAGAATCGGCAGAGCTTCGCCTTGAAGCGCTCATTGTGATCGAGAGAAGCTTTTAAGTGGTCAGTGTCATCTAGGGCTGCTCTCGCCCCAGCTTGCGCGAGTAGGCTAGGTTCAAAGGGCAGTTTCACTTTGGTGAGGTTTGAAATTAAATCCTCATGAGCAAAACCATATCCAACGCGTAGACCTGCCATGCCGTATGCTTTGCTGAAGGTTCTCAATGTTATTACATTGTCATAGCGGTAATCCATACTGTCGGGAAAATCGCCGTCGTCACGATTGTGAACAGCGTACTCGAAGTAAGCCTCGTCTAAGATGACCAGAACATGAGGGGGAACGAATTTCATAAAGTGATCAAATTCTTCCTTTCTAATAAATGTGCCGGTTGGATTGTTTGGGTTGGCAATATAGATGATCTTAGTTTTCTCAGTAATATTCAGGGCAAGTGTCTTAATATCGAAACGATAATCAGGCGTCTGAGGCAGAGCGATGAGCTTTGCCCCAACTGATTGGGCCAAAATTGAAAAGCCGATAAAACTCATTTCACTTGTGAGAACTTCCTCTCCTGGGGCCAGAAAGGCGCGAACAATATAGGCCATGATTCCTTCGCTGCCATTTCCGAGAATGATATTCTCTGGCTTTAGCGAGTAGAGGTCGCAAAGCTTTTTCTTCAGTTCAAAGGCATGTTGATCTGGATAGCGATGAAGTTCACCAAGTTTGGCTTCGATGGCCTGATTTACTTTTGGTGAAGCCCCTAGTGGATTTTCATTGCTGGCCAATTTTGAAATGCGAGTAAGACCTTTTTCTCTGGCGAGCTCTTCAATAGGCTTTCCGGACTGATAAATTTTTAGCGTGCGCAGATACTCGGGCACAAGCGTTTTGAAGTGTTGCGTCGAATCCATATTCTCCCCAGTAAAAATAAGACCCTTCTTTGTAGCATGCTTGATGTGAAAGGTCTTAATTTCGCCGCGTTAAGCTAGTCATTTAAAGTTAACCAAGGCAAGCTGGGCCTAATGAAAAAGCCTGAGATAGGTCAGTTTGACAGCGAACATTTACGCCACATGACAAAGGGGATTGAGCTCTATAACTCCTCCTTTTACTGGGAGTGTCATGAGGAGCTTGAGCACCATTGGCTTGAGGCCCGTGGCGACAACGCTCGCTATATTTACTGGGCCGTCATTCAGGTGGCGGCTGCACTCGTGCACTATGAGACAAAGAATCTTATCGGTGTTCAAGGAATGCTTAAGAAGGCACGTGATAAAATTCGCCGGGCACGTGAAAGTCATGTGGAAAGTGATATACTCCACTATAACTTGAATTGGGCAACGTTTAGTAGACTGGTTGAATCTAGTCCCGTTGCTGGCGAGATGAGTGAATACGACGAGCTCGTTAACTTTCGTTTTCCCTCTCCCCAGGATTGGAGATATTCGTGAGAAATGCACTTAAAGTTTATCATCAGGCGCTTGGATATTTTTTTAAAGATAAGTGGCTCATTGTACTAGCACTTATTCCCGTGAGTATCGGAATCGCTCTCTACTCATTTGTGGGAACCTGGATGTACACCGACTTGCTCGCAATGGGCGAAGAGTGGGTGAAGGGCATGGTCTCTGATGGGGCGCTAGGAAATTTTCTCTACGCCGTTCTCATTGCACTTGTAACTATAGGTCTCTATTTCCTTATCAGCTGGACATTTGTTCTCGTCGTCTCGGTGCTCTCAAGTCCTTTTAATGAAGTCATTAGCGCTAGAGTTGAGCGACTCATTCTCGACGAGAAACCGCAGAATGTGAGTGAGAGTTTCGGGAAAATGTTGAAAAAGTTGGTATTTATTTTAATCAATGAAGTTAAAAAAGTAATGCTCATCGGGACATTCTCATTGATTGCCTTTGTTTTTAGCTTCTTTCCAATTTTCTTTCCAATAAGTGTCTTTATCTCGGCACTTTTACTTGCCTCTCAATTTCTCGACTATGCCTGGAGTCGACACGATGTAAAAATGGGCGATTGCTTTGGTGAAGTGAGAAGCAATATTTTAGGTTACGGACTCTCTGGAGTTGGCTTTCTCTTTGTGATCACTATTCCTGTCATTAATCTCTTTGCTCTGCCCTTCGCCGTTGTTTATTACAGCGCCCTGAGGACCATTAATCAGTTGGATGAAAGACTTGACTAGAACTTTAGTTAAGCTGCCTCGCCTGGCAGATCAAACCGTACTTAGTTTTCCCTTTCTTCACTTGCTCTCTCAGCTTGAAGAGCGAGAAATATTTGTTGTGGCCGACCCGGGTAACTCAATTTTACTTGGTGCTCTCGAAGGGGTTTATTTACCCGAGGGGAGACGATTTGAGATTCCCTTGAATAAAAAAACTATCCTGGGGGCGCATCACTACTTAATGAATAATCACGATATATTTAATATTGATGAGTTCTTCGATCTCGAGAGCTCTCTTTCATCGATGTCGCTTGGGGTGACAGCTAAAGCGGCGCTACGTGTAGGTTTTGAAAAAGGATTACTTGGAAAACTTCTTTATCAGAAGAAGATTCCTTGGCAAAAGGAGCTACCACTTGATCAATCCTATGTGAGGCTTTTGACCGAAACTCTTGGGGTAAATGATCGCGGTGCTTATTTAGAAGTTATTCCTGGAGAGCGAGCGACACCGTTAACTAAATATGTGTTTGTGGCCCTCAAGGGAATGTTTGATGCAAAGGCGCGCGATCTCTATGCAAGCTTTTGCAATGGGCTTGAGCATACGGGAGTAATTTTTTGGGAACTTGATGGGGATCTCTCAACTCAATTCTATGAGCTTTTACATCCGAATCTTGAGTATAAAATTATTCGCAATAACGACCTCTCGGATATTAAGAATGTACTAAGAACTTCGATGGGACTAATTACCAATCAGTCTTGGATGGCGTGGCTTGGAGTCTACTGGGGAGTGAGAAGTGTGTGCTTAAATGAGAAGCTCTCTCGCACTCACTACTTTGATTTACTCCCTCAAGTTGTAAACTTTGAGGAAGAGGGATCGGACGAAGCCATTGACTTCGTCCTCAAATACCTCGGTCTATGATTTAAAAATTTCGATATTCTTCTTGAGTGATTCGATTTTTGCCTCACACTCGCTTGCCTTAGCTCGAACTTCAATCACAACCTCTTCTGGAGCATTGTCCATGAATTTCTTGTTGGAGAGCTTCTTCGCAAAGCCCATCATTTCCTTTTCACTCTTTTCAAGTTCCTTTTGAATGCGCTTGAGTTGCTCGTCGAGATCGACAATTCCTTCAAGGTGCAGAAATACTTCTGAGTGAGGGGCCGCAGCGAATGTCGACTTGCCCGGGCGACTAGCACCCGTTTTAGAGCTGATCACGAGTTCTTTTACACGGGCAAGTTCTGAAAGGTAAGTTTGATTGGCCGAAAGATACTTCTTAAGTTCTTCGTCATCACTAAAAAGTGAAACCTTTACTTCGTCCTTTGGCTTAGCGTTCACACTAGAGCGCAGATTTCTCACCATGGTGACAATATCGATGAATTTATCCATGCTCTCTTTGTCTTCTGAGAAGTTAAGAGCAGCATCAAATTCTGGGTACTCACTAGAGATCAGTAGGGTCTCTCCCTCATCTTTAAGGTAAGACCAAAGCTCTTCAGTGATGAAAGGAGTGAATGGGTGCATAAGAGCAACAATCTTTCTAAAGCCATACTTGAGAATTGTGGCGCGTCTGATTTTTGCCGCTTCATCAGTTCCGTAGAGAACGGGCTTAGAGAGTTCGATAAACCACGAGCAGAACTTATCATAAACAAAAGAGTAGATCGCGCTACAAGAGTCATCATAGCGAAACTCTTCAATTGATTCACTCATCTCACGCGCAACGAGATTGAGTTCATTGAGAATCCAGCGCTCGTGGTGATCCCATGTGTTGGATGCCGGAAGTTCAGCTGCTGCATTTTCAAGGAACGGGTGAATAAATCTAAAGGCATTCCAGATTTTATTAATAAAGTTTCTGTAACCAGCGATTCTCTCCGGGTCCAAATTGAGATTGCGGTTATAACCTGAACCTGCGGCAAGAGTGAAGCGTAGGGCATCGGTGCCATACTCATTGATCATATCGATGGGATCGATACCATTGCCAAGCGACTTACTCATCTTCACGCCGTTCTTGTCGCGAACGATGGCGTGAATATAGATTTTATGAAAGGGAACACTATTTGTGGCCTTCATTCCCATCATCATCATTCGAGCTACCCAAAAGAAGATGATGTCGTAGCCAGTAACAAGCACACTGGTTGGATAGAAGCGCTCAAAACCGCGCTCTTTCATGCGCTCTTTATTTGGCCAGCCCAGCATAGTGAGTGGCCATATTCCCGAACTAAACCATGTATCGAGTACGTCAGGGTCTTGAGTGAGCTTGTCGCTCTTGCATTTTGCACATGAGCTTGGCTCTTCAACTGCTGCCCATTCGTGTGAGCAAGAAGTACAAGTGAATACTGGAATTCGGTGTCCCCAAATGAGTTGGCGAGAAATACACCAGTTCTTAGGTTCGCGTAGCCAAGAGAAGTAAGTATTCTCCCAGCCCTTAGGATAGAAGCGCGTAGTATCGTCTTCGATGGCCTTAACTGCGTCGTGGGCCATGTCCCCTACGTTTAGAAACCACTGCTTACTAATCATTGGCTCGATCACCGACTTTGATTTTTCGCCGTGGCCTACTTGATGTACGTGAGGCTTGGTATCAATAAGTTGTTCGAGTTCTTTAAGTTTTTTAATGACTCCCTTTCTCGCCTCTTTAACGTTCATTCCCTTAAATTCAAGGCCAAGCTCATTGAGCGTACCGTCCTTTTCAAGCATATTCAGGATGGGAAGATTGTGGCGCTTGCCAATTTCAAAGTCGTTAAAGTCGTGACCAGGCGTTACTTTTAAGCAGCCGGTTCCCTTTTCAATGTCGACGTGAGAGTCGCCAATAATTGGAACTTCGCGGTTGCAAATGGGGATGATAGCGGTTTTTCCAATCAATTTATTAAAGCGCTCATCTTCTGGGTTTACGCAAACGGCGGTATCGGCAAGAAGTGTTTCTGGGCGAGTTGTTGCAATCTCTAGCCACTCGCCTGTTTCTTTAACCTTGTAGTTAATGTGATAGAAATTGCCTTGAACTTCCTTGTGCTCTACTTCGGCGTCACTAATGGCCGACTGGAGGACCGTGTCCCAGTTTACGATATAGTCGGCTTGATAGATGAGACCTTCGTTGTAGAGATCGACGAAGATCGTTCTCACGGCTTCGTTAGCCTCAGGGTCCATGGTAAATACTGAAAGATCCCAATCGGGAGAGGCGCCCATGCGCTTTTGCTGGTCAAAGATGCGCCCGCCGTACTCTTCTTTCCACTTCCAGATGCGACCAAGAAAATCTTCGCGGTCAATATCGTGGCGAGTTTTCCCTTCCTGCTCATAGATCATCTTTTCAACAACGGATTGAGTGGCGATACCGGCGTGATCCATTCCTGGTAGCCAGACAGCTTCGTAACCTTTCATGCGCTTGAAACGAATGAGAGCATCCTGAGTGACGACATCAAGAGCGTGGCCCATGTGAAGGATGCCGGTGACGTTTGGGGGTGGCATGACGATGGAATAGGTCTCTCCAGCTTTTCCTGGACGGGCCTTGAAGTGGCCACCTTGTTCCCATTCCTTGTACCACTTCTGTTCTACGTCTTCGCTCGAGTAGGTCTTTGGGAGTTCTTCAGTGCTCATAGAATTCATTCCTTGGCCGACTTGATAAATTCGGCGATAGCTTGATGATCGGTGAGTTTAAACTCACGTTGTTCTTTTTTAGCGAGGTCCTTAATTTGAATCACCCCTTGCTCGAGCTCACTTGTTCCCATGAGTCCGAGACAAAGAGCGCCGCGCTTTTCAGCGAGGGCAAAGACCTTCTTAAATTTAACGGCGTCTGGATGTGTGACGACTCTTTGGCCAAGTTTGCGTAGGGCCGTGGCGAGCTTTAACGTTGGCACAAGTCCAGCCTCGTCTTGGTAAGTGATCAGCACATCGTTAACCGGCTTTTCAAAATTTGGAAGCAGATTGTGGGTAGTGAGAAAGTCAGTGAGAGTGACATCCCCAAGCCCAAAGCCAACACCGGCCAGAGGAGCTTCATTAAAAATTTGAAGGAGGTTTGCGTAGGCACCGCCACCGCACAAGGCGCGACGATTTTCGGGGTTCTTGTCAAAGATCTCAAAGACCACGCCGGTGTAGTAATCAAGACCGCGCACAATTGTGGGGTCATAGCGAAGATACTTGTCGAGTTCTAACTTATTTGTGAGCTCTATAAATTCGCCGAGGCTCTCAATATGAGCGGCAACTCCGAGCTCTCCTAGAAAGTCTTTGAGCTGCGCAAATGAAGTGAGCTTGATGTAGCGCTGGTAGATATCAATTTGCTTTTGATCGAGGCCAAGCTCATGAAGAGAGTTATTAATTTTCTCTGCCGGCTCCTTTTTAGAGCGGTCAATAATTTTATAGAGCTTGTAGGCTTGATCGTCTGTGAGTTTGAGAACTTCTTTAAAAAGAGCATCTACTGCTTCACGATCATTGATGAGAATTTCAAAGTGGGTTTCGTTAGCGCCATAATTTTCAAAGAGGGCAACGGCAAGCTGAAGAATCTCAACTTCGCCCAAGCGTCCATTGGAGCCAAAGATGTCGCAGTTGAATTGCCAGTGCTCTCTCAAGCGCCCGCGCTGAGGTTTTTCATAGCGCATGAGATTTGGAATTGAGTACCAGCGAATGGGTTTTGTGCTCTCTTTGTGAGAGCTCGCCACCATGCGGGCCACAGTGGGGGTCATCTCGGGGCGAATGGCGACAAAGCGCTCACCGCGATCGGTGAAGGCATAAATTTGATCGTTGATGAGCTCTTCGCCTGACTTGGCCTTATAGAGTTCAACCTCTTCAATCATCGGTCCATCGTAGGGTTCAAATCCAAAGGACTCGGCGGTCTTATTCATGACTTCAAAGAGGTAGTCGCGAACGCGCTTTTGCGCGGGAAAGAAATCGCGCGTGCCTCGGTATGGTTTCTTTGATAGTGCCATGTGGATCCCTTTTGACTGTAGGCATTAAATGAGTGCTCTATGATAGCAGGCTAGCAGCAAAACGTCATGGAGCAAGCCCGCTTTTTAGGGGCGAACGCTCTCCCAGCTCTGCACTGGAACCGGCATGGTGGTGGGGGGGACATAGCTTGGGTCCGGAGTGGGGTAGAGGTACTCTCTTTGCCAATCATTTCTGGCCTGGGGGAGATCCTCTGGCGCCTGGTAATTAGGGTCTGGCTCTGGGAAGAGATATTCGGTATCCCAGTCTGTTTGCGCAGTGGGTAGTGTGGCCGGTGGGGTGTAGTTAGGATCTGGAGTGGGAAAGAGCTCTGGTGTTTGTGGAGGCGAAACTCCCTGCCCGGCTTGAGACTCCTCTCTAGGTGTCCAGGTTTTTTCCTTAGAGTCTTGGTTTGAATCTTTATTAAAGTCTGTACTTAGAAGTTCGCTCTCAAGTGCTCCATTCTTCTGTCCCTCGACTTCTTCCTTGGTTCGCACATTAAAATTGCTAAGCTTGTAGACGTTATCAACCAGCGCAGGTGTCTGGGTTTTGTTGATTTTATTAAACTCTACAAGTGCCAGCTTGATTGAGGCGAGGGTGCGCTTTACTAAGTTTTTGCAGAAGAGATTGAGCTCAGCTTCAGATTGTTGCAAAAAGAGAATGGCCCAGGGGAGTAGGATTTTGAGCTTTCGATCATACTTTTGTAGCTCGGGGTCAGTGATTGGACCCCTCGTACTAAGTTGAAAGAGATAAGTATTTCGAAGGCTCGATCCAAGTAGAGGCGTGAGATCATCTCGAATCATCGTGATGAGCCAAGAGAGGTAGCCATTTTCCTCATACTCTTTGGCCTTCGCATCTAGATCGCTCAGGGTTTTGGGAGCGATAAAGCGATTGTTAACGGCAATATTTGGTTTAGAGCGCAGAATCTCCTTGTAGATTTCTGCCTTGATCAAAAAGAATTGTTCCTCTTTTTTCATCACGGCCAGTGAGGCATCGAGCAGCTTTAGATCTTCAACCAATTGGTAGTGCTCATCAACAGAGACCATGTACTGATTTGTAGCTTGAGTCAGAATTTTAAACTCGTAGGGAAGATGATCTTTAGCTGAGATGATGGGGGGATTTGCCGCCAAGGCCACAACACTGTGGCAAAGAGAGATGAAAATTAAGAGTCGCTTGAGGGTGAGCACTATTTCTTGACCTCAGGTTTAACGGCGTTC
This sequence comes from Bacteriovoracaceae bacterium, assembly GCA_048267245.1. GTDB lineage: Bacteria > Bdellovibrionota > Bacteriovoracia > Bacteriovoracales > Bacteriovoracaceae > JBLWXV01. Next base: position 26,241 of record JBLWXV010000002.1, read on the forward strand.
TTATTTTCCTCGGGCAAGCGGTCGATATTGGCGAGGTTATCTTCTCCAAATATAACATAGTAGCCCGCTCTTGTGGGAACGAGGAGCTTGCCATCGAGGTTGAGGGCTTGAGTGGCAAAACCTAAGTCTGTGACTTGAGTAATTTTCTTCGTTGAAACTTCGAGACTAGAAATATCGTAAGAATTTCTTTCGGCGGTTTTGGAGAAGAAAATCTTGGTGTTGTCGTAGTCGCAAACAATATTTCCGATGTCATTGAGATTTGACTCATAGACAATATCTCTTTTGCCAAAGTCCAGATTGTCGGCCTTCATGATCGATATTTGTGAACCCATCTTTGAGCTTATTTTTCCAAATTGACCAACAAAGAGATAGCCAGAGTGATAGCAGAGTTCGAGCTTTTGATCGGGAGCGTCCGCTTTATAGAGTGGAGTGATCTTCTTGGTAGAGAGCTCGAACTTCAACACACCGACGATGCCCTCTTTGTTTAAGTCCGTATAGATGATGGTATTGCCACTTGGCATGGCCACTTGAGGTCTGAAGTAGGGGTTGGCCCCATTATAGAGTTTTATCGAAAATTGAAGGGTGGGCGTTTGCATATTAATAAATATGAGTTCGCGCTTGTTGGGGTCAAAGGCCGACATCCAAGAGTCGCCTTGGTGGAGCATCGGCCACAAACCTGCGCCCAATTCCCTGGCGGTTGAGCCCCCAAAATCTACCTTGTAGAGCTTGGGGACGAGTCGGATTCCGTAAAATGTGTGATACTTCTCATGCTGAGAGACCACCAGAAATTTGCGAGTCATTGAACCGATCACTTCATATTGAGTGCCCTCTGATCCTTCGAGTAATTTCTCAACTTTATAATTTGTACTTAGTAGAAAGTCGCCTGAGCCTCTTTGATAGTAAGTAAATTTGCCGTCTTTTGAAATGAAGCGGATATTAGAAATATCTTGCTTGGTGGTGAGCAAGGGGAGCTTAGAGTTCTCAATGGCCAAAATAGCTGTAGAAAGGAGACTCAAAATAAATGTCGAAATAATTAAAAGAACCTTCATTTCTTTATTCCAAATAGCGTCCAAGTCCCAAGAGGATGAAGGGCCTGATAGGTTTTAATGGCAGAAAAAAGATGATTCCATGGCATAAGTCTTGGAGAGTGGACATCATCAATAGCGAGTCTGATCACAATGTAAACTTCATCATCGCGCTTACTAACTCCATCTATAATGAAGGGAACCGGGGCGCACTGACTGAAGCTATATTTGGGATAATCCTCTGGGCGCAAATCTTCTAGGCAGCCCACTCCATGGATGATGCCATCCTTATTTTGTTCAAAGTAGAATGAGAGCTCCGTGAGATTTTTTATCGTCTTTTGATTGAGTTTATAAGTTTCGGCCATGATGTTGGTCATCGAGAACTTTTCAGTGAGGTAGGAACTTGGGAAGTAGTCAAATGTCGGGACACCCTGGTACTTAAAGCGCTCTGAGACGTCCTTTTGATCGAGGTATATTTTCTTGGGACAAAAAAGAGGTGTGCAGTTTTCAGCGTCAAAAACAATTTGGCAGCCAGACTTAAATTTTAAACGAATTGGATTGTAGGTTTCTTTAGTGACAAAACTACACTCATATTCAGAGGGGACCGAGAAGAGTTTGTTGACGATCTTGGTAACCACGTAGGTCTCTGACATGTCTGAGTTGGGGTTGTGCCCTGGAATGTAGGGAAGGCAAATTTCTTTACTCTCAAGCCTGTCGTCGTAGCAAATGCGTAGAGGCCATCCCTCTTCATTTTCAAAATCAAAGTTTAATTTAGCAAATGAGTATCCAGCTTCATTAGAGCAAGTCTCAGGAGAACTAATGATATCTCTTGGTGCGAAGTGATTCATCAGGCGATGAATATTGGTGATGGCAATATTGTCGATATTTCCCGGGCAATCGTGGTAATTGGCTTTGAGATGTGCGTCCATGAGAGCGTCAGACTGGTCTTTGCAGTCTGGAAATGGGAAATAGCTTGGGTATCCATCGGCTCCTTGAGTCACACAGAGGCGCGGCTCTTGGATCATTTTTGTGCGACAAGCTTTTAATTGAGCCTCAGTGGGAGGTGTTTTGAGATTTCCAATACTCTGGCACTTATAACTCATCACACTCTTGTCTCGCTCGGCACTAATGACCTTACTCCAGACATCAGAGCTAGTGTAGAAGCGACAAAACTTATCCTGTGACTCTAAGTTGTCACAAAGGTTCTGAAGATAATTTCGCTGAAAACTAGACATGGCATTAGCAATTTGCCCCGCCTCACGCTTGAGGTTGTTAACCGCTCTAATTTTTGCGACATCATTTTTTTGATAATCATTTTCTGTAAGTTGAACGCGAGTTGCTTGCTTTAATTTCTCAGGGTATTTGCACAAGAAGAGTGTGTAGAGATTATTGGTCCACTCTTTATAAATTACTCCACATTCGGAGGAGTTCTTCGGGCTTGTGAAGTTAATGCCCGCAAGAGTCTTTTGAAGGTTGGGAAGATCAAAGAGAGTTGCAATATCTCGGTTGGTAAAACATTCCTTCTGATAGACGGCCGAGAGAAAGTTCTGCCTCGGTACGAGCGCGGATTCTCTATTGCCATTGTTTTTCTCAATTAGCACAACAACGTTTTGAATCTCACCCTCAACTGTTCGAAGTAATCCATTTTGAAGGGCGGCGTAAAAAAAACAGGGGTCTTTGGAGATCATGGACACGTATTTTTTCTCGCTATTAAAAAGCAGAGACTTCGTAAATTGTGGATCTAATTTTACTGAGCGCACATCACTTAAGTCTGTCAGGGCAAGGGGATTTTTACTGGCTTCTGAAACCAACTTTTCATACTGAGTTCGATCGAGAGTCATTAGATTTTCAATGCTGTCGATTAATCCGGTATCAGCCGCAAATAAAAAGGCCTTGGAACTTAGTCCAAGGCCAATAGAAAAACCGTAAAGAATGGTTCTTTTAAGCGTCGAGAGCAGATTTGGCGAGATAAGATGCGACATCCTCAACCTGTAGGTTCTCCGTTTTGTCCACTTGGGATTTAGAGGAGTTAAAGTTTATCATACAGTAGGAGCACGCGGTCGCCAATTTTGGCTGATTAGTTTCGCCAATTTGTTCGAGTCGGTTGAGGGCCAGGTGTTGTCCTTCGGGAAGCTCGTACCACATGTTACCGCCGCCCATTCCACAGCACACGGCCTTGTCCTTATTCTTTTCCATCTCAGTGACTTTAAGCCCAGGAATTGAATTGAGAATCTCTCTGGGAGCGTCGTATTCGCCGTGGTGGCGCCCAAGATAGCACGGGTCGTGGAAGGTGAGCTCTTCCTTGACTTCTTTTGTCGGTTTTAGCTTGCCCGATTTCACTAGGTCGGCCAAGAGCTCGGTGTGGTGAACAGTTTCAAACTCACCATCTTCAAACTTGGCGTACTCTTTGCCGATTGTGTGGAGGCAGTGTGGGCAGTGGGTGACGACTTTGCCAAAATTATACTGTCTCATATTGGCGATATTTTCGATGGCCACTTCATAGAAAGTATATTCATCACCAAATCGTCTGATTGGATCCCCGTTACACTTTTCTGTCTTGCCCATGACCGCAAAATTAACACCTGCTTTTTTAAGAAGCTTAACAGTGTCTTGAACTACTTTTTGGTTGGCAGCGTCGTAAGAACCAGCACAGCCAACGTAGTAGAGGTAATCCACTTCCTTTGAAGGCTCAATGACAGGAACATCCATGCCATCGGCCCATTTAAAGCGATCATCTTGAGTGATGCCCCATGGATTGCCGTTCACTTTAATTTTATTGGCAGCATCTGCGGCCGCAGGTGGAATTTCACCCAGCGTGAGCGTTTTATAGCGCTTAGCCTCGAGGATCACATTTACGTGTTCAATATTGGCCGGGCACTCCTGCATACAGGCGCCACAAGTTGTACATGAATCGAGTTCGTTGGCGGTGTAGATTGGATTTTCTCCCCAAATCTCAGCGTCTTCTTGACCGCTGGCCTTTGTCTCGTAGGCGAGATCGCGGGCTTTGGTGATAATGAGTTTGGGGTCAAGCGGCTTGCCCGAAGCAGTTGCCGGACAAACTGAAGTACAGCGCCCACACTCCACACAGCTAATGAGATCAAGTCTGTTTTTTAAAGAGAGTTCTGAGAGCTTTCCAAGTCCAAAAGTCTCAGCATTTTCGTCCTCAAAGTTCATAGGAGAAAGTACGCCGCCTCGTCTGTAGGGAGTCAAAAGTGAGGTGAGTGGCAAGAGAACGATGTGAGAGAATTTCGAGTAACCAATACTCGCGATAAAGGCCATGGTGTTGGCCATGTGAAAGAACCAAAGTCCGCGGTAAGTGTAGGCAAGTGATTCTTCCGTGAAGCCAAATGAACTGAAGATCGTTGCGAGTAGCCAACCAACTGGAGAGATGAGTTGTTCATGTTCGGGCATGTCAGTCCCAAGCAGGCGCAGGCCTTCCAGTAGGAAGCCAACAATCACCAAGCTCGCAAGCATGGCGTACATGAAATATTCTTGGTTGGGCTTAGTGGCCTTGAGATAGTCAGGCTTTTTAATATAGCGGCGATTGAAGGCCATCCCAAGACCGATGAGTAGGACCACACCTGCAAGGTCAGCTAAAAGAGAGATGAACATATAGACATTGCCTTTGAAAACTTTAAAAGGCGTGTCGTAGTGAATGGCCACGAGATCCGTGGCAATCCAGAGAATCACAAATCCATAGAAGATGAGCGAGTGAAAGAGGCCAACTTCAGGTCTGCGTGGCACCTTGCCCGTAAAGAAGATGGTCTCGAGGAAATTTTTCCAATTGAGATTCTTTGGTAGAAGTTGCTTTCTCACTTCTCCAAATGACAGGCCCTTGGTGACAAAGGTGTATTTCTCATACAATCCCTTGATACAGATGACCGCACTGGCCACCAGAAGTGCATACATGGCATACTTCATGGCCGGCGGGATGTTCCACATAATCTCACGTGTAATTTGATCACTCATGGACCGTTCTCTCCCTCATAAAAATTTTCATGATAATTGTTATCTAGAATAGTCGATTTTGGGGCATAATCAAATGTACATGAGCTTTAAATTGCTAGATATCTTTTGTTTTCTCACTTTTGTATTGCTGCCTTTGTCGGCGGTGAAGATGAGTTGTTTGCTAAAGAGCGAGTCGCAAAGTGAGGACAGACATGCAAAGTGGTCCCTGTGGGTGGCATTTTGCGGAGTGAATTTATCGGTCATTGGCTTTGTCGTTGAAAATTTCTACTCCGACCCAAGGCTGTTGCAGACCATCGTTGGCCTCTATGGTCTCACTTTTTACGCGCTTGTCTATCACTTCAATCCCTTTCTCACACGACGTTTGGGCATGCCGTGGAGAACATCAATGAGGGTTTATCTCCTGCTTCTTCTCGTTGGGGCAACTGCGATGAAGCTTGGGGGAGAACAGGTGGCGACCCTTTTCATCTGTGCCTGCGCGGCGATTGGAGTTTTAGCTTGGAGGCAGTATTCGATAGTTCAAACTATTGTTATGTTGATCCAATTAGTGCTGGGCCTCGTCGTATACTTTCTTGTACCACTACCTTTGATGTGGATTATTGGAATTGCTGTTGCCTCTAACGGCGTAGCATTTTTACTAGAGTCAAACCTTAGGGACGAGCGTGAAGAACTTTAAAAATTATCTCTTAATAATTATTGCGAGCCTCTTTGTTGGCTGCGCTAACAAGTCACTAGTTGGACTGAGCCCAATTAAGGAAGCGCGCATTCCCAATAGAATTGTTTGGCTTCAAGTTCCGGGACTTTTGGAAGAGCACTTGGCGATGTTGCGCTTTGACTACGCCGACTCGCGCATCCAGACTCCGGTTGAAAAATCCATGTGTTTAGGAAAGACTTGGCAATACGACCTTTACCGCTTGAGACATAGTTCTGACTTAGGTTTTCTGGCCCAAATGAATGGAACTAAGAATCTTAAAAACAGTTGTGAAGATTATGAGCAAGTTCCCTTTTGGAGTTACTTGAGAACGATTACTTCCTATCGAGTGGCCATCTTGGAGCGCGACTCCGATGAAGGACTTGAGACCGCTTGGAAGTGCGAGAAAAGCGATCCTAGTTACAAAGAGAATGTCATGCTCTTTAAAATGGGAACTCCTAGTAAGGGAAGCGTTGATGGAGAGTTTCATTTTCAAGAGCGCATGAATTTTCAATCGGGGGCACTTCTTATCGATAAATCTTGCTCTTCAAAGGGCTGCTACGCCACCCTAGAGCAAAACTCTCGAGCAATTAACGAACTACTTGTTAAAGATGCTAAGAGTAGCGTTTTTATTATTAGAGATGGGCGCTACCTGGAGTATTTAAAAGCCGGCAATATACTTGCGGCAAAAGAAGTACTCGCGGAAATCGTCAAAATTTATGAATCTTTCCAATTTGAAGCACAAAATTCTAATGACCTACTACTTCTTTTAAGTTCTTCTGCTGGCCAAGGATTAGAAATGCCGACACAGGGTGTTTCGTGGCAACAATTTCAAAAAAGTGGGCGCAATGTTCTCTATAAAAGGCAGTCACTCTTAGGAGTGATTTATGCCGATGGAGTTCAGGCGCAAAATTTCTGCGGTCAGTACGAAGAGTCGGAAGTACTCAAGAGAATTCTATGGACGCCTAAAGGCGGAATTAAGAATTTTGACTTCTTATAAATTCTTCCACTTCATCGCGAGAAATATGATAAGTCGTTTTACAGTAATCGCACTTCACTTCAATCGACGTGTCTTTCTCGTAGATATTGTCGAGTGATTCGCTGTGAGCAAGGCTCGCAATTCCAGTCACCATCCTCTCATGTTCGCATGAACAAGAAAGTTCGATGTCTTGCCCTGAGAGATATTCGTAGCCAAGTTGCTGTAATTCGTTTTGAACTGTCTCTTGATCAGTCGTTGCAAGAGAGTAGATCTTCTCAAGCTGTGGCCAAACTCGGACAATTTCCTTTTCCATCGATGGTCTAGATTCTCTGACGTGCTTATCGACTTGGATATCTGGAAGACGCGTGAGCATTGCACTCTGATCAGTTACAGAAGAGAGCAAGAGCTCAGAGTTAACTTGGTATGACTTTTTGAGAGCTAGAGTAATAGATTCTTTGAGTGGAAGATTTTCTAGGCGAATAAATGAAGTGTAAGGTTCATTTTGAAAAGGGTTAACTTTAACTAATCTGCAAAAGCCATTGATCGAGGTGGGAATATCCTGAATGTTCTCCGGTAGAAGTAAAGTTCTAGTTTTACCGATGGCCGAAATTTCCAACTTTAAACGAATATAGGGAGTCTCACTATCAATGAAGATACCCATTGACTCCTGATGCTTGAGGTAGCTTGTAAGGTGTTCGCCCATGAGAACGAAATCTCTGAGATAGCCAAATCCTGTCACATCTTTGTCGTGAAGCAGAACTAAGTCTTCTACCAATTTACTGCCCTCAAAGAAGTTGAGAGTGAAGCCAGTGGAGTGGTTGATGAAACTTAACAGGCGACTTGTGGGAAGCATCGGGACTGGTCCTTATTTTGAGAAAGTGATAGCGTTTAATATCATAAATCGTACCTCTGAGGAATATTTTGAGCATTCAGATTCACTACACAGATAGGCTGTTTCCAACTACAGAGGATTTCGAAACTCTCGAGCGCAAGGATGCGGTAATTATCTGTCCAAATCCTCAATTGGCCGATGGCGTCAGGCGCCTCTTTGATGCACAGAATGCAACAGATTTTGATGTCGTCACCATTGCCAAGGCCACGAGTGAGCTCAAGGAATTTTATAAGATCGAGGCGCAGGCCTTGCGTAAGGCCGAGATCTTAATGCACTTTGGTACGCTGTGGAAGAGCGTGCACGGGGCAAATAATTTTGAAATGTTCATTCAGTCCTATCAGCTCTTCTCTGAGTTTCGAAGCTTCACCACAAATTTTGATCTGGTTTCGGAGGCACTGACCTCCTTGAGTAGTGAGCAACAGAGTGCTCTTTCGCTCTACTGGCGCTACTTAGGACAAGCTCAGATCATGGATGAACACTCGCTCTATGAGCAGATAAGTAGTAGTGCAGAGGAAGCAGTTCAAATTACTGAAGGTGAGGCACCGAGATCGCCCTGGAAAAATATTACTTTTTGGGGATTTCCTCACTTATCTGGAACACAAATCTCGCTCATCAAATCCCTTGCCCTCGTGGCCAATGTTCACGTTTTCTTTCCTAAAGGTATGATTCCCTTTGTTCACTCAAGTGACTATATTGCTTGGCTTGATAAAGACGTAGAACAGGTCGAAGTGGACGAGGCAGCGGTTGAGACTGTTGAGATAGAAACTATAACATTTGCAAAGAAGCGCTTGGCAGGTGTTCTTAAATCAAATTTTAAAAGTGAAGATCTAATCTCTCGAGAAGTTCTGCTTTGTGCTAAGCGAGCAGAGTACAATCTTATTCAGGAAGTTCCATTCGCACCAATCGCCTTTAAGACCCCCAGTGATGGGCTCTCTAGTGTTGCGCAAGGACTTATCAAGCGAATGAGAGAAAAGTACGCAGAGGGAATGCGCTCGGCGAGCGACTTTCACGACGTCTTAGAAGAGCAGCTCAAAGCAACTTACACCAAGCAAGACTTTCGTCGGATGCGGGTGATCTTACAATATAAGCGACTACTTGAGAGTTACTTTGCTCTGTCTGAACTAAATCAAGAGCTTGCTCATTTTGACTTAAAGCTTTTTGAAGAAGTATTTATTTCAACACTGCCGCGTATGTTTACAAGTGCACTTGTTCAAGATGGGACGCCGAGTATCGCACTCTCTTCTCTTGCTTCATTGGAGCAGGAAAGTGGAGGAGACGTAGCCATCGTTGTGGCCTCTTCTCACTATGGTCCATTAAAGTCAAAAGAGAGCTATTACTCAGAAGAGGTTGGTGAGTTTTTAAGTGTTGTTGGTCCTCTTAAGCGCAGTGAGTTTGAATTTCAATTTCTTAAATTGAGGTTGAGGGAGTTGATCTCTAAGAATCGTCCGGTGTTGGTCGTTGAGAAGGGGTTACTCGAACACGATCCGGCGTGGAGCGATTTGCTTTCAGTATTTACACTAGAAGAAAGAGAGAATTGCGCTAAGACTACTGGACTTAATGAGAGAGGTCTTCAGGACTTCAATATAATGCCTGAAACTCCTCCCTATCTTGCACCGATGAGTGCAAGTACTCTTCAGCTCTACCGCGATTGTCCGAGAAAGTTTTATGTTTCAAAAATTGCCAAACTCGATCAATTTAAAGAATTAGAAATTGAAGTGGCACCCAATGAACTTGGAACACTAGAGCACGAATTAATTGGAAGGCTCTTCAAGCTCTCTCGAGATGAAGACTTTCTAAGAGCACAAGTCGCTAGTTCCCTCGAGGCGCTACTTGAAACGAAGGGAAAGATCATTGGTCGAACTCTCAAAGAAAATTACCTCTTTGAAATTGAAGAAGCAGTAAGAAATGGACTCGCTCTGCTAGATCAATTAAGTAATGAACTTCGGTTAACGAGAATACAATTTGATGTCCCGCTTAAGATCAATAGAGGAGAAGCTGACTGTGTTGTGGAGTGGGAGAGTTCTAAGGGGCCCCGGTGGGGCTTGATAGATTTTAAGCGATCGAAGTCCAGTATCGGCAAAAAGTCTGAAGTCGAAGACTTCCGTAAAGTGCAGCTTCCATTTTATCTACTCTCTCTTGGCCTAGACCCTGAGGCATGTGCCTTTATGGGCTACGTAAATTTATCTAACCCCGACGAGTCGATGCTCATCGCCCTAGATCATGAAATGAGTAGCGAAATCAAATTTAACTCTCTCTCTGTACCTGCTAGCGAGTATGTAGGTATTGCCAAGGATTTTTTACTAAAGCTAGAGAGCGAGTGTCGGCAGGACACTCAGTATGCTGCCAATCCCTTAAGCGCGCAAACCTGTACATTCTGTGCAATCCGCAATGTTTGTTTGAAGTCAGGTCTCTCTAATGAGACAGAGGAAGAGCATGAGAACGCCTAACCCCGAACAGAGAAAGGCCATAGAGCATAATGGCGGTGTCGTCCTGAGAGCAGGCGCCGGGTCAGGTAAGACATTCGTGCTGGTAGAGCACTTCGTCTACCTGATGGAGCAATACAAGACTCGTGTTCGCGCTACAAACCAAATAGAGTTAAGGGCGGAGCTAAAAAAATATATGAGCTCGCTGGTCTTTATGACCTTTACTAAGAAGGCAGCCGCTGAACTTGAGATTCGCTTACAGAGCCGAGTAGATGCTCAAAGGGAAGTAAGTGAAGATCACTATTGGCAGAGTGTAAAAGAAGAACTCTCTGCCCTGACAATTAGTACCATACATGGCTACTGCTTTAAGTTGATCTCACAAGGGTTCTTTCCCACCATTGATCCAAAGGTCACCATTATTTCAGAGAAGGCCCAGAGTGATCGCATCGCAGAACTCACCGATGAGTGGCTCACATCGAATGCCGATCTTGAGCGGGATGTGAGAAAGCAGATTCTTCTCTCTCAAAAGAGTCTCGTTCAAAGTATGCATAGAATTTTTTCAGATCCAGAGACACGGCTACTTTGGACTAAAGAACAGAGTGGGAGCTCTGAGTTGAGCTTTGCCGAGTTTTACCGCGAGCTTGCAAGTGAGCTCTCTTGTGAAAATATTCTTCAGCCCATCACTTTGCCAGATGGTGGCAAGAAGCCTGCCGCTTATTTAAGTGTGTTAGCTTCCTATAATGAAATGCTTACTTTGGGTGATGAGCTTAGTCCCAGTGATTTTCAAAAAGTTTTTGAAAAGGCGCGGTTGACTCCCCCAAAGAATCATCCAGAAGTTGCCGAATATATCAAATCTCTAAAACCTATTCGAGATGCTCTCAAGACGAAAATGTCATCGCTTATTGCCTATTATGAAGGAGAGAGGGAGAGCTGTCATACTTGGAAGAGCGCGCTCTTTTCGCTCTTTAATTATATTGAAGCAAATTATCTAAATATCAGAGGAATTACTTTTTCAGACCTTGAGTACTACGTTCTCAAAGGCCTAGAAAGTGAAGAGGTTTGTGAGCTGATAGCCACTAATTATAATTACTTTGTTGTTGATGAGTTTCAAGATACCTCAGAAATACAGTACCAGATCCTAGATAAGCTCATTCGATCCGACTCTTCTCGAATTTTTTGCGTAGGTGACTTAAAGCAGGCGATCTATGGATTTCGTGGTGGTGACATTGGCGTCTTTAGAAAGACAATGGAGCGCGTGCCACTGAATCTAGATTTGAAGCTCAACTACCGCTCAAGCCGCTCAGTGATCGAATTTAATAACTCACTTTTTGCAACGATTATGCCTAAAGGGGTGGGCTTTAAAGATATTGATAAGCATGCTGTCGAATTTGAATCTCAAGAAGTTCCTGATATTTGTACCGAACAAGGGCTGATTCAAAAGCTGCATATTGATCTAGTTGCGCCTAGTGAGGAAGAAAAGAAGAAGTGGCCATCAAATAGCGAGCTTAACCGCTTTGAGGCGCAGGCAATTGCCTCTGAGATTGAATCGATATTACAAGAAAATCCCGAAGATGATATCGCTATTCTCTACAGCAAACTCTCTCCAAGTTTTGATCTTATTGGGTTGCTGATGAAGATGGATTGTAGCTTTAGTGCTCAAGTGAAGATTCTATCGAGTGAAGATCCAGTCCTTAGTATGTGCTCACTGCTTGCTCAATGTGAGGATAAGAATCAATATGCTCCTGTTGTCCTTCTCTTAAACTCTTATTTAACAATTCTAGAAGTTCATAAACGAGTATCAAAGGAAGAGATTGAAATTTATCAGAGTGAGAGATCACTGTGGGGAGAATTAGAGGCCCTGCTCAGATTCTTTTGGCGACTTGGATTCTCAAATTCAAATTACAGTGAAACTTTTGAACGCCTTAGAGACTTGAGCCAGCAAGCGGGAGGAGGACGCCCTGAGTTTATTCAAAAACTTGCAGAGGGTAGAGACGAGCGCTATAGCATCGAATTTCAATACTCTGGTCGCGTCTCACATATCCAAATTATGACGGCACATGCCTCTAAAGGCTTAGAGTTTAAACATGTTTTCCTTGGTGGCATTTACACTAATGGAAGAAAGATGCCATCTCTGGAGCGAGTTGGGTTAGATCCGGGTAGTTTTAAATGGTCTCCTAAGGGAATTAAAGGTGAGAGCTACACAACTCCTCAGTTTATTTTGGAGCAAAGAAGAGAGGTTCTTAAAAACTTTTCAGAGGCCAAGAGACTCTTCTATGTTGCTTGCACACGAGCTCAAAAAGCCCTGTACTGGGTTGAGTTAATGAGCGAAGGAAATGAAGTTCGCTGTGAGAGTGATAGCTGGATTCTTGCCTTGCGAGAATGGGAGAGTGAGCGAGAGCGATCAGGATTAGTGAGCACTAAAAAAATTGAGACTAGAGAGAAGTCTTCTAGTGTATCTCACATTCCATTCTTTCACTTTGATGGGCTAGGAGTTTATGAAAAAGAGACTCCAGCCCCGGCACTAGTCACGCTTACAGATTTAAGTGTGACGAGACTTGCAACGCTGGCAATTTGCCCACGCAAATTTTATCTCAAGAATATTCTTAAATTTGATGATCTTGAAGATCTAATTTTTGAAGACGAAAGCGATTATAGAGAGAGACAACTAGAGGGGCAGGATCAAAGTGAATCTGAGCTTCCCTTTAGTAGTGTTAGTGTTGATGAAAGAATCCAGCGCGGACTGCGTCTTCACGACGCTATTCATAGGATGATTGTCGCAGGAAATGTTATTCCACTAAAGTCAGAGGCCAGTGACCTTTCAATACTTGAAAATGTAAAAAAGAGGATAGGCCAGAGAGTGCTCAAGGGATGTCAGCTCTTTAGTGAAACTCAGCTTAAATTTGATTTTTTTGGTCATATGATTAGCGGTATTCCTGACTTTTTTGCTATTCACCCACAGGGCGAAATACTTGAGGTTTGGGATTTTAAAACGGGAAGGGCCGCAGCTGAAAAAGATTTGATCTACTGGTTTCAGGTCGCCTGCTATGGCCATGCTTTAGCGCGAAAGTACGGGATCAAATCAATCAAGTTAGCTCTCTACTACATTGATAGTGACGATTTTAAAGAGGTAGAGATCACACCTGAGCAGAATGATTTGTTTCTCGCTCAAACTTGGAAGCGAATCTATAAACTTGATCAAGTTAATAAGGATCACTGCTCGAGCTGTGAATTTGGAAAATTATGCCAGGGTCAGGGGGAGTGCGTTGCGCCAGTAAAGCTATCTGATATGATATAAATACATGAAAATGTTGGAAGGAATCCACATCTCCATTTTATCGCAGGAAGCGTCTTATGAAGTTACTTAGCTTATTTTCATTCCTTATTATTTCTTTGGTTTCACCATCTCTGCTTCAAGCTGCAGAAGGCGACACCTATAGCTTTACATGGCTTGATCCTGATAAGGAAGTCTACGTTCTCCAAAACAGAAAGTTTAGAAAGGCCAGTCGTCTATATGCCTCAGTCAGTGGAGGTATCACGACTTCTGGTGCATTTGTCGATGGCAATACTCTTCAAGGAAGAGTGGGCTATTTCTTTAGAGAGCAATGGGGATTTGAAGTTCTCTATTCAAAGAATAGTGGAAAGGAAAATGAAACGGCCCAGACTGTTAGAGTGAATCCAGATGCAAACGGTGCCGGAAGTATTCCTTTTAGAAGAATTACTGACTCCTATATGGGAGGGATGTTTCTTTGGTCTCCATTTTACTCAAAGATTAATACATTCAACTCAATCCTCTATGTCGATTGGGTTGTAGGACTTGGTCTGGCCAAAATTGATGAGACCAATAACACCAGAGAAGTGATTAATGATCCCTTTGATCGCGGTGATACGACAGAGTCGCACACAGGCGTTATGTGGAACGTTGGATTCAAACTTTATATTAATGAGCAATGGGCAGTCAGAACTGATTTTACTGGAATTAATTACCAAGCTGAGAGACCCACTAGTGTCGTAAACGGAAGTATTACGAGCAGTGAGAAAGACTGGTATCACCACTACGATTTGACTGTAGGACTTGTATACGACTTCTAGGATGGATGTCATGAAAAAGATGAAGACAATATTATTAATGGCACTAGGATTAGTTGCCATTGATGCTCACGCAAGTCTAGATCGCGCTTGGGATCTTTTAAGACAAAGTAATGGAAGTACAAAGTACTATCCCCAGATTGTTAAAGACATGGTCGATCAGGGACTTTACTTCTCTTCGGTACCTTACCTTAAAGAGTATTTGATTAGTACTAAAGGGGTAGAGAGTAGAGAAATTGATGAGCTCATCGATCGAGTGATTACGGAAGTTGGTGTGAAGCAATTTGAAGTTCTACCTACGGCAGTGCTTGAAAGAAGTAATGCACCAACAGTGAAGTACATTCTCGCCAAGAAGTACTTTAGGACTGGTAAGTACTCACAGACTCTTGCCGCCTTAAACGCCACGATTCCAAGAAACCATCCGGCCAAGCCTTTTGCACTTCAGTTAGAGGCGAGTTCACACTCTATTCAAGGCAATCAAGTTGCTGCCAAGAATGCCTATAGTGAATGTGCCAGCTCATCGCGCTCTGCCATAAAATCTACTAAGAATATGAATCGAAGAAGACAGCTTGAGATTAACCGCGACTATTGTATTGTCGGTGGTCCTCGCGCCGATTTTGCTTCTCGAAACTATGAAGAGGCGAACTCAGGCTATCTCGATCTCGATAAAGACTCCTATATCTGGCCAGAGATTCTGTTTGAAGAAGCTTGGAATAGCTTTTACATGAAAAATTACAATCGTACTCTTGGTAAGCTTGTTACTTATAATGCTCCACTTCTAGATTATGTCTTTAATCCAGAGGTGGATGTTCTCAAGGCTCTTACCTATATGGAGTTGTGCCTTTGGGATGACGCTAGAAAGACAGTTGATAATTTCTATAGCACTTATGAGAATGCACATGATGGGGTTAAGAAGTTACTCGATCAACATGGAAAGGACTATAAGTACTATTATCTCTTGGCCAAAGCCAGTAAAGGTGGGCGCACTAGGGGCAACTCTCTTGTAGATAAGCTGCTTAGATTTGTGGTGAGAGATGCCACCTACATCGAACTCTTTGATTCTTTTAATCGTGGAAGAGATGAGATTGAAAAGATCAAGCGCGTTCCAAACAAGAAGCATCAGGAGATCCTGATTAAGAACTTAAAAGACAGTATGCTCTTGCAGCGCAATCTAATTGGTGCGTATGTAAGAAAGCAAATGAGTCTTCAGGATCAACAATTGGTTAGTGCCTTTGAAGGTATGAGTTATATCAAACTAGAAGTACTCAATCGCAAAAAGCAATATCTCTATTCCCCGGATAGTTTTGTCTCTAGAAGTCGTGGAGACATTAAGAACGTGGTTAGAACTGATAAGCAGTATTTCTGGACATTTAATGGCGAGTTCTGGGCCGATGAACTTGGCGACTATGTTTTCTCTCTTAAGAGTGAGTGTGAGTAAGGGTTTATATTATGCTGAAGAACATCATTCTCATTTTCTTTTTCCTCTTTGTCTCTCTTAGTGTTAAAGCTGGGGTGGACGAGCGTCGTTCGCAATTAATTAGTGTAATTGACGAAGAGTTGAGAGAAATTACTAGGCTTAATCAACGAACGAGAGGTCAAAAGCCTGACCTGCTTATGCGGATGGCAGAACTTCTCCTTGAAAAAGCGAGACTTTCAAAAGAAGTTGAGAATACGAAGTTTATTAGCATGAGTGAGAAAGAGCGCGAGCGTCTCGATAAGGATAAGCTCTACGCCACTTCAAGAAGTTACTTTGTGCAAGCTCAAAAGACTTGTTATTTAATTTTAAAAAAGTTTCCCAACTATAAGCTCAAAGGCGATGTCTACTATATCCTCGCCTACAATGCGAAAGAATTTCAGGATGAAAAGAAGGCCCAGGCTTTCTTTGCTCGCGCGATTAAGTATAGCTCAGACGTTAATACGAAGACACGCAGTGAGCTTGCACTGGCAGAGATCTATTTTAATAGAGGTGACTTCGATAAGGCGATCCCTTACTACGAAGATGCCCTCAAGAGAAGTACCAAGGATAAGTGGTACACCAAAGATTCTTATAACCTTGCTTGGTGTTACTTTCGCGAAGGAAAGAAGTCACAAGCCATTTCAATGATGGAGAAGATCTACGAGCTTAGTCAAAAGCCTCAATATGTAGACATGACCTTCTCTGTTGAAAGAGATCTTGCTTATTTCTATACGGATGCAGGTAGAACCAAAGAAGCTATTAACTTCTATAACAAGACTGGCAAGAACGTCTCAGAAAACCTTTCTAAGGTAGCTCGCTATCTAACAGGGCAAGGGAAATTTGTTGTAGCCGAAAAAGCACTCGTGACGGCCCTTGAAAATGTTAAGAATCAAGAAGATGAAATTGATATCTATGTTCAACTACTGGCCCTCTATGAAAAATTTGGGCAAGTGGATAAGCACTTAAATGCGGCCCAAAAACTTCAAGCCTTTAACCAGGCAGGTAAGCTGAAGCCAGATCAACTTGAAACCCTCAAATATCATGTTGAGCGCATGAGTGCTGTACTTCAAAAGCAAGTGGCCTCTAAGAGATACCAAACTCAAAAAGATGTTCAGAGTGAAAAAGCTTCTCAGGCGGTAGCCTATTTTAAAATCCTCTCTGATCTGAGTCCAAGTGGTAATCATCAGGCCCTCTTTCACGCTGCTGAAACTAATTATGCCAGTGGGAAGTTTGAAGCAGCGATCGCACTCTATGATCAAGTAATTACTGAAGCTACTAAAGCTGGCGATGCTAAATTCTTAAAACTTGCCCAAGATGGGATGATGGCGTCTCTAGGTCAGAAAGGGATTTCTAAAGAGACCGAAGAGAAGTACATGACTACGGCCTATCTTTCTTATCTGGCCAGGGACTCAAAGAGTCAAAAGGCGTATTCTATCTATCAAAGATTGTTTTCCTCTTATTATTCTAAGGGGCAAATTGCCGAAGCTGAAAAAGTACTCTTAAGCTTTAAATCAAATTTCCCAAGCGCAATTAAGGTTCAAGAGGCCATGCTTGCTCGCCTCATGGATTATCACCGTCGCAAGAAGGATAGAGATGCCATCTATGGATGGGTCCAACGCATCAATAGTGGTGAATTTAGAGTGACAAAGAAGTATGCGGATAAAGTAAGAGAGCTTCTTTTGGCCATTCAATTTGAAAGTGTCGAAAAGGCAAACGCCAGTGGTGACAAGAAGGAAGCTCTTAAAGGCTACTTTGCCATCTATCAAAACCCAAACACTACGGATGAGGCAAAGAAGAATGCTGCTTATAACATGGCGGTCCTCTTTTACGAGTCAGGAGATGCTCCATTGATGTATCGCTGGTCTCTTCGCGCCTTACAGCATATGGATGGCGCAGATGTTCGCAAGTTTGAATCGAGCTTTCTAAGTATTGGTACAGATCTCTTTAGTCGCCAACAATTTGGTGAAGCAGTAGGAGTTTATGGGATCGTTCAGGATAAACTCTGCAAGCAAAAGAGTAATAATAAAAAGCTCTTCTTTAAAAATGGTGTCGTCGTCGCCCTTGCTGATAAGAAGCTCGATGAAGCCAAGAAAATGATTCTTGAGGCCCCAAGCTGTGGCATTGATCAGGATATTGTAAATGAAGTCTCTCTAGAGCTTCTTGAGAGCTATAGAGAAAATACTCTATGGAATAATTATCGTGATTGGATTGAGCACTTAAGTTCGAATAAATCACTCCAAGGCGATTTGATTCATCATTATTGGACACTCGCTAAGGCTTATCAGTCTAGCGGACGTGGTGATCTTGCTAGTGGTCTGATTCCAACAATCGTCTCAACTTACAAAGAGGCGCAAAAGAATCGCAATAAGATTCCATTAGAAGGTCTTGATGTAATTGCCACGCTTAATCTTCCAGAGCTTGATAAAGCAGTGACTGAGCTTGAACAAATTAAGTTGGAGTTCCCCGAAGCGACCTATAATCAACGCTTGCAACAGAAATTTAAAGAATTGGATCGTGTGACAACCCTCGGTGTGAACATTCTCAAAATCGGCTCAGGTAAGGGGATTGTGAGAAGTTATCGCTATCTCATTGATGCCTACGAAAATATGGCACGAGACATTCGCTCATTTACTCCACAGGGAAAAACTCCTGAGTATGTATCTTCATTTTCAAAAAGTATGAATGACCTCACAGGACCTCTCTTAGCTAAGGCAAGTGAGTTTAGAAGAGAGGCCGTAAGACAAATTGAATCTTCAGATATTCTCTCAGAAGATAACTTCTTCTTTATGAGTTCAAAAAGACCTGGGGAGTTTGTTCCAGAGTATCAACCTGTTATCCCAGGAATCATGATGGATAGAGGAGGAAGAAGATAATGAAAAGCTTAATCACTGTATTGGCACTGCTTTTTCTTGCTTCTTGTTCATCTGGTCCAACAAAGAATGAGAACACTGGTAGTAACCAGGTGGCCCAAGGGGAGAGTGAGGAGTTTGCTTGGATTGAGAGCGTTGACTTTACTCAAGACCCAGAAGTTCCCTTTGTAGAGTCTCAAGATGTCTACCCACAAGAAATTGAAAAGTTAGATATTCTCTCAAGTGAGAGTTTGGCAAGAGTTCCCTCTCCTAAGTTAGATGTGGATCAAAACGCTGCTGATCCTCTAACAGGAGTTGCTCTTAAGTGCTACTCACGCAATTTTGATGAGGGATTTTCTAGTCTTAAACAACTCTATAACAAGTTTAAGTCCCATCCGTCTTATTGGAATATTCTAGGCACTTGCTATTTTCTTCAAGGAGATGAGAGAAAAGCACTGCTCTTTTTTAATAAGGCTCGCGGCATAAATGGTCGCTATGTACCAGCAATTAACAATCTTGGAGTGGTTTATCAGAGGCAAGGAAAAGACCAGAAGGCCCTTGCTGCCTACAAGAAAGCTTCAGAGATTAATAGCTTCGCCCTCACTCCAAACTTTAATATGGCGCAAATCTATCTTCAGTACGGACATAAAGAAAAGGCCAAGCAAACATTTATTGCTCTCTATAAGAAAGAAGGAACAGACGCTGAACTCTTAAATGCTCTCGCCTTTATCTACTTAGTAGAAGGAGAGCCCAAGAAGTCTGTGACTCTCTATTCAAGAATTGATGAACGCAAGTTTGAGTTGCCAGAATTTGGTCTCAATTACGCATACGCTTTAAAACTATCTGGTCGCATCAGTGATGCTCAGAGTGTTTTCTCTAAGATTGATCGTGAAAATCTTGGAGCAATGCAATCCTATTACAATAAAGTTGAGGAGTCTCTCAGATGATTCGTTTAACTGCACTTATCTTTGTTCTGTTTTCTTGGTCACTTCTTGCTCAAGAAATAACCAAAGATCCAAAAGTCATTTACAAGTACAAAAAATACGAAAAATTCGATTTTGAAGATCTCGTGATTGAAGGCGAGACCGGTGGCCCTGGGGATATTTCAGTCTCCTCACGCTTTCAAAAGCAATTTAAAAATAAACTCCCTTATCGCAAGAACTTCAATGCAGAAATTCGAAAGGGAATTGAGCGCGTAAGATAGTTTTAGGACCCACCAAGGAGCGGTCGGTGAATCTTGAGAATATAGTTAGTAAGCAAATGTATGAGTTACTTCCTGCTGGTGCCATGCAAGGCAAAAAGGGAGTGCTAATCAAGAAGAGAAGAGTCCTCATTGGACGCTCTCAAGCTTGTGATATCATTTTGCTCAATCGAGATGTGACTTCCATACATGCCGTTCTTGAAATTACGGAGAATGGAGCGATTGTCTACGACATGAACTCCACCAACGGAACTTATGTAAATGGTGAAAGTGTTGTTTTTAATGAAGTAAAAGAGGGCGATACGCTCAAGTTTGCTTCGCAGGAATATATTTTTAAGAAATATAAGAAAGAAGATATTCTTCCTCCTCCACTTGAGATGCTTGCTCCAATCTCTCAAGGACTGCCACCAGCGATGGGTGATTCAGCTCCCATGCAAGCTCCAAGTTTACCAACAGCTTCTCCTTCTCAAACTGGAGCTCGCCTACCAAAAGCATCCGATACGCTTCCAAAGGCAAGTCCCTTTAGAGAAGTTCCAAGAGTGGCTTATCCACTTGCAAAGGATCCTAAGGCCGAATTCAGTGAATATATCTTTGAAGATGCTGATCTTCTCTATCCGATCTTCAATTACGGCGTTAATTATTCTGCCGTAGAAGTCATTATTCTCTTTAAGGATATGGTCTACTCTGTTGATTACGTTCCAACTCTCGATGGAAAGTATAAATTGGTTGGCAAGGATGCCTCTAATAAAGAGATTGAGTACGCCTATCTCGGAAAAGATGAAAAGTTTGAATTTATTGAAGTGAAGAATAACGATATCTTGGTTCATCCTCTTCCTGGCTACGATGTCATGCGTATCTCTGGAAATAAGACTGAGGACGCTGGAGCGAGTAGCATCCCACTTTATGGCGATGATATATTGCGCTTTAAAAATGGTGAGATTCAGATCTTTGTGAGATCTACCGAAGCTCCTCCAAAGGTTAAGCCGGCCCCTATTCTTGATCGCGATACTGATTTAAAAAAGTACCTCTTTTTAGTATTTATTTTCTGTATTGCATTTTTGAGTGCAATTTCAATGGTGACTGTAGACGAGGATATTGAAAAAGAAAAAGTTCCTGAAAGAGTCGCGACAATTCTTTATAAGAGAAAGCTGGTCATCTCTAAGTCTCCTGCGATTGAAAAGACTAAAGATGCCCCTAAAGAAAAGGTTCAAAAGTCTCCTGTACAAAAGCCTATTGAGAGACCTAAGACTGAGCCAGTTAAACAAACTGCTGATAAGCCAAGTCCAGCTCCTGCCAAGAATGTGGGAGATAAGAATTCTCCAAAAGTAGGTGAAGTTAAGAAGGCTAATCCAAATAAGGGACCAACTAATACGAAAACTCAAGTGAGCCCGACGAAGTCCACTAGTACTGCTAAGTCTTCGCGCTCTCGCTCGGCCCCTTCTAAGCACGTCAATAACGCTGCTTCAAAAGGTCCAGTGCAAACCTACAAAGCACTCGAGTGGAAATCAACTATGAGTAACATCCTCACCAAGGGTGGGACGACGAAGTCTGTTCAAGCTGCCGATGGCAATGTCTCGGCCACTGGATCGGCCTCTAGTGTCGTCTCTGGTGGTGAGAGTGCGACTCTTGAAACTGCAAAAGTGAATACAAATGTTGGGAGCCTTGTCGGCGCCGCTTCTGGGACACTGGATTCTGCCAAAGGTGTGGATGGACTTGTGGATAAGAAGAGTATTTATACTGCTGGTCTTCCCTACAAGACAGTGGTTCTGGGGGGAATGGACCCGGACTTGATTCGCAAAATTCTCATCGACAATATTCCACGCTTTAGACTTTGCTATCAGCAAGAGCTAGACCGCGCCTCTCAGGCCATCGACGGGGTTGTTCGACTAGACTTTATCATTGGTGCCAGCGGTCGCGTGACCAAGGCCGGGGTTGAGTCGGCTTCAGGAAGTCTCACGGGTGATGTTAAGGGATGTGTAATTGGTGTTCTCAAGGACCTGCGCTTTCCGGCACCTCGCGGGGGTAGTGTGGTCGAAGTGAATCAACCATTTAACTTCTACCCAAGAAGAAAATAAATCTTATTTGCCATAGATTACTGGCATTTTCACATCAGGCCCACTTCGGTGGGCCTTTTAAATTTTAAGTGCTTAGCCTCTCTTTCAGGCAAATTCTTAGTTCTAGTCTATGATAGAGATAACAAGAGGATGTCGAATGTCCACTTTTGCATGGCTGTGGGTTCAGTCTAGAACTCGCATTACAAAGATAGGCTTTGCACTTTTTGGCTCCTTTACGGGACTAATGGTGTTGGAGCTACTCGATGGAGATCAAGATATTGCTGATCTCCTTGCGCCATTGTTGTGGGTGCTCTTTATTAATCACCTTTATATTGTTTGCACGAAGGATCAGGTAATTGAAGTTCCACTCGCTTCGTCTGAAAAGAGCAATGGACTCTATGCTATTTTGGCCAAGATTGCGCCTGGGATCTCGTCGCGTGCTGTGAAGTGGGGGATGAACGCCGTCTTAGCACTCTGTTTGATTACTCCCATTGTGCTAGATGCCTTTGCCTTCGATCCACAACAAGTGAAGTTTTCAGCTCTAGCCGCAGTTTCGCTGTGGAGCCTCTGTCTGTTTACAGTTTCTATAAAGGAGCTCAAGGGCCACTTGAGAATAGTGAGATTATTTTACTGTAACTTGGCCTTGTGTGTTTTCGTGATTAGCGTGTTCTATTTCTAGAACCTTCTATTCTTCACCTAGAACGACGAATTTATACTGCTTGAAGCCTGCTTCTGCGGCAGTGAACATCAATCTGCGAATAAATGAGTAACGAATGGTCTTATCGACAATTAGGTTCACGTTACCGCTAAATTTATTTGCATTTTCTGCAGACTGCTCAATTTGCTGAATGAGCTTCTTCTTGGCAACGAGCTCGTCGTAGAGCGGAGAGATCACCCCATTTCTTCCGAGGTTTTCTTTTTTGAGATCAATGATTTCCTTGTCATCGACCCAGATCATATCTGGAGAGACTTGGACAACCACACCATTTGTATTTAGGTTTTGAGATTCGGACTTCGGTAGAGTGAGGCCCTTGGGAACATTGAGAACGATCCCTGACGAGTTGTAACTGTTGAGAAGGAAGACCAGCATGATCACTAGAATGTCGAGTAGGGAGGTAATATCGAGATCGAGAACTTCTCTCTTTGAACGATTTCCTCTTTTTCTAATTAGACGGTTGTTTCTCATCGCTGAGTCCTAAGTCCTGGGTTAGTAACCACTGATAATGTTGGCAAACACAATATTGTCAAAAAGAACTTTTACTTTCTCATCTACGCCTTCTTTGCTTTTGACATAGATAGACTCATCGGTTTTTCTTACAACTCTCAGAGCGTCCATGATCTTCACAATCTCTTCGTAGGTAATGTCGACCATGGGCTCAAGTATGGCAGTCTTTTCTTTTGGGTTTTGCGACTTCATACCAACAATGAATGTATGAAGGCTTTCCAAATCATAGTCGCCATCGCTGTTTTTTCCGAAGGATTTTACGAGGCGAGAGGGCACTCCCACGTAGGCATTGATCCTGTCAGACACCACTCTTAGAGTGAGGGCGAGTGGTTTTTGATTTGGCGGCGGCTCTTGATCAGAGACAAGTGGTACATCACTAGGGATTTCATAGATCTTAATAAAGCTCGCCGACATGAGAAGAAAAAAGATAAAGATGAAAACCGAGTCCAAAATAGGAATCAGGTTTGGCTTAACTATAGTATGTCTTTTCGATTTCCTACTGGGTACTCGGTACATCGACATGACTCCGGCTTATTCCATTTTCTCTTTTTTAGTTCCAAGAATATCCATCAGCTTTACTGAAAACTCATCAATCTCGTTGACGATTTTATCCGCTTTCGAGGTAAGGAAAGTGTGGATCATCATGATTGAGATAGCTGCAAGTAGACCAAGGAAAGTTGTGTTCATCGCGACGGCGATACCTGTTGCAAGCAACTCCGCCTTCTGGGAAGGATCAGCTGCGGCTACAGCACTAAACGATTGGATCAGACCCTGGATTGTTCCAAGAAGACCAAAGAGAGTAGAGATGTTAGCAATGAGTTGAAGATAGTTTAAGCGAAGTTCAACTCTTGGGATAACTTCGAGAGCTGTGGCGTCAATGGCATTTTGTACTTGCTCAGAAGATTGATTGGCACGCTTGAGACCGCTCTTGAGAACTTTAGGAAGAGCAGCCACGCTTCCAGAGCAAACTCTGATGGCGCCTTGAATATCGTTAGAGAGAATGTAGCGTTGAAGCTCATTCATAAAAGAAGCACCATCCACATCGAACTTGAATGAAAGCTTCATAAATCTTTCAATGGCAATCGCGAGACCGACACCCCATACGAGGAGGATGATCCACATGAAGACTCCGCCACTTTGAAAGAAATTAGCAATGGTATTAATGATAGTTAAATCAGTAGTTGCCGCCTGTACGACTTCCGTTCCGTCCATGGAACCCTCTCCTTGTTACAAAAATCTTTGTACATTAAGTATTCTAGCTGAAAAAAACTCTAAGCTACGAATTTTACGAGAGGGGGCAGAAAATTCCGTTAGCGATAATTCTCTGGAAAGAGATCGCGCTCAATCCCTTCGATGAAAATGTGGATGATTTTGATATGGATTTCTTGAATGCGGTCAGTGATGGGGGCGTCCACAATAATAGGCACGTCGACCATATCCTTTAGAGCGCCTCCCCCTTTGCCTAGAAGGCCGATTACTTTCATCTGTTTTGACTTGGCCATCTTAGTCGCTTCAATGACGTTGGCAGAGTTTCCACTGGTTGAGATCGCAAGCAGAATGTCCCCGGCGTGTCCCCAGCCTTCGAGAAATTTTGCAAAAATTTGATCATAGCCAAAGTCATTGCCGACACAGCTCATATGCGAGGGATCGGCAATTGAGACCGCTGGAAGTGCGCGGCGATTTTTTCTAAAGCGCCCAGTAAGCTCTTCAGCAAAGTGCATGGAGTCGCAAAGCGAGCCTCCGTTGCCACAACTAAAAGCGTGTCCACCATTTTTAAAAGCATGGGTGAATAGGGCGATAGCCTTTTCGATTTGCTCTAAATTTTCTGGATTTCCCATGAATTTTTCGAGGGTAGAGGCAGAGTCAGAAAGTGCGGCTTGGATAAAATTTGTCATAGAGTTAAGAATAACAAAAAAAAGGCCCCGTGAGGGGCCTATGTTGAAGCTTAATTTTTAAATTAAGAAAGTTCTTCAAGAGACTTCTTGATCTCGTCTTTTGGTTGAACGCCAACAAGTGTCTTAGCAGCTTCACCATTTTTAAAGAAGATCATTGTAGGGATGCCTCTGATGCCGAATTGTTGAGCGAGATCACCGTTCTCATCAACATTCACTTTTACGATCTTGGCATTGCTTAATTCACCAGCAAGTTCATCAAGGATTGGGCCAAGAGTTCTACACGGACCACACCACTCTGCCCAGAAGTCTACGAGTACAGGCTTATCTGATTTAAGGACTTCTTGCTCAAATGTTGATTGGTCAACTTTTCCAACGTTACTCATTTCATACCTCTTAAAATCTAATATGCGGGCCCTGTTTAAAGTTCCCTATCCCAATTTATAGGCCATTCCTAGATTAAAGTACAGCTCTGCCTTGTTTTTGCTGTGCAGTACCTAGACATTCTTTCCCCCCGTGTGAATAAATAATCAATTAGTTAGAATTGGGAAATGATGAAGCGTAAATATCTACTCAAGCAACCTTTTAAGGCCGCCCTGATCGCCAGGCTCCTCGCCAAGGGCGTAGATATGTTTATTGTTTGCATTCTAGCGATCTTTTTTTATCCCATGGGAGTGCTGCTAGCGCTCACTTATATCGGCGTGGCCGACTGTCTCTCGGGTGGACAGAGTGTGGGCAAGAAATTGATGGGCTTCTCAGTAATAAGTCTTGAGGACGGGACTCCCTGTTCTTTTAAGCAGTCAGTGATTAGAAATCTTCCTATCTTAATTCCACTTGCTCTCTCTATTATCCCAATCTGGGGATGGATAATGTCTATCATCATGGGTGCCCCCCTGATTGCCCTAGAGATTTATCTTCTTCTTAAGCTTGATTCGGGCCACCGTTTGGGTGATGTCATGGCCGATACATCGGTGATGGCACATGATGGCACATCGGAAGCGATCAAGCGTCGCAAGTCGAGCTGGTTTGATGACAAAGGTGCTCAGCCAACTCCTTAAGTAACATCGAATGTCTTTAGAATGTGTGCCTGGCAGGTTATGCTTGCCCCTCAATTTTTTGTTTTTGAGGTAAGTGTGCACAAAAGACTGATCATCATTGATATTTCTTCTTGGATTTTTAGAGCGTTCTTCGCCATTAGACATCTCAGTGCGCCAGACGGCACCCCAGTCAACGCTGTTCACGGCGTACTCAATATGCTCCTCAAACTCTTTTCAATGTACAGACCCACACACATACTTGTGGCTCGAGATACTGCAGGCGGCTCTTTTCGAAACGAACTCTATACCGAATATAAAGCCAATCGCTCGGCCCCTCCTGAAGAGCTCATTCCTCAGTTTGCCCTTATTAAACAACTCCTCGAAGTAATGCAGCTCCCACACTGTGAAGACGATAATTATGAGGCCGACGATATTATTGGAACGGCCTGTGTCCAATGGCGCGATCAATTTGATGAGATTCTCATTGCATCAGGAGACAAGGATTTGATGCAGTTTGTAGGTGGGAATATTAAGATGCTCGATACCATGAAGGATAAAATTTACGACGAGGACGGGGTATTTGAGAAAATGGGTGTTCGCCCCGATCAAATTGTCGACTACCTCTCGATGGTAGGCGACACCTCTGACAATATCCCAGGCATGAAGGGCATTGGCGCCAAGGGAGCGGCTAAGTTGCTCGCCGACTACGGAACTCTTGAAGCTATTATTGAAAATAAAGGTGAATTAAAAGGCAAGAAAGTCATCGAAGCCTTCACGGATTATCTGGAGAATGGCTTGCTCTCAAAGAAGCTCATAAGCATCGTCACAGATTTGAAACTGACCTGTACTCCCGAAAATTCTGCTTATAAGTTTTATCCCACAGAAGAGCTTATTAGCTTTCTACAAGGATTGGGATTTAAGTCTTCGGTTCAAAAGCTTATTGATATCAAGCATCAGGTTGCTAAAGCACAAGCGAGTGACAGCGAAGAAGATACCAGCTTTGTTAATCTTGAAACTGAAAAGCACCAAGTCAATATCGAATTTAAAAAGATTGATTCGGACTCTTTTGAGAAGATTTTAGCTGAGGCTAAAAAAGCCGGTCGCATTGCCCTCTACGCTCTCTATGAGGGTGAAGATCGTGTGAACTCAATGACTATGAGTTCACTAGCAATTTGTTATGAAGGAGATGTTTCTCACTACGTCCATAGTGACTCTGAAGTTTCGCACAAACTCCTAGAAGCTTTGTGGGCCGAATCTGGCCTTACTATTATTTCAGATCGCATTCAAACGGACTTAGTCTATGCGTCTTTAAAGGGAATGGACGTTAAGGCCAAGTATCTTGATCTCTCACAAATTCACTACAATATCTCAAGTGGAGGTCGCCACGACTTGGCCTCTATGGTGCGCGAGCACTTTGATGCCGATCTCGTTGAGAAAAATAAAAAAGAATATGCAACATTTGCTGATGCGCCAGTTGAGTTCATGGAGCGCTACCTTGGAGAGCGCGCCTACTATCTATCTAAATTAGTTCCCCTCATGGAAAAAGAACTTGGGATGATGGAATTAACGAGCCTCTATGACGATATTGATAATCCGATGCATATGGTACTGGCCAAAATGGAAGTTGAGGGTGTGCTTGTTGACGTCGATTTTTTTAAAAAATACGAGGAAGAACTTCAGGCCCAAATCGATACGGTGGAAGGAGTGATTGAGTCTGAGGCCGGAGAGAAAATAAATCTCAATAGTCCAAAGCAGGTGGGTGAGCTTCTCTTTGAAAAACTCGGACTTCCAGTTCTTAAGAAAACAAAAACAGGAGCTTCAACTGACGTAGAGGTTCTCGAAAAATTAGCAGCTCTTGGTACCTCTCAAATTCCAGGTTTTATGTTGCAATACCGCGAGCTCTCGAAGCTACAATCGACCTATGTGAAGGCAATTCCAGAACTGGTCGATAATAAAAACAGAGTTCACACTCACTTTAACCAAAATGTTGCTCAGACTGGACGTCTCTCGAGTACCAATCCAAATTTGCAAAATATTCCTGTTAGAACAGAAGCCGGCAGAATGATTCGCAAAGGTTTTGTTGCCCCAGAGGGGATGACTTTGGTTGGTCTGGACTATTCGCAAGTAGAGTTACGTCTACTTGCTCACTTTTCAAAAGATCCGACGATGGTGAAGGCCTTTAAAGAAGGGCATGATATTCACGCTCAAACTGCCAGTGAAGTGCTAGGAGTTGCGCTTGAAGATGTCAGTCGAGAGGATCGCTCCAGGGCCAAGGCAGTCAACTTCGGCCTTATGTATGGACAGTCTTCATTTGGTCTAGCGAGCTCGCTAGGCATTTCAAGAACTGAGGCTAAGCTCTACATTGATAATTACTTTAAGCGCTTTAATAGAGTGAAGGCTTATCTCGACGAACTCAAAGAGAGATGTGAACAAACTGGCTATGCTATTACTCTTCATGGAAGAAAGCGCCTGCTACCTGATATTCACTCTCAAAATAGAACTATCAAGGCAATGGCAGAGAGGATGGCCATCAATAGTCCAATTCAGGGAACCGCGGCCGACATTATAAAGATGGCCATGATTAAAATTGATCAGAGGCTCAAGGCCGAAGGACTAGGCTCGAAGATGATCCTCCAGGTTCACGATGAACTCATCTTTGAGTGTCCCGAAGATGAGATTGAAAGCATCAAAAAGCTTGCTCGAGAAGAAATGGAGAATGTTGTGGAGCTCGACGTTCCACTTAGAGTTGACCTTGGGGTAGGCAAAAATTGGTATGAACTAAAGTAGCGATTAGAAAATTTTTAGGAAAGGGCCCGAATAGGACCACTTTTCTATGATTTTTCACCAATATCTTTAATTGTTGAATATTTTTAAATGTATTTGAATTTGTGTTGAATAAAATTTGGAAATACCGATCCGTGAGTTAGGTTTATTAAGCCACAACTCACGGAGGTTTTTATGTGTGGAATTCTCGCAGTCTCGTCCCATCAAGCAAGCGCAAAGTCGCTGGGACACTACTTGGCCCGTGCCCGTGCACAATCCCTACTTTTAAAACACCGTGGCCCCGATGAAACGGGAGTTGTTCAGACCCTTGAGGGGGCGATTCTCTGCCATGAACGACTCTCAATTGTGGACGTGAAGTCTGGGCACCAGCCCATAAAGGGCAGGGGTGATGTCTACGTTATTCACAATGGCGAGATTTATAACCACGAGGCGCTTTGGCGCGACACCCTGACTTTTAAGGGTGAGCGAAAGACCAAATCGGACTCTGAAATCATCGTGAGACTGTATGAAGAGAGAGGAGAGGGATGTGTTCACTTTCTCGATGGAGTTTATGCTTTCGTGATTGCCGATGGAGCGAGAATGTTCGCTGCGAGAGATCCGCTTGGAGTGAAGCCACTGTTTTTTGGTCACGATAAGGAGGGCGTAATTTGGTTTGCCTCTGAAATGAAGGCCCTCATTAGCGTTTGTGAAGATATTACTGAGTTTCCTCCAGGCCACTACTACACAAGTGAGCAGGGTTTTGTGAGATTCTTCTCGCCAGGTTGGTTTAAGGGCTCAAAGGCCACGCAGGGGCCAGAGCTACTTCGTGAGGCGCTCACCAAAGCAGTAAAGAAGCGCCTCATGAGTGATGTTCCACTTGGTGTGCTCTTGTCTGGAGGGCTTGATTCAAGCTTAATCTCCTCGATTGTCGCTAGAGAGATGAAGAAAATTGGAAAGAGCGTGAAGTCCTTTAGCGTTGGGCTTACTCCCCAGTCGCAAGATCTGGTGAAGGCCAGAGAGGTGGCAAAGTTTTTGGGAACTGAACACCATGAAATTCTTTTTACCGTTGAGCAGGGAATAGCACTATTGCCTGAATTAATTTCGAAAGTTGAAAGTTATGACGTGACGACGATTCGCGCGAGTACGCCGATGTACATTATGTCCAAGTATATTCACGATCAAGGAGTGAAGGTGGTTCTCTCTGGAGAGGGCGCCGATGAACTCTTTGGAGGCTATCTCTATTTTCACAACGCTCCTTCAGATGAGGAATTCCATTCGGAGTGTCTGCGCAGAGTAAAGCGCCTTCACACATCAGATGTTCTTCGCTGCGATCGCGCAACAATGGGAGCTGCTCTTGAAGCGCGCGTTCCCTTTCTCGATCAAGAGTTCTTGCGTGTAGCAATGGAGCTCGATCCGAAGCTCAAGCGTTCAAGTAAAGATAAAATTGAAAAAGAAGTTCTTCGAAAAGCATTTGACGATACTGAAGAGCCCTACTTACCAGACTCAATTCTTTGGCGTCAAAAAGAACAGTTCTCAGATGGGGTTGGCTATAGTTGGATTGATGGTCTCAAAGCCTATGCAGAGGCAACAATTAGCGACGACGAATTCTCTAAGAGTGCCGAGCTCTTTCCTTATCAGACGCCCGAGACTAAAGAAGCTTTTCTCTATCGCAAAATTTTTGCAGCGGCATTTCCCCACGCAGATGCTCCGATGCAGATCAAGAGATGGGTACCTCGTTGGCAAAAAAATAAAGACCCTAGTGGCCGGGCCAATACAGTTCACGAGTCGGCGTATGAACCTGGCCCGGATGGAAAAAATATCCGTCCACTAGAGATTGTCTCTTAGAAGATTAGCTTGCGGCTTCTCGGCCCAATGCTGGGCTGAGATCGCCTCTACTGACGATTCCCACAAGACGTTTATCTCTATTCATGACGGGAAGTCTTCTCACGTGAAGCTTATTCATCTGTAGCTTCACGTCATCCAATTCTTCATCGTCATAACAGTACTTGATGTGTTCGCTCATGCATTCTTCGACTTTAGTTGAATCAGGGCCCCTCCCTTCGGCGACGACACTGATGGTGATATCCCGATCAGTAATCATTCCAACTAATCTGTCGTTGTAAGCAACTGGCAGCGAACCAACACCATCGTCTCGCATAATCTTAGCGGCATCCTTGATGGACTTGTCCTTTGAGATTAGCTCGACGTTCTTTTTCATGACTTCTCTCACTTTCATACCTTCTCCTTGGTTTATGTTAACTATTAAGCTGCAACAGCAGGGCCATAAAAAAGGCCTGAAATTGCTTGCTCTTA
This sequence comes from Bacteriovoracaceae bacterium, assembly GCA_048267245.1. GTDB lineage: Bacteria > Bdellovibrionota > Bacteriovoracia > Bacteriovoracales > Bacteriovoracaceae > JBLWXV01. The sequence goes on from JBLWXV010000002.1 coordinate 57,093, forward strand.
TTGGCGGGGATTTCATTTCGAAACATTACACTTAAGGATTGAAGGATTGGGGGTCATAAATTATTGGCATTTTGGTCAAGTAAATGAAATTTTATCAGGTGAAAAATCGAGATCGCAGCAACGGCTAACACTTTGGAATAATGGGGAAAGACAGATGGATTTGGTCAGCTTCTGGCTTTTTATTGAGTAAGTTCTTATCATTAGGGAAGTTACTATTTTCACCTTTTTAGGGGTTTATAAAGATGATCCGCAAATTAAGTACTCTCGCAGTTCTCACGCTCGCAGCTACCAGCTGTACTAATGACACATCTAAGACGTCTCACTTTCAGGCGATCGAGGAGACGCTTGATAAGTATATTGGAGAGATTTCAAAGTCGAAGTTTCAAAGTAAGGATACAAATTACTTTGAGCGAAAAAATCCTGGAGAATGGATCCATGCAAAGGATCTCAATGAACTGAGAAATAAGAGAAGACAAGCATACTCTGCTCTTGTCGAACTCGACTACTCTCGCAATATTGAAAAGAGAATTCAGAACCTTCTCAATGTTAAGAACGTCTCTCCTGTTGAAGTTTTAAAAGCTAAAAATATACATACTAATTACAATGACGGTCGTATTCAGATCACTGATGTCACTTATGAGAATAAGGAACTAGAAGCGAGTGATTTTCAAAAACAAATATCGTTCATTCTCTCTAAGTATCAACAAGTCGACGTTGTCGAGAATATAGTTCATCGGATTTTCCCTAAGAAACTCTACGATGAAGAATTGGGCGACAATCCCCCTCTCACTTTAGAAGGAGCTTACCAAATTTACTCTCGCTTTGAGGTGAGTGGAAGTCTGAAAAGTGGAAAACGCTCTTCAGAAGTCTATGATGTTGTCTTTGACCTTGAGAACTGCCAAGAGGGTGAAGATCTTTGTTTAATTAAAGGCAAACTCAACTCTTCTCAGAATCTTGTCAATCTAGATGCACCAGCATTTATTGATAGAACGAACGACGTAGGACTTAATCAAGTGAAAGCCTATGCAAGGGTAGAAGCCTTAAGACGTGGTGGGTACGCCCTTGCGATTGAGGATTTCAATAACGACGGTCATCTCGATATGTTTGTGGGGCAGTGGGGAGATAGTGAACTCTATCTCGGTACCGCTAAAGGAACTTACGAGAAAGCACCTGACTCAGTAATGCCTGAGAAAGTGACTCTCGCAAAGGCAGCAGCTTTTGTCGATCTCGATAATGACGGTTTTAAAGATCTCGTCATCACTCGCTTTAGTGGCTCAGATGATGGAATTGATATCAAAATTCTAAAAAACGAAAATGGGAGAACATTTGCTTCTTCTAAAGCACTCGTAGAACTTAAAGACCCTCGCACATGGGCGATGCCACTGGCGGTTGCTGACTATAATCAGGATGGAAAGACTGACCTGTATGTAGGATTTCCTGGAGAGCGTGACTTTAGCGTGCTGGGTGATTTCAATATTGCTGAAAAGTATGAAGTTAATGGGCTCTTTCTCAATAAAGGTAACCTAAATTTCGCTGACCACACGAATGAGTCTCGACTTGGATACCGTTCTAATATTTTCCCACATGGGGCCCTTGCCTCAGATATCACTGGCAATGGGTATCAGGATATTGTGGTTATTGATGATCGCCGCAAACTCAGTCCAGTTTATGTGAATCAGGGAAATGCTATCTTTAAGCAAAGCTCAGAGGAACTTGCTGTTGAAAATTATGGCTATGGTATGGGTGTTGATACAGGTGATATTGATAATGACGGCGACCTCGATATCGTGCTGTCAAATATCACGTTTATGGCCGAGGAGAGAATTAAGAGTGTCTCTTCTCTCATTTCAAGAGAGCTACCTGAAATGCACAAGGGCTTAAGGTTATATCTCAACGATTTAAATCGTAAAAAGTTTGATGAGTATAAAGAAGACAGCCTTAACTTTGTCGGCGACGGCGCTGCCGGTGTCTCATTGATTGATTACGACGGTGATGGCCTGCTTGATATTTACTTAACGAATGGACTTTGGTCAGGAAGCGAGGGTGGAAAGAGTATAGATTCAGTCTTTGCTGGAACGACTGAGACTAGACTTACACCAGAGAAGCCATTTAATCCTGGAGTAGGTGAGAAGAAGACGGGTGTTGAGACTCGCAGTGGTTTCATGATGGCGCTTCAGACTGACGTTGATGAAAATGGAAAAAGGCTGAGCTTTGGTGGATTCCAACGCAATAAGCTCTTTAAGAACCTTGGTAACGGTCGCTTTATTGATGTCGGTTATCTCGAAAATGCGGATTCAATTGCTGATGGATATATGGCAATTACTGCGGACATGAATAAGGACGGTATTACAGATCTTGTTCTTAGAAATTGTGATCCCGGCAAAGTTGAAGAAAATAACTTTCCGATTGTTCAGTACTTTGAAAACCGTTTGAATAATAGAGAGGGAAGTCTTGCTGTGAATCTCAGAGGGGTTCAGTCAAACCGTGATGGTATTGGTGCAAAGCTCACTCTGACTCTCAGACAACAGAAGAATAGTCGCATTACAATGACTCAGTTGCGCGAGATTCGTGGTAACAATAGTGCGACTCAAGCACCAATGGTTGCTTACTACTCTATTCCAAAAGGTTATAAGGCTGAGAAGCTGGAAGTCTCATGGCCATCAGGTGGCAAGTCAATCGTGACCTCTGGTTTAAGTGGTCAACTAACGATCCAAGAAAAAGGTGTAGAACTCGTTAAAAGATAAGAAATAAAAAACCCGGACTGAGTCCGGGTTTTTTTTAAGCTTTGTCTGTTTTTTCTTCGTCATCAATCTCAGCTTCATCTTCGATTTGCTGAAAGAGCTCCTGATGTCTTTGACTCTTGTCTTTCTCTTCAGCTAAGTGATAGCCGAATTTGGCCACAATATTTTCAGCGGTGATAATTCCGATGATTCTCTTATCATTGAGGCGACTCACGACTGGAAGTCTCGAGATCTGATAGCGCTTGAGTTTGTGAAAGGCAACAAAGAGAGACTGATCTGGGTAAATGCTAATAATTTTCTTCTCAGCCACGTCTTCAATCAGTTTCTCACTCTCACCCTTGGCGTAGAGCTGACCCACTTCATTAATAGAGACCATTCCAATTAGGAGTCCATTCTTTAGCACCGGAAAGCCTGAAAAATTAGAGCCTTTAATGACAGACTTGAGGGCCTCTTTGACAGTGAGGTTGGCATTGAGACTGACAACTTCTCTGCACATTGCATCTTCAACATTGAGACTTTCAAGTATCTCGTTATCTTCGTGGGTGGGAAGGTGAATCCCGTTGAGTTCAGAGATATTCTCATAAACTGAACCATGATGGATTCTCGAGCTGATCACGTAGGAGACAATATTGGCAATCATCAGCGGGACGATAATGCTGTAGTTTCTAGTGAGCTCAAAAACGATCAGAATTGAAGTAAAGGGTGCTCGGGTAACTGAGGCGAAGTATGCTCCCATACCGACCAGGGCATAGGCGCCAATGGATGAGGTTATTTCTGGAAAGAGCGTGTGGGAAAATGAACCAATCGTGCCCCCAATCAATGCCCCAATGAGGAGTGAGGGGAGGAAGAGACCGCCTGAAATACCAGAGGCATAGCTAATAGTTGTAGCAATGTATTTGAGAATGAGAAGAACGAGAAGGACGCGCCAGTCAATAATGAGTGAGAGAAGCGCCGATTCAATCGTATCAGTACCACTTCCTAGTGCGCGTGGATCAATATAAGAGATCGCAGCGATGATCAAAAAAGTGATCATCATGATGGTGAGCTTGTGGTGTTTAAAGACGCGTGAATTAAACTTCTTGAGCTTTAGGACAGAGTTCACCCAAAGTGGGCCCAACACTGCGCAGGTGAGACCGATAATGAGATAGATAATGAGTTCACGCTGGTCATTGAGGGAGTAGTGAAGGTCTGAGAAGATCGCCTTATGCCCTGTAAGAGCGTAGGCGGTAACTGAGGCAACTACCGAAGCAATAATGATATTTCCTAGAGCTTTGGCGTGAAGATCGCCAATTACCTCCTCTAATGTAAATACCACCGCTGCAATAGGTGTTTGGAAGGCAGCAGCGATCCCTCCGGCCGCACCCACGGCCACTAGCGCCTTCACGCGCTTTTTGGACATGGAAAAGAAGCCACCTAGTGAGCTTCCAACCCCGGCCGCAATGGCCACTGTTGGGCCTTCATCCCCAAGGGAAATACCTGAGGGGAGCGAGAAGACCGTAACAAAGAACTTCTGCATGGCAGACTTAAATGAAATTTTTCCGTGATAGACGGCAAGCGCGATATTCACACCGGGAATCCCAGAGCCCTCTGTGTCAGGCCAAAACCTAGTGGTCATATAGCCAGAGATAAAGAGAGAGGCTCCCCCAAGAATAAAGGTGCGCCAGGTGAAAGCTTGATTAGTTCCATAAAAGTTAGTGAGCGTGTGCACCAACTCGTGAAGGCCCACCGCAACAACTGCGGAGAGAAAGCCTGCGAGTAGCGTTAGAGCAAAGTACGTCCGCTCCTCGGCCTCTTCCGTGGCAATCATTCGCTTAAAAAGTGTGGATTTCCAAATACTTGAGAACTTCAAAATGCGTAAACCTTAGGGCCCTCGATTCACTCGATGGTCTATTCCCCAATATAGGCCCTTTCAGGGCATATTCCTAGGGGGGAAATCTTTTTAAATTCAACTTGCTACTGCGCTGCCACTAAATTTTTTTGGATTTTTTTAATTCTACCAACCTTGACACTGGTTCAATCGATATTACTGTTAGTGAGCTTTAAATTTACTAGGGTTTGAACCCCCTTTGATTACTTAGGAGGCATTATGCAAGTACGTCCATTGCAAGACAGAGTTCTCGTTCAAAGACTTGAAGAAGAAACAAAAACTGCTGGCGGGATCATCATCCCAGACAATAACAAAGAAAAACCTGCTCAAGGAAAAGTAGTGTCAGTTGGTTCTGGTTACAGAAACACAGATGGAACTGTTCGCGCACTTGATGTGAAAGAAGGCGATAAAGTTCTTTTCGGCAAGTACGCTGGAACAGAAGTAAAAGTAGATGGTCAAGAATTCCTCATCATGCGTGAAGACGATATCCTCGGAATTCTTCAGTAATTAATAACGATCTAATAACTCTCTAGGAGATATGAAAATGGCTAAGGAACTTAAATATTCAGAAGAAGCACGTACGAGAATTCTCGCTGGTGTAAATGCTCTTGCTAACGCTGTAAAGGTAACACTAGGACCAAAAGGTCGTAACGTTGTTATCCAAAAATCATTCGGTGCTCCACACATTACGAAAGATGGTGTGTCTGTTGCCAAAGAAATTGAACTTGAAAACAATTTCGAAAACATGGGCGCTCAAATGGTAAAAGAAGTTGCTCAAAAGACTAACGAAGATGCTGGTGACGGTACAACTACTGCAACAGTTCTTGCTCAAGCTATCTACCGCGAGGGGATCAAGCTTGTAACTGCTGGTCACAACCCAATGGATCTTAAGCGCGGCATCGATACAGCTGTTGAAAAAGTTGTAGCTAAGCTCAAAGAAATGTCAAAAGACATCAAAACTTCAAATGAAATTGCTCAAGTTGGAACAATCTCTGCTAACAACGACCTAGAAATCGGCAAGCTCCTTGCTGAAGCTATGGATAAAGTTGGTAAAGATGGTGTGATCACAATTGAAGAGTCAAAGACAGCTGAGACAACTCTCGACGTTGTTGAAGGTATGCAATTTGACCGTGGCTACCTCTCTCCATACTTCGTAAACAACTCAGAGAAAATGGAAGTTGCATTTGATGATGCTTTCATCCTTATCACTGATAAGAAAATCTCTAATATGAGAGAGCTTCTTCCACTTCTTGAAAAAACTGTTCAAACTTCTAAGCCACTCGTTATCATCGCTGAAGACGTAGAAGGTGAAGCTCTTACAACTCTTGTTGTAAACAAACTTCGCGGAACTCTTAACGTTGCTGCCGTGAAAGCTCCTGGCTTTGGCGATAGAAGAAAAGAAATGCTTAAGGACATCGCTTCACTCACAGGTGGTCAAGTGATCTCTGAAGAGCTTGGCATGACTCTTGAGGCCGCTGATATCACAGCTCTTGGTCGCGCTAAGAGAATTTCAATCGATAAAGAAAATACAACTATCGTTGATGGTGCTGGCGACAAGAAAGAGGTTGAAGCTCGCGTTGCTCAAATTCGTAAAGCAATTGAAGAGTCAACTTCAGACTACGACAAAGAAAAGCTACAAGAAAGACTTGCTAAGCTTGCTGGCGGTGTAGCTGTTATCAACGTTGGTGCTCCAACTGAAACAGAAATGAAAGAGAAGAAAGATCGCGTAGAAGACGCTCTTAACGCTACTCGCGCTGCCGTTGAAGAAGGTATCGTTGTTGGTGGTGGTGCTGCTCTTGTTCACGCTATCAGTGCTCTTGAAGGTCTTAAAGGTAACACTGATGAGCAAGAGTTCGGTATTCGTATCGTTCGTCGCGCTCTTGAAGAGCCACTCCGTCAGATTGCTGGCAACGCCGGTCTTGAAGGCTCAGTTGTGGTTAATGAAGTACGCACGAAAGGTAAGCCTTCATGGGGCTATAACGCTCGCGATGGCAAGTATGAGGACCTCGTAGCTGCTGGTATCATCGACCCAACAAAAGTTACTCGTTCTGCACTTCAAAACGCTGCTTCAGTTGCAGGTCTTATGCTTACAACTGAAACAATGATTGCCGACCTTCCAAAAGAAGAAGGTTCAGCTCCAGCAATGGGCGGCATGGGTGGAATGGGCGGAATGCCAGGAATGATGTAATACCATCGGCCAAAAATGCAAATCTCTAGAGGGGACCTTCGGGTCCCCTTTTTTTGGTTTAATAGTTGTTTATCTTTTCTTACTGAATGCTCAACTCTAGGCTATACTTCGATGGTGGAGCCTTAGATGCGAACTTCTGCTTTTATTATTTTGGCGATTTTCCTGTGCCTTATTACTGTTAAGGCCGATAGCACCACGCCTAAGTACGTTGTTGCCTTCCCCGATAATAAATTTTATCCGCAATACGAGCTCATTGATGGCCAGTTAAGAGGCCTATTGCCCGACTTACTTCGAAAGCTTGCTGAAGAAAGTAAGATTCAAATGGAATTGAGAGTCTACCCCATTAAGCGATATACTCAGTTATTTGATCAGGGAGAGGTCGACTTTGTTCTTCCTGATAACCCACTTTGGCTCAGTAAGGAACAGGCAAACCGAGTACGATACTCTCGGGTGATCATGGCAAGCCCTGTGGCCTTTTATGAGAAGACTAAAAAGCCCCTTAAGGATCCGTCACAGCTAAGGAGTGTTGGTACAATTTCTGGCTACGTAGTGACTCCTATGGAGGGCGAGATAGAAGCAGGGAGAGTTAAAGTACTTTATGCTAAGAAAATTAAAGCTCTTCTTCAGATGCTTTTGAGAGAGAGAACCCAGCTTATCTTTTTTCATAAACAAATCATGGATCAAATCCTGCGCGAGCAGAGGGATTTAAGCTCTCATATTGCCTTAAATTCAAAACTAAGCACGGTAAATTACAATTACCATCTCTCCACAATCCGCCATGAGGCGATCCTGGCAAAGTTTGATGATTGGCTCAAGGCCAATGTGGACTGGCTAGAAGAGCGCTCAAAATTCTATCAAATGGAACTTTTTGGCCTTCGGTAGCAAGGTTTGCCAACAATCTTAGGCAGATTTAAATGACCCTTAAAAAGAACTTCTAAGCACTTAACTGACTTCTTCCCCAAACTTAAGGAAATTCGCCAAGATACGGATAAGGTATTAGGGCAAGTGAATTTATAGGGGAGTCCATTTTGTTTCGAAGTCCTTCGATTTTATTGATGATGCTAGTTCTTTGTGGCCCGCTCACAAGAACAATTGCCCTTGATTCTGTGCCAAGACCGATGGCCCGTCCGACAACTATCTACGACTTAGAATTGCAGGTAACAACATCGCTTCCAGTAGTTCCCAATAAGAGAAATGCAAAACAAAGAAACTACCGTCCTAAAAGTGGTGTTAAGTCCACGGCCAAAGTCATAAAGAGTCGCAAGGGAATGTATGTAATAGAACTCTTCGAGGATGGAGCTAAGCTTCCGGGAGAGTACTTAATCTCACATAAGTGGGCCGATCGAATTCTGGATATCGATGCCGTTTTAAAAGTGGCCCAAATGAATAAAGTGATTGAGGAGGCGACGACTCCTATTGCGGGCACCGACTGTGACCCCCAAATTCCCATCCCTGAACCAAGACCAGAATCGCCAGCAGAATTAGAAGCCAAGAGAATAGAGCGGGCTTCAAATCCAACACTCAATGAATCCATTCTGTCTGCCTTAAGTACTGATGCCAATAAAGTGACCTGTTTAAAGAATGCCTCTCGCGATAGTGAGCTCGCCGAGGGTCTGTATGATTCATTGGTAAGCGTATTTGCAATGAGCGATTGTGGGCAGAAGATAACTTCTATCAGTTCAAAGATTCCAAGTAAGGCGGCCTTTGCTCCGGAGCCAGTTCGCTCCTGTGCTATCGAGCTAAATTTTCTCACTAATGATCAGAGTGAGGGGGATCTCGAGGTTGCCCTAGAGAGTGGTGAGAAAGTCATGCTCAAGTGGAAGAGTCCTGAAACTAAGCCACTTACAGCCTCGCAATGGCTCTATCAACAGGGAGATTCTGCAGGGTTTATGGCCCAGGAGGGATTTGCAAAGATCTGTCCGGAACTTGCTCTTGAGCAAGATCAAGCCTTGAAAATTGCCGCCGCGAAGACTCCTGAAGATCCAGTGACTAGAGGAGCAAAACCTGTTGCCCGTCTAGAAGACGGGCCGATTGAGCCCACCTCAAATGAGGTTCAAGTTGATCAGGAGCGCTCTGAAGTCTCCCTCACTTTAGAGGATGGAGGTACTGAGAGTGTCGATCTACCGGAAAATGTACCTAGGCCTCGCGCCCGCCCTGCAAATTTAGGTAGGACTGTTTTGCCTGAAAGTGTTCCAAGACCGGTCGCGAGACCAGAGAGTATAGAGGAGAAGTCTCGTACAACTGCGAGTGCAGCTTCAAGTTCTAAGCCACTCTGTGAGATGAGTGGAGTGAGTGCACAGTGGGTGAAAAATTGCGAAGCGCTCTATCAGGCCGGTATTCCAAAAGATGCGCTCGAGTACGCTCTTAAAGTAATGCAGATGAATGACGACAGCTTCTCTTCAAATAAATGCTACCGGACAGGACCTAGTGGACACTATTCCATGCGGGGAGTGAGTAAGCGTGATTTTGAAAGAAAAATGAGCGGTGGTCTCCCTAATAAATGCCAGATGGTGATTAACGATACCAGGGATAAGTTAGGAACTTATAGAGGTCGTATGTATTACATCGATCTGTGCTCAGGGAGTGCGCCAAAAATCGTAAAGAGTTACTTTAATATGGGTACTGGAACTTTCAAGAATAATTATTCAGATACAGGTGGAGCGCACACTACGGTAAAAGGCGCATTTTTTACTAATTATAAAACTTTTAGTTTTCAAAAGAATAACTCTGCCTACCGCGCAGTGAAGTCAAGAGTGCAGTCGCTCTCTGGAAGTTACAGAGCTCCCTCAGTGCAGCTCTTTGGGCTTTCAAACTCAAATAATAATGCGGGTCCAAACCTCAAGTATATGCACGTCTCGGGGTATAAATCTTCTTGGGGTTGTCCATCCATTGCCCCAGAAAACTATTGGATGATCGAAAAGTTGGCCAGTAACGGGCCAAGTCTAGTTCTCAACTACGGTACTGGGATGGAGGATATAAGAAAATGTTCAAATTAATCTTAGTCCTAACATTGATGACAAAAGCCTATGCGAGCTCGTCGATAGGATGCTTTGAATTAAAGAGTAAAGACGATGCCTACAAGGTTCAAGTTGAGAGGGAGGGGGAGCAAAAGGTCACTTTAAAGCTGCTCTCTGAGAGCGCTCTGACTTTAGAAGCCAGCTGCATGGGAAAGCCAGAGGAGCTCAAGTGTTTAGGTGATGATGACTCTGCGAGTTTTACACTCGACTTGAGCTCTAAGAAAGTAGAAGTAAATCATTTAACCTTTGGGGAGCCGGACTCAGCAACTAAGTCATTTTTATTTCTCAAGCAAGCAGCGACATTTAAAATCACTCCCTGTGATCAGTGAAATTTAGTTGAGTAATTCTTTTTACCGTCAATCTTACGTCACCGATGAAATCCCTTTTTGACACTTAATTCACCAGGAATTTACAAATGTCAGTGACTGTCAGCTAGCGCTTAATACACTCAACTTTTCCAAGTTCTTTAAACTTCGTTTTGTGAGGGATTGTAAGTACGCTCTAAGTGCTTAAACGCACGCGTATTATTTTCACATGGTCAAAATGCACTTGGGCCAAGCCCCTGTAACGCTTGGGGTTCAATGAGATTCGTGTAGGAGAAGTAGGGCCAGGAGCCCACCAGTAGGGGAGAAAACAACTTTTTAGAGCACCAAAACTTGGCATGGCTTTAGCAACTAGTATTAGTATCGAGGCACTAAGGATGGAGCTTCGAGAAAGAGACCAGGATGGTCGCAAGAATTTAAAGGGGCTTTTGGATGAAGACCACTTATGTTTGGGAAGCTGTTCAAGGAATGATGTTAGCCGCTCTCGCTCTCTACGCTCACGCTCTCACCACGAACTTGAAACCAGCTTGGCTCTTCGCTCATAAGAGCGAAAAAGAGAAGTCCAAAGCCCCCTTTAAATTATAATTAACTCTCGAATGACAACACCGCTTGGTCCCTTCTAAGGATGGATAGGAACAAGGTCACGGTGGAAGAGTGTCGACTCACGGATGATTAGTCGCTTCTTCAAGTCAGATATTCTCCTTTTCTCTGGTTCCCCCCAGAAGGTGATAAGGGTCCTCTTTGCGGTTTTCTTCTCCTTTTCCGCTAAAGAGGGCCCAAGCACCTTACCTAACCCGGCACTTTTTTCTTCCTAAATTTACCCTCTTTATCTACGCACTCCATTTGACCGATCAGCTGAGTATGAGTGCGAATACCGACTACATTATTTTTTTAAAGCTGACTGAGAAACTTCCCTTCTGGTACGGAAGGCTGGCCCGCATGCTTGCTGAACAGGACCTCACACTTGTTCCCATGGGGCTGTCAGACCTCAAAGAAATGAGTCTTAAGCATAGGGTGCACGTTCTTTGCTTTAATGATTCTCCGGTCACTCACAGGCTCCTTGCGAATTTCAGATCGAGATATCTCGACTTCGCCATGACAAGGAAGAAGCTTGTGCTCTATGAGCTGAGCTCATTCGCTCCGATTTCAAAGAAGTTTGTCTTTAATGGTCAGGAGTACTACCGTCATTTGAGTTTGCCACTTCCACTTGGTGGAGTTGTAAAATTCTTGGCAGGCGACTACTTTCTCAATTGGGAGAGTGAGGCCGTTTGGCCAGGGGGAAAAAGAGCAAGACTACCAGATCAGGGACAATCGCGTTAGGATAGGACTATGAAAAGTAGACTTGATGAAACATCCCAGCGCCTGTTGGTTATTTTAAAACTCGATTCAAGACGTTTATTTGAGCGAGTGAAGTTTCGCGCTCCCGAATATCTCACCATATTTTCACTCAAGCGCACTCGCGAGCACTTTAAGGAAGTCTTCTATAGTCGCTATGAGAGCTGCTCAGTTGCTGAGCTTCTCAACTGTAGTGAGGATGTTCTTGTTGGGCTTGATCAATTCTATTCAAGTGTAGAGTCATTGCGCTGGTATCTAGGTCACACCGAAGATATGCCGGCCAAAGTTGAAGACAAGGTCTATGCCCAGCTAAGGGAGATTGAAGTTTTCTACGAAACCCTGGGCCTCTATATCAATGCCGAGCTTGGAATCAATGAACCGGTTGAAGTCGACTCCTCCTACGATTCCCTTTCTTCAGAGGGTGGGCTTGATTTTGGAGACGAGACCTCAAGCGAGGATATTCTCTCAGAGACCGAATTCGGTAGTGAGACCAAGTGGGATGAAGGGGATGGCGAGTCAAATGTCGGCTAAGTGCTTGATAATTTGAACTTCCTTGATAAAACATCTCTTGTCTCATCGCCCTAAACCGGGTTAAAACCCCCCCATGAAATTTATTTTATTGCCCTTGTTGCTCTCGTGCGCCCTTATGGCAAATGAGCCGCTCACTCGCTATGAGATTCTCTCTGGTCGCAAAACCAGCGCTGAAGACTCGCGCGAGTTTTGGGACAAGCGCTATGCCGATAATAACTACGTCTACGGGAAAGCTCCCGCCCAGTCTCTGGCCCAAAATATAGACTATTTTGGAAGCCCTATGCGCATACTTGACGTCGGAATGGGAGAGGGGAGAAATGCTGTTTTTCTCGCCCGCAAAGGTCATCAGGTGGTGGGAGTCGATATTAGTCCCGTGGCCATTAACAAGGCCAGGCAATTGGCGCGCGAGTCGGATGTGAGAATTGAGACCGTCGTCTCGAGTATGAATAAGTACAATCCGGCCCCCGGAAGCTTTGATGCGATCATTTGCTATTACTATGTCGACAAGGATATTCACGCCAAGTTTATGGAGTGGTTGCGCCCCGGCGGTCTTCTCTTTTACGAAGCCTATACTAAGAGACAAAAAGGTCGTGGAGACTCAAGTTACCAGCTTGAAGAGGGGGAGGTCTTAGGACTCTTCCCTGGCCTGCGCGTTCTCAAGTATGAAGAGCCCCTTCACCGCGAAGAATTTACTACGTTTCTCATTGCTAGAAAGCCCGTCGAAAAATAACTGAGTAGGCAGCTTGGTTATTGTGGGACAATTTGCTACACCCTTGGAATCTCTCAGGGGAGTGGCATAATAAGGAAATGAGATTTCTAGTCCTTATCGCTTTACTACTTTTTAGCTCGGGCCCCAGTGCTGCAGTTTCAAGCGAAGCTGACGAGGGGAATTTCTCAGGTCGTATCAGTCAGATCAATCAGTCTGCCTCGCTCGTTCGCTTCTATCTAGAGTTTGAAAATCAAAAATACCTCAACAAGAAAGATCAGCTCGACTTCTGGGACACAGGCAATCCGCGCTACCGCTGTCGTGGTTATATTGTCGGCCGTGCACCCAACTACATTCTGGTGAAGGTGCCTGAATTCAAGGTTTGCCTTAAGTATGTGAACATGGCCCTTGGGCGCTACATACTCTTTAATAGTCAGGACCTCGCCAACAACCTGCTAATGGGCAGAGAGGTCTATCAGATCTTAATTAAGAAGAAGCTCGCCCTAGGGGGAAAGCTAAAGCGTCATGAAGAGGAACTTCATCAGCACATTGAGAAAGTTAACGCTGTGAATGAGCGTTATCAGGTCCTAAAGGAAAAGCTTGAGGCGCAGTGGCGGGAGCAACTTCAGGCACTTGAGGAAGACAAAAGTGTGACGCTGGGTCAGTATCAGTCGACTAAGAATCTCCTAGATGAAGTAAACTTCAAGATGGAGCAGTATCGCATCGAAGACAAGAATTTTGTTTTAGACAGATGGGCGCTCGATCCGCGATTATATTTAGAAAAATAATTTTTAAATCTCACTCATATTCAAAGGGTAGTTATGAAAATGCAAAAAGCACTCTGTGCCACATTGATTGTTATTGCCACACTTCTAAGCAGTAATAGCTTTGCAGGTCCAGGCAATCCAAATGCTCCTGTAGGCGGCGTCTTTCGCTATAACCTCTCAGGGGAGCAACCAACACTTCACCCACTGCGCGCATCTGACTTCAGTGCCTCATGGTTTAGAAAGCGCGTCTACGACACTCTACTTTCAAAAAACCCCGAGACAGATGAGTGGATGCCACGCTTGGCCGAGTCTTACAAAGTTTCAAAGGACGGACTGACCTACGAATTTAAACTTCGCAAGGGAATTAAGTGGCACGATGGCAAGGACCTGACTGCAGCGGATGTGAAATTTACTTTTGATGCCATCGTCGATCCAGGCAATAAGTATAAGACTGCTCACTTGAAGCCGTATTTAGAAAATATTAGCTCGGCGACTGTGAAAGATGACTATACTATCGAGTTCAAAGTGAAGAGCTCCTATCATGGAAACTTCTTCTATGTCGCCATCATGGAAATCATCCCCAAGCACGTCTATGAGAACCCTTCAGAAAAGGAAGATAAGGAACTCAATAAGACGATGATCGGATCAGGGCCTTACAAGTTTGGCGAGTGGCAACGTGGTAAGTATCTAAGACTCGTGCGCAATAATGATTGGTTTGGCTTTAAGCTCGATGACTTTAAAGGCGCGTGGAATTTTGATCAAATCTTAGTGCGCTTTATTGGTGATGCAAATGCTGAGCTCATTAGACTTGAAAAGGGTGATCTCGACTTCGTTGCTCTTGGAGCAGAAGAGTATGAGCGCAAAACAAATGGCCCTAAGTATGGCAAAGAAATCATCAAAGTAGCTTTTGAAAACGATGCCCCACGCGGCTATGGGTTTGTTGGGATGAATATGAATAGCCCAATCTTTAAAGATGTGGTGGCAAGAAAAGCTTTTGCCATGCTCTTTAATAGAGACTTGATGATCGAGAAATTTCTCTACGGTCACGCTGAAAAAGCGACTGGGCCAGTGTTTTTGAGAAGTCCATATACAAATAAGTCAGTGAAGCCAATTGAATTTGATCCAAAGGCTGCCCTTGAGCTACTGCGTGCAAATGGTTGGAGCGATTCAGATAAGAACCAAATCCTTGATAAGATGATTGATGGAAAGAAGGTCGAGTTTAGTTTCACGATTCTTGAACCACTCAAGGATTTTGAAAAATACCTCACGATTGTAAAAGAAGACGCCAAGCAGATTGGTGTTGATGTGAATATCAAGATCGTCGAGTGGAATACTTTCACAAAGAAGCTTGATGATCGCGACTTTGATGCCGTCAGACTCGCTTGGGGACCTGCAGAGAGTCTCGACTGGGACCCAAAGCAAATTTGGCATAGCGACTCGATTAAAAATGAGGGCTCTAATTTTATTGGCTATTCAAATGCCAATGTTGATAAGTGGATTGATCAAGCTCGAGCTGAAATGGATAAGAAGAAGAGAAAGGACATCCTGGCCAATGTTTATAAGCAAATTGCTAACGACGTTCCCTATGTCTTCTTATTTAATTCGACCAAGGGATTTTACGCTCACAATAAGCGCGTAAAAAAGGTCAAAGATACAATGAAGTATGCCATGGGCTACGACTTCTGGTGGATTGCTCCTAAGTAAGAAGGAAGACCTAGCGTGCTAACTTATATTTTAAGAAGATTTTTGGTGATGATCCCAACTCTGTTTGGGATCACACTTATTGTATTTGCCATTATCAATATGGCGCCAGGCTCTCCAATTGATCAAAAGATTCAGCAGCTGCGTTTTGGCGGTGGTGCTGCTGGGATGGGGGGAGCCGATGCTGGAGGGAGCTCTGACTCTGTTGTGACAGCAGATGTGATTGAAGCTCTCAAGAAGCAATACGGATTTGATCAACCAGTGCATATTCGCTACTGGATTTGGCTTAAGAATCTCTCAAGACTCGACTTTGGTGAGAGCTACACCTATGAAGAGCCAGTGATTGATGTGATTTTTAGTAAGTTTCCGGTCTCTCTTCAATTTGGGATCGCCTCTCTCTTTCTGAGTTACCTCATATGTATCCCACTTGGGATTCTCAAGGCGATTAAGCATGGAACGCGCTTTGATATGGTAAGTAGTGTAATTCTCTCTGCCATGTACTCCATTCCTGGATTCATGCTCGCCATTCTTCTCATCGTCTTCTTTGCCGGTGGGCGCTTCTTTGAATGGTTTCCGGTGGGAGAGCTCTATTCAGATATGTACTTTGACATGACTCTGTGGGAGAAGATTGTTGATCGCTTTCACCACTTTATTCTACCCCTTGTCTGTTACATGATTGGGCAATTCACAGTTCTTACGATGCTCATGAAGAACTCGCTTCTTGAAGAAGTGAAGAAGGACTATGTACGCACAGCTCGCGCCAAGGGACTCTCTGAGAAGGCCGTCTACTTAAAGCACGCCACAAGAAACGCATTGATTCCAATTGTGACTGGTCTTGGTAGCTTTCTTTCAATTTTCTTTGCCGGCTCGATTCTACTTGAGAAAATTTTCCAACTCGATGGAATTGGCTTACTGCAATTTCAGTCAGTATTAGAAAGAGACTATAACGTGATTATGGGTCTCATCTTTATTCAATCAGTGCTCATGCTCGTTGGTAACCTACTTAGTGACCTTGCCTATATCTTGGTCGATCCAAGGATTGATTTCACATGATAGAGAAGTGGATTAAGAATGATTTGACTAGAAAGAGGTGGCGTCGCTTTAAGAAGCACAAATTTGCTTGTGCCTCTGCGCTCATCATAGGCTTTCTTACGATATTAACGTTTTTCTCGCCCATCATCGCCAATAGTCGCCCGATAGTCATGAGCTATCAGGGAACGTGGTATTTTCCCGTCGTAAAGGACTATGGTGCTAAGGAATTTGGAATCACGGCAAGCCTTCTTATGGACTATCGTGAGCTTGAACTTAATGAGGACGACTGGGCCATTTGGCCTGTCATTAAGTGGGATCCATTTGAATCTAATAGAAGTGTGGACTTCTATCCGGCACCTCCCTCATCAGACAATCTCTTTGGCACCGATGATCGCGGTAGGGATGTTCTTACGCGTCTACTCTATGGCTACAAGTATTCAATTCTCTACGCCGTTTGCGTTTGGTTTTTAACATTTGTAGTCGGTTCTCTTCTTGGCGCAGTGATGGGATTTTTTGGCGGAAGGGTAGATCTTATTGGCCAGAGACTTGTCGAGATTTTCTCAACCGTCCCACAATTTTTTCTACTCATTATTTTGATTTCAATTTTCTCTCCAAACCTCTGGTGGCTGATTGCTATTTCAACGGTGTTTGGTTGGATTCCTATTAGCTACTATGTTCGAGGCGAGTTTCTAAAAAATAGACAGCGCGAGTATGTCGAGGCTGCCCGTTCTATGGGAGCGCGCAAGAGAAGTATTATTGTTAAACATATTCTTCCAAACAGTTTAACTCCAATCATTACGTTCTCACCCTTTGTGATTGCGAGTAATATCATTGGTCTGGCCAGTCTTGACTATCTCGGCTTTGGACTTGAAGTGCCGACTCCTTCGTGGGGAGAGCTTTTGAGCCAGGCCAATCAATACTATTCAATTGCTTGGTGGCTTGCAGTCTTTCCTTCAATCGCACTTTTCCTCGTTCTGACAATGCTCAATCTTATAGGAGATGGAGTGAGAGATGCGATGGACCCGAATATTTCCTAATTAATTTTGGAGCTCAAATTTAAAGCTGAGCTCCAACTCTTGAGCTTGCTTATTGCTGAAAACTGTCTCACTTACTTTCTTAATGACACTTTGATCAAGGCGTTCGTAGCCGCTACTTGAGATAAGTTCAACTCTCTTAGTTCTTCCCTCTTCATCAGTTTGAACACTAACGATAACTTCACCCTCTTCACCATAGAGGCGAGACTCTTCTGGATATTCTGGTGGTGTGAGCGCTAGTTTGTCAGACTTACTCTTAACGCCAACTTCTTTTTTTTGAGCTAGGATTTGCTGCGATTTGACAGGGGACTTCTTGCCTGATGAAGATGATCCAGGCCTTGTGGGTGTGCCCCTAGCAGTTAGGATGACTTGAAAACTGCTCTTTCCCCCTGTGAAATGAACGCTTTGGTGTTCTGAATCATTGGTAAGTATTAACCCAAGTGGCGTGAAAACTACCGCGTGAACAATCAGTGAGAAAAAGAGAAAGAAATAGGTCGAGGTATTCATCAGATAGTTCTCTTGACTCCAATGATAAATGATCGCTGGTAGGTGCCATAGTTTCTCACGTCTTCATAAGCGCGATCAAGTAGGTTTCTCACTTTCCAGAAGGCCTGTAGTTCTGGGCCAACTTCGTGCTCTCCATGAAGAGAGAAGATAAAGTACGGGGGCATTGTACCAACTGAGTCGATTCTCTCACCTTTATAGAGCCCTAGTAGGCTAAGTTTGTGGCCTTCAAAGACATTGTAGGACAGAGCGCTTGAGAGTGTGAGCTCGGGACGGTTGAGTAACTTAGCACCACTAATTTTATTCTTGGCCCATAGGTAAGTTCCATTTAAGGTCCAAGAAATTTGTGGAGTGAAGCTCTGTAGCAGGCTCAATTCAGCGCCTTTAATTTCACTTCTTGCGATATTGAAATAGGCTGACCTTGTGAGGTCATAATCAATCTGAGATTTAAAGTCTGTGTGAAAGTAGGAAAGCTCTAGCTTCGTTTGTTTGAATTTTAGCTCGGCCGAGACGTCGTAGCCATTTGTCTTGGTTGGTTCAAGCTCTTGATTTCCACCATAGGAAGTGTAGAGCTGATAAATCGTTGGCGCCTTAAAGCCTGTGGCATAGCTTGCTCTCAAAGTGAGAAGGGAAGTAAGCTTTTGACCTGCACCCAGCCTATAGGTGAATTCATCCCCAAACCTTGAGTGATGATCTACCCTAACTGTTTGAGAGAAAAAAGAGCTATGAATTTTTTCATGTAGGCTTATACCGACTGAGGAGTTATCAATTGCTTTCTCAGAAAACTCACCTTCGATATCCACTTGATCGTGGGCAAAGTCACTAAAGAGGACACCACTTATATGGCGGCTAAGTAGGTAGCTCACCTCTGCTTGTACCAATTCACTAGATCCCGTGTATGTGGTATCTAGGACTTCTCGCTCAATTGAAGTGTCCTGCAATTGAATCTTGTATTGAAGTGCTCCGGCTTTAGCGCGCCTCATTTGTGCTGCAAGAATTCGGTATGATTGAGAGCTTAGATCATTATTGACCTGATCCCTAAAAGGGTAGCCTCCATCAATTTCTTGGTCGTGCTCAATGAAGAGCGCCTTGAGAGTGAATTCATGCGAAAGCGCATTTTCAACATGCGTGACATAGCCAGCGAGTGAGTGAAAGCGGTCTTTTTCAGCCGAGTTTACTTTCTCCTCATTAAAAGCTGAGGGTCCATCCGCTTTAGCATAATCGAGTAGGATTTTAGTTTTAGCTAGCTTCGCCGTAGCGCCAAGGCCAAAGAAATCGTAGCTACCGGCACTGGCAGTGAGCTGATTATGATCTCCACTAGCTTCTAAATTAATCACACCGCCGACGGCGTCTGAGCCATATAGGCCACTTTGGATGCCCCTCATGACTTCAGCTCCACCAATAAAACTTACTGGCAGTAGTTGCTTTTGAAAACTCTGGTCGAGATCACTGGCATCTTTGAGTGAGAGGCCATCAAAATAAGTTTGAGAAAATCCGCGACCACTTCCTCTGAGTTGAACACTTGCGCTCGCGCCAAAGGTTCCATTCTGGCTGACGTTCAATCCTGGAGTAAAAAGCTCGAGATTTTCGAGCGTCTCATTGCCGGCGGCAAAACTCTTGGAGCTTAGCTTAGTGACAGAGCTCGTGACTTCGTCCTGGGGCAAAATCAGTCGCTCTGAGCGAATAATAAACTGTTCTGGAACTTCGGCCTGTGCCATTGATGCGGCGGCAACGGCGAGAAAGTAAAGAGCTTTACGGTTCATGGCGACTCCTGGCGCGGGAGGGTTACATGTGGGTGGGATCGGGCTTATCAGTCTTGCTGCATTACCGTTGCGCGACAGCACCAGAGTCTCACTGGTTTCACCACGTCACGGCGCAGAATATAGCGGAGACTGCCGGGCCCTGTCAATTTTTGCCAAGTGGAGGCATCATAAGAAGGTGAAAACTTTAGCTTTTACTCTTATTCTTGGCCTTTTGAGCACCACCTTGCCCGCGGCAACCGATCAGTGCCAGTCGGGTATTTCTGTCGATATCGAGGGTGCTCCCCAAGGATTTAAAGTCTATCAAAAGGGCCAGATGACTTGGAGTGAAAGCAGTGGGGAATTCTTCTCAAGTGATCCAGAAGTGCGCGAGTTTTGTTCGAAGGTAAAACTCTTTCCTAAAAAGCCTGAGCGCATTGTGGTTTTGTCCTCGACCTATCTTCCTTGGCTTTCAGATCTCTCGATGCTTGATCAAGTAATTGGTGTGACTTCTAAGAGCTATGTCGCTAATGAGCAAGTACATCAGCAGATCGCGGCAGGAAAAATTACTGAAGTCGGTCTTCCGGCATCGGCCGAACGAGTCCTCGGCCTGCGCCCAGATTTGATTCTTACATACAAGCCGATAGATCGTGAGATAGAGGGGATTGAGCAACTCAGTTCACTAGGTCTTAATGTTTTAGAACTCTCAGAATTTAAAGAGAGTGGGCCTCTCTCACGGGCTTCTTGGCTTCTTTTTTTAGCGGCTACTATTGGTGACCAGGCCGATTTTGAGCTGGCCAAAAAAGTTTGGAGTGAACGCTTTCAAAATTACCAAGATTTTAAAAAGGCGGCTTCTTCTCTTAAGAAGACTCCAGTCATTATTGGAAATATTGCAGAGAATGCCTGGGCAGCTCCACTTCCAATGAGCGATCTATCAGAGTTAGTGAGTGATGCTGGGGGAAGTTACCTTTGGAGCAAGGGAATTGGTGAAAACCTAAAGGGGCATGCCCTAAGTCTGAGTTTTGAGAAGGTGCTTCAAAGTTCTTCAGGGGCAAAGGTGTGGCTCACTCAGAATCAATGGAGCTCGCTTGAGGAAGCTTACCGTGAAGATGCTCGCTACCGATTACTTGTGAGTACCCACAAGATGAATGTGTTTAATTACAATAAAGATAAAAAGGCCGGACGCGGCTTTGATTATTGGGAGAGTGGAGTTGCTCGCCCTGATCTACTACTTCGTGATCTTATTCTCATCTTTCATAGCGATGATAAAAAAATTCAGAACCTCTTTAAAAATAAGGATACGAAGTGGTATCAAAAACTCGACTAAATCCACTGGGAGGTTTTGCTCTCATTCTTGGAGCGGTCCTCGTCGCGACACTTTTTTGTCTTTTCTATGGTGAAGAAGTTATCCGAGTTGGCGAGATCTTTAGTTCAGACAATTCAATCTCCAATATTGTGTTTTGGAAATTGAGAGTTCCAAAGACTCTTGCTGCACTCAGTGCTGGAGGGTGTTTGGCAATCGTGGGGCTTTTGCTTCAAACCTTCTTTCGCAACCCACTGGCCGGCCCCTATATTTTAGGTATTCACAGCGGATCGAGTTTAGGTGTAGCTCTTTGGATTTTTCTTCTCTATTCAATGGGTGTCACTGAGAATTCTTGGTGGAGACAACTGGGCTCAAGCGGTTTTGCCATGATTGGTGCGTTTATCCTCTTAATGGTGTTACTCTTTTTTTCAAAGCGTCTCTCTCATAAATCTCTAATACTTATTCTTGGTCTCCTTTTTGCTCAGCTAGCAGGAGGCATCCTAAATGTCTTCTATGCAATCTCTGGTGCAGAGGAGTTGCGTACATTTTTAGTATGGAGCCTTGGTAGCTTTAAGCGCATTTCCCCAACTGAATTATGGGGACTCTTAAGTGTGACCGCCGTCGGTCTTCTCGCTGGGCTCACACTTCTCAAGCGCCTCAATGCACTTCTTCTTGGCGAAGGATATGCTCAGAGTATGGGAGTTAATGTTAAGTCTACCCAATTGATTCTGTTAACTTTGTGTGCTTTCTTGATTGGCGCTGTGAATTCATTTTGTGGACCCATTGCCTTTGTCGGAACGATCGCTCCTCACTTGGCCAGATGGGTTTTTAGATCTCAGGATCACCGTTTGCTCTATCCAGCTTCCTTTCTCCTTGGTGGGCTTTTATGTGTGATTGCAGAAGCGGCCCTAAGTTTAACTCCACTTGTGAGCCTTCCGGTAAATGCATTACTTGGAATTCTAGGTGTGCCACTAGTTCTGGTAGTCCTCTTTAGACAGGGGAGAGATGTGATATGAAATCTGGTCTTCTTGTAGAGAATGTCACCCTGGCCTATGGTGAGCGAGAAATTCTAAAAAATCTAAATTTTGAGATTCGTCCTGGAGAGCTCGCCTGTCTAATGGGGGCAAATGGTTGTGGAAAATCGACCTTACTAAAAACTATTTCAGGGTTGCGACCACCTCAGTCTGGAACAGTCTCAATTGCAGGAAGAGAAGTTCACTCCTATGAGCCTGCTGAGAGGGCAGGGATTGTCTCTGTTGTTTTGACTGAGAGACCAACTCTTCCCTATATGACGGTAAGAGAAGTTGTTGCCCTTGGACGCTTGCCCTTTGCCACTTTCTGGGGTGGGCTTGGTCAAGAGGATCATGAGAAAGTAGAGTGGGCACTTGAAGTCTCTGATCTTCAGTCTATTGCAAGTGAGTTTTATGATGATCTCAGTGATGGACAAAAACAAAAAGTCCTAGTGGCGAGAGCTCTCAGTCAGGACGCTCCAGTAATGCTGCTCGATGAACCGACAACCTTTCTCGATTTACCTCGTCGAATGGACTTAGTTCTCTTTTTAAAAGATCTTGCCAGCAAAACCAGTAAGGCCATCCTTTTTTCAACTCACGATTGGGAGTTAGTACTCTCTATGGTTGAAAAAACTTATCTAATTGATGATGTGGGAAGGCTTCACTGTGGAATGCCAGAGGATTTAATTTTAACTGGTGTGATGGACCGAGCCTTTACGACACATAATCTTGAGTTAGATGTAAATCACGGACGCTTCTTTCCAACCTATGAAGATCTCACCTATGTGGTATTAAAAGGGGATGAATCTCTACTTCATATTTGGACAGAGCACGCTCTGACAAAGGCTGGATTTAGGCTTCGCCCTGAAGCTCCTTTTGTGATTGAGATAAGTGACGGGATTTGGATGTTTGAAGGACCCCGAGGGAAGGGACGCGCCCAAAGCCTCGAGGATCTCTTGCGCAAGTTGCACTTGCAAAAAACTAAATTTGACTTAATTTAATCTTCTCTTTTTGAATCTTTCCATCGCGGATATATTCGACTGTGACCTCTTGGCCAATCTGATAATTTTCGAGGGCGTGGTAAATATCGTCATAGCTATCAATTTTTTTGTCATCAATCTTTGTTATAACGTCTCCAAGAAAATATCTTCCATAAGAGTCTCGGGTGATTCCTCTAAGGCCCGCCTTGCCAGCAGGTCCTTTGTCATCGACGTATGTAATGACGATACCCTCATCAACACCGAAGCGGCGCTTTTGTCCTTCGGGTAGGATGCCAATTCCAAGACCTGGTCTAATAATTTTTCCATGCTGAATGAGCTGGGGAACAATCGACTTGATGGTGTCAGCAGGAACAGCAAATCCAACTCCAGCACTGGCCCCAGACTGACTATAGATCATGGTATTCATCCCAACCACACGACCTGCGGAGTCTAGTAGCGGACCTCCAGAGTTGCCCGGGTTAATAGAGGAATCGGTTTGAATCATTCCATTAATCGTCACATTTCCAATGCCAAGAATCTTGCGATCAAGTGCCGAGATGATCCCTGAAGTAATTGTGTGATCGAGTCCAAAGGGATTTCCTAGCGCCATGGCTTTTTGACCAACGAGCAATTTTGAAGATTCCCCCATCGTGACGGCTTTCATATCTTTGGGCATCTCCTCTAACTTGAGAACCGCGATATCTTTCTTTGGCTCGGCGCCGACGAGTTTTGCTTTGTATTGCTTACTGTCTTCATGAAAAGAGACGAGAAATGAGTCCCCGCCTTGAATCACATGAAAATTGGTGACGATGTGTCCCTTCTCATCCCATACAAAACCAGAGCCCTGACCTTGTGGAACTTCCATTTCATCACCCCAGACAAAGAAATTTCCACCGCGAGTGATTCGTTTAATATTGGAGACGTTCACCACCGAGCCAACGACATTGTTAAAGACGGATATCGTATTTTTCTCATCTTCAAGCATGCGCAGTTGATCGAGCTTGAGCGTTTCTGTGGCCGCAGTGGCGCCTAGCGAGAAAGAAAGTGAAAGGAGTACGAGAACCTTTTTCCAAGAAAACATTAAAAAGACCTCCAAATGGTATGAAACCCTGACATCTTTTAGGTATAATCCCATGGACCATTATGATCAAGCCAACTTTGTGCAATCTCTGCAAGTATTGTGTCAAAAACTGGAGTAAGTCTTGGATATTAAACTATTTAATCGCTATAGCGGACAAATGGAATCAGAGAAAGTTTATGGCGAGGGCGCCGTGAG
The DNA here is from genome assembly GCA_048267245.1 of Bacteriovoracaceae bacterium. Classification (GTDB taxonomy): domain Bacteria; phylum Bdellovibrionota; class Bacteriovoracia; order Bacteriovoracales; family Bacteriovoracaceae; genus JBLWXV01. The sequence continues at coordinate 81,147 of JBLWXV010000002.1, forward strand.
ATGGCTCTATGAGAGTGCTGCCGGCAAAATTTTTGGCCCACTGGTTGTCGCGCCTATCACCTCTAAGCTCTACGGCTGGCTGCAGGGAACGAATTGGAGTGCAGGCAAAGTAAATCCCTTCATCAAGAATTTTGATATTAAAATTGATGACTTTATTCTTCAGCAGGAGAACTCTGAAACTCCCTATAAGAGTTTTAATGACTTCTTCATTCGCCCCTTTAAAGCAGGTAAGCGTCCCTTTGTTCAAGGCGAGAGAATGGGAGCTTTTGCAGAAGCTCGCTACTATGGATACGAGGCACTTGGAGATGATGAGACAATTCCTGTTAAGGGTAATTTTCTCTCCGGTCCGGCGGTAGTCAATTCGCCAAAATGGAGTGAAACTTTTGCCGGTGGCCCATGTCTTCTGGCGCGTCTTTGTCCCGTTGATTATCACCGCTATCACTATCCTGATAATGGCAGAGTTCTCGATCACTATCGCATTAGAGGACAGCTACACTCTGTGAATCCTCTGGCCCTTCAAAAGAAGCAGGATATCTTTATTCAAAATGAGCGTGTCGTGACGATCCTTGAGACCGAAAATTTCGGCAAGCTTGCCTACGTAGAGGTAGGAGCTGTTTGTGTTGGAAAGATCGTGCAATCGGGAAGTCTTGAGAATTTTAATCGCGGCGAAGAAAAGGGATATTTTCTCTTTGGTGGCTCCACTGTGATCGTCTTTGGAGAGCCCGGTAAGTGGAAACCTTCGGCCGATATTCTTAAGGCTACCAAAGCAGGTCACGAGGTTTATATCCATCTAGGCGATGAAGTGGCAGTGTCTAGGTAATGTCTGGATATCCGCCCTTTTATATCAATTAGATGTACTTGGCGCTGCGCCTCTCCTGGTTTAGTTTACAGGTTAAGTGGAGGTGCCAGATGACGATGCGAATTCTAACTAGATCACTCTTATTTGTATTTATGTCCCTCTTTATGTCCATGTCTCACCAGACAAAAGCGACGGCCCAAGAGGGCGACCCGCGCACTGTCGACTATGTCGATATTGAGCGCTATATGGGCAAGTGGTACGAGATTGCCCGCTTTCCCCAGTACTTTCAGAGAAATTGCGGAGCGAGTACGGCAGAGTACACTCTTGATCACGACGGCAGCGTGAAAGTTCTCAATAGCTGTAAGAGGCTAGATGACCCCTCAGAAATTAAGAAGGCCAAAGCCCGCGCCTTTATCGTTGATGAGCAAACGAACTCAAAGCTCAAAGTAAGTTTTGTTCCTATTCTTAGACGTTGGGGACTATTTGCTGCTGACTATTGGATCTTAGATCTTGGAGCTGATTACGAGTATGCTCTCGTTGGTGGTCCGGATAGAAAATCTTTGTGGATTCTCTCGAGAACACCCACACTTAGTGAGATAGACTATCAACACCTCATTGAAGTCGCCACCGAGCAAGGCTTTGATGCTACAAAGCTCGTGCGCAGTCCGATTTGGGATTAGAGATTTAAAAAGATAGCAATTCCAAAGTAGAGCAATCCTTCAATGAGAAGGGTTGCTCTTTTTTCGACCCTCATAAATTTATTCAGCTTTCCTGCGAGTAAACTTACCAGAGTAAAGACAATCAAGGCTTGGCCGATAAAGATCAAGCCAAGAGTTAACGGACCTTCAATGAGAGAGGCTTCCGGGCCAATGAACTGAGGAAAGAAAGAGAGAAAGAAGAGCGTGACTTTCGGGTTGAGGATATTCATCAAAATACCCTGGCGATAGAGCTTCTTGTGACTCACTTCCTGGACAGTGCAAGCTTCACTCTTATTTTCAAAATATTTTTTGAAACTTTTAATCCCTAGATAAAGAAGGTAGACCAATCCAAAGTAGCGAATGCCTTGATACAGGCTTGGAGAAGTTTTTAAAATGAGCCCCAGGCCTAACGCCGCTCCAGCGATATGAAAGATAAGCCCACTACAAAGTCCCAGAGCAAAGCTCATCGCGCTTTTGGCCCCTCTTGTAAGAGCGAGAGTGAGGACCATCATGAAATCTGGACCCGGCAGCAGGGTCAAGGTAACAGAGGCCATGAGAAAGTAAGCTAAATTAGACATGAGCAATCATAACCGAAGTTGAGGGCCACACGCACATAAGAAGACTCGCTCTTAATCATTGTTTGTTTCTATAATGAGCTTTAAGGGGTAGTGATCCGAAGGCCATAGATCATTGTCTTGCTTGCAATCGAGCTCAATATATCGAGGAGTTAGCCCCTCTGACAGTAGAAACCAGTCAATTCTGGTGGCGTCAGTGGGGATGGGACCAAAGTTGTGATAGCTGGCGTGCTCTTCTAGCCCAAGGATTTCCCAAGGGTCGCTAAAGTGCCTGAGTTCACGAGTAAGTTGATTGCGAACCAGTGAGTTGGGGGCACTGTTAAAATCTCCCATAAGAATCATAGGGCCTTCATGACCTAGTCCTTGAAGCTCGCTCGCTAAAACTCTCGCCTGTGCGAGTCTGGTAGATTCCTTAACGTGATCTAAGTGAACATTCGCGCAGAGAATTTCTAGATCACTACTGTGCTTGAATTTTGCCCAGGTACAGAGCCTTGGAAAAGCAGATTCAAATGAAGAGCTCCCGGCCACTTGGGGAGTTTCAGATAGCCAAAAATCTCCACTCTCAAGGAGGCTAAAGGCCTTGGGATTGTAAAATAAACAGGGGTACATGCGCTCGTCAATCCATTCGCGGTGATTGTCTACAAGACTCAGCGTCGGTAGAAGTGAAGCGAGCTCAAGCAGTTGTGGCTTTCTTCCCTCCTGTGTTCCCAGGATCTCGGTGCGAAAGTCCTTAATAATCCCGGTGAGTAGATCCTTGCGCTTTGGCCAGGCATTGGCACCATCGTGGGGGTTATCAAATCGAATGTTAAAGGACATTAATCTCATTTCCATTGTTCTATTATGCCTGGCCATGTTTGGAAAAGGAAACGCCCTGTTTGACTTTGGGAACGCATATGTCGAATTTTCAGTTATTTGCCTGCTGTCATTTCTGGCCATGGGCTTGCTCTAGGCTAAGCAAGTCCATGACTAGGAGGAAATATGTTACAGCAGGCCATCATTAAGCAATATCAACAAATCTTTAAAGATCGCACTTATAGAGAGATTGCCGATCATACAGGCATTCAGATGACTCGCGTTTTTAGAATCTTTAATGGCGCTCCCATGAAGCTCTGTGAGTATGAAGTTCTCTATCAAAAAATTCAGGAGCGCGGGCAGGCAGGAGGAAGGCTCAGTGAACTTGCTCGCGAAGTTGAAAAGAAGTTAAGTGCCTCGGCTATCTTGACTCTCTCGCGTGAACTTGAGCGACGTCTTCAGCTTGCTAGTCTGTTACAAACATCAACACTCAGCCAACTCTCTATCGCTTAACGAGGTATAAAATGAATAATGTTACACCAATGTTTAAAAAAAGAAGTCTACTCATGCTCGAGAGAATGATTCTTGAATCGCTCTCGATGAAGTCTAGATCTATCGCTGAAATTGCTATTGATACAGGTCTCAAGCAAGAGCTTGTCGCTCAGGTGGTCACAGGACTGGTTCAAGAGGGCCTAGTTCTCTATAAAAACTCGCGCTATGAACTCGCTAGCTCTCAGGTGAGGGGGTTTAACGAGCGATATAGTAATTCTGAGGAGCAGTTAGAAGAACTCAGAGAGCTTTTTGTTAGCATGGTAAATTCATCATTTGGCGGAAACAGTAAGATAAAGCTTAGAAAGGTGGCGCTCTCAAAGTCTGAGAAGGCGATTCTTGGCAGCTATTTTATCAATCTTGAGGCGTTTATTAAGAGCGTCTCTGAGCAAAATCGAAGAGATCAAAAGGTAAGTGCAACTAAGGATCAGAGCGTCTTTATCTGGGGCGAAGCGAGCTATCTCGATCTAGCACTAGAATCACTTGAGACTATTTAGAATTCTTGCCGAGAAAACCGTAAGTCGTGATCATTCCATCAAGTAAGTCGATGAACTCGTGTTTGATGTCTTTGTTTTCGGGAGAGAGAGAGCAGCACTGAAGATAGCCGAGCATCGTAAGGAGATCTTCTTGCCTCTTTTCTTGATCGAGATATTTTAAAAAGTGTGAGTAGGCCTGCATCCACTCCTTGAGTGAATAAATGGACTCGTCACAGTAGTGAATCAGCGTTTTAAAGGGGCGGGTGCGATCGGGATGAGTTTGGCAACTGCGATAGGCCTCTTTGAGAAAGCGATTAAAGAGGGCGGTACTCTGAGAGGCCTTGGCCAGGCGAGCAAGTAATTCATCACTAAGCTCATTTGCCTTAAAGTAGGTGCGTCCAAGGGAGAGCGCCGCCATCCAGTTCTGGGCACTCTCACCACTGGATTTTTCTAGTTGTGAGCTAAGCTCAGTTAGATAATTCTGGGTCATAATCTAGATTGGGTCCAAGCCATTTTTCAACATACGAAAGTTCTTCACCTCTTCGTTTGGCGTAATCTTCTACTTGATCGCGTCCAACCAATCCCACATTAAAGTACTTACTCTCAGGGTGAGAGAAGTAGTAGCCACAAACAGAAGCAGCCGGATTCATGGCCAGAGTTTCAGTAAGGGTTACATTAGTATTTGCATCAGCACCTAAGAGCTTCCAGAGGGTGAGTTTTTCTAGGTGATCCGGACAAGCGGGATATCCAGGCGCAGGACGAATACCGCGGTACTTTTCACGAATAATATCTAGTTGAGAGAGGTTCTCATCAATTCCAAAGCCCCAAATATCGCGCACGCGCTTGTGGAGCATTTCGGCGAGGCCTTCAGCGAAACGATCGCCGAGGGCCTTGACCATAATCGAGTTGTAATCATCACCGGCTTTCTCGTAGCCTTTGGCCACATCATCAACTTCTTGACCCATGGTCACCACGAAGGCACCCATACAGTCGCGCTTTTCAGTTTCGAGGGGTGCCACAAAATCGCTGAGACACATATTGGGTGTCTTTGAATTTTCCTTTGGCTTTTGCTGGCGCAGAAAGTGAAGTTTCTCAAAAGGTGAGTTACTGTCCATCTTTTCATAGAGGAGGACATCATCTCCTTGAGAGTTCGCAGGCCAAAGGCCAAAAGCTGCGCGAGGCTTAAAGCGTTTATTCTTGATGATATCTTGCATGAGGACCATGGCATCGTCGTAGAGTTTCTTCGCTTCAGCACCATAGGTCTTATGACTAAAGATTTGCGGATAACTTCCCTTGAGCTCCCAAGTCCAGAAGAAGGGAGACCAATCAATATAGGGAACGATCTCTTCGAGCGAAATATTTTGCAGGATATTCACACCATACTTAGAGGGCTTGGCGAGATCTATTTGGTTCCAATCGTACTTAGGTGCATTTGATCTCGCATCGGCAAGACTGAGAAGTTGAGTGCGCTCACTTCCTGATTTGCCAAAGCGCTCTCTCATGCGCTCCTGTGAGATGAGAAGATCCTTCACATACTGCTCGCGCTTAGTTTCACTTCTTAAGTTGCTACAAACTTCAACAACTAAAGAGGCATCTCCTACCTGAACCACTGGCCCAGAGTAGTGTGGGGCAATTTTAATTGCGGTATGAGCTTTGGAAGTTGTAGCGCCGCCGATCAGAAGCGGACAGTGAAAGTCCTGTCTCTCCATTTCTTTTGCATTGTGAATCATCTCATCAAGTGACGGAGTGATCAGACCAGAGAGACCAACAAAGTCAGCCTTAATTTCCCTGGCCTTCTTGAGAATTTCCTCACAGGAGATCATGACTCCAAGGTCGTGAACTTCATAGCCATTGCAACCGAGAACCACGGCGACGATATTTTTACCAATATCGTGAACGTCACCCTTAACAGTGGCGATCACAAATTTTCCTTGGCTTGAGCTGCCACCATTCCTTGCTTTTTCTTCTTCCATAAAGGGTTCGAGATAAGCAACCGCTCGCTTCATCACTCGCGCCGACTTCACAACTTGAGGGAGAAACATCTTTCCCGATCCAAAGAGATCGCCAACAACTTTCATCCCCTCCATGAGAGGGCCTTCAATTACACTTAAGGGGGTGCCGAACTCCTGGCGCGCCTCTTCGGTGTCTTCTTCAATATAAGTGGTGATGCCTTTGACGAGGGCGTAAGTCACGCGCTCTTGAAGGCTACCCATGCGCCAAGTCTCGGCAGAGGTCTCCTTCTGTGTCCCTTGCCCTTTGACGGACTCGGCATAGTTAATTAGTTCTTCTGTAGCCGCTGGATGGCGATTGAAAATGACATCTTCGACCTTCTTGAGCAATTCGGGGTCGATATCTTCGTAGACCCCGAGCATACCGGCGTTGACGATGCCCATATCTAGCCCCGCGCGAATGGCGTGGTAGAGGAAGGCACTGTGCATGGCCTCGCGAACAATATTATTTCCTCTAAAACTAAAAGAGAGATTCGAAACGCCGCCACTGGTGAGAGCACCTGGACACTTCTTTTTAATTTCTTTAATCGCCTCGATGAAATTGATGGCGTACTCATTGTGCTCATCCATTCCCGTGGCCACAGTGAGGATATTTGGATCGAAGATAATATCGTGAGGCTCAAATCCAATACCAACTAAAAGCTTGTAGGCCCTTTCACAAATTCGAACCTTCTCGTCCTTTGTTACGGCCTGTCCCTTTTCATCAAAAGCCATTACCACGACAGCTGCACCAAAGTTTTGAATCTCTCTTGCGTGGGCGAGGAATTCTTCTTCGCCTTCTTTAAGAGAGATTGAGTTGACCACGGCCTTGCCCTGAACGCACTTAAGTCCCTCGACTATGACTTCCCACTTTGATGAGTCAATCATGATGGGAATACGACAGATATCCGGTTCAGCGCCAAGAAGGTTGAGGAATTTGCGCATACAATCTGGGCCGTCGAGCATGCCTTCGTCAAAGTTGACGTCGAGGATATTGGCCCCACCCTCAACCTGTTGTCTTGCAACAGCGAGTGCTCCATCAAAATCATTATTCTTAATAAGCTTGGCAAAGCGAGGCGAGCCGGTAACGTTTGTGCGCTCGCCGACCATGATAAATGAATGCTTCTCTTCAATGGTGAGAGGCTCAAGTCCAGAGAGGTGAGTGGCCGTAGGAGCTACATCACTTAATTTTCTGGGGGGAATATTTTGAAGAGTTTCAACTATGGCGCGGATGTGATCAGGAGTTGTCCCACAACAGCCGCCCACAATATTGAGAAAGCCTGCTTGAGCAAAGTCCTCTAGAAAGCCCGCTGTATCACTTGGCTTTTCATCATAGCCAGTATCACTTAGAGGATTGGGCAGTCCTGCGTTGGGGTAACAAGAAACGTAGCAGTCTGCTAGACCCGAGAGTTCGTCCATGTAGGGGCGCATCTCTGTTGCCCCAAGGGCACAGTTAATACCGACACTCAGAGGATTAGCGTGCTTAACGGAATTCCAAAAGGCTTCAATTGTTTGCCCTGAGAGTGTTCTTCCCGACTGATCGGTGATGGTCACCGAGAGCATCACAGGAACGCGATCAACTCTTGCTGAGTTAAACTTATTAATAGCGTAGATGGCGGCTTTGAGATTGAGCGTATCAAAGGTCGTCTCTGGAAGTAGGATATCGACACCACCTTCAACCAGGCAACAAACCTGTTCGTAGTAGTTGTCGACGAGCTCATCAAAAGTGATGGCGCGGTAGCCAGGATTATTTACATCAGGAGAGAGTGAAGCTGTTTTATTAGTTGGCCCGATCGCTCCGGCCACCCATACCATGGCGCCTGGATTTTTTGCTAGGAATTCATCGGCAGCGGCCCTGGCCACTCTTGCACTTGCGCGGTTGAGCTCGGGTACGATCTCTTCGAGATTGTAGTCAGCTTGGGCAACTCGCGTGCCACTGAAAGTATTTGTTTCAATGATATTTGATCCGGCCTCGAGATAGGCGAGGTGAATTTCTTTGATTACATCAGGACGGGTGATTGAGAGCAGATCATTATTGCCCTTGAGATCGCTGGGGTGATCTTTAAAGTGATCACCTCTAAAATCCTGTTCTTCAAGCTTATAGCGCTGGATCATGGTGCCCATGGCGCCATCGAGAAAGAGGATATTTTCATGTAGGGCACTCTCGAGTGCCTGCCCCGCTGGGGTGAGAGGTTTTAATGTCTTCATAGGCCCCTTATTAGGTCTAGAGTTTTCGCAGATGCTTGATCACTTTTATAACAGATTCGGCATCATTCATAATGTAGAAGTGCAGCGAGGGGACGCCAAATGCAAGGAGGTCCTCACATTGTCTAATCGCCCACTCAACTCCAATGTCTCCAACGTGATCTGGATTCTCTGAGATTTCATTGACGAGCTCATCTGGGAAGTCGATGTAGAAATTCTTTGGAATCGTTCTTAGCTGGGACATAGACTTAATGATCTTGAGTCCAGGGATAATTGGGCTAGTGATTCCTGCTGCGCGCGAGTCGGTGACAAATTTCTTATAGGCTTCGTTGTTAAAGAACATCTGAGTGGCCACGTAGTCGGCGCCGAGATCAATTTTCTTTTTTAGGTACTCGATATCTTGCTTCATATTGGGAGCTTCAAAGTGCTTCTCTGGATATCCAGCGACGCCGACACAAAAGTCTAGTGGCTCTGCACTTGAAGTAATATCCATGAAGCGGCCATGCCTCATATCATCAATTTGCGCCACGAGGTCGCTGGCATAACTATTGACCGTGCGCTCTTTGGAAATTTTCTTATTGTAGTTAAGACCGTCGCCTCTTAGGGCGAGTACGTTTTCTACTCCGAGGTAGGAGAGCTCAATGAGGGCGTCCTCGGTTTCTTCCTTGGTAAAACCCTGTACGAGTAGGTGAGCAACAGTGTCGATTTTAAAGCGATTCTGAATAATGCCACAGATGCCAATCGTTCCCGGGCGCTTCTTAAAAATTCTTCGCTCAATGGTGCCGTCTGGTCTTTCGATATACGAAGCACCGGCCGAGTGTGAGGTCACGTCGATCCAAGAAGGGTTAAAGGGAGCGAGTTCTTTGACGATTTCTGTGATGTCGCGAACTGAGCGGCCGCGCGGCGGGGGAACAATTTCAAAGCTTAGCAGGGGTTCACTCGCGCGATTAATATGCTCGATTACTTTCATCGGTCTTTATCCTCTAGTGGCATTTAGAAGACCCTATCTTAACCCATGGGATGGGGCCCGAAAAGAACTAATCACATTTGCTGGGGAGACAAGATCGCTGGTTTCACTTACTATGAGAGGTAATTTCTCTCTCAAGGCCAATACATTTATGCGAGTCATTTTACTGCATGACTGGCTCACAGGTTTTCGCGGAGGCGAGCGCGTCCTCGAAGTCTTTTGCCAGATGTTTCCTGATGCACCTATCTACACCCTTATTCACAAGGAGGGATCAGTAGGTGATGTGATTGAGTCGCATACAATTAACACTTCGTTTCTAAGTGGAGTGCCGGGTATCGCAAAGCACTATCGAAAATTTCTCCCTCTCTTTCCCACGGCGGCGGGCAGTCTCGTGTTGCCCAAGTGCGACCTTGTCCTTTCAAGTTCTCACTGTGTTATCAAGGGCGTGGTCAAGCCGGCGGGCAGTGTTCATGTGAGCTATCTGCATAGTCCTATGCGCTATCTCTATGATCAGTACGATCTCTATTTTGGGCCACAAGCTCCGGCCTATCAGCGAATGGGCATGGCCTTCTTTAGAAAATATCTCACTAATTGGGACCTTGCTTCAAACGCCAATGTGGATGTGATGATAGCCAACTCTGGCTTTGTGAAAGATCGAATCAAAACCTACTATGGAGTCGACACTCAGGTTGTGCATCCCTTTGTTGAGCTCGACGATTTTAGCGCGCATCAAAATGATCTGCTCGCCAAAGATGACTACTATGCCATGGTGACTGCTTTTGCTCCCAATAAGCGAGTGGACTTGGCCATTAAAGCCTTTAATAAATTGGGTAAGAAGCTCAAGATCATTGGTTCTGGCCAGCAAGAGAGCGAGCTGCGAGCGATGGCCAAAGACAATATTCACTTTCTTGGCAATGTGGACCGCGAAGAGGTGATTCGAGTGATGCGAGGAGCGAAGGCTTTTATTTTCCCTGGTGTCGAGGACTTTGGGATTACTCCCCTAGAGGCTTTGGCGGCGGGTACTCCAGTGATCGCCTTTAGAGCGGGGGGAGTGCTAGAGACGCTCAACGAAGATGTCGCCTGCTTCTTTGATGAGCCCACTGCTGAAGCACTTGCGATGGAAGTCATTCGCAGCGAAGATCGGAAATTTGATAAGAATGTATTATGGAATAGAGCACAGGAGTTTTCGAAGGAAAACTTTGTGGCCAAAATGAACGGGGTCATTTCAAAGGCCCTCAATAAGGAATAAATCATGAGTCGTATTCTCGTTACAGGTGGTGCTGGTTATATTGGTTCTCACGTAGTGCTTCAGTTGACTGAAGCTGGTCATGAAGTGAGCGTAGTCGACAACCTTTCAACTGGCAGAAGAGAGGCAGTTCTTGGGGGAGCGAGTTTAACTGTGCTCGACATTGGGGATACGGTAACACTCGACGCTCACATGAAGAGCTTCAATCCTGATGCAATCATTCACTTTGCAGGATCTATCGTGGTTCCGGAGAGTGTGCGCAATCCCATTAAGTACTACGAAAACAATACTAAGAACTCACTGTCGCTGTTAAAACTTGCACGCAAGCATGGTGTTGGAAAGTTTATCTTCTCTTCGACCGCTGCCGTCTATGGTATGGCGCCAGGGGGGGAGTGTGCAGAAGATACTCAGCTAGGACCAATTAATCCCTACGGGCGAAGTAAGTTGATGACTGAGAATATGCTAGAGGACACTGCTTTTGCTTTTTCAGATTTTCGCTACGTCGCAATTCGCTACTTCAATGTGGCCGGAGCTCACAACGGTGGCCTACTTGGTCAATGTACGCCCAATGCTACCCACTTGATTAAGATCGCCTCTGAAACAGCCGTTGGAAAGCGCGCCTCAATGTCTATCTTTGGCGAAGACTACGAAACGCCAGATGGCACTTGTATTCGCGACTATATTCACATCGACGATCTCGCCTCGGCCCACGTGTGCGCACTTAACTACCTAAACGATGGCAAGCCTTCAACGGTAGTCAATTGTGGTTATGGTCACGGAGCTAGTGTGAAGGATGTGATTGAGACAATGAAGAAGGTGAGTGGCGTGAATATTGAAGTCACTAAAGCGCCTCGCCGCGAAGGCGATGCTCCTAAGCTCATCGCTCGCTGTGATAAAATCAAAGACCTTCTGGGGTGGACGCCTAAGTACGACGATCTTGAAAATATCTGTCGCACGGCCCTCAACTGGGAAAAGAAGCTCTAGCGAGTACTACCAATCAATTGGGAAGTAGTCTTTGAGGAATTTTCCACACCAGTGCTTCCCAGTGAGAATTCCATCAATAAAGGGATCGCACACTCTTGCCGCTCCATCGACAATATCTAGGGGCGGCTGGAAGTCGTGGGTCTTTTCTTTATTCTTTGCAAGTTCTACTGGATCTTCATCCGTCACCCAGCCAGTATCGACAGCGTTCATGTAAATGCCATCTTTAGCAAAGTCGCTCGCTGATGTGTGAGTCATCATATTGAGCGCGGCCTTTGCCATATTGGTGTGGGGGTGGCGATCTTCTTTTTTAAAGCGATGAAATTTTCCCTCCATCGCCGAGACGTTTACGATGTGTTTGTTGCCAGTGAAGTCTTTTCGCATGAGGTGAACCAAGCGATTGATCAAAACAAATGGAGCAACGGCGTTGACGAGTTGAACTTCAAGCATCTCTGGAGTTTGAACTTCACCAAGCCTTAGGCGCCAGCTATTTGTCTTTCTGAGATCCACTTGCTGGAGATCGGCATCTAATTCGCCCACGGGAAAAACTTCTTGAGCGGCTACCGAGTCGTCAAAGCTGTAGGGGATTTGAGAAAGTTCTGCTGAAGCGCAAATTCCAACACCCACACCCTTACCGTGCCAACTGACGGGGAGAGCTTTTTCTTCGGACATGTCGGCCAATTGGTATTGCTTGTGATTGTAGCTTAGAAGATCTTGCTTACAAACTTCGTGGCCGCGAAGAAGCGACTGAACTTCTTCACTGTGCTGATCAAAACTTAGGGATTCATTGGCCATGAGGTGAGCGTAGAATCCAGGAGGTCTTCTCACCGTTTGAGCGGCGTTATTGATTAGAATATCGAGTCGCTCATATTTTTGTTCGATGTAATTGGCAAAGAGCTCCACACTCGGTGTGTGGCGAAGGTCTATGCCGTAAATTTGCAAGCGATGGCCCCATTTCTTAAAGCCCTCTTCTTTGGCAAAGCGAATGGCGGCATCGGCCGGAAAGCGAGTGGTGGCAATGACGGTGGCACCGGACTCAAGCAGCATGAGGGTTGCTTGATATCCAATTTTAAGCCTTGAGCCCGTAATCAGCGCCACCTGACCGGTGAGGTCGGCGCGCTGAAATCTCTTGAGGTAATTGAGCTGTCCACAGTCTAAGCACATGGCATCGTAGAAGAAGTGTAGCTTGGTGTACTCTTTTTTACAGACGTAGCAATTGCGAGGAGAGTTGAGTTCTTCGCCGCTAAAGCCATTGGGGTGAGACTGGTCACTAATTTGAATAGGAGCGGTGAAAATTGTATTTTCTCTGGCCGTTCTAATTCCCGTGAGAGCGCGAGCTTTCTTATCTTCACGCACCTTAATTTTCTTGCGAATTCTTTTGACGTCTTTTTGTCTCTTTTTAATTTCTTCCCACGAGGGGCGAGAGAGCTTGCCAGCAATGGTCAAAAGATTCACGCGATCTTCTTCACTCAAGTGAACTAGTTGCTCACTGTGGTCGTGAAACATTTTAAGAGTTTCAATACAATTGCTGAGTTGATCGGGAGTGAAGCGAAGAATGAGATCCTGGTCGGTTTCGACTTGATCGATATCGCTCTCAACTGGTTGGTCGTGCTGACTCATGAGGTTCCTGCTGGCAAAGAATTTGGCCCAAGAATTATCACTAGAACCTCAAGACTTCAATGACTTATGAACTTAAAGAGAGTTTTTCGTACTTAAGAGTACTTAGAGGGCACCACCCTGCTCAAGCAGGAGTGCGGTGAGTTCATCATTGATTTTTGACATCGAAGATTGGGAGCTAAAGAGCTCAAAATCGTGATGGTTAGAAACCACGGTGATAGTGATTCCATGCTCTGGAAGCATAGTAACCAATGAAACGAAGCCCCACTCATGGCCCTCGTGCCATAGTCTTGGGGTATTAAACTTGGTGTCTTGAATGAGACCGAAGCCATAAAAGCTTTTTTCTTGATTGGGAAACACAATCGATTGAAGGCTAGTGAGTTTATTGAGAACTTCTTGATTTAGGCGCGAAGAACCCTCGATGAGAACCTGCTGCCACAGGGCAAGGTCTCTGGCAGTGCTATAGAGTCCGTGAGAGCCGCGAAGGACACTACCATCGTCGCAGCAGCGCTTTTGTTTGCGGTAAGCCTCTGTATAGAAATAGCCCTCACTCATACGAGTAATCATTTTACTGCGATGATATTCGCCACTTTGATACATGCGAACTGGAATAAAAATCTTATTTTGAATAAAGCGCTCATAGGAATTAAAGCTAACCTCTTCGATCACTCGGGCCAGGATTAGGTAGCCTAGGTTTGAGTAGGAGAATTCTCCCAATTTGCTGGCTTCAACCTTAGACTCTTTGAGCGTGAGACTTACAATTTGAGAAAGTGGCTGCGAGACAGAGCGGTTGAGGTGCTCAGTATTTGGAACATCTCTAGTGAGACCTGAGGTGTGGGTGAGAAGATGATAAAGAGTGATCGAGTCCCAGTACTCCTTTGAGTCTTGGGCACCATCAGGCAATTCAATGAATTTTGAAATAGAGTCTGAGAGTGAGAGTTTTCCTTCATTTTCAAGCAGCAAAACCCCATAGGCGGTAAATTGCTTTGAGACTGAGGCAATCATAAATTTAGACTCTGGCGTATGCTCCACTTGCCACTCTTCATTGGCAAGCCCGAAACTCTTTTCAAAGAGTGTCGCTCCATTTTTTTTTATCAGAATATTGCCTTGAATTTGATGTCTACTTTGATAGCGCTCGGCGATTTGATCTAATTTTTGTGCGAGATCGACCTCGCTTGCGCTAAGCATGAGCGAACTGGACAGGGTAAATAAGAGAGCGAACTTGGTGAGCAATTGAAACATTTAGACCTACTTCGTTGGGTCTAAAATATCAAAGGTTGGGAAGTCTCGGTGGCCTTAAGCGCGATTTTACAAGGGCGTCTAAATCTTTGACAGTAAAGAGCGGGCCAAGAGCTCAGCGCCGCTTAGGACGCCCACCACGCCCTGGCCTGGATAGATGTGGTCTCCGACTTGATAGAGTCCTGATATTTGAGTTTTTGAGCTTGGAAAGTTGTAGAGTGGAAGATTGATATCGTGGGGAATGCCACCCACGTGACCGCGTGGGCGCAGAGTATAGCGCTCAAAAGTCTTTGGAGTGGCAACACTCTCGTGAAGAATTTCTTCGATGCCATAGTGTTCAAAAGTCTGTCTGAAATGAGCAAGGGCCAAGTTGAGATATCGCTCTTTTAAATTGCGATATTGATCCGAACCTCGCTCTGGGCACTGATCAAGTTCCATATGAGTCGACACACTCACACACTGATGGCCTTCAGGTGCTCGCTCTCTGTCGTCTGGAAGAGAGAGAGAGTAGAAGAGGGCATTAGATGAGAGTTCACTTAGAGGGTCAGACATCTGAACCTGGTGGTAGCAAGTTTCTATGGGGGCCTTTAACTTGACAGCAAAATTAGCAACCATCGCTCCCCAGTAATTCCTTGGATTGCGGATCTGACCTTCGATCTTGTGAATGTCTTGACTCGTACCAAGAAGGGTCGTGATTGCCTCACCCGTCAGATTGGCAACAATCGTTTTGGCCCTATATGACTCTTTGGTCGTGTGGACAATGAATTCTCCACCAACTCTTTCAATACTTTTGGCGCGCGTGCGAAAGAAAATGTCTGCTCCCTTTTTTTTCATATCCTTTAAAAGAATTTCTGCGAGCCTGTCCATGCCACCATAAGGTGCATTGGTATCGTTGGGGTAGCACAGTCCAAGTATTCCAACCAGAGCGGGTACATATTCAAGTGTTGATTGTGTGCTAATGAGCAGCAGATCGTTAAAGAGTGAGAGCAGCTCCCTGTCTTTTAGGTAGCTCTTGGGAAGTAACTCAATGAGAGGCTTCTTTAGAAGTGCGAGTCTAGGGATATGGGTGAAATTTTTAAAGGCGAGCCAGAGCAGGTGCTCATCTATCTTAGGGGGAAAGGACTTTAGTCTCGCTTCATTGTCATAGGCCCAATTTTCAAGCTTCTCGACCTCGCGCCAAAAGTCTCTATGATTGTGCCCTGGAAAGTGAGTTTCAAGTTCTTGAATCCACCGTTCATTGTCTCTAAAGCGCTGAAGCTTTTTACTACCTTGATAGAGTGTGATGCCAGGATCTTGAAGCTGAAATTTTAACTCTTCCTCGATTCCAAGTTCTCTGAGCAGTCTGGCCACTGGCCTTCCTGGAAGAAGTCCACTCAGGGTGGTTGCCCCAGCATCAAATTTAAAGGGTCCTCTTTTAAACGAGCCTGCGCACCCAGCTGGAAGTGAGTGCGACTCAATGAGGGCGATCTGCTTATTGTGATGGGCG
Organism: Bacteriovoracaceae bacterium; assembly: GCA_048267245.1. Classification (GTDB taxonomy): domain Bacteria; phylum Bdellovibrionota; class Bacteriovoracia; order Bacteriovoracales; family Bacteriovoracaceae; genus JBLWXV01. Next base: position 96,765 of record JBLWXV010000002.1, read on the forward strand.
AGCCTAGCGGCGCACGCTAAGCCTCCATAGCCAGATCCTATGACAAGGACTTGATAGGCTTTCATGCCCTTTATTATAGTGGCGAGGGCAAGGCCATTGCAGTTCTAGTGCGGCCGTCTAGAGAATATCAGGGTTTTTGGACTGGGTAGGGTAGATTGGTGGCCGGATTTCTAAGGGCATTCGTTGGAAAAACCGCCCAAGAACGTTCACCATTTATATAGAGAAAGACGTTCACTTGATTGGTTCCAACTGCTCTGTAGAAGAAACTAACTTCATTGTCACTTAGTACATCTTCCACCTTGCTCACATCGAGATAACTCTCATCTTTTTTGTAGAAAGCATCTGTTTTGAGATCAAAGGAGATGACTTTATTCATTTGTCCGCCCCAGCCTCGAGCAAATCGAGTATCGGCTAAGGTGACTTCAATATTGCTGTAGCATCCCTTTGATGGTCGAAAGATTCCATCAACATTCATGCGCACTTCTTTTTGGAGTTCAATCTTCACCTTAGTGAGATCTTGAAATTTTGAGTATGTAACCTTGAGAGGTGTCTCCTTCCACTTCGCCTCGTACTCCGAGGAGTCGCTCCAGACAATTTTTTCATAGCGACAGCTCTGTTTGAGCTTTGCCAAAACCTGAGTCGCGCTCTCGGTTGTGTAGAATTCTATTTTAAAAGGTGAGGCGATCGTCTCAGCGGCCTTAAGCGAGGTGGATGTGGCCAAAAGGACGAGGCATGCCCAAAACAGTTCTTTCATCTGCTCTTCTTGGTGGTTGGTGGTAGTTATGTCGACTATGCCTAGGGTGAAGTGGGATTGATAAGGGAGTGGGAAAAGTTTTCAGAGTGTCTACGGTTGGCGGCAAAGTCCTCCCGTTTTGGAACACTTTAACTCCTGGCGGCAAAACTTGGTAAACTAAAGCTATCGAAATTTTAAGAGCAGGAGTTCACCTATGCCATGGATGGTAATTGCCGCAGTCGCCGGCCTCTTTCTTATCTCACCCGTTAATCTGAGTGCGGCGAGCTTAATTGATGTGACCTTGAAGAAGAATCGTCCACTATACTGTGAACTCGCTAGTGGTGTCCTTCGCAAGGTGAAAACTCTGAGCGCGGGAACTGTGGTGAGTTTGCCCGAAGGGGGCCTTCCCATCCTGATGGACTTTGAAACTGGCGGCAGAGATACCTCAGGGTTTTACTCTCAGGTTAAAGAGAGTGGGACTACACTTCCTTCATACTGCAAGAGCGCCCCTGGTTTTTATATCTCCGCCCTCGTTCCCATTCACAGTGGCAGTGAGGAAATAGCCCCTCTTGCGCTGGACGCTACTTCTAACTCTACCTACCAAGCGGTGTACTCAGAGACGGGTCAAGTTAGAAAGAGTGACGACACAATTGCTTGGGGCATTGGCCGCAATAAAAAGCGCTTTAAAGCGATCTGGAATAAGCACTATGCTAGCGGAGAACTTAGCTATGAAGATCTCGCGCGTGGACAGGCCGTTTTAGCTGAACTCGCAATATTCGCTGATCGCACGACACCGACGGAGTCAAATCTTGTCTATCTTCAAGTAGGTGACAGCGAAGATAGTGAAGCGATCGCGCGCTCACTGTCACTTCAAACAATGAATGATTATGGCTTCTCTCCCGCCTACGGGGCTTGGGATATCGCCATCTACGGCACGGCCACTCGCCTAGGATTTGCTCACGCTCCCTGTGCTGAGTTTGTCTCAGAAGTAGTTAGGCAGGCCTACGCCCGCGCCGGTTATTCGCACGCTGATGATTTTAAAGAGAGCATTCGCGAGCAACTCATCTTTACTCCCTGGCAAAATAATATTTTTGGCCCACAATCAGTGCGGGGGCTGGCAGATCGCCTGGCCGCCGCCGGATGGATTCCCTGGGACCCAAGTGTTTATAGACCTCCTGTTGGCTCCATTGCCATGGCCCTCGATGCGTGGACGCCTGGGCACACCTACCTGATTGGAAGAAATGGCGGACAATTCATTGTCGATAATGGCAATCCGAGAGGACTAGACTTGAGACAGTCACCCCTGGCACTTAGAAAGTTTAGAGATATGTATGGGCATGGGGTGTTCTTCCTGCCCCCGGGAATCACACCTACAAAGTGGTAAGCGCCAAAAGGGCCCTCTAGATAGAGAGGGCCTTGATCATATCCATATAACCAGGAAGATAATTACTCTTTCTGGTGAGGCACTGTTTGAGCTCGACAGCTACCACTTGGCCTGAGAGATAAGCAGCGGCAATGGCCTGCTCACCGGCCACAAGTTTTTCAACTGCAATATTGCCCATACGACTGGCGATGAATCTATCTGTTGGAGATGGATTGCCTCCGCGCTGAATATGCCCAAGAACACAGACGTGAGCTTCTAGTCCATGTTCTTCTTTGAGACGCGATTGAATGTCATAGCTCAACAAGCCGGGCTTTGAACCCTCGGCGACGATGATAATCGAGGAACTCTTACCGCGCTTCATCCCGCGCATAATATCGGCCGCAATTGTTCCAACCTCAATTTTTTCGGCCGGAAGCACGACGTTCTCGGCCCCTGTGCACACACCTACGTGAAGAGCGATGGCCGGAGAGTGTCTGCCCATCACTTCGACAATAAAGGTGCGCGCGTGAGAGTGGGCGGTGTCGCGAATTTTATCCACTGCCTCGACGGCCGTTCTTACTGCTGTATCAAAGCCGATAGTGTAGTCGCTTCCAGCAATATCATTGTCGATGGTCCCAGGAATGCCAGCTACTGGAATGCCGTGCTCTTGGTGAAGAGACCAAGCGCCATTAAAAGAGCCGTCACCGCCAATGACCACGAGGGCGTCGATTTTCTTTCTTTTAAGTAGATGAGCGGCTTCCTTTCTGACTTCTGGATCGAGAAACTCTGGGCAGCGAGAAGTTTGAAGGATCGTTCCTCCGTGTTGAAGGATATTGCCCACTGATGAGGCATCCATTTTGACGAGATCACCTTCGAGTAGACCCGAGTAGCCACGCTTGATTCCATAGACCTCTAGGCCTTGCCCAATAGCAGAGCGCACGACAGCTCGAATAACAACGTTCATTCCCGGTGAATCACCGCCAGAACAAAGAACCGCAATGGACTTTAATCTCGTCATCTAATATTCCTCTAATTAAAAATGGTGTGGCCTTCAAACGTATCAGGCTTTGGAATTCCCATAAAGTATAGCATGCTAGGTGAGACGTCTTTAAGAGCAAATTCACCTGGAGCCGCTTGAATTTTAAGATCTTTTAATTTGGGGTGACAAACCACAAAGGGGACCGGGGCATTAGTGTGAGAAGTGTGGGGCGATCCATCCTCGTAGACCATTTGATCAGAGTTTCCATGGTCGGCAGTGATCGCCATGGTGATGCCCTTTTTCTCACAGACATCCCAAAGTTCGCCGACGCACTTATCAACCGCTTCAATGGCCTTGATGGCCGCTTCGTAATTTCCCGTGTGTCCGACCATGTCACTGTTGGCAAAATTCACGACATAGAAATCGGCTTCGTCATTAAGAAGGGAGCTCTTAAGTCTCTCTGTGACTTCGTAGGCACTCATCTGCGGCTTTAGATCGTAGGTCTTCACTTCGCGTGGCGAGTTGATAAGAATGTGCTCTTCACCGGGGAAAGGCTTTTTCTCTCCGCCATTAAAAAAGAATGTCACGTGAGCATACTTTTCAGTCTCTGCGATTTTAATTTGTTTCTTTCCAATGCTCGCAAGATATTGAGACATTCCGCCTTGAATCTTTTCCTTATCAAAGAGAATCGGAAGAGGGACTTCGTCGGGCACATAGGGAGTCATGCACAGAAAGTAGTCGGGCATAAAATCGCGTTTAAAGTGATTAAAGCTTGGATCAGTCATCGCCAGAGTGATTTGAATGGCGCGATCCGGGCGGAAGTTAAAAAAGAAAACGGAGTCTTCTTTTCTAATCGCTCCCTCTTTATCAAAGAGAACCGGAGTGATGAACTCATCATAAATTTCTTTCTGATATTCACCGCGAACATATTCTAATGGTGAGACCTCAGTCGTAGCGCCTTTTCCAATGAGTGTGGAGTAGCAAAGTTCAATCTTCTCCCAGCGGCGATCGCGGTCCATTCCAATTGAGCGGCCCTGCATAGAAGCAAAAGTGAGAGGGTAGGTGAGAACTTCCTCAACGTACTTGCCACCCACATCTCTGGCGGTATCGCGACCATCCATAAAGGCGTGAAGGTAGACTTTAATTCCCTCGCGGTCGAGGGCCTCGGTGATATATCTCAAGTGATTGATGTGAGAGTGCACGCCTCCATCCGAGAGCAGGCCCATCATATGAACGCGATTTGAGCCACTCTTGGCCTTTGAGACGAGTTCTTTAAAACACTCCATCTGCTCTAGATTTTGCGCTTCAATGGCCTCGTTGATTCGAACGAGGTCTTGCCTAACTGGGCGACCGGCCCCTAGATTCATGTGGCCCACTTCTGAGTTACCAGTAACTCCTTTGGGAAGACCTACACTTTCACCACCGGCCTCGATTTGAGTCATCGGGTAGTGGGCAAAGAGCATGTCGAGGTTTGGCTTATTGGCGGCCTTGATGGCGTTTTTTGGTGAGTTTTCATTCAGGCCATATCCATCCATAATAACCAAAAGTGATTTATCGGATAGATGCTTGAGAGAGTTCATAAGGGCTCCTTGTGCTTTAAGTCATAAAAGACTTGGGGCATGGTGATGTTTTAGCATTTTTAGCGATGCTCGGAAAGTTGAGGGCAGGGAAGAACATGACTTATTTGGATTTATTTAAGCGCGACCCAGTTAAAAAAGGGGAACTCGCCCTCTACCTAGCTATCGCATCATTTCTTTTTTTGATTGGCTCCTACTTTTCAGTGGGCTTTCATCACTTTGATGAGCATTTTCAAATTCTCGAATTTGCCAATCTAAAGTTAGGCGGCACGGCGGGGGCCGATCTTCCAACTGAGTATCACCAGCAGATGAGACCATGGCTTCAGCCGGCCATCTCCTTCGCCTTTTCAAAATTCTTTTTTAGCTTAGGTATTGAGTCTCCCTTTGTGCACGCTTGGTTGTTGCGAATCCTCACAGGTTTGTTTGCCCTAGTGACCCTCTATTACTTGGGCGCCTATCTCATGGTTCGCTACAAGAATGTAAATCAACGCGCCCTCTTGTGTTCGCTCTTTTTTACTTGGTTTATTCCCTACGTTTCGATTCGCTTTTCAAGCGACACCTGGGGAGCGCTCTCAATTTTGCTCTTAGGGGCCCTACTTCTTTTACAATATCCAAGTTCTGCTTTTAAAGGGCGCTGGAAGCTTTCATGGTGGGCGGTGCCTCTGCTTGGTATTGGCTTTGGTCTCTCCTTTCAACTTCGCTATATGGAAGGTGCTCTTATTTTCTTCTTCTTTCTCTGGCTTCTTCTCTTTGGCAGATTCTCCCTGTCACAGGGAATCGTGATGACGATCTTTCTCGTTTTGAGCCTGGGAATTGGAATAGGAATCGATAGCTGGGGCTATGAAAATAGCCAGGGCATAGTTTTTGCTCCCTGGAGATACCTGGATGTAAATCTCTTTAAGGGCTACGCTGCAAGTATCGGGCGCGAGCCTTGGTATGAATATTTTAGGCTCTCATTTAATAGAGGAATCCCACCTTTTAGCTTGGCGCTCATGATCGGCGTCTTTGCCTATTGGTACCAGCATCCAAAGAGCGCACTGACTTGGATGACACTGCCATACTTTCTCGTTCATCAATTTACCGCCCATAAAGAGCTGCGCTTTCTCATGCCTCTCTTTTATCTGGCCGGACCCATGTGCGTGATCACTTGCTATCATCTCGTAAGTAAGAAGTGGTGGCGCTGGGGATTTAGGCTCAATTTCTTAATTCTAGTGGCGACGCTCTTAAAGCCCGCCAATTCTGGAGTCGCCTTCTACCCGCACTTTAGAGAACTCGATCCCCATACAATCGTCGGCTATCGGGGCGAGAATCCTTTTTCTATGGTGGGTAAGCCCCTGCGCTTTTATCAGTCTTCGGGTCTTGAACTTGAAGAAGATGAGGACTTTCTCTTTCCTCATCAATTTACGAGAGACTATAAGGAGTGGCAGGAGCTTAAAGCTCGCCAATGCGAGCTCCTGGCGAGTGCTTACCCCGAGGCGCTTTTAAAGATTGAGATCGGAAAGTGGCGCGAACGCTCTCGATTATGGGCGCTTTGGAAGTGCCGATAGCCCACTCAAGCGAGGCTGCAAAAAGTTTAGACTGTTTAAAGATTAGTCACCTGTGGGCCAGCTAACGGCCCACCTCTCAAAACCCCCTAAAATTACATACCCAAGTTTTGGCCCTCTTCTTGCTTTCTATGTCTACATATTGGTGACTAATGATTATGCAAACTCTTTGAGAGAGAGGGAGGATTTATGAAACTTTCAAATTATTTGGTGCTCCTAGTAGCACTTGTTTTCTTAGGTGGTATGACTGGTTGTGGAAAAGGCAATAGTGCTGGTGGTGGAGACTCATCAACGAGTTCGTCTACTCCAACTGTAACAACTACAAATGTTGATGGGTACGGAGAGTATAACTCTATCATTAGCAGTATCTTTAATAAGAACTTTGTTAGCCCAAGGTCATCTACATCAGAATTTATTTTTGATTACTTTTCGAGCTCAAGCTCGAGTAGCTCTTCAGGATGGTTTACCGTTAACTGCTCTGGCTTTTCAGCTAGCTGGTGTGATAATTCAAATGGTTTAGGTGATGATAACTACTCAAGAAAAATGTCAGATTCTAATAATCTTATGTCGAGAGAGTCTGGAGATAACACCTCACTGCCTACAAACCTAGACTCGCTTGCATCTCACCTTGGAGAGTTAGCTAAAACCGCATACTCTAATCACGTTAGATATGGTGGCTTTATTGGCCGTGTCTATGGTGATGCAAACACTCTTGTAATGAGAGTAGGCACAAGCTCGAATTACCAAGTTTACTACATCGACCTTCGCTATCCGCTCGCGGCTCAACCTGTACGAATTGAGAATTGGCAAATGAGTCAATCTTGGTACGGAGTGAAGCATAAGCTTCAAAACTACTCGAACTTAAGATATGAGTTTTAATACGCAATACTAGACAAAAATGGGAGGTCAATGCCTCCCATTTTTTTTGCGAGACAATCTTTCTTCACCAATCCCATCTGCCAAAAAGGGTTTATAATTAACGGGTATTACTCATGACAAGGATTAGTTCATGGCCCGTTATCAAGCAGATCTCAAAGATATCAATTTCAATCTCTTCGACCTTCTTAAGGTTGATCAATATGCCGAGGGCTATGAGGCCCAGGATTTAAAAGAAATCATTTCTCAATTTGATAAGTTCGTTGAAAACGAAGTTTGGAGCACGCGCGAAGAGGGCGACAAAGTTGGCGTAAAGCTCAAAGATGCCGTGGTCACAACTCCTCCAGGATTTAAGAAGGCCAATCAAGCCTACTATGAAAATGGTTGGTTTGGACTTTCTTATCCCGAAGAAATTGGCGGGATGCCAGCTCCAGAAGCAATTCGTGGGGCCTGTGAATCTCTCGCAATTGGCGCCAATGTTTCTTGGTCAATGTACTATGGGCTCACTCGTGGAGCGATGAACTTGATTCTCGCACTAGGTTCTAAAGAGCAAAAAGATCTCTACGTTCCGAAAATGATGAGCGGCGAGTGGGGCGGAACTATGTGTCTCACAGAAGCTGGCGCCGGTTCAGACGTGGGGGCCGCTGCCACCACTGCCGAATCGCTTGGAAATGGCAGGTACAAAATTAAGGGCGTAAAGATCTTCATCTCTTCAGGTGAGAATGATCTCTATGAAAATATCGTTCACCTCGTTCTTGCACGCACTCCGGGTGCTCCGGCTGGAACAAAGGGGCTCTCACTCTTCATCGTGCCAAAGTACAAGGTCTCTGAAGCCGGTGAGATGGGAAATCTTAACGATCTTCGCTGTACTAAGATTGAAGAAAAAATGGGTCTTCACGCCTCGGCCACCTGCGAGCTCACTTTTGGTGAAGGGGGAACGTGTGAGGGCTGGATCATTGGCAAAGAAGGTGAAGGGATGCCCAACATGTTTCACATGATGAATGAGGCGCGACTTCTGTGCGGCATCCAGGGTGAAGGTCAGGCCAACCTTGCAACGATGCTCTCCATTCAATATGCCAAAGAGCGCTCACAATTTGGAACGGAGCTTGTGAACCTTCCCGATGTGAAGCGCATGCTCTTAAAGATGAGAGCGATGTCGCGCGGAATGCGCGCACTCAATCTCTATGTTGCCTCACTCTTTGACCGCGAGAAAAAGGGAGATGACGTAGAAGCAGAGATCGCGCTTCTCACTCCGATTTCAAAATCTTGGTGTTCAGATGAGGGCTTTAATGTCAGCGTTGAGGCGATCCAAGTTCACGGTGGCTATGGCTACTGTTGTGAGTACGGAGTAGAGCAATTTGCTCGCGACACAAAAATCGCCACTATCTACGAAGGCACTAATGGAATTCAGGCGATCGACTTTATTACGCGCAAGATTCTAAAGGATGAAGGCAAGGCCTTTAAGGCAATGGGTGATAAGATTCTCGCCGCCTTGAAAGATAGCACCGCCGCCACTTGGAAGGATGAGCACGCTCTGATGATGAAAAATCTTGGACGCGCTGCCGAGGTCATGAACAAGTTTGCGACATATGCTGCGCAGAAGAAAATGGATGCGCTCCTCTCTCATGCCACCGACTTCTTGAACTATTGCGGCAATTTGATCGTTGCCTGGAGACTTCTGGAGTCCGCGCTTAAGGCCCACGAGTTGATGGGGGCCGCCTCAGGGGAAGATAAAGAGTTCTACCAGTCAAAGATCACGGACTATAAAATCTTTTGTCAGCACGTTCTGGTGAGAAATGCTGGGCTTAGTCAAACCATTCTAAACTTTGACGATGAGCTCTCTAGGCTAGCGGTGTGAGCAAGTAAGTGTTAGGATTATTAGGAATATATTTTAAAATTTAAAACTTAGGACAATACACACATCATGGATCTGGAGGATCTGGAACAAAAGATTAAGGAATTCAACCAAGAGACCCACGGAAGCAGCGATTACGACAACGATAAAGTCTATGTCATGGGATCAGACCCAGCGCAATTTGCGCCATTGACCTTTCTGTCTAAGAAGCTTGGGGGAATTAAGGATGAAAATCTGTTACTGGCCCACGGCTTTGTATCAGATTCTTACGATCTTTTTACCGACTCAAATTTTCCCGACTGGTACGAAAGGCAGTTTGGACACAAGCTCAAGCGCTCTTTGGCGCGCTCGGTGGATATTTTTCATCGCCCGGCCAGCAAAGAGATTTTCGATGCTATTGAGCAAGTGAATAAGTGTTACGAAGTTCTTCGTGAAAATAACATCATCATGAATGGCAAGAACCTCCCCGTTCAACTAGGGGAGTGGTTTGCGAAGACAATCTTTGGCCTGCGCCAGGTGAAGTCCGCTTCCCAGCGCGGCTTTGATTTCTATCTCAAAGATAAGCGCGTAGAAGTGAAGGTCCACTGGGCCGACACTTCTTCACCAAAAGGTGTAAAGCTCAGAAAGTCTCTCGTCGATCTCGCCGACTACTGCATTATCATGTACGTCGCCCGCAATTTCATGATCCGCGAAATCTGCTTTCTCGACTCCGACTTCGTCACCCGAAAATTCGGCGCCAAAGGCCACACCCTTTTCTTAAAAGACCCCGACGTCAACACCTACTTCTTCAGTAAGTCGAGCAAACATCTCGACAAAGTCGTCAACAAGACGGCCCTACTCAAGTACAGCTCCCCCATGTTCTCCATGAAGCTCGCCGAGCTCTTTCACGCTTAGGTGCCAGATGACTTTTGGGACTCAGTGAGTCCCAAAAGTCATCTGGCACCTAAAAGAGATCGTAAGTAAAGAGACGACACTCGATCTGACCGTTCCAAACTGGAATTTTGGCAGATGTGCGAAGTGAGATCGCCTTTTTTAGTTCGCCGTGGGGGAGGATGACTCCCGCTCTCCAGCCTTTGAAATTTTGTTTGAGGTGCTCGCCAAAGTCGTGAACGAGTTCGAAGGCCTCTTCGGGCTCCATCAGGCGCTCGCCGTAGGGAGGGTTTGTGAGAACAAGGCCACTCTCGCTGGGTGCTCTGCGCTCGAGAGCATCTTCGCAGGTAATATCAAAGAGAGAGTTGGGAAGACCGGCCTCTTTAATATGCGTGCGAGCGAGGTCGAGAATGCGCGGGTTCTTATCACTTCCAAAGATGATCGGGTGATCAAATTTTTGATTCAGTTTTTTGATGATGTCCGTGTGAGTGGTCTTTGCAAAATCGCTCCACCAAGCTTGTATCTCTTTGTTTGAAGCAAACCACTTCTGAGCAAGAAAAGAAAAAGGGAAGCTCTGTCTTTCAACGTAGTCGCGAATCGCAATTTGTTGCGCTGGAAGATTCATCGCCACCATGGCCGCTTCAATGAGAAGAGTACCCGTTCCACAGAATGGGTCTAGAAAATCAGTTTTACCATCCCAGCCCGAGAGATTTACAAGAGCCGCTGCCAGGTTCTCGCGTAGGGGAGCTCCCTTTGATTCGACACGATAGCCGCGATCAGAGAGTGCAACTCCAGTGAGGTCTAGAAGAAGGCGTGCGTACCATCCTTTCTTGGGAGAAACCTCAATGCGTATGAGGAAGTTTAGGAGTGGGTTTTCTTTATCAACTGAGGGGCGTTGGCCAAATTTATTGCGGAACGTATCGGCGATTGAGTCTTTCATCAACTGACTGAAGATAATGCTATTTTTAAAATTTCTCTTTGCATTCACGTCAAAGATTGTGTTGATTTTAAAAGTATCATCGAGCTCCATGAGGGCCGGCCAATCGATTTCTTGAACCTTTTCAGAAAAGTCTTTCTCGTGCTTAAAACCAAAGCTAAAGAGCTCGCGGTAGAGGCGAGAGGTACTGCGACTGTGAACGATAAAGCGAAGTGCTTCCTTGGCATCTGTGTGAAAGCGCTGGCCACCGCGCTCTTCATAGACGCTCTCTAATTTTGAAGCGCCAATAATAGTATCAAGCTCAGTTTTGAGCATACCCTCAAGTCCTCGCGGGCAAGAGGCGAAGAATGAGTTTTCTTTAGCTGCGTGTGCGGTCATAGTGGATCCTGTTGAAGATTCGCGCGCAAGTGAAGAGCGCGAACCAAGAGCTCGCGATAGCTATCTGCCATCAAGGGATTGAGGTTGCCCTCTTTAAATCTTTTAATTCGCCACAGGCCAATACTAAATAGGCCAAGGGCAATCGCGTCTGGAATGAGCGCCTTCTCACTTGCTGTGAGTGGCATCACTTCTTCGTAGCCGCGAAGGTATGAGTGGATAAGCGGGGTAATTAATCTGCCTTTCTCTAGACACGTTCCCGAGATCGAGATTCCGAGGTCAAGCAGAATGGGCCCAACACCGCCTTGCTCGAAGTCGAGAACTGCGGCCACTTCTTCGTGATAGAAGAGGGTGTTGTCGTAGTAGAGATCGCCGTGAATGACATTTGTGCGATGAGGATGCTCTAGATAAGCAGCGAGCCCATCTGGAAAACACTCGCGAAACATCTCTTTAAAATCTTTGGGGCAAGAAGCGCTTTCGGTGTAGCTAATAATTTGACCAGCGTCGTAGCCCACATCTTCATGGGAGCGAAGAGTGTTCATTTCCTCGCACTTAGAAATTCTGTGAAGCTCACCAAGTGCGCGCCCAATAAGCGAGCACGTAATGTCTGATGGCCCAGGGGGAATGCCTTCCACAAAGGGGTATACCACGCCAAAGTAAGGGCCTTCTTCGTAGACGAGTTTGCCCTCTACGGTCATGTGGGGAGTGAGACTATATTGGTACTTCTTAGCTAAATAATGAAGGATGCGCTGCTCATCTTCGAGCTGAGCGCGATTTTTATCATTAGAGATCTTAAGCAAGATCGTCTCATCAGCAGTTGTGACCTTGTAATTTGAGTTAGAAATTCCAAGACTCAAGGGCTCGAGATTGCGCACTTCTGCCTTCCCATATTGGGCCATAATGCGATTGGCGACAGCGATGTCGATGGCAGTGTAACTTCCCATAATAATCCAGTGTGCTATTTGACTCAGGCTTAGTACCTTTTTGCGCATTTACAGTCAATTAATGCATGGCAAATCCTTGAGACTCTGAACTTAGTGGTGCTATAGTTGTGCCAAATTATTTAGAACCAACCGCCGCATAAACCACTGGGGTTTATGCCGACCTGACCATTAGGAGGGCCCAATGGCCAATCAAGACTACAAAGTAAAAGACATCTCTCTTGCCGATTGGGGAAGAAAGGAAATTGAAATCGCTGAAGCTGAGATGCCAGGGCTCATGTCACTTCGTGAAGAATATGGCGCCACTAAGCCACTTCAAGGCGCGAAAATCGCCGGTTGTCTTCACATGACAATTCAAACAGCAGTTCTTATTGAGACTCTCGTTGCTCTTGGCGCTGAAGTTCGTTGGTCATCATGTAATATCTTCTCAACTCAAGATCACGCTGCTGCTGCCATCGCAGCTGCTGGTATTCCAGTATTTGCTTGGAAGGGCATGAACGATGAGGAGTTTGATTGGTGTATCGAGCAAACACTTCGTTGGCCAGATGGTTCACCACTAAACATGATCCTCGACGACGGTGGTGACCTTACAAATATGATCTTTGATAAGAACCCAGAAATGGTTAAAGGAATCAAAGGTCTTTCAGAAGAAACAACTACAGGTGTACATAGACTTTATGAGCGCATGAAGAAGGGAACTCTTCTTCTTCCAGCAATCAACGTTAACGACTCTGTGACTAAATCAAAATTTGATAACCTCTACGGCTGTCGCGAATCACTCGTTGACGGTATCAAGCGCGCTACTGACGTAATGATCGCCGGTAAGGTGTGTGTTGTTGCTGGTTACGGTGATGTTGGTAAGGGTTCTGCTGGAAGCTTTAAAGGTCTTGGTGGCCGTGTAATCGTAACTGAAGTCGATCCTATCTGTGCCCTTCAAGCGGCAATGGAAGGCTACCAAGTTATGAAAATGGATGACGCTGCTAAAATCGGTGACATCTTCGTTACAACTACTGGTTGTAAAGACGTCATTACTGGCAAGCACATGGAATCGATGAAGTCAGGATCAATTGTTTGTAACATTGGTCACTTCGATTCAGAAATCCAAACTTCTTACCTCAGAAGCAATAACATTGAAAAAGTGAACATCAAGCCACAAGTTGATGAGTATATCTTCCCTAACGGTAACAAGATCGTTCTTCTCGCTGAAGGCCGCCTCGTAAACCTAGGCTGTGCTACAGGTCACCCTTCATTTGTTATGAGTAACTCATTTACAAACCAAGTAATGGCCCAAATCGAACTTTGGAATAACAGCGCAAACTACGAAAACAAAGTTTACGTTCTTCCTAAGCACCTCGATGAGAAAGTGGCTCGTCTTCACCTAGCTAAAATCGGTGTTGAGTGTGACACGCTTACAGCTGAGCAAGCTGATTACCTCGGCATCCCAGCTGAAGGTCCATACAAGCCTGATCACTACCGCTACTAATTAAAATTCTTCGTGCCCTGGTAAACTATTTGCCAGGGCAATTCACACACTGAGAGGGAACTCATGAAATTGTGGATTGGATGCGATCACGCGGCTTTTGAAGCCAAAGAGGAAATCAAAAATCATCTCAAGGCCAAAGGTCATGACGTTGAAGATGTGGGGACGAACTCGCTTGAGAGTACTCACTATCCTGAATACGCCACAAAAGTAGCACGCGCCCTTCAGAGTGACCCAGATGCTTGCGGAATTCTTCTCTGTGGCTCTGGAATTGGTATTTCAATGGTGGCCAATCGCTATAAGCACATCAGAGCAGCACTTGTTCGCTCAACTGGTGAGGCTGAACTAGCTAAGGGTCATAACAACGCAAATGTAATCTGCTTAGGGGCGAGAATCACGCCCGTTCAGCGCATGAAAGAAATCGTCGATGCTTGGTTGGCCGCTAGCTATGAAGGTGGCAGACACAACCTTCGACTTGAGATGTTTGACGAGCTGGGAGAGTAGTGTGGATTTTAAAATGAGCTGGCCAGAGAGAATTGCTTATCTCTTTGTTTTAATCTTCTGTATTGCAGGTATTGTCGTTTCTCATCAAGACCTCTCTTATTATGAGGGGGTTCTTGCTAGAGAGGATGGCTTTGTAGAATGGATGACGGTTGTTCCACTACTTCTAGGCTCTGGTCTTTGTCTCTACCGAGCAGGAATTCTCGCTCCCTTTAGGCCTTGGACTTTCAAAATTGCACTCTATGTAATGGCCATTATTTTTCTTTTTGGCGCGCTCGAGGAAATCTCCTACGGTCAGCGTCTGATTGGATTTGAATCACCTGCTTTTTTCAAGCAATACAATACTCAGCACGAATTTAATTTTCACAACCTGCGCTTTGGAAATTTTAAAATCAATCGCTATATTTTTGGCACTGGCCTTGGAATATTTGCTGGCCTCTACTTTCTCGTGATGCCAATTTTCTATCGCAAATCAGAAAAGATTAAGAATCTCATCGATAATTGGGCGGTACCACTCCCTCGAGTGATGCACATTATCTTCTTTGCACTGGTTGCAATTAGTTCAAAGTTTATACTTGGTGGAAAGGGCGGAGAAATTCGCGAATTCGGACTTTGTTGGGTCTTTGTCTTGATGTGCTTTGCCCCTTACAATCGCCAGATCTTCAGTCGAACGATCATTGAAAAGTAAGAGGCACTACTTTGGGCTAGCGATTAAGCTGGCCCACGAGCTTTAAAAATCTCAAGTGTAGTACGGCAAAGAAAGCTTCAAAGATAATTCCCCCACCCATTTTAGAAACACCCTCTTGGCGCTCATTAAAGATGATAGGGACTTCCTTAACTTTGAGTCCTTGAGACCAAATTTTATAAGTCAGCTCAAGTTGAAAGATATAACCATTGGCGATGATGTCATCGAGGTTAAGAGCTTTGAGGGCCTTGCGACTAAAGCACTTGAAACCACCTGTGGGGTCCATAATTGGAAGGCTTGTGACCATGCGAATGTAGATGCTCGCCAGGTAGGATAAGAGCAGGCGTCTAAATGGCCAATTGATGATACGAATACCACCAATGTAGCGCGAACCAATGGCGAGATCATTAGTCTGAGCGGCTTCTAGAAGATCGGGAACTTGCTTGGGGTCGTGACTAAAGTCACAGTCCATTTCAAAGACAAAGTCATAGTCGCGCTCAAGCGCCCACTTAAAGCCAGTGATATAGGCAGTGCCAAGTCCGAGCTTGCCAGTGCGCTCGATCATGTGAAGATTTGGAAATTCGCTCTGTAGTGATTTAACAACTCCCGCCGTTCCGTCAGGCGAGCCGTCTTCGATAATGAGAAGAGAAATACCAGTGTGCAGTGAGAACATGGTGCGGATCATTTTCTCAATATTTTGAATTTCATTATAAGTTGGGATAATGACCAACGCTTTTGAGAAGTCGCTCAAAGCTAGCTCCAAGTTGAGTGGATTTTGCTAACTTTTTTTACACGCCCCGCAACGATTTAGCAATGAATCCCTCATGCGATTGGCCGTATTGTAGAAGAAGTCGACGGCTTTTTGACCCATTGCTGAATCGATCAACCAGGCGAATTTTTCAGCCGCAGGGATGAGTTTAACGAGCTCTGTGACAGCTTCTGAACCAGTGTAGAGCACTGATCTGGCATCGATAAAGTGAATGGTCTGTGTGCATTCCTCTAGCTTTAGAGTGGGAAATATTGAGAGGAGCTCAGGGTGGTGAATGGATAGCAGTGTGGGAGCATTTTCTCGCCCGGCCATCTTAAGTGACTGCGAAAAACGCACGCACAGCGGGCACTGATCATCAAAGAGTAGTAGGGGCAGAGAGGGCGGGTTTTCAATTAGATCATCCATGATCTGGCTTCCTTTTTATTCGTAGCCTAGCTTATTCCATCCAGTGACTTGATAGCGTCTAGAGATGATTTGAAAGATATTGCGATTATCACCTTTGTGGTGAATCTGGGCCTTTGCCTCAGCTTGCTTAGCAAAATCTAGCACCTGACCAGAGTTCGTTTTACCCTTTTTAGGGAGAAACTTTTTATAGTCTACGTTAGAGCTCGTTGATCGTCCCGATTTGCGATTGCCGTTTCCACCTTGAAAGGTGAGTACACTATTGTTGCTGCGGTTACCGCTGCTCGCTCCAAAATTTCCGGTGCCGCCTTTGCCAATACCGGCCTTGGCGAGCTTGTCTCCAAACTTCTTAGCCTCTGCCGTGTAGGGCATAGAGGCCATCTTGCGCGCGAGGGCCGCAGGAATGCCGAGTGATTGAATCGCCTTAGCCTCTTCTAACTGATCTTTATTAAGAGAGACCGAGTCGTTTGGCATTTTATCTTTGAGTTGATCGAGAGTTTTTCTGGCCATCGCCGATTGAGCGATATCACTGGTATTGAGCTTTCCTCCAACGAGTTCACCTTTGGCAAATTTAGAGAGGGGAGTCACTACACCTTTATTCATTGTTTCGTTAAAGCCTAGACCCTTCACGTAGTTGACGAAGGTTTTGTCTAGACATGTATCCGTATCTCGACATGAACAGTCTTCATCAGCTTGGGCCTTGTCGTCGATACATGAGATTTTATAAGAATTATCGGCGACAATTTTCTTGTGAATTTCACGCTGACAGTAAGTTGGGTCGTACTGCGTTTCAGCTTGAGCGCAGTAACAATTTCTCTCTGTCACTGGGTTACAGTCGCCTGGATCTGGGAGTGTATCGGCAATTTGTTTGACTTGCTCTGAGTACTTCTTGTGACCCTTTACTTGCGAATTAAAGAAAGCGGTCATCAATGCTGAGGAGCCAAGTTTCAACCAGTTCTTCCACGAGCTAGTTGAAATTCCAGGTCTGGCCATCATGGCGCCGTAGCAAACGGTTGATGTGCCCCAGCCATAAGTTTGAATCTTGGCGTTGTCAGAGCGATCTTTATGGCTTCTTGAAGCGCGGTAGAGAGCTTCTTTTTGAGCGTTTCCAACGTTATTTGGATTTTCAAGTGGTGTGGCATTGAGACTTTGCTGGCTCGCCACTTGCTGAACCATAGAGATGGCTTCAGTTCCAACGGCGATATACTTACAGTAGTCAGTGTTGTCGGCTTTTTCTTCGTCGGCTCCACCGGCCTTGTCACCACCGCCAGCAGGTGCTTCACCACCACCATTACTTGCGCTATCAGTTGAAGTCTCTGTGGCCTCAAGCTCGCCAAGACCACCGGCGCCTACAACCATGGTGTAGGCTTTTGAGAGCGCCTTAAACATATTGCCACTGATTCCCATAAATTCTGGATCGACATCGGCGCCAGCGCAGGCTTTTTTGAGTGTGTCGTCTTTTCCACAAGCTTCTTCAATCATTCTCTGAGTTAAGCCCTGGTGCACGTAAGTTTCGCTGGTGTACTTTTCTTTATCAGTTAGGTTTTCGACATTGGCCTCAGGGCCACCTAGACTGTGGCCTAAGGCCGACTCTGCAGCGAGTTGGTGTGGGCCCATAATCAGCACGGCCGTCGTCAGAGTTAAGAGGTGGCGGGAGATTTTCTTCATTTGGGCCCTAGTCCTTTACCAAAAGGGGTTTAGGCTAGTTTAACATGTAGTGCCAGTGATCCTAGGCAGGCAAAATTCGTCCAGAATTTTTTAACGCAAATTCAGGTGGTTAGGAGGGCATGGCGAGGGCTCCTTTAGAAATGCGTTGGCCCAAAATATTGGAGTTTGACTGTATCAAACTCTGGGGATAAATATCTGTTATGCCAAAAAGAAGTAAAGAAAGCACAATTCCGACTCAAGACCATGAACTCTCGCACTCGATGGTTCACTACCTCCTGACTATCCACAAATTAAAAGAGAGTCGCGGGTACGCTCGAGTCACAGATATTGCCAAAGAACTCGGCCTGACAAAAGGTAGTGTTTCGACGGCCATTAACAATCTTAAGAAGAAAGATCTCGTTGAGGAAGAAGAGCATAGCAAGTTTCTTATCCTCACCGACAATGGCCATGATGAGGTTCATAGAATTCTCTCTTCAAGAACGCTGCTCTTCTACTTTCTTAAGGATTTTGTTGGGGTGAGTGAAGATGTGGCCGAGAAAGATTCGTGCCTAATGGAACACCTTATGAGTCCCGAGACATCGGCAAAGTTCTTTCAATTTATGAAAAAGCTCGCCTGTACTTGTGACGACCTTGAAAAAGCAGGTAAACTTCCTAAAGAGTTTCGTTTTTCGACAGCTCTTGACCTGTGTAACTTCAAGGGGCCAGATGACTTCATTGAATCCCAGATGGGCGATACCTACCTTCCTGAAGAAGGTCAGACCACCTAAATTTCTACTCGTTCTCTTTCTTATCTTCGCCGCGAAGGATGGCTTCGCGGCTCGCTACTGTCTAAAAAACTCAAGCCCAACCATAAAAGCCTCAGTTGAAAGAAAGTTAGCTCCCTTTTTAAAAAGGGGAGAAGTCATTGACTGGGAAGTAAATTGTTTTGAACTGAAAGTTTCAGAGGGACGAGACATGCTGATGCAAAAGCTCATCGGCGAGGTGAGCCCATTTGAGGTGGGAAGCGAAGTTGTGGTGACTAGGACCCCCTGCGAGTTAGAGCTGATAGAGGTGAGCACTGGCAATTCAAGTGGAACTGAGACAGAGATTTCTGGCCGAGTTGATTTGAAAAAATCCTCGCGCGCTTATAATTCTGAAACTCGCTCAAGATTATTACTTAGTAGCGGCCGTCCAGGAAGAATCGAAGCATACGAAACGACGTTGGAACTTGTTTGCATCCCATCATTTAAAGGGACAGCTGAAGTTGAAGTGTGGCTCTTTTCTGCCGGTGGTCGCGCGCAGGTTTCAACCACTCTCACTCTGACAAAAGGGCAAAGTCAGTTCATCGGTGACATCATTAAGGAACTCGAAGATAAGAATCGAACGGTCTCCTTGGCCCGTGGCTACAAGAAAACAACTGAGGAAATGATGAGAAAGACTCAGTTTTATTTAGTTCTTAAGTGATTTGAGGTGAAAGACATCGGTCTTACCCACCGGATTCCATGGCTCTCTCCACACCAGATAATTAAACCAATTAATTGGACTCAGTTCTATCCAGTTTGGAAGCCACCAGTGACGAAAGGGCACGGGAGTGATTTGATGGGTATTTCCAATTTCGATATGGGAGTTTAAAAAAGCGTGGTCAACAACCATGTCATTGAAGCGCTCAAAGTTTCGTTCTGAATTGTTAAATCCATAGCCTTTAAGTGAGTACAGATACCATGTGCCTGGCCAGACGGGATCGCCATTTAGGTAGACTCGGTACTTCACATCCTCTGGAGTATTTGTGAGAAGCTCTGAGCGCAGAGCTGAGAGCAAAGAATCAAATTCCCAAGTGGTGTGGACTTGGGAGGCGAGCTCATGGGCATGCCCTTCATCTCTTAAACCACTTCGATAGAGAGTGATGAGTTGAAAGGTCAGCAGTATTGAGAGCACGGGGATAATAATCTTTCGATTTTGCGCAATGAGATCGAGATATTCTCTCTTTGCGATTAAGAGGCCGTAGTAGAGAACCCCGAAGAAGAGTGGATAGAGAGTGAGCCAGGGAACTTTTTCTCCAACATAGCTATAGGAAAACCAATTGGCCCAGAAGAAGAACCCGAAGAAGGCAAGTTCGCGCTCATTTTTGAGGAGGTGGTCAAGCGTAGTTGCGGCGCCCATAAAGAGCATCATACAGGCCACGATAACATCAAATGGATGTTTGAATTTAAGCACTTGATCAATGAAGAATGGGGTCTGTACCCAGTCGATAGTCAGCACCGCTATGAGTGAGAGGATGAGAGTCGTTGTAAAACCAATGAGGTGATATTTGATATTTTCTAATTTGGTTAAAAAGAAGAAGAAAACAGTAGAGACAAGAAAGAGAAAATCGTACCAAGAGAGAACTAGGAAATTATAGAAAAATGGACCAGAAATCCTTTCAATCTTATGCTGGTGAAACCAGTACATCAGGCTTTTACGGTAGAGACCGTCGATGATCCCTTGATTATAAGTAAAGCCATTTGAGAGGAGGTAGCAGTAAATAAAGGCCCCTCCAAGAAAGCATATAACTAGTTCTTTTAGGCCACAATTCTTTTTAAAAGTTTCAATGATTGGGAGCTTTCTAAATAGAGCATAGTTAAATGCAACTTCAAAAAAGGCGTAGAATATGAGCAACCCTAAAGTCATGAAGGCATTCTCTTTCGAAGTAAATTGAATCATGAAAAAGAGGATCGCGAGTGGAATGCGCCACAAGTGTTTTGCATTTAGACTGAGTCCCCAGAAAGAGAGGGCCATTAAAAGCATCATAAAAGCATCTTCACGCAAGAAGCGAGACCATAGCAAGTTCACGGGGGAGAGACCTAGCGCCACAAGCGCGAAGACTGCGCTAGTTAATCCAGCTCGTCGGTAAAAGGTGAGGGCGATGATAAAGATTGCTAGTGAATGAATGAGTGCAGTGAAGATTCGGCCATTCTTAAGAGAGGGTCCAAAAACGGTAAAGACCTTGGCCGTAAGACGATAGAGAAGTGGCCCGTGTAGCATGGGATCATACTTATAGGATAAGTTCTTCGAGTCGTGATACTCGTAAAATGAGTAGGTCGCATGAATCGATTCGTCGTGGTGGGGAGGGCGCACATCAAGGTTGACCGTTCGAATTCCAACGATAAAAAGGCTCAGTAGAGCGAGGGCTAAATAGGTAAAACTTTTATTGAAAGTCATCATGATGAATTATGCTAAGATTGTAGCACTCAAATGAATTTGTGGATGACATGCTAGCAAAAAAGTTCAGTTTTTTTAAAGAATTTAACCAACAGATAAGAAGGGAAATTCTTTTGGTCGGCCTTGTGATGTTTGGCCTACTTCTCACTTACCCACTTATACGATCGGCAACCGACGCTCTATTTTTAGAACACTTTAAGGCCAAAAACTCACCCCAAGTTTGGCTCCTGTCTAGCTTCGTGCTTCTTGGGGCAATCTCTCTTCTGTCGACGCTACAAAAGAAAATTAAAATACAAAAACTTTTTTTCGCGCTGACGGTAATCACCAGCGCGATCTTTGTTGGGGGCTCGCTCATTTATCAGTCGGGGCACAATGAAATACTCTTTGGGCTCTACGCTCTTAAAGAAACATACATAGTAATGCTTGTGCACATTGCCCTGGCCCATCTCAATAATGTCGTGAATGTTGAACAGGCGAAAGTCCTCTATGGACCGCTCGGAGCATTTGGAAGCCTTGGGGGGATTATCGGGGCCTCACTGGTCTCTCCTTTAGTGAAGAGCTTTGGGGTAAATCAAGTCTTTCTCTATACCCCACTTCTACTCATATTAATCGGAAGTATTTTCTATCTCACACGCCCAGTAGAGGGTGAAGTAAAGAGTGTGAAAGAAAACCGACCTTCGCCACTAGCTTCGATTAAGAGTGTATGGAAATACGTCTTCTGGATTTCGCTACTCATTTCGCTTACTCAATTTGCTATTAACATGGGGCAATTTCTCTTTAATCTTCACTTTGAAAAGTTATTTGATGACGCTAATTCAAAGGCGCAGGCGCTCGGACAAGTTTACCTCTCAATTAATATTCTCTCACTCTTTGTTCAAGTGGTGGTGACCCCGATTGTGCTCAAGCGCTTTAAGAGTGCCTATATCCACACTTTTATTCCGGTGCTCTATCTGATGGTTACCTATTTAGGATTTGGGCTTTCAGTTTCAAGCTTTTTCCTTGTGGGTGGAGCATACGTAGTTATGAAAGGGGTTGATTACAGTCTCTTCTCTGCGGCCAAGGAGTTGCTCTATTTTCCACTTGATGCCGAGCAGAAGTATGGGGGAAAATACGTTGTTGATATGGTGGCCTATCGATTTTCCAAGGGGTTGGTCTCTACCTTCCTTATCTTCTTTCAGGGAATCTTTCTTGTGCAGGTGCTTCTCATGTTGATTCT
Organism: Bacteriovoracaceae bacterium; assembly: GCA_048267245.1. Classification (GTDB taxonomy): domain Bacteria; phylum Bdellovibrionota; class Bacteriovoracia; order Bacteriovoracales; family Bacteriovoracaceae; genus JBLWXV01. The sequence goes on from JBLWXV010000002.1 coordinate 118,713, forward strand.
TGTGCTCTGGGCGCTTACACTTATCCCACTTCTAAAAGAGCGCCACAGGCTTCTGTTGCGTGCTCCGAAAGTCAATTAACCCTACCTAGTCTTAAATTTTAATAAACTTTACGAGGAACGAATGAGTCACAATCCATTACTTGAAAAATCTAAATTTCCCCACGGAGCAATTGATTTCCCAAATATCAAAACTGAGCACTATATTCCTGCTCTCAAAGAAACTATTTCACGCGCCAAAGTGGTGGTCGAAGAAATTAAGAAAACTGATAAGCCAACGTTTGAAAATACCATCGTAAAGCTTGAGTCAAGCGATCGCGATATGAATGTTGTGGTGAGCACATTCTTTAATTTGCATTCTGCGGAGTCAAGCGATGAGCTTCAGGCCGTCGCCAAAGATTTCTCTCCCATGCTAACAGAGTACGGCAATGACGTTGCTCTTGATGGAGAGCTCTTTAGTAAAATCAAACAGGTCTATGACAATGAACTAGATAAGCTCAAAGGCGAAGAGCGAGAGTTGTTAGTTAAAACTTATAAGAGTTTTAGCCGTGGCGGTGCTCTACTGGGCGATAAAGATAAAGAGAAACTTAGAGCACTCGATAATGAACTCTCTAAACTCTCTCTTGAGTTTGGTGATAATGTTCTGGCCGAGACCAATGCCTACGAATTAGTTATCACAGATGAAAAAGACCTCGCGGGCTTGCCCGAGAGCGCAATCGAAGGAGCTAGAGAGACGGCCAAGGAAAAGGGTAAGGATAATGCCTGGGTCTTTACTCTTCACTACCCAAGCTATTTTCCCTTTATGACCTACGCAGATAATAGAAAGCTCCGCGAACAGATGTTTATGGCCAGGGCCACTCTCGCTTTTAATAATGAAAAGTACGACAATAAACCACTTGTTAAAAAGATCGCGAACCTTCGCCACGAAAGAGCAAATCTTCTCGGATACAAAACTCACGCTGACTTTATTCTTGAAGAGCGCATGGCCCAAAGTTCTAAGACGGTGATGAGCTTTCTTGATGATCTTCTGACAAAAGCTAAGCCATTTGCTGAAAAGGAAATTCAAGAGATTAAGGCCTACGCCAAAACTCTTGGTGCTGATCACGAGATCATGAATTGGGACTATTCTTACTATTTTGAAAAATTAAAAAATGAGAAGTTCTCAGTTAATACAGAAATGTTGCGCCCTTACTTCAAGCTTGAAAATGTGATCAATGGAGTTTTTACGGTTGCTGGGAAGCTCTACGGTCTACAATTTAAAAAGAGAGATGATATTCCTGTCTATCATAAGGATGTCATGACCTATGAAGTGCTCGATGAGAGCGGGAACTATATGAGTCTATTCTACGCTGACTTCTTTCCCCGTAGTGGCAAGAGAAGTGGTGCGTGGATGACTGAGTATAAGGGCCAATATATTGAAAATGGAGTAGACCAGCGTCCACACGTGGCGATTGTCTGCAACTTCTCAAAGCCTACAGGTAATAAGCCAAGTCTTCTCACTCTCGATGAAGTTTTAACTCTCTTCCACGAATTTGGGCACGCCCTACACGGCATGCTCACTAAGTGTAAGTACCAGTCTCTCTCTGGAACAAATGTGTACTGGGACTTCGTTGAGTTGCCTTCGCAAATTTTTGAAAACTGGGTATATGAGAAAGATTGCCTAGATATCTTTGCTAAGCACCACGAAACAGGGGAGCCAATTCCTGCTGATATCGTTGCTAAGATCAAGGCAAGTTCAAATTTCCACGAAGGTCTTGCGACTCTCAGACAGCTTACTTTCGGCATGCTTGATATGGCCTGGCACAATGGCGATCCAAGCACAATTGAAGACGTTGAAAACTTTGAAAAGAAAATTACTTCTAAAACGAGGCTCTTCCCAGAAATTTCGGGAACAGCTTCTAGTACGAGCTTCTCTCACATTTTTCAAGGGGGCTACTCCGCTGGCTACTACTCTTATAAATGGGCCGAAGTTCTAGATGCCGATGCTTTTGAAGCATTTAGAGAGCAAGGTATTTTCTCTCGCACCGTTGGAGAAAAATTTAAAGACTCCATTCTCTCTAAAGGCGGAAGTCGCCATCCGATGGATCTCTTTAAAGAGTTCAGAGGAAGAGAGCCAGATAGCCAGGCACTTCTTAAGAGGGCCGGACTACTTTAATTAAGTTGGTCTTGTACAGATGTATCGCGCTCTACCTGAACGGGTTCACTATGGTAGAGCGCTTTCATTTCCTTAAAGGGCCGGCGCGGAAAGGTTAAGAGAAAGAAGGCGCCGCAAACATAGAAGAGTACCGCGTCTGTGGCAAAGTGATCTCCAAGAGCGGCCACTAAAATCCCTCCACCAATATTTGGAATGATAAAGCTCATATCAAGAAGCGCGTAGCAACGGGTGAGAAAGTGAGTCTCAACTGACTCTGAGAGATAGTTGAGTTGGGCGGGTATTCTTACAAAAACCGCAATTCCCCAAATGAAGAAACTTAAAAAGGCCCCAACTGTTGAAGCGCTTAGAAGCCAGATGAGCATCATCACTGGTTCGGCGAGTAGGGAGTTGACGATAATCTTCCCGTTACTATACTTCGATCCAAGACGCTGATAGAGAGTTCCTCCGATCAGGCCTCCAAGACCAAACGCACTTAGGAGCGCTCCATAAATAGTGTCGCCGGCATTAAGAACTTCCTTAACGTAGGGAAGAAGTAGGGGAAACATAATTCCAATACAAAGTCCGGCGACAATTCCATTGAGATAAAGGGAAAAGAGGGCGCGGTCGCGCATCACATACCTGATGCCTTCTACTAGCTCTTTAGTCATGGTTTGTGACTCCGCCGTCTTCTTTGGCGGAGTGTAGGTGAGTTGAAGCAGAAGCCCAATTCCAACCAGGTAGGTGATAAAGTCAAAAATTAAAACAGGAGACATCGACTTATTGAGAGCGTAGATACTTGCTCCTAAAAAAGGGCCGATTAAGTGAAGGATTGCCATTGTAGAGCCCATGAGGGAGTTGGCCCCCTTCATGTGCTTGGTTGGGACGATGTCATTAATCATGGTCTGTCTTGAAGGATTAAAGAGCCCTGTAAAAAAGGCGATTAGCCCATCGACCAAAATAATAAATTCAACTCTCGGAATGTACATCAATGCAATGACTAAAGGCGCGCGGCAGACATAGGACAGAATTAGTATTTGTCGTCGATTAAACCTCTCACCAATGACTCCGCCAAGTAAACTTCCAAGGGTGAGGCTTGCTAGAAAGACCGCGCGAATGATTCCCAAGTACGTTTTATTGCTTCCCGATAGCTCAAAGACGGCGAGCATAAGCGCCGTCTCAGTCATAAATGAGCCAAGCTCACTGGTTAGACTAGCGAAGTAGAGCTTGCGAAAATTTTTAAGCTTGAGCGTCTCCGCTAGAGTCATTAGCTACCAAACTTTGCGATAAAAGCCTTTCGTTCAGTTTCAAATGAATCCATAAGTTCGGCCACGAGAGATTCCACACTTTGAATCTTATGAGTGAATTCAATTGAGGGACCCGCACACCAAACGGACTTATAAGAGGCCGAAAAAGCCGCCTTCTCCAGAAGCTTCATACCCTTGTAGTAAGTGAGCATCTTGGCGTACTTTTTAATTTTTCTGTGAGAATTGAGAAATTCCTCAACAAAATTTTGGTTGACGCCAATCTTCTCTACATACGGAGTCTTGATCACCGTACAAGGTGTGCCAGAGATCTTTGAGGTGAGCACGATATCTTTAGCGCCATAGTCAATGGCGGCTTGCTTATATTCTTTGCTGACACCGCTTTCGTTAGTTGCGATAAATGGGCTTCCCATTGAAACTCCCTCAGCTCCAAGCGCGAGCGCACTTAAAATTCCACCGCCGGTGGCTACACCGCCAGCACTGATGACGGGAAGCTTACTTGCAGCACGCAAATTGGGAATTAAGATTGAGGCTGGAGCAGGACCAGCATGTCCACCGGCGCCACTATTGACCGCAATGAGGGCGTCAGCCCCAAGCGATTCGACCTTTTTAGCATAGTCTGTATCCACGACGTCACAGAGTACTTTAACCCCTTTTGGCCCCAAGCGATCGATGATCTCCTGTGGGCTTCCAAGAGAGGTGATAATAAAGTCAGGGCTAATTCGCTCGCAGATTTCGATCTGCTTTTTGAGGTGTATATTTGATTTATTGGCGATGAGGTTGATTCCAAATGGGCCATCACACTTGTCTTTTAAGGTCTTAAGTCCCTTCTCAAAATCCTCCAGCTCTCTCCAGTTGAGGGCGGGAATACAGCCCATGATGCCCGCTCTGCTGGCGGCTATGAGCATTTCTTCATTTGAAACTAGGAACATCGGGGCCATGATGATGGGATATTTAATTTTAAACGTCTCTGTCAGCCAAGTTTGCATCTCATTCCTTCTTTTTATTTAGTCAGCATATTATCTGATGTGTTTACTAGGTTTAACCAACACTTTTTTAGGACTTTGTTAGAAGTTGTTAGTACCTCAATGTCTTCTAGAGGAGTTTAATAGACTTATCTTAATTTTCACACCATGGATGGGTTGTGATTTTGCGTCCACAACAAGGAAGTACGGGCATGCGAAATAAAATTTTATCAGGACTGCTTTTTCCATTAATTCTCAGTAGCGCCGTATCCGCCAAAGACGTCTACATTACTATGGGCAAAGATGCCCTACAGTTTCAGTCAAGTAAGTTTGGCCAACGCCTTGAACTCGTTCAGGAGAATGAAGATATCGTTTTGGTTAAAATTGATGAAGAGGCCCTTCCTTATGTGAGCTACTTCATGCACGACGAATTTAATCGCTGTGGTGGATTTGTCTTTCACGAGAGTGAGCAGGATGCCGTCGAAACTCTTCTGGCCGACGATAAGCGTGCCTTTGCCAAGAGTTCATACTCATCTTTTTACCAAGTCGATAACGAAAAAGTTGTCAGAGACGCCATCGCACAAGTTGATGCCGCGAAGATTAAGAAAACAATCGAGGAACTCTCTGGTTTTAATAACCGCTACTACCAGTCAGATACTGGTGTAGAAGCGGCTAAGTGGATTCAAAAAGAGTGGAAGGCCCTTTCTTCTCACCGCAATGACGTAACAGTAGAGCTCTTTGAGCATAGAAGCTGGTCTCAGCCCTCAGTCATCATGACCATTAAGGGACAAACCGACGATATTGTGGTCGTGGGTGGTCACCTCGATTCAATTGCTGGTTTCTGGGGACGCTCTTCTGCTCGCGCTCCTGGAGCAGATGACAATGCTAGTGGGATTGCGACTATTACCGAGATCATTCGCGTGCTTATGAATAGCAATTATCAACCAAGAAAAACTCTTAAGTTCATGGGCTACGCCGCTGAGGAAGTTGGGCTTCGTGGAAGCAAGGAGATTGCTCAGTCAATGAGTAGTCAGGGTGCCAATGTTATCGGCGCACTTCAGCTAGACATGACTAACTTTAAGGGAACTCAAGATCTAGATATTGTCTTAATGACCGACTTCACTAACGAAGAACAGAATGCCTTCGTTGGGACACTCATTGATACCTATCTTCCAGATGTCTCATGGGGATACGACAAGTGTGGTTATGCCTGTTCAGATCACGCAAGCTGGCACAATGAAGGCTTTCCTGCCTCAATGCCCTTTGAAAGCCGTATGAGAGAGTCAAATCGCAACATTCACAGTGCGCGCGACACTCTCGACCAATCTAGAGGAAGCACAAGCCACGCCAGCAAGTTTGCTCGCATGGCCCTCGCCTATGTCCTCGAACTAGACTAGGCGTCCCAATATAAGATAGGGTAAGGATAAGACTTTAGCTAGGACACCTTACCCTATGTCTCAAATTGCACCTCCACAACTTGCTCCCTTTGACTCCATTCGCGAAAACCTAGAGACGGAAAGAAAGACTGTCATTCAAGTGAATTCATTCACCGGCGATGACGAGGAATTCGTCAGGAGTGTTGAAGACGCTGAGATCATCTTGAGCTTCGTTGAAACTGTTCACAAAGCTCTCTTGGAACTCTTTACTGAAGCCCCCTCACTTATGACACTCTTTCACAATGAGTTCATGTCTGTGCAGGAGTTCTTCGCTAGAAGCTATATCATTGATTCCATCTTTCTTGATGATTGCCTCTTTCCTGAAAAAGAGATTTATTTCTATGGACAAGATGGCGGCATTTCACCAAGCATTATTGCCATTCACCAAAAGAGTATGCTCGATTGGGTTGCAAGTAAGAGGGCCGATCACAAAGGCACTCAACTCTACCTAAGAGAGAGCTTTGAAGTTGATAAGAAGTTTTCTGAACTGAGCTGTCAGTGCGTGACTTGTAGTGCTGATTATCGCACAAGACTTCGCGACGTCATCTTTGACGAGTGTGTTGGAATTATTGAAACTTCAAAAACGGCCATTATCTCTGCCTCGAACGAGGGCATTGTCCCTATGTGCGATACTTTTAGAGAGATGCAGCGCCTGCTCGATAAGCAATTCTATAAGGTGCGCTACAGATTGAAGCGCTCGAGCTTAAATCGACTTGAGTCTCAAGTTAAAAATCAGGTGAAGGACCTCTTTGGCCACCCTGGTGAACTTACAAGTTTGCTTCTTCCTCATGCTAAAAATATTTTTATCGCTGAACTGCGCGCTCTCGATTTACCGGAAGACCTGATCTTAGAAGAGGAGTACGCCCGCTTCTATGGTCAACTCGGACTCAATATCTGGAAGGGTGATCGAGTTATTTCTAGAGAATTTAAGAAATTTGTTCACGCCATCGTGATTCTTAAGAAGAAGGACGTTTCTTCAAAAATTTTACAAGAATATATCGGTGAGTTCTGGATTCACTCCAGTGCTCGCTCATTGAATCGCAAAATTATCTATCACATGGGTCCAACTAACTCTGGGAAGACCTATCACGCTATTGAGCGCCTCTGTGAATCGGCAACAGGCTGCTACCTTGCCCCACTTAGACTACTGGCCGCCGAGCTCTTTGATACTATGAACCAAAAGAGCGTTAAGACTTCACTTCTCACCGGAGAGGAAGTGATTGAGATGGATGAGTGCACGCACTATTCATCAACGATTGAGATGGCCAAGCTCCACGAACCCTTTGATTGTGTTGTGATCGATGAAATTCAAATGATCAACGATCCTCAACGTGGCTGGGCCTGGACGCGTGCTCTTGTTAATGTGGTTTCACCTGAAGTTCATCTTTGTGGCGATGCCAGTGTGCTTGAATTAGTTCAGAAGATTGTCGATCTCTGTGGGGATACGCTTGAAATTCGCCGCTACGACCGAATGACAGAACTAAAAGTTGAAAAGAGACCGATCGTTGCAAAAGAGCTTAATAAGCATGACGCCGTCATTGTTTTTTCTCGTCGCAATGCCCTTCGCTACAAGTATGATTTGGAGCGACTCGGATTCAAAGTCTCCATCGTCTACGGCCGCTTGAGCCCCGAAGTACGCAGGGAGCAAGCAAGAAAATTTGATAAGGGAATTACTGATATTATGGTCAGTACAGATGCAATCGCGATGGGGATGAACCTTCCAATTCGCCGAATCGTCTTTACGACACTGACAAAATTTATCAATAACCAAGAATATCCCATCAGCCACTCTGAAATTAAACAGATTGCTGGTCGTGCCGGGCGATTTAACCGCTTCCCAACTGGATATGTGACTTGTCTTGATAAGGTTGAAGACGGGCTTGAGAGCGTCACTGAAGCACTACAAGTGGAGCTTGATCAAAAAGAAGAATGTATGGTTGGCCCAGACTTAGAGATCTACGGGCAGGTAACCAACGCGCTTAAATCAAATGGTCTTCCCTCACTTAAACTCTCAGAGTTTTTAAGACTCTTTAACGCAATGACATTTCAAAAGCCCTTTTTCTGCGTAGAGCTCAAGGAGATGATCGAACTCACAGAGATGGTAGAAGACGCTGATACCGATGAAAATCTCTCGCCCTCTGAGGTTTTTGGCTTTTCATGCGCCCCTGTGAATCTAGGGCTTCTTGAACACGTCCAGTACTACGTCTGGATTGTAAATAAGTACGTGAAAAGCGAACTTATTAAGAACGAGCCTATTGATTTTGAAAGTAATGACATCGATTATCTCGAGACTTCTATTAAGTGTGTGGAGCTCTATCAATGGCTATCAAGACACTTTAATGGGAAGAACTTTGACTTTAGTGAAGAAGAATTACTGGAGAACAAGGGTAAGGCCATTGAAAAGCTCAATGACCTTCTCTCTGATAAAATGATTCCTGCTTCATCAAGACCCTTTAAGCGCGGTGGAAAGCGTGGCGAACAAGGCGACGGTGGACGCTCGGGTGGTCCCGGTCGCAATCAAGGTGGTGGCGGCAAGAAGAAATTCTACGGTCGCAAGGGTGCAAGCTCTGGTAGTGGTCAAGGTGGTCCTGGTGGATCAGGTGGCCCAGGTAGAGATAAATCTAAGAAGAAGCGCACAAGAAAGAGAAAGTTTACAAAGCCCAGTCGATGAAAGTTCAAGAGTTTGCTAAGAGCGTTTTATTTGGCCCCTCACTTGAGGACAAACTTCTTAGTACTTCTCAAATAGCTAGCTTCGGCACTTTCGACAAAATTTCTATTCCCGATCGCCCCGCGCGCGATGGGAGAATTGATTTTTCTGAAAAGCAGTTAAAATTTCCCAAGCGCTCCCACTTTGCTGAGCCTGAAAAGAGGGCCTTTGCTCTTCATTTCTTTGCCAATCATGAATTGTTGGCCATTGAGTTGATGGCGGCGTCTCTTTTGTGTTTTCAGGGAAAACCTGGCGAGGATGAGAGGATTGTTCGAGGCCTGATTCAAACGATTAAGGATGAGCAAAAGCATCTTCAACTCTATATTCATCGCATGCGCCAAATGGGAATGGAGTTTGGCGACTTACCTTTGAATCAATTCTTTTGGAATCTATTTCTGAAGGTAAAGAGTTACGATGAGTTTTTTGCTCTTATGGCACTTACTCTCGAGGCCGCCAATCTAGATTTTTGTTGTTATTACTCTGACGTTTTTACTGAATTTGAAGATTCTAAAAGCGCAGAGCTTATGAAGGTCGTCTATGAAGATGAGATCGGTCATGTGGCGCTTGGTGCCACTTGGCTAAATAAGTGGCGCGCGGATCGATCCCTTTGGGACTACTATACTTCGCTCTTACCTGAGAAGGTCACTCCTTCAAGAGGAAAGGGGAAGGTCTTTGATCACCAGGGCCGCCTAAGAAGTGGTCTCGACCTAGACTTTGTGAATAAATCTCAAAATTATCAAGATGAATTCATCGTTACTCAGAGAAAGGAATGGAAGTAACTTACTATCCAAACTTTGATTATGAGTTTGAACTTGCGGGCGCCCCGGTCAGCAAGATGAGAAACCAAGTTGTTGAAAGATTTGAGTGGCTGGCCCTACTAGGCATGGATGAAGGTAGAATTCTTCTCTCTCAAGTCTATCCACAAGAGTACCTAGATCACCTACTTACATTTAAGAAGCTCCCAGAAATTGTACGCACGGCACTGGTGACTCGCAATTGGTGGGGAGAGCTCTCTGACTTAGAGCTAGAGAAAACCCTTAACTCAAAGGTATTTGCCGCGCAACTTGCCCGCGACATCTTAGGCTTTGAATTTGAAGTCCACCGCGCCGGCGAGAAGATTTTAAACGGACGAATTGGAAAAAAAGAATTTAGTGTTTCCGGGCGCGGACTCGTTTCGAGCGAGGCGACACAAGGGTTAAATGAAGTGGCCTTTACTGAGCCACTTTACGAGCGCGTTATAGACCTGGGCTCTCGATATAAAGTTATCAACGGAGAGTGGACTTTAATTCAAAGGTCACTCAATGAGATTGATTCCCAATTTAATTTTCGCGGGGCCAGACTTTCAAGATCACAAAATTTTCAACACGATCTCGAAGTCCATGATACCCATCAACTGGCAATTCTAGCAGAAGTCACTAAGCGCTTTGGATCAAAGGTGAGAGAGTTGCAGATGGATAGCTTTCTCTACCGAGAAAATTTAAAGATTTTACCCAAGGCAATTTGCGAGTTCAACTATCGCAGATCAATTGTCAGCGTGATCTATCACTTTATGGAAGTGACCCAAATAGATAGTGCAAGTTGGCTTATGCGCGCACTCAAGCCTCTGGACTTAGATCGTTGGCTAGAGCTTGGAGAGTTCTTAGCTCAGCGAAGTGCGATTTTGCTCTCTCCTCCAAGGGCGAGAGACCTGGCCATTCTCTTTAAAGAGGATTGTGAGTTTGACCGCCTAAAGATTGATCTCGCTCATAAATTTTCGATAGAGCTCTAAGATCTCTGCTCCGGCCTCATCCAAATTTCTGCCATAGGCAATCACGCCGTCTTGATGGCCTTTCATCACGAAGCTTCCAGCATTTTTACCTGTGGTCAGCTCGCGCACACAATTGGCCATTTCAAGTGTGCCATACTCAATATTGTCAGGAGTGCCTGGGAGGTTCTCGCGAATCATTCCCTCCCAAATCTCAGTGCTATGAATATGAAAGATGGCGCTGACATTGGGAGCGGCGAGGTAGATCGAAGCATGAGTGAGCGCTTCGCTTGAAGGTTCGATTGGACCAAATGATGTCAGGCGAGAATTCTCTACATCATGACCCACAACCTGAGTGTAATGCTCACCCGTGAGAGTCGGGTATTTGCCCGTTTGAGTACCGGTTATCACAAATTGAGGCCCAGTAAAGGCATGTAGATGAGTCAGGTTTTTGAGCATGGAAATATTGCCATAGCCGACCTTCAAATCGTCGTACTCCCCGATGAGAGCGAGCTTAAAGAGCTTTTCTCTCCATCTTTCTAGACCGATATACTCGGACTCTGGGAGGGCACCAGTTTGATTAAAACCGCTGCGATCGTATTTAATGACACCTTCTTCACGTGAAACCATAAACTTCCTGGACAACATTTCGATAAGTTAGAAAAGGAAAACAAATTTAGTCCACACCCCTCATCTTTGGAGCAAGGGATGAAGCAGTTAAATAGTCTCATATCAACCTTAAAGTCGAAACTCAAGCGTGGTCGTGATGACGATGACGAAGAAGAGTATGAAGATGAGGATGAAGAAGTAGGGGAAGAAACCGAAGTCAGCGAAGTTAAGTCCAAAAAGGCCAAGAAGTCCAAAGCCGCAGATGATGAAGAAGATGACGAGGACGAAGAAGGCGATGAGGACGAAGACGAGGATGATGAGGATGATGAGGACGAAGAAGAGGATGGCGCCGATGAAGCCCAGAAGCAAAAGCGCAAGAAAATTCTCATCGGAGTCGTTGTTGTCCTAGGTGCCTATGTTGTCATTGATGAAATGTTTTTAAAGCAAGCCGGCGATGAAACGGTCGTAAGCGCTGACCCCGAGGCAAGCGGTGGCTTTAAGCGTCCGCCGAAGCGTGAGCGAAAGAAGCCAGGTGAGACACCAACTGCCGCAGCTGGCGCTGCTGGCGCTGCTGGCACACCCGCGGCCGCCGTTGAAACTGCAGCTCCAGAAATTGAGGCACCACCCATAGAGGAGGTCGCCGTAACTGAAGCTACACCCGCTCCGGTTCAAACTGCAGCACCAACACCTGAGGCTAGTCAGGATAGTGATGTGGTGGTGGATGAATCAGTGTCAAATAATCCATTCCTACAAGCTCCAGCTGATGATGTTGGAGAGGTTACTCAGGGTGCAGAGGAAGAGGAAAAAAGCTCTGCGACAATGGAAGAAGTGGTCGCCGCTGATATTAAGAAGGAATATGTGGCCCCGCCCAAATATGATCAAATTGGAAGAGGGCTCGTCTATAATTGCGGGGGTAAGCATTGGGCCTGTGTCGACAAGCCCGCCTACTTTCAATGTAAGGACAACTATCTTCACAATAGCACTGAGGGCAAAGCAGTAGAGTGTTACCCGTCAGAAGTCTATGCAAGTTACGACGATTGTAAGACAGTCCAAATTCACCATATCAACATGGTGAAGGAAGTTGATTTTTGTGGTGGAGGGCAGTGATTGTGCGCAGCGCGTACATCACAAACCTTTCGCCGCTCTAGAATCTGTGGGAAAATAGCCTCTTAAGTTGAGGCTATTTTCATGAATAAATTTCTCGTCATTATTGATCAAATTGAAGTCGCAAGTGAGCTCAAAGATATCCTGCGCGAATTGACTCCAAAGGCACTCATGCTCGAGTGTGAGGCCGAGGACGTCGAGATGTATCTCAGTTCCTTTGAAGACCCTGGCTGCATTGTCTTCTACTCTCAAGAGAGCGAGGCAAGTCTCTTTACTCATGTCAAAGATCATAAGTGCTCTTTGGTCTCTCTTAAAACAAGTATTGACCTCTCTGCGACAAAGGCCGGCGCAATTCTCTATCGCGACTTCTCCCTTCGCTCACAGCTGCCCAACCTAAAGACATTTTTAAATTTTGCCTACTTTAAAAGAGAAGAGCACAAGATTGAGGGAATCGAAAATATTCTCACAACCCTTTCTGAGAGAATGGGCGTCGAGCTCAAGCGTGTGAAAAGTCTGCATGAAAAGCTGGTTAACTTTAGAAGTGAAGATTTCAAAGGTGTTAAGGTCACTTCAAAATTTGCATCGGGAGAGAAACCTGGTGGAGAGTTCTTTGATGTTGTGAATTCCTCAACTGGTCCAATATTTATTCTCTCCTCAACAAATAGTTATGTTGCTTCAAGTATCTTAATGTCTCAATTAGAAGCTCTCTATCAGCAAGCAGATTTTAACGATGATATTCTAAAGAAAGTCATGGCCAATATTGAGAAGGAATTCTCTGCACTTGGCCTTGATCTTAGTAACTCGGCCATGATGATTATGAGAGTTGAGCTTACTTCGATGAACGTTAGTACATTTAGCTTTGGCGGAGTGAGCTTTTTGATTGATGGTGAAGAGATCCACAAGTCAAAACCAGTGGCGCTGCCAGTACTGGACTTGTCTTCATACATGCTGCAAAGCAAGCTCTCACGAGGGCAAAAGCTCGTGATTCTAAGTCCGGGCTTTAATAAAAACTGTGATCAAAAGAAGAAGGAGCGCATTGCTTCTTTCATTGATGAGGGAGCAAGAGACTTCCTAACGAAGGCCTTCTTTGAATTAAAGAAGGACCGCGAGTCTAGCTTTCTTGAATACGATGCTTCTGCAATTTACTTTGAGGTGAATCCCAATGCAATCTTACAAGTCTAAAACATTACTCCTTATTACTCTCTTATTTGCTTCTTTGAGCTCGCACGCAGCTTTTGACCTACAAGCCTGTCTTGATGCAAGTAACGAAATTTCAATCTCTCACAAGGTAAAGCCCTTTGGTCTTCTAGAGCGAAGCGTTTCGATTACTAAAGAAAGATGCATTATCGATGTCTCCTCAGTTTCATATAAATTTATGAAGAGTGCTTGGCAAATTGATGTCTGCCGCTCCCCAATTCACATTAAAAAAACTGATGGCGGTGTTGAAGTCGTTAAAAAAGAAGGGTCTTGTCAGGTGAGCCCAAGCAGTGAGTTTTGCACTGAGGGTAAGAAGTTACTTCAAGTGATTCAGGACGATGGATTGATTTTTGCCTCTGGAGAGAAATCTAATTTGAGCGATGATCACGGCAAAGTTAATTGCGTCTATCTTCTCCTCTCGCAGTATATGAATGATGGACGTATTTTTGGTGATCAGGCGAGCTTTGGGGAGACAACTAAAAACTTTGAGACAACACAAGCGGTGAGTACTCCTACTGCGGTTGCGCCCGTTCCTGTCTATAAAGATCCACAGAACCCAGAGTTAGAGACAACTCCCTCTGAGGCCCATCCAGAGCAAAAAAAAGAGGACTCTAGCGAGTCCCCTTCAAATTCAAATATAAGCTGGTAAGCCTACTTTTTAACTTTCTTAAAGGCCGCCTCTAGGTCGGCCTTTAGATCTTCAATATTCTCAATGCCCACTGAGAGGCGAATGAGATTGTCAGATAGACCGAGTGATTCGCGAACTTTCTTAGGCACACTTGCGTGAGTCATAATCGCCGGGTGCTCAATCAAGCTCTCTACACCACCAAGACTTTCAGCAAGTGAGAAGAGGTGAACATTCTGAAGGAACTTCTTACAGTCCTTGAGGTTGCCCTTGAGAAAGAATGTAATCATTCCTCCAAATCCCTTCATTTGTTTTTTGGCGATAGCGTGCTGTGGATGCGACTTAAGACCCGGATACACAACTCTCTCAACCATAGGATGCTTTTCAAGCCACTTGGCAATTTCCATGGCATTTTTCTGGTGAGCTTCCATGCGAATAGCAAGGGTCTTGATGCCGCGTAAAACTAGCCATGAATCAAAGGGCGATTGACTAGGTCCAATTGAGTTTTGAAGTTTCCAGAGCGACTCATAGATTTTTTTATCACTGAGCATGAGAGCGCCACCAACCACATCACTGTGACCATTAATATATTTAGTCATCGAGTGCAGAACAATGTCGGCCCCAAGCGCAATTGGGTTTTGAAAGTAAGGGCTCATAAAAGTGTTATCCACAACTGTGAGAGCTTTGTGCTTACCTGCAATGGCCGCAATCTTTTTGATGTCTGAAATCTTAAGCAGTGGGTTTGTCGGAGTCTCAAGCCAAATCATTGAAGGCTTGTGTTCTTTAAAAGCCGCTTCAACTGCCGCAATATCTGTCGTATCGATAAAGATGTAGTTGTGAAGTTTATTAAATACAGTTGTAAAAAGTCGGTAAGTTCCACCATACACATCGTCACCGCAGAGAATTGTCGATCCCGCCGGAAGATGGTGCATAATTAACATCTCTGCAGAAAGTCCTGAAGCCGTTACGATAGCGTGCTTTGCTCCTTCAAGACTCGCAAGACATTCTTCAAGTCTTGTGCGAGTAGGGTTGTGGCTGCGAGTATATTCATAGCCCTTGTGAACACCCGGTGAACTCTGAACATAGGTAGAAGTTTGATAAATTGGTGGCATGATCGCGCCAGTTTCTTTATCTGGGTGTCCACCCACATGAATCACTCGTGTGTGAAAGTCCATTTCTTTGTTCTTTGATTTACTCATTAGGCTTCTTCCCTTTTAGAAATAAATTGCAGGATATCAATATCAGTTAGAATACTTGCGGCTTCACCCTTGTCAGTAACGAGCACAACTTCTTTATTAAGAAGAGCATCGGCTACTTTTGAAAGAAGCTCGTTCTTATCAATCGTTTTATAATTGCTGGCGTAAGCGATAGAGATATTGTCTGAGAGCGAGATATCGCCTCTAAAAAGAGGCTTGAGAAGCATTTTCTCAGTTACGATGCCCTTGATTTGCTCGCCTTCGTAGACTGGAACCTGAGAGATGCTCTTGTCTTCTAAAAGCTTAATGGCGTCGCCTACACTGGAAGTATCTTGAATTTTAATCAGCGGCTGATTGTCTTTACCAATGGCCTTCAAGACTTCAGTGATCTGAACGTTAAATGAAGAATCCATATAGCCGTTATTAGACATCCAAGTATCGTTATAGATCTTTGAAGTGTAGCGGTTACCAGAGTCGTGCAAAAGAACAAGGATCTTCTTAGGCTCTTTAAGAGTTTGAGCGTAGCGAATGGCCCCAACGATAGCAGCTCCAGCAGAACCACCAGCATAGATGCCCTCTTGCTTTAAAAGAGCGCGGGTCATGAGAAAGCTCTCTTTATCCCCGACAACGACCCAGTCATCAATATTATCAAAGTCGTAGTTTTCTGGAATGAAGTCTTCGCCGACACCTTCGAGCACATAGGTCTTGGCCTCGCACATTTCGCCAGTTTTAGCAAAGTGAGCAACGATACTTCCTTCGCAGTCGATGCCAACAATTTTCACATTGGGCATTTTCTCTTTGAAGTAGCGACCACAACCAGAGATTGTTCCACCAGTACCAACCGTGGCCATAAATACATCAAAGTCGCCACTTGTTTGCTCGTACATTTCTGGAGCAGTCCAAGTGTAGTGAGTGTCGCGGTTGTGGAGGTTATCGTATTGGTTAACGTAGAACGAATTTGGGATCGTCTGGCTCAAGCGCTTTGAGACTGAGTAGTAAGATCTTGGATCTTCTGGCTCAACGTTTGTCGGGCAAACAACAACCTTGGCACCAAACGCGCGGAGGTTATCGATTTTTTCTTGCGACTGCTTGTCGGCGAGAACGAAAATACACTTGTAGCCGTGCACGGCCGCCCACATCGCTAGACCTACACCGGTGTTACCCGAAGTACCTTCGATGATCGTTCCCCCCGGCTTGAGTTTTCCTTCTTTGACCGCTTGGTCGAGCATATAGCTACCAATGCGATCCTTAGTCGAGCCACCTGGGTTCATGTACTCAAGTTTAACGTAGATTTCAGAACTAATACCGGCCGTCACTTTATTGAGCTTTACGATGGGGGTGCCACCGATAGCTTGAGTGATATTGGCCTTTGCGCCTTTCATCATTATGATCTCTCCTTATCTTATAATACGTCTTTAATTTCGTGTGAGCTCGCTAGGGTTGAGAGGCGAGCAATTACAGAATACACCGCTTCTTTGCACTGGTGATCCTGGTTTTGTCTAATTTCGCTAATACAGAATTTTCTAAAAACCATGCCCTTACTGTTAAGGTTTCCTTCGCTATCGCGCTCAGAATTGGCGCGCATAAAGCCACCCACACTCTGGCCATCAACCAAGTAAATCGTGACTTCGGCAGGAGCGTCGTCATACTTAAGAATTGTCTCAACGCCTTCTTGAACTAAAAGGGAGGTGAACTTAATGCTATTTTTGCCCACATCCATTTTGTTTCTAACTTTGCGGTTCATCGAGATGATTTCTTCACCAGAACCAACCACACTGATTCCCATTCCATAGGTACCCTGCGAAGCTTTCACAAAAACTTTTCTACCGGCACCAATTTCCGCAATAAGTTCATCAACGGCGGCACCTAAGCTCTCAAGTCCACTCTTAGCGCCAAAGTCGACATTCTCAACTGCTTTAAAGCGAGCTTGAATCAAGTCCGGGTTAATCGAGTAGCGCTCGCAAAAAGCATCGGCCACTTTCTTGTAATAAGAAAAGTGAATATTCTTCTGTCTGGCAAACCAACCGATGTGGGGAGTGGGCATGACCGGAGTTTTTACCTCGCCCCAATTGACCGGTAGTGGGCTCGACTGATCGTTGTTGAGAACGGCGATGTCGACTTCTCCGGCAGAATTTTTAAGAACGCCGTTTTCAAGAATCGCCTTCTCAATTGTGAGATCAAAGCCAGATTGCGACACTAGGTCTAGCTTTGAAGTTTCACTAAAGAGCGAATCATCTAAGCTAATAAAAGAGACTTCATAGCCCGCATCGCGAATGGCCTTGCCAAGAATGGCAAGGTGATCGAGATAGAATTTATTCTTGGTATGTGACTCAGGAATAATGGCAATCTGTCGCGCGCTTGAATTTACTTTATCAAAAGCGCGCTTAAAGAGTTTGCCCGAAGCTTCAAGATCGAGCATGCACATATTATTAAATCCCGCCGGATAAATATTGAGATCCACGGGCGCGAATTTATCTTTGCTCTCTCTAATATCGCAGGAAGTGTAGAGAGAGATGGGAAGCTTTGCGAGTTCGCTATCGATGTGAGTGTTAATCTCATTCCAATTGCAGGTCACAAAACGTTCAAGTTCTTCTTTGGTATTTACTTTAAAAGAGGCGCTCATAGCGAAATCCTTTAGTTGAGATCTGACCAATGACCAGCGAGCTCGGCCACATGAGATTGTGGCGAAGAGCTTAACACATCTGGAAAGGTCAGTAGTGCTTCAAAATGGTCTTTAGACTGATTTTTTAGCGCACTTTCTCTGGCGAGGATAGCTCGTTTAAAGCGTACAAGGGGTGTAGATGACTCAGGGTGCCAGTCATGGAGGTTCTGGGCGAGGGACTTGTTAATAATTAATGTTGCTTTTTCCCCCATCACGCCACGGCTGGCCTCTTTGAGCTTAAGCGCCTCTTCCCACTTGCTCTGCTCAGCACTGGTCACGAGAAACCAACGGCAGAGTCCGGGGCGTTTGAGGTTTTCTTGAAAGCTCAAAGCACTTAGAAAGGAGTTTCGATTCTTGTAAATGGCCACAATCGCACTGACAAACTCCTCGACAAAGCTCGCGCCAGTTACCTTTTCTAGGTAGGACAAAAGCTTTTTCACTCCAGAGTTAATCACGCGCTGGAAGAGCCCAGGTTTTTCTTTGTCTTCATCAGGCCCAAAGGATTTTCCCAGAAAGCGAAAAATCTCCACAAAAGAGCGATCAAAGAAGTGATTGATCTTGTTAGCGCTCTCTAGGAAGTCAATAAAGTGCTTACCCGGTGGGGTATCGAGGACGATGACATCGTAATTGCTATGGCTTAGATGATGCTGAACTTCGAGGATCGCCATGATCTCATTCATTCCGCCGTAGGGGCGAGTGAGAATTCTCACAATGGGAGTGTCGAGTTCTTTAGACGTTCCGTTGGTTCGTCCAATTCGCTGAAGAGTCTCAAACGGCGATAGTAAGATTGCATGAATCTTGTGCTTAGATTCGGGATTAAAGTCAGCGCAATTAATAGCCACTTCTTTGCCGACTTGATCATCGCTCATTCCCAAAACCTGCTTGAGTCTGCGGGCCGGATCAATCGTAATGAGCAAAACATTCTTTCCTGTTTCTGCCAGGTAGATGGCCCTTGAAGTTGCGAGAGTGGTCTTGCCGACGCCACCAGTACCGCAGAAAATTTCGAGCTCTGTCTTATTATTCATAGCGCCCCCCTAGAAAGTCACCTATGAGCGTGGCGGTCTCGCTAAGCTCAAGGGTTGAGTAGTGGGGAATCTTTAAATCTTCACTTCCATCAAGGATTTCTTTTTCAAGATCAATTTTCTTTTTGAGGGCAACGGGAAGGTTGTCCGCCTCCTCAACAAGGTCCGGGCAGCTGCTGTAGCAGTCATTATAAATGGTTTCAATGGGCGACTTAATTCGCTCTTCGAGCTCTGCCTTAAGATCAATACCCTCTTGATGGGCCATGGTGGTTGGCAGCGAAATAATGTGAATGAGAACATTATTTGCTCCAGCAAGGAAGCGCTCCATTCGATTGATGTCTTCAACGATAAGTCCAGACTTAAACATCGTCTTATAATTTCCGGTACTCTCAAATAGGCCCAGCACATGACCACTCGAAGGACTATCAAAAACTAAGTGTAGTTCTGGGTCCTTTTCAAGACGTTCGATAATATGTCCTAAGATAATCAGATGCCCAAGGCTTGGCAGCATGTGAAAGAGGGACTTAAAAAATGGCGTCTTTAAAATCCACTCGGCAATTGTTTGGGAGCCCAATTTCTTAGCGATATAGAGCTTTGCCGATTCCATCGTCTCAATATCCCAGTATTCAATACCGAGGTCCTGAAACACTTTCTTCTCTGGTAGGTCTTGGATATTGAGATAGAGAACTTTTTTACTACGTGCTTTAAGGGCCCGACAGATCCCTAAACTAAGCACTGTTTTGCCGACGCCTCCCTTACCAGTTACGACATGAAGGCGCGCTTTCATTTAAAAAGTATAGAAGAGGGTGACGAGAAGCTTGAAATAAGAGAGCTCTACATCAAGACCATTGTCTTGCTTCACATCAAATGGGTTGTGATAGTGACCAATCACTCCCACCATGAAGTGTCTATTGAGGCGAAGCTCTGCTCCTGCACCAAGGTTGAGACCAAAAGTAGTTTTGGTCTTTGAGTCTTGAAGTGAGCCAGCAACTTCACGTCTCATTTTAGGCCAGTAAAAGCCTAGACCACCAAGAGCAAAGGGCGCAAAAGAATCAAATTGAAAGGCTTTCGCTTTGATACTGAGAGCAAGACCAGTCGTCTCAATATACTTGCCTTGGTACTTGTGCTTGCTGGTGTGAAAGTTAGTCATAAAATCAAATGAGTAACTCGCACTATAGTTGTAGTAGACATCCCAAGTGATCTTGTCTTCGCCGTTGTCGGCAGCATCACCCATAATGAATGTCTGGCCAATACCTAGTCCAAGTGAATGAAGTTTAATTCCGGTGTCGCCACCTGTTGGGATATCTCCCGCAACTTCCTTGGTCTTCTCACCTGAAGTGAGTTCTTTGATGTTGGGCTTTTTTTGGGCCCAAGAAGTATTTGTTGTGAGGGCTAAAACAAAAACGGTGACCATATAGGTCACCGTCTTCACTTTAAAAATTTCTTTTTTGAGATTTTTAAGCATTTTCCACCGTGTGAAACTCAGTCGACTCTGAACTAAATCTTAGTTCAAAGTAGCAGGAGTTTCAACACTGGCGTTGCCAAGCTCTTGAGAGATGAATGGCTTAAACTCGTTAGCTTCAGCAGCAGGAGCTTCAGCTTCAGTACCTTCAAGAGTTCTGATGTAACCAGTGAAAGTACCTTCTGTAGAGCGGATAACGCGCTTAAGAAGTTCAACATCTCCAGCTTTTGTTGATTTTTTCTCTTGATCAAAGAGAAGCTGGATTTGAGTCATGTAAGTGATGTCATTCTTAGTCTTGTTGTCGATCACTTGGATCTCATGACCTTCGCGGATAATCTGAGCGATTTCCTCGAGAGTCACGTAACATGACTGATGAGTGTCATAAAGCTTACGGTTTTGGTACCTTTTGATGATTCTAACGTCATTCATCTCTGTTTCCCCTATGATGCGAGTTAGCGTTTGCGTTTTTATGTTTAACTGGGGTGCTTATAGCACCGTGTAATTAAACTGTCGACGAATCCACTCGTTTTTGTATTCTTTTCATTGCACTGCGAAGTACACTGGTGAAGCCCCTAAAGAACAGCCTGTTTTCAGCACCTTAAAGGAGCGAAAAACTTGCTGCGCCTCTCGCGCTGCCTTGCTTCGACTTGCGAGGAAGAGATTTAGCAAGGCCCGAAAGATGCTGTCAAGAAATTTGGGGCAGGGCCCCGGCTGATGAGCATCATTCTTAACCTTTGTACAAGATATCGGGTACTTGGGCAGTGGATTATTTTGCCTTTGTCTAGCGGGGGGTTATATTACCTTTCATGTAATAGCGTCATTGACCGAGAAGTTGGGACGAGCGAGGAGCCTTTTGGGGCCCTTTGCCAATCATGTGCGTAAAACGATGGACCAGCTATGAACAGAATTTCAATGAAAAAACTTTTAGCCTCACTACTGCCGATGTCGTCGCTGATGCTGGTGGTGGCCTGTTCGAGTGCGGTGAAGAAAGACTACCATTCGTTTGAGACACCGGCCGTCGATATCTCCGACGCTAGTGAATCGCAGAGTGGTGCAGAGCTCTCTGATGAAGAGCAAAAGGCATTAATTGAAGAGAGCCTAGCGCAGATGGTGAAAGAGGCTAAGGAAGCGGGTCCTGCCTCAATTCAATATGTCAGTACAGATCTCTACTTAAAAGCATCTGACGCCTCACTAAGAGGAGATGCTGCTTCGGCGGCACTTCTCTATCAATATCTTTTAGAGCTTCAACCCGAAGATCAATTTCTCAAGAAGAAATTTACTGTTGAGCTAATTCGCCTCGGTCAATTTGCGGCCGCGGAAAAACCAATTCGCGAGCTGTATGAAACTTCTAAGGGAAAAGATGAGGGCCTGGGCCTGATTCTAGGCGGTGTCTACACAGCACTTGAGAAGAAAGAAGAGGCTTTTGCTGTCTATAAACAAATTCACAAGGATCACCCTAAGAGTGAAGAGGCTTGTATCTTCCTCTCCAAACAATATTCAATGAGAGAGAAGAAAGAACAGGCCATCAATGTTCTGGCCCAGTGTCAGAAGCGCTCGCCTAAGAGTGCAGTGTATAGCTACTACATGGGTAAAACGGCCGTTCAATTTGGCCAGCACGCCGATGCTTTGAAGTACTTTAAAGCGGCGACGAAAATTGACCCAGATTTTTATCAAGCAGTGCTTGCCATAGGTCTTTTTGATGAAGAAAAGAAAGATTTTGAGGCGGCGCTAAAAGTGTATAAGAAATTTCTTGAGCGAAATCCAGATAGCTTCTCTGTTCTAGCTCGCGCAGTGCAAATCATGTTCGCACTTGGAAAAATGGAAGAAGTAGTGCCCTTTGCTGAGCGCCTGACGACTCTCGATCCAAGTGACCTCAATCTCAAGGTGAGACTAGGCATTCTCTACACAGATCAAAAGCGCTATGACGACGCCAAGGGCATCTTTAAAGAGATTCTTCTTGCTGTGCCAGATTCAGATAAGATTCTCTACTACCTCGCGAGCCTCTATCAGCAAACTGATGAGCTCGAAAAAGCGGTAGAAACTTTTGGTCGCATTCCCACCACCAGCAATCTTTATATGGATGGAAGTTTTCAAGTGGCCCAGATTCTAAGTGCACTTGCGCTTGAAGATTTTGAGCGCGGCGATGAGGAAAAGGTCGAGCGCTACATCTCCTTCATTGAGCAAAAGAGCGAAGAACTGCCAAAAATCAAGGTTGAGCTTCAAGTGAATATGGCCTCTTTCTTTGAAGCCGTGGGCGAAACGGAAAAGGCAATTGCTGTTCTAAGAGGGGTGAGTAAAGAGGAGAGCTTCACAGAGTCTCATCTTTATTACTTTGCAAGCCTACTTGAAAAGCGCTCGCTCTACCAAGAAGCGGAGAGTGCCATCCGCGCGCTACTGGTTAAAAATCCAGACAACGCTCACGCACTTAACTTCCTAGGTTACTCAATTCTCGAGCGAGGCGGGGATATGGATGAGGCCCACCGTCTCATCTCACGCGCAGTAGAATTAAAGCCTGAAGATGGCTACATTAGAGATTCACTTGGCTGGTACTACTATAAGGTAGGAAAAATAGAACTTGCTCTTGAGCATGTTGAGAAGGCCTGGTCTTTAGTTAAAAACGACACTGTGATCAATAAACATCTGGCCATCCTCCACCAGGAAATGAAGAATTATGCCAAGGCTAAGAAATACTACTTGGAGGCCTTGAAGTTTTGCAAAGTAGAAGAAGAAAAAGTCGATCTCATTCAGAGAATCGAAGACCTCACGGGTACAGCGGAAAAACGTCTTCCCGCTTCCTCGCCTGCGCCCTAATTGCGCTTGTCGGTCTCGCTGTCTCTTGTTCTACAAATCCAACGAAATCTCAAAAAAGTGACACTCGCTCCGAGCGCCTAACCAAGGCCCTCGGGCAATTGTGCTTAAATGGCTCAGGCAAGGGCAGGTTAGAAACCCGTCAAGAGCGCCTGGTCTTCTCATTCGTCTCCTCTCTCGACTCCAAGCAATGGCACCTCGGGCTGCGCTTTCCTATTCATGGTGAAGAAGATCTCTTGATGAAATTTCCTCAGGCGGGGCAAAAGGGGATTGTGGCCAGTGGGCCACTAACGAAGCGTTTTGCAACTTCCATGGGCCCAAGGCAAACAAGACATATTTTGGCCCAGCTTGGTAAATTGGTTCAGGTACTTCCCGAGGCCAAGGTGAGTTGTGAGGGGTCGGGCTGCTTACTTACCGCTGAAAAAAATATTCCCATCGCCTTTGAAGAAGAGCGCGTTGCCTACTTGGATTTCTCAAATGCGAGCCTTGCAATGCGTCTATATCTCCCGGAGCTCGATCAGTCTGGGGCCAAATGGTCACTGGTGTGGTGGAATCCGGGTGAGAAAAACCCGATTAAAGAACAAATCTTACTTTTTCCTGGTGATTGCGCGCGTTAATGTTGCTTAGCGGCCAAAACACATCAAAGTTTCTAGAAAATCTAACATTCTTCTTATATAGTCCCGGGACACTCGCATTTTGCGGTTATTAAACGTTTCAACAAGGAATCGATTCATGACGAAGGTTAGGAGTTTTGCTTCCATCCTTACGCTTGCGGCCCTCATTTTTGGACTGAGCGCATGTAAGAAGGACGAAGTAACCAACGAAAAAGTTCTCAATCTCGGCGTTCCATCTGAAGTTAAGGGATTGGACCCAATCTACGCCAACGATCTTTACTCTTCTAACGAAGTTGCGCGTATTTATGAAGGTCTACTTGAGTATAATTACCTCAAGCGCCCTTACACTCTAGTGCCAAACCTCGCAGAGGCCATGCCTACTGTTTCTGAAGACGGCCTCACTTACACTTTCAAAATTAAACAAGGTGTAGTTTTCCAAGACGACGCAGCTTTTCCAAATGGCAAAGGCCGCGAACTTGTAGCTGAAGATTTTGTTTATTCAATTAAGCGTCTTGCTGATCCAAAACTTCAAGGTCTTGGCTGGTGGTTGCTCGAAGGCAAAATCGCCGGTCTTGATGAGTGGAGAGATGCTAACGCTAACAACGACACGGTTGATTACAACGCTGAAGTTGAAGGTCTTAAGGCCACTGATCGCTACACTCTTCAATTTAAACTTAAGAAGAATTTTCCACAATTTCTCTACGCTCTTGCAATGCCATTCACATTCGCAGTTGCTAAAGAAGTTGTGTCTCACTACGGACAAGAATTCCTCAACCACCCAGTTGGTACAGGACCTTACATGCTCCCAGTGTTCAACCAGAGCACTCGCTTTGAGTACCTTCGCAATCCTACTTTCAGAGAGAAGCTCTTCCCATCTGACGATGTTTCTCCTGAGTACGAAGCCATTGCGAAAGAATACAAAGGCAAGAAAGTTCCTTTCATTGATAAAGTTATCGTTAACATCATGAAAGAATCTCAGCCGCGTTGGTTGAATTTCCAAAAAGGTCGTCTCGACTATATTGGTGTGCCAAAAGACAACTTCTCTTCTGCGATCACTCCAAGTAAAGATCTCTCAGACGATCTTAAGTCAAAAGGAATCATCCTCGAGATCACTCCTTCACTTGACGTAACTTACACGGCTTTCAATCACGATCTTGATCTTTTCAAGAACGTAAAACTTCGTCGCGCCATGAGCCTTGCTTACGACGTGAACGAATCAAACAGACTCTTCTACAACGGCACAGCTCTTCCAGCTCAATCAGCAGTACCTCCAGGTATCGCTGGTCACATTCCTGGTTATGTAAGCCCGTACCGTGGACCAAATGTAGAAGAAGCTAAGAAACTTCTCGCTGAAGCTGGATACCCAGAAGGTAAAGGTCTCAAAGAGATCGTTTACTCATGTCCTTCTTCAACTGAATCACGTCAAATTGGCGAATTCTTCAAAAAGCAAATGGCCCAAATCGGCATCAACATCAAAGTTGAAACTAGCCCATGGCCAGAATTCCAAAGCAAGATCACTAAGCGCCAAGTTGAGCTCTATGGTATTGCTTGGGGTGCGGACTACCCAGATGCTGAGAACTTCCTTCAGCTACTCTACGGACCAAACAAGTCGCCAGGTGCTAACGGCTCTCACTTTGATAATCCTGAGTTCAACAGACTTTTTAAGACTGCCTCTGTAATGCAAGATTCTCCAGAGAGAACTGCACTTTACGAGAAGATGACTCGTCTTGCTGCTGAAGAAGCTCCATGGATCTACGGTGTTCACCGTCAGAGCTACCTTCTTAAGCAAGGATGGCTCAAGAACTACATCCCAACTGACTTTGACAGCGGGATTGTTCAGTATCTTGATATCGATCTTGAGAAGAAAAAAGAACTTCTTGAGAAGTTCTAAGCAACTGTTTTTAAGCTAATTAGATGGCCCACCAGCAATGGTGGGCTTTTTCCTTAAAGGGGAGAGAACGTGAATATTTGGGCCTATGTGATAAGAAGACTCCTCTATGTAGTACCTGTGCTACTCGGTGTCTGTCTTATCATCTTTATTCTCTTTAACGTCGTATCACCAGATCCAACTCTTATCATGCTTGGCAAGCACGCCACTGCTGCTCAGATGTTGGAACTCAAAAGAGAGCTGGGACTCGATCGCCCTTGGTACATCCAGTATTTCGATATTGTGAAGTCCGCATTCACGTTTGATTTCGGTCGCTCATGGAGTACTAAGCAAGAAATCGTAGAGATGATTAAGTCTGGTGCGATTCCTTCTTTAACTCTCTCGCTTCCTGCTTTCGTTTGTTCGACATTGATTGCTATTTCGATTTCACTCGTAGTGGCTTTCTACCGCGGAATGGCCATCGATAAATTCGTGGTTTTCTTCTGTGTGGCGCTCATGTCAATTCCTTCTCTGGCCTACATTCTCTTTGGTCAGTGGTTCTTTGCTTACAAGCTTGGATGGTTTGAGATTTCTGGCTATGAATCAGGATTCCCATACTTTATTCCTTACGTGATCCTTCCAGTTATTATCTGGCTCGTGCTCACAATCGGTCCAGATGTGCGCTTTTACCGCACAATTATGCTCGATGAAATTTATCAAGACTACGTGAGAACAGCTCGCGCCAAAGGTCTTGCTGAAGTAAAAATTCTCTTCGTTCATGTTCTAAAGAACGCGATGATTCCAATCATTACTTACGTTGTGATCCAAATTCCATTCCTGATTCTTGGTGCTCTTCTTCTGGAGAGTTTCTTTAGTATTCCAGGTCTTGGTGGGATTACTCTTCAAGCAATCAACAGTTCTGACTTCCCAGTTATCCGCGCGATGACGGTTCTCAGTGCGGTTGCTTATATTGTTTTCTCTGTTATTACCGACGTCCTCTATACACTCGTGGATCCACGAGTGAGACTCAACTAAGGATTGTCTTGTGGAAAGTGTTATGGAATTAAAAAATACAGTAGATAAAAGCGCTCAATCAAAGTCTCTCTGGCAGCACGCTTGGGAAACTCTTCTAAAAGATAAGATGGCGGTAATTTCACTGACCTTCGTTGTGATCTACGCGTTGGTAGCGATCTTCTCAAGCCTAGACCTCATTCCTTTTAGCCTTGGCGATTGGCAAACAGAGGTGGGAGCTTCTTATTCTCCTCCAAGCCTCGAGAGTATTCACACCATCTTTGGAACAGATATCTTCGGTCGTTCAGTACTTGCTAAGACCATTGCCGGCACGCAAGTGGCGATGTCAGTTGGTCTCATCACTGCGATCATCTCGATCTTTATTGGTGTTTTTCTTGGTGCCGTTGCTGGTTACTTCGGTGGAAAGATCGACGAACTTATCGTTTGGTTCTACACAACATTCTCATCTATTCCAGGAATTATGCTTCTCGTAGCGATCACTTTTATTCTTGGAAAGGGCATGCTCTCTGTTTACCTCGCCCTCGGTCTTACGGGTTGGGTAAATATTTGTCGCCTTGTGCGCGGGGAAGTGATTCGACACAAAGAGCGCGACTATGTTCACGCGGCTTCGGCCATTGGTGGCGGAGATTTCCGCAAGCTCTTTAAGCACATCATTCCAAACGTCACTCACATTGTGATCATTAACTTCTCACTTCAATTCCAAACGGCCATTAAGTCGGAAGTTATTCTCTCTTACCTAGGCCTTGGAGTTCAGGGTCACCCATCATGGGGGACGATGATCGACGATTCAAAGCTTGAGCTTGCTCGTGGGGTATGGTGGCAGCTCGGATCGGCCACTGCTGCGATGTTCGTTGTTGTCCTAGCGTTTAATATCCTAGGCGACGCTCTTCGAGACGCTCTTGATCCAAAACTTAAAGGAAAGTAATTTACTCTACTTTATGACTTTTTTCATAAATTTTTGTAAGGCCACGCAAGTGGCCTTTTAAATGCCTAAAATTAAAGACTTTTTCCCAAAATCTCTCTTAGTTAATCTTTATTGACTGGCTCAGCTAAAAAGGTTGTTTTTCCGATAAGTTACCTATGAATCGTAGGGAAAATAACGGCTAAATGAGTATCGAAACAGCAAACGAAATATTAAAAAATTGGCAACAGCAATTTCCATTTGCTCTGGCCAATTACTTTTGGATCGCTCCATCAGGGAAGCGTCTCTGTGTCGTGCGCGAGTTTGATCTCTACGATCCTTCGCTTGTTAAAAAATACAAAAATTTAGAGGGTGCGTGTCGTTTTGATTTCGAGCGTGCACAATTTTGGAAGGGCGAACTTGAGAGTCTTCAGTCACCGCGCTACCCAAATGAACAGATTGCTGCCGCAGATCTCTTTGGCAAAAAGATTAATGATATTTTGTGGCATGAAAAGAGTGAGAACGAAGCATTAAGCTTCTACCTTGCATGCTATTCCTATCTCACTTCAAGTTCAGAGGGCCAGTGGCTTAAAGATTTAGACTTTGAAGTGCATATGCTCCTTACCTACAGAGCATCTCTCGTTTTACTCATAGAGCTCATTTTTGGCGCAAGATCTTTTGACGTCGCTCTAGAGAAGGCCCGTACATACATGGATCTCTGCTCGCTACAGGCCGAAGGTGTGGGCGAGTATGACTTTCTAAGCGGCGTGAAGAATTCAGAAGCTCCTGTGAGATTTGCTGATCATCTCGTCTTTAAGCGTCTCGATAGCGAGGTGGGTGGTCGTTGGAATGAACTCTCTAAGAGCGAAATTTTCTTCTACTCACTCAATCATCTTCAATTTCCTACGAAGTATCCAACGGCTTCTCAATCTCTACGAGAGCATCTAGTTAAATCGCTAGAAGAGAGCGGACTTCCAAGTGCGGAGAGTTTCCTGGCGAGCTTTGAATATCGCTGGGTGAGGGAGGCCAATGTCTCCTAAGATTACCTCTGCTAGAAATCTACTCTTTCTCAATCAGAAATTAATTTCTGATTGGGAATCAAGTTTAAAGTCTTTTGAGCTCGATCTCTTTAGTGATGAGACCGAGCTTGCAAGTAAGCGTCCTTATTTTATCATTGTCGAGGGTCTCAGTGACCTAAGCTTTGAAGTGAATTGGGATTGCAAAATTTTTGTCACTGGTAAAGTTCCCGTCGATCTTAAAAGCAGTGAGAATGGAAAGTTTTTTTCAGGCAAATTAAATCTAAGCCTATTAAGTTCAAATTGGGGCAAGAGCCTTCTCGCGCGCTCCTTTCATTTTCCAGATACCTTTAGCGAACTCACCAAAGAAGAAGAGCATTCTCTTTATCGCTTTAACTGTCCACATCTCTTGGCCTTTGGAACGTATAGCGACCATATATTTATCGAACTAGTGTCGCGTGGATTTAAAGTTGATCAAGTTAAGCACTACTTAGATGAACTCTTCTTCTTTTACTCTACCCATATTCAAAGTGGACTTATTAAAGCTCCGTTTGAAATTGATCTGATTGTTTTTCAGGATTGGTTTTCATTACAAATCCTTGCGGGCTGTGAGGAATATTGGTTTGAGTATCTTGAGGCTGGAAACTTAGAGCAAATTCTAAATCAAACTTCCGCTCTGGAAGTTCTCTTTCTAAGAAATTCAAAAAAACTTTGCTTCACCTCTATTCATAGTAAGGAAGTTCGTGAGGAGCAAAGTCTCTCTCTGCAAAATATTGACTCATTCGCTGTTAAGGAGCAAATGAGTTGGGATATTCCTTCGAATCAAAATGATCTGGAAGATATTGCACCTGAGGCGAGAATTACAGATTCGCCCGATATCGAAATTGTCTCAACTGAAAATAAGCTCGCGCAACTAAAGCGTGTGATTAGATTTCTTAAAAATAGAATGACCCCAGAGGATATTAAGAATCTCACAGTTGAGAATTTGAAAGAGCACTTAACGACGTATCCAAATCCAAGAGTGGTTCGCTCCCTCGATGGGGAAGATTATAAATTCGTTGTGAAGTGCGTGCACGATAGTATTGTGGGCAGTGAGTTTGAGAAGTCTTTTGATGAAGTCTATAACCAAGAGGCAAGTGAAGACTTTCTTGACGATATGCTCACAAAGCTTGGAAAGATGAGCTTTGAAGAGGCAGGCGAATCTATATTTGACGGCAGCTCAGACTTTGAAGAGACCCTAACCAGAGTAGGTGGATGGGTTGATAGCGCCGAAGAAGAAAGACAGATAATTAGTGGGAATTTTGATGAGGCACAAGAGAGCACTGTCGTAAGAGGTCAACGTGAAGACTTAGCTGCTGATCAAAAACATAAGACGGTGATTAAAGGTGGCAATAAGGTAGATGGTCCAGATAATGAGGTTGTAGCGAGCTTTTCTAAGGAAGAATTCGCCAGCCGCGCTAAAGACCTCTGGGAAGTTAAAAAGCTTGGTCTCGCCGAAAAAGTGCGAAGCGAAGTTGAGAAAATTCGCCATGAAAACCCAAGTGTAGAGCGCGTCTCAGAAATTGTTCGTTCGGTGGTTTCTAGTGAACTCAATATAGAGAGCAGTGATTGTGAGCATTTTGTTGAAGGACTCATTGATTCTTCAAGCGAGAAATTAGTTGAGCAAAAGCTTGGTCGCAGTAGCGAAGAAGTAAGAGAGCAACTTCAAAATCTTAAGCATCAATTGGAAATGGATAAGCGCGATGATCAAATTCGTCGCATGAAACGAATTATCGACTCTATGAAAGGCCAGCTCGCTGAGAAACTCGCCGAGGGCCGAGAGGCACAGGCAGAGGAGCGCTCGGAGGCGATAAGTGAAAATCGCGAGTGGCAAACCAAGCTCAATACACTTGAAACTGAAAATCAGGAACTCAAGCGCAACTTGCGCGCAATGGAACTTAAACACGACGCTGCCCTAGAAGCCTCTGCGTCCGCGCTAGAAGTTGAGCAAGAACCTGAAGCGGATGAGGATACGATTAGTAAGAATGTGGCCGAAGAGATTATCGAGCGTGAAAAAGCTCGGGCCGAGCGTGAGATCGACGAATTAAGTGGCAAGGTTCAGGTGGCCGAGGGCCGCATAGAAGTCATGAGTGCCAAACTTGAAGAGGAGCGCCGTGCGAGTGCGGAGGCCGTCACCCAGAAGACCGCTGCTGAGTCGCGCTCCAATATGACTGCGGCGGCGATGTCGAAGTACAAGGCGCGCGCAGAGAGCTTAGAAAAGAAAGTGAAGCAGCTTGAAGAGAGTCTCGCCCACCGCGAAGCTGAGTGTGATGAATTAAAGGCAAAGACCTCAGATAAGGACGTCAATCCCGCCGAGCTCGAAGCCAAGATAAAGGATCAGGAAAAAGAAATTACTGGCCTAAAAAATACCCTGGGCGAGTCTGAGAAGAATCTAAAGGGCGCACTTCTTAAAGTGAAGCAGCTCGAGCAGAAAACAAAATTTATGACCTCCCAGCTCGACGAAGCTCAAAAGGCCAAGAGTCGCGGGGGTCCAGGTGGCTCCGGCGGTGCAAGTAACCAGCAGTTAGAGCACAAAATTAAGCAGTTAGAGATGATGAATAAGAAAGTTGGCGCCGCGTCTCAAAAGCTCAACGACGAACTGACAGAAAAGAAAAAAGAAGTTCTCGACCTTAAAAAGGAGAACACCCTCCTACAAAATAAGCTCAAAGATCTCGAACGAAAAAATGGCAAAAAAGCCGCCTAACTCTTGCCAAAAATCCCAACTTCTAGTAACTTGTTCAAACTTCATTCGTGCCCAGGTGGCGAAATTGGTAGACGCACCAGACTTAGGATCTGGCGAGCAATCGTGGAGGTTCGAGTCCTCTCCTGGGCACCATCGCTTTTCTTCATTCCACGCAATTTACTATCCTCAAAGGTATTTAACCTTCTCACCGCTTTGCCCATTTATTCATTGATTGCTTTGCCTTTTAGGCAACACTTTGTTGCCTAATGTATTTACGGAGCAAAATTGTGGTTCATAGAATGGACCCATGCAAAGAGAATCAAGTTCCGCGCAAGAGCGGTTAAATCACCTAATTTCGCAGAAAATAGCACGCAATCCGCTGCTTTCGATGCGCTCGCTTGCGAGGCGAGTAGGTGTGAATCCCTCGACTCTTTCGAGAATTCTCTCGGGCCAGCGCAATTTAACTTTAAAGATGGCAATGAAATTTGCGGACTCACTTGAACTGAGTCCGAAAGATCGTCACATTCTCTTTCAAGATTTCTATGACATTCCACTGGCGCATAGTGAAGAAGTGAGACAGCTTGATGATGACTCCTTTGAGTTGATTAAGAATTGGTATCACTATGCAATCTCTCAACTCACTCAGGTTGCAGAATTTAGAGAAGATCTCTCGTGGATTGCAAGAACGCTCGGAATAACAATTCTAACGGCGAAGCTTGCGATTGAGAGACTTGAGCGCGTGGGCATTCTCGCTAGAGATAGTGATGGAAATCTTTACCGAACTTCTGCAACGGTGCTTGCTGGTGGAAATGCCCACAATCTTGCGATTAGAGAATACCAAAGACAGATTTTAGAAAAGGCAATTACCTCGCTTGATATCAATAGTATCGATGAGCGTGATATTACCTCGATCATGATTGCCACAAATGTTGAAAATATTGACCTCGTAAAAGAAGAGATTAAAAAGTTTCGTCTCCGTATGGCCGAGTTACTTGGCAATGGGGAAAAGAGCAGAGTCTACAATCTTGGAATCCATCTGATTCCGGTTAGCCACAACGGAGAAATACAATGAAAGTTAAGGGCATATTAGCTTTTTTTCTACTCTTTATCACCAGTGCGAATTTGATGGCAGCGCGAACTGACCTCGGGGGAGACGATGCTGGAAATGGTGGGTTTGCCTATAAGCAGTCTATTCGAATATTGAAGATGGCAAGCTCGCGCTTGATTCCAATCATTCAAGATTCAGCCTTTCCTGACTTGATCTCAAACCCAGAACATAGGGAGCTTCTGTTAGCGGTTCTAACTTATGACAAACTTGAGAAGAGTCCTGAGGTCGATGGGTATAGAGGAAGTCGAAGGCTTGCTATGGACTATGACTTCACTCCAGAGCGAGTGTTAATTTATAAAGCTTTTTATGAATCCTTTGCCGGGACGCTTGATGAGCACTTAGAAGGGGCGATAAGAGAAGTTCAGCTAAGGTTAGTTCATGAAGCTTCACATCTCTGGGGGCTAAATGAAGTTCAAGCAGAGGAGTATGCACTTAAATTTATGAATTTTGATCAAGGCATGCCAGGAAATCGACCGGATAGGCCTGATATCACAATCAATAGGAATCCATGCGTTTGCTTAGCAGGAGAGAATATTAATATTTCAGATGGTGAGTGCACGAAAGTTTGCCAGAAAAATATAACCACACGTCCTGTGCTCTTTGCTGATTTTAGTGGATTAGCAACTCTTTCTCTTAATGACTGGTGTTTTAAGGAGCTCTCTAATCGTCATTACGCGCCTTCTTGTTGGTTATCAGTATTTGATGGTGATCAAGAGCTACAACTACCCGTGAGCGTTGGGAAAAATGGAATCACGGCAGAGTTAGGTGGGTTAAAGTATAAAAAGACCTATATCGTGAGGCTCGTCTCAACTACCGGTGCAAACTCAAGTACTGATCAGATTTATCTTCTAAGAAAGGGCCAGGTCGATAGACCAATAAAGGTGACGACAACTTCTCGCTACTCTTGCGCAACTCGCTCGGGGGCAATTGGTCAGCCTGATACCTATTCGATTCCAATATATTGGAATTATCAGTACAGCGATATGGATTATCCCATGCATCTTCCTAACGCTTCTGATTTTATGTTTTGTCATGACAGAGAAATTTATGGCAATAACGATAGTCTTCTCTTTCCCAGACTAGGCCTACAAAGGTCTTACGAAATTTGGTCTCTTTCTGATCCATTATTCTTTGACTTAAATAGTGATGGTGTGCCTGATATCAATGATAAACTGGAAGAGCGACTCCTCTATGATTGGAATATGGAAATTAAGCTCGATATCTTTAAGGAATTAAAATTTCAAAGAGGTGTGTTTGAGCGCAATGTTAAGCTAGGCTATTATCTCATTCCATTTGTTGATCCAGAGACGGGGGATGGGCACTGTCCTACTACTGCCGATTTTAAAGGACAAAATCCAATTTACAATGTTCTTGCTCCATATATCGGTGTCGATACCGAGGCAATTTATTTTGCGCGATCGCCAAGCCTAGTTGACACTAATGGGAATGAAGTCAGTGAAGATACTCTCGTTCTTAGCAAGAGAGAGCTCTCAAGAGTTTGGTATACGATTCAGAATGGACAAGTCATCGCTGCTGATGATCTGATGGCCAAGACTCATCAAATATTTTTCAATTGGCCATTTGATTACAAATCTCCACTAGTTAAAAAATCATCACAAAGAAGATTTCGCTTGGTGAGCTTACTCAATGAGAGTTCTGGCCCAGTGGCCAGTGATAAGCGATTTGGGTGCGTACCATTAATCCCCTAACTGGGAGCTATAAATTACTTTTGGCTTGAGAGTTTGACTCTCAAGCCTTGGAGGATGTCTAAAGCCCTGTGATTTCAGTCACTTGGGTGTTACTTAGGAGATTGTTAAGACTTTAGGCACCCAAGTAAATTTGGTCTATGCCGCAATTACCGGCGCACTTCTTAGCTAAAATTACTCTATGTTAAATCGCATTTTTGCCCTCTTTCTATCGCTTCTACTTGGCGCCTCTGTCCATGGACAAGAGAGCTTTTCTGCCGTGGAAACGATTGATGGGGTTTCTGTTTCTTATAAAGACTTCAGTGAGAATGAATTTGAAGCTTCAGTGGGAAGTCCAGCGAGTGCGGTTTACGATCAGCATGGCGCTTTTATTTTCTATGACCGCGCTGTGATTGATCAGATTTCTGATATGGCCAAATATTTAATCCTTGAGCATGAGCGCGCTCACCATCGTTTGGGCCATACGCTCTTCACTAAGATTAGGCGAGAATTAAAACTTGGAATGCCCGCTTTCTATGAGTCTCAAAAAGAGAAGGATGCCGACTGTGAGGCAGGCTATCGCCTGCGTGAGGAGTGGGGAGGAGTCACTCGAAGTGAGATTACAAATGCCATGGCGGAAATTTACTACGCCCTAGGTGCTGAAGAAGGGGACTCTCTTCCAAACTGGCTTCTTTCGCGCATTGATCGACTTGATGTGTGTAAAGATGGAAAACTACTTAAAAGACCTGAAGTTGTGATGAGGGCCACTGATGTGAAGGCGGCCAAGATTGAAGGTTTAAGTTCAAAACCCGTGAAGCGACATCATGGACCTAATTGCTGGAACTCTGCTCTTTACATGAGTGATCTTGCGCATCAGGTACGTTTTGTCTCTAGCGAGGAATTTAATCACTTGATGGAATCTCCTTACTGTAAGACGCTCGATGCTCCTGAAGTGAATGCAATTAAAGTCTACCGCACTCAAATCTCTGGAGTGCAGGGAGCAGCACGTGAGGTTCATGCGGCCTTGTGGCTTGATGAAGTCAACTCTTTTAATAAGATGACTGCGCTTTCAACGAGTGCTTACCAAGTCGAGGCCCACTCTACTGTGGACGCGACATATGCTCAGACCAGCTCTGTGGCCCGATATCCCGTACTTCTTTCAAGTGGAAAATGGAGCAGTGTTCAGTGTGAAAGTGAGAGCTGTGAAAATGAAATTCTCTATAAAAAATGCCAAACACTAAGAGATATTGAAAGTGACATCCATCGCGAAGACTATCAGAAAATCTACAATGAACTCTTGATGCTTGAAAGTAAGATTGCCTCTTTCCTCTTTGATGCGAAGTTGGTTGCGCCAAAAATACTAAATGATTTAATAGAGAGACTCTCAATAGTTGAGCGTGAAATTGCTGGAGTTTCTTCGCTTAATGACCAAGAGGCATGGCAACTGCGCTACTTTCAGACCATCTCAAACTCTCTATTAACTCAACTCACCATGAGGCAGCCCAATTGGCTTGCCTCCAATAAGTAGAAGCAAATATTTTGATTTGATTGGCCCTAAGTTCACCCTCTCTATAATCCTCATCGGTTAGCTCTCTTACCCGTCCATTTTACTCCTGTGCTGGGAGGCACTCCGAGTTTTACCCGATTGAGTTCAATCACGCGCCCGTTCAATAATATTTATAAACTATTGCGGGAGCAGTTCATGAAATTTAGCTACCTATTTATAATCACTTTGCTCTTGGGGGCGTGTGCTCACCAGAGCAAGTCGCCGCGCGAGCAAGCGCAAGCCGATGCCTTTAGAGAGCTTCGAGAATATCAACAGCAAAGTAGAAGAACGCCCTCAAGCGTGGAGCTTGCACGTGAGCTGGCAGAGGTTTCCTCCAAACTCAAAACTCTCAAGAGCTATGAATATCTTGTCTTTCCAAAAATGGTCGATATCGCCGAGAAGAGCAATGTGGGTCTCGTGGATTCTAAGGCAGTCTCGCGTATGAGTGATCAAGAGCGTAGAGAGTTTTTTGATTCACTCGATAACTTTGGTGCTCCACTTACATATGCTTTTAGTGTTCAGCGCAACCTCTCATGTGCTTCTCTTAAAAAGGAGAAGAGTAAATTTGCTTCGGATCAATTCTTTGCAGATTTCAAAGGAGATCCTTCACTGAATTGCCTTATCGTGCGCGGCTTTCAAAAAGAACCTGATGTGAAGAAAGGCAATATTAGAAAGGATGATCTTCTTGAAGTTCAACTCTACTTTGATGAGCAACTCAAGCCCTATGGACAAGTTAACTCTCTTGCAAGCGGCAAGCGAGTTAACTTTCAAACCGGTAGTGGAATTAGAAGTGTTGGTCTTAAACTCTCTAGCGAAGATCATCTAAGTTCAGGCCTCTTTCTACTTCCAATTGATTATCCAAATTTTAAGGGTGCGAGAAAAGATGTGAATGCCAATTGGACGAAGTCAAAAGGTGCTCTCTCTATTCCAGAAGATCGCTACGTACAGGCGAAAATCGAAAAATTTGTCGACCGAGCACTCTGTGATCAAGGTCACCACACTCAATATAGAACCAATTACGGACAGAATGTTCGAATTGGTTGGTGCAAAGGAGACTCACTCCCAACAACAATACAAACTGATACTTACTTCGCTGTTCTTAAGCGAATCTCTGAGTAGTGGAAGGCCGATATGAGAAATTTAATTGTTAAAGTTACAATCTCCCTTTGTCTTCTTAGTAGTGCCAGGGCCAATACTGGTTCTTTTAGTGTGCACGAACAAAATTTTGAAAGTCTTTTTAATTATAGCCCAAGTAAGACTGTACCAAATGCCGGCATTCCCAAAGATGTGCCTTGGATTGGAAGTTATTGGGCCTATAAGAGAGATGGAATCGCTTTTCGCGATATCAAAGGTCAATACGGAAAGAGCCCCGCAGATACATTTGATGAGTTTTGGGGCCTTGGCTCTGCAACTTACGATTGGGAAAAAGCGCAGCACACCTGTTCTCACTTAAAAGGAGAGCAAAAGAAATCCTGTGAAGGGTGGTGGGGACATTGTAACGCTTGGGCCGGAGCGGCCGTAAAAGAAGCTGAGCCCAGAGATGCTATCTCTGTTCTTTCTCCCGTGACAAAAAAGAAGCACAGTCTCTCAGTTGCCGATCAAAAGGGACTACTCACTGAAGCCTATATGAGTGTGAACTCTCTCTTTGCTGGCAATACTGATAAATCTAATGAGACTAGTGCGAACTGGATTCTCGATAAAGATTCAAAGAGCGCCAATAATTGGGTTGGCTATGGTCTAACATCTTACGATGCCTTTTGGGATGTCACACCACGCGCATTCTTTCAAATCTTCACTAATTACCTTGGTCTTAATCGCATGGGTGTCGTAATCGACCGTTTCACTGGAGATCAAGTATGGAATCAGCCAGTTGTTGCCTACCGGATTTTACCTCTGCGAGATGGAGACATTACCGAAGTCGAGCAGGATGGCAAAACTCTCTATCAAACTCATCTCAGAATGAAGATTTACTGGGCCGAAGATGGTGTGCATGAGTGGGAAGTCAGTGATGAATTCTCACTAGAGAAAACTCAAACGAAGGCACTTGGCCATGGAGAAGAGAAATTTGGTCATCACTTTACTGGAAGACTCCTTCAATTCTATCTTTTCTTTTCAGAGCGCCCAAAGATTTTTGACAATGGAACCCGAATTTCAAGTAATGGCCGCATGGTTGGAGATGGGCTCTGGTATCACCAAACAGAAGAGGGTGTGAACGAACTTAGAGACAGCTTTCGCAAGCGCTATAATATTAGTGAATCTCACCCAGAGTTTGATAAATACTTTTCCCAGCTTTTTAATGAAACCCATCCAGACTTTATCTGGCTTCCCACCAACTTGGTTGCTTCAAATGGCTATGGAAATCCCTACGTCACCGAAGAGCGCGTGCGCTATATGCTGGGCGAGGGGAAGAAGCCTGCTGGGGGTGACACCAATAGAGAGGTTAGCGAGCTTTCTTTAAAGATTACCAATTTCTTTGACCTCTATCCGCGCGCTCACGATTATGCAGATCAGGAGAAACTCGAGAATTATGTAAAACACAAGCTCAAGGCTCCACTAAAGCGAGCTGGAATTGACAACCGAATAAAGTCAAAGAATCTTCGGGTTTCACAGGGAGTTGTCGATGTGACGATTCTCTTTCCTGGGCAGGGAGTAAGTACGGGCCAAATTGAGCAAATTCTCTCAGAGCAGGGCTTTGTGCTTACTTTTAACAACTAGCTATTCAATTGACTATTATGCGTCTTCCTCACTAAAATGAGGGAGATGCATAAAGTCATTCTCGTTGTCCTATCACTTCTCATTTTGATGCCCTCACTGTGCATGATGGATGAGTGTAGTCTTGAGAGCTCTCACTCGCTCTCAATTAGTCATGTTGCAACTGAGGGAAGTACTCCAGATAATTCATGTCATGAAATCTGTCAGAATTGTGAGCTTGCGGCTTCTCTCTTTTTGGCCAAAGCTCAAGCTCCATTTGTCGGGCAGACTCTCTCTGTGATGATGAACCCAATCTATGCCTATCAAAGCTATCTTCCACCAGTTTTTGCCCCACCCCTTCGTCCTCCGCTTACATAAGCGCCTTTAACTTTGTTATTTAATAGGAGGTTTAAGTGGGAACAAGTTGTTGCCAAGGAAAAGAAGAGGATTTGAAAGTCCTCGTTAAAAAGCAAAAAAAAGTGCTTATCATCGTACTGCTCATCAATGCACTTATGTTCTTTGTTGAGTACGTATTTGGTATTTATTCTGGCTCGCAGGCATTAATGGCCGATTCACTAGATATGCTCGGGGATGCTCTGGCCTATGGGAGCACACTCTTTGTCATTACTGGAAGTGCGATCGCCAAAGCCAAGTCTTCAATTTTTAAGTGTGTGATTATGATTGTGACTGGTCTGTCTGTCTTGGCCAAGACTATTTATCAATTCTTCATTTTGGGTGGCCCTAGGGAAGAAATTATGTTCACCGTTGCGATTGTTGCATTGGTGATGAATTCAATATGTCTCTTTCTTCTTACAAGGCATAAAGATGACGATTTGAATTTTAAATCAGTTTGGGTTTGCTCTCGAAATGATATTTTTGCCAACCTTTCGGTGATTGCTGCTGCTGTATTAGTAGGGCTTGGCGTAGGTCCATATCCAGATCTTGTCGTTGGCTTTCTGATCGCACTTCTCTTTATGAAGTCAGCACTCTCGCTTCTTAAGGAGAGTATGGAGGTTCTTCGTGCCAAGTAATGATCGCAATTGGAATCTCTATTTTTTGGCCTGGACTGTTTCGCTCTTTGCGATGCTTGGCAGTCTTTTCTTTAGCGAAGTGCTAGATTATCCCCCTTGTGTACTTTGTTGGTATCAACGCATTTGCATGTATCCCTTGGTCGCAATCTTCTTAGTAAGATTATTCAAAAATGCCAGGGACACGTTACTCTTTTCGATCCCACTCAGTGTCATCGGATGGATGATTGCGCTCTACCACAATTTGCTCTACTACAAAGTCCTGCCTGAGCATGCAACACCCTGTCGCCAGGGGATTTCATGTACCTCAGTTCACATTGAGTGGTTTGGTTTTATTACTATTCCCCTTTTGTCTCTTAGCGCTTTTTCGCTAATTTTAGTTATTACATTCATACTCATGAGAAGGAAGAATCAAGATGAAAAATAAGTATCTTTTGACCGGTATCGTTTTCGTTCTTGCAATCGGAGCATTCTTTGGTGCTCGCTATATGGTGCAAAGTAGCTCACAGAAGAAGAGCTCCTTCTTGGCCGAAAGCAATGTTGAAGTTTTTATACGTCCCCATGCTTATCGAATTGGCCCAGATGATGCCAAAGTTCACTTAGTGGAGTTTATGGATCCCGAGTGTGAGAGCTGTCGCATGATGCATCCTGAAGTTAAAAATATTCTTCGCGCTTATAAAGACCAGATTCAATTGGTCATTCGCTACGCTCCCTTTCACTCAAACTCTAAAATGGTGGTGAAAATTCTTGAAGCAGCGAGGAAGCAGGGTAAGTATGAAGAAGTTCTAGATGTGCTCTTTCATTATCAGCCAATCTGGGGAGATCACCACAATCCCCGTCCTGACCTCATTTGGGGTTATCTCGAAAATGTTGAAGGCTTAGAGCTCGAGCAACTCAGAGTCGATATGCTCAACCCTGAGTTTGATCAAATAATCGAACAGGATATTCAGGACGGTAAGACTCTTGATGTGAGGGCAACACCTACATTCTTTGTGAATGGTAAACCATTACCTCGATTTGGCGTGAGTTATCTTAGAGATCTTATTCAAGAAGAGATGTCCAAATAGACTAATCTTCCATGGCCTTCCAGATCTTTTCAACAAGGTCTGAATGGCCATGGTAGAATTTCTTATCAAAGGCAAGGAAGACGTAGGTCGTATAAACCGGGTGAGTTGAATGACTAATATCCGCTTTTTCCTTTAGAGTGTCCTTAATCTGATCCATCGCAATAATGGCAGCTGAGGCGCGCTTTTTTTCAAGCATGCTGAGAATTTGAAAAACACTCTTTACCTCTATGAGTTGAAATTCTTTGGTTAGATTTTGAATTTCCTCAATTTGTATTCCCTGCTGTAAGAGCAATTTGTGATTATCGGCATGGATAAACTCCTTACCATTCCAATCAATATGTGCTGTTTTATGTTTAAAGAGGTAGAAGTCGATTGAATCAACAGCTTGATGGGTTCTTAGTGAGCTTCTATGTTCACCAGGAAAGGAGAGAAATTCTTTTCTCTCCTCTGAATAAGCTGCGTATATTGCTTCGGCTTTGTGATTTTTAATGTCCTGGATACAGCGCGCCCTTGGGGCTGCGTAGTATTCAATATCAAGAGGAATTGCGTCGAACTTTTCTTTATACTTAACTTGCCACGTTCCACTGCCGTCAGGTCTTGTCTTGCCTCCAAAACCCTTATCCATCGTGCAAACTCTCACTTTGGGGAGAATGGTGGTAGCTGCACTCGGCGAGAGCGCAATAGTAAAGAGAGTAATAAAAATTACGGCGCTCACTTGCATTGCGATCAGAATACTCTGAAGATAATTTGATGGCCAGATGAGCACTCATTAGTGGACTTTATTCGTCGAGTTAATTTTATTGAGATAGCTGAACTAGATCATCTTTTTTCTGGGGAAGTTAAGTTAAGCTATGAGATATAGTTGAGGTAAATTAAATGAGATACTTATTAGTTTTAATTCCAGTGATTCTTTCTCAAACAGTAAACGCTACAGTGGCCAGAAAGATGGACAGAATGCTCGTAGATCTAATTAAGCTTGGGACTTACTTTGACTCCCCTGAGAGACTTTATTCTCCAAGTAGTAGACCGGCGATGATTAAGTTAACTCAGGATATGAAAGAGACATTTAAAGAGGCCTCTCACTCCGATTTGCTCAAAGAACTTTCGCTTCTGCCGTCGGCCGAAATTTTAGAAGAGAGCCTGACTTCGATTGATGAGTCACTTAAAGAAAAGAATCTCAATTACGCGCGTTTAAGATTTAATTCCACGCGCTCTATCTGTTTATCTTGCCACACCCAACTCGACTGGAAAGTAAGTGGGGATATTCTCGAGCGAGTAAATGAATTGGGCACAGAGCTCAAATTAAGTAACACAGATAAGGGTGACGTCTACTCTATTGTTAGAGACTACACTAAGGCCAGTCAGTACTATCTGGCCCAGCTACAGTCAAAGTGGACCCTACGTGATTCTAGTACTGAGATGTCTATTCTAAAGAGGATTCTTCATAACTACCTCACCGGATTGGTAGATATTGAAGCGGCCCTTGATTTCTTTAGTGTCAATCGCACAACGATGAATCTCAGTCGAAGCTCCTCACTAATTGTAGATGAGTGGATTTCTGAAATGAAGACTTGGTCCACTGTTGGTGGCAAGGTGACCAAGATGAGTGTCGATGGTTTCATTAGTTTTTATAAAAAGAGAGATGAAATAATTGATGATAGCCATGATGGGGCGAGAGACGTGATTAATCATTTGATGCTTGGAAAGCTTGGCAAGGAGTTGATTAATCAGTCTAGTAAGGAAGCCAATAAGGCCGAACTACTATATTATCTTGGTGTAGCAGACAGGGCGGTGGATTCAAATTTTCTCTATAGCCTTTCGGATCTCTATTTTAAACAATGTATTCGCAACTACCCTAAATCAAAGTATGCCAAGCTTTGCTATTCAAGTTTTGAAGACAGTGTGTTTCAGAGTTTTTCAGGATCAGCTGGTGTCTTTATCCCAGATGATGTACGAACTGAACTTAGTGAGCTAAAGGCACTTTTACAATAAATTAATTATTCTTTATCACAATCACTAGTTATTCGCCCATTTGTTCATGGGAGCGATTATTATTGTCACAGCCGTTGCTGTGATTAATATCCGCGCCCCTCTAAATACTTGAATAAACCTTCCACTCAATAAACTTTTATAATGATACTAATCAGGAGTTTTAATGGGTGAAGCCAAGCAACTCCTCTACATTGGAAGTGATTTCAAGTTTGTTGAGGAGTTAGAAGAAAGAGCGAAATCACTATTTGGAGAAAGTTCAAATATAGCAATCGCTTGTTCGGAAATTGGTCATGTCATTGCTCCTGCCATTAAATCCAAAGCTGAAATCTTGCTGATAGACTTTAGTTCCACTTGGAATTTAGATGCTCTCATTAACGAAGTGAAAGAGCTCAGAAGTAATACCTCGCTACCACAGGTCTTCATATGTGCCCTTTGGGCAAGTGAGGATCAGATATCTAAGCTAGGGCATCTCTACGCTCAAGGATTTCAGTATGGATTTGTAAAAGGGGGAGAGCTTGATTACCTCATTAGTGATCTCTTTAGACTTCGCTATGAAAAGAAGATTGATGATCAAAAATATGCAAAGGCAATCAAGATTGATAAGGAGATGAATATCTCCCTTGGTTTTTCACTTGGTCGATTTTCCCGAGAGCATTTTGAGGTTGATGGCGGAATTTCTCTTTTGGATGATGT
Source organism: Bacteriovoracaceae bacterium (assembly GCA_048267245.1). GTDB lineage: Bacteria > Bdellovibrionota > Bacteriovoracia > Bacteriovoracales > Bacteriovoracaceae > JBLWXV01. Next base: position 161,605 of record JBLWXV010000002.1, read on the forward strand.
GATACCTGTTAAGTTACCTATGGGGGATGGGTATGATATTGGTCCGGCCCAAATTACATCTAAAAGAGTTGAAGATCATAAAGATGGGCACACTCTTTTTCATTACGAACTCAATTATCCTTTTGATGATCAGTGGAGCGATAAGGATAGGCCCTTTGATCAAAGAGCATTAACTCGGTGGATTCTCAATCATACTCATGAGCTTTGCGACTACCGTGTTCACCTGTGCTTTGCTACTAGAAACGTCGATATTCTCACCCAAGTATGTAACTTAAAGGATAAATATCACTTTAGCTTTGATTTCGTATTTAAGCAGCTTAGTGAAATTGATGCTGCTGAAGCTGGGGTTGTCTTTTATGATGTGGAAAATGGTGAGAGAGCACACAATAGCCTTGAGTGGCTGGAAGTAGTCCTAAGAAAAATCAAAAATGCAGGAGGAAAACTCCCTATTTTTGTCTTAGGCGGATGTCCTTCGTCATCAGAAGCGCTTCGTAAAGTTCTTGGCTATGACCGACTGATTTCTATTCAGCGCCCACTCACTTCTATGGTGATTGAGCAGTATCTTGAGAGCGTGAGTGCCAAGTTTGCGAGTCGCCAAAATGGCTTCTATTGTCTTAGATCGAGTGACCCAAGACGACTTGTGAGCGTCTCTCAAGAGATTGTTATCACTAGCATGTCGGAGAGAGAAATCTCATTCTTAAGCGATCTTGAGTTGCCTGTGACAACTTTAATACGCTTTCAACTTCCAACTGACTTCTATCTAAGTATTGTTGAGACATGTGAAGAGGCGACAAGCAGGCGCGCTAAGAAGCATTATCGGGGAGTTATCCATAGTATCACTGAAGAGAACTTGAGGCTGATGAGAAAGTTCGTCAATCAAATGATTTACAGTCCCTTAAAAAATTTCTCGAGATTTGAAATTGATTTATTATTAAGTCACAAGATTCTTGAGGATGAAGAAAAGAAGGAAGTTAGAATTGAGCAGCAATCCAATGAAGCTCACTACACCTGCGATAAATTAAATCACTCTAAAGAATCGAACTTAGGCTCAGATTAAAAACCATACGAGGAGATAACTATGGCAAAGGGAACACTTCTAATTGTAGACGATGAGCCGGATATTGTAGATCGCCTAAAGTTAATCCTTGAAGATTATGCTGAGACTGTTATAACTGCTACTAATGGAATTGAAGCGCTCAAAGCCGTTAAAGAGAATGAAATTCATTGCATTGTCTGCGACATCAACATGCCCAAGATGAATGGTGTTGAGGTGATCAAGAGTATTCGTTCTGATGGCATAAAGACTCCCTTTGTATTCTATACCGCTCATGGAAATAAAGACCTCATGCTTGAAGCTGTGAAATATGGTGCTTTTGATTTCTTGAATAAGCCAAACCTTGAAGGTCTTGAAGATGTTGTCTCAAGAGGGTTGAGCGAAGGCTTTAAGCAAGATGAAGTCCGCAATTCAGATGATCAAATGTTTATCAGCGAATATCGCAAGCTCTTGTTGCAATTGGATTCCGTACAATCGTAAGGCCCTCCCAAAGTGAGGGCCTTAAGAGATGTTATTCGAATGAAATATAAATATATGGATCTTGAACTTTTAAACTTTCTGATTCGTTCTTTTTAAGCTCTTTAAATAAGTCGTCTTTGATATTAAGAAAACTCGCTTTGAGCTTATCAATCCTTATTCTTAGGTCAAAGTCCTGTCCTGCTGGAAGATACTCCACTTTCCCTTCGCCTTTGATAGTTACAGTTACTGACAGTGATGCTTTTAATTCCAGATCGAAGCTTCCATTTTTGAAAGTGAGATTCATATTCTTGAAACTCGCATCTGTAGCACTCGCATCAATTACATTCAACGTCTGTGTGAACATATTGGCTTGAGACATTTGAAAGTTTGAAATCTTCAATGTGCCGGTTTGAAGACAGTTCTCTAGTGGGCGAAGACCTAGAGACGGATTCTTGCAATTCAGGCCTAGCCCTGAAAGAGTGTAATTATCTTCGCCATAGTCAAGATTCGCGCTTCTCATTGAGACAGCTTTTGGATTATTGGCCGAGATATCTAATGTCGCTCCTGTTGCCGAAACTTTTTGAATTGGCGCCCACCACTCAGGAGCTCCGATATTGGCCGATTGGGTGCTTCCGATCAGGTCTAACTGCTTGAGTGCTTCGTCGTACTTGATTTGAATTTCGTTATCTGACCATTTTTGTCCGTCGATATCGAAGTTCATCGCTCCTTGAATCGTTCCCATCGTATTTGAATATGAGAGGTTTAAGTTTTGTCCGCTCAGGCTTACTTGGTCTATATCGTTACAAGACACAGCAAATCCTAGTATAATAGTCGAGGCTATTAGATTAAGTTTCATGGCATACTCCTTACGAAACGTTTCGGGGAGAAAGGATTCCGACTTTTCGCCTTTGATCTCGGGCGGAAATTTTGGGTCGACTTTGGAGAATAGATGACTAGGTCTGTTTATTTCACAGGTGGCGGAAGTGGGGGACATGTTGTTCCGGCAAGAACTCTGATTAGCGAGTTGGCCTCTGACCAAAATTTTGAGATTAAGTATATTGGTGGCATAAAAGGGGTCGAGTCCGAGATTATGCCCGCCCTCGTGAAGCGCTACTATGGGATCTCTACTGGAAAATTAAGACGCTACTTCTCCCTAGAGAACTTCATTGATTTTCTAAGAGTGGGTAAGGGAATTTTTCAATCTCTCGCAATTTTACTCAAAGCGCCCAGAGACAGTTTGGTTTTCTCCTTTGGTGGCTTTGTCTCTATTCCTCCAGTACTTGCTGCAAAAGTCCTTGGGCTTGAAGTCTATGTACACGAGCAGACAACGAGGGCAGGACTAGCTAATAAGATCGCAGCAAAAGTTGCAACGAGAGTCTTTCTCTCCTTTGAAAGTTCGAAGGTCTTCTACCCCGCTAGCAAGTGCACTCTCTCTGGATATCCAATTAGAGAGCGCATTTATAAAGGTCCCTGGAATAAAGTAATCACTCTCTCCTCTGTGCAAATTGACTTAGAGACAAAGCCTACAATATTCATCACTGGCGGTGGCAATGGTGCTGAGTGCTTGAATCGAATTGTGAGAGATAACCTCGACTCACTTTTAGAGAAGTACCAAATCGTCCACCAAGTGGGGGCGCCTCATATTGAAAAGTACTCTGCTCTTGCTAGGCCTGGGTATTATCCAGTGGCTTTTGTGGGGGAAGAGATTATTGATCTAATGAAATATTCTTCGGTCGTGGTTGCCCGAGCTGGGGCAGGCACCGTGAGTGAACTCATGGCCTTAGGCAAGCGGGCGATCTATATCCCTCTGGCCATTGCTCAGAAGAATGAACAATTCCACAACGCCATGGCGGCTAGAGAGCTTAATAATTCAGTTGTCATAGAAGAGAAGGATTTGGCCGGTGTAGACTGGCATTCACTCTTTAATGATGTCTGCCAGTCTAAAGAGGGCGCAAGTCCTATTCCAAATAGTGCGAGAGAGATTCTCTTAGGCGCTATTAGAAAAAGAAATTGGCGCCAATAAGAGATTCGTTCTCGCCGCGAAGTCTAGAGTGGGTGAGGGAGAGACTTGAATTATTGCCGATGTGATAAGTCGCCTTCGCACCATATTCGTAGGTCCTCTCAAGGTGCGACCACAGCCACCAGTCCTGCGCTGCAAAAGCCTTAAAGGCAAACTTCTCTGCAAGTCTAATCAAGAGAAAGCTCTCTGGACCTGCTCCCACTCGGTAGCCCTCATGGGCCAGCTCTTTACTTGCCTGAAACTCGGTGTGGATAAAGAGTCCAACCTTTACATTTTCTCTGCCAAAGGCGAGGCCGTAGGCACTATCTAGGCTTGGCGTGTAGCAAGAGTCACAGCTTTGATCATTAACTCTCTCGCTTCCCAGTCTCAGGCGCCAGGAGCCCTTTGGGATGAGCTTAGTAAATGGAGATAGGGAGAGAACTTGGATAAAGTCGGCGCGGTCGAGATAGACTTTTTTGGCGCCTGAACGGTCACTGTAGTAGCGAAGCTCGACATTGCCCATCTCCATAATGGCATTGGGGTTTTGCCCAGCGACGGGATCTAGGAGATCGTGAAGGGCCGCTCTGAATGAGAGCTTGCCAGTAAGCTTTCCTTTTTTTGAATAGCCGCTCTGTAGTCCAAGCCTGGCCGTTTCATGGCCTCTGTGAGGGGATTCGAGTACGGGAGTTTGAACTTTGACCACCGAAGAGCTAACGCCAGTTTCAGCGCGTTTAATCAGAAGTTCTTGGCGATTTTTCATCACAACTTTTTCTTCGGAAACAATCGCATCTGCATTTTCAAAGTCAAAGTACTCAATGAGGGCATCGAGTACCTTGGCCTTTGATTGAGTTTCAATGTCTTGAAACTCTACTTTCTCAGGAGCACTCTTGTGTGCGTTAAAGACTTTCTGCTCTTCTTCATTGAGTCCTTCATAACTTGCAATCAGAACGCGTCGCTTTGATGGTCGAAAGCTTATGTGCTTGAGCAGTCCAGGTGTTCTTGCCACAGCTTTAATAGTGTCAACTGGTGGAACGTTAGAACTGATGCGCTCTAAGAGTTTCCATTCAGGGGCCGCAACATTGAGAAGACCGAGAATATGGTATGAACAATTTTCTGAGAGGTAATAGTAGTCAAAGTAAGTCTGTTTCATTTCCCACAGGTGGGAGATGACCCAGTCAATTTGGTCGTCGTTAATATTGAGTTCATAGTCCCAAAGATCTCTGGACTCAAAGTCATTGTACTCTCGAATTTTATAGAAGTAGGGCATCACTGCAAATTCGCCGTGAAAGCCACCAAAGGTTCCTTTGAAAGCGTAGATGAGAGAGTTTGAAGTGGTGACGTTGGCCGCAAAATTGGCAGCGTAATCTAGGAGCTGATACTTTTCTGACTCTTCCACATCAGACTCTTTTTTAAATCTCAGAAGAGTGTGCCCAAAGGCGGAGGATGGGTTATTTAAGTAGTAACTTGAAAAGACCAAGCTGATAGATTTTGCGCTCAGTTTTCTAGCGAAGTCGAGATACTCTTGGCAGTGACTGAGTTTGGGAGCATCCTGACCTAATTCTCTCGCGATAAACTTCGATCTGGCGGGAAATTTACAAGCAAAGCTTGGCTCACTCTTAAATAACTCAACACTCTTAGCGTATTCGGCGAGGTAGTCGTTCTTTCCATTATCGGACAGAAAGAAGTTCATCCCATCGGCTTGAGAGCTTGTTGAGAAGAAACCATCTGTGACGTGAAGTAGTGCCTTCCATCTCACTAGGTCTTTAGGGGATTGATCTTGGGCAGCTCCCAAGAGTGGGAGAGCGAGCAGAATGATAGCAATTAATTTCATAGAAAAAGATTAGAGAAGGACGGACTTAATGGCAAAAAAAAAGCACCTCTTTCGAGGTGCCCTTTATTAAAAAGCTGTTAGCTTAATAAATTAGATACAAGCTCTTTTTACAACAGCAGAGATTTGGCCGTTGATTTCAGAAGCAGATACTGTTTCTGAAGAGAAGATCTTGCGGTAGTTCTTTTGAAGAACTGGACCAACGTTAGTTGATTCACATCCGTACATACGAACTAGTGAAGTAAGAGTTTCACCTTGACCACGAGCGATGTCGTTAGCAAGAGCTGAACGGTTAGCTTCGATGAATACCATCTGAGCTTGTCCACCCATTCCGTCTAGTTCACAGTTAGAAGTACCTGAAGTCATACCAAAAGTTTGGTTACCGAAAGTACCGTTAGTTGTAGCGCCAAGAACTTGGTGCATAAGGCTTGAACCATCTGTCCAGATAGTTGAGCCAAGACCACAACCTTGAGCTTGGTAAGAAGCAGCTTGAGCTGATACTGAAAGGGCGAATGCAGCTAGGGCAACGAGATACTTTTTCATGCTTTTTTCCTCCGTGAAAGTAAACCAATAAGCATAGTTAATATTGTGAAGTTTATGGTAACCCGAGATTTACCCGATCTCAATAAAAAGCTAAGAGGAAAATTTAACTAAATTTATACCCGCGGGCTTTAATGGTAGAAATTCGCTCACCATAGTTCCCGAGCTTTTTTCTCAGGTTCGACAAGTGGGTGTCGATATTTTGATTTTGAACGTGGATATTTTGCCAAATGGTCTGGGCCAGGGCCTCGCGAGAAACAATTGAGCCAGCATTTTTGGTCAGAGTGAAGAGAATTTTATACTCAATGGGAGTAAGTGGAAGCTTTTCACCTTGAAGGCTTGCGCTGTGAGTGTTGAGATCAAGCTCAAGTGAATCAAAAGAGATTCTCTCATCAAGAGATGTCTGCGCCTTTGAATTTTTAATCTTATTGTGAATGCGTGCAACGAACTCTTTCTTGCTTACTGGCTTATTGAGAACATCATCAGCTCCAAGCTCAAGACAGCGAACAATTGAATCTTCGCTAGGGTCTCCACTGAGGAAGATCACAGGAGTGCGGGGCAGAGTGTTCTTTAGCTCTGTGTATGTTTGGTAACCATCTTTTTCAGGCATGTGAATATCTAAAACAACTAAGTCTAGATTGAGGCCCGAGGCAATCTGAAGGAATGTATTTGCTGATTCGAAACTTAAGACGTTGAACTCTGTTGAGAGCAGGCTCTTGTAAGCCTCGAGAATATCTTTGTTATCATCAACTAATGCGATCGTGAATTTATCCTTCATGTGACACAGTCCAATCATTTAAGGTAGTTAGTATAAATAACTATAATGAATAAACAATTATGATGAAAGTGAAAAGACGGGGGCATAGATGCAGGTTTCTGATTTTTGTCAGGTAAGAGAGCTTAATGACTTGATGCAAGGGTTTCAACACTTCGCGCATGAAAGGGAGTGGGAGCAATTCCACACGCCGAAGAATCTTGTGATGGCGATGAGTGTTGAAGCGAGTGAACTACTCGAAATCTTTCAGTGGAAGAGCGATGAGGCCTGTAAAGAATTCTTAAATGGTGGAGGAGATGAGAAGGAGAGAGAGAAAATTGAAGATGAAATCGCTGATGTCTTCTTGTATCTCTTGCGGATATCTCAGCGACTAAATATTGATCCGCTAGAAACCTCAAGAAAAAAAATGATTAAAAATGCCCAGAAGTACCCCGTCGAAAAGTCCAAAGGACGCGCGACGAAGTACACTGAGCTTTAACTTTTCTTTACAAAACTTAGCTTTTTCTAATAACCGTACGCTTGTTTTGCTCGAGGATTTTTTTGCGAATACGAATCGACTCTGGAGTTACTTCAACCCATTCGTCGCTATCAATCCAATCAAGAGCAAATTCAAGTGTCATCGGAGGCACTGTTGGGAAGACCATATTCTCGTCTTTACCAGCGGTACGAACGTTAGAAACGTGCTTCTCGCGAACAGCGTTCACGTTGATATCGTTCTGACGAGTGTGCTCACCGATAACCATCCCTTCATAGCAAGTCATACCAGTCGTAACGAATTGGCGACCTGAGCTTAGGAGGTTAAAGAGTGCGTAGGCAGTCATCTTGCCCGCGCGATCGGCGATAATGGCGCCGTTGGTGCGACCTAGCATATCGCCAAGGTAGGGGCGGTAGCCAAGAAACTCAGAAGAGATCAAACCTTCACCGCGTGTGTCGGTGAGGAATGTCGATCTATAGCCAATAAGGCCACGTGAGGGAACTGTGAATTCCATGCGCGTGCGGCTCTCACCAAGTGGAATCATACTGCTCATGATGCCCTTTCTTTGTGAAAGTTTCTCAGTTACAGCGCCAGTGGCGTCTGAGGGAAGATCCACAACAACGCGCTCGAAAGGCTCGAGTTTATTTCCTTCTTCGTCTTCTTGAAAGAGAACTTCAGGGCGCGAAACCATGAGTTCAAAACCTTTGCGGCGAAGTTCTTCAAATACGATTGCGAGCTGAAGTTCACCACGGCCCTTTAGACGATAAACTTTTGGATCGTCTGTTGGCTCATACTGAAGGGCCACGTTCATGCGACATGAGTCTTCTAGGAATTCTTCAAGCTTGCGTGAAGTGAGATACTCGCCTTCGCGACCTGAAAGAGGTGAGGTACTTACAGAAACGTTTACCGATACTGTTGGCGGCTCAACGCTAATGCGTGGAAGTGGCTCAATGGCGGCGGGAGAAACGAGAGTGTCACCAATGCGACCACCTTCAAGTCCTGCTACGATTACAATTTCACCAGCGCTTGCTTCGTCAACTTCGCGCGTGCCAAGTTTATCAAATACCTGAATATTACTTACTTTGAATGAGCGGTTTTTCTTATTTTCATCACAGCAAATAAAGTTCTGATTTTTCTTAATCGTTCCTCTGTGGATACGACCGATTACCTGCGAACCGAGGTAAGAAGAGTAAGTGAGGTTTGTGAGAAGTAGCTGGAGGTTTTCACCGTCAGCAATCTTTGGCTCTGGATAGTAGTCACTGCCGATAAAGTCGAGCAGAACATGCATATTGTCTGTTTTCTCTTCTGGATCGAGAGTGGCCCAGCCTTCTTTAGCTGAAGCGTAGATGAATGGAATGTCGAGATTGAAGTCATCGATTTCAAGAATCGACACGAGGTCAAGGAGTAGGTCTTCTACTTCGCCCTTAACTTCTTCAATGCGCTGATCTGGTCTGTCGATCTTGTTGATCACAACACCGATTTTAATACCGCGCTGAAGTGCTTTTTGAAGCACGAAGCGAGTTTGCGGAAGTGGACCTTCTGCGGCATCTACCAGAAGAAGAACACCGTCGACCATCATAAGTGAGCGTTCAACTTCTCCACCGAAGTCGGCGTGTCCGGGAGTATCGAGAAGGTTAATCTTGAGATTTTTCCAAGTGAAGGCACAGTTCTTAGCGGTAATCGTAATCCCGCGCTCTCTTTCAATGTCGCCAGAGTCCATGACGCGATCTTGGAGTTTTTCGCGATCGCCAAAAGTATTTGATTGGCGGAGGAGTTGGTCAACAAGCGTTGTTTTCCCGTGGTCAACGTGGGCAACAACAGCAACGTTCTTCAGCGTATGGGCCGTGCTCATAGGGCTTCCTTAAGTAAAGAGGGCAATGGTATGGATGGTAATATGTCAAAAATGAGAACGTTTGTAACCAAGAAAGCGCCGCGTGATTATTGTTAATAAGCTTAAAAAGTCCTTTGGTCCCCAACTCTTGTTTGAAGAGGTCAGCTTTTCTCTCGCTCCGGGAGAAAAAGTCGGTCTTGTGGGAAGAAATGGAAGTGGAAAATCGACTTTATTCAAGATCATGTTAGGACGTGAGCAAGATAGTGGGGGAGAAGTGCAAATCCCCAAAAATATGAAACTTGCCACAGTTGATCAACATCTGGCCTTCGAGGGGGAAACGGTTCTCGCCGAGGCCGTGCGCGCTCTTCCAAAAGAGCGCATTCACGATGAATACTTGGCCGAAAAAATTCTGATGGGTTTAGGTTTTTCAATTGAGGCCATGAAGCGCCCACCAAGCTCTTTTTCTGGCGGCTATCAGGTTCGCATCTCGCTCGCTAAGGCCCTTTTGCAAGAGGCCGATTACTTGCTACTTGATGAGCCCACCAACTATCTCGATCTTCCCACCATGAAGTGGCTGGCGGGATTCCTAAGTCGCTACAAAGGCGGCGTTTTTATGATTACCCACGATCGCGCTTTTATGGACAGTATTGTGACTAGCGTGGTGGGAATCTATGATCAGCGCGCCCTTAAAGTTAAAGGGAGAACGCAAGATTACTACGAAGGCTTGGCACTTGCGCGCGAACAAATTGAGCGCATGAGAAAGGCGCAAGATCGCAAGCGAAAGGAGCTGCAAGGTTTTGTGGATCGCTTTCGCGCGAAGGCCACTAAGGCCCGGCAAGCTCAGTCTCGTCTTAAGCAGTTGGCGAAGATGGAAATCATTGAAGAACTCTCTGTTGAGCAGGTGATGGGTCTGCGCTTTCACTATAAAGAATTTAAGGGCAAGACCCTCTTTGATGCTGAAAATCTGAGCTTTGCCTATCCCGGCGCGGAGGAGCTCTTTAAGAAAGTATCCTTCACTATGACTCCAGAAGATCGCATTGGGATTATCGGAAAAAACGGCAAAGGCAAGTCGACTCTGCTAAATCTCATTGCAGGAGAGTTAAAGCCTGTCACTGGAGAGTTTCGATTTCACCCCAATGTGAGCACTGGTTATTTCGGTCAGACCAACATCAATCGACTAAATCTTGAAAATACAATTGTTGAAGAAGTGGCGGCCGAAAATGCAGAGTTACCCACCACTGCTGTGCGCTCGATTTGTGGGGCCATGTGCTTTGAGGGAGACTTGGCCACTAAAAAGATTAAAGTACTCTCGGGTGGAGAGCGCGCTCGCGTGCTTTTGGGAAAGATTCTCTCCAAGCCCGTAAACCTACTGTTACTTGATGAGCCCACAAACCACCTCGATATGGAGTCTATTGAAGTACTCGCTGAGGAAGTGGACGCCTTTGAAGGCGGAGTGATTGTCGTCACCCACGATGAGCGCTTTCTTAGGAGAGTCTGCAATAAATTGATCGTCTTTCACTCTGATGGCGCCGAAGTTTTTAGTGATGACTACGATGGATTTCTAGAGAAAATTGGCTGGGAAGAAGATGCGGGAGCAACAGAGAAGAAAGTAAGCACTGCTCTTAATCGCAAGGATGTCGTGCGCGCTCGCCAACAGCTCATCACTGAGCGCTCGCGCGAGTTAAAGCCGCTTGAAGAAAAGCAGCAAAGCCTCGAGGCTAAAATTGATGTGCTCGAGCGCTATATCCAAATTCTTCACAATGAAATTGCCGTGCTTGCCAGCTCAAATAAGGGCAGTGAAATTGAAACAAAATCGATCACCCTGTCCGAGACGGAGAGTAAGAAAGATGAGCTCTACGCCGAGTACGAGACACTGCTTGAATCCATTGAAGCGATTTCAGAAAATTATCAAACAAAGCTTGATGAGTTGGAATAAAAAAGGGCCAGCTAGGCTGGCCCTTTAAGACTGTCTGCACAAACTTGAGAGAGAGTGCTTGCTTGTGTCCGGGAGGAGCCGGACATTTACTATGCTACGAATTTATTTAAGTTTGTGAACTATAGGTTTGTGACGAAATCTTACACCTCTGTCTAGAGGCTTGGGTAGCGGCGCTTGGGGTTTCCAGGCAGGAAAAATAGGATTGTGAGAAACATAAAAACGGCGACTGATTGGCTCATGGCAAAGCGCCTCGTAAAATCTGTCTGGAATTTGTAGGGCCCAACTCCCAAGTAAAAAGCTTGTCGAAAGCTCAATTCCCAGTAGTCGCCACTCTCAAGTAAATTGCCGTGAAGCTCAAAGAATTGAATGTCATCCATGCGCTCAATGAGATCGGCGCGGTAATGTTCAAAACTTTGAAAATTACCAGAGTCATTTCGGTAGGCAACCTGAGCGCGACTAAGAACTTGATCGGCCTTCATTTGGGCAATCGGTTGGCAATTTTCTACCGAGTACTCTTTTTCAACCAAGAGGGCCAAGAGATATTCGCGGATATTTTCAGGGGCTTCCGAGAGTTTTTCTTTTGAGGAGGTGAGCTCGCGCTCCCATCTCGTTTTAAATTGATCGCATTCGAGCCCCACCTTCATTCCCGTTCCATGCTCATAGCACCAGCGATATCCAAAGAGACAGAGCGCTTGGAAGAGGAGGAAGAAGATAATTCTCATACAGAACGAGTCCTTTTTTTGCGATAGAACTTGATGGCCACCATAAGAATTAGCCCAAGCCCAAAGAGTCCGATTAATCCGTAGCCCATTTTAAGGGTGTTCTGTAAAACAATCAAAAAGACGATGGCAAAGAGGAAAAGTGTGGCCACTTCATTCCACACGCGAAGTTTTGTGCTACTCCACTTGAACTCACCACGACCGATTTCCTTAAGTATTTTTCCGCACGAAAGATGGTAGAGAAAAAGCCCTGCTACAAAGCAGAGTTTCACAATCATGAAAGGGTGCTCGGTGAGAGGAAAGTAGTGGTGAAGCATCGAGGGACCAAAGAGCAAAGTTAGGATACAGCTAGGCCAAGTAATTCCATACCATAGACGCTTTTCCATAATGGTGAATTGATCACCAAGAATGCGCTTTTCCTCAGGAGATTTTGACTGAGCTTCAGTGTGGTAGATAAAGAGGCGAACAATATAGAAAAGCCCTGCAAACCAAGTGGTTACGAAAATGATATGCAGGGCTTTGAGGTAGAGAAAACTATCCATTAATTACTTGTAGAGCGGAGCTCCAGCAGCGTTGGCGCTAGCGAAGTCTTGAAACTTCTCCATCTGCTTGTGGAAGCGGCTCGCAAGGTCTTTAGCCTTGGCAAGGTAGGCTTCCCCATTTTCCCAACTCTGTTGTGGGTTGAGGATACTTCCAGCAACGCCTTCAATTTGACATGGAATGTGAAGGCCAAAGATTGGCTCTTGCTCAGTGGCCATGTCGTTGAGGCTACCAGATTGGATCGAGCGAATGATCTTTCTTGTGATGTGAAGCGGGAAGCGTTGACCAACTCCATAAGCTCCACCAGTCCAGCCAGTGTTCACAAGCCATACTTGGATATCGTGCTTCACTAGGTAGTGGCCAAGAAGTTCAGCGTACACGCCAGGGTGTCTGAGCATGAAAGGAGCGCCAAAGCATGGCGAGAAAGCAGCCTGCGGCTCGACTACACCAATCTCTGTTCCAGCGAGCTTGGCCGTGTAGCCAAGTACGAAGTAGAACATTGCTTGTTCTTTAGTGAGCTTTGAGACCGGAGGAAGGACACCAAAGGCATCAGCTGTAAGAAAGAAAATATTTTCAGGCACGCCACCCTTAGAAGTTGGCTCGAGTTCCTTGATGAAGCTTAGAGGGTAGCTTGAGCGACCGTTCTCACTGAGGGACTTATCAAAGTAGTCGGGAGTGCGAGTTTTTTCATCGATAACAACGTTTTCAAGCAAGGCACCAAAGCGATTTGAAGCGCGCCAGATGCCTGGCTCAGTTTCTTCTGAGAGCTTGTAGGTTTTAGCATAGCAGCCACCCTCAAAGTTGAAGACGCCTTCGTCTGAGAGACCATGCTCATCATCGCCAATGAGAAGAGTTCCCTCATCTGTAGAGAGAGTTGTCTTGCCTGTTCCTGAGAGACCGAAGAACACAGAAACAGCTTTATCTTCGATGCGCTCAGAAGCACCAGCGTGCATGGGAAGAATATTCTTCGCTGGAAGTTCATAATTTAGGATGCAGAACATACTCTTTTTGATCTCACCAGCGTAGAGAGTCCCAGTGATGATTGTTGTCTTAGTGTCAAAGCAAGTTGCGATGATTGTTTCAGTCTTAGTTCCAAACTCCGCAGGATCAATGGGCATTTCAGGAGCGTGAAGAATGAGGAAGTCACCATCTTTAAACTCTCTCATTTTCTCTCTGAAGAGGTGTTGAGTGAAGAGCGCGTGGTTTGGATGAGTCGAAATTGTTCTCACTCCAATATTGTGCTTTTCATGAGCGCCCACACTTCTTTCAGTGATGAAGAGGTCGCGCGTTTCATTAAAATAATTGAGTGCTTTAGCGCGAAGTTTTGCGAAGTTCTCCGCCGTCATAACGTTGATGCTATTTTCCCACCAAATTGTTTTCTCAGTGGACTCAGACTTCACGACATACTTGTCTCCTGCAGAGCGACCTGTGTGCTTGCCGGTTTTTACAACGAGGGATCCGTCTTTTGTGAGCTGGCCATGGCCTTTTTGAACTGCCTTCTCAATAAGAGTGCTGGCAGGTGAATCAATATAGAGAGTTCTGCCTTCAAGATTGGTGTTTAGACCTAGGTCTGCATAGTAATTGGACATGATATGCTCCTCGTTGCGCCATGCATCTGAATTTTGTTTTTTCGTAGTCTAGCCAATAAGTTTTAACTTGTCTTGATCGTTTGCAAACATGAACGGCCATGGACAGTGAAGGGGAGAGAGTCTAGCCTAGAAGTAACTTTGCGCGAGGAGATTTTGCAATGAAGCAATTGGCCGTTTTAACTCTCACTTCAATCTTTTTGGGACAGTTCTCCCCCGTATTTTCCCCAATTACTGCCACTTATGCCCAAGAGGAAGCCAAGAGTCACCGCCTCGTAGGCAAGTTTCAAAAAGCCGCGCCAAAGTATAGCAAAATTGCTCCGGAGGGAGTGTTCTTTGTTATTTCAACTGAGGGCGGGGATACCTTGGCCTTTCCGGTGTCCTTTAAAAATGCCGCCGAGAAAAAGAAAGTGATGGCGGGTCTTGATAAGACCTACGCTGTTCAAGGTGAGAGAGCAGAGCTCACTGTCGTTAGTGAAACTGCAGAGGGTGCGCAAAGAGTACACGTACTTAAGCTCTCTGAAGTTGAACAAGTGACACTCTCTGAGCTTCGGCCAAAGATTTCTGCAACTTCTGTCACTGATACGGCCGGCAAGCCCATGGAGAAGCCCACTTCTGCCAAGGGGCAGCCACCGCGCTCGCCGGGTGTGACTGGAGTGAATGATACGGTTACCAATGCCGCGATCTTTACTGCTGGGGCAATTCTACTTGGTAGTATGTTGTCTAAGTAAGCAGAGTAATTTTTACTATACACTCAATAAATATTTTTCAAAGCAGCTCGCTCTATAGATACTCCGGGGAAATTATCTACCCTGGAGTAAGTGATGAAAAAGTTTGTTACCCTTGTTGTCCTTCTCATGAGTTTTGGTCTTAGAGCGGAAGAACTCGTTTGTGATTTTACCGAGCCTTTCTTTACAATTAAATTCGATCCGGCCACAAAAATTGTGACTTATATTGGTGTTGATACCTATGATGATGGTGACGGTACTTTTGATGAAGTAGTGCTTGCAACAGATGGCAAAATTGTCGAAACCACGACTACAGGTCCAGTTGTCGGCAGTGAGTATAGTCTTCAAAAAGGTGATGGCACTGAGCTTGTAAAGCTTGCACTCACTTTTAGAGGAAGTAATGGCATGTCTGACCACATCTATCCGTTTGATGCCTGGTACGGCACTTTTATGGGAGCTTGTGAAACTAAGTCAGCTCCGGCCGTTGATACTTTTGAATTGATGGACGGTCTTACTAAGTAATTAAGTCTAGGGTCCTGGTTAGAGTAAGCGAAACCAGGACTCCCATTTTCGCTCAGGTTCATCGACCTCGCTCCATTCAAAAGAGGTCGGACCTTTCATGACTTCTTTAGGAAGTACATCGAAGTGGGCTTTAAAAGCCCTTGTAAAGCTCGACTCACTTTCAAATCCCGATTCGAAGGCCACCTGTGAAATTGTCGGTCTATACTTACCCGGAAAGGCGAGCCTGCGGTAGGCATGCTTGAGTCTGCGCTCTCGTATGTAATTCATTATTCCACCCTCAGACTTTGGAAAAATTCGGTAGAGGCTCGAGCGAGTGAGGTTGAATTGAGCGGCGATGAGATCGATTGAAAGTGCTGAATCAGTGATATTTTCTTCAATGAATTTTTTAATGCGATAAAGAGTGAGATGGTTATTATTTAAAACCGTTTGCATGGCCGATTGTCCCTCACTCGAATTGAGAGCTGCCACCACAAGATCAACACTTGGTGAAACGAGGGCGTGAACATGCTCTGATGTGAGATCGGCAATACTGCGATGGAGACTCAGGATGTGATCGCGAAGAAGAGCAGCGAAGGCATTTTTTTTGGGGCAAAGTATTCTTCCGTGATGAGAGTTTTCATCAATGAGCTTATGTTTAATGAGCCTTCTTGGGATAATTAAAGATAAATTTCTAAAGTTATTATTATAGGCTTCCCATGCTCTTGAGCCATCAATCACAATCAAGTTTTCGGTGTGGCCAACAATCTCATCTGGATTTTTTAAATTTGTTGTACTTCCTTCAAGAAAAGCTTGGATAAAGAAGTGATCGACTCCGTCGCGGGCAATTAATTGAGAGGGGCGATAGAAATTCTGGGCGCGAGTCTGGCAATCGACCAGCATAATTTCGCTCATGAGGAAACTTTGAATTCTAGCGTGAAAACCAGGCCCATCATTTTTGAGATTGTCGACCTCAAAGACGACACCAATACTTTGTCGGTAGGTTTCTTCCCGTTCAGACTCTTTAATCATTTCGGTACTAAAGAGGGTGGAGGGGATCTTTTCACTCATACTTAGGGCTTGTTAAGGGGGATTCATTCCAAAACATACCGTTAATAGAGTCTGTTTACAACTTTTAAGCTCTTAAGGTTTCTTCTGCGTTATCTGAGGAACTTTGAAGTAAGCACTGAGAAATTCATCTTCGCAATGTTGCTAATTGAGATTTCCTCCGGGCACTCAATCTCACAAGCACCGGTAAAAGAGCAGTGCCCAAAATTTTCAAGCTCCATTTGCTTAGTCATCTCGAGAGTGCGCTTTCTGTGTTCAATTTTCCCTTGGGGGAGGCTTGCGAGGTGATTGATTTTTGCCGCTGTAAAAAGTGCAGCTGAAGCATTCTTACACGTGGCCACACAAGCGCCACAGCCGATACAGGCGGCAGCGTCCATGGCCTCGTCAGCCTTTTCTTTTCCGATGAGTATGGAGTTCGCTTCAGGCGCTGTGCCAGTTTTTGCCGTGACATAACCACCGCTTTGAATGATTCGATCAAAGGCACTTCGATCGACCACCAGGTCTTTAATAATTGGAAAAGCTTTCGCGCGCCAAGGCTCGACGGTGATCGTTTGCCCATCACTAAAGCTTCTCATGTGGAGTTGGCATGTTGTTGTGTTATCTAGGGGACCGTGGGCGCGTCCATTAATGAAAACTCCGCACTGTCCACATATTCCTTCGCGACAATCGTATTCGTAGGCGATGACCTTTTCACCCTTTCTAACGAGATTTTCGTTAAGCAGATCAAGTGCTTCAAGAAAGGACATGTCTGAACTTAAGCCTTCAAGAGGATAGCTCTGAAAGCTTCCTTCTGCCCTTTCATTTTCCTGTCGCCATATCTTAAAAATAACTTTCATCACAATTCCTACTTGTACGATCTAACTGAGGGTTGAACAAATTCAAAGTGGAGTGCTTCCTTGTGAAGGTTGAATTTTCCATCACAATACTCCCACGCTGAGACGTAAGAGTAATTTTCATCATCGCGCTCGGCTTCGCCTTCACTTGTTTGATATTCTTCTCTGAAGTGGGCCCCGCAGGACTCTTCTCGCTGGAGGGCATCTTCACACATGAGTGTTCCGAGTTCGATAAAGTCTGCTAGCCTAAGTGCCTTCTCTAGTTCCGAGTTCATTTCTTCATCGTGACCGGTGAGGGCGAGATTGCTCCAGAAGTCTTCTTTGAGGTTTTGAATTTTTGCTATCGCCTCGATCAATCCCTTCTTATTTCTACTCATGGCACACTCGCGCCACATGATGGCGCCTAGCTCACGATGAAAGTCGTCGACAGTCTTTGTACCTTTGATCGCGAGGATCTTTTGGATGCGAGTTCTCACCTCTTCCTCTGATTGCACAAAGGCTGGGTGCGTATGGTCTGGCTGACTGAGCTTCATTTCATCAGCAAGATAATTATTAATTGTATTTGGAAGAATGAAATAGCCATCAATACTTGCCTGCAAAAGGGAGTTTGCTCCCAGGCGATTGGCCCCATGATCGCTGTAATTGCACTCGCCAATGGCGTAGAGCCCGTTGATTGTGGTCATCAGTTCATAGTCAACCCAGAGTCCCCCCATGGAGAAGTGGGCCGCAGGCGAAATCATCATGGGCTCTTTGTAAGCGTTAATTCCAGTGATTTTCTCATACATGTTAAAGAGGTTGCCGTAGCGGTCGCGAATAACTTTTTCACCAAGCTTTGCGATTGCATCCTTAAAATCGAGATACACGGCATTTTTTAAGGCGCCCACTCCGCGCCCATCATCTATTTGCTCTTTCGCCGATCGCGAAGAGATATCTCTGGGAGCGAGGTTTCCAAAACTTGGATACTTTCGCTCTAAATAGTAATCGCGCTCATTTTCGGGGATTTCATTGGCAGCTCTCTTTTCATCTCTGGCTTTGGGAACCCATATGCGTCCATCGTTTCTCAGGGACTCAGACATCAAGGTGAGCTTAGATTGCAGCTCACTTGTCTGCGGTAGTGCCGTAGGGTGAATTTGAGTGAAGCTAGGTCCAGCAAAGAATGCTCCTTTTTTATGAGCGGCCCAAATCGCTGAGCCATTGCAACCAATGGCAAGTGTTGAGAGGCGAAAGACTCGCGAATATCCGCCTGTGGCAAGGACAACAGCGTGAGCACTAAAGCGCTCAATTTTACCAGTGACCAAGTCTCTCGTGATAATTCCTTTGGCCTTGCCGTCAATGACTACGAGGTCGAGCATTTCCTTTCGAGCGTGCATTTTTACGTTGCCGGCCTTAACGCATTTAGAGAGCTGAGAGTAGGCGGCCACAAGTAATTGTTGACCGGTTTGCCCTCTGGCATAGAAAGTTCTTTGCACTTGAACACCACCAAAACTTCTGTTGGCCAGTACCCCACCATACTCCCTAGCAAAGGGAACACCTTGAAGAGTGAAGTGATCAATGAGTGGAGCAGAGAGCTCGGCTAGGCGATAGACGTTGGCTTCGCGTGAGCGAAAGTCTCCCCCTTTTAAAGTGTCATAGAACATTCTCCAGGTACTATCGCCATCGTGCTGGTAATTTTTGGCGGCGTTGACTCCTCCTTGCGCGGCCACAGAGTGTGCCCTTCTCGCCGAGTCTTGATAGCAAAAACAGTCGACTTGATAGCCGAGTTCGCCAAGAGTTGCCGCTGCTCCGGCACCAGCTAGCCCTGAGCCCACAACTATAATCTTCACTTTCTTGCGGTTGGCCGGATTTAATAATTTGCTCTTTGCCTGATAGTTTGACCACTTTTGTTCAAGTGGGCCTTCAGGGATTTTTGCATCAAGATTCATAATTGTGCTCGCAAGTAGACGACGATGGGAATGAGAAAGAATCCAATTGAGATGGTTAGGCTGTAGATGAATCCAATTTTCTTAGTCACCTTGAGATAGAAATTACTATAGAGACCCAATGTTATAAAAGCACTGCTAAAGCCATGAGAGAGGTGAAGCCCAAGGGGAATCATGAGCAGGGAGTAGAAGACTACGTACCAAGGATTTTTAAAGACTTCGGCCGTGATTTGATAGACATCGTGAAGACCATTTGAGTCAAGGGGAACAGCGGCCCCTACGCCAAGCTTTAGGCGCGCCCAGAGTTGGGCCATGTGAACAACAATGAAAATTAAAATTGTAAAACCTAGTAGACCCATATTTTGGGAGGTCCAATTATGCGCTTGAGCATGGTGATTGAGCGTCCCCTTTGCCTTTCTGTTGTAGGCAGTTGTGACAAGCGCGTAGAGCGTGTGGAGAATAATTGAAAAATAGAGCACAAAGGATACGACTTTGATAAAGGGATTGCCACCAAGAGCATGGGAATAGCTATTATAGAGTGGGCGCGCACTTGTTTCTGGCAAAAGAAGAATGAGATTTCCCGCCAGGTGAATTGTCAGAAAAAGGCACAGAAAAAGTCCCGTGAGGGCGAGAATATTTTTTCGTATAAAGAGCATCGCTATCATCCGTTAGATTTCAGCGATTATTCTAGCGAACTGAATGCGGGCCCGGTAGTTAAAACATCTTTAAATAGGATGATTTTAATTAGGTTCTAAGTCGTTAAATTTTCGGTACAAGTATCTCTGGCCTATTTTTATTCCTTCGGAGTGACCGATTTGAAGAATTCATCAGTGGATGGGTAGAAAAGCTCAAAGTCACCATCTCTAACCCTCTGGGTTAAGCCAAAGGCATCTCGCTGGTACTGCACGAGATTTTTGATATATTCGCTCCCCGTGATTGACTCGATGCTCTTTAAAATTTCACTGGACCTCTCGTCGTTTTCAAAGAGCTCGTCTTGCTCAAAGTAGGAATAGAGTAGTTCACTAAGTTCTTCACTTTCATACTGCGCGCTGGTGAGTTCAATCAACACTAGGTGAGAGGCAAATCGGTAACCGTGTTCATCAAGGAGCTCTTTATTGGCCAGATGGCGATCTGCTCCTTTGTATTCCATTCTCATTTTTAGACACATTGCTTGAAGGGCGACCTTCTGCTGCATATATTCAGGATCTTTGTCAGGATCGTACTCAGGGTCTATGCGTTGATAGGCCGTATAGCGGCCTAGGTGCGACTCGATAAAGTCATTCATCGTACTTGCGTCTTCGATGGACCAAGATCTCGCCGACCGGTAGCAGGTGCTAAGGGCCGGGGAGGGCAAACCAAGAGTGCTGACAAGAAAGTCATTGAAGTAGTTTTGTAGAAGACTTGTTGAGTACTGTACCCAGGCATTGTCATCATAAATAATCGCAATAGGAGTCAGGACAATCCCCGAGCCTATCGTTAATACAGCAGTCGAGCGCATAACCAAACCGGCCGGAGAAAGGGCCTTGGCCTGCTCGAGAACTTTGTCTGGTATTTTATACTTTGCCTGTTTTTCAATTCGCTTAGACTTCCAAAATTTTAGTGTCGCCCATAGCTCTGCAGACCTTTCTTTTTTACGAAGTAATTTGGCGGCATCTTGTCTTGGTTGATTGTCGGCATTATCAAGTACAGCCGCAATTTGCTGGCGCAGTGCCTTTTGGTCATCGTTAAGTTTTGAAACAGGTATATTATTGAGGCGCTCTCCAACTAGCTCAAGCCTTCTGAAGTAGACGGCCTGGTCCATCATTACGTCATAGAGGCGACTCTTGCGAAAGAATTCATCTGCAATATTCTGGGAGAAGGTAAGGCTGACTTCATGCTTTTTTTCTTTAATGAAGTCGCGAAGGTCATCTATCGTTTCAAAATAAATTTCACTTCTTTCAATTTGGCCATTCGAAGCAACGACTGGGACTTCAACTGTCTGTGGGAAATTGTCTCTTGTGAGCATTTTATCGCTCTTAAGGCGATTGGTGAGTTGATCTAGAGTAATTCTGTTTTCAAAGCCTAGTTCAATAACTTGGTTAAATCGTTCATGGTAGCGCTCTACGTGGCCAATCCATCCCAGCACGTCTTGAAGCGCTTGCTTTTCATGCTCACCAAAATCGGCGGAGTCATCGACTACTTTAATGATGGTACTGAAAGTATCAACATCTCCAGTAACTTTGTTAGCAGTTTGAAAGAATGCGGGGACGTGAAAAGACTGATTGAGTCTTCGAAGTTTTCTATACCAAGGGGAGTATGGAATTTTCTTTCGCTGTCTTTCTTCTTGAAGAGATTTCCACATTAAAGACTTTAGTCCATCGAGATCGTTATCTTTCATCAAGCTCGAAATAGTCTTAGAGCGTTTACTCTTGGTGAGAAAGTAGCTCATTCCTTTGGCACAACTACTTTGAACCTCGGAGGAGGCAGGCGATCTTAACGAGCTTGAGCCGCGCTCAGATAAAGAATGAGGTTGCCAGTGTGAGCACGAGCTCACTAAGAGAAGAATGCCTAAAATCTTTTTCATTACACAATCCTAGTCAAAGCCCTGATCGGATTAAATTGCTTTAATCTTTAACTTTCTTGGCCATAGGACTAATTTGGGGTTAGTTAGCGTTGAAGGCCAACTAAGTTAAGACTCTCTTGGGAGATAGATACTAAATGTAGAGCCATTAGAGATTGCACTGGTCACCTTGAGAGTTCCACCATGGGCCTCGATAATTCGTCGGCTTGCAGAAAGACCAAGGCCAATCCCTGGAATTGAGTTCTTCGTTGTCTTCGTGCGATGGAAGGGCTTAAAAATATTTTCAAAGTCGCTTTCATCAATCCCAAGACCTGAATCTGTGACAGATATAGAAATATACTGAGCATCCCTTTTGCTCTCGATTTTAATTTCACCTCCGTTGGGAGAATACTTCACGGCATTGGAGAGGAGGTTTCCAAGGACTTGTGAGATTCTTTGCGAATCACATGTGTACAGTAGCTCCCGATCTGAATGCTCAACTCTGAATTGATGAATGCGAGAACTTGTCTGAAAGAGTTTTACTGAGTCTTGAATAATTTGAGTTAGATTATTCTTTTTGAAGCTTAAGCTTAATTGCCCAGCCTCAATTCTCGTAGTGTCTAGAAGATCACCGACTAGGCGGTCAAGACTCTGTACTTGCGTAAATATGATTTGAGAAAGTTCAATGTTCTCGTTTTGGCTTTGGCTCAACAATACCTCAGAGGCCATTGACATTGAGTTGAGTGGATTTCTGAGATCGTGAGCAATTGATGCTATAAAGCGCAGTTGATCTTGTCTCTTTTCCTCTAGCCAGTCGGCCATTGAGTTGAAGTTAGAAGCAATTACCTTAACTTCATAGAGTCCACGAGAGAGAAGTCTTTCTTGAGCTTTTCCCGCTTTATAATTTGATATTGTGTTGGAAATCTCTGCCAGTGGCCGAGTGACAAGCATAAAGGTGCCAAAGACTATACCAATGACCAGTAGGATTCCTATTCCAAGCAGTGTAATTGATAATTGATCAGCTTTTTGGTTTTGGGCATGGACTTGAGTTATTAATTCATTCATTTGAGAGCGATTTATATCAATGAGTTTATCAATTGCTATGATCGCATTGTCTACATCCTGACTGACGAGATTGTAGCGCTCCAGGGGAGTGATTGGTTCATTCTCATGTGAATCTCGTCTAAGGAGATACTCATTGATCTCCTCCTGAACCACCGAGATTATGCTTCTTTCTTCTTCTCTATTAATAAGTTCGTAGGCTTTTTTAAGAAGATCGTTGATTTCTTGGCGCTGAATTGCTCTGTTTTCAAAACGAACTTGGTCTTTATGTTGATGATAGAGGAATGAATTTCGGTTGTGGGTTAACAGTCGGTTTTTCAAGCTTTGCGCGACTTGTATGCTTTCGCTGGCCTGGGCGAGTTCATTGGCCTCAATCTCAAGCATGTCTGTCACTTTCATGAGAGCAAATGATAATACAAAGAATGTACCGAGAAGAAGAAAGCTAGTAATCAGACTGATATTTTTTAGCCTCATGAATTGAGGTTAGATGAAATTTAAATCTTATACTATTGAATTGTAGATTCTCAGATTCAAAAAACCTTAAGACCTTTTCTAAGGATAGGAGTTTGCTGATTTTTGAGTTGGTGTTTTGAAAAAGAATTTTTGGTGCCCGGGAAGGGACTTGAACCCCCACGCTGTTGCCAGCGGCGGATTTTGAATCCGCTGCGTCTACCATTCCGCCACCCGGGCCGGATGGAAGGGTTCATCTTAATCTTGAGTGGTTTAAAGGTCAATTTGATTTTAAGCGTCGTAGCGCTCTTGTGCGGTGTGTGCAAATGAGAAAGGCCCCATTGGGGCCCTTGAATTATTCTGAGTAGAGTTCGGTGCGCTTTCGCTGCTCAGATTCTATGTAGCGATTGACCTCGCTTGGGCTCACTGTATCCTGGTTTTGGGCCGTCTGAGCTCGAGTGCGCTTTCTGAAAATAATAAGCGCGCTCTGCTTTTCTCCTTCATCTTTGATGATGCGAAGACTTCTTGGGCTATTGACGGTGGCGGTGAGGTTATTTTTAATCGCTGATTTTAGGCGATAATCTTCTGTATTAAACCATCGCTCGAAAGTTGAGGGCTCCTCGGCGAGATTAAAAGTTTCAACATCAACGCTCACTCCATCTAGGTCAGAAATGGCCGTCTTGATAGAACTAATTCTCTTTTTTGCTAACTTGCTATCGTCCTTTGTTAAGGGCGTTTGATTGCGAGCGGGATAGGGTTCGTCTGAGTAGCCGGCAATTGTCACTTGATCGAGTTCGCGCGAATAATTGAGGTCGAGTACTTTATCAATAAGTGCTTGGGCCGATTGGGCGTCCAGAAGTCCTGACTTTTGATCGAAGGTGATCTTCATTGTTTCATAGCTATATCTTGGACTGAAAGGGCTAACCTCTACTCGCTCCAAATTTCTGGCGCGATTTACATCAACTGTGTTTGCCAGCAGAAATAAGGGTACTAGAAGCAGACTCACTATAATGAGCCCGGAGAGTATTTTGATAAGGTTTCTTTTGCTCTTTCTTTGCATCGTAATAGCCATAGGTGCCTCCTCGCTTAGCAGTATTTATGAAGCAAGTTGGATGCCAAGAAATTTGACGTCTATGGCCGCGTAGAATGGAGGGATTGCGACGCTGTATTTCAATTTAAAATCTTAATTAAGAAATTAAAGGTGAGGTTTTTTTTGTTGAGCTGTTTGCTTTTATTAACTAAGGCGTAGGAGTTCGAGCGCTTCCTTTGTCTTAAAGCGAAAGAAGTTGTCGGGTAAATGCTTTTTGAGTTCGCTATTATCAATGATGCACGAAAACATGATGTATTCAATTAGGTAATCGGGAAATTGCCATAGCCGCTTGAGCACTTTGGCCATTTGTTCGAGAACAAAGAGTGGCACTGGCAGTGAAGGGTGCCCGACAATTTTTCGCGCCTCTTTAATGGAAATTGATTCATCTGAAGCTACGTTGTAGAGACCTGTTGGTAGATCATCACAAGACTTCATTATGACATTGGCCATGTCGTATTCGTGAATAAATTGAAACATCGGATTGTAGTCAACACCGAGCGGGGCGTAGGCGGTAT
The DNA here is from genome assembly GCA_048267245.1 of Bacteriovoracaceae bacterium. Lineage (GTDB taxonomy): Bacteria > Bdellovibrionota > Bacteriovoracia > Bacteriovoracales > Bacteriovoracaceae > JBLWXV01. Next base: position 186,049 of record JBLWXV010000002.1, read on the forward strand.
CGAGATATTCAGAAATGGTATTTTTAATTTGAGGTCCAATGATATTACATGGGCGCAAAATGACTGTGTCGAGTACTCTTTGGTGTTTCCACATCCAACTCGTGCACAATTGGTCCATCTCTACAACGTCTCTGAGTTCGGGATATTTTATGCTCGCCCGAAGCGGAGAGTCCTCTTTAATAAAAGTCGGATTGTCCATCAGGGCGCCGTAGACGTGAAAGGTTGAGAGCACGACCACTCGCTTGACGGCAAACTTCAAACACAGATCTAGTATCCTCTGGGTGCCCATTAGATTGAGGTCGAGGCGAGCATCAATTGCTCCGAGGTTTTGAGCGTGACCGACTCGCCCCAAGTGCAAGACGATATCAAAACTATGATCGCGGAAGATCTTTTCAAAATTGCCACGAGTGTAGCGCATTTTAATAAACTGAATATTCTTCTTATTTACAAACTTATTTGAATGCCGAGAGTCTACGCCGACAATATTGAGCGCTGGGTACTTCTTGGCCAGTAACTCAGCGGTCAGGCGAGCAAGTCCACCGGCCATACCGATGATGAGAATATTTTTTCCATTAAGCGCCATGACCGTTTCTCTTTTTAGTATTGAATGCGAACTTTCTGCGATTAGGAAGTTCTTCATCAATTTTATCTTGAATCATTTTTCTTAGCGCCACGACTTCTTCGTCAATCACGCTATCGACCGCGTCCACTCCAAGCTCACTCTTGGGCATAACTGGAGGAAGAATGTGAATGTCGACAGGTGAGGGCAGTGGGAAGTAGTTTAGGCTCAAAGGGAGTGCTGGCATGCCTATAAATTTGGCGAGTTTCTTTGCTTGAAAGACATAGGGAAAGAATTCTTCAGCGCCCACCACGGCAACGGGAACGATGGGAACATTGGCCTGCAAGGCCATGCGATAGAAACCGCGCGTGAATCTTTGAAGCTGGTAAAATTCGGAAGTACTCTTTGCCACGCCTGGAACTCCCTCAGGGAAAACCAAGACCGATTGATCGCGCTCAAGTAGTGATTGGCAATTCTGGCGATCACCGAGGACCGCTCCTCCTTCACTGGCAATTTGATTGATAAAGGGAAGACCGATAAAGAAGCGCTCGACCATCGCGCGCAAAATTTTTGGGCGCTCAAGCTCTAGGGCAAAGGCGATTCCAATGAGCATGCCATCAATGGCAATTTGTCCCGAGTGATTTGAGACCACTAGACATGGGCCATCGGGCACGTTCTCCTTGCCAAAGACGCGAGTGGAGAAATATCTCTTGTAAACTGGATACAGGGCGTGAAGGCTCTTGCTGGCGCGCTCAAGGTTGAGCCCCCAGGCATCGGTGCCGCTTGGGTATTGCTCATAAAGCTTTTCCATTGTCTCGCGCAACCGATCTTTTTCGTCGGGAGTTAGGATCTTAGGAAGTCTGAATTTTAGCAACGCCTCAATCATCTTGTTATTCCGCCATGTTAAGCACTTTTCTATATTATCAGAAGATGCCGCCTTCACAATAAAGGGAAGGAATCTCTATAATAATGTTCAAGGAGTTAACCATGCCGGCCGAGTCTAATTTTAAAGATCGTATGCACAAGATGCTACAAACCTGTCAGGGTGAGTTAAAGCGCACCACTGAGATTGGAAAGCGCATGTTGAGTGCTTCTAAAACCAATACTAAGCTCCATGAAAATTACGAAGAGCTGGGCTTACTTGTAGCGAAAGCGCTTTGTAGTGGAGAGCTCAAGTGGGAGAACTCTCGCGTTCACGAGTTACTTGGTGAGATTAAAGTTTGTGAAAAAGATCTAGAGAATATTGAGGATGAAGTTAATAACATCCGCTTTTCAGAACAACCCGCCTCTCAAGAGACGGTCAAAGAAGAGTAGTGCATCCTACTACTCTTCACTTCCAGTCTTAGAAATCAAGTAATTTGCAATTTCATTTTCCAGTTCACTAACACCTTGCAAGCTCTCGGCTGAAGTTGAGTGTGTGGCAATCGCATGCTTAAATTCGGCCTTAATCTTTGGAAAGATCTTCTTTAGCGCGGCCCTGTCTTTTTGAGTTTTTAATTTATCAATCTTATTGAGAATGAGAATTGATTCGAACTCAAAGGGAAGAATGAAGTCGCGGTAATCAAAGTCAGCTTTTTGCATCGGGTGCCTAGAGTCTTGAAGATTGCAAAGGGCGATATTCTTTGAAGAGTGCTTGAAGAATGTCGTCATGAGCAAATTCCAATTCTGGCTCATCTTATCGTCAACTTGCGCAAACCCGTAGCCTGGTAGATCAAAGAGATAGAATTCAGGAAGCGATTCATCGATCTTGCCCTCAGTCTCAAGTCTAAAAGTAAAAACGTTAATCTCTCTTGTGCGACCAGGAGTTTTAGAGGTTCTCGCAGTTTTTTTGCCAAAGAGAGCGTTAATCAAACTCGACTTGCCTACATTTGATCTGCCGATGAAGGCGAGGCCAATTAGATTTTTATTTTCAAGCAAGAACGTAAGCAGCTGGGTCTCCGATTGGAAGCCATAGCGAAACGTTGTAGTGCCTTTTGCAATTTGGTGGGACATATAAACCTCTATTTAGGCTAGATAATAGACCAGCAGACGCGATCCGTTAAGGGGCGGTGCTTTGCCTTAGCGCCTTGGGGCACTTGCCTTGAAATGACTTCCTCCAACCAAATAAAGGAGAAGTTATGGGTATTGAAAAAGAGCAACTTCCTGGCGACAGGGCGATTCTCGAGTCTGGAGTGAGACTCGGAGATACAATAAAATTACAACCCTTTAGTGAGCGCGCTCGAAACCTCAAGCTATCACGCACAAGATTAACTATTGAGCGCGCGAGCGCGGGCGAGCTCGCTGTTGATCCCCTCAAGTGGTTACTTCCAGGCCCTATGGGGCAGGGAGGCTATGAGATCGTTCTCGACAATTCGATTGAGGAGGGCAGATTTATGATTCAGTCGCTCGGGCGCTCATTCTTTCTTCACAACGGCAGCCCAAGTTTTCGCAGTTATCTACTGAGAGGTGACTGTGTTGATATTGGTTACAACCGAATTGAATTCCTGGTGGGAGATGGGCGAAGAGATTGTGAGGAATCCAAGGTGCCTGAGAGTATTGTGAAGTCTGACCTCAATATCTTAATCATGGGAGAGACGGGAACGGGAAAGAGTCGTATGGCCAAGTACATTCACGAGGGAAGTGGCAGAAGAGGGAAATTTGTTCATTTGAATCTCTCGGCGATTCCTGAATCACTACTCGCTTCTGAGCTCTTTGGGCACTTAAAAGGATCCTTCACAGGGGCCATTTACAATAAGGCGGGCGCAGTTGAAGAAGCCAATGACGGAACGCTCTTTCTCGATGAAGTAGATAGTCTCAATCACGACTTACAAGTCAAATTGCTACTTTTTCTAGATAACAAAAAATTTAGACCCGTGGGAGCAAACTTTGAAAAGAGTGCTTCTCCAAGAATCATCTTTGCCTCAGGAAGAGAACTCTCTGAACTCGTTGGCTCAGGGGCAATGAGGCGAGATTTTTTCTTTCGCCTCTCAAGCGGCTATACCCATCGCTTGGCCCCTTTGCGATCAGAGCCAAAGTCTATTTCGGCCTTTGCTTCTCGCTGGGCGGTGAAGAAGGGAGTGACTATTTCTCAAGAGCTACACGCTTATCTTCGCAGGCAGCGCTGGCCAGGAAATTACCGCGAATTGATTGGTTTTCTCGAGCGCAAGGTGGCAGTTGAGCAAACTAGTTATCTCTGCGTGAGCGAGGAGGATGAGAAGAATCCTCAGACGGTGGTTGAAGTAGAAGAGAGTAACTCTAATATTCTCACTATGGAGGCAATTAAAACGGAGTACGCTCGAAAGGTTTATCGCAGGTTGGGAAGTAATCTCAAGTTGACGGCGAGGACACTGGCGATCTCCCCCAATACGCTGAGAAAATTTTTATTGAGTCCTACTCAAAGTATTGCGGGCTAGTTGGCCAGGAGGGCATCGACGTACACGTCTTCTATACCGAGGGCCTCATCCTTGATGAGGTCTTGGTATTCTTCTGATTGATCGAGCTTTTTAATAAGCGCGTTGAGATCATCCTTAATTTTCTGCTTGATGATTTCTTTTCCCTCTGTCGTGAGTGTGAACTCTGGCAGAGTGGGGTGAACTGAATTCGTGAGCTGGTCGCGAATGAGAATTTCATTTTCAAAGAGAAAATTTCTAGTCGTTCTATTGGTTGTAATGATTGTGAAATCGAGAATGACTGAACTTAAGTCCGTCGATTTTCCTAAGTAGACGGGCATGTTGAGATTGGTCACCGTTAAGATCTGTCTGATCTTGCCGTGATTGGCAGGTCTGCGGCTAATTTCTCCCGCCTTTTCTAGCTCTTCCACGAGTTCAACTTTGGTGATCATTCCGCTCTCATCAGCGATTTCCTTAGAGTTTTGATAGATCTGAAGACCGGCCAAACTAAAGATGGCAAATGAAGAAATTGAAAGGGCTATTGTGGTTGGCTTGAGTGTGACCACCCAACTTTTTATTTTGAGAAAGATAGGTGTGAAAAGGGCCGCAATCGCTAGCAACATCCCGTGTGGTTTGAAGCTACTTAACTTGATTGAGCGTGCTTTTAAAACGATGGAGATTGCGTAGCCTTGTGAATTTGAAGCGACTTTTTGAACGCCTTGCTTGCGCTTGAGTGCCCAATTTGTAAGGGCCGTTTGATAGGCGAGAAATTTTTCTTTGAACTTAGATGGGCCTGGTGCCTGCTTTCTTTGTTTGGCACTTTTAAATTTCGCGGGAGTGATCTTAGAAGTTAGCGAGGCAACTAGGGCAAAGATTTGTCCTAGAATACGATTGATGATTGCTTCAATTTTCTGCCATTTTTCCAAAAAGTTACTCACTTTTCTTTTGCCAAACTACCCCTCCTTATCGACTTATTGAGGCTTTAAGTTGAGTTCTCTAGAGCGGCTTGGAACATTTTACCTCTAGAGCGACTCGGGCTTGGGCCCAAGTCGATTTCAGACGAAAAAATTGCTTAGGAGGAGTCGTTATGACGATTAAGAAACTTAAGCAAATTACCCCGGTATTACTTTTGAGCTCGGTACTCACCCTTACGAGCTGCGCTCAAATGCTCACTAGTCGCACGTTCATCGATGAGATGGATCATGACGATGGAAGCTACTGGGTTCCAGGTCAGGACTTTCAAGTTACGGCCGGCGACTCTGGAGAAGCCTACCGCTCACAACAAGATATCTATCGTCGCACACCAACTATGGGAGCGACTAAGAGAACATACGAGGAAGAGGAGAGTATTAGGCGAGAGCTTATTCGCCGTGAAAATGCACTCAATGAACGAGAGTTCTCTCAGTATCGTGAGGCCCAGGGCTATTTTACGACAGACTCTGAACGCATCTACTATCTCTCGCTCTCTCCCTATGAGCGCGAAGTTTACCTTCAAACTAAAGATGGAGCGGCGGCCGATAGCTACTCTAGTGGGCGCGCTCCCGCTTCGATTGGCGGCGTAAACTATCCAAAGGCCCATCAGATGAACACCCTCGATCTTATTGCGCCGACGGTCCCGCAATATGGGCCAGAGATTAATGTCGGCATGGCCAAGGACCAAGTACTTGAAATGTGGGGAAGACCTGCGCGAGTGGATGTCGCTGGAGATCCGCGTTATCAAAATGAGCGCTGGAGTTTCTATCACAACGGCCAGATGAGAACGGTGTATTTTGAGAATGGTCAGGTTCAGGGCTGGGCCATGCAGTAAAACGGCTTTTTCCTTGCTGTGTGCAGTGCCGCAATTCATTGTTTTATGCCACTTTTCGGGCTATTCTCCCTCAAATGATTAACGCGATAGGGTCAGCAGGACTGGCCCTTTAGACAGAGGGGCCCCTTGTGAGCGATCTTCTCAATTCATTCGCTTTGGAGTTTGAAAAGCCCGTTCGGGATCTTGAAATTCAGATCAAAGAACTCAAAGAAGCTGGAAAGAAACCAAACATCGATTTATCTAACGAAGTTGAAGCGCTTCAAATGAAAGTGAACCAACTCTTGAAAGATATTTATACTAACCTAACTCCTTGGGAGCGCGTACAGCTCTCTCGCCATCCTCAACGTCCACATGCTGTTGATTATATCGACGGTCTTGTAGATGAGTGGCACGAACTTGCTGGTGATCGCCGCTTTGCCAATGACCCAGCAATTCTCACTGGTCTTGGAACTATTGGTGGAATTAAGTGCGCCGTGATTGGCATTGAGAAAGGTCGCAAGACTAAAGAAAAAGTTCATCACAACTTTGGGATGCCTCGTCCTGAGGGCTACCGCAAAGCCCTTCGCATTATGCAAATGGCGAGTCGCTTTAACCTTCCGGTAGTCACTTTTGTTGACACTCCTGGCGCCTACCCAGGTATCGGTGCTGAAGAGCGCGGGCAGGCCCAAGCTATTGCTGAGAACTTAGTTGAGATGTTTGATATTAAATCCCCTGTGCTCTCAATTGTGATTGGCGAAGGTGGTTCTGGTGGCGCTCTTGGAATTGCAATTGCTGACCGCGTTCTCATGATGGAGTACTCAGTTTATAGTGTGATTTCTCCTGAGTCGTGCGCTTCAATTCTTTGGGCCGACCCAAAGAAAGCTGAGACTGCGGCGAATTCTCTCCAGCTAGGTCCTGAGAAAGCGCTTGAATTGCAAGTTGTCGATGGAATTATTAAGGAGCCGATGGGTGGGGCACACCGCGACTCTAAAGCCGCTATCGAAGTGGTGAGAAAAACAATTCAGACTGAACTCACTGCTCTTTTAAAAATGGATCAGAAGAAGCGCCTTGATGCGCGCTTTGAAAAATTTAGAAAAATTGGCAATCAAACGATTGCCGACTTTCGCTCATAGTATTTGGAGAATTGAATGAAAATTCAGTCGATGACTGGCTTTGGTAAAGGCGACAGCTCAAATGATGATTATCATGTGAGCGTTGAGATCAAGAGCGTTAACCACCGCTTCAAAGATATCCGCTTTAAAATGTCATCGATGTTCAATGCCATTGAGCTCGATCTCAAGAAAGCTCTCACTGATAAATTTGCTCGCGGTAGCTTTGATATCTACGTCAACTACAAGCGTGCCGAGGGAAGATCTAAATTTGAGGAGATCGACACAACGAAGGTTGAAGATTTTTTGGTGAGCTTTTCCCACCTGTGCGATCGCTACGATACACAGCTTGTGATGTCGCCGAGTGATCTCTTTCGTGGAGAGTTTCAAAAAGATCAAGATGAAAATAGAGTGGATCTTCTCTCGGGCTTAGTTGTTGAAGCCTTTAAGGGAGCAGCTGCCGGACTTTGTGAGTCTCGTGAGGTCGAGGGCGAAAAGCTCAAGAGCGTTCTTGAGAATCACCTTGAAATTTATAAGAAGAATTTTGCCATAGTCGAAGGTGAGACAGAGAACTTCCAAAAGTCAGTAGAAGAAAAGCTCAGAAAGAGATTTGCCGATCTTGCTAGTGAGATACAAGTAGAAGAGCCTCGCTTTATGCAGGAAGTAGTCTTCTATCTTGAAAAGATGGATGTGCATGAAGAAATCAATCGCATTAAGTCGCACCTGACAAAATTCTCTGATCTTTTAAATCAAGGTGGAGAAGTTGGAAGGCAGATCGAGTTTCTTCTTCAGGAACTCGGTCGCGAGACCAATACCATTGGTTCTAAGTCGAGTATTGAAGGGATTTCAAACTCTGTCGTTCAAATGAAAGTTCAGTTAGAGAAAATTCGCGAACAAGCGTTGAATTTGGAGTAGGTGTGAGTCAGCACGGAAAACTCATAGTTATTGTGGCCCCAAGTGGCTCAGGGAAGTCGACCCTTATAAAAAGACTCAAAAAAGAGTTCCCAATGATCGAAGAGAGTGTCTCGTACACAACGCGGGCCATGAGAAAAGGGGAAGTCGATGGTGAGAGTTATAACTTCACCGATGTTGAGACTTTTAAGAAGATGAGAGACGCCGGAGACTTTATTGAGTGGGCCGAAGTTCACGGAAACTTCTATGGAAGTTCAAAAAGCTTTGTTGAATCAAAGCTCAAATCTGGAAGTGTGTTACTCTTTGATCTAGACGTGCAGGGCACGGATGCGATGAAAGAGGCGTTTGATCAGACGGTGGCGATTTTTATCGCCCCTCCAAGCGTGGATGCACTTGAGACTCGTCTGCGTGGGCGCGGCACTGACTCCACGGGTGTCATCAACCTGAGGTTGATGAATTCAAAAAGAGAGTTGGAGCGCATGAATGACTACGATCACTTGGTCGTCAATGACGACCTAGAAAAAGCATATAATGATCTCTCGGACATCATACGTGGGGTAATTGAATCTTGAGCATGTATAGAACGTTAGACTTTTCTCATGAGCGCGATATCGGTCTTGATGATCTCAAGAACCGACTCTCGGCCTATTACCCCGATGCCAACTTTGATCTCCTCGAGCGCGCCTTTCACTTTGCCACCAAGGCACACGAGGGTCAGAAGCGCTCAAGTGGTGAAGACTATATCATTCACCCCATCAACGTTTCAGCGACGCTCATCAAGCTTCGCATGGACCTCGATAGTATTATTGCCGGACTCCTTCACGATGTAGTGGAAGATTGTGGAGTTGAGCCAAGTGAGATTGAAGAGAAGTTTGGAAAGAATATCGCCCAGATCGTGGTGGGGCTAACCAAAATTTCTAAAATCAAATTTAAGACAAAGGAAGAGAGCCAGGCCGAGAACTTTCGCAAGATGGTTGTGGCCATGGCAAAGGATCTTCGCGTAATTATCGTGAAGCTAGCCGATCGCATGCACAATATGCGAACTCTTCAATACGTTTCAGAAGAAAAGCAAAAGAAGATTGCTCAAGAGACTCTTGATATTTATGTGCCTCTGGCCAGTCGCCTTGGTATTAACTCGGTAAAGGGCGATCTCGAAGATCTTTGCCTGCGCTTTATTAAGCCAGAGATCTACTACCGCTTGGCCGAGAAAGTCGCCATGAAAAAGGGTGAGCGCGAGAGCTATATCAGAGATACGATTGAGATCGTACACGATAAGCTTCTTGAGTATGGTTTAAAGGCCGAAGTGAAAGGCCGCCCCAAACATTTTTACTCAATCTATAAGAAGATGGCCGCTCGCGGCGTGGACTTTGAGCAGATTCAAGACATCCTCGCCTTTAGATTGATCGTTGGAAACATCACCGAGTGCTATAAGGCACTTGGGATTATCCACTCTTCATTTACGCCGATCCCTGGTCGCTTTAAGGATTATATTGCTATTCCTAAGGTGAACAACTACCAGTCCCTTCACACCACAGTTATTGGACCTCAGGCCGAGCGCATTGAAATTCAGATCCGCACCCAGGACATGGATGAAGTCGCTGAGACCGGGGTTGCTGCGCACTGGAAGTATAAAGAGGGGATGGCCTCTGGAAATACAAAGCTTGATTGGGTTCAGGAACTTCTTGAGTTCAACCACAACGTTGAAAATAACTCAGAGTTTCTAGACGTTATTAAGAATGACCTCGATATCGGTGGGGTATTTATTTTTACTCCTAAGGGTGATGTGCGCGAGCTTCGCTACGGCGCTACTCCACTCGACTTCGCCTACGCCATTCACACTGATGTGGGCAATCACTGTGTCGGAGCTAAGGTCAACGGCAAGATGGTGCCGCTCAGACACACCCTAAAGTCTGGTGACACGCTAGAGATTCTCACCAATAAGAACCAGACTCCTTCAAAGGACTGGCTCAATATCGCCAAGACTTCGCGCGCGAAGACTAAGATTAAGCAGTGGCTACTTAAGATTGAGCGCGAGAGCAATAAAGAACTCGGGCTTGAGATTCTTGAGAAGGCCCTGCGGGTCCTTGGCACTAGTGTTAAGGCGGTTAAAAAGAACGGCGACTTTGACAAGGCCATGTCCCAGTATAGTTGTGCCAATGAAGATGAATTCTATATTCACTTAGGTGCAGGTAAATTTAGCGTCGCCAGTGCCCTTAAAGCTTTTCCAAGCTTAAAAGATAAGACCGCCAGCGATGAAGTCGCTCAGCAGATGACTGAGATCGACACATATTCTCAAAAGCTCAGTAAGAACGTGCGCCGCAAGGCCCATAAAGATAACGCTGTTATTGTTGATGGAATGGATGATGTTATGGTGAGGCTTGCTCGCTGTTGTAATCCCATCCCTGGTGACCCTATCCGCGGCTATATCACTCGTGGACGCGGAATTACGGTTCACACCGCTGGTTGTAATCGCGTTGAAGTAGGCGAGCTTGCTCGCACGATTGATGTTGAATGGAATCAAAACTTTGAATTTAAGCATCCGGTTAATATTCGCGTGGTCACGCACGATAAGCCGGGAATTCTCTCTTCAATTTCTAAGACGATTAACGGTGGCGGCGTGAATATTCGCTCGGCCATGGCCAAGTCGCTTCCCGATCGCAAGGGAAGTTTTATCTTTGAAGTAGAAGTGAAGGATTACTCAGAACTTCTTCGCACCATCTCTTCAGTAGAGTCATTGGAAGAAGTGATCTCAGTCGTCAGAGTTTAATTGAATCAAGTTTTCGCTAGAGATCTCTTGATCCCACATGAGGAGAAAGAGATACGTGCGAGCGTATTTGAAAACTTCTTTATAGAGAATTTTAATATTTCTCATATCGAGGTAATCAGTCTTAATGCCTGAGTAGTAGAATTCATAGCTGTCGCTACTTGAGCGCACCTTATCGAGAATGTGTTTAATTCTAGGGATGTGATAGTCGTGTGAGACTACGAGCACGCGCTCTATTCCCTTTTGCTCACGCAGGTAGCGAAGGGTGCTAATTCCATTTTCAACAGTGTTGCGAGCAAGATAATCAATTTCCAGTTGATTGGGGTCGAGCTCACTTCCAACTTCTAAGGGGGCAATCAGGGTTTCTACGGAATTCTTGGAGTAGACCCCAGTAATAAAGATATGCGATTGGTTGTATTCTTTTGCCTTTTTAATGCCGTAAGCAATTCGGCCAGCATCTCCCGTGTAGACACTAATGAGGTCTGGCGGGCGCTTATAGAAGGCTTGAATGCCGCGCTCTTCTTCGTAGCGTGCGTACCAAACAAAGCCCACACAAAGCATGGTGTAGGCAATGCCTGCTCCAATCAGAAGCAGGCACAGATTGAGAAAGTATCGCAAGGTTTTGGTTTTGCGAGTTTCGAAAATGTACTTTCTTTTTACAAAAACCATTAATGTCTTTGGGCCATAACCTCAATTTCAATCACTGCGCCTTTGGGGAGTGCTGAAACTTGAACACAACTTCTTGCTGGGTATGGTTTTTCAAAATACTTCTCGTAGGCAGCGTTTACTTTGCTGAACTCGGCGAGATCAGTCATAAAGATTGTGGTCTTAAAAATATTTGTTCTCTTGAGATCTTGTGATTCAAGTAGCCCGTCAACATTTTTTAAGATTTGATCGAGTTGCTCATCGAAGGTCTTTTTGAGCTCTCCATTTGCTGGATCGAGACCAATTTGACCTGAGAAGTAGAACATTCCCTGCAGCTCGACACCTTGAGAGTAGGTGCCGACGGCCGCTGGAGCTTTTTCGGTTGAGATAATCTTGTGCATCTTATTTCCCCTTTGACTCGTTAACTTGCTCTTCAGCTGCAAGTAGGGCAGTGAGAGCGGCCATGTTGAGGATTTCTCCCACTGGCGCGGTTCTTTGAATAATATTCACAGACTTCTTCATCGGAACCAGGATTGGCCCGATTGCATCGCACTCAGAGAGTTGCTGGAGAAGTTTGTAAGAGATGTTAGCACTGTTGAGTTCAGGGAAGATCAAAATGTCTGCGGCTTGATCAAGTTCAGCGAACTCAAAGAGCTTGTTCATAATATTCTTGTTAACTGCTACGTCGGCTTGGATTTCACCGTCAACAATGAGGTCTGGGCGCTTGCTCTTAGTGATCTGCACTGCCTTTTTTACTTTCTTGGCATTTGGATGGCTGTTAGACCCAAAGCTTGAGAAGCTTAGGAAGGCGATGCGCGGATCTTTTCTCATGAGATCTTTGTAGAGTGCAGCTGCACTGATGGCAATCTCTGAGAGCTCTTCAGAATTAGGATCAATCTGAGCAGTACAGTCAGCAAGAAAGAGAACGCGGTTTTTAAAAGTGAGGATAAAGATACCGGCAGCTTTCTTATGCTCTTTTGTTCCAAGCACGTTCATGATTGGGCCAAAACAAGTTGGGTAAGAGAGAGTGGGGCCAGCGAGAAAGCTATCAACCATGCCTTTGCGAGCAAGCATTGAGCCGAAGTAATTCTCTTGTCCCATAGCATCTTCAGCATGGTACATACTTACGCCACTTCTTTGGCGCTCTTTAGTGTACTCATTATAGAAGTCTTCAAAGTGCTCGCTCTTATTGGGCTGAATGATTTCTAGATCCTTGAGATCAGAAAAGCCGAGCTTGTCCATTTTGCTAAGAATTTGCTTTTGGTCTCCCAGAAGAACTGGCTCAATTCTATTTTCGTCGCGAATGAGGCGAACAGCTTCAAGAATGCGGGTGTTGGCACCTTCGGCGAAGGCCATGCGAATTGGCTTACCACGTTTGGCCACGTGAGCGGCAAGGCGGTCGCGAATATTCTTCATGAAGCCAGCACTTGTTCCAAGGCGGTTCTCAAGGTTTCTCGCATAGGCTGCGAGATCAGAGATTTCGGTTCTGGCCACTCCACTTTCCATTGCGGCTTTGGCAACAGCGGGAGTCACGCGTGTGAGAACGCGAGTATCAAATGGCTTTGGAATCAAATAATTTGGCCCAAAAGAAAAATTCTCACCACCGTAGGCGAGTTTTACTTCTTCAGGAACTTCTTCCTTAGCAAGCTCTGCGAGGGCCTTAACGGCCGCAAGCTTCATTTCAGTGTTAATTTTCTTCGCGCGAACATCGAGGGCGCCGCGGAAGATGAATGGAAAACCAAGAACGTTATTTACTTGGTTAGGATAGTCAGAGCGGCCAGTGGCCATAATGGCATCTGGACGAACTTCGTGAACTTCGTGTGGATAGATTTCTGGATCGGGGTTGGCCATGGCAAAGATAATTGGCGTCGGGGCCATTTCTTTGATCATGTCTTGAGTGATAATTCCGCGAACAGAAACACCGATGAATGCGTCAGCACCTTTAAGGGCGTCACTGATCGTTCGTGCATCAGTTTCAACTGCGAACTCATCTTTGTACTTATTCATCCCTTCCGTGCGCCCTTTGTAGATCACACCCTTTGAATCGCACATAATGAGATTTTCTTTCTTTACACCCAGGTCAAAGAAGAGCTTGGCACAGGCGATAGAAGCGGCTCCGGCGCCAGAGAAGACGATTTTCGCCTCTCCCATTTTGCGACCAGAAATTTCAATTGCATTTAAGAAGGCGGCAGAGGCGATGATGGCGGTGCCGTGTTGGTCGTCGTGAAAGACGGGAATATTCATTTTTTCGATGAGCTGTTGCTCAATTTCAAAACACTCCGGTGCCTTAATATCTTCGAGGTTGATACCACCGAAAGTTGGCTCGAGTGCCTTGACGATATTGACCATACCTTCAATTGAATTTTCATTAACTTCAATGTCAAAGACGTCAATGTCGGCAAAGCGCTTAAAGAGAACGCCCTTGCCTTCCATTACTGGCTTGCCAGCAACGGCGCCGATGTCTCCTAGACCGAGTACTGCAGTTCCGTTTGAGATAACCGCAACGAGATTTCCCTTGGCGGTATATTTATAAGCGAGCTCTTCATCTTTAGCGATTTCTAGGCATGGGGCCGCGACACCAGGTGTGTAGGCGAGGGCGAGGTCGCGACTTGTGATACATGGCTTTGAAGGTCTGACCTCAATTTTACCGGGGCGACCACCAGAGTGATATTCGAGGGCGAGTTTGCGTTTTTCTTCTTGTGTAGGTTCACTCATGAACTGCATCCTTTGCGAATGTTGCAGACCGACTTCTCATGGGAAATCGGCATGAAAATTTAAATGGGCATTCTAGCGCTAACATAGCTGGGCGCAAAGGGGCAGAGTTTAAGAATGTTTGGCTTTTGTTGCACTTGGTCTGAGTGTGCTTACGCCAAGTGCCATACCAGTGACAATGAGACCGATGTAGAGCTCGTCCACATTCTCCCAAAAACCAGTGTGCGTGGCATTGCGCCAATAGGTCACCGCGATCACTCCAAGTAGAGAGCTGGTGATAAATTGCTTATCGCTCAGACGTCCGGGTAGGAGATGTCCCACGAGGACGGGAAAGAGTAGGCATGAGGCAGAGTAGGAGCCCAGGGTCTTCCAGACGGCTTTAATTGAGCCGTCAAAGCTGGTGGCCAATACTAAGCTAAGTGCTGCAACGAGCATGACACCAAAGTGGTGAATCCACACCCGGCCCTTCCACTTCTTGGGGGCCAAGTCATAGGCTAGAGTCGTTCCGGCGAGGAAGAGGTAACTATCGAGTGTTGAGAGAATGGTGGCGAGAATTCCCGCTAGAAAAAATCCTCTCAGGCCATTTGGAAGAAGTTGAAGGGCGTAAGTGAGATAGGCGTGGCCACTTTGGGCCTCCGGGATTTTTGCCTTCGCATACATCGCTCCAAAAGTTGTACAAATGTCAAAACAAAACCAGATCGCCGTGGAGAGGAGAATGCCTTTGCGAGCAACCCTCTCACTCTTGGCGGCAAAGACTCTTTGGTAGAAATTTGGATCGACCAAGGTGGAGAGGGCTATAAAGCCCCAAACCAATGTCGTCGCAATTCCAACTCCCCCTGTGGGGTCAAAGTGTGAGGCCGGAAGATTTGCTTTAAGAAAGCCTAGTCCACCAAAGTTAGCGACGGAAAATGCAAGGACTAGAAAGACGCTCAAGCACATCACATAGAATTGAATCGAGTCACTATAGACGACCGCTCGCAAACCTCCCCACATCGAATAGGCAACGACAAAGACGAGGCCAATGCTCATGGAGGTCAGCAGGGTGTAGTCGGTGATGAGCTGAATGAAAAGGCCGAGGCTAATGACATAGGCAATCGGCAGAACGTTAAAGAAATTGAAAACTGCAGCGAGCTTGGCCGAGCGCGGACCAAACATTTTGTCGATTAGGTCTGGCAGTGTGACAGCTTGATAGGGGGTTACTTTGTGCACGAGATAGAGAGCAAAGATAATATAAGAGACATACCAAAAGAGACCTTGGGTAATGAAATTATAGATACCTTGGTTAAAGGCAATTTCAGTCACACCAAAAATTCCTCCGTACCAAGTGGCCACGAGTGTGGCGACAAAGAGAGGAAGGGTGAGGCCGCGCCCCATAATGAGAATGTCTAGGAAGTTTAGGGTCTCGTCATCTTTGAGATGTAGGGATTTCTTTTTCCACTCGCCAAAGAAGATGGAGCCGAGAGTAATGAGCAGAATGAGCGTGAAGACAATCCAGTCGAGTGGGGTGAGGGTTTCGGTAATGAGAATATTACTTTGCAAAGCGCGTCTCCTTCCGTCAGCATTTGGCTGCATCAAGTTCGAAGGGTCGCCCACCATTGGGCCTCTCAGCTCGATAGTTCGAGCTCCCCTGACGTAATCAGTCTACCCTGTGGCTTAAACGGATGAAAAGGCTTCTTTTATAGCCACATAGATAAAATCTATTATGTTTTAAATTCAATAAGGCTATAATCGGGGCATGACTATTACACAAATCGAATACGCCCTAGCTGTTAATAAATTTCGCCACTTCGGACAAGCCGCTAAGGCATGCCATGTGACTCAACCTACACTCTCAATGCAGATTCAAAAGCTTGAAGAGGAATTGGGCATCATTATTTTTGACCGCTCAAAAAGCCCAGTGCTTCCGACTCGGGAAGGTGAGGTCTTTCTAAAGCAAGGCTTAAAGGCCGTGTTCGAGTTTAATCGCATACGAGATGTACTGAGCTCTGCAGAGGCCGAACTCACTGGAGAGTTTAAGCTCGCAGTGATTCCCACTCTTGCGCCCTATCTCACTCCCTACTTTATTGGCCCCTTTGCACGCAAATATCCCAAGGTTCACCTCATTATTGAAGAAGTGAAGACGGAAGATATTATTTTTGGACTCTCGCGCGATCAATACGATGCAGGCCTACTTGTAACTCCTCTTCATGACGACTCTCTCATTGAGAGAACTCTCTTTTACGAGCCCTTCTACGTCTACGCTTCACCAGAGCATGAGCTTGCTAAGAAAAAGAAGCTTGAAGAGAAGGACCTAACTGAGAATGGTTTGTGGCTACTTAATGAAGGTCATTGTTTTAGAAATCAGATGATGAGAGTTTGTAGCTTTAAAGGTAAGGGAAGTCGCGTTTCAAATGTTGAGTTTGAAAGTGGACACTTGGGCACACTTCAAAATCTCGTTGAAAAGAGCGGTGGCTATACCCTGCTTCCTGAGCTGGCGGCGATCGATTTATCTGATAAGCAAAAGCGCATGCTTCACACCTTCTCTTCGCCTGTTCCCACTAGGGAGGTAAGCCTCGTGCACGCCAGAACTTTTCTCAAAGAGAGGATCATTGTGGCACTAGAAGAAGAGATCGTTTCAAACATTCCAGAGAGTTTGCGCTCTTTGAAGAAGAAAGACGTAAAGATCATTGATATTTAGGGTCAAAGTGTCCCTGAAAATGTCTTCAAAAGCTAAAATCTTGCTTTAAAACTCGAATTTTTTTTTAGACTTCTTTGCTTTAGCGAAGGATTACTTCTGGCTATATTAGATGGGCTTTCAACCGATTGGTGAGCAATCTGGTCGGTAATCTTAGAGGGAAGGAGTCCACGTATGAGAAGAAGGCATCTATGCTTGACGCTGTTTTTATTAGTTCTCGTCATTTCTTGTGGTTCAAGAAAAGAAGCGGGAGGTGTTCCACAGCTTTCTCAAGGCCAAATTATTGTTGGCTCACTTGATTGGGTTGAGATTGGAGACCTCGCTGAATCCAGTAACATTAGAGAGTGGTCTCTACCGGTGGCCGACATTGACCTGCCGGATATGGGATCGCGCTGTAGCGGCTTTCTCATTGGGGAAGATATCCTCATGACAAACCAGCACTGCATTCCATCGGCCAGTTATGCCAGGGGAGTGAGTGTTACATTTGATCATATAAAGGGCGTCTCAAGCGCGGCCATGGAGCGCTTTGATTGTTCAGAGTTTATTGGCAATGATGAAACACTCGATTTTGCCCTGCTTAGATGCTCTGGAAGTCCTGGACTTGTCTATGGATTTGTTGATCTCGATTCGGCTTCCTTTCAAGCGGGAAAGCAGATCACTGTGATTCAGCAAAACTGTGACTACTACTCAAATCGCAGCTGTGATTGGAGTAAGAAATACTCTAAAGGTGAGATCACTGCGGTTGGAAGTGAATACACTCACAACGCGGATACTCTTGGAGGATCAAGTGGCTCTCCAGTTTTTGATAGCTCAAGCGGTAGAGTGATTGCGATTCACCATGCTGGACTTGGCAATAATGGGGCAGGAAGAGGGATTGAAAATTACGCTGTACCGATGTCTAAGATCGTTCCACTTATCCAAAGTCGCTTCCCTTCAGTTTTAACATCTGTGGGAGGAGATGATTCAGACCAGGATCCACCCGATGAAGATGGAGTCGGCGATACAACTGCCACGGCAAAAGTAATTAGTGTTCTGAGAGCTACTTACCATGAAGCAATCGATAAAAATGGTGATAAGGACTACTTTAAAGTAAAGCTTTCTGCCGGAGAGAGTGCTTCTGTTCAAGTGAACTTCTCTCATGCTAAGGGGGATCTCGATCTTAAAGTATATAACTCTAGTGGAAAGGTTATTGCGAAGAGTGAGGGCACAACGAACACTGAAAGAGTAGAGTTCTCTGGAGCTGGTACATTCTATGTTCTTGTTCTCGGCTATAAAGATGCTACCGGTAGCTATGAGCTTCTCTTTGATAAATCTTCTTCGGCGAGTGCTTCAGACAAGATCGTTGATGGTCAAAATGATTCGGCCGATAAGGCGAGCTTTTTTGCGCTACCGGCCAGTGGGACTGACCTATCAATTGATTCGGCCACAGATGTCGACTACTTCGGGTTTGAACTTCAAAGCGGGGATGATTTTATGGCCCAAGTGAAGCTTGATCACTCTAGAGGTGACCTCGACCTCTATTTGCTAGATTCTGATCTTAAGATCGTGGGCAAGAGCGAGAGCACGACAAACGTTGAAAGCGTAAGCTTTAAAGTTCAGAGTTCTGGAAAATACTTTGTGGTGGTAAAGGGCTACAAAGGGGCCACTGGGAGTTACCAGTTAAGCGCTAAGTAGATCCAGGTTTAACTTTTCATTCTTTGCTAAATTTCCAAGGGCCTTGATAAATTGCAAGGCCCTTCTCTCTGCAAAGCTTGCCCCGCTAAAATCAAACGAATCTTGAAAACCCAGGTGCCCCCCATGCTTAGTGATTTCTAAGTGAAGGTAGGGACTCTTTTTAGCAAGTTCAGAAGGAAAGCACTCTTTAGTGAGAAAAGGATCATCTTTAGAGTTGAGAATGAGAGTTGGAATTTCAATTTTATGTAGATGAGGTCTCGAGCTCGCTCTTTCGTAGTAGTCAAAGGCATCTTTGAAGCCGTGTAGGGGAGCTGTGAAGAGATTATCAAACTCTATGAATGTCTTAATACTTTTTACCCGCTCAATTGGGTAATCGGCCATGCCAAGAGTTTTGTGCTTACTAAGTACTTTCTTTCTCATCGTATAGAGAAATTGCTCGCGGTAAATTTTAAAGGCCGGTCTTTGAAGATTGTAGATGGCCGTCTTAAGATCGCAGGGAGCTGAAATGAGAACCCCTCCCTTAACTAGTCCATTATACTTTGGTGCGCTGTGGGCGAGGAAGTTGGCCGTGACGTTAGCACCAAGGCTAAAGCCGATGACATGAATTTCTTCATAGCTCTTCATGCTGAGGGCCCAGTCGATAACTTCTTCTAGATCTTCAATACTTCCTGAGTGATAGAATTTTTCAGTGCGGTTAAGTTCTCCTCCGCAACTTCTCATGTTCCAAGCGAGAACGTCGTAGTGGGCGGCCATAAATGCTTTGGCCATACCACTGGTATATTGGGCCTTGCTGTGGCCTTCAAGTCCGTGGGTTAGAACTAAGAGCTTCTTGCTTTGAACGGGATAGTAGTCGACGTCGAGAAAATCTTTATCGAGAAGTTCGAGGCGTACTCTCTTAGAGTGAATGGCCACTTTGCGAAAGAGGTTTGGATAGATTGTTTGGATATGCCCATTCTTGAGCAAGCCTTTGGGACTGAAAGATTGATTAAAATAGATGGGCACTAAGAACTCCAAACAAGATGTTAACTCTATTTTAAGTCAAATGGATATGCTTTCCAGTGGAAGATTTGACCTTACTCACGTTGAAGCGGATAATAATGGGAAACATAGGATATGAGGTGGGGTCATGATGACCAAATTTTATTTAATGCTGCTAGTTCTTGGTAGTTTATCTTCAGGTTCGCTCTTTGCTCTGACTAAATTTGATGTGGAGTACACGGAGCTTGCCGGCCTAAAGAAATCTAAGGTTCAGTCTTCAGTTGTCGCTGGCAATGTGATGCAGCTGGCCCACCCAGATCTTGAGACTTATTTGCGAGTTGAATCAACTCCCAATAGTGATGGCACTTATAGGCTTCAAGTTTTCATTAAGGATTTAAAGTCGGGTGAAGTTCTCGCTAAGCCGCAAGTCATCGCAAAGGCGGGCGAGACTGCGGAGATCGAACTTCGCGATCAATACCGAGTCTCGCTTAGAGCAACGCCTAATTAGACTGATAGAATTTAAAGTTTCCTCTCTCTTCGCTTGAAATCTCATCGAGGAAGTCGAGAAAATCTGCCTTAAAGAGACTCTCATTTCCTCGGTATCCATCTTCAACCGAAGCCTTCTTCACACCGAGTGATTTTTTCATATCTTCGATAATGAGGGTCTTATTCACATATTGCTTGGGAAGTTCACAGTGAATAGTGATTCCGTGGAAATTACTGTGGCGCTGGAAGAAAGCGCTTTCAGGGTTGAAATCAATTTTTTGTGTTTCAGTTGGCAAGCAGCCCTTTGACCAGAACATATGATTGAGAAAGCTATCAAGGTGAAAGGGAGCCTGTGAGTTATAATCGTGAACATAGGCAAGGTTTGTGTCATTGCTAGCGCGAAGCTTCTTCCAAGTCACAAATTTTAAATTTCCCGTATCATTTAGAATTTCTGTAACCTCTGCAGTTCTCTGAGCGTAGTAGCGGCTCTGATCCTCTCTAGAGAGCAAGTGAGGATTTCTTCTACAAAAAAGAAGTGTCTTAATATTTTTAATCTTATTTTTAGCTGCAAAGTCCTTAGACTCTTCGAGCATCTTAATGAATTGCTCTTTGTTAAAAGCAAATTGATCCAAGTTCGCAGTGATAATTAAATCGCGTTTAAGCTCTGAATAGGGTCTATTGAAAGTGTTAATCTCATGGCGCCAAAGTAGAATATTGGGAAGCCATGCTTCTGGGACAAAGTTTATAAGCGACTCATGAATGATAAACTTTGTTTCAATTCCCTTGGGCTCTGGAATCATGTGAAAAAAGAAAAGCAGTGAGAAGAGTCCATCTCTCACTGTAACAAAAGGAATTTTCTTAAAGATTTCCATGTCTGGAAATTCATAAAGATTAACGGCATTGACGGGAGAGAAGTACCAATTTACCCCTGGGTAGACAACGCGACCGCCAGTGAAGCGAAAGATCTCTTCAGAGGTGTAGGTGTCACTAAAGCGCAGGAGATTGGTGACGAGATCAAAATTCTTCTGAAGCGTAGCAAGCATAAAATTCCTTATAAATTGGCGCGTAAACTCTAATAACATTACTTCCAGCACTATCCTCTTCCCAGAAGGGAAGGCGCTTTTTCATTTTATAAGCGTCGGCAGCTTGAAGAAATTTTTTGGTGAATCCTCTAAACGGGGGGGCCGGTTTAGAGTAAATTTCGGTGAGTACCTTTGTCGTTGCAGTTATCGAAAATTTGTCGTGATAGAGATTTGAAATGCTCTCTCTCTCTTTATCTGTGAAGCGTCTCTTGCAAGCTGCATTTAACTTTTCAAGAAACAGATCACTTCTAAATTCAATCTTAAAAGTTCCAATTCGAGTTGGGATAAGCTGACAGTAGTCTGGATGTTCTTCATTGTAGAAGCTGTGGTAACCACCCCAGTCAGTTAGGATACAGGGAAGGCCACAGCAAAGCGCCTCAGCTGGTGACATACCAAAATCTTCATCGTTGTGAACGCTCAGGCTTAAGAAGTAGTCACTGGCGCAGCAAAGTTCTTTGATCTGGGCCTTATTGAGGTTGCCGATATATTGAACGCGCTCGCGCACTCTCTCTGGCATTGCCATCAAAGCCTTGTGGTAATACCAGTAGAAGTGTCCTTCACCAAGTTCAACACCGAGGAAGTCGTTTCCGATACTATCAAATTGACCTGCGAGGTAGAGTCTCGCGTTGGCATTGGTTTCGTTGAGAAATTTTCCAAATTGCTTGATGAGTTCGATGATATTTTTTTGAAGGCTCGCTCTACCGGTATAGAGAAACACTGTCTCTTCTTCAGTGACACCAAGTTTGCTGCGGATTTGTCCTCTCAGTTTAGGGTCGTAGTCAAAGTCCTTTTCATCGACTGAAAATGGGCACTTTGAAACAACGCCCTCAGGGGAATTGATCCAATTTGAGACTAGTGTCTGTTGCTTGTCTGAAGCACAGATGAAGTGCACCTTTTTCTCAGTGAGTTCTGGATTTATTCCCTTCCATTCCTTGAGGTCGAGGGAGAAGTCTCCATAAACGTGAACGAAGAATTCAGGGATATGCTCTTCTTCGTCTTCAGAAAAAAGTGAGAGGTATTCTTTGATGAAGTAATCTGGCTGAGGCCTATGATCACAAAAGACAATGCGCTCAGGGCGATACTCAAAAACTTCTCGCACCAATTTGTAGAAGTCATACTTATTATCTGACTGATTAAAGTCATAAACTTGAACTTGTGAGCCCTTAAGGGCTACCTTGAGAGAGCTCACAAGATTAGAGGTAATGGTCTGACAGCTCACCCACTTACTTTCAGTAAAGCTGTGCAATAGCGCGACTCGTCTACTCATTGAAGAAAATCCTTGAAATCAAAAGGAAATTCTAAGATGAGCCCCTTTCTTTGACAAGTTCCTCCCCGTCAAGGGGAGGTTAGATATGGCGCGGGAGCTGGTCTTTTGATTTTTCCCAATTGTAGAGATTTTCCTTTGGGTCACTTTCGTAATAGCTCTTTAAGGTAATCTCGTTTAAGCGCTTCCAGTCTGGCTTGCCCATAGTGATGAGGTGGATTCTCGGCGTTTCAGACATATTTAAAACACAGTGATAATTCTCATCGACGTTTAGAAGAAAGCCGCGACCTGCTTCCCAAGGGATTGGTCCGTGGTGCTCCATGAGGAATGACCACTTCGCAGGATGATTGAGGGCAAAGCTAATTTTATGACTATAGTCAGCATGTTCCTTGCGACCGATATGTGGGGCCGAGTAACCACCCGGCTCAAGGCACGTGAAACGCGCGCGATAGAGCTTTTCGTAAGGCAGGGACTCGAGAAAGGATTTAGTGATCGGGCACTTCTGCGCAACTTCTGTCCATTGGTAAGGTGCATCGTCTTCATGTTCGTAGCCATAGACACAGGCGCGGTCAAACTTGTGCTTGCTTAGTCCATGCACGCAAATCGTCTTCCAACCGCGTTGCTTGCTGCCACCACTCTTGGCATCAAAGAGTGAGGGATAATCCTGGTAAATCATATCATCCATCCAAGGGAGTGCCTCTTGATACATCTCCTCAAAGGGAACTTGGATATCAAGTTTTAACCAAGGCAGGTCACTCTCTTCGTAGATCCAGTGAGAGTCCTTGCCCGGAATGCGCTCGAGATACTTGGGATCGAGCTCTTTTTTAATGCTTTCGTTGTAAAACTTAGTAACTGATTCTGGAAAGTTTGCCATTGGTTTTGACCTCAACTACAATTTTAGTCGTTACAACGTAATCATAATTCAACATTTCTTGCCTGGGAAAGAAATGTTTCATAAATCTTTATGCGAAGGCGATTTCAGTGAAAACAATCAGTTTAACATTACCGAGTGATTTGGCCGACTTTTTTGAAAGTCATAAAAATACTCTGGCGCCACAGCTTGAACGCGTCCTAAGAAAAGAGTTGGAGATTGAAAAAGCCGGTGGAGCGCAGGAGATGGTTAGAGTCATCACTCGTTCAAAGGCGAAAGTTCTCAACTGGGAAGACTTAGAAAGAGAGATTCTAAAAGGCGCAATTTCATAACTGGAGGGCGAGATGTCTAGAGCATGGCTCGATTCGAGCATTATTCACTTTGCCGCTGGTTGTATTGGTTATCGCTGGGCCGTAAAAGTTTTGCGCTATGTTTTTGAAAACCCTGAAAGTGTCTATACCGACGCTCTCACTTTCACTGAAGTGCTAGAGCGCTATGAGCGCTCTCCCAATGAAGATGTGGGTGTCGATATCTATACTCAACTTCGTCGTGGAATTGATTCAAAAGGAATCGTTGAAATAACTGCGGCCGACTTTCTTGCCTCAAAATCACTCTACGTGGGGAAAATTAATCCGCGCCTTTCGCTAAGGGTGGCAATTATGAAGCGTCTGTCGTGCAAGGAGTATCTCTCAACATTTGCCACTGGGATTGAACACGTAAGTGAGGTTGAGAGAGTTAATTTTATGGAAAGGATTTCTTAACGTGAGCTTAGCGGTTGATTCAAATGTAACATTTATTGCAACTGGACAGATAGGCGAAGCTTGGGCGGTCGTGATTCTCGAGGAAATTGCCAAAGGAAAGGTTGACGCCTGTCAGTCTATCCTTCACCTACTTGAGGTTCTCGATACCTATCAGGAACTTGGTGAAAGTGATCTTGGTAAGAGAATGTACCGAGCGCTTCGAAAAATTATTCCAAAAACAGTTGAATTAACGAAAGAAGATTTTCTCCAAGCAGCGCAAACACCCGCTGTTCACCCAAGAGAAAATCTAGTTTCAAAGAGCATGCTTAGAAATAACGTGAAGAAAGTTTTTAGTGTCGATGGCCCAACTTATAAAGAATTGGAAGTTGTGCACTTAAAAGTATTACTGCAACAACTCAATCTAACCGGAAATTATATTAATGAACGATTCAAAGCAAAGCACAACATTTCTTGATTCTAGCTTCTTCTTCTTTTGTCTTGAAAGAGGACATAGTGGTGAAGAAGTTGTTGGCGCTCTTGGAAAGCTTAAATCCAAACTTTGCACCAACGTTAAAGTGTTGCAGGAAATTGTCTATTACTATCACCTGCTTGGTGAGACTGAACTCGGTTATAAAATCTCTAGCGATCTGGCCCAAAGGGCTGAGGTCTTCTCAATTGGTGAGCCAGATCTCACTGAACTCGACACATTGCTCGAGCGCTATCCAAGACTTAAGTCGAGAGTACTCTTTCATGTCGGATCGATGAAGAGAAATCAAGTAAGAGAAGTACTGTGCAACCCCAAGAGTGACTTCATTGAGGTTAGTGACGTGAAGGTTCGCGCAGGACTTAGTGAGATGGGTCTTATTGGCTAATGAAGAACCTTCCCCTTAAGCTCGCACTCTTTGTTGTCATCCTTGTAATCTGGGAGCTGCTTGGTCACCTTGGACTAATTAATCCCTTCTTGCTTCCAAGGCCAAGTGTGATTGCCCAGACTTTCTGGGCCGCGATCGTTGATCGCAGTATTTTCCTTGATATGTATGAGAGTACTAGGCGAGTCTTCATTGGTTTTGGCATTTCAACATTGGTTGCTATCCCCATGGGAATTCTGCTCTCGCTCTCGAGTAAATTGCGAATCTCGCTATTTTCAGTTCTCAACTTTCTAAGACCAATCCCGCCGATAGCTTGGATTCCACTAACTATTCTTTGGTTTGGCATAGGGGATGGGCCAGCGTTCTTTCTCACAATGGTAGCTTCTTTTTTCCCCATTCTTATTAATACTATGACGGGCATGCAGCGACTTCCTTCACAATACCATGTCATTGGCTCTGTCTTTGGCCTCACCCAAACTCAGAAGATTGAACACATCATCATTCCTTCAATTCTTCCCTATATTCTCTCGGGTCTTAGAATTGGGTTTGGAATTTCCTGGATGGCCGTGGTTGCCGCTGAAATGATTGCTTCAAGCTCTGGTCTTGGCTATCTCATTCACGTAAGTCAAGACATGTTAAGAACTGACCGAGTTATTGTAGGGATGATGGTCATTGGAATCTTAGGTCTCATCTTTGATCGGCTCTTTTTAACACTCGTTGAATACTTCACTCCTTGGAATAAAGAAAATGCTGAAGTTTGAAAATATTCATTTTCACTATCGCCAGGGAATGGAGATCTTTAGAGATTTCAACCTCACTCTCAAGCTTCCAAGAAGAGTGGCAATTGTGGGCCCAAGTGGAATCGGCAAAACGACGCTCTTAAATCTCGCAGCAGCGACGCAGATTCCTTTACAGGGTAGAATCTCCCTCTACGACAAAGAGATCGTAACTCCTGGACCTGAACGAGTGATTGTTTTTCAAGACTATGCTCTCCTTCCCTGGAAGAGTGTGTGGGAGAATGTCGCTCTCTCTTTGTTGAATTCTCCCTTAAGTGAAGAAGATAAAACCCAGCGAGTAAGTGAGGCCCTAAAATTGGTGAAGCTTGGCGGGTTTGAAAAATACTACCCTTCTCAACTAAGTGGCGGAATGAAACAGAGAGTGGGAATTGCAAGGGCCTTAGTCGCAAGACCAAAACTACTACTGCTTGACGAACCTTTTGCCGGGCTCGATGCTCTAACTAGACTAGACTTAACTAGCGAACTAACAACTCTCTTAGACGGTCTCATTGATTCTATGATTCTGGTCACTCACAATATTGAAGAAGCCCTCTATCTCTCTGATCTCGTCTTGGTTTTTAACGATAGGCCACTGCGTGTCGTGGGAGAGTTTGAAGGGATGAGAAGTCACAATTCTTTTCTAGAAGTTAAGCAATCCACTGACTTTATGAAAACGGAACTCGAAATTCATCGACTTTTAAAATAATTCTATAAGGAGAAATTATGAAAAAGATGTTGTTATCTGTAATGACTCTGGCGCTCTTATTTGGCTGTCAGAAGGAAGAAAAAATTGAAACGGCGCAGTTAATCCCACTTCGCATGGCTTACCCTGCATCGGGCACAATTATTTCTGCGCAAGTTGGACAAGTCCTCGAGCACACAGACATTCTCAAAAAACACGGCTTTGACGCTAAGATCACGGCGATGGGAACTGGGCGCGAGATGAAGACGGCACTCACCGGCGATCAGATTGATGTGATGATGACCAGTGAATCAAATTTCGTCGTTCTTCGCGGTCAAGGCTTTGATGCCATTGCCTTTAGTAGCCTTGGAAGTGCAGGACGAGTAGGTCTCATGACTTCAGCGAACTCAGGAATTAATACTGTTGAAGACCTAAAAGGCAAGAAAATCGCCACAATCTTTGGCACTTCACTACATAGACCGGCCGTTCTCTGGGCCAACGCCGCTGGAGGCGCAGAGGTGATGAATATCCCTAAGACAGGAACGATTCGCTCTTCAATTGAGTCGGGGGCGATCGACGCTGGAACTTCACTTGATCCCTACATTGAAAGTGACTTAAAGAGTGGCACAATGAAGTTGATTGCCACAGAGACTTTTGATCTTATCAACGTGATGTCGCGCTCATATTTAGAAAAGCATCCAGGAGTTATCTCTAAACTCAACGCTGCCTTTCGTGAAGCTGCTTTCTATATGGCGAGCAATCACGATGAAGTAAATGGATGGTTTTCAAATCTTAGTAAGCTCGAAGTTGATATGATCGATATCAGTAGCGTTCACAATGCCAATTACAACGCCAAGTCCCTAGAGGAGATTAATATTTCGATCTCTGAAGATTATCTTAAAAAGCTTGAGGAACTCGCAGTCTTCCTAAAAGAAAATGATCTGATCCAGCAAGATGTTGATATTCGCGCCAACGTCATTCAAGAGTAAAAAAAAAAGGGCCATCTCTTCAGATGGCCCCTCTCTATATTCTAAGCAAGATTCGATTAGAATTTAAATTCAGTACCTAGTGAAGCAACAGTTGAATCGTTGTCATTTGATCCAGCTTTTTCTACATTGTACATACCAACAGCAGCTCTAAGCTCGATATTGCTTGTGAGTGCGTACTTGTAACCAAGGGCGTACTGAGCAACTTCTGTTTTAGGAGCAGAGTCGTCTTCAGCTGTTTGGTAAGTGAAGGCCACTTTGTGGGCGTTCATTGTGTAAGAAACAGCGCCAATCATCTTGTCGATTTTTACTTTAGTTGCAGTTTCAGTCTCGCTATTGCTCATACTGAAAGCAACATCAAAATTCATGAAACCAACTTTCGCTCCGTACACAAGGTCCGTGTTGTCTTTTTGAGCAGCATCAGCAGTTGTTTGGTAGGCGACGAAAGCGTTGAGGCTAACGTTTCCAAACTTGTGGTTGAAATCAACCATGTGCTCGTAAGACGTATTGCCATAAGATGCGTTGGCCGGGTCGTTAGACATCTTATTGTCTCTATCAGATGAGAATGAGTATGTTAGACCAGCAAAGCTTGGTGTCGTGTAAGAAATAAGATCAAGGCGAGCGCGGTAAACGGCGCCAAGTCCACCTTTTCCAAAAATCTGAGTGTTGGCAAAAAGAGCTCTCTGATCAGCGTGAGCGATACCAAAGATGGTATTTGAAAGTGGGTCGAGAGTGAGTACTTTCTTAGAAATTGGCGTATAGGTTTGACCAACAGTGATCGTTCCAAGTTTGCTATCAAATTTAACTTCAGCAAGGCGCATGCGAATGCGACCTTTAGATGTGTCGCTGTCATTTGAAGAGTTAAGACCTACTTCAAGAGCGTAGCTCGCCTTAACCATGTCAGCTTCAACATTGCCTTTAACACCAAGGCGAGTTTCAGAGTTGTCCACGTCGCGAACACCGCTGAATGACTTGCGAGACTTTACGTCTTGATCGGCATAAGTCATTTCTTTGTTGATCTTCCCGTACACAGTAGGAGCATCCATCTTTACTGTGGATTGAGCAAAAGCGGCTGTGCTAGCAACGGCCAATCCTGCGATTATCACCTTTTTCATCTTCTTCTTCCCTTTGATTGAAGTAGTTTTTAAGTATCAATATCCTAGGGGGCCAGAGAATTGTTGTAAAGAATCGGTCGCCAAAACTTTTCTAAAGAATCGCTCGATGATGCATTGCTAGTGCTTTTTGTGTTGACGAGAGAAGAGGGGAGTTCTATTAACTCGACCAATGTTTTATTGATCAAACAATGGGGGATTCAATATGAAAACACTCTCACTCCTGGCCCTACTCCTCTCTGGAAGTGCCTTTGCCAATGAGATGTGCGCCGATTCGTACAGAAATCAAAAAGATGTGATTGCACTTGAAGTCGTTGCAAAGGCGATGAAGTACACTGTGGATGAGTTGTGCTCACACCCACGTGTCATGGATTTCTATTTTGCAGATAGAATATTCTACCGCGTCGAAAACAATAATGAGCCTGAGCCACACACTTGGGTGACCATTCACTACAACGAATATTCTTGTCAGTACTTCGTGCGCGACCTCGATCTCGTGATCACTAGCAAGAATTGCTACAACACTTGGTAAGCGCTATTCATCAAAGATAGATCGCTTAGAATTTTTTACGCCGCCTAGGCCAAAGGGCATATTGATATTTATCCCAACGGCATAGGCGGGTCCTTTTGTCTGTCCGAGCACCAAAGCAATATCAAAAGTCTTCCTCGTTTTTTGAACATTCATGAAGCGCTCAAAGAAATTGTCATAGAGATTCAATCTCCATCTAAAATCTTCTGAGCCATTGAGAAAGAGAGAAGCTTCAAGGCGGTCCTGATTTTCATGGAAGAGGGCGGTAACAAAGCGACCTTTTTGTTTAAGTGGGTTGGTGAGACTCAGTCCAGCCGCCGCTGAAACCTGAGACTTTTCTTGATAGGCATACGAAGCTCCGGCCATATTTTGCATGCCTGCATAAATAAGCGGCTTAATCTTTTGATCATTCATCCAAAGCATTTTTGGGCGAAATACGTAGTTGAGACCGGCATTAAAAAAGTCATCGCCGTCTAAATCCCATATTGGATTGAAGTGCCAGGCCTTCATTTGCATGTCGCTCAAAAGAAAATCCATGAAGGGTTCATATTGAGCGGCAAAGAAAGCGGCGAGGTCAAAGAAGTAGAGGTCGGCGATGTGATCGTGGGAAGCAATTTCACCACTACTTGTTTCAAGCGCTTCATTTCCAAAGTGAGCAATGTAGGTAAAGAGAAAGGCCCAAGCCTTGGGAAAGGGGTAGTTGTAGTGGTCAAAATACTCAGTTAACCAAAGGGTGTCGTAAGCTCCGCCAAGAAAGTGCAGGCCAATATTGGGAACGACTCTCGATGAGAAAAATTCATCCTGAAAGAACTTCTTGTAGCCACCATCCTTGCGAATATTCTTATCCGGGGTTTTTACCCTTCTCCAGAGCTCTGACATTTTATCGCCATAGTCTTTCTGGCTAAACCAGTAGGGATTTTGAATTACATCAAAGGTGCCATTAATGGCGTAGGTGATGGGAAGCCACGCACTGTCGTGCTCTTGAGAATAGATTTTTGTCTCCTCTGCAAGTGCTGAACGGGTGAGCGAAAGAGGGATGAGAAGAGAGAGGAAGAGGGCAACTATTTTCATGGCCTCTCATAGCACGGTAACCTTGTGCTGTCTTGCACATACGTGTGACAGAAATTCATGGCAACTCCCGGTCTTTTCTCAAGTGCTAACTTGTTGGGATTTCGAAAAATTTGATTTCATTGATGATTTTAATTTTTGGCGTAGACTTCTCGTCTACCGCTTGAGAAGCCCTGTGGATGGGGCGTTTAGCAATTGGAGGCTCGATGAAATTAGATTATAGGAAGATCGTACATGCGGCGGAGCTGGGAGTTTTTCAACACTACGCGCTTAAATATATCGGCGTGGCTTTCCCGTTAAATTTTCTTGAGTGCAGTGATGTCTATGCTGGCTTTAATGAGCAAGGCCTGATGTGTTCTGGGTTTTTGCTCTCTCATGATGAAAAATCATTTAGGGCCATTGCTGGAATTCCAGATGGGCAATGTGCTGCGACGGCGCAAGAGCTTTCGCAGATGACTGAAGTGAGCGGGCTCTGGATAGATAAAGAGTGGCGATCTATGAAGCAGGGAGTTCACATTGCCGATGCTATTATTAAGGCACTTCAGTCAGGGGAGCGCCCACTAGGTCTACTGACGTACAGTAGTTCTAATAAAGGACTTGAAAAACTCTATGGACTATTGGATGGAAAGGTTCTCTATCGCGGTGAAGTGCGCATGCTTGAGGGAATGAGCAAGCCAGATCACGAGACCGTGCTGAGCTTTGAAATTGAAAATATATCTACCAGCTTACTTGTGAAACTCTACCGCTGGAGTGCCATGTTTACTCCAAGCGCTGCTGCAGAAGATGGCCCAGAAGCCGTCGCACTTGTGGCCTAAAGAGTTTACGCTACCTTTTTGAGTAGTTGTTCGCTCTCCTCGCGAAGAACACTCAGAAGGACTTGGCGCACACGAGCGCGCACTAGTTCTTGAAACTCACCTTCAAGCTCTTGCCCGAGTATTTCTAATAATAGCTCTTCAGAGACTTTCTTGGCCTTGGCCCTGATCTCGCTGAGGTCAGGACTCACACTTTGATGACCTTGGATCATGAGTTGCGAGATGGCCCCATAAGCCTCCGTCCACGCACTCTCTAGTTCCTTGGTCCATTTATCTTTAAAAAAGTGCTTAAATGTTTTTATGAGGGTTGCTCCAACAGCGGGGTATAACTTTGTTGAAACACTGTAGTCAAAGTGACGTGCACCCATTCCCTTGAGGTAATTGCTCAACTTCTCCTCTTGATCGAGGCTATCGACAATCATGACTAGGGAGTTGATAAGAGCTTTTTTTTGAACGTCCATTCTAACTTTTACAAAAAGCGCCTTAACTTGTGGATAATCCTTAAAGAGCGTCTCATAGAAGTGGTCAGCGACCTGATCAGCGATGCCTGTTACTTCTTTGAATGATGTTCTAAGTGTTTCAATCTTCAAGCTCATTTCCCATATCCTGCCTAAGTTGTACTGCTCTCATCGAATGAGATTCCAGCTTGTCTGAATTAATTTTTAAAGATGTTATAAAGCAAATGTAAACAAAGTGATTTGGCCGTGGAAACTCTGTCTTGAGCGATCTAGAATGGAATGTATAAATGAAATTATTGCATTCCTTCCTCATTCTTTCTTTATTCCTTTTTAAGGTTGCAGGCCTTAAAGGGGAAGAGGTGCAGAAATTTAATTTTGCAGTCTTTGCAGTACCTAATTATCTTGAGAATGAAAAAGAAGGTGTCTTCATTGATATCGTGGATGAGGTCGCAAGAAGATCTCATCTTAAGTTTGAAAAAAAGGTCTATCCTCCAACTCGAGCATTCATGCACACAGGGGAGGTTGAGGGCT
Source organism: Bacteriovoracaceae bacterium (assembly GCA_048267245.1). Taxonomy (GTDB): domain Bacteria; phylum Bdellovibrionota; class Bacteriovoracia; order Bacteriovoracales; family Bacteriovoracaceae; genus JBLWXV01. The sequence goes on from JBLWXV010000002.1 coordinate 217,496, forward strand.
TTTTTCCACTGGTGTTAGAGCGGCAAAGAGAGGGCGTACTTAAAAGCAGTCCTTATTATTATAAGAAGGATTACCTCTTTGTCCTTGATGAGAAGGTCAACTTAAAGGCGCAAATGAGTATCTGTCTTACCAGGGGGTACTTTTATGGAAAGAAAGTTCTAAGCAATAAGAAATTCGAATTCGTTTATGCCCATTCAGATGAAGCTTGTTTGAAAATGCTAGCCGATAGTCGTGTTGATGGCTTCGTCTGTGAACTGGCCACAGGGGTTCTCACCTTAGAGAAGTTAAAACTTAAAGAAGTAAAGATAGTCTCTAAAGAACTTGATTCTACTGCCGTTGGAGTCGGGTTTTTGGACAATGAGAGGGGAGCAAAGGCATTAAAAATCTTTGATCAAAATCTCAATGAAATGAAAAAAGATAAAAAATACCTCGACTACTTTAAGAGCGCAATCGAGCTCGCTCGCAAGTACGGGGTAGAGTTCAACCCAATTGAGCCTTAGGATGTATAATGAATTCCACATTTAAATTGATTGCTGTTTTTGCAGGAGTCTTACTTAGCACTACCAGTTTAGCACTCGATAAAGTTAGGCTCGGTTGGCAAATCCCATGGGCACTCCAAGGCCAGCTCGTGCAAGTGCTAAAGCACACTGATATTGCCAAGAAGAATAACTTGGAGATCGAGTTCATTGGTAGAACTTATGGACCGCTACTGAATGAATTAGCTATGGCCGGAAGTGTTGATGTGATTTTAACGGCCGATCAACCTGCAGCGATTCTCTTTTCCAAAGATAAGGGCTGGAAGGCCATGGCCAGGTTAATGTACAACCGCACTAGCACCTATGTTCCACCTAAGTCGCCAATCACAAAACTCAAAGATTTAATGGGCAAGACAATCGGGGTCCCTATGGGGGCAGCTGCGGAGCGAATAACAAGCGCCTCACTTACACGTGAGGGCATAAATGCTTCAGATGATGTGAAGTGGACAAATGTAGATATTAGAGAACATATACTTCTTGCTAAGAAACACCGAGATGAGAAAGCATTTGGTAACTTAGATGCACTTTCTGGCTTTGACCCGACGCCGGCCATCTTGGAAGCACAGGGATTGGTTCGCTCGATTGATGTGGGGAAAGTCGTTTCACTGATTGTGGCCAGTGAGGAAATTCATCAGAATACAAAACTTGTAGAGCAGCTAAGACAGGCCTTTGCTGAAGCCTATAAGTATTTTCGAGATCATAAAGAGCAAGCTGATAAGTGGTTTATGAGCGAGGCTCTTCTGCCAGACAACTCAAGCGCCGCTTGTCGTCTAGCTGAGGAGCTTGAACCGAATATGAAGAATGATGGGCAGATTAGTCTGAGCTTAAGTTCTAGCGATATAGAGATCATCAGTGAGGCCGCAAATTTCGTCTCAGGTAAAATAGGGCGCAAAATTAATGTGCGCGACTACATAATTCCCTCGGCCATTGGAGAGTAGGAGTGCTTAACCTAGCAACGGTTGCGACTGACCTGTTCTTTAGTCTTTATAGGGTGTTAGCGGGGTTGCTGCTCGCAACTTTTCTCTCTCTGCTTCTCTCTTGGATACGATTTTCTCTTCCTAAAAGTGTCAGAGGAAATATCCTTGTCAAATTTTGCTTTGAGGCTCCAAAGTTTCCGCCCCCAATTGCTTGGATTCCCTTGATCGTTTTACTTGCCGGGATAGGAGAGATTTCGGCCATTTTAATCGTCGCGATTGGGGCGCTACCACCTTTATTCACAACGCTCTTTGATGGCCTAGATAAATTTCCCACTCGCTACCTCGATACCGCCAATTCTTATGAACTAAAAGGACTTGAGAGATTTAAGATCATTTACCTGCGAGCTCTTATGCCAAATTTTTTTACGGGACTCAAGTCCGCTGCTGGAATGGGTTGGATGTCAGTGATCGCGGCCGAGATGGTGAGTGGTGAGTCTGGATTAGGATATGGTATTGGGCTGGCGAGAATTTATCTTCGCTACGATTATATTTTAATCTATATGGTTCTCATGGCGCTAACTGGACAGACCATCTTCTATCTTATTGATCGACTGAGATTATTTTCCATTACATGGGAGACAAGATAGATATGGGACTTTTTTTGAAAGGCTTGTCGTTTAAGTTTAGTACCCAAATTGAGGACTTCATTTTGAAGGATGTCTCGTTTCATTTTGACTTTGGAAAGTGCTATTCGATCTCTGGTAAATCTGGCGAGGGCAAGAGCACTTTAGCAAAACTGATTCTTGGATATTTGAAACCTTGTGCAGGTGAAATATCGCTTGATGGAGATACCTTAAATGAAAGACCCTCACGCAATGTTCTTTTTGTTTCTCAGGAGGACGACCTTTTTCCGTGGATGAGGGTTGGAGATCAATTGTTGGCATTATCTAAGATGGGTAGGGAGGAAGTGAGAAGGTCTCTTGAAGCCTTTGATATTGCCGATGTTTATAGTCTCTATCCATATGAACTAAGTGTCGGAATGAAAAAAAGAGCTTCGATAGTACGTTGTCTCCTAATAAATCCTCGTGTTCTAATTTTGGATGAATCACTTTCCTCACTTGATTCTGAGATGCGAGGGGTCGTTATGACTCGACTAAGGCAGTGGGTAAATGAGAATAAGACACTCCTGATTGGAATTACTCATCAAGAAAGTGAAGAAAATTTCTTCGATATAAAGTTGCAATTGCGATCAGGTACTATCCATCACTCTCGTTAGGATTCATCGGTTTTTATTTATAGCCAGACCATCATATAGATCTAATTTTTTAGCTTTAATCTAGATATCTTGAAAATGATCGCTTAGAGCTAGGAAAATTGTATCTTTGCACATTTTTACCAACTCAATCGAGCATTCTCATTAGAATGATAGGATGAGATTTCTCCTAACTTTAGTCATCTTCCTAATATCTCTTTATTCAAGAGAGCTTCGTGCCAATGAATGTGGTGCCTGGTTTTCGAATTTCACTTCTCCAGTGTGTACAGATGCGAAATACATCTTTTGGACTGGATCTGCACTCGCGCTTGGAATGAGACTCGCTAAAAAACCATTTGGTGAGGAGGTTCAACGACAAGCAGTTGGTAAAAATCATCTTAAAGAGTGGGGTGAAATTGGTGGAGTGATCGGCTACGGATACTTGAATGCTGCTTATTTCCTCGGCCAATTAACTTTTGGTGGAAGAAAAGGGGGGGAGAGGGCCGAGCATATGTTTGAGGCTTCCTTTTATACTCTTGGAGTTACCTATGGGCTTAAGAAGTCCATTCACGAGACACGACCAGGCTATCCTGATGACCCGGATTCATTTCCTTCGGGACATTCCTCTTTTGCCTTTGCATTTGCCTCTGTTGTGACTGCCCAGCACGGCTGGATATGGGGCGCAGGAGCGCATCTACTTGCTGCTTATATTGGATTTAGCAGAGTGAATGACAATTGGCACTATGTTCACGATGTCGTAGCTGGAATGACTATTGGGATGAGCTACGGCTGGGGGATTTACTTTAATCACAAGAAGCACAACAAGCCTTACTGGTTCAGTTTTGCACCAACCGAAGATCTTAGTGGTATGCAGGTCGCATACGCTTATCGGTTCTAAATTTCATGAAAACCCTATCCCTGCTTTTTATTCTACTTATTCCGAATTTCAGCAGGGCCTATTCTGATCTATATGGAGAAATAGGTTATGCTGCTGTTGACTCACCCTTTAGGGATCGAATCGATTTGTTACAAACGGGAGTTGGAGGAACCTTTGGCTTAGGCTCTTTCATTTTTTTAGGCGCTAATATAGAGTACAGCGCCCTTAGCCATATCAGTTCTCAGTCAAAAAATCTTAAACTCTATAAAAATCAAAAGTATCTCACGATCAAACCAATTATCGGCTTTTCGATCTATAGTTACACTTTAAAGTTCAGCTACAGCGAGCTTGGTTATACGGCCCTCAAGCAGGAAAAAAACCAAGATGTCGCCAAGAGTACTAAAGCCTCCGGTCTTAGTATTACACTCCTTAAAAGAGTAGTCGGTAACTGGGCGATAGGTTCTAACTACTCCATAGAGAAATTTGAAGAAGTGGAGACGACAAGAATTGATGCCAATCAAAGTGCTCGAATGGTTGCGGCAAGTGTAGTTGTTGCGTTCATGTTTTAAGGATGAGTCATATCTGCCGGCACAACCGCTTGATCAAAGTCCTTGCCACTCATAAAGCCTAGCTCCTCAACTGATTGCCTCAGGGTCAAACCTTTTTTGAAAGCGTGCTTTGCTACTTTTGCAGCGTTGTCATAGCCGATATGCTGATTAAGTGCCGTCACGAGCATCAAAGAGTTATTCAAATTTTTTTCTATGTTACCTTGATTGGCTTCAATGCCTTTGGCGCAGTTTTCATTAAAAGAGTTCATTCCATCGGCGAGTAGGCGGATTGAGTGAAGGAGATTATGAATCATTAGCGGCTTATAGACATTGAGCTCGAAGTTTCCCTGAGAGCCTGCGATACTAATGGCCGTATCATTGCCCATGACCTGCACGCAGACCATAGATAGTGCCTCACATTGAGTCGGATTTACTTTCCCAGGCATGATGGATGAGCCTGGCTCGTTTTCGGGCAAGTGAAGCTCGCCGATTCCGCAGCGAGGGCCACTTGCAAGCAGACGGATGTCGTTGACGATCTTAAGCAGTGAGCAGGCGAGTCTCTTGAGTGCGCCCGATGCGCCGACAACTGCATCATGGGCAGCAAGTGACTCAAATTTATTTTCTGCTGTCATGAATTGGTGTCCAGATATTTCAGAAATTTTCTGGGCCACCAAGACAGCATAATCGGGATGGGTGTTAAGACCTGTTCCAACGGCACTGGCCCCTAGTGCAAGTTCCCTCAAATATCCAAGAGACTGCTCAATCCATTTCTTGCCATTTTTAAGTTGAGCTACGTAACCAGAGAACTCCTGGCCAAGGGTGAGCGGAGTCGCATCCATTAAGTGAGTTCTTCCTATTTTTATTAGATTTTGAAACTCGATGACTTTCCGTTCTAGCGTTGAAATAAGATCATTGAGTTTTGGAAGTAGTAAGTTTTCAATTTGCTCGACAGCAGCGATATGCATGGCGGTTGGAAATGTATCGTTAGAGGATTGTGATTTATTAACGTCATCATTGGGATGGATGGGTTTTTTACTTCCGATTTCACCTCCAGCAATTTCGATCGCTCGATTTGAAATGACTTCATTAAAATTCATATTGCTTTGGGTCCCAGAACCAGTTTGCCAAACGACGAGTGGGAATTGATCGTCTAGTTTTCCTGAAATCACGTCATCGCAGGCCTGAGTGATGAGCTCCATTTTCTCCTGCGATAATTTACCCAATTCGAAGTTGGCGAGGGCAGCGCCCTTTTTAAGAATCCCAAAGGCCCTAATCATTTCTCTATTAAATCGATCTTCACCGATTTTAAAATTTTCTAGTGACCTCTGTGTCTGCGCTCCCCAATACTTACTTGCTTGGACTTCAATCTCTCCCATCGTATCTCTTTCAATTCTTATATTCATTTCTCACCTCTATTCGCCATGTTCTTGCTTGTCACACATTGGTTTGATATATCAAACACCTTCTCTTATAAATATGCAATAGGGTGTCGCAGCCTGAGGCATATTAAAAGCTTCCAATGGGCCACGTACCAAGAAATGTCGAGGGGAATGCCCATGAGTTGGGAACTCGAGTCACTGACTGCGAGAAAATTCTTTTACTCTAAGAATTATTCGAGAGCACAAAATCTCTACGAGAGCCATTTTAAGAACTCCAGCTCGACTTTAGTTGACTTGAATACTGGGTGTTCGTACCAACTCGCCAAAGATATTGAGCAACTACTCATCACAGTTGACTGTCTTTGTGAGGTCTATCAAGTTACAAATAATCTTCTTCTGGAAATAAAGATCCACATTAAAACTTTAGATCTGTTGCTGACACTGCTAGATAAGAGTGCGCACGATTTGAATAGATACGAGATGTTGCAAAAATTTTTCAACAGGGTCTATTTGAATTATTGTCGTGCGATTAATGGGGTTCATGTTGAGTTCAGTAACAAATTGCTAAGGGACACAATGGGTGGCACTCAAAGTTTGAATGAGATCAACTCACTTCTAAATTTCTACGCCTAAAGAAATCTACAAGGGCCATACTGCAATAGGTTTAAGACTTGCTAGGATTGTATCCGATAAGAGTACTATAACTCTTATTGCGAGGTTTCCATCAAGAATAGCAATCTTCCATTTTTAAATGCTGAAGCTTTTAGAAATGCACTGACTTCGGAAATCGCGATGATGAGTTTTTCTCCCGAGGGAGAAATTCTCTGGGCCAATAGTCTCTATGCAGAGATGGTTGAGTATTCGGTTGAAGAGATTATTGGAAAGCACCACTCTATCTTTGTTCCATATAATATTCGCCGCAAGGAAACTTACAAAGAGTTTTGGAGAGCACTGGCAAACGGAGAGAGTCGCTCTTCTGAGTTTCAAGGGGTAACGAAGACTAGAAGAGACGTATGGATTCGAGGTTCTTTTTTTCCGATTCGCGACCATAACCATAAGCTGATTTGCATTGTGAATATTGCCTTTGATATTACAAATGAAAAGACAATTGCCCTCGCCGACAACCAAAAACTTGAAGCCCTTAATAAGTCTCATGCCTCAATTAGCTATAATGTTGAGGGCACTATTATTGAAGCTAATGAGATGTTTCTTGAACTCATGGACTATAAGATCGATGTCATAAGGGGGGAACATCACTCTTTCTTTGTACCAGAGGAATATAGCTCAAGTAAGGACTACAAAATATTTTGGGAAAAGCTCTCCTCTGGAGAATTTGTCTCTGGCGAGTTTAAGCGGGTCAAGCGAGACGGAAGCGAGATATGGATCAAGGCCACTTATAATCCCATCAGAGACTTGGCCGGAAACGTGGTGATGATTCAAGAAATTGCCAGTGACGTGACTGAGCTTAAGTCCTTGGGGATTGCCCAAGAGGAGCAATTTAAGGCGATTTATAGATCTAGTGCCATTATTGAATTTGACCTAGCTGGCAATATCATTAATGTTAACGACATACTTCTCAATCTTATGAAGTATGGTCGCAATGAGCTCATTGGAGAGCATCACTCCATATTTATTTCAGATGAAGAGCTTGGGTCTAGTGAGTACAAAGAATTTTGGTCTGAGCTTCGCAAGGGCAATTTTCAGTTGGGTGAATTCAAGCGATTTAATAAGTTTGGAGAAGAGATCTGGATTCGAGGTGCCTACAATCCAGTGATCGATATTAATGGAAATGTTTATAAGATAATGAAATTCGCCTTTGATATTTCCAGCTCTAAAAATGCTGAAAAAATACTTCTCCAAAAAAATGAAGAATTGGAAGTTGCAAGAGCGCAAGCAGATGAAGCAACAAAGGCAAAGTCGTCTTTTTTGGCCAATATGAGTCATGAAATTAGAACTCCAATGAATGGTATTATCGGAGTTACAAATCTTTTGCAACAAACTGCGCTGAATCCTGAGCAATTAGACCTAGTTCATATTATTAGTGATTGCAGCGAGGGACTTCTTGGAGTTATCAACGATATTTTGGATTACTCAAAGTTTGAAGCTGGAAAAGTGAAGTTTGAAGCACTCCCATTTAACCTTCATAAGATCGTCGAGAATTCTATCTACCTCTTAAATAGCCGTGCCTCCCAAAAGGGAGTTGTTCTAAGTTGTGATATTGAACCTCAAGTGCCAAAAACTTTAGTCGGAGATGGAGCTAAATTAAAGCAGGTCGTGCTAAATTTATTGAGTAATGCGATTAAATTTACGCACCAGGGAAGTGTGAAGTTGTCGGTCAGTTTAGTTAACGATAATGAAAACTTATGCGAACTTCTCTTTTCTATTAAGGATACTGGCGAGGGAATTGAAAAGAGTAAAATTAATAATCTCTTCCAGTCCTTCTCTCAAGCAGATGAGAGCATTTCTCGAAGGTTTGGTGGAACGGGTCTTGGGCTTGCCATTTCTAAGAGTATCGTTGAAGTGATGAATGGCGAAATTTGGGTTGAGACAGAGCTAGGTCAAGGGGCCGATTTCAAATTTACAGTTAGACTTGGAAGGAGTCATGTTGATAAGAACGACGAGAATATCACCCAAGTAACTTTATTAGACTCAAAGCTTGCAAAGAAGTATCCACTTTCGATTCTACTTGTGGATGACAATAGCGTGAATCAAAAAATCGCCTCAAAGATTTTTGAGAGAATGGGATATAAAGTTGATATAGCAAGCAATGGACTTGAGGCGATCGCTCATGTCAATAATAATATCTATGACGTCGTTTATATGGATATCCAAATGCCAGAGATGTCAGGAACAGATGCTGCGATATCTATTAACAAAAACCTCTCTGATAGACGTCCTCGCATTGTTGCTTGTACGGCCAACGCCATGGAAGAGGATAGGCAGCGCTATTTGCGCTCTGGAATGGATGACTGCTTAACTAAGCCGATTAATATTGATGAGCTCGTCAGAACCATAAAGGATGCTTTCTTTCACAAAGATAAGAATGGAGCTCAAAACGAGATAGCGCCGGTTTCAACGACTCCTCTGCCAGTCTTTGACCTTGAGCGTGCAATGGAGCATTTCTTTGGTGACATAAATCTCTTTCATGAAATAGCAGAGGAATTTCTTGCAAAGGTGAGCGTTTATCAAAAAGAAATTGAAATATCACTCAATAACGATGATGCTGCAATGTTAGAGAGTGTCGCACATAGTTTAAAAGGTTGTGCTTCGAATTTCTTTTCTCATGAGGTGAGCACCCTATCAAAAGAACTAGAGCTTCTTGGACATACCGGTCAATTGACTAAAGCAAAGGTAGTCTCTGATAAACTCAATAGTGCCCTTGAAAGTCTTACTCAAGAATTAATAAACTTCTGTCAATTTAAGGCGGCTTAGAAATGATTTTAAATCAGCAGCTCATTGCTATTGTTGACGACGATTTTCTATCTTCAAAGGTTCTTGGATCTGCTCTTGAAAAAAGTGGTTATGCGACGACCCGGTTTCAATCGGGTATCGAATTTCTGAGCTCTCTTTCTCATAATCCCCCAGACCTCGTTTTGCTAGATATTATGATGCCAGAGATCAATGGCTTTGAGGTTTTAAAGGAAATTCGAAGCCTCTATAATCCATTTGAGTTGCCAGTGATTATGCTGACTTCAAAGGATCTGCCCTCTGATATTGTTCGCTCTTTTAAAGAGGGGGCCAGTGACTTTATTTCTAAACCGGCCCATCCAGAGGTCGCGCTCGCCAGAATCTCTACTCAGTTGCAATTAGTTACTTTCTATAAGCACAGTCTTAGAAAAAGAGAGCTTGAAACATTGAATGCGATGATTGCAACTTACAATCATGAAATCAACAATCCCTTAGTCATCGCACTTGGAAACCTCAAGCCAGATGTTTCTCAAATGAGTGATCAAAAGCTTCGCGCTGCCATTGGCGCGGTCGAGCGCATTTCAGGGATTGTTAAATCAATTAGGGATTTGATGAATTCAGAGCCCTCTTATACTGAGTACTCAAAAAATCAGAAAATGATTGAGATTAAGAAGTCATCTTAGCTGATTCCTACTCGAAAATTGGGCACTCTCATTAACCTGGTGCTAGCTTAAGTGCCCAAAATTTTGATCATTCCCCTCATTTTAGTCTTCTACTTCCTAGGAGCAGTTAAGATTGTGTGACGAAATCAATTCCTGGAGTAAGCATGGACTCGTCACTGAGGCTAGAGAATCTCTACTATAGAGTTCCCTATGGAGAGAGTATTCTCGAGGGAGTGAGCTTTGAATTGGCCCCAGGGGAGATTCTAGGCGTTTTAGGTAAGAACGGCTCAGGCAAGACGACCTTAATTGATCTCATTCTAGGAAGTCGCAACCCAACAAGTGGAACGATATCGGTACTTGGGCATGATCCCCACTCACCAGATCGCATTCATATCGGCAGAATCGCCTATCTCTCTCATGATATTGGACTTAAGGGAAACCTCACTATCTCACAATTCTTGAATTTTCATGCAAGCTTCTACCCCAGCTATAATTTATCTGAGCAACAAAAAATTTGTGAGTTCTTAAAGATTGATCCTAGCTGTAAGATCGGGGCGCTATCGACTGGGCAACAGAAGAAAATTCAAATCGTTGCTGGACTATCGGCCATGCCAGAGCTTGTGATTGTCGATGAGATCACGGCAGTACTCGATCTCTCCGCCAGAGGGGAGTTCTTTGAACTTCTTCTCGATTATCGAAAGCGCTATCAGACATCTGTCTTACTCGCTACCAATATCGCAGAAGACTTAATTGGCGTTGCCGATCGGGTGATCTTTATCAGTGATAAAACAGCACAAGAACACCCTACGTCCCATATCAATAGTATCTTTGGCGTGGGTGAGTGCGCATGAAAAAGATAATACCTCTTCTAAAGAATCAATTTGATTGGATTAAAAGAGATCTTCTTCTACTGATCTCACTCAATTTTTTAGTTTCCCTATTGCTTCACTGGCTCAAAGTCCCCGCAATCGTTTTAGCAATAACGATTGCCATGCTGCTCTTAAAGAATGCCTACTTTGCTCGATTTGCCTCACTCTCGCCAACAGTGAATCAAGGAGTTGATCGCTTCTCATGGAAGTACTTGCGCATGCTTCCCCTCACAACTAGAGAGCTACTCACTTCACTGGCCGTTACGAAATTGTTGGCCTTCTTGCCCTTCATTTCTGTTATTGTCTTTTTCTTTGCGGACTTTCATGAATTCTTTGCTGACTCAAGGATCTTTTCAATCGGAAGTTTGTTAAAAACGATTCTTATCGGCATATTAGCCATCGCTTCTATGTCCTTTGTAGACGCAAGAGCGGTGGTGGATTTTCCACGTTCTCAATTTCAAAAGCACAATTCGACCGAGAAGTTCTATCTTGCGCTGAAAGAATTTCTTCTAATGTGTGTCTATCTACTATATTTGGGAATTGCTCTTGTCTCCTTGGAAGTTTATGTCGGACTCTCGCTTGGGCCAATCTTGGGCTTTATGAGAGATGCCGTGGTTTATATCTTTGAATCGTGGGTCATTATCCCTGTTTTGGGGGGACTTGCACTGTCAACTTTGGTAGTTGCTGAAAACCGTATTACTGATGAGAAATTAAGTTATACAGATCATAAATGGGATCAAAAAAGAGTCTACCTGACTATCGGCGCCTCTCTTGTCCTACTTCTGGCCCCTATTAAGTATATTGACTTCAAAACACCTTTTAACCTTCGCGGTCTTCCTGGGGTGAAATATCTTTTCTCTAATGATGAAGACTCCTTCAGGCACTTTGTCGAGTCCCATTCTGTTGAAGAGCTAAGTAGGGTCAATCGCTACGGCCATAATTTGCTGCTAGCGAGTGCGAGAAGTGGAAAGCTCTTTGCCTATGACCTCTTGATCGCAAAGGGACTGAGCTATAAAACATCAATGAATGATGAAATAACGAATATAAAGTTTGCTTCTCTTAAGGGAAAAAATATTGAACTTATCGAGAAGGTGATGAGGGACTTTCCTGAAGCCGCTGAATTTAGTGAGTCGACTGGAAACTCTCTTCTTCACCTAGCCGCTGATAATTGTCATGCTGAGGCCATTGAGTTTCTGCTTAAGAATGGCTCGAATCCAAATATCAAGAATCAAAAGGGAGTCACGCCATTGATGCTTGCCTCAGATAATCGAAGTTGTTTTGGGGCGATAGTCGCTCTGCAAGCTGGCGGTGCCGACTTTGACTTGAAAGATGAGAAGGGCAATAATGCTCTTGAATTGGCAAAGAAGTACGGCAACGTTGAGAAAGTTTACTATCTTAAAAAGTATACTCGCGCTCCGGCCTCTCAGAAATAGTGAAGCCAAAGTTCGATAAGAAAACAGGGTATCGTGCAGCAAGAAGAATTCATTCACAGACACTATTGCATCAATTGTAAGCGTTTAAATAACTTTGTCCTGGGTCCAATGTTGCCTAATGGGCAGCTCTCTGATGAGCTCATTTGTGAGAAGTGCCTCTCACACTTTAAGCTCGCAAGTTTTCGCCGGATGATCTTCACTTTAATCACTTGGGTCGCGTCCCTTTTTATTTTGATTGGCCTGCTCTTATCCAATTTGCTTGTGTGCCTAAAATTTATCACTCCAGACTCAAATCCAGGCTGGCTTCTCTATTCAGTGCTCAGCTTAATCGTCTCTGCTGGGATTCTGGCCATCTTCATTCGAAAATTCTATTTGAATTTTAAATATTATCCAATAGTTAGATCCTAAGCTCCCATCTCCAATACACTGCTTGGCGTTGTCACATTTTCGTCTCTCTCCTCGTATACTCCTACCTAAACATTTTTTAAAAAAGGAAAGACGATGAGGATAATACTCCTGCTAATATGCCTGGGCGCTGCTAACTTTGCCCAGGCCCACGAAAAGAACAACGCAAAGAAAGAGAGCTTCTTTCGCGGTCTCGAATCTGAAGCCGCTATAGTGGTGACCAAGTTTCATAAGGCCCTCGAGCAGGGAGATAAGGAGCAAATTTTAAAATTGCTCGATGAAAGTGTGCTTGTCTACGAAGGTGGAGGAGTGGAGAGAAGTGCTAAGGAGTATGCTTCTCACCACTTGGGAGCGGATGTTGAATTTCTCTCAAAGATGAAAGTGAGTCGATTAGAACATCAAGTTGATGTTTACGGAGAAACAGCGATCTCAAGCTCTCGGTCAAAGATTCAAGGTGAATATAAGACGAAGAAGATTGATATCGAGTCCATGGAAACTCTCGTTCTTAGAAAGATAAAGGGCTCATGGAAAATTACAAAAATTCACTGGTCATAAAATTAAGGAAATATAATGAAAATACTTATACTCGCTCTTACTTCAACGCTACTTCTCACTACGGCTTACGGACATGGCACGAAACACGATCAACTAGAGGCCGCCCAGGCAAAGGACGAATTGATCACGGGAGAGCTCATCGGGCTCACTTGCTTCATTAAGCACGAATCTAAAGGACCTGAGCACAATGATTGCTTTAAAGAGTGCGCGCAGAAGGGTCTTCCTATCGGTATTCTTACTGACGCCAATAAGATCTATCAAATATCGGGTCAGGGGCATGCCGATCTCAAAACTGAGAATGAGAAGTTTTTAAAATTTGCTGGAAAGAAGATTTCTGCCAAGGGGCAGGTCTTTAGTCGTGGTGGCTCACAGATGATTGTTGTTAAAGCAGTTAAAGAGGCGAAGTAGTGATTTTTCACCTTTTTCTACTGCTTACTTTCTCACCTAGCTTTGCCTCTGAAAGTAACAAGAGAGAAGTGAAGTATGATAGCGATGGGTTTGAGATTATTGCTTCAGACCCATCAGCGCAGCTACTTGAAGCGATCAATGACGAATATCTTGCTAGGGTCAGGCCAATCTTTGTGAGAAAATGTCTTATGTGCCACGGAGAGCTCTCAGAGCATCCTTGGTACTATCGCATTCCTGGTATTAAGCAGCTTATGGATAGCGATATGAGGCGTGCTAAGGGTGAAATGAATATGGCCCATGACTTTCCGTTTGAGGGTCATGGTTCTGCTCTGGACGATTTGCGCTCGCTGGAAAGGGAGATTCAGCAGGAGGAGATGCCACCTGTTCAGTATCGCCTAGTTCATTGGAACTCGCTACTGACGCCTGAAGAGGTAGATCAGGTAATGAAGTGGATTGCTACTTCGAGAGAAAAATTGGAATCCTCACCCTAAGATTAGGCAGTGTGAGGAAAGATCGGTAGCTCAACTTTTTCTTTGTTCTTTTCGTACTTCTTTCGCAACTCACTCGCCAATTCGTATTCTTGGATGAGTTCGTAGTATTCAATTTCTTCGAGCATGTCTCTTTCATTTGAATTTTTCATAAAGCTCCTTCGTGAGCAAGAGACCTCCGAAGAGGTCTCATCTAAACTAGTAGCGATTTCTTGGTGCACTGTCGCGACTTCTTTCTTTGGCCATATTGACCTTAAGGCTTCTGCCTCTGAAGTCCTGCTCATGAAGATTGCTAATCGCTGAGTTAGCTTCATGTTGATGAGTCATTTCTACAAATGCAAATCCCATCGCGCGACCTGTATTCTTATCTTGAACGATCGTTACGCTCTCGACGTTACCACTTCCTGCGAAGAGGTTTTCGAGTTCAGCATTTTGAACGTCATAAGGAAGATTGCCTACGTAAATTTTTGAATTCATTTTTACCTCCTAAGGTAAAAAAAATACTTCCCTTCAAAATGAGAAGTATTTGAAATGCAATACGGACAAGATCGTCCGTAAAAAAAATGTAAATTTAGATTTAAGTAACTACCGAAAGAGCCGCTTGTGACAACTCATCATCTGATGGGTGAGAAACGAAAAAATATCTAGGATTTGTTATAGCTAATTGAGATATAAGAAAGCGAAGACTACTGAAGTATAGAGCATATCTAGATAAATAGCAAACAAGCAGAACTTGCCAGCAATATCAGCATCTTCACTCCCATTTCAATTAATCAGACTTGTTTATAAGACGTTTTGTGTGCGTTTATCCTAATGCGCACTAGCTTCCTTGCATTAAAGAAGAGTAGAGATGAATCTACTGATTACAATTAAGGAGGAAATATGAGCCAGCCCAGCATTGATCTAGCGATAGAATATATCAAGAGAAATCGGGAGAACCTCATTTTTGAATGGGAGAGTAGAGCAAAGAATGAAATTCTAGCGGCTAGAGATACCGGTAATCTTCTTCTTAGTGATCACCTGGGCGAGTTATTAGATGATCTTGTTCTAGCATTAGAGCATGTGCGCTTAACTCAAAATCCAAGAGAGTTTAGTACCGAGTCCTTTTTAAAATCTAGAAGCCAACTTCATGGAGAGAGTCGCTCTATTGAGGGGGGCAATTACCACGTGGATGAGTTACTTGAAGAGTACTTCATTCTCAGGCAACTCCTTACAGATAAACTTATAAGTGAAGACCTTGGAAACTTTATTGTTATTGAGGCGATTAATACAATGCTCGAAGCGACCTCACTATGGGCCGTGAAATCGTTTACAGAAAAGACAGAAGAGATAAATCAGAAGATTATATCAACACTAGTTCACGATATAAGATCCCCTGTGGGGGTCGCGATATCGGCACTAGAAATTCTAAAGGACTACATTGTAGATGATGAAATGGGTCTAAAAATGTACACAATGATCGATAGATCACTTGAGCGATCACTCACTATGATCTCAAGTACACTCGATAGTTTCTCAACTCAGTATCGCTCTAAACTGACGCTACACTTTGAAAAGTTTAATCTGTCTACTGTCGTGACAAGTGTTCTTACTGACTTGCAGCAAGTTTATGGAAATAATCTAGTTAAGGGAATTATCGATTCAAATTGTGTTGGTATTTTTGCTCAAGGCTTACTTGAAAGGGTTCTTGAAAACTTAATCTCTAACGCCTTCAAGTTTGGTTTCCCTTTATCTGAAGTTACAGTCTCACTTAATGAGCATGAAGATAGTGTGGAGTTGCTCGTTCATAATTGGGGCAACCCAATCTCTAAGAAGCGCTTGGCAGAAATCTTTGAGAGCTACCAGACGACTTCTGAGAAAGTAAATGATGTCTCTTCTGGATGGGGGCTTGGACTTTCTCACATCAAGCTCGCTGCCAGCGCTCATGGTGGCCAGGTAGTAGTGACAAGTTCTAAGGAGAACGGTACTGAGTTTAAACTGATGTTAAAGAAATATTCTCACGATGTAGGCAAAGAGCATTTTCGTCTTTGAGAAGCGGCAATCACCAATCTCGGTGTTGCCGCTGTCGATATCTATGCTTAATTCAATTGAAACAAGTATTTCTCAAAATCAGCTGCTGACTTCTGGCCCTTGAGCTGAGTTTTGTTGAATTCTTCTAGATTTTCTTGGCCAAGTTGGAGCATTGCTTTGGCTTGTTCCTCTGCATTGAGTTTTCTTCTCTCAGTAAAGCGAGTCTCAACGCTGAAGCGACGACCAACGTGGCGTGCGAGGAAATTCATTTTTTTAGATTCAATGTACTTTAGACGTGTGCACCCATGCGAGCCCACATCTCCATTGACGGTATAGGAAGCGTGAAAGGCAATTCCAAAGTGATAGAACGTAGCCCAAGGCATATCTTCACCGTCAGAATTTACATAATAGTCCATCACAAAGTAGCCAGGAAATTTTCCATAAACTTTTCCGGCAAGGCCCATCTCATTATCTTTTTGCAATAAAAAGTCACCGTTAGAATTTTGGTTCTTCTTTGGAGAATTTAAATAAACGCTGAGTGATTCTGGCGTGTAGTTTCCACCTGAGCCATCTCTCCAAGGCATGCCTGGAGTCACCGCCCATGTAGCGACGTGTTCACCCGTATATTCGTCACCATTAATATAGACATAAGCGCGGTAGCACATTGCAGATCGGCAGTGGCCGTAGTCAGGAAGTGAAGTATCGAGGGCCGCATCAGTCACAACGACGTGTACGCTTTCAATATAGTTAAAATTATAATTTCCGCGGTAATCAAGACTTGCGTAGCGATCGAGGTTGTCCATGTAACCCGAGTAACCTTTGGAGGTACAGCGATTGACATCATTAAGTCTATCTAAGCTGTAGCTAGCCTCAGCTTCAGCGCAGTGCTTGGCCCAATTGGGAATATATCCTTGAGGACGAACAGTAGTGCGTCCGCGCCAGCGATCAAAGATGGAGAGCGCGTGCAGATCAAGACTTGAGAGAGATAGTAATAGGATCGAGGCAATGGAGAGACGAATCATTTTTTTTCCAAGGCTAAAGATTTCTAATGCAGCAACTAGCATTGGGATTTCGCAATGTCATTTAATCCTGGAAGTTCAAAGCTTGATTTTGTTTTCACGTGGGCTTCGTGTAATTTTTAACTGCTTCATTTCAAGTGTTTACGAGACTCTGTGTAGGTGAATTTTGTTTATGCCATGCTGCCCACGAGGGAAGTAGCCAGCCTATCGGTCAGTCTCTCACTGATTTTTTCCGGGTGACTAACGAACTTAGATGTCAGTGATCTCTTTAGATTAAAAAAACTAGTCTAGGGGCTTTCTCAGCGCTTTTGGGGAATTTTACAAACCCAAGGCTTATGCGGGTGAGTGAGAAATTTAGGATTAAGTTTCGCACTCACTACATTGCCTGCCTCAAGATTCTTGTGGTCGAGGTCAGTGTGAACCATCTTTCCATATAGTTCACAGTTTTTGATTGAATCAAATATGGCGATCTTCACATACTCACTTTCTGGATCATCTTCAGATCGCTCCCAGTACTCAACCATCGGTTCTTCTGTTCCTAGAAAGAACCCAGTATTGGCCTTAAAAGCTTCCTCCTTACTTCCATATGCTTCGAGCATAAAGCTCATCGAGAGGCTGTCAGGCTCAATAGTGCCAGGGGGCTTTGTGCAAGCCTCATAGAAGCGATAGAGGAGGCAGCCAAAGATGATGCCGAGGATGAAGAAAATAATGTAGTAAATTTCCATAAGGAAATTCTAACTTTAGATAATAAATTTGAGAAAAAAAAAGCCCGTATTGCTACGGGCTTCTTTAAAATTGGTACTCCCAAGGGGATTCGAACCCCTGTTACCGCCGTGAAAAGGCGGTGTCCTAGACCGGGCTAGACGATGGGAGCATATCCGGTATTTGTGCTCTAAATTTAAAATACATTCGATGGTGATCCCGCTGTGACTCGAACACAGGACCCTCTCCTTAAAAGGGAGATGCTCTAACCAACTGAGCTACGGGACCACGACTATCGAAATGTGAGGGAGAGAATAGTGGGCTATCGAAGAAAAGTCAATTGAGAATTTTAAAATATTCAGAATAAAATTTGCCTTTTGGTGTCTCGATTCTCCATAAATTTTAGTCATTTAATGGTATCGACCCCACATGCCCTAGACATCGATGTGTGGCGGCTTTGAGCCCTAAAAATATTACGCAAATGACCTCTTAAATATGTTAAAAGCCTTGATTATTTCGTGCGTCTTCTCTACATTGCGCCAATAGTCACAAGAAGGATATCGTTTTGGAAAGCCTCGAGCCTCAATCGCCATCAACCGCTCAAAAGAGAGTGGCCCTCAATACGCTGGGCTGTCGTCTGAATCTATCGGAGACGGGCTCGCTGGCACAGGGATTTGTGGATCGTGGCTACGAGATCGTGCCCTTTGGTGAGAAGGCCGATGTGGTCTTTATTAATACCTGTACGGTGACTGATAGTGCGGACTCTACATGCCGCAATCTCATTCGCAAGGCCCACACCTCAAGCCCTGAAGGCAAGATCATTGTGGCCGGCTGTTACGCTCAGATGGAGCCCGAGCGCATCGCTGGCATGCAAGGGGTGGATCTAGTTCTTGGAAATACGGAAAAATACAAAGTCTTTGAATACCTCAATGAAGAGAGTACCGAGAGCATCAAAGTCGATAAGACTTGGGAGTTCTACGGGGCCGCAACCACAGAGGCGGACTCTCACACTCGCGCCTTCTTAAAAATTCAAGATGGCTGCAACTACGTTTGTAGCTTCTGCATTATTCCCTTTGCCCGTGGCCGCTCGCGCGCGATCACAGTGGAAGAGGCCAAGAAGCAGGCCACAGAGCTCGTGACTAAGGGCTTTAAAGAAGTTGTGCTCACCGGAGTGAATATCGGAGAGTACGAGCGCAGTAGTGGCGAGAGGCTAAGTGATCTCGTGCGCACATTGCTAGAGATCGATGGGCTTGAGCGCCTTCGCCTCTCTTCAGTGGAACCCAATACCATTACCGATGAGCTTCTCGATGTGCTTGAAGACTCGCCGAAATTCATGGATCACTTTCACATTCCTCTTCAAAGTGGGGATGATGAAATCCTAAAGCAGATGCGACGTCGCTATACGGTGAGCGACTATCACAATATCATCGAGAAGGTGATGAAGCGCTTTCCAAAGGCTGGAGTGGGCGCGGATGTGATCGTTGGCTTTCCTGGGGAGACGAACGAGCAGTTCATGAATACCTACAATCTCATGCGCGATTTGCCGCTCACGCACTTTCACGTCTTTCCCTATTCAAAGAGAAAGAATACGACTGCCGCTAAGCTAGAAAATCATATTCCACACCACGTGAAGAAAGATCGCGTGCGCGCCCTCATTCATCTTGGAGATGCCAAGCTTCGCATGTTTGCTGAAGATCAAGTGGGCTCGCTCTCTCAAGTTCTCTTTGAGAGAAGAGATAAGAATGGTCTTTGGAGTGGGCACACGACAAATTACGTGCGAGTGAAAGTCGATAGCGCCCTCGATCTTTCAAATCAAATCCTTACTGTCTCCTTGGATGAAGCCGCAGGAGATGTGATCAAGGGCTCGCTACTCTAATTCTCTTCAAATACTGGCGCCAATTCACCTGGAAAGTCGCGCTCGATTTCTAGCCCCAATGCCTTCATGATTGTTGGCACCTGATCCACGTGTTGGATGGGCGCAGAGAGAGCATGATTCTTTTTAATGCCTGGGCCCGCAATGAGAAATGGCGTCCACATTCCCTTATTGTCTTTGGGCCAGACCGCTTGCTTGTAGCCAGATTTGAGGGCGACGTGAAAGGGGGCCAGGTCACTGGTGAGAGTCTCTGTCCAGTTGTAGTGGGGTGTGTTGGCGATCACGAGATCACCAGCGGACTCGGTGTCGAGCTTCCACTTCTTGGCCTCTTCGTGACCGATGTACCCTGCCAGGGGACTTACCCCTTGATCGTCTTTGAGGTTTTTAAGAAGTTCAATGACTCTCTTTCTTAGAGCCTCGTACTCTGGGCCAGTTGAGCGCTGGTAGACACCGCCAAGACCGTTGGGGTTAATAAAGATGCTGTCCATTTTTAGAAAGACGACCTTAGATTTGGCCCAGTCAATTTTCATTAGACCATCTTTGTCTTTGTAGGCCGAGAGCAGTCCCTCGCGGGCGAAGAGATTATTGAGCCTCACTTCCTTATAAAGGGGAATTGCTCCGTGATCAGAGCTAAAGACGATGAGAGTGTCGTCGTCTTTCCTATCTAGAATTGTCCCTAGAATTTTATCGATTCCCTTATACATCGTGAGCACTTCACTCCACAGCACTTCTCGCTCTTGATCGGAGTAGTCTTTATAGCGCGGACTCGTTGGATCGAGAGCGCCCATCCACCAGCGACTCGTGAGCATTTGATTGGGAGTATAGATGGTGTGAATGATTGAATTGCTCTTGAGTTCTTCAATTGAATAACTCGCGAGCTTGTCGTGATAGTCAAGTGATTGCGCCATCTCCGCTAGAAAGGTTCTCTTGTCTTCATCAAAGTAGATGAGTTGTGGTGGGTAGTTATCAACAAAGTCGACCATGGGGCCAAGCTTTTCAAAGAGAGCACTGTAGGCGGTAGTGGGGTAGATGAGAAATTCGTTGAGATCATTAAATTGAACTCTGATTCTAAAATCACCGCCAGGAGCTAATCGAATCGCACTAAAGCGAATTTGTGAGGCAATTTGAACTTTGCTTAGATCTCGCTCCCACTCGGGTGGTTGGGGAAGCCCCTCGACAAAAACTTCTTTCAGGGCGTAGGTGAGGTTGAGATGATTCCAGTCTGACCACTGCTCCTCTTTGAGGTTTGCGAGTACTTTTTGATTCTCATCTCTAATGAGAAGAGTTTGATCTTTAAGTAATGTTCCTTGCAGCTTATTTCCCCAAAGTTCAAAGTCAAAGACGAAGGAGCCTGCATCACTCATTGTGGGGTGAACAATTCTCGTGAGATCCTTGTCCATTTCAAAAACCTTACGGCGGGCCATGATAATTTCTTTATTCTCTTTGAGCGTGTCTGACTGAATGAT
Organism: Bacteriovoracaceae bacterium; assembly: GCA_048267245.1. Lineage (GTDB taxonomy): Bacteria > Bdellovibrionota > Bacteriovoracia > Bacteriovoracales > Bacteriovoracaceae > JBLWXV01. The sequence continues at coordinate 238,303 of JBLWXV010000002.1, forward strand.
CATCGAGGGAAACTCAACTCCCCAGGCGCCCCAGCGTCCTTTAATGACGACGCCTCGTCGAATCTCAGGAGGAGTGGAGCCAGGGACAGTGATGAGTGTTGAGAAGTAGCCCTGCTCTTCGAGATCACTCCAGATGGCCGGAATCTTTCGAGATGTCGATTGAAAGCCGCCTTTAACCACGCGCTTGAGTGAGTAGCCTGGAATTCTCATCGGGCCGTCGTTAATCCCGTGAGTCTCTGGATAGAAGCCCGTTAGAAGGGTGGCGAAATTTGTTGGGGTATGGCCAGGAAAGACTGGAATTGAGTAACTATAGCTTCCCATTTCCATGAGGCGCTTGAAGTTTGGAAGCTCTCCACTTTGGGCCCATTTAAAAAGAGTGAAGACATCAGGCTCGGCCCTAAAGCCATCTGGAATAAACCAGTAGAGCTTGAGCTTACTTTGCTGTTGCACGCTTGAAGATTGACTTGAGTTTTGAAGTCGCAAGGTGATGAGCAACGCAGCACTTGTGATGGTGATGAGGGCGAGGAGAGTGAGCCTTTTCTTTAGTGTATTCATGTCTTAAACTATGACAAAAGGAGAGTGCCTTATCAAATTATTTGGATTGCCAGTAATCATTGGTGTTATTTTAGGACATCTTCTTCCCGGTTTTGCCTTTCAATTTGCTCCAGTAGCCTCGGGGATTCTCTTTGCGCTGCTCTTTGTGACTCTGATTGATATTGACCTTAGACCGCGCAAGATCGAGAGCTCCTCATTGGTAGAGGGTCTTAGTATCGTTATTTTTTCCTATATTCTTTTGCCGACAATTTTCTTGGTTATTGGCAAAGTCATGGGTCTTGAAGAGAGAATTCTAATTTCAATTCTTCTCACAACCATGGCACCCTTCGCACTTGTTGCGCCACTTTTTGCTGCAAATTGTGGAGGCAAGCCAGCAGTTGCCCTGTGGCAAGTGTTGATATCAATGCTATTGTGCCCGTTATTGATTCCATTTATGATGTGGACGACTGGCTTTGAGATGCCTGTTTTTATTCGACCTCTCGTTCTTTACTGTACAGTTATTTCAGCAGGTCCCTACTTCTTAGGTCTACTCTTTCAATTGATTTTAGGTGAAAGAGTGAAGGTCATTTCAAAATATAAGTCCACTGTGGCCTCTGTCCTACTCTCGATTCTTGTCTATGTCCTTTTTGGGTCTGCAGTGAATAAGTGGGAGCAACTTTCTCACTCGAGTACACTCATTGTCTGGCTTTTGCTTCTTCATATTCTTTCAGATTTTGGAGTACTCTACTTCGTGCACTATCTCTTGCGAGGAAGTCTTGGAAAAGAGCTCAGTCGCACCTACGCCATCACGATGGGGATGAAGAATATGGCCATTCCTGCTGGGCTTCTACTCGCTTACGACCCATCAATGGCGTTGGTCCCAGCTCTAGGGTTTGTCATACATGCGTTCTTTTTTAACTATTTAGGTCTAAGAAAGGACTTCTTAAATTAAGTGGGCCCCAAGAGTTGGGGCCCAAGAAATTAGAAATATTCTTTAAGCATTCTCACTTGGCTTCTCTCTGGGCCAAAAGCGATGATCCCTACTGGGATCTCCACGTGCTTTTCAATGAGATCGATATAGTCAGTTAGTTCTTTTGAGAGCTGATCTTTTGAGAAGTCTGAATCAAAAGAAGGAACTTCTACCAGGATTGGCTCTACTTTGGTGAGGTCAATTCCTGGGTAAGCACAATCAATCACTTTGCCTTCAAAGCGGTATCCCGTACAAACCTTAATCGTGTCGATGTGACAGAGTACATCGAGCTTGGTGAGGGCAAGGCTTGTGAGCTTGCTGCATTTTACAGTGTACTTCAGTAGTGGGAGGTCGAGCCAGCCACAACGACGCTTGCGACCAGTAGTGGCCCCAAATTCCGCTCCAATAGTCTGAATCTTTTCTCCGACGTCATCAAAGAGCTCCGTTGGAAATGGGCCTTCTCCTACGCGAGTCGTATAGGCCTTAGTGATACCTAGAACCTCGTCAACTTTCTCTAGAGTCGGAAGGCCCGCGCCAGTGAAGATGCCGCCGTAGCCTGTGCTTGAAGAAGTGACATAAGGGTAAGAGCCATAATCAATGTCAAGGAGTACACCTTGAGCTCCTTCAAAGAGAAACTTCTTTCCGGCCTTAGCCGCTTCATCGAGGAAGCTAAATGTGTCGCACACAAAAGGAGCAATGGCTTTTCCAAGTTCGTAGAGTCTTGCGGCTTCCTCTTCAACAGAAGGATAGGAAACCTCAAAGAGCTTTTCAAAGAGCACGGCCTTTTCCTGCAGGTTGAATGCGAGCTTTTCTTTGAGGTTATCAAGGTCAAAGAGATCTTTTACTTTGAGTCCCTTTCTTGAAACTTTATCTTCGTAGGCTGGGCCGATGCCCTTGCCAGTAGTTCCGATTTTTACAGGCCCCTTGGCTTCTCTCTGACCATCTAGAAGTTTGTTGTAGAAAGTGATGAGTGAAGTGTTTTGCGATATTTTTAAGTTGGCAGAAGTAACATTCACACCAGAGGCTTTTACGGTGTCTAGTTCTTTGAGGAAACTCTCGGGATCAAAGACCACCCCGTGGCCGATGACTGAGACACAGTGTGGGTGAAGTATCCCACTGGGAATGAGATGCAGGACAATTTTCTTGTCTCCCACGATAATCGTGTGTCCGGCATTATTTCCACCTTGATAGCGAATGACGATATCCGATTTTGCTCCTAGCAAGTCGGTGATCTTTCCCTTTCCTTCGTCTCCCCACTGGGAACCGATAATGGCCATCGATTTCATATTAAGCCCTTACTTCGTTTAGGAGGTTGTTGTTAAGGAAGAATTCTCTGAGTTGATTGAGAACCATTTCGCCAACTCTCACCTGAGCTTCTTCAGTTGAAGCACCAAGGTGTGGAGTCATGATGAGGTTTTCAAGCTTTCTAAGTTTTGAATCCTCTGGAAGTGGCTCAGTGGCAAAGACGTCAAAAGCTGCTGCACGAATTTTTCCGTTTGAGAGATTATTGTAGAGAGCTTCCTCATCTACGATTCCTCCTCTAGAGGCGTTGACGAGAACAGCGTCCTTTTTCATGCTTGAGAGAAGTTTGTCGTTAACCATTCCCTTGGTCTTATCCATAAGGGGAGTGTGAAGCGTGATAATGTCGCAAGTTGAAAAGATCTCTTCGAGATTTGCTGCTTTTTTAGCGTAGGCAATATCGCTCTTTTCAAGGAACGGATCAAAGAAGAGAACTTCTGGCTCAAAACCAGCAAGGCGTTTGGCCACAATTTGACCAATGCGACCGAAACCTACAATACCAACTTTCTTATTTGAAAGCTCAAGTCCTGTGTAGAGGTTCTTATCCCATCCACCAGACTTCATTTTTGCACAGGCTTGTGGAGTGTAGCGAAGGGCACTCATCATAAGAGCGATTGCGTGCTCTGCTGCTGAGTTGTTGTTGGCACCTGGAGTATTGGCAACTTTCACTCCTTTAGCGGCGCAAGCTTTTTTATCAATATTGTCTGTTCCTTCACCAGCACGAATGACGAGCTTTAGATTTGGAGCGCCTTCAAGCATCTCTGGCGTGACGGTAGTAGCAGAGCGAATCACGAGGCCGTGAGCATTTTTAACGAGCTCAGGGAGCTTGTCCTGAGAGACCTTTGGCTCTGGAAAAACATCAAACTCACTCATTGCGGTGAGCTGTTTGAATAGGTCTTTGTCAAATCCGTCTGATACGAGAATGTAGGGCTTCATTTGGCCTCCATGTGGGTTGGGAAGGAATGTGAGCAAACGGCGATATTATAGATGTGGCTATCCGGTATGCCTACAGTTGAGAATAAAAAAAGGCCCCCTTGCGGGGGCCCTCTCAAGACGCGACCTTAAAGTATTGAAACCAGAAGGTTGTCAGGCCACGATCCTAAGCTCCAGATTAAGTGATAGGCGAGTCAGGGTCTCTTGAAACTCTGCAAGACTGGGCAGATTTCCAAAGTGCGTATTCTCAAACATATTCTGCGCGATGAAGTCTGTGAGTTCGATCTCACGGCTCTGTTCGCGTTCCTTGAGAAATGCGCGCCAATTGGAGCGGCCAGTCTTACGGTAACTTTCAAATAGGCTCTGGATTACCTCGTCCTTGGTTTTCACCCCTAGTCCGATAACCTCGTGATTGTCATCTAGCACCAGATACCAAACTTTGTAATCGGCTCGGTTTCTCGGGTGCCTCGGTGATTCAACAGCGATGGCCATGAACATAAATGCCTCCCTTGTGTGTGTGCACTAGAGGGGCGGCCCTTTCGGAGTATCAGTCCTCGAGACCCCGTGGGGGCTTGAAAACCCCTCCAATACTACCATTTTAGAAAATTGCAACTAGTAGTGGGAAGAGAGTTCCTCAAACATAAAATGGCCGAAGGGAAAGCTTTTGTAAGGCTTAATTAACGTTAGATTGGCCTAGACGCCCATGAAATCGAGAGTTTGAGCGTTAGACAAATTGCTACCACTCAACAAAAGCTATGATTGTGCGCTCCGTATATTGCTTGGCGTGAAGCCAAAATGATCCAAGGCTAGCGAATTTTTTCGAGTTTAAATGGAGCGCTGTTGTCGAGCTTTAGAGTAAAGGCGTGTCGCTCGGGAAAGCGCTCTAGAAGGACTTTGTTGTGCTCACCCTTGTCGAGAGCGTAGATCACTGGCGAAGTCTCGAGTTCGGGAGGATTGATCACCCACTCATCATAGAGCGAGTGCTGACTAGAGTATTGAATAAAGACGAGAGAGTTTACTGGTAGCTTTGACTCAAAGTCAGACTTTAAAAAAGAAGAGCGATTGTCGTAGCGAGAGAAAGTGTAGTCGCCGGCAAAAAAGGTTTGAGAGACGCTATTGTAGATAATGAGGATCGCAAATAGAGAGCCCATGAAAATATTGGCAATTTTATTTTTGTGATTAAATTTTGAAAAGAGTTCGGCCGAGCTTAGAAAGAAAAGTGGACTGAGTACGGCGAGATAGAAATTTATCCCTGAAGTTGTCGAGAGTAGGGCAAAGAAGAGAGAAGTCACTACAAAGATAAGTGAGAGTGGAGAAGGACCAAAGATGAGCCCTAGTATGAGTAGGGGAAGCGCTAGAAAGTCGATTTTCTTGGACAGCAGGAATTGAGAGTATTTGTGATATTTAAATGAGAGCCACTTTTTAAATCCCTCCCAATTTCTCTGCTCGCTCCACTGCACGCGCTCGTAGTCATCAACGTAGTAACCTTTAAGCCTCTCGTTGGAGTAGGTCTTAATTTCCTTGTCTTCTGAGAAGATAAAATCACTCGAGCTATAGTAATTCTCAGCGTGGTGCAGATGAGGATGCTTGAGGGCATCACCAGTCGTTGCGTAATTATAATAGAGATGTACTGAGAGGGAGAGAGCTACTAGTGGCCCAGCGAATTTAAGGGCGGCTGAGAATTGTTTTCTTAGGGCGAGAATGACTAGGGTCGACAGACATAGAAGTAGTCCTTCATAGGGTCTTGTCCACATGAGGATCGATGCTCCCATTCCAAAGAGGAAGGCGTTAAAACCCAGTTTGTACTTGCGATTAACTAGGATAAAGAGCACCAAAATCGAGCCAATCATAGGCATGAGTCCAGAGCGGTAGCCGTTGACCCACTCGGCGATGATGCGAAAATTCGTTGAGAAGAAAAGAGCGCCTAGCATTGAGTAATAAAAGGACATCCTACTTCTTAGCAATAGAAAGAGTAGCAAGCTTGCCACAGCAAAAAGCGCAACATTCGCTCTCAGGGCCTTTGCTCCAAAAAACTCAAAGAGTGTATAGGGGGCGGCAATGCCGGGCGGATACTTTGAATGGTGAGTAGGGGTGTAGTTTAAGTTCTTAGTTTCAAAGAACTCTACATTTTGAAGCTCTGGGTTTGTCACCCTGCCTAGGAGAAAGGTTTTCGTTAAGAATACATAGCCATGTTCATCTGAAATGGCCGGCTGGTGTGGAAAAGATTTCTGATAGAGAAGACCGCTTAGAACAGTGAAGATGAGAAAAATTAAGAGCGCTAATGATTTAAGTAAACTCTCTTTCATTTCATCACGGCTACTTTGTGACTGCGCCAACCATCGTCACGAGGTGTTCTTGCAGTTTATTTAAAGTGGAGTCCTCTAGAGAGAGTTGGCGATATCTAACGCCAGCTAGGTCTAAGATGCGACACGAGATTCGATGAGACTCACTTTGATGATCTTTATTTGAAAGATACACCACTTCCTTACAGCGGACGCTGGCCACTAGCTTGGCGCACTCATGGCAGGGAAAGAGAGTCACATAGAGTCTCGAACCCTCAAGTGTTCGAGGGGAGTGTAGGATTGCGTTAGCCTCAGCGTGAACGACATAGCCATACTTCTGTTCTTCAAGAGGCTTAGTCTTATCTTTGTCCCAGGAGAGCTTGCTCTCATCGATACCGGCGACCATGCCGTTGTAGCCCATGGTGATTTGATGGTTTTTATCGTCGACGAAAACGGCGCCTACTTTGGTTGCAGGATCTTTGCTCTTAAAAGCAGAGAGCATTGCTTGGAGCATAAAGTATTCGTCCCAACTAAGCGGGGCCATGATGGATTGGTTTTGCATATAAACCTTGGTAACACGCCATGGTAAATCTGTAAATGAACGCTCGGCTACAAAATCCTTCCCAGGGCGAACTTGCTGATGAGCTCGAGCCCGCTCTGCGCGAGGCACTTATCGAGCGCATTAATGAAGTGATCAATATCGGCGCGCTCAATCGTTAAAGGCGGGAGAATTTGAAGGATATTGGTAGAGGTGGAGATAAAGTGAGTCAGTACCTTGTGCTCCACTAAGAGCTCGCGAACTAGACTTGCAGTTCTAGCGATCTGAATATCTTTAAAAGGTAGGTCGAGTGCCTTTAGGGGAGAGTCGATTTTGGTCAATTCAACTCCAAGCATTAAGCCCTTGCCGGGAATCGATTTAATTTTCTTGGGATACTTAGCCTGCAATCTTAAGAGTTCAGCTTTGAAGTAGGTGGCCGTGTCAGCTAGAGCGCGCTTGAACTCATCTCGCTCAAGAATCTCAAGCGTCTTGATTGCTAGGGCGCAACTTTCGCCAAAGCCATTAAAGGTCGTAGAGAGGATGGTTGCTTGTTTAGCGCCTGAGAAGGATCGCTTCCAAATTTCCTCTCTTGTGGCCATCACTCCAAGTGCTCGCTTGCCGCCGGCAAGACCTTTTGAGAGAAGGACTATATCTGGCCTTAGGCTTGAAAATTCCTGAAATGAGAAGAGATTGCCAGTTCTACCAAGACCCGCTTTGATTTCGTCAATAATTAAGAGACTTGAGTGCTTGTGGGCCAGTGCTCTGAGCAGAGTGATAAATTCACTTTGCGCACACTGGAGAGTCTGGCCTTGAATAAGTTCGAGAACGACTCCAGCAATTTGATCTCCCTTTGATTCAAAGAGTTCGTTTAATTTTTGAGAGTCGTTGAGGTTACAAGTTAAGATATAATCTTCGGGATATCCCCAGCGAAAATGAGAAGAGACATCTTCACTTTCACTAAAGGGGAGGGCGCCGTGAGTTTTTCCGTGAAAGCCACCTGTGAAGCGAATGAAGTAAGGGCGTTGCTCTCCCTGATACCTAGTGCAAACCTTGATGGCGGCCTCGAGTGCTTCTGAACCCGAAGTCGTGTAGTAAAAGCTGGTGAGATCATCTCCTAGACAGAGACTTAGATTGTGGGCCAAGACTCCGTGAAGTGGGTGAACTCCGAATTTAATGGAATCTGGGACAAAGTTCTGGTGGCAAAATTCCTCGGCAGCAATGAGCTCGGGGTGATTGTGACCGAGGTTCAGCACACCACAGGCACTTGTTAAATCGAGGATCTTGCCTGCGTTGCGCGTAAGAAGGTGACTGCCCTTAGCGCCTATGACATCCATGTTATGATAGCCAAGCCACTTGAATAAATCGCTGAGACCTGGGGTAATATGAGTCTCAAAGAGCTCCGTACAGAGGCCTTCAGAAAGTTTTAGACTCGACTCTAGAGTGATAGGCTTTTTCTTAGTCATATTGATCTCAGTTTTATCATTATACACTAAGTCTGTCCCAATAGAGCGAGACAGGGGAGCAAAAAGAGGATTTAATAGTTTAATGAGAGTTAATATCGTTGAAATCGATTCTGGACCCGGACTCCATAAAGATCTAAACGCTGGTCTTGGTGTCGAAGACAAGGGGCTGCCCTTTTTTCTCGGGCGACTCCACTCTTATTTCGTCTCTATTCCACAATTATCTCAGCTCTACTTGGCCGGAGAGTTAAAGCACTTGGGTCACGATGTCACTTACACGACTAATTCGATCTCCCCTGATAGTGATCTTGTGATCCTGGGAATGAGCTTAATCTCATTTGAAGAGGAATTGATTTTTTTAAACCGAGAACTAAACCAAATCTCAACTTGCTCTCAGGTGATTATTTTTGGCAATGTCCTTCGCGAAGCCAGTTTCGTGGAGCGACTTCCACTAGACGCACGTATTGCTAAAGTGCCTGGTGATTTGGGTGAATTGATGGAGCATTTGAAGCTAAGGGACGAAGCTTCATTTGCTAAGAGGCTCATACGAATTTGGATGGATCAAAAAATTGCTAAGAGCACTCGCTATTTTCCCATGCTCTCCCTGGCCAAAACCTACGCCGTTCAGTCGAGCTGGGGATGTCCATATCCCTGTCGCTATTATTGCCCGTATGGAACCTACCAAGGAACTGCGATTCACCAAAGAAGTGCCGAAGTCGTAGCCTCTGAGATGAGGGATTTGTCGCTCAATCTGGGTGTTGTGAATTTTCTCTTTCGCGATCCATTGTTTGGAAAAGATAAAAAGTGGTTTAATTCATTTATTTCTGAGCTTCAAAGACTTCGATCAATGGAGCAGTACACGGCCTATTCATTTGCAATTGAAACACGCCCTGATATTTGGACCGTTGATGAATTGACGAAGCTCTACGAGGTCGGCTGTCGCTCGATAAACTTCGGTCTTGATACGCTCACTGAGAGCTCTCTTGAGAGAACAAAGCGCTCACTCAAAGTAGATGAGAGTATCGAAATGATTAATCTCGCCGTGGATTTAGGCTTTTTTGTAAATGTTTTTGTAGTCGTGGGCTTTCCTTGGGAAGAAAAGAAAGAGATTCAAGGCGCGTTGTGGATGCTTCGATCATTAAAGGCTCACCTGGTGCGAGTGAGCATGGCAACGCCATTTTCAGGAACAGAGTTTGATCAAGACTATGGACATCTCTACTCTGCACGCACAGGAGCATTTTCAATTCAGATGAAGGAGTCGGATTGGCAAGAGCGCCAGCGTGAAGTCAAGGCAATGATTCGATCATCTCTTTTGCGCTTTTACCTGAGTCCTACTCGGTATATGAGAATCGTCTGGCATGTTCTCACTTCAAATTTGCGGTGGTTAACTAAATGAAGAAACTAATCCTTATCATTCTCCTTGCTCTTGGCGGAGCTCTCACTTTTTATAAGTTGAAAAAGCCCGAAACGCCAAAAGTGCACTCCGCACTTCAACCGGAATCTTTCTTCTACATGGGAAGATGTTCCTTGCTCACCAAGGACTTCGAGTTGATATTTCACTATCCCGGCTCTTACTGTCATATCATTCCCAAATTGGGAGTCGCGGTCAGAACTGAAAATGGCCTAACTCTAGTGAACTCTAATAATGAGGTCATCTTCAAAATTGATTCCATCTTTCATCATGGAGTTTACTTTGATGAGCAGAGAAAGTGGCTATTTGTCCTAACAGCAAGTGATGAAGAAATTTCTCCCGGTGACTTTGCAATTGTCACTGGGTTAAAGGCGTTTGACTTAAGTGGAAATGAGGTCTTGAGTATCTCAGGCATGGATATTGTAGGATATTTAAGAGATCAAGGTATCCGCGTCGAAGCCCATGACCGCACTCTAGAGGCGGCGGTTCAGATTGGGGTTCAGTGGATGGTGGATGCAAGGCTAAAGTCCAGACAATACCTCACCCTAGGAAATAATATTCATATTCTTACCCACGATATTGAAGGAACTCTCTATAAGAAGGGAGACTTTCTAGTCAATATTCTCTTTCCCACAGGTTTCGTACTCTTTGACGGCAATTCTCATAAACCCAAGAAGTGGTTTGCCTACTATGGAAGTGAAATTAAGGGAGTTGAGTCACATCACCCTATGATCGATGGGAATAATCTGATTGTCTTTTTAAACAGAGTAAAGGAAGAGGGGCAAGCGAGACCTGTGGCAAAGGTTGTCTCGTACGATTTAATTACTGAAAAAATTAATTGGGTTTGGCCCAAGAGCGAGGATGAGTTGAAGATTTACTCGCCCTCTCACGGTGGCATTTTCAATATTGATTCAAAGAACTTTCTTGTCTATACGATGTATGACAAGTTTGTCTTGCTCTTAAATACTGAGGACTTTTCTTATCGCTACCTACTAAGGCCAAGTGACCAAGCCTTAGCCAATCTAGCAGAGGGGCGAGAGCTCGTTGATCTAAAATTAATTCCCTATTCAGACGTAGAGGGCTTTAAAAATTTAAAGCTTGATCTCTTCTCTGATGAATGGGTCAATTTGCCTTCACTCTTAAACGATTCGTCCAAAGAAGTCCCATGATCACCATCACTGGACTTAGGTAGAGAAGAAATTTTAATGAGGCTTGGATTCCAACTTCTATTGTGAGCCAGGAGGCGAAAAAGAAGGCGAAGGAAAATCCTATGGCGTTCATTAGATATATCTTCCAGCCATCAAAGCTTGAGAGCTTAAGGGATTGGGAGTCAATTAGGCCCACATAAGCACTTGAGAGGGTGAAGCCACAAATTAAAAGATGAGTTCCTATTAATACTGGCGAGAGGTCATAGTTCTTTGAGCTTATTAGCCAAGTCAGCGCGATCGACAAAGGTAGAATACTGTTGGTTAAGCGCTGAAGAGAAAGAGCGAGGTTTTTAAAGACTAGGGCGCAGGTCGAACTTCCGATTAATAAGCAGGTCGTGACCACAATAAAGCTTGTCACAGGGGTTTCAAAGTAGAGCTCAAAGTATTGCAAGAGTACCATCTCAACGAGTCCGTAATAGGCACCTGTAAAAAATGATGCGGCCGTGACCCCAATTAATTTGGGGGAAAATTCAGATCTCTTAGCGAGAATAATAAAGCTAAGCAGGGTCAAGAGCCCAAGACTCACCAAGTACCACTTGCCAACTTTAAGGAGCTCGATATGAAACTCTTCTTTATTTTGAATGGGAAGATCATCATAGTAGACGTAGCGCTCACTCTCATCCTGCTCAACTAATTGGCTAAAGAGTCTAAGTTCGCTCTCCCATTTTCTCTCTCCCACAAATTGTTCTGAGGCAAGCACTGGGTGGAAGTCGTTCATGGCCATAAAGCTTTGCAAACTCTCTACTTCACTCTGATCGTAGGGACTCTTCTTAAAGATGAGCAGAGAGTCCAATTTTCTTGGATTGTGTGAGATTTGAGGTTTGTGAGCATAGACAATGAGGCAATCGAGAAGTTTTGGACAGGAGGTAAGGTTTAAATGTTTGCGAAGAGTTGAGATAATTGAAACCTCTTCTTCATTCTTGCTCTCCTGGCTAAAGCCTAGGAGCCAAATCACATAACCATTTTCAGTTGTATGATTTAAAATGCTCTCTATCCCTTCACTGGTGTGAAGATAATTTTTAACAAAGCCACTATACTGCTCCTCTTGAATTTCGGAGCGTCTAAAAATTGTGATCACGTCAAATTTCTTGGACGTCTCTTCAAGATAGCGTCTGCCCTCTCTGAGTTGTACATGGGCTTTGTCGTAGAGGTTGCCACTATAGCTAGCGAGTTCATTTCTCATTAATGCGTGCACAGGTGGACTCACTTCAACGCCGGTGACTTCCATCTGTGCATTGAGAGCATATTTGAGGGTCGTGCCTCCGCCGGCCCCTATATCAAGTAGTGTTCTGGCATTTTTTAGATAGGGAAAAATCCAAGTTTCAGTTTCGTCTTTATGGGCAACGGTACTCCATCTCGAATTATTGCCATAGAACGCGATCTCCTTCTGATCAACATCCTTTAGTAGGTCAATGCGTCCTGAGAGCGACCAACGTGAGTGCATGATTTCGGTTAAGCCAAGTCTTAAGCTCTCTTGTCCATTCTTGTAGGGATAGTTGTAATCATTCTTTGGAAATTCTAGGCGGTGGATATAGGTCAGAAGATTGAGGCTATCGCGAGAGTAGTGATTAATCGCAACGGAAAGGGTGAAAATCAAGGCCCCAGCACCTAGGACTTTAGTGACCTTACTTTTTTCAAAGAGCGCGCTCACAGGCAAAACTGAGAGGAGCACTAAAAAGAGCCACTCAATTGAGATGAACTCTAGAAAGAGGACATTGAGAAGAAGGCCAAGCAGCCCCCCCACCAGCTCTATGAAGTAAAAGCGAGAAGACTTGGCGAGATCAAAGGTAACAATTAAGGCATGACCAAGTGGAGCCAGCAGTAGAACTGTGTAGGCACACATCGCAATCAAATTGCTCGCAAATAAGTGCATGGCGATGCCTGAGCAGATAAGTGTTATGAAGTGAAGGCCAAGGGCCAGCTTTACCGTTGCAAGTGAGCGCGTATTCCAAGCGCTAAGCGCCCCAATTAAGAGACCTAGGAAGATAAAGGGCGTGAAGTGAATCGGGCTAGTATCTGGAAATGTGAGCTTAAAGAGAGTGACTAGGGCGGGCTGGAGCGCGAAGGTATAGAAAGAAGTGAGGAATCCAAGGAGATAAACTTGATTTCTTAGCATGATGTCGATGGCCCAGCTTTGTCCAAAAAAAAAGGATGGGACAAGCCCATCCTTTCTTTTAAGGCAATTTGTTTACTTAAGCTTAAGCAAGAAGTGGAGCAATAACAAGCGCCACAATACTCATGAGCTTAACAAGGATGTTCATAGCTGGGCCTGAAGTATCCTTGAACGGGTCACCAACAGTGTCACCAGTAACAGCAGCTTTGTGAGCTTCTGTACCTTTTTTCTCACCTGGTACGTGACCTTGCTCGATCGCTTTCTTAGCGTTATCCCAAGCACCACCGGCGTTTGCCATGAAAAGTGCAAGAAGAACACCCGTTACAGTTGCACCAGCAAGAGTCCCACCAAGGGCTTCTTTACCAAGAACAAAACCAACGAGAATTGGAGAAACGATAGCAACGATTCCTGGAAGAACCATTTCTTTAAGTGAAGCAGCAGTTGCAATCTCAACACATCTTTCAGTGTCTGGCTTGCCTGTTCCTTCCATGATTCCTGGAATTTCTCTAAATTGACGACGAACTTCTTCAACCATTTTCTGAGCAGCTGAACCAACAGCACTCATAGTGTTAGCACCAACGAAGAATGGAAGCATACCACCGATGAAGAGACCGATCACAACTTTTGGATCCATGATGTTGATGGCTTCAAGACCAACAGCTGTTGAGTAGGCAGAGAACATGGCAAGTGCTGTAAGAGCAGCTGAACCAATGGCAAAACCTTTACCGATAGCAGCAGTTGTGTTTCCAAGTGAATCGAGACCGTCAGTGATCTTGCGAACTTCAGGACCTAGCTCACTCATCTCAGCGATACCACCAGCGTTGTCTGAAATTGGGCCGTAAGCATCAACTGTCATTGTTACACCAGTTGTAGCAAGCATACCAACAGCAGCAATACCGATACCGTAGAGACCAGCAAATTCGTTAGCAAGGTAGATACCTACAGAGATAAGAAGGATTGGTGGAATACATGAGTACATACCAACCGCAAGACCAGCGATGATGTTAGTAGCTGGACCAGTTTTACCGGCTTCAGCAACTTTTTTCACTGGGCTAAATTCACCAGCAGTAAAGTATTCAGTGGCAAGACCAATGAAGAGACCTACAAGTGAACCAAGAACCATTGCATAGAATGGACCCATGGCATATGGGAATACTGTGAAGTTCATCGCTTTAACTGCGAAGTATGAACCGCCAAAAAGTCCAGCAAGACCAACGATTGGAGCAATACGAAGGGCCCAAGCTGGATCAGTTTTCTTAAGAGCATTCATTGAAAGAATACCAAGAACTGAAGCGATAAGACCGATTGAAATGATGATCACTGGAAGCATAACCGCGCCAGAAGCAGCGGCGTATGTTGAACCAATGAACATAGTGGCGATAACTGAACCAACATATGATTCAAAGATGTCAGCGCCCATACCTGCAGTGTCACCTACGTTGTCACCGACGTTGTCAGCGATTGTAGCAGGGTTGCGTGGATCGTCTTCTGGAATACCAGCTTCAACTTTACCAACAAGGTCGGCACCAACGTCAGCTGCCTTTGTATAGATACCACCACCAACGCGCGCAAAGAGAGCGATTGATGAAGCACCCATGGCAAAGCCGTTAAGAGCTTCGATAGTTGGCATATCTGAGAGGTACTTATAAAGAAGAGCGATACCGAGAAGACCGATAGAAGCTACGGCCATACCCATTACTGAACCGCCAAAGAAAGCAACTGAGAGTGCTTTACCTTGACCAGAGCGAGCGGCAGCTTCAGCTGTTCTTACGTTAGCTTTCGTAGCAGCTTTCATACCAATCCAACCACAGAACATAGAAGCAAATGCACCTACGAGGTAGCAGATTGCTGTGTCTTTGCCGAGTTTGAATCCGAGAAGACCAGTAACGATTGTGAGGAAGCCGAGTAGGATAGTGTACTCTTTGCGAAGGAATGTCATAGAGCCCGACTCGATTAGTCCGGCAATTCCTGTCATTTTCGCGTTACCTGCTGGTTGCTTCACTACCCATGCGTAGGTAGCAATCGCAAACAGAAAACCGGCGAGGCCAATAAAAGGGCTCATCGCCAAAAAGCTTGCATTTGATTCCATCTTGAATCTTCTCCTTTTTGAGCAATAGCTCGTTCTTTGCAAACGAGTTAACGGTTAGAACATTATTAATAGCCTTTTAGGGGTATCACAGACGTTTGACAGCGTAAATTAAATTGGTGCCGAAAAATGCGCAGGTAGAGATGCGTTATTCAGAGGGACACTGTTATAATGATGACTGCTTACTTGAATTTACACCGTTACCTCTAGGGTTGTGAGGAGACATGGCATTGCCTTGCGAAAAGATTTTGCTCAGAGCAACTTTCGTTTTTCTGATTTCATGCTTCGCATTCAAGCTGGAGTTTTGGCCAGTGAGTCACTATCCCGTTTTTTCGACACCCATCAAGCCCGGAACTTTTGTGAGTTATCGCTTTGCACTGAGCTATGAAGATGGAAGAGTGGCCTTTCCCTTGGTGCGCGATAATGCGCGCCGAATGGATGTTTACCTCGAGCACCAATTTGATCAACGCCTGAACCCTGCACCAGCGGGAGAATTAAATTTCTATGCTGGGCTCAGTATGCTGCGCACTCAGTACCACTATCAGATGCTTGAACTCTCAAAATTATTAGATGGACTAGATTCGGGCTACATTCTTAAAGAAGTGCACGCACTTAAAAATGGACGCTACGAAGTGATCTCCGCTCAAAAACTCTACCAACAGTCGGCCCAGGAGATCTATGCCCACATACTTTAAGAATTTCTGGCAGTGGTTTGAGCGCAAGTGCTTACTAAGAGATGACGCCACTGAGCTTGATTTGGTGTGCTTTCGCTTTTTCTATTCGCTTGTCTTGGCGGTGAGAATTTTTCGAGAAATCCCCGCCTACCAATTGAAGTTTGAATATAGTGCCTACTTTATTCCCCATTCTTTCCTGTCGCTTTTTAACTTGGTGACCAAACCGCAATTCGTCGTCTTTGAAATTGTTCAATTTGCAACCATAGGCGTTCTCATTTTGTTAGCGATAGGAGTTAAACCCAGGCTAATGGCGCTCATTGCCTGCGCGCTCTTTACTTGGTCTCAGCTTGTCTACTTTGCCATGCACTTGGTTCCGGCAACAAAGTATGTCTTTCATTCAAGAAATATTATTCCCTTTATCTTGCTTGGTCTCGCCATCATTCCAACTGCGAGAGTGAAGTCACTTGGCGATCTCGCGAGTTTCGCGACTATAAAGAGAAGCACCGCTCTTTATAGTTACATCGTGACTCTCATTTGTTTTTCCTACACCTCGGCCCTTTTGACTCGCTTTATGATCTCACCCTTGCACTGGCTCACTGGAGAGTTTATAGCCAATAATTTGGCCCACTATGGCTTTGTGTCTCAAATAGAGTGGGCGAGTAAGCTAGCGCTCAAGCCCCTGGCCACATTCTTTATGTCGCTTGGAACCAGCGTATTGGAGCTCTTTTGCTGGTGCCTCTTAATTCCTGGAAAACATCGCCTGGCATTTTTAATCTTTGGGATAACTTTCCACGTTACGATTGATCTTCTCAACTGGGCCAACTTCGTCGATTGGTTTGGTTTTTCTTATTTAATTTTCATTCCATACACTCAGATCTATAAATGGACTGTGTCCAATTTTCGTATGAAGGCCGCGTGATCTTATGAGACTCTCTGTTATTAAAATGGCCCTGGCCACATTCTGTAGTCGAATCCTCGGTCTGGTGCGCGAGCAAGCGCTTGCGGCCGTCTTTGGAGCAAGTGGACTTACAGATGCCTTCACGGTTGCTTACCGCATCCCCAATCTCCTGCGCGATCTCTTTGCAGAAGGTGCTTTCTCCTCGGCCTTTGTTCCTATTTTCACCGAAGCTAGAATGCGAGATGAGCAAAGTGCGAGAAGACTCTTTTGGTCCATGGCCATTGTGCTCTTTGTTCTGACTGGGGCCATCTCAGTTTTTATGATTATTAAGGCCGAGTGGTTAGTGTTAGTGGCGACGGATTCTCTCTTTGCAGAGGACGCCGAGCGCTTGGCCCTGGCGATTTCACTCCTCAAAGTAATGGCGCCCTTCCTGACACTCATTTCCCTTGCGGCGATCACCATGGGAGCTTTGAACGCGTTAAAAGTCTTTTTTCTTCCAAGCTTTGCACCCGTCTTTTTTAACGTGGCCATGATTCTCTCAATTATCTTCGTTCCGCCCTATGCTAGAGAGTGGGGCTTTCACCCAATGATGGCCCTAGGTTGGGGTGTGATTGTTGGTGGACTTCTGCAATGGCTCATTCAAGTGCCAACCCTCCTTAAGAAAGGTTTTGCTCCCACCAAAGAGCTCTCGCTGTGGAATAAAGACGTTTCACGCATTTTGGGCCGTCTTGGAATTGGCACGGTAGGAATTGCGGCCACCCAAATTAACGTGTTGATCTCAACAATCCTCGCCACTGGCACTATGGTTGGCGCCGTTTCTTGGCTTACCTATGCCTTTAGGCTTTTTCAATTTCCGGTTGGAATCTTGGGCGTCTCTGTGGCCGGCTCAAACTTGGTTCACTTTAGCGATGACTGGAAGAGCGGACTTAAAGATAAGGCGATTGGGACATTAAAGATGAGCTACGTGCTCTCGTTGGTTTTGATTGTGCCGGCCCTGGCCCTGATGCTCGCTCTTCGCGATGAGACCGTGGTGCTCGTTTTTGAGCGCGGAGCTTTTAGTTCCCTTGATAGCGCGCGCACCAGTGTGGCGCTGCTTGCGTACTTGGTAGGTCTTCCATTTTATGGCCTCTATAAAATCTTTGCTCCCGTTTTCTTCACTCTCGATCGACCCAAAGTCCCGGTGACAATTTCGATTTGCTCGATTGCTCTCAATATTATCTTTTGTCTGATTCTCACTCCAATCTATGGTTATCCGGTTCTCGCCCTGGGGACGAGTTTGTCCATGGCCTTTAACGTTGCGGTGCAAGCTTTTATGTTGCACCGACTCTTAGGGATCGGGTTTCAATTCTTTGTCTCGCTGCGCATTTTAAAGATTTTTTTGGCGGGGGCCGGCTGTTTTGCCCTGGCCGAATACGTGTCGAGATTCGTAATTTTCTCCCAGCTCGGGCTAGGGATGAAGATCGCATCTTTCGTATTATCATGTACTTGTGGAGGTCTCTTGTACCTCGCGCTGCTGTGGGTCTTTGGCGAGCGAGTGCTTTTTAGCAGACTGCTATCACGTTCTAAGTCCTAAAAATCTCGACAAAAGTTTCTTGTGAGAGTCCGCTTCTTTAGTTATTCTGTGGATGTCTATTGAATTAAAGGTCGGTTCTTGATGAAAACAGATTTCGAGACGCTTAAGGCGTTAGCTAGCTATACAATCAATTTGCTCAAAGAGCATAACATCATCGACTTCGAAATTGAAAACCGCGAAGGTCTGATTGACGCTATGGCCACTGAGTTTGGCGTTTCTTTTGCGACTGATGAAGATATTCGCGATCAAGCGATCGAAGATGTTGAAGAAAAGATGGGTTACGACAACGTTCCAGACGATATTACTGAGTCTGAAATGTTCAACCATGCCCGCAAAGAAATTATTAAGTCATTTAATGGTGAAAATATTGGTGGACTCTATATGGTTGAGTCACTCAATGAAGCCGCTAAGAGAATGACTCGCTTTCTTCTCACATGTGACATTATTGAAGACGTATTTGGAACTGACGAAGAAATCGTTACTTTCCTTATCGCTCGCATCCGTCACTTCTCTCCAAAGAAAAACTAATTCAAAATTAGATTCTCTTAAATGTCTTGGCGGCCCCTTCGAAATAGGGGCCTTCAACCATTCCATTTAAAACCGAGCTTAAGCTTTCAAAGTAGTAGAGATTTGCTTGATCACTGCTCAAGATGAGATAGGCATCGTAGTAGATGCGCTCAATTCCATTTTGTGTGGCCGTACTTTCAATGTGAAGGACGCGGTGATCTTCATGCAGAGATTCCGCGGGAGTGAAGGCGTGGATTTCATCGAGCTCTAACTTTTTAGTTTGAATGAGCGAGACAAAGTATTGCTGAAGATCGAAGGTCTCACTTGGAAGTGCAAGTTTTTCAAAAGTTCCACGCCAGTCATAGCGAGTGTCGGTGCGCTCAAAGATGAGTTTATCTTCAGTATTGGTGGTCGCACTCCACCAAGGGGGAGTGAGAATTTCAATTTCACCAAGCTTAAAGCTCTTGCCGTTTTTTAGAACGACATCCTTTTCAGACTTAATAATTTTCATGGTGTAGATAAGGCCTGCTATAAAGAGAATAAAGAGCAGCCAATCAAATCCAAATTCTATGTTCATAGGGGATATATAGCGGGTTCTTGGGGGCCAGTAAATCTGAGTGATGTCATCAACAATGCTTCCTGTTTTCGTCATTACAGGGTGTTAGAGTAGGTTAATTCTTCCTGCTTAAGTTTTAGTCAGTCATTTCCGATAATTATCATAAGAAGCGGCTTTTAGGCCCCACAACACGTGCAATTATTTGGAGATGCTCATGAACGTGACACCAAAATTTGGGAGATTGAATGGTACGATGTACCTCGCTCTATTCGCTCTCTTTGTCACAACTATTCCTGTTACTCCCACTCTCGCCAGAGGGAAGTTTGATGATTGTTCATCAATCGATGAGAGTTATCACGAGGAGTATCAATTCTGTATTAGGGCCGAGATTGCAAGTGATCTTGATGTCGACTGTGTGGAGTGTCTCTTTGCTCAACCCGAAGCAACTCCCAATCCTTGGGTAGAAGCTCTCGGCCACGTTGCCATGCCACTCGCACTCGTGGGATCAACTTGGATTCAAGGACACTATCAGTACAAATCAAATAAAGAATGGGCCAATGCCTATCGCTCAGGTCACGAGCAGTGTACGAATCGTTTTAATTCTTATCTTAACTACTCAGTAGAAAGAGGTGCGGCGCCAATTTTAGCGGCCGACGCTGCTGAGTTAAATTCAACTTGTAATGGAATGGGTCTTGGTATGTTTGCTGGCTACGGCGGTCTCTATGGATCGGGCTACGGCGGCGCAGGCAACCCATTTCTCTCTGCCGGTTATTCTTCAGGATTTCTTGGCGGCATGATGGGACCTTATTACGGCGGCGGCATGAACGTCGGCGGTGGTATGTATGGACCTGGCTACGGTGGCGGCGGCTTTGGCGTTAACATCGGTGGCACTGGTGGCAACCTTCTTGGCGGCCTACTCGGTGGTCTCCTTGGCGGCGGCGGTATTAATATCGGCGGCGGCATTGGTGTAGGAGGCGGCATGGGTATGGGCGGCTATCCCGGCATGGGAATGGGTGGTGGCCTCTACGGTGGAATGGGTTACCCCTATCCAGGTGGCATGGGTATCGGTGGTGGAATTGGTATTCCAGGAATCGGTGGCGGCTTCTATGGCCCAGGTCTTGGCGGACTTGGTGGTCTAGGAATTGGCGGCGGTATTAATATTGGTGGCGGCCTTGGAATGGGCGGCGGCTACCCAGGAATGGGAATGGGCATGGGTGGATACCCAGGTCTTGGCATCGGCGGTGGTATTAACATCGGTGGTGGCATGGGCGGCTACCCAGGAATGGGCATGGGTGGATACCCAGGTCTTGGTATCGGCGGTGGTATTAACATCGGTGGTGGCATGGGCGGCTATCCTGGAATGGGTGGAGGCTATGGCCTTGGCACAGGTTATCCGGGAATCGGTATTGGCGGCTCACTCGGTCTTGGTGGCGGTGGCTACAACGGCATGGGTGTAGGCGGAATGATTAATTGTTTTCAAGCACCTTGCCCTGGCGGCGGCGGTTACTATGGCGCTGGTGGATATTATCCAGGTATGGGTGGCAATGGTTTTTACGGACCAGGAATTGGAGCTGGCGGGCTTGGGATTGGAAATGGTCCAGGTTATGGCGGCTCATATTGGGGCAACACTGGTGGTTGGAACGGTCAGGGATCGTGGCAACAAAATCAGTATGGAGCTTACCAGCAGCAACTGGCCCAACAGCAAGCTGTCGTAGGTCAAAATCAAGCGGGTTACGCTCGTTTACAAGGAAACCTACAAGGTAATGCCATGGCCAACCAAGGTCTTCAGCAGCAAGTGCAAACTGCGGCTCAAAATCTCTACATCAACCAAGGGGCGATGTATGGAAATAGCCCCTACGGCGCAGGAAATCTAGGCCTGCAGTTCAGTGCTAATGGTGGCGGATATATTTACTAAGAAGAAATAAAGACAAGATAAAAAAAGAGGCCCGCTTTTCGCGGGCCTTTTTTTTTAATTCTTATTGTGAACTAAGGTTTTGATGTCATGTCTGAAGATGACTTCGATCTTATCGCCATCCATCACTCTGTCGATCACACCTGGACCGAATTTCGGGTGATCGATGATATCGCCCTTATCGTAGTGAGTGCGGATTGAATACGCCTGTGACTTGGCCACAGTTGAGTTGATAGCCTCTTGCCAAAGATCACTTATGCTCGCAGTTGATCTAGCTTTCTTGGTGGAAACTTTCTTTTGCGACTTCGTCTTCTTGGCCGAAACCATAGAAGGGTCTTTGTACGCGTGAGTGCCTTTGCACGTCTTGCACTCTACTTTTCCGATGTTGCCATCGGCTTTCATGTTGCAAATGATGTGGGCCAATGTCGACTTACATTTGCTACAATAGGACAGGACTTCCTTGCCTACGTCAGATCTCATATAACACCTAGTTTTTGGGGGTTAAAGGGTGGGGAGAGTAATTACTTCTATTATACTCCTAGCATGCGCGTGGCTCAAGACGGGATGCATAGGCAAAAAAAGAGTGATTGATTTAGATGATTAATGGCCCACAAATAGTAAAACTCTTAGATAAGGCAAAGACGCTTCCAAGGAAGAGTGGTTGCTATCTCATGAAGAGCAAAAGTGGGGATGTCTTGTATGTCGGCAAGGCTAAGGACTTAAAATCAAGGGTAAGTTCCTACTTTCAGGCCGGGGCAAAGTCGCCTAAAACAGAAATACTTGTGTCACAGATTGTGGACTTCGACTTTCAAATGACGGCCAACGAGAGCGAAGCCCTGGTTCTCGAAAATAACCTGATCAAAAAGTTTTCTCCCAAGTACAACATCATGATGAGGGATGATAAGTCTTATCCCTATGTCGTAGTTGATCACTCAGAAGCTTTCCCGCGTCCAGTCTATCGCCGGCGGGTTCAGCGCGCCAAGCACCTAGAAGTCTTTGGGCCCTTTGTCCACGGTAGCAATATCAGTGAAATTTTGCGCATTCTCATTAAGTCCTTTCGCCTGCGCGACTGCACGCTCAGAGATTTTTTGTCGCGCAAAGAGCCCTGCTTACTCTATCAAATGAATCAGTGTAGCGCTCCTTGCGTGGGACTCATTGACCAGCAAAATTATAGCAACGACCTAAACCTTGCACTCAATGTCTTGAGGGGAGATCCAGCAAAATCGCTGCAAGAACTCGAGCGGCGCATGCATGAGTGCGCTGAGAATGAGGAATTTGAGCGCGCGGCCCTCTACCGCGACACCCTCGAAAAACTTCATGAGTTTGTCGACTTTGCTAAACAAAAGAATGCTGAAGTCGACTTTCCAGAGCAGAATGTTGACGTCGTTGCCTATCATCAAGGCGAGATCGAAGTTGATCTCGCGATCTACGTCATTCGCGGGGGAATCTTACTTGGCCATAAGAATTTTCACTTTCCCGTGGTCGATATGAATGATGACCTAGACCAAGAGGTGATGAGCTACCTCATGCAGTACTACGTGGGTGGGCACGACTCGCTTCCTAAGCACGTGATTATGGACAACTCCGACTCGCAGGCACTTGAGACTTTCTCAAGTGGCCTATCAAGTGCTACTGGCGAAACGATAAAAGTGAGAACACCCGGAAGAAAGTTTGCCGGACTCTATGAACTCACTAAGAATCAGGCCAGAGAGCATCAGCGAGTGCGCATAACGAATGAAGATTCAGTCTTTCTCGCACTGGCAAAACTTAAAGAACTTCTTGGGTTGCGCGAGCGACCAGTGCGCTTAGAGTGTTATGACGTTGCTATTTGGCAGGGCAAGTCCCCAACTGCCTCGCAGGTGGTCTTCTTAGATGGCAAGCCTTCAAAGAAGGACTATCGCCATTACCACTTAGAAGAGCGCCCCGAGGGAAATAATGACTTTGCCATGATGAAGGAGCTTTTGCGCCGAAGACTCGACAATGGTGATCTTCCCGATGTGCTCATTGTCGATGGTGGCAAGGCACAGGTGTCGATGTTTTTGGAAGTCTTAAAAGAGCTTGAGATGAAGATTCCTGTCGCTGGTATTGCTAAATCAAAAGTACAAAAAGGGGCCAAAACTTTTAAAGAGATTGAGGTTGAACGCTCAGAAGAGAGACTCATAATTCCCGGACGTGCAAACCCCTTTATACTCTCTAAGCACAAATCACTCTTTAAGCTAGTCACACAAATGCGCGACGAAGCTCACCGCTTCTCTCGCAGACTTCACCACCACACTGAAAAGAAGCGACAGATAAAGTCTTGGGTGAGTGAAGTAAAGGGACTTAACGATGAGGTGCGAGCTGAAATTTTAAGGCTCAATACTTGGAGTATTCAGGAATTAGCGGGCTTTAATATTGATGAACTCACACGCGCCTTTGGCATTACTGCTCGTCAAGCGCGTGCGCTCTATGACTATTTTAAATCGAGAGAAGATTAGTTGAGGGCGTGATAGACCTTGCGTGGTTGCTCTCCACACTCGAGGCACTGTGAGACTTCTTGAACGAAGAAGTTTCTAAAGTCTCCGTTGTGGCTGTGAACTAAATCAGCGCCACAGATTTCGCATTCATTCATTGTCTTTTTAACTTGCTTAACATCACCGTAGTATGACTCGTATTGCTCGATGCGAAATTCATTTTTTAAGATCATGCATTTTTCCTTTCTTGCAGGTCTAGAGCAGTGTGCGCGCTGCCCTGTAGATAACCTATCGGGAGGGGCGCGAGTATGGCCTAAGTTTTGTAAATGTGAGATTAAGAAAAGGTAATTAATGCCAGTGGGCAAATTGGTTTAGGAAGCTATGATCAGCAGTGCTTTGGAAGAGAAATTTAGAGCGTTAAGAGGCGAGGCCAGAGCGCCAGCGCAGACCTTTGCACAAGATCTCTTCTTAGGGCTTCCTCCCTTTTTAGAGGCGGCGAGTGCGGGGCCAGTGCTCACGACAGTGGCCCCTCAAAATCCTGCTCCTGCGCCCGTTCGCGCACCCGAGGTCGCGCCAAAGCCGGTAGAAATTAAAAAAGTTGAAACCACAGCGCCTGCGCAAAATTCATCCACAAGTGAAGTCGAGTTTGAAAAGACAATGCGCTCACTTGAGGGTTTTGCTACCAAGAATAGTGATGAGAGAGGACAGGTAAAATTTGCCGGTGGCAAGCTCTCTGTGAAAGAGGCGACCAGCTTTGAAATCAATTCTGAACTCGCCACTGCTTCGCTCTTTGAAGGTGAGGGCAAGGGAGCGAGTGAACTCAAGTGCGCCTTCATCGGGCATCGACTGGGTTCTGAATGGGGGGAGTACGACGTCAACGAAGAGGCCGAGCAAATGCTCTCTCGCATGATCTCTGCTATGAAGCTCTCGCCAACTGACTATGTTTTAAGTCCCTTTAAACGCCAAGTGAGCGATCCAGAGAGCGATCCCTACTGGCAGTCGCTTTTAATGGAACTCTTTAATCACAAGCCCAAAGTGATCTTTCTCATGGGCGCCAATGTGACGGCGACCTTTATGGGAAAGAAAGAGCGTATCTCAAAGCTCCACGGCCAGGTCATTCGCCGCGATTTTAAACTTGGAACCCAAGTCCACAGCATGAACCTCATGCCTATCTTTCATCCAGAATACCTACTGATTAACTCGGGTATGAAGCGCGCCGCTTGGGAAGACTTCCAGCGCGCCATGGAGATCATGGAGAAGTAGCCCCGGTTGCACTCCGCCATTAATCCCTCTAAACTTAGATAATCACAGGCTTTTTCTAGGATGAAAAAGCTAGTCGGCCACTAGGCCCAAGGGCGCAGGACGTGCTTAAAACTCAAGTATCAAAGCTCAGTCTCATCACACTCTTTTTGCTCACTACCTCGTCCTTTGCAGAGACTCATATCGATACATTGAGAACGCGTTTTTCTGCCACTAAGAAACCAACGATTAGAGTTCGCATTAGTAAATCGCTCGATGAAGTTTTAATTTCTGGAACTGATCTTAAGCGCCATCTCTATCCGACCAATGAAGAGCGATCCTTTGCCGGTCGCAAGAGTATCAAATTCAACTGCAACTCATTTACGAAAACGAATAAGCGAAGCCTACTGCTCTCAAAGCCCTTGATGCTTGCAAGTCTCATTTCGCCGACTGGACTGCTAAGCGTGGCCGGTGAAAAGTACAACGGAAAGCTCCACATTCTCACTTCCCCAGATGGCGCTGCATGTGATGTGGTCAATGAAACGGGGATTGAAGAATATATTAGTTCACTTCTGCCAAAGGAGATGAATGCGAGCTGGCCAATCGAGGCCCTTAAGGCCCAAGCGGTCGCGGCCCGCACCTACGCCCTCTATAAAATTCAGACTCAGCAAGTTTCTAAGACCAACGGCTTTAATAGTTTCTATGACCTCGAGTCTTCGGAGAAGCATCAGGTGAGTGGAAGCTTCTTTGATACCACGGAGAAGACTGACCGCGCGGCCTCGGAGACCAAGGGTGAGGTTTTGCTAGGTCCCTCAGGCCATCTCGTTCCAACTTTCTTTCACGCTAAGTGTGGCGGCCAAACTCTAAGGCCAGAACAGGTTTGGCAAAATGAAGTGAAGGGCTATGAAACGGTCAAATGCAACTTTTGCACTGGGAAGGGAACGGCCGCTTGGAATAACCCGGTGAATATGGAGCGCTGGAATAAATTCCTAGTGTGGGCCAGAGACTCTGGCCAAATTAAAGTGAGTGATCAGAATCTTAAAAAGCCGATGAAGCTAGTGAAAGATCACGCCTTTTACCGCTCAGTCAGACTTTATCTAGGAGATCATCCCCTCGTTATCCCTAAAGCTCTTCTACGTCGCTATTTTGGTCGCGTAATTGTTCCCAGCGGGAACTTTGAACTTTCAATGATTAAAAAGGATTTTTTCTTTAAAGGTGAGGGACTAGGACACGCTGTTGGCATGTGCCAAATCGGTGCCCTCTACATGGCCAAGGCCGGCTACAGTTATAAAGAAATTCTCGCCCATTATTTTCCTGGGCTAAATCTCAACCGTCTCTATTAATTACATCTTGGAGAGTAGAACGTTGTGACAACTTGTGCTTGTGGCACAGTTGTTTGGTAACCGTTCACGTTCATTGTCACTGAGCCAGAAACCATTGTTGTGTTCTGAGCTGAAGTCACCATGCTCACACCACAAACGGTAGAGTCATTAAGAGTGATACCGTAGGGAGCAGTAAAGTTACTAAGCGGTCTTTCGTTGGCAATAAAGGGAACGTTGTAGCCGCCGTACTGCGGACACATTGACATTCTGACGTTATAGCCGACTACACTATTGCCGTTAGTAATTTTTGAAACGAACATGAGATCGTTAAAGGCACTGATACCAACGTAGAGAGTAGACACTGTCCCACTAATCGATCCGGCTTGAAAAGTTCCGCCGATAGTTGAAGTGTTGTAAGCTCCACCTTGGACGCTAAAGATAACGTCTTGAGTGAGCCTTGCACCGTACTGGCAATTCACACCACTTTTAATATTATTGATGGTGTTAATCTGATCCCCTGTGTAGCCCGAGGCATCGGAGTACTGAGTAGAGGTCCAGGTCCCGGTGTTATTCACAGTTGAATTTGTAGAGCTTGTTGAAGAGCTGGTCTTATTCTTCTTATCGCCTCCACACGACGTCACCCCCATTAGTAAAACTAGGGCCAGGGCCGTATGGCAAACTTTCGAGTTTCCACCTTTCATTTTTCAAACTCCTTAAATCACTTTGGGTCAGCTCTCACTCTGACACCGGGTTCTTTAGTTTTATCGGACTAATCTTTGAAGAACTTGACTGGAAAAGAAACGAACTTGTGAATCTCCTTTAAAACTGATGAGTTAGCTCGGTTAATCGAACGCTCATTTTTGCCGCTCAAGGATCATGGGTGAGCGGAAAGTACTCTTAGTTTACAATAACTTAAATAGTGTTAACCCAGTTAGGTTCTACTTTAATGATGACAGTGCTCAAAGCATCGATCGGTCGCTTTTTAAAAGATGAGGAGGCGAAATTTCGCATTCTCACCGCCGTGAGATTTACGATGATTCCGCTTGGCTCGTTTATTTTGTTGGGCGGGCTAATCTGGGGCATGCTCACTATTAATCTGCTCTTTATCGAAGCTTATGGCGAACACGGCACCTCACAGTTAAGAGAGGCATTCTACGACTCCGTTTTGCTAGCGACGAGTGATATCTTGCCCTGGCTTGGAATCTTTCTCGTTTGCTTAGTCATTGGTGGCCTATACATGGCCAATATGGTGTTGCGTCCCTTTCAGATTATTGGACGCTACTGCGAAGCTAAGATCGAACACGTTGACTCGAGTTACAATCCAGACTTTTTTGAGGACTTGAGATTATTGAGCCGATTTAGTGATTTTTTCTTTCTAAAGATGGACCGGGTGAGGACAGGAGAGTTTTCACTGCCGATTGAGATTCCTACAATCTTTACTCGAATTCACAAGCCAGTCTTTGAATATAACTTTTTTCTTCAATTTCTACTCTTCACTCTCATTAGTACAATTTGTGCGACTGCTATGGTTCATATCGTTGCGGTTGATATTTATGATGGAATTGTGAACCTCTCTAAAGAAACTCTCAAGCACGATGGCGCTGTCACTTACTTTTTAAGGTCGCAGTCTCAAATTTGGGATGTCATCGTTTACTCAATCGTCACTCTTCATACAATCTTGTATATTAGCTTCTTAAATGAGCTCTATAAGAAGGTGGCGACACCTGCTTTTGGATTCTTTGCTACGATGAGATCCTTTCTCAAGGGAAATACTGGAGCCCGCGTTCATCTTATAGGATATACCTATGTCAGGACGCAAAGCCGTAAGTTTAACAAGTTTCTCGACTTTGCCCAGGCCGAGTTCAACAGAAGTATAAAAAAGTCTTGATATTTTTACAAAACCCCCGACAATTAGGGGAAACGAAAAAAAGGAAATGTGCCATGTTTAAGTCAACGACACGCAAGTTGTCTCTCCTCTTAGGGATGGGTCTACTCTTTACTGCTTGTAATAACGATGCAGGATTGAAAGATCGCATTGCGGAGATTCTAAAGAAGAACCCAGATATCATCGTTAAGTCCATCGAAGAAAACCCTGCGATGTACGTTGAGGCCATTCAAAAAGCTGTGGCGAGTGCTCAAGATGAAATGAGACTCAAAAGAGAAGAAGAAGAGAAGAAGAAGTATGAAGAGAGCTTCAATAATCCTCTTCAGGCCAATATCCGCGCCGATGAAGCTATTCGTGGACCAAAAGATGCTCCACTTACTCTCATTGAGTACAGTGACTTTGAGTGTCCATTCTGTGCTCGCGGAAATGATACAGTTACTGAACTTATGGAGAAGTACAAAGGAAAGATTCGCTTTATCTACAAGCACCTTCCACTTAGCTTCCACCCACAGGCAATGATCTCTGCTCAATACTTTGAAGCTATTCGCATGCAAAGTCCTGAGAAAGCTTTTGAGTTTCACGATGCCATCTTTAAGGAGCAAGCTAAGCTTAAGCTTGGTGAGAAATTCCTTAAGGCCATCGCCAAAGATCTTCGCGTTGATATGAAAAAACTTGAAAAAGATATCAACTCTGATGAAGTAATGGCGAGAATCGCTGAAGATCAAAAAGAAGCTGAGAAGTTCGGAATCCAAGGGACACCAGGCTTCTTGATCAACGGTATTCCTGTGAAAGGTGCCTACCCAGCTTCTTACTTTGTTGAGATTATCAACAAGCTTAAAGAGAAGGGAAAAGTCAACATCTAAGCAATAAAACGCTTGAACTTATAAGAGGCCCTCACTTGAGGGCCTTTTTTTTTACATTTTCCCTAGTGAAGTCGAAAGTATTTGGCAAGTAAAACCCTAATGTGCCCACCAGAACGCTCTTTTGAACGATTGATTTCAAAAAAACCATTGTCAATCGGAGTTTTGTCATTAAGAATTTTACTTACCTTATCAACTATAAGATTTTTCTTAGGAGAAACAGATGAACAGAAAAGAACTTATCGAAACAATTCTTAACGACAAAGGCCTTACTCACCTTACAAAAAAAGATGCTGATCACTTCGTATCTACAATGCTTGACGTTATCAAGAAATCAGTAAAGAAAGGTGACGACGTTTCTTTGATCGGTTTTGGTACTTTCTCTAAAACTCGTCGTGCTGCTCGTACAGGTGTTAACCCTGCTACAGGCGAAAAAATCAAAATCAAAGCTAAGACTCTTCCAAAGTTCCGTCCAGGGAAAGCTTGGAAAGAAATGATGTAATTAAAAAAACTGAAAAGTTTTTATTACATAATGAGAGCACCCACTGGGTGCTCTTTTTATTTGTGCTAAAATATTCTCATCTTTAGATGAGGTTACCCATGCACAAGATTCTGACTTTCGGCAGAGACTATCCGAGGCTCACCGGAATCTTTCTCTTTTTACTCACAGCACTTTCACTCTATCGACTGCCCAGGCTCGAATTTGATTTCACCCTCGATAGACTTCTCATGGATGGCGACCCTAGGGCCGCAATCTACACAGAAACCACAGAGGTCTTTGGCTCCGATAATATTACGACTGTCTATATTAGGGATGAAAATCTCTTTAGCGCAGAAAAACTGAAGCTCATTAGAGAATCTATAAGGGACATTGAAAAGCTTGAAAAAGTGAGTAAGGTGGAGAGCTTATTTAACTCTACTAGTTTTAGTAATGTCGGCGACACTCTCTCAACACTTCCTCTCTTTGATGTCATCCCTGAGGAGCAGGCAGAAATCGATACTCTTGTTGCCGTGGCCCACAATAACCCACTCTTTAATAAGAAGCTGATTGCTGAAAAGGGCAAGGTTATTGGTCTTCAGGTTCACGCCATCGTGGGCGATCACGACGCCGAATTTAATCGACATCTTTCCGAATCCCTTGAAGTTCACGTTCAAAAGCTTAAGCCGCACTTTGATGATGTTTTTCAACTAGGTACGCCGATAATCTATGATTCGATCGGACAGGGAATTATTGGAGATCAAAAGCTTCTGCTCCCGCTGATCTTCTTTGTGATTGCGGCTTCTATGTTCTATTTCTTGCGCATGTTCTCGGGCGCCTTTTTGCCGCTCGCAACCGGCGCCCTCTCGCTCTTGTGGACGTTGGGCTTTATGACCTACGTGGATATTCCGGGCCACTTGCTCATCTCAATGATGCCCCTGATGCTCTTTATTATTGGGGCCACTGAAGATACGCATATTATGTCTGAGTATATCGAGGGGCTTGAGCACGAGGGAGACCGCTCGGGGGCGATCACTTACTTTGCTAAAAAGATTGTTGTGGCGATTCTCATGACGTCAGCGACAACGATTATTGGCTTTGCCACTGTAACGGTGAATAAAATCATCATGCTAAAAGAATTTGGCCTGGTGCTGGCGGTGGGTCTCTTTTTTAATTTTATCGTCACTGTTCTCTTTATTCCTTGGTTCTTATCGTTTTTTGGAGAAAAGAAGAGTCCCTTTGCTGGTTCAGTCGAAGATAATGAAAAGTTCTCTGCTAAGCTCTTTCGCAAGCTCGCAGACATCATCTATTCGGTCACACTTCATCGCAAGGCGCTACTGATTCTATCGATTATCATCTACTCAGCATTCACGCTCTACCATGGTCAGGATGTAAAGGCCGACAACGGAGCGCTTTCAAACTTCAAGGCCGACAGTGAAATTAGAAGGGACGTGGTGACTTTTAATGAATCATTTCCGGGGATTACTAATTTCTACATCACTCTTAAAGCTGAGGGGAGTAAGCCATTTCGAAAGCACCAGAATCTTCAAAAAGTCTTAGAGATTTTTGAATTTATCGAACACTCAAAAGTTTGGGGGGGCGCGCGAAGTTTTGCCGAGATGATTGCACTTGTTAATCGTGAACTTAATGAAGGTAAACCCGAGGAATTTAGAATTCCAGACAATGACGCTCTCATCTCTCAGTATCTGCTCTTCTTTACCCGCCCTGATATGGAGCACTTTGTGAGTGCTGACTACTCGAGGGCCAATATTGTAGTTAATCACCAGATCATTAGCTCTCACAAGTACATCGAAGAGCTTGAAGTACTTAAAGGACAGTTGACGGAGATGCTCGCTGGCACTGGGATTACCTTTGATCTTACCGCCAAGTCGATTCTCAACGCCGAGGCAGGCGAGACCATTGTGACCTCACAAATTGAAAGTATTATTTTGACCGTCTTTATGATCTTTATTCTGATGGCGATTCTTTTTTGGAGCTTTAAGGTCGCTCTGCTCTCAATTGTGCCAAATGTTCTTCCCATTTTTGGCTTCTTTGGCTTTATGGGCCTCTTTGATATTCCGCTAAATATTGGAACTAGTGTTATTGCAGTGATCTCAATCGGGATTGCCGTTGACGACACGATTCACTTCTTCTTTAGATTTAATGAATACCTCAAAGAGTTTGGGACTAAAGAAGAAGCTCTTAGAGCGACACTTAAGGCCGAAACAAGACCAATGGTCACGACCTCACTTTCGCTTGCGCTAGGCTTGAGCCTGGCGGGTCTAGCGAGCTTTGTGCCGATCATTGCCATGGGGACGCTCACCGCCCTGGTGATGGTCTTTGCTCTAATCTCTGACCTCTTTGTGACTCCACAGGTGCTCATGAGTGGAAACTTCAAAGGCTTTGTGACAGTACTCGATTTGTGGGCCTGTAAGGTTCCCAGTCAGTTCTGGAAAATAACTGAGTATATGGGACAGATGAGTGTGGACGAGGCCAAGAGGTTGCTCCTTGGCGTAAAGATTATTGCCAATCGCCGCAGAGAACCCAAGCCGGTGGAATCCCCAGAGTTCTTTGTCTTAAGGGGCAGGGTGGAACTCGTGCGCAAGGCATCTCGCCAAGGCGAAGAGGGTGAGCTCATTTCAGTGCGCGCCCTCGAGGCCGGGGCGATGGTGAGAGAGAAAACCGACGAAAATAGTTACTACGTATTGACGACTGGATCAGAGATCATTCCCATCGATAGAGTTTATTTGAAGCGCTTCGGGCAAATTTTTCCTAGCCGCTTGGCCGAGGTGGAAAAAAAGTTCCCTGAAATTGCAGCCCCTTGAGAGACTTTCGTCGAATTTTTGACACCAATTAGGCCCAATCGGGGCAAAGGGGTAAGAAATTCCTGCAACTCTTGCCCCAGACACTTCCATCTTGCTATAATTTTGACGTAGGGCCATTTAACAGGCCCACTCAACCACGGATGGATGAGAAGATGGCCGAAGAACTCACTGAAGAACAACTCAAAGAAGCAAAACCAAAGTCTTCAAATCCTTTGTTAACAGTCTTGCTACTCGTGAACTGCGCACTTATGGGAGCGGTTGCTTATTTTCAATGGCAATCACATCAGAAGTGGGCTTCTCAAAGTTCAGTGAGCGATATTAATAAAGCAATTACCGCTGAAGGCGAAGAAGGTGGAAGCATCACTCCTCCTTCTAAGAAATTTTTAAAAGATCTCGATCCATTTACTGTGAACCTCGCTCAGGGAGACGGCCCTCGTCGCTTTGCTCGAGTGAGTATGGTTCTCACCTTTGATGAACAAGTAAATGATTCTGCATTTAAGCCAATTGAGCCTAGAGTGCGCGATTCAATCATCAATCTTCTCAACTCTAAAAGACCTGAAGATCTTTTAAAGGAAGAGGGGAAAAATATTTTGAAAGAGGAAATCAAGTCAGCGATCAACTCCTTTCTCGTCGAAGGAAATGTCACTGATATTTACTATGTAAACTTTCAAATCAACTAATCTAGGGCACACAGTCAAGGAATGACAGTGTGGCGAGAGTTCCCAGGAGGGGAGGTCTATGGCCCAGGTACTAAGTCAAGATGAAGTCGATGCTTTGCTCAACGCCGTTAATGATGGCGATGAGGACTCCGGTTTAGGAGGAGGCGGCGGCGATTTCGATGCTGATGAAACCGATGAGAATATACAGACGTATGACCTGACTAACCAAGACAGGGTTATCCGTGGGCGAATGCCTATTCTCGAAATTATCTATGAGCGCTTTATTCGCTCATTCAGGGTTTCACTGTCGAACTCACTTAGAAAGATTTCAACAATCTCAATGATCTCAACCGATCTTTTGAAGTTTGGTGAATTCGTCAACACACTTCCGATCCCATCGTGTATGTGTATCATGCGTTTTAATGAGCTTCGCGGTCCAGCACTTCTAGTGTTTGAATCGAAGCTTGCCTACGCCATAATCGATTCATATTTTGGTGGAACAGATCGTCCTTTTACAAAGATTGAAGGTAAAGAATTCACCATGATCGAACTTTCTTTTATGAAGAAAGTAATGGATATGGCAATTAACGATCTGGAAGAGGCTTGGGCGCCAGTTCACCGCATTGATGCTCAGTACTTAAGAACAGAGATTAACCCTCAGTTCGTGGGTGTTGTGCCTCCAAGTGACGTTATTATTGCGACTACGCTAGAAGTTGAATTTGAGTCGGCTTCTGGAACGATTATGATCGTAGTTCCATATTCTACGATTGAACCAATTAAGCAAAAACTTAGTTCAAGCTTCCAAACAGATAACGACATGGCCGACAGTATTTGGACTCAGGCGATGAATGAACACATTAAGCAGGCTTTTGCCACGCTGACTGTGAAGCTTGGTGAAACTGAGATGACTGTTGGTGATCTTGTGACGCTTGAAAAAGGTGACATCATCCCGCTCAATCAAGAAGCCTCGGGCGAAGTGAAGGTTGAAGTCGAAGGGGTGGATAAGATGAGATGTCTTATTGGAACTCACAAAGGTAACCGCGCTATTCAAATTACTTATATAGATAAAAGTGTCAAACGAGAGCACGCCGAAATGGGAAGTTCGGACTCATAGGGCATAGGGAGGATTCATGGATACTGACAACGTAAGAAAGATTGATGATGTAGATAGAGTAGAGGTTGGTCGTCTTGCTGATGAAATTAAAGCAGGTGACGACGCCCTCAATAAGCTCAAGGTTCAGAACCTTGATTTTATTCTCGATATTCCTCTTCGCGTAACTGTGGAGCTGGGAAGGACTTCTGTTCAAATTAAGGATCTTCTCCAATTAGGACAAGGTTCAGTTCTCGAGCTTGATAAGCTCGCTGGTGAGCCACTTGAGATTCTTGTGAACGGCAAGCTCGTCGCTAAAGGCGAGGTTGTGGTTGTGAACGAGAAATTTGGTATTCGTCTGACAGATATCATTAGCCCAATTGAGCGAATCGAAACTTTGAAGTAGGTGCCTTATGCGTTTTAGTTTAATCTTCCTTTCTCTGTTCTTTTTCCTCGTGAGCCTCTCGACTTGGGCCAAGGGCAAGATTACTGCTCTAGACTACAAGACGAGTGGCAATGTTGGCGTTGTGAACGTCAAGGTTGAAGGGGATTGGGATGGAACGCCCGCTCTGACAATCAAAGACAATATTGTTCAAGTCTCCCTAAATGATGCCTTCGTTTGGCCAAAGATCGAAAAGAAAGTCGCCGCTGAGACAACACTCACGGCCTATCAATTTGATAAGGAAAACGTGAGAGTTCGCGCCATCCTTGATGGTACTCTTTCAGAAACTGAGGCCAAAAAAGTCTCAGTTGTTATGGGAAGTGATGGTTTTGAACTTCGCTATCCAGTAAGAAACACTCAGGCAGCTGCGACGACAAAGGCTGCAACTGCTACAAAGGCTAAGAATGCCGCAGATTATGACGAGTCTTATCTTGAAAAGCTCATTCAAGATACCAAGACGACTGAACCTGCTTCGGGCGAAGTGAAGGCTGCTCCCAAAAAAGTTGTAGCCGCAAACTTCTTTGATGAAACTCCTGTCGAAGCAGCGGTTAAAACTGACACTGTCACAAATACACAAGCCGCTCCTGAGAAAGAAGATGGCTTTAAGTTAGATGTGGTTGGCTATATTGGTAAATTTGTGGCCTTCCTAGGCCTCATCCTCGCTTTCTTCTATGGCGCAGTTGTGACTCTGAGAAAGGGCGTCTTTAAGAAAGGGAAACTTAATTTCTTAAATAGCCCTAAAACTGTTGAAGTGCTTAACACAACTTATATTGCTCCCAAGAGAAGCATGATGGTTATTCGCGTGGGCAAACAAGTCTTTCTCGTTGGTAGCTCTGAAAATGGACTTCATATGATGGGAGAAATTGATGCTCCTGCTGAACTGATGAAGGATGAGGAAGAGAGTGTTCGTGGAACAAACTTTGACCTCAATTTGAAGTCTGAAGGAAATACTGAGAGAGAATTTAATCTTAAAGAAGATATTTCTAAGCCGGCCAAAGTTTCGACAGAAGAAGGGCTAGGCAGTTTTCTTGCTAATTCTCCAAAAGATAAGGTCAGACTTTCTGATCAAATTAAAACTAAAGTTAAGTCGCTCAAGTCGCTACAGTAAGGGGATGCGCGTGTTAAAGAAGTTATTGGCCATTATTGCATTCATGCCAAGCCTCGCAATCGCTCAGTCGGCCAATCTTCCAGGGCTCGCGATTAACTTTGGAAACGGCGTTGACCTGGTGGATACCCTCCAGGTTTTAATGCTTTTTACTGTGTTGACGCTGGCACCTGCGATCTTGATTCTCTGTACATGTTTTACTCGTATCATTGTGGTACTGAGTTTTATGAGACAGGCAATTGGAACGCAGAACCTACCGCCAAATCAGCTGTTGATTGGCTTTGCTCTTTTTCTCTCAATCTTTGTGATGCAACCAGTGGGAAAGGACATTTACTATCGTGGAATTGAACCCTACATGGCCAAGAAAATTTCAAGCATGCAGGCCCTCCATGAAGTGGAAAGTGGTCTTCGCGGATTTATGAATAAGCAGGTGAGAAAAGCTGATATTAAACTCTTCTACGATGTAACCGGTGAAGCTGCTCCAGCGACGATTGAAGATGTGCCGATTCACTTTCTCATTCCCGCGTTTATCATCTCTGAACTTAAGACGGCCTTTCAAATTGGCTTTCTTCTCTATATTCCCTTTTTGATTCTCGACATGGTTGTGGCCAGTGTGCTCATGGCCATGGGGATGATGATGCTTCCGCCAGTGGTTGTGTCCCTTCCTTTTAAGCTCTTACTCTTTGTTCTAGTGGATGGCTGGCAGCTCGTTACGGGTTCACTTTTGCGCTCATTTCACTAAGGAGACCTAGATGGGATTTGATCTTTTTACAGATATTACGAATCAGGCGGTCAAGGTCACTCTTTTGATTGCGAGCCCGATGCTCATTGGAGCTCTCTTCATGGGTATTCTCGTGAGCCTCTTTCAAGCGGTAACACAAATTAATGAGCAGACTCTCTCATTCATTCCCAAGATCCTAGTGATTCTCGGGGCGATGGTCATTTTTGCGCCATGGATGAGCGATCTTTTGACAAACTTTACTCACGACTTAATCGTGAATATACCACAGGTGATTAGCGGACAATGATATCGGTGAGTGTAACCGACATTCAGGCCCTGACAATTTTTTGGCTTATCTTTAGTCGCTGGCTCGTTATACTCATGCAGCTTCCAATCTTTGATAACGAGACAATTCCCCCAATGGTGAAGGTTCTCACGTCTATAATTATTAGTTACGCTTTTTATCCACTACTATCACCCATCGTTGGCCGCGATCTTGCTCTTCTAGGGGGAGGCGGTTTTGGCGGGGCCTTCCTGCCACTGACCATTTATTACACGATCTCGGGGCTAATTTTGGGATTCATCGTTAAATCAATCATGAACATCTTCATTGCCGCTGGTGACTTGATCACTCAGCAAATTGGCTTTGGTGCAGTTCGCTACTATGACCCCCAGAGTGGTGGCCAAGTGGGACCCTTTGAGAAGTTGATTACTTGGACGGTTCTTATTATCGTTCTCTCTTCCGGTGCTTTGATTCCCATGTTTAAAGGGGCCATTGTAAGTTTTACTAGTATGGGGTGGGCGAGGTTCACCACGATGAATCTAACACCTGATTTCTTTATGATGTTCTTTAAGGACATCTTCCTCGGGGCGATTCTTCTTTCAACGCCTCTGATTTTTACCAATATGATTATTATGGCGGTACTCGGGATCATTGCCCGCATAGTGCCCCAGATGAATGTTTTGATGGTGAGCTTTGTGGTGAATATTGGACTTGGCCTAATTGTATTTTCGGCCTCGTCTAGTGAATTTTTCCACGTCGCTTTTAAAGTCTATACCGATAGACTTGGCGACTGGTTTCACTTCGTAAGTTTGTAACTAATGTCCCTTGCACAGTAGGTGCGAGGTATGAGGACAAGGAATGGCCGACGACAGCAGTTCCGATGATGGCGAAAAGACCGAAGAGCCGTCCCAGTATCGGATAGACGAATTTAGAAAGCGTGGTGAGGTTGCGAGTTCAAAAGAACTCAGTAGCGTCCTTGTGCTCTCTGCTGCTTGTATCACGCTCATCCTCTCTCTCGTCTATATCCACGAGGAGATGTCAAACTTTCTGATTTGGCTCTACACCCTCGATCTTGAGAAAGCTTTTACAACCGAGGGGCTCCAAGAAATTATGGGCAAGACTGTGCTTTGCGGTCTTAAGTGCACGGGACCAATATTCCTCGTCACTCTGTGCGTGGGTGTCTTTGCCAATATCGCTCAAATCGGCTTTCTCTTTAGCCCGGAAATTCTAGAGCTTAAACTCGATCGCATTGATCCCCTTAAAGGGATGAAGCGCCTCTTTTCAATTCGCTCACTAGTTGAAGCGGTTAAGAGTGTGGCGAAGTTCACTTTTATCCTCTCTATCGTCTATGTCTTTTTAAAGGACGATATTCTCTCGTATCAGGGATTTTTGCACTTAGGTCTCTTTGAGAGCTTTTTGCACGGAAAATGGATTATAGCGAAGCTCTTCTTTACTATTATTGGAAGCGTGACAGTGATTGCCATTGGCGACTTTGCCTACCAGAAAATTTCTTATCGCAATCGCTTGAGACAAACAAAAGAACAGGCCAAGCAAGAGCATAAAGAAAAAGAGGGTAGTCCTGAGCTTCGTCAGAGAATTCGCGCTGTTCAAAGAGAGATGGCCCAAAGACGTGCCATGAGTGAAGTGCCTAAGGCGGATGTGATTGTCACCAACCCAACTCACATTTCAATCGCTCTTAAATACGATCCGGCCACAATGGTTTCGCCTGAGGTTCTAGCCAAGGGTGCAGATAATATTGCGATGAAGATTAGAGAGATTGCTAAAGAGCACGACATTCCAATTGTTGAGAACGTGCCGCTTGCAAGAACTCTCTTTAAGACAGTGAAAGAGGGACAAGCTGTTCCTCACACACTTTATAAAGCGGTCGCTGAAGTGCTCGCCTTTGTTTACAAACTAAAGAGAAAGAAGAAGGCCCTCGGGGCTTAGTGATAGGACTAAAGAGTTATGGACTTTTTCGCTAAATTTAAAGAACTTTCAAAGAATTCGGATCTGGCCATCGCTGTCGGTCTTTTAATCATCCTCTGTGTGATGATTGTTCCGGTACCGCCGATTGTCGTCGACCTCTTTGTCGCGCTCTCTCTCTCAGTGTCAGTTTTGATTCTACTCTTGAGTGTTTATACTAAGAAGCCGCTCGAGTTCTCGACCTTTCCCTCTGTGCTTCTTGTGACGACCCTTTTTAGGCTCTCACTGAACGTCGCTTCTACTAGAAATATCTTGCTTGGGGGCGGCACTGACGGAACTGCAGCAGCGGGGGAGATCATTCGCTCATTTGGTGAATTCGTTGTTCAAGGTAATTACGTGGTGGGGATTATCATCTTCGTCATTCTCGTCATCATCAACTTCATGGTTATTACAAAGGGTGCTGGGCGCGTGGCCGAAGTATCTGCTAGATTTACCTTGGATGCGATGCCTGGTAAGCAGATGGCCATCGATGCCGACCTTAATGCCGGACTTATTGATGAAAACGAGGCGAGACGCCGTCGTAAAGAAGTGGCCAGCGAAGCAGACTTCTACGGTTCTATGGACGGTGCGAGTAAGTTCGTTCGCGGTGATGCTATCGCCGGTATTTTGATTACCGCCATCAACATTCTTGGCGGTATCATTGTTGGGGTGACTCAGTATAATATGGGGGCCGCCGATGCCGCCCAGACCTTTACTCTACTCACAGTGGGGGATGGACTTGTCTCTCAGATTCCTGCACTTATCATCTCTACTGCCGCTGGTCTAATCGCCACTAGAAATACTGATGACGACAATCTGGGAACTCAGGTTGGCAAGCAATTCAAAGTTCACCCCAAGGCAATCTATCTCTCGGGTGGAATTCTCTTTGTCTTTGCAATGATTCCTGGTCTTCCAAAGCTTCCCTTCATTACAGTCGGTGCCGCGCTCTCATTTCTTGCCTACAAGATGGAGCAGTCAAATATTCAAACCGCAGCGGCGCTTGAGAATAAGTCACATGAAGAGAAGAAGACGACGCCAGAAAATCTCGAGGACCTACTCAATTTGGAATTGGTCGAACTCGAAGTTGGCTATGGACTTGTCAACCTTGTGGATGCTGAACAAAACGGAGATCTCCTTGAGCGCATCACCCACATTAGAAAACAATTTGCTCTTGATTGGGGTGTGATTATTCCTTCAGTGCGCATTAAAGACAATCTTGAGCTCAAGCCAGGTGGCTACTCACTTCGCATTAAGGGCATTGAAGTGGCCCGCGGCGAGTTGATGCCGGATCACCTTCTGGCCATGGACCCAGGTTCAGTGATTGAGGCCATTGATGGAATTGAGACAGTGGAGCCAGTCTTTGGTCTTCCGGCGGTTTGGGTGACCGATGATCAGCGCGACGATGCTCAATATAACGGCTATACCGTAGTTGATCTCTCAACTATCTTAGCCACGCATCTTACTGAAATCTTGAAGACGAATTTATCCGAGCTTTTTGGTCGCCAGGAATTAGTAAGAATTCTTGATAATTTTAAGGTCGAGCATCCAAAGTTAGTTTCAGATTTGGTGCCCGATATATTACCATTAGGTATTGTTCTGAAAGTAATTCAGAACCTATTACGAGAAGGAGTCTCGGTGCGTGATTTGAGAACAATTCTCGAAACTCTGGCCGAATACGGCACGACGTTTAAAGATCCTGACTCGCTCACAGAAATGGCGAGACAGTCTCTTTATCGCACGATTACAGAGTCTATTCGAGGGGAGACGGGGGATATTCCGCTCTTCACACTCGATCGTAGAATTGAAGAATCAATTGCAGAGAATCTCATGCAAACAGATCACGGTCAGCAACTATCGCTCGATCCTAAAGTCACTCAGTCCATTCTCGCGAGTCTTAACGAAAAAATTGAAGAGGCCACTAATCTTGGTGAAAAGATGGTCGTTCTTTGTTCACCTGTTATTCGCACCCACTTTAAGCGTCTAACAGAAAAGTTTATTCCTAACTTGGTTGTTATTTCTCACAATGAGTTGAGTCCAGACGCCAATATTCGCTCTCTTGGCACGGTGAGGTTGTAAGATGTTTATTCGCAAGTTTGAAGCTGAAACTCTTGAAGAAGCACTAAGCGATATCAAAAAAGAGCTTGGCCCAGATGCGATTATTTTAAAGACCATTACTAATAAGGGTCTCAAAGGTGCTTTTAAGAAAAAGCGCATTGAAATTACCGCCGCCATTAGTGAGAAGAGCTATGTGAAAAAAGCTCGCGTCGATCAAGTTCTTCCAGACGAAGCCAAGGATAAGTTTTATCAAGCCCCATCTCAGTACATCTCTAATATGATAGATAGCCACTCTGAAAATGTTGAGCGCCCTATGAATCAAAATCGCAATCAAGTAGCAGCTGCGCCCTCTAAGGCCGGCTATGGAAATATGGGTTTAAATCGCCCAGTTAAGCAGGCCAAAGAAATTGGAGCTGAAATTGCTTCAAAAATTAAAAATGGTCTCGATGATTTCTTAGTTGGTAGTAGCTCGGGCTCAGCTAATACGAAGAGCATGCTTGATGACTTTATTGATGAGGAAGACGACTTTGAAGTTCCGGCCCCACGTCAAGCTAGACAGGTAGCGACTAGAGTAGAAAATTCACGTGAGAGAGAGGAAGTTGAAGTAACTCCCCAAAAGACAGAAGCCCCCAAAGCTGCGTCTCGTTCGGTAGATTATGAAACAAGAGCTGAGTTAGAAGGAGCAGAGAGAAAAATCTCTGATCTTGAAAAGAAGCTCTTTGAACTTACTAAAGTTGTCGAGAGACTAGAAAAGAGAGAGCCAGAAGGGATCTATCAACTCAGAACAACTCTTAAGAGTCTAGATATCGCTGATCGCTTTGTTCAGTATGTGACTAGGCAAGCTCTCTTTGATCTCAATGAGAGAGAAGTTCAAGACCCAGATACTGTGTTTGAATTTGCCCTAAAAGAAATGATGAAAGTAATCTCAGTTAAGAGACCACTTTTTTCAACTCTTGAAGATAAAGCCGCGATCACTGTTCTCGTATCAGATGATCCGTGTGGACAGACTTCAATGATTCAAAAGCTTTCATGCCTTAATTCTGGAAGTGTTGTAATTCGCAATGGAGAGAAGGGAAGTGGAAAGCTCTCTGAATCTCTCTTTGGAGTTGAGGTTCACTACGCAAAAAATCTCGCGGAAGTCATGGCCTGCGTGAGAAAGTCCAGTGAAGCCGGCAAACAAGTGTTTATCGACTATAAAGCTAATCGCGATGAAACTAATGAAACTAAGAAATTTATCGAAGGGCTAAAAAGATCTTTTGCCAATGTGGAAGTCTTGATCTGTCTTTCGGCAATTCACTCTGAGCTCTATAATAGAAAGGTGATTAGCCGCTACATGGGGCTTGCTAATGGCGCTGTCATTACCTTCGTAGATCAGTGCTTGAATTTTGGTAGTTTATTCAATGTCACAGAGTGTTTTGAGAAGCTGCCGTTTGTATTTTTTGGAACAGGTCCGGTTGTACCGGAGGATGTTGAAGCCGCTAGTGCTGAAAGGATTTTGGCCGGCGTTTTTCAATTGAACTAAGATATTTTTTTAGATTAATTACTTTTAGGAGACAGGATGTCGACAAAAAGTGCCCAGGAGTGGCTGCTTTCGCACCGGACTGACGATTGCCTTCGCGAGTCAGTTCAAACACACGATCAGAAGAAGCTAAAGAGACGTGCCGTGACCATTTCTGTGACAAGCGGAAAGGGTGGCGTTGGCAAGACAACTGTTGCCATCACTAAGGCTAAAACACTCTCGGCTTGGGGTTTTAAAGTACTCCTAATCGATTGTGATACTAATCTTTCAAATACATTTTTAAAACTAGGTATTCCCTTTAACAATGACTTTGAAGCCCTTGTTAAGGGGGAGAAGAAGTTTGAAGAGATTCTTCACCGCGAAGGAAATCTTCACTTGCTCGCCGCATGTAATGGCAGCCTCGATCTCTATAATCGCGAGTGGGATATTGGCCACTTCATTATGGACATCCTAGTGAAGCAGGAAAATAACTACGACTTCATTCTGCTCGATTGCCCAGCCGGGCTTGGCAGAGAAACACTTCTTCTCAATGCCTATTGCGATCTTCGCTTTGTGGTGGTGAACCCTGATAGATCATCCATCACTGACTCTTATTCATTGATGAAGATCTTAAGCCTTGAATATGGCATCCGCGAGAATCACCTCGTGATCAATAAATTTAAAGGACAAACTCAATTTAACAAGATTGTTAAAACCTTGAGTGAAACCGTTGAGAACTTCCTTTCTGGACGCCTGTTTATTGCCGGTGGAATCGAAAGAGAAGACCTCTACGGTGAAGAGTTCGATAAGCGCTTAGGGAGCCTGGAAAAAAATTCCCTCCATGCTCACGTGGCTAAACTCTTAGGCCCAGTAGTCGAAGAGCTTACTGGAATCGCTGTGTCCGATAGTGACGATCATCACTTCGGTACATGGACCCAGACAGTTTCGGCCCAGGATGTTAGGCCCACAATCTAAGCGTAGGAGTGCTCATGTCTTCACTTTCAAAAAAATTAAAAAACCTCAAAGACTACCGCTCAACGGTCGACCCCAAGACTAAAGATGAAATTATCATCGAATACGCCCCACTTATTAAATATATCGCTCAAAAAATCGCATCGAGATTGCCGTCAAATATCGAGCTAGATGACCTAATCAGCTGTGGTGTGATCGGCCTAATGGATGCCATAGAAAAATTCGATCCAAGTCGCGACAACAAGTTCAAAACTTACGCTGAATTTCGCGTTCGTGGCGCCATTCTAGACGAGCTTCGTGCTCAGGACTGGGTTCCTCGTTCAATTCGCGAAAAGGCGAAAATGATTGAGCGCTCATACGCTAAGCTTGAAAGTGAGCTTGGCCGCCCAGCTACTGATGAAGAAATGTGTAAGGAGCTTGGTGTAAATCAAGAGGAATTCCACGATCTTCTCAATAAAGCAAAATCAGTTTCACTTCTCAATATCGATGACTCTGCGACTTTCAATCGTGGCGATAAAAAGCTAATTGCAGGTCTTATGGAAGATTCTCGTGCAGCGAATCCATTCACTGCCGTGAGCTACAAGAATTCTCGCGATAAAATTAAAGAGGGAATTCAAAGTCTTCCAGAGAAGCAGCGTCTCGTACTCTCACTGTACTACTATGAGGACCTCAATCTCAAGGAGATTGGTCAGGTACTCGACGTGACAGAGTCTCGCGTTTCTCAGCTTCATACTCAAGCGATTATGAAGCTTAAGATGAAGCTCAAAACAGTATTTGAATCAGTTGAGGATGTGGCGAGCTAGGCCACATCTCCGATTGAAAGACACGGTTAATTTCAGAGGAAGAGAGTTCTTCCTCTTTTGCGTCCGATAACCCATAATAGTAGTGGGGAAAAATGACTTTTTTCCTCCTATTAAAAGCTCTCAGCAGACACACAGGAAGTGGGGATCTCAATGCATAAGAAAATTCTTCGTCCAATTCACATCTACTACATGATCGCGCTCTTTACTCTCTCAATACTGATTGTGGGGGGAGTGACGTACACGTGGAAGACGGGTCCTGTTAATATCGAAAACGTTTCGACGGTTTTTGAGGCCAATATGCAGATTGAGGCACTCAAGACGAGAAATGATATTTCATTGATGAAGAACTATGTTGCGAGCGACCGCGCAAGAGAGGCTTTTAAAGTTCTCGATCGCTTAGAGCGCGATGTGAAACAAGTTCACGCTACCTATGATGTTGTTGAATACGACTCAGTTGAATCAGCAGTGAGTGATACGAAGAAAGCACTCAATGCACTTATTGCACTTCCAGAACTAAGTTCAGTTTTTAATGTTCTAAACACTAAAGTTTCAAGCTTTGAAAACTTTGTCGTGAGCAATAATTGGCGAACGCTTACTCGCATGTCAAAGAGACTTAGCGCCAGGCTCTCTCCTATGAAGTCAAAGTCGAACGGCGCATTCAGTTCAGAAAAGCTCTCTGATCTCTATAACTTTGCACTAGAAGAAGTCGATGGCATGGAAAAGGTCACAACCGGCTCAGTGCTTGCTAGAGAAGACAAAGGCTTGATCCTCAACAACCTCGCTACTTTCTCGACTGAACTCGACCTCTTTGGTCGCTACGTTGAGGAAGTTAAAAAGTTTGAAGATTCACTTCGCAATCTCACAGTGAGCTACTCATCTTGGTTTAAAGTGGTTGAGCCAGAAGTTTCTTTCAAGCGCATTGAGTTTGAAAAAAATGGCCAAAACCTTCTTCTCTCTCTCCTAGGACTTGGAGTGCTCGTCTTCTTTATGGGACTTGGTGGTCTCTTTATCTATAGCTACTACTCAAGAAAGACTTCGCTTGCCTTTGAAGACTTTGCCACCGAAGTGATTCGCGATGGATTGATTCCAACGACAACAGACAAGCTCGAGCTCGAGTTTAGTGGGAAGTTTAGAGAAGAGTTTTTAAAAACCAGAGAATATATGCACA
Source organism: Bacteriovoracaceae bacterium (assembly GCA_048267245.1). GTDB lineage: Bacteria > Bdellovibrionota > Bacteriovoracia > Bacteriovoracales > Bacteriovoracaceae > JBLWXV01. The sequence continues at coordinate 283,077 of JBLWXV010000002.1, forward strand.
AGCGCATGAGCTTTGGATCGGTCTTTCAAGATGCCCTTCCGTTTTCAAGCTTATTGCTCGACTCTAATCTTAATGTGGTGTGGGCCAACTCGCTCTTCTATGAGCAGTGGGGCATGAGCGCAAGTCACAAGCGTGAAGAGAATATTACCTGGGATTTCTTACAGCGCTTTACTAATCTTGGAGAGGACGATCCGGTACTGATGGCCGCGAAAAATAACCTCGCTGGAATTTATCAAATTCAAATGTCTAATAAACAAGGCGAGACACTGCCATTTGAAATGTATGTCTCTCCCGTTGAATATGCTGCTCAAAAGCGCATTATGATTCTCTTCTACCCACTAAGAGGCTTGGAAGAAACTCTTGGTCATCAAACGAAAGCTTTGGTTGGACCAATTGTGAGAACTCTCGACGCTCTCTCAACCAATAGCTTTAGCACTGAGTTTCAGCATAAGGTTAAAAAGGACTTCGAAGTTGCGGGAATTCCGCAAGTTTACGACAAGTTTAAAAAGCACAGCGACCTTATGACTCAGCAAAAAATTGGTCTTCTGGCCGAGATTGAACGCCTTGAAAACGAAGTCTACTCTTTTGAAGCAATGAAAGGTGACATGGTCACCAATCTTGAAGTGACTGAAGAAATTCAGGCCAGAATTATGGATCGCTTTAATGCGACTAAGAAATCAATTATCGAGTTTGTTGAACTAAGAGCGGACCTCACAGAGCTCTTTGATAAGACTCAGCAAATGACGAAAGAAGTTCTTAGAGAAGAGGCAATGATACTTTCAAAGTCTAGTGAAGTAGCCGATGCACTTCAAGAAAATCGCAAGGGTATTGAAGGTCTCTTTAAGTACAGAAGCGATATTAAAGAAGTTAAAGGGCAGATTGAAGATTTCAGACACAAGCTCACTCAAAGCTTTGAGCAACTTCAATTTTCTCCTGAAAAAACAGATCAAATTCTTGGCAAGCTCAAAAAAGAGGGAGCTCACTTTTCACAAGTTCTCTCTCATTTTGGAAGCCTTGCCACATCTCTTGATGTTGGACTCTCAAAAATGCAAATCATTCTCGACCAGCGCGGAGCCCATGACTTCGCTCCGGCCAAGGCTAAGATTGATGGCGTAAAAGAGAGTTTTGAAAGAACAATTTTTGAAGTTTCAAAATTAAAGCGTATGGCAGAAGGGCATGACGATGAGATGATTCGCACCCTGAAATCACTCGTTGATGCCTTTAAAGAAGAAAAGCATAACTTCATCGCCATGCTAGAGGTTGTTCGCTCGCAAAAAGAACATCTGGCAGAATACAGCGCCAGTCATGATTCTTTTAGAGCTGATGAAGAACAAGTTGAAACTGAAGAACAAGCAGAATCTGTCTAAATCAAAAGATCTTCTAGGAAACTCTCTCAAAGAGCTTTTCTAGAAGATCTTCTACATTCCTCTCTAATTGCTCTAACCCCAGCGAATTATCCACCACAAAGTCAGCACTCTCTCTCTTGCGATCAATTGGCCATTGTGAGGCGAGAATTTTATCGGCAATCTCTGGGTCAAGGCGGTCGCGCTCGAGTAGGCGTGCGCGCTGAATGTTGGCCGGGCAATAGACAACTACTGAATAGTCACTTTTAAGATTAAGCCCTTTTTCAAAGAGTAGAGGGACGTCATAGATGATGAAGTTTTGCTCTGGCTTCACTTCACTTAAAAAGAGTATTGGTAGCTCCGCATAGATGATCGCTTCAACATTTTCTTTGAGCTTTGGATTTGAAAAGACCCTTTCGCGCAAAATTTTAAAATCAATCTCCCCCAAAACCACTGCTTCGGGGCAGAGGGCCGAAATTTTTTCCTTCACTGTGCTCATGGTGTAGGCCCGCTTCACAAGGGCGTCGGCATCGATAATTTCATAGCCGCGCTTTCTAAGCATCGACGCAACAGTGCTCTTGCCGGTGGCAATTCCTCCGGTGAGTCCAATGAGTGGAACCTGTAGTTGGTAGAGGCGATCTTGAGGCTTCTTGGTCTCGGGCGCGCGAAGTTTTAAGTTCACTAGAGGTGACCTTCCTTTTCTTTCATTTTAACAGCGTCCCAATAGTGATCAAGCTCGCGCTGGTTGAGTTCTTTAAAACCCTTGCTATCGGCGGTGATTAGATCTTCGACCTGATTAAAGCGTCTGACAAATTTGCGGTTAGCCTCGTCGAGGCACTCTTCGGGGTCAAGACCTAGGTGTCTGGCCAGTTGAGCGGCGGAGAAGAGAAAGTCGCCAATCTCTTCTTTTACTCTTTGCATATTAGAACTTGGAAAGCTTGTAATCTCTTCTTTGAGCTCCTGCCACTCTTCTTCAACTTTATAGGAAACCTGCGAGGGATCTTCCCAGTCGAAATTGAGCTCTTTAGTCTTGGCGCCAATACGGTGGGCCGAGTGAAGGGCGGGATAGCGCAGGTCTTTTTCATTGATGGCGTATTTTTTCACCTTTCCTTCGCTGGCCTTAATTTGCTCCCAGCGCTCTTTGACCTCTTCAGTCTTAATCGTTGCGCCGTCTTTATTGTCAAAGACGTGGGGATGTCTGCGAATCATTTTGTCTGAGATATTGCGCGCGACTTGTTCCAAGTTGAACTTTCCGGTCTCACTTGCAATTTGCGAGTGCAGGACAACTTGAAGAAGAACATCTCCCAACTCGTCGGCCATCTCCTCATAGTCTTGGGCCTCGACGGCGGCGATAAATTCATAACTCTCTTCGCGAATATATTTGGTGAGTGTTTGGTGCGTTTGCTCAAGATCCCAAGGGCAACCTGTCTTGGGGTCGCGTAGGGCGCGGACAATTTCGACGAGACGAGCGAGCTCCTCTAGGGTACTATTGTGGGAACTATTTGAGGTCATGCCATTGGCTCCAATTTTGAGTGTGAGGTTACCATAGCACAGGGAAGATTTTTCGTCAGATTCAATGACACGGGGCGATCGAAAGATCCAGGTCTTTTTAAACTCTCTGTTGAACTTAATAAGTGCTTAGAGGTTTTTGAAAAGTATTGTTATGGAACTAAAGCCGGGGAGCTGGCGCTCAAGCGCTCGGAAGTTTCGCGCATCGAACTTGGGGTGACGCTTTGTGGAGCGCGCAAGATTAGAAGCCTCAATCGCGAGTATCGCGGCAAGGATAAGTCCACCGACGTGCTATCGTTTCCAGTCTTTGAAGATTTGCGCGTGGGCAGCCAAGAGCGCGCCTTTCTCACTCCAGTCATTGATCTTGGGGACGTGCTCATTTGTAGAGAGAAAATATACGAGCAGGCCAAGCGCTTTGAGCTACCTGCGCTTGCTGAGGCACTGCACCTCATTGCCCATGGCTTCCTACACGTTTGTGGGTATGATCATGAGCGCTCGTCCCAAGAAGAGGTCATTATGCAGAAACTAGAGGATAAAATCGTCAAGGCGATGTATCAGAAAGTAGGATATTAAGATGGAACAGAGAATTGCCATAGAATTGAGTGAACAAAAATCACTCATGGCCGACTACGAAGACAAACTCGATGGGCTTCGGAGGTCACTTTGAAGTTGAAAAGAAGAGTGAGCGCTTAAAAGAAATTGCCCAGATGGAGGCGATGGAAGGCTTTTGGAATGATGCCGACGCCGCCGCTAAAATTCAAAAAGAGAAATCAGTCCTAGACGATGTCGTGGGAACCTACACAAAGCTTCAAGAACTCTATGAAGAATTTCAAATTCTCCTCGAATACGCCGCGCAAGACGACGACGAAGCATCGGCTTCAGAGGCGCTTGAAGTAGCAACGCGCTTTCACAACGAATTTCAAACTGCTGAGCAAAAAGTTCTGCTTAGTGATGAAGTCGACCCCAATAACGCCATCGTTTCTATCAATGCGGGCGCCGGGGGAACTGAGTCCAACGATTGGGCGAGTATGCTCCACCGCATGATCACACGCTGGTGTGAAGATCGCGGCTTTAAAGTGAGCGTGCTTGATATTCAGGCCGGCGATTCGGCCGGTATTAAGTCATCAACTTTTACCGTTGAAGGAAATTACGCCTACGGCTTTTTAAAGAGTGAGTCGGGCGTGCACCGCCTGGTGCGCATTAGTCCCTTTGATTCAAACGCCAGAAGGCACACAAGCTTTGCCTCGGTCTTTGTCTCGCCTGAGGTCGACGACAATATTGAAATTGATATTAAAGATAAGGACATCAGAATTGATGTCTACCGCTCTGGCGGTGCTGGTGGGCAGTCGGTTAACACCACCGACTCAGCTGTTAGGATTACTCACTACCCAACGGGGCTAGTTGTGACCTGCCAGAATGAGCGCTCACAAATTAAAAACAAAGAGCAAGCCTTTAAGGTTCTGCGCTCGCGCCTCTATGAACTTGAACTTGAAAAACAGCGCGAGAAAGCGGCCGAAGTAGAGTCGTCAAAGAAGAAAATCGAGTGGGGATCACAAATTAGAAGTTATGTTCTTCACCCCTATAAACTAGTGAAAGATCACCGCACCAGCTTTGAGTCGGGCAACGCCGAAAAAGTGCTCGATGGCGATCTCGACGGCTTTATGGATAGCTACTTGCGCTGGAATGTGGGAGCGCTCGGTGAAGAAGAGGGTGCCTAGTGAAGATTAGAGAGAGCGTCTTTCTCTCCATTATGCTTCGCGACCGAAAGTCTAAATTCTTTCTGGTTGCCGTCGTTGTGGGGATCGCTTTCTCGCTGGCCGTGATTCTGGGAACTCTTGGAATCATGGATGGATTTGAAAAAACACTGAAGTCAGGACTCAAGCGAAGTGAAGGCGAAGTTCTCCTCTCGTCGCGCTCGGGTTTCTTTGATCCAACAGGAATCGTCGCCAAACGTTTAGAGGAAATTGGTGTCACTGAGGTTACAGAACTCATTCAGGTTGAAGCCTTCCTACTCTTTAATGACAAACCCAAAGGCGTTTTAGTTCGCGCCATCGATCCAGAATCTTTTAACAAAGTGACAGGGCTTGATGTGAAGCCGCAGGGGCACGGGGCTTACGTGGGCGCCGCCTTAATGAAAGAGCTCGATTTAAAACCAGGGGAGAGTTTTGCACTCACTCTGGCCGATGATAAGGGCAGTGCTAAAATTGAGCGCTTCAGCACTATCGCACCTGTGAGTCACGGGCTATTTGAAAAGGACTCGCGCTTTATTTATCTCTCGCGCGACACCCTCGACTCGCTCTTGCACCTAAGTGGTCTTGTGAATCTCGTTTTGATGAATTCGCCCAATGGAGACCTCGATACTTTTCTTTGGACTCTCGATAATAAATTTAATCTCGACTATTTGGTAAAGCCCTATTGGTCAGACTTTGTGACCTTGCTTGAAGCCGTTGAAATTGAAAAAGTAATGATTGGTCTCGTTCTTCAAATTATTGTGGTGGTGAGCCTCTTTAATGTGATTGCTTTTACTTCCTTTCTCAATGAAAAGCGCGCCAAGGATCTCTTCCTACTAAGGGCACTGGGATTGTCTCGCGCTGACCTTCGACTCAATTGGCTCGCACTGATGTTGATCATCTGGGTATTGGGCTGTCTGCTCTCATTTGTCTTTATCGCCTTTTTTAAATTCGCACTATTAAATCTCAGCATTTTTGAATTGCCGGGGGAAGTCTATCATCTTGCAAGGCTAACTCTAGAAGTTGATCTCTTTGACTATGCCCTGGTGTTTGGAGGGGCCCTCATGTGGCTTGTCCTCCTCTCCCTTAGAAACTTTAAAAAGCTCGCAGGCCCAAGCATTCTCTCTGGCCTGCGCTCGGAGCAGTCCGCATGAGTACAATCTTAGAATGTCACAATGTCACTCGCACTTATGGCCACTTTAAAGCTCTTGGCGGAGTGAGTTTGAATTTAGAGCGCGGCTCTCAGTATGCCATTCAAGGGGCTTCAGGCTCTGGTAAGTCGACGCTCCTCTATTTACTCGGTGGACTCGACCGCGCTTCTAGTGGAAAGATTCTCTATGACGGCAAGGAACTTGGTCGCATGAGTGATCGCAGTCTCGCTCGCTATCGCAATCGCGTGGTGGGCTTTGTTTTTCAGTTTCACTTTCTGCTGCCCTCTATGACTTGCGAAGATAATATTTTGCTGCCCTTGAGACTCGGAGGACTAAAGCCCGGCGACTATACTAAGCGCATGAGCGAACTCGCCGATCGCTTGGGGGTAGGGCATTGCCTTAAAAAACATCCGTATCAACTCTCTGGTGGGGAGCAGCAGAGAATTAATCTGATACGCGCGGTGCTTCTGCGCCCGACGCTTCTTCTTTGTGATGAACCTACTGGAAATCTTGATTCAGAAAATAGCAAGCTCGTGACAGCGCTCCTTCACGAGCTATCGGGCGAGAGTGAGTCGACATTAGTTGTTGTGACGCATGATCTATCTGTCGCCCAAAGCTTTCAAAACCAGATTTTCTTAAAAGACGGGATGATATCATCGCGTCAAAGTGACCAAATTTCTTTGTAACACTGACAAATAATTGGTACTTTTCCTAAACTAGAGCAACTTTATCCACCATCCGTCTTCAAAAGAGGGGCCATGCGTTTAAGGGTTCGAACCCAGCTTTTCGCCATTATCACACTTGTGCTTTCACTCTGCGTGCAAAGTTCACTTCATGCGGCAGAAGAGATTGGGCCCACAGTTAATTTCTTTAAGATTGATGAAATCCAAATCCAGGGCTTAAAAAAAGTCGAGCCTGAAGCCGTGATGGAAAAGCTCGGGGCTCAGAAAGGAATGGTGCTCGACAATTATCTCGTCAAGCGCGACCTCGAAAAAATCTACGCACTCAAATACTTTGAAACTGTCGAAGCCTACCAAGATGTGGTTAAGGGCAAGAATATTCTCATTTATAAAGTGGTTGAAAAGCCAATCATCACTAAGATTATCTACGAGGGCAATGATGAGCTCTCTGAAGACGATCTGAAAGGGAGTGTGAAGTCGAAGGAATATGCCATCCTCGATGTGAACACCATTAAGTCTGACGTGGCGGCGATTCAAAAAGCCTACGAAGAAAAGGGCTTCTATCTCTCAAATGTGAGCTATGAGCTTCGCCGTATTAACGCCGAAAACGTTGACGTGGTCTTTAAGATTCGCGAGTTTGATAAGGTTCGCGTGAAGAAAATTATCTTTCTTGGCAACAAAGCTTTTGGCGACAAAGAGCTCAAGGAGATTATGGAAACCCGCGAAGAGGGTCTACTCTCTTTTATGTCTGGTTCAGGGAATTTCAAAGAATTCAATTTCAACACAGATATTGAGCGCTTGAAGTATTTCTATAAGACAAAGGGCTACCTCCAAGTCAACGTGGGCACTCCACAGATCACCGTCTCTGAAGATAAGAAATGGGTCTTCATCACAATTGACGTGACCGAAGGGCCTCAATTTAGCGTAAATGATATTTCATTTGTAGGAGAGCTTCTCTTTCCTGAAGATGAACTTAGAAATGAAATTCAACTAAAAACTGGCGACACTTACTCAGAAGAACTGCTTCGCCTTGATATTCAACTTCTCACGGAAAAGTATCAAGATGAGGGCTATGCCTTCGTTAACGTTCTGCGTACTCTTCGCGTTGTGCCTGGAGAGAATAAGGTCGATATTGAGTTCTCTTTTGAGAAGGGTAAGATCGCCTACTTTGGAAAGATTACGGTGAAGGGAAATACGAAGACTCGCGATAAAGTTCTTCGCCGCGAGCTTAAAATTCGCGAGGGTGAGCGCTTCTCGGGCTCTGGCCTTCGCATTTCAAAAGAGAATGTTAACCGCTTGGGCTTCTTTGAGCCAGGCAGCGTGATTTTTAATACCCTCACGCCTAAGGGCAGTGATGATGTACTCGATGTTGAGATCAACGTTAAAGAGCGCAACACAGGGCAGATCAGTTTGGGCGCGGGTTATTCAACGGCTACTGGTGCCTTTATGCAGGCTTCGATTGCTCAGAATAACTTCAGAGGTCTGGGCCAAAACCTCTCGTTCAGTCTTTCAATCTCTGATACCAATCAGACCTTTAACCTTGGCTTCACTGAGCCCTACCTCTTTGACACGAAGTGGACCTCTGGCTTTGATATCTTCCGCACTAAGAACGAGACCAGTGATTCTTTCTCTTATAAGAAAGAAGGTTTTGATCTTCGCGTGGGTTACCCAATCTTTGACTACACTAGACTTTTCCTAACTTATAAATTGGAAGATACGACTATTTCTGCAGTTAACGATCCAACGATTGACCCTGCAGTTGAAAACGGTATTGCCAGTTCTATTAAGGTGACTTTGCTTCACGACGAGCGCGATAACCGCATGGAGCCAACTAAAGGCTGGTATGCGAGTCTCTCCAGTGAATACACTGGTATTGGGGGCGACAAGAAGTACCTCAAGAATGACACCGATCTTCGCTACTACTACCGCGTTTGGGGCGACCTAATCTTTAGATCGCGCCTCTATGCTGGGAAAATGGAATACGTCGATGGCTATCCAATCCCGCGCTCAGAGAAGTTTACTCTGGGTGGCGCTAGAAACTTGCGCGGATTTGACTATGAAGCTGTGGGCCCACTCAAGACTGTGCCAGATAATAGTGGAGTGCTCAGAACATTTAATGAAGGCTCTCTCGTTGCGGGCTTTACGCAAATTGAACTTGAGCACCCGCTAGCTCGCGAAGCTGGACTTAAATGGGTGGTCTTTTTTGACGCGGGTGATGCGGCTAAGTTTGAAGAATTTGACGCAAAAATGGACTATGGCTTTGGCTTTCGTTGGTTCTCGCCCATCGGGATTCTCAGATTCGAGTTCGGATACCCGATCAATCCAGGTCCTAAAGACTCTGGTAGCCAATTCCATTTTGATATAGGACAATTATTTTAATTAGTTAGTACGGTTTGTTTGGACGACCTAGGAGTTATTCTATGAAAAAGGGTTTATTGTTACTTTTCCTTATTGCGATTGCTGGTTCAGTGAGAGCGGAAGTTGTCGTTGGAAAAGTCGATATTCAACACATCCTCGTGACCATTAACGAAGGAAAGAAAGTACGCGACGATCTTAAAAAGGAGTACGACGCACGTCAGGCCGAACTTAAGAAAGACGAAGAAAAAATTAAAAAACTTCAAGAAGATCTAAGAAAGCAATCAGCTGTTCTCAATGATTCTGCTCGCGCTAAGAAAGAGCAAGAAATCAATGATCGCATTATTGAGATTCAAAATAAGTCACAGAAATATCAGCAGAATATTCAAGAAATGGAGCAAAAACTTAAGAAGCCAATTCTTGAGAAGCTTCGCTCTGTGATTGAAGATGTCTCTAAAGAAGCTAATGTTGATATGACTTTTGAAGTGAGTACTGCTCCTGTGGTTTATGCCAAGAGCAAGAAAGATCTCACTGAAGATGTAATCAAGGCTTATAACAAGAAACATAAGTAAGTTTCTGATAAAATTCAGATTTTATACTAAGGGGAACTTTATGTTCCCCTTATATGTTTGATGGGGGGTCAAATGAAAGCTAGTGAGCTTATCTCTCTCGTGCCCACGCTAAGTACTAAAGGCGAAAACTCAGCCCTTTCGCTCACCATAAACTGTGTCAGCGAACTCGACAATCCCACTTCTCATGCACTCTACTTTGCTAAGAATAAGAAGCTCTTTGATAAGTGGATGGGCCTCTCAGCTGAGACCCGCTCTACTTCTATGCTCGTCATCGATGCCAAGCTTGAAGCTGAGGCGGCCAGCAGTGGGGCAGCGCTGGTGTGCACATCGACTGATGTCATGATTTCTCTGTGTCAGACTTCTAAAGTCTTTGCTGAGATTCAGACCAATGAAGATAATGACATTGTTGATGGACGCCAGATGGGAACGGTCAAAATTGATCCGACGGCCGATATTGCCCAGCACGTCTTCATTGGCGCCAATGTTGAAATTGGAGCGTCGGTCACAATTTATCCTGGATGTAGAATTCTCTCTCACTCAGTGATTGAGGAAGGGGCCACACTTCATCCCAACGTCACAATCTATCCAAGAACTAAAATTGGGGCGCGCTCAATTATTCACGCCAGTAGTGTGATTGGAGCGGATGGATTTGGGTATCACTTTGCTGGTGGCGTTCACCATAAAATCTATCACGTAGGCAACGTTGTGATTGGCAGTGATGTTGAAATTGGCGCTAACTCCTGTGTTGATAGAGCAACTTTTGGAAGCACTGTTGTTGGCAGCGGCTCAAAGTTAGATAATCACGTTCAAGTCGGTCACAACTGTCGCCTTGGAAGGGGTGTCGTTCTCTGTGGTCACGTGGCCATTGGTGGCTCGACCGTTATTGGCGACTTTACTTTTATGGGCGGAAAATCGGCCACTGGTCACGGCATTACTCTGGGTAGTGGCGTTCAAGTTGGTGGCGGTGGACTCGTCAACTGTGACTGGCCAGACGGAAGCATCGTCACAGGCTATCCCGCCAGAGAACTCAAGGAGTGGCTCAGAGGTCTCGCCTACGTTCGCAAAGAATCTTTAAAGAAGAAATAAGGATAAGAGGTATTCAATGATTTTTGATTTTGAACGCGTTTGTAAATTTCTCCCCCATAGAGACCCGTTTCTCTTTATTGATAGTGTCTCTGAAATCCACGGTGCAATGGAGTCTCCTAAAGAGATTAAAGATCTCGTCGGAACAAAGGTTGTCGCTCACTACCGCACTAAGAAAGAACACGAAATTTTTAAGGGGCACTTTCCTGGAAATCCAATTCTTCCGGGAGTGGTTCAAGTTGAGATGATGGCCCAGGCTTCAAGCTTTATTATGGACCTCGTCTTTGACCAGCTTGAGAATTATAAAATGGATGTTGCTCTAGTTTCAGTGGATGCGGCAAAATTTAGAAAGCCAATTGTTCCTGAAATGGATCTAGTCATTAAAACGACTTGTGCCAAGGTTCGTGGCCCGATGATCTCCTCTGATTGTGAGATCTACTTTGAAGATACACTCATGTCACAGGCTTCAGTGATGGCGTCTGTGAGAATGGCGTAAGCCTAGGAATAGTTATGGAAAATATTAAGATTCACCCCACGGCCATTATCTCTGAAGAGGCAAAGATTGGGGCAAATGTTGAAATTGGTGCTTATTCAATCGTCGGTCCAAATGTTGAAGTTGGTGAGGGATGTAAAATTTCTTCTCATGTTATTTTGGAAGGACACCTCTCTATAGGAAAAAATAATAGCTTCTATCAATTCTGCTCAATTGGTGCTCCTCCACAGGACATGACTTATAAGGGCGAGCCCACCAGAGTTGAAATTGGAGACAATAATACTTTTCGCGAGTACGTCTCTATTCACCGCGGGACACTGAAAGAGCAGGGACTCACGAAGGTTGGCTCTAATTGTCTTATGATGGCCTACGTTCATGTGGGCCACGATGTGATCATTGGTAGCAATTGCACAATTGCAAACTCAGTGAACTTTGCAGGACATGTGAAGATAGGCGACCGCGTGATCATCGGTGGCGGAACTCAGGTTTCTCAATTTGTAAGTATGGGCAGAGGTGCTTATATCGGCGGGGCTTCGGGAGTTGACCGCGATATCCCAGCTTTCTGTACCGCCTATGGCAACCGCGTGAAGCTCAAGGGCATCAATATCATTGGCCTTCGCCGCCAGGGATACTCAAAGCAAGTGGTCTCTGAAGTGGTCGACTTCTATCGCACGATGGAAGCTTCGATTCTCTCGGCCAGAAGCTTTGTGGATCACCCAGAGTTTATGCAAGACTATCAAGAAAACGAAATCATTAAAGAAATCACTGAGCACATTAGACGAAGCGAAGTTGGTATCGCTCCATTTGTTGCTTAAGGAGAGTCGTTATGAGTGGAATCAAGGCAATTCTTATCGGTCACGGACATTTAGGTAAGTGGCATGCTCAGAAGCTCTCTGCTTCCACTCAGTGCGAGTTTGTGGGGATTGTTGAACCCCTAGAGGCCAAGCACGATGAGCTGAGGTCACTCTACCCAAGTATTGAAGTGGCCAGTGACCTTGCTTCATTTAAGTGCCCCTTTGATGCTGCCATAGTCGCCACTCCAACCAGCTATCACTTTGAAGTATGCAAGCAACTTCTAGAGATGAATAAGCATATTTTTTGTGAAAAGCCGGTCACGGAAACTTATGAACAGGCGAAAGTTCTCTTTGAGATGAAGAGAAATCATCCTGGGCTCATTTTCCAAGTAGGACATTCAGAGCGCTTTCACCTTTTCTTTGAGCCAGAGAAAGTCTCTGAAGTTGGTGAGTACCTTTCAACTAAGGCGAGCTTTCGACTTGAGAGGCAAGCTCCTTTTAAAGGGCGAGCAACTGATGTTGATGTCGTCTCTGATCTTATGATTCACGACCTTGATCTGCTGCTCTTTTTAACCGGCAAGAAGCCCCTCAGTGTGCGCGCGCATGGTTTTAAAACTCTGACGAATCGCTGGGATCAAGCCACCGCCCACTTCAAATTTGAAGGCGGCTCAGAGGCAACGATTGTCGTTTCACGCACCTATGTGAGAGAAGTTCGCTACTTTGAGGCGGTCTCTGCACTAGGAACTCTTCACTATGACCTCAAAGATGAAAAGAGAATAATTTTTAATAAAGAGGCCAATCTCTCTGAGCAAGACTTTACTCGCAGAGACCATCTTCTTATTGAACAACAGCACTTCTTTGATTCAATCGCAAATACGAAGCCCGAAGTCGTTGATCTTTTGAGTGGGATGAATGCCGTCTATTTAGTGGGCAAGGTTCTTGAGTCAATGCAAAAGGATGAGGAGCTCGCCCTTTAATGATTGAAAAGAGCTGTTTGATTATCGCGGGAGAAAAATCGGGGGAAGAGCATGCTCTATCCTTTTTTGACTCTTTAAAGCGCGATCTTCCAAATGTGAATTTCTTTGGCGTGGGTGGCGACGACCTTAAAAAGAGGGGAGTTGAACTTCTCTATTCTCTCAATGATTTTTCAAGCTGGGGAATCAGTGGCGTTGTAAGTAAGATTCCATTTTATAAAAAGGCGATGGAGCGCATTGAGTCTGAAGTGATCAAGCGTGGAACGAAAGTCGCTATTCTCATTGATTTTCAAACTTTTAATATGAAGCTCGCCAAGCGCCTTAAAGAGCGCGGGGTGAAGATTCTCTACTACGTTGCCCCACAGGCTTGGGCCTGGAAAGAGTACCGAACGGCAGCTCTTGCTAGGGACACTGATATTCTATTTACCATTATACCTTTTGAGCGCAAGTGGTTTAACGAGCGCGGCGTGGAGAGGGTTGTGAGCGCGGTTCACCCTCTGGCCCTAAGGCTCAGTAGAGAGGTTGGCGCTAAGGCGCGCACCTATTCTCGAGAGAGCTCTTTAAAACTACTCCTGCTTCCAGGAAGTCGCGGCTTTGAAGTTTCTTCTCTTCTTCCAGAATATAAAAGCGCAGTGAGTGAATTGCGCTCTCAGGGAATTGATGTTCAGGTGGGGGTTGTGCGCAGTCGCAGCTTAAAAGCCGAGTACTACGATGGCTTTGAGAGCTTCTTTGAGCGCACGTGGAGTGATGAAAACTTAGAAGAAGCTCTTGAATGGGCGGATTTCTCTTTTGCTGCCTCAGGCACCGTGACTCTTGCTTGCGCACTTAAAGAAGTTCCAACTCTAGTCACCTATAAGACATCACTTCTCAATGAATTAATTTTCTATGTTTTTGTTAATTACGACGGCCCAATCTCTCTGGCCAATATTGTTCATGAGGAGAGAATTTTTCCAGAGCTTCTCCAAGATGAAGTGAGCGGACACAATCTCGCGGTAAAACTTCTCCACTGGATAGATCACTCAGAAGAACTCCACATATTAAAAGATAAGCTCGCTCGTACGCGAGAACTCCTAACTGGAGATGTGACACCTAGCCATGAGGTCATGGCTCAAGTGATTAGAGGTGCCTATGATAGCTAATCAGAGCTTTAAGAGAAGAATTCTAATGAGCATGCTCTCACCACTGTCTTGGGCCTGGGAGAGCGTCTACCGCGTGAGGAGATTTTCCTACGACTACGGACTGATTAGTCGCAATAAGTTTCAAGTTCCCATCATCTCTGTGGGCAATCTCACTTTTGGAGGCACGGGAAAAACTCCTGTGACTTTGTGGATTGGAGACTATTTCAATAGGCGCGGCCTCAAAGTCATGATTCTCATGCGAGGCTATAAAGGAAAGCTCGAAAAGAGCTCTGGTATCATTCGCTCTGGCAAGAAAATTGGATTTAACCCTTTTCTATTTGGGGATGAGGCTTTGCTCTTTGCCAGAAGACTCACCAATGTTTCAGTTGTGGTGGGAAAAAATCGCAGTGCCAATCTCGAACACTACTTTGAAAGTGAGAGGCCCGATATTGTGCTTCTTGACGATGGTCATCAGCATCTAAAGCTTAGACGCAATTTAAATATCGTGCTCTTTGACGCTCTCTTGCCACTCTCTCAATATAAGGTGGCCCCCTCGGGTTATCTGCGCGAGGGCATGAATGCACTTGCCGACGCCGATGTGGTGATTCTCACTAGAGCTGACCAGGCGACTGAGCAGCAAAAGCGAGAGCTTCGAGGACTGTTAAAATCAAAGCTAGATCCCCATGTGAAGATGATTGATGCCAGATATGTCGCCCAGGGACTCGCCAATGCGGTAACCGGCGAGATCCTTCCCAGTGCGCACTTAAATGGGCGTGCATGCTACTTAATTGCAGGAATCGCTTCACCAGAGAGCTTTATTAAAATGATCGAGGGAATCGGTGGCCAAGTGGTTGGCGAATCTTTCTTTCCAGATCATCACTTTTACACGACTGAAGAAGTCGGAAATATCATGCGCGAAGCCGCCGCTCGCGACGCCATAGTGGTCACGACAGAGAAGGATATCGTCAAATTGAGACGCATCGTCGACGAAGACCGTCTCTACTATTTGCAGATTGGCGTCGACTTTCTAGACGAAGAAAAAATCCTCGTTGATCTCTTAGAAGATGCTTATCAGCAATCATTTCTATAGGCCACGCCTTGCCGCCTTGTGATAGGATGGAGGCATGAAATTTTCACTCAGTCTCCACTTTACTCTGTTTGTCGCTCTACTTTTTACAAGTTGTGCTAGCCACAAAGACCAAGTTTTCACTGAAAGTGAACCAACTTCTCCTGAGAAGCTCGAGCGAGAAATTGAAATTCCCGAAGAACTTAAGGCCAAGTTTCAAGTCGAAGAGAGACTCCAAGGTGGACTCCAAGAAGGAGTCAAAGATGTAGCGGCCCAAGCCCCCTCAAACGAAAAGAAGAAAGTTCTTCTTAAGACTCCACCTGCTCAAACTGATGTGGCCAAGCAAACACAAGAGAGCAAGAGCGAAGTCGTGGCGCCAAAGCTCACAGATGAGGAGCTTGAGAAGAGATCGGCTTTCAAAACCTGGGATCTAGAGTCAAAGCGAGTTTGGAAGAAGTTCACACCATATGTAAGAGTCGGCGAAGAACTCATCTATGAAGTGAGTTTTTTAGGAGTGTTGGCCGGTCATGTGAGAATGACCACTAAGCCTGTGACTAAGGTTGCAGGCAAGGAAGCATATCACTTCTATGCTCAGTTAAAATCAGGCCGCTGGTATGACTTCATTTATAAACTCGACGACTATATCGAGACATTTGTTGAGCGCGAGTCTTTTAGACCATTAAAGTACACTCTCATTCAACGAGAATCCTCTCAAAAGGTCGACGATCTTCAACTTTTTGATCTCGAGTCGTCCATGACTTATCTCGATTATTACCGGCTTAAAGACGGCCAGGAAAAGAAAGAGAATAAGCAAGAGATGATTCCCGAATATTTCCAAGACTCTTACTCGGCCCTTCCCTTTATGAGGGGAGTGGAAATGAAGGTCGGCGACATCCACCAATTTCCCATCGTGACCCGTGGAAAGATTTGGCTTCTAAAGTATGAAGTGATTGGGGTTGAAGAAGTTAAAGTGCAGGGCAAGTGGATTAAGGCACTTAAGATTAAAGCGGAGACCCAGTATCCGGGCGTCTTAGAAAAGAAAGGGGATATCCTATTTTGGTTTGATCAGTCTGACTTCAAGCGCCCAGTTAAATTTCTCGCCAAAGTTAAGATTGGTTCTGTCGAAGGGATCTTAACTGACTATAAGCCCGGCAAAAAAATTGAATAGGTGAGTTTTGCGAATATTATTTGTTTGCCCAAGTTCATTTTGGTCTACACAGGAGCGTCTGGTCTTAACAGATGCTCTCGTCGCGCGTGCGCGCGGCCACCAAGTGCTCATCTATGGCATCAGAGATTCCTTTCTTCATCATTATGCTGGAAAGCTTGGCTTAGAGTTTATCACCCACAAAGGGCCATTTAAGAGAAAGTCTTGGAGTTTTAGTCGCTTTAAGACAATTAAAAAATACTTTGCTCCAGGAGACCTAGCGGTGGACCTCGTGCATGGTTATGGCTTTCATATCTTAATGGAGTTGGCCTACCACCTTCGAAGCTATCACCACATTCCACTTCTGGGCACTTTGACCTTTGATCTCGAGCGCAGTTTTAAAAATATCTGGTATCGCCCAATGATATCGCGGGTAGATCAATTTGTTCTCACTTCAAGAGATATGATCGAACGAGTGAGCTCTCTACTTGGAGTTGCCCCGATGAAGCTTCAAGTTTGCGGAATCGGGCTTCCCTCGCCTGGAAATGTTGAGGCCCGACGCTTCACCAAAGAATTTTATACCCCAGACGGTGCCCATCTGCTTGGGTTGCACGTTGGAGTAGATGAAGAGAATCTCTCAAAGCTTCTCACTGTGCTCCATGCTCTTCGCGCTCTCAATGGGTCGGGCAAGCATGGGGATTTCTACTTGGTGCTCTTTTGTGAAAAGCCCTGGAAGGAACACGTTCTCTTTAGCTCGCTTCGAGGGGCGGCCCACGAACTCGAGTGCGCTGACTACACGATTTTCTCAGAGCAAGAGGAGAGTCCTGAGGGAGATCTCTTTGCACCTATTCGCGGTGTTCAAGAGCAAGTTGATATCTGGCTCGGGCTTCCCAGTGCGGAGCCGCTAGAAGATTTGTGGATTAGTGCCCTTCTTATGAAGCGCCCTGTGGTGATTCCGCGCACGGTCTCCTCGATGGAGCTACTGCGCCAGTACGAGGGGTGTGGCGAAACCTATAAGATCGGAGATGCCCGGGAAATTCGCGGCAAGGTTGAAAAGATCACTGCCAGTCGAGATCTGTACGTGGAGCAATTAACTAAACATTCGGAATCACTGGCAGATGTCTATGACCCCGACTCCTATAAAGAGGCCATATTAGGATTGTACGAGCGCTCCCTTGCAAAGCGTCGAAGACTGGTTCGCCACCATCGTAATCGCTAAGCATTAAGCGCCTAAAATAACTGGCCAGCCGAGGCAATTTCCGTTATTTTGACGCTCACTTTATTCTTTAGTGCCTTCAGTAGAAGGGCTTAGGACTCTCTAGAGATTCGCGGCTTTGCCATGAACTTTGGAGAGATATTGAATTAAAGGACCCCTTTTAAAACGCCCTTTAAAAGATCAGGTCCGAAAGAGGTGTAAATATGGGCAATACAACAGAACTAAAAGCTAAATGGATGGAAGGCTACGATGTCGTCTTTGGTGAGGACATTGAAGAAAAAGAGAAGACCGAATTCGGTGATCTCCTAGCTGCCGAAGCTGACAAATCATTTGAAGAAGGTGAAGTATTCAAAGGTAAAGTCATCAACATCGGTCCAGACTTCGTACTCGTAGACATTGGCTACAAGCAAGAAGGTCTCGTTCCAACTAAAGAATTCCAAAACTTTGATGGATCACTCAAAATTAAGCAAGGTGATACAATTGAAGTTTACCTAGAGAAACTAGAAAGTTCTCTTGGAAACCTAGTTCTTTCAAAAGACAAAGCAGAAATCCTTAAAGCTTGGGACAAAATCTCTGAAGCTTGCGAAAAAGGTACTCCGCTTGAAGGTACAGTTGTTGCAAAGGTTAAAGGTGGTCTTTCTGTCGATATCGGCGTTAAGGCATTCCTTCCTGGTTCACAAATCGACCTTCGTCCAACTCGTTACCTTGATAAGTACATTGGTAAAACAATGCAATTCAAAGTTATCAAGTTTAACAAGAAACGCGGAAATATCGTTCTTTCACGTCGTGCAATTCTCCAAGAAGAGCGCAACAAGATGAGAGAGGAAATCCTCACTCAAATCCAAGAGGGAATGATTGTTAAAGGTATCGTTAAAAACATCACTGACTACGGTGCATTCATCGACCTCGGTGGTATTGACGGTCTCCTTCACATCACAGACATGTCTTGGGGCCGCGTGAAGCACCCATCAAGCCTTCTTAACATCGGTGATGAAATTGAAGTTAAGATCCTTAAGTTTGACTCTGATAAAGAAAGAGTTTCACTTGGTCTTAAGCAAGTTCAGCCTAACCCGTGGGAAGATGCTCAAGGCAAGTACAAGCCAGGTACTTCAGTTTCTGGCGAAATCGTATCTGTTAAAGACTACGGTGTATTCATTGAACTCGACGACGGAATCGAAGGTCTTATCCACGTAAGTGAAATGTCTTGGACAGGGAAAATCAAAAACCCAACTAAGCACTTCACAGCTGGTGAGAAAGTAGAAGCTATGGTTCTCGACGTTGATGTTGAAAACAAGCGTATCTCACTTGGTATTAAACAACTTCAGCCTAACCCATGGGAAGAGCTTGAGAAGAAATACCCTGCTGGATCAAAAGTAAAAGGTAAGATCAAGTCTATCGTTGATTTCGGTATGTTCATCGACATCGGTGAAGACGTAGATGCTCTTATCCACGTTTCAGATATCTCTTGGACAAGAAAGAACGTAAATCTTGCTGAAGAGTACAAAGAAGGACAAGAGATTGATGCCATGATCGTTGCTGTTGATAAAGAAAACGGCAAATTCAGCATGGGTATTAAGCAACTTGAGGAAGATCCATGGAAGAAGATCGAAACTCGTCTTCCAGTTGGAACTGTCGTAGAAGCTGAAGTTGTTCGCGTAACTGACTTCGGTGCCTTCGTTGAGCTTGAGACTGGTGTAGAAGGTCTTATCCACATTTCAGAACTCTCTGAAGAGCGTGTTGAAAAGCCAAGCGACGTTATTAAGAAAGGTGACACTGTAAAAGCTATGGTGATCTCTGTTGATAAAGACGCTAAGAAAATCGCTCTTTCTAAGAAAGCCGCACTTCACGCTGAACAAACTTCAGGTGAAGGTTACTCATCACAAGTAGTTCAAACTGCAACTCTTGCTGATAAGCTTAAAGGCTTCAAAGTTTCTGACGAATAATTTTTGTCTCAAACGAGCTAATCGGGAAGGCCCTCCAATTGGAGGGCCTTTTTTTTTGCTAGATTTCCCATCATTTGATGACTCGCATCGTATTTATGTGACTAAACTAGGCTATAATTTTCCTAAGAAATGAATCCGAGGAGTTTCGATGAAGTATTTAATTTGTGCCCTAATGTTTGTCAGTCTTAATGCCCACGCACTCTTGAGAGCGGAAGGCGAGTTTGGTCTCTCCGATGTTGAAAGAGATGGCCAGAGCCGCAGTTCAGACGGAACAGTCGTTCGACTTGGAGCTTCGCTGGGGTTACTACCGCTTATGGATATGGATTTTAAGTACGGTTATATGTCAGGTGAGTCGGATGATAAGACCACAAATTCAAGTGGAAACTCTGAGCATATTACTAAGCACGACACTCACTTCTTTGCAGCAGGACCAAGTATTAAGCTGCTCAATTGGGTGAGAGGTGGAGCTGGAATTGTTTATCAAAAATCCGAGCACACGCTGAACTCATCAACTACAACAAATGAAATTAAAAAAGATAATGATATCGGCTACTACGTTGATCTTGGTGTTTATCACATGGTGAGTATCTGGGGATTTTCTCTCACCTACACGCACCAGCAAGCAGGTGACGTCGATTCAAACTACTACACTGCTGGGATTGTGATTGGTCTTTAGTCTTTATGCTGGCTAGAGGTCTCTCCTCTAGCCATTTCCTTCTTCGCTCTCTGTGATAGCGAGTTCAAGTTTTCTCATAAATTCTTTTTGATCTTCAACTGAGAGAGCACTTTTAAGGGCGGTATTGAATTCGTCCTTGTGAGTTTTATAAAGGCCGACAAACATCTCAACGTAGAAGTGCTTGTCATCGATCTTGTTGATCTTTGTATAGAATTTTAAGACTTGCTCAAGCTCTGCTTTGTTGAATTTCTTCTTGAGGGCCAAAGCAGCTTGTTCAAGCTCAATATAGACGAGCTTCATGTCAGCTTTTTGCGCCTTACTTAGTTCTTGCTCAATTTTCTTAGTCTCAATTGCTGCGAGGGTGGCAAATGGGCCAAGAAGTGCCAGAGAGAGTGAGAGGTGGAAGAACAATTTTTTGCTGATCATATGCTTTAACCTTACTTAACGTAGACACCAATCAATTTGCGAGGAAGATATTCGTTAATTGGTCTTCCCGATTTAAAATCACTTAGAAACTCATTATCTCCGGCCTTGACTTCAATGTGGCCACAACAACCTCCACTGTAGACGAGCACAGCTCCTTTAGGGGCATTGCGGGCGTTGATGCTCTTATTCGAGGCCATAAGATTGGTAAACCCCATACTTCTGAGGTCGCCACCGTAGTCTCTGGCCATCTTTGTTCCAGAGTAGTTCTTTGTAAAACCACCGGCTAGAATACCAAGCTTTACATAGCGTAGACACTTCGCTTTTGATCCTGGCTTTCGTTTGCTCGAACAACCAGAGACCGTGCAGTTGAGTGTGAGGTTGCGGCGAAGCCTCGCGATCATATTGGTTACTTGAGAGGAATTTGAATACTTGGAGTGATCGCTTTTTTGCGTCTTAGCTTCGATGATAACGGCGACATCTTCATTGAGCTTAAAGAATGAGTCGGAGGCATAATTAAAATTCTCTGCTCCAAGACAAACCCCTAAATCTCCCTCTTCAACAGCATTTAAGAGCTCTTGGCAGGCGAATATATCCAGTCTCGCACTACATTCTTCAACGATTGTATCCATCTTTTGGGTGTAGAGCTCTCTGAGGGCCGCGTCTTTAACTAAGGCATCAAATTCGGCGCGAGTAAACTTCTCGCCGGGATTTGCTGCTTCTGGAGTGAGTGCCCGCTGCGCTTTCATGTGAATTGTGTGCAGGCGCATCCACTGATCATAATTGGCCGTGGTTTGTCCTTCTGCCCAGAGCGATTGAGGAAGTAAGAGAAGTAGAAATGTTATTGATAAAATAAATCGATTTCGCATAGCCCATCCTAGAACCATAATCTTGATATAATTATAGGACTAGTAAATTGGGGCCAGAAGCTAGTAAGTTCTGCCAAGGGCCTTATTACATGAGTATTTCGCTCAGTGACCCATCTCCTTTAAGACTTTATCAATAGTGCTCACACCAAGGGTAATTTTATTCATAAAGGAGTTATCTGAAGGGACAAAGTGAAAGTGAGGGTGTTGCTTCCAAATCTTCTGGAGCTTTTGATCTAATTCAATGGCCGCTTTTGAGCCTTCAGAGCGATAGGGGTTATTGCTCTTTATATCGTGTTTATTACTGGCGGCAGCGGTCTCAAAGAAAATGACGGCGTCATAGCGTGCAATTTCGGCCTCCATTGAAGTGCCAAGCTCTTCAAAGAAAGTCTCAGCTCCTTCACCCCAATAGGCCAGACCATCAAGAGTCCCGCGGTCGCAGACCTGCAAGGAGTTCGGATAGAGCATGCAGAAATTATCTTCTAGAGTGTGCTGGAGCTTAAAGATTGCTTTTTGTAGAAGCTTGACTCGGCCGGGCTCTTCTTCGCGGTGAATCCCATTTTCAAATAAAAGGGTCGCCGCTTCTGGTACGATATTTACTTTATTTTTAAATTCGCGCTTAAAGAGATCTAGGGCAGTGGTTTTTCCACCACCCGGTCCACCTGTTACGACGATCTTTGCTTCCCTTCTCTTCACGGCCATCCTCCATTATGTAGGAGGATAGTTTATCAAAGATGA
The DNA here is from genome assembly GCA_048267245.1 of Bacteriovoracaceae bacterium. Lineage (GTDB taxonomy): Bacteria > Bdellovibrionota > Bacteriovoracia > Bacteriovoracales > Bacteriovoracaceae > JBLWXV01. The sequence continues at coordinate 304,951 of JBLWXV010000002.1, forward strand.
CCAGGTTATGGGTACATCTCTTGGAGGGTTTCAATATCCTTCTTTGAGAGGACAAACTTGAGACCTCTATCAATCTCGGGCCTTTTTCTGAAGTAGTAGCAGTAGTTCATGATCGATTGACTATCGTAATCGGTGTGAAAAATTGCTGTGTCATAAATTTTTTCAAGCTTATGAGGCTTATTCATATTTACTGGGCTAGAAGATCCAAGGCACTGCTCATCGTGCTTAGCATCCGGATGTATATGTTCATGACGAAGCCCTGCCACGTGGCCAAATTCATGAACGATCGTCGTTGTTCTGACGGCACTGAGGGCAACGGTCGCAACTCTACCACTCTTTGAGAAAAAACCATGCTCGCTCCCCGTAATTGACATTTCTCCGGCCTGTCCGATAACAGCGCGACCAGCAAAGCTGGGATCGAAAATCACAAAGCGTCCTTTTGCTTCAAGAACAATTAGGTCTGGTTCTTCAGTTTGAGAACAGTCTTTAAATCCTGTGAAGTGAATACCAGTTAAGTCCTCGCGGTAGTGGGCCCGAACGGTGCGAGCGATTTGCTCGCGCTCACTTGTCGATAGAGCCCTTGGAAGAAATTTTAATTCCTTCTTGGCGTAGTCATAGCTCACGAGATTGGTGCCTATTAGCTGAGACTTCTCTGAATAAAAGCAGGTGACGATCTCTTTTTTGTCCCATGTTGTGTGGGGTTCATAAATCCCAGCATGGGCGAGTAGGGGCAGCACAAGTGCGCTCAGTAGAAATTTCATCTCAAGTCTCCGGGTGTGGTTGCGGGGGCACTATAATATTGTGGTGCGTCAAAAGGAAGCCCTAAATGGATTTCTTGGAATTCTTACACTTCTTTAAATGAGGAGACTATCTAACTATTTGAATTAATGAAGGAGAAAGGGCAGAGAGAGTCCCGTCTTTTGAAAGATAAGGTGCTCACTTCTATAGGCCTCTCCATCAATTTTGAGTGGGAGTTCCTTATTTCCCCGTAGCTCTAGGCGCTGGCAAAGCCTGCTGATTAAAGGGCCATCAGAGACGGGGGGCATTTCGGCAGACTGGGCCTCAAAGATAGCTCTGAGTGATTCACTAACTTCCGTACTTGCAACAGTTGTAAATCCAAAACTCTGTCCAAAGTGAGCGCTGTAGCTTGGAGAGACTCTAACCCCACCACCAGCAAAGAGACCTTGGCTGACAAGTGCTCCAAAGCCAGAGACTTTGCGCTCTTGTTCGTTATCCACCTTAAAGCTAAGCTCAAAAATTTCAGGAGAGAGCATCTCTTCAAGTGCATTGATATAGTAGCTAATTTTGCCAGTGGCCTTTTTAAGGAGATCGTCTCCACTAGAAGTGACCTTGGCGGGGGCGCCAATAGAGACAGCGTTAATGAATAAGCGCTCATTACAGGACATCACTGGAACCACGAGTCTCTTTTGACCTTCTAGTATTGAAAGTGTCTTAGAAAGGGTTGGGATAGTTGCCTCAATATGGAGAGATCTGGCAAAGTCATTGGCCGTGCCCGCAGGAAAGTAGATTATTGATTTAATTTTATCTGCGACACCCTCAGGGAGATTTTGAAGGAGATAGTTCAAGGTTCCGTCACCTCCCAGGAGGATGATGACTGAATTATTGCTTATATTTTTTGATGAATATTCTCTAGCAGAGAGCTTATTCTTTAAGGTGCCAAAGAACTCGGCATATTTGTCTTTGGCATTTTCGTTGGCACAGTAGAAATAATTCATAGATTCCTCTTTTTCACTCTATCTCTAAAATTGAGTCAATCAAAGGGAATCTATGAATCGTCTAATTATCTTTTTGTAAGAAAGGTCCATCCACAGTAGCTATCAGCTAGCTCAACGACTTGATCCACCTCTGGAAGGTCCATTTGTCTTGAGGAGCTTGAGAAATTCTGGGCAAGCCATAATTCGTTAGCATCAGAAGTCTTTTGGATATAGCGCTCGTGGATAGCATATTCACTTCCTAGAAGGACGTAGCGAACTCTCTCTACTGAATTGCTTACTTTTGGGGCATTTGCCTCTCCCTCTATTGCTGAGAGTAGTTCAGTGAGTTTAACTGAGTCTTCTTTTGACAAAAATTTTGTCCCATAGAAGAGAGGGATTGTTGGTCCAACCATGCCAAAGGTTTGTGTCTTCTTAATTTTTACTGTCCCTTCACTTGAGAACTCGCAGCTGAGTTCATAGCTTGGATTGGTATAACTACAGCTATTGCCCTTGCAAAGAGTCGCCTCTTTAATGACGGTTAGGGTACTGTTTGAAAAAGCGGCAGTACTAAATAGAAGAGAGAGCAGGGAGAGAGTGATAATTTTCACTGTATTATTCCTTGGTAGTAAATAAAAGGTGTACTTACTCAGAATGATACAGCTGAACAATTTATTTAATGGACCTAGAAATATTTATAGACTGCTCTATTTCTTCCAAACTTCATGGCGAAAGAAGATTCCTTCGTCTCCAAACTCAGAGGATAAAAACTCTGAGGTTGTGATGATGTCGGCAATTGGGCGAGATTGGGCCACTAAGCTCTTAATATCCTTCTCTTGGTATTTTTCATAATTAAAGTTCTTGGGAAGAGACTCGAGAGCATAGATTGTGTAGAGCTCTTGACCCGCGGCCAGATTGAGAAAGTCTTTCCTAATGTCGTGCTCTTTTGATGAGAACGTTAATTTACTATTTGGTACAAAGAAGAGCTGAACGGGAGCTTTAAGAGTTTTAGTCTTATCTCCCTTTTCATTAATTAATCCCATATCGTCAATCTTGATTTGCTCTGGATAGGAGGTCACTCTTTTAAATAGGCGATGAATGAGTTTAGTGCCGATAGAATCACCCATGGGAACAATATTTGAAAGTGGGTGTTTGAGAAAGTTAAAATCGCGCTCCTGTCCCTCAAGTGTGTAGAGTGCAGAAACGTTTGCACTAGGAACACCATCGCGCAGAACTTTCAGCGCTAGACCTGGGGCCACCGGCTTAGAGTCTTTTGGATTATAGGTAATAGATAGACGCAGCAGCGCACATTCGGCGCCTTTGAAGATTCCTGAGTAGGGATTGTTTTCTCTGGAGACAATTTTAACTTTTGCCATTACTCCACGACGGTGAAGAAACTTTTTCCATCCCTCTGGGGCCATGTCACTTTCTAGATTTGTTTTTAGGCTTAGTTCCTGGAAGGTCATGGCGAGAAATTGCATGAGTCCAAGATTATTGAATTCGGGAAGCTCACTGTACTTAGTTTCAACTGCCTTAGACCAAAGGTAGCTTTGCTTTTCGCATGCACTTTGATCTTCGTACGTCTTTGCCCAAGACGGCATCGTGAGCCCTATAAATACTGCGAGAGTAAATGAAATTTTTCTCAGTGAAGTGGCCACGAATTCCTCCGAAGTTAAAATCAATTAATTTTATCACTCGGGCCTTATTAAAGGGGGAGGGAAATCCTTTCACTGCGAGATGTGTATTAACCATTTGTATCGGTCTGTTATTATAAAGCAGTTCTGTATGTTAACTAATTGTTTTCTAGAATCATCCTTTTAGAAAATTAAGATTAGCTCCAGTACTGAGGGAGGAAAAAAAATGTTAGATAAAAGTCGTGCAGCCGATGGGAAGGAGCGATAGAATGGATGGGTCTACAAAGATTCTTGAGGAATCTTGGACTGAAAATTCATCTTAATATTAGGAAGATTAATCTATAAGAAGGAGCTTAGAGGATGAGAAAGCTTAGTCTATCAGTAGTGATTTCAGGGCTACTCCTGGGATCATGTGCGAAGGTAGAGTCACCAGACTCGACACGAGACCCGAGTAGTTCAAATAGAGAAGACCCGTGGACAACATGGTCCAGAGACAACGGGAAGATCGGAGCTTTGCTGGTTCTGAGTAAAATTAGAAGTAACCTTCTAGATAATAATCTTCACGATCCCCACATTTCTTATAAAGGGTACAATCGCGATGTTAAGTGTGATTCTTATCGCGATGATCACTACAGAAGTGCTGATGGTACTTGTTATGACTTTGATGCTCCCTTTGTTGGCGCTTCTGGCACAGCATTTGGTCGCAACGTTCCCCCTGAGATGATTGATCAAGAGGGACGTGAGAAAATCATGGAGCCAAATCCGAAACTAGTCTCAAATGAATTCTTCACAAGAGACGAATTCAAACCAGTTCCATTTCTCAATATGCTTGCTGCAAGTTGGATTCAATTTATGAATCACGACTGGCTCACTCACGGAAGAAATGAGGATAGCCGCCCTTACAATGTGACCTTTGAAGGCAAGAGCGTAGAGCAAGTGGAGCGCACAAAAGAAAACTCCAGTAAGAGTAATCAGTATAAGAATGACTACGGTAAAACAACGATTAACGATGTCACTCACTGGTGGGATGCTTCACAGCTCTATGGAAGCAATCAAGAAGAGCAGAATAAAGTTCGCTCTTTTTCTCGTGGCAAACTTCACATGGTTTCTTATAAAGGCAAGGAACTTCTACCAAAGAGAAATGATCTCAATCTTGCTATGAATAAGCAAAATCAAGGTCTCGCCGTTACTGGCTTTAGCGATAACTGGTGGGTCGGACTAAGTATGCTCCACACACTTTTTGTTAAAGAGCACAATGCGATTACTGACATGCTCATGAAAAAGTATGTTTCAAAAGATAAGAAGAGCGGTAAGTGGAAGTGGAAAGAAGGTGGTGTTTTCCGTCGCATGGGAGACCTCTTTAGAAAAGAAGATAAGTACACTAGACTCCTAACAGACAAAGAACTCGATGAGCACCTCTTTCAAACGGCCAGACTTATTAACTCTGCCGTGCTTGCAAAAATTCACACTATCGAGTGGACTCCAGCAATTCTTGCTAATAAAACACTTCGCTTTGCCATGTACTCAAATTGGTATGGCGTGGCCAACCCACAGACATGGTCAAAAATCTTAAAGCACATCCCAGGTCTTAATAAGACGGATTGGTTTAAGGCGACTGACTCTGGATATATCGTCGGTGGTATCGTGGGTGACAAGTCAGATGACTACGGCGTTCCCTATAGTATTACAGAGGAGTTTACGTCTGTTTACCGTCTTCACTCGCTTTTACCAGAGACGATCAACGTAAAGAAACTTTCTACGCCAAAGAAAGTAGATGCCATTGCTTTTGCTGATACTAGAAATGAGATGAGCTACGGATTGATGGAAAAGTATGATCTAAAAGATCTTTTCTACTCATTTGGTACTCAGCACCCTGGTCAACTTGTACTCAATAACTTCCCAAAATTTATGCAGTCTCTTCAAATTCCTGGCCGCGGCAACATGGACCTAGGCATGGTTGATATTATGCGCGACCGTGAAAGAGGTGTGCCACGCTACAATCAATTTAGAAGAGCAATCAACCTGAAACCGATTACAAAGTACCGCGACTTCTTCCCGGCCGAAAAGCCACTTGATGAAAGACAACAAAAGATTCTTGAGAAGTTCAATAAGGTCTACGGAAAGGATGATCAAGGCAATGACAACGTAGAAGAGATCGATCTTCTTGTGGGAACACTTGCTGAGGAAGTTCGTCCAGAAGGTTTTGGATTTGGCGAAACACCTTTCCAAATCTTTATTCTCATGGCCTCTAGACGTTTGATGGCCGATAAATTCTACACTGATAACTACAGTGACAAGTACTATACAAAAGCAGGTATGGATTGGATTGATGACGAGGGCTATATGCACAAAGTTATTGGTCGCCATATGAAAGAGCTTAAGCCAAAGATGAAGGGTCTCTCGACCGCCTTCGCTCCTTGGCACGATTAATTGACCCAACTACCTGCAGCCGATATTTTATTGGCTGCAGGTTTACATCCCACCCAACTCTCGCTAGCTTCTAATCATGGATTTAACTTGGCTTGGAACGGCTGGCTTCATTGCTCGCTCTAGTGGTGTAGAAATTGCTTTTGATCCCTTCCTCTCTCGAGGCGAGGCTGGTCCCTCACCATTTTCACCGAAATCTTTTGAAAATGTAGAGTGCATCTTTGTCGGCCATGGCCACTTTGATCACACTTTTGATATCCCCGAAATTTGCTCTCACTGCCACGAAATTAAGGTCTACGCTCCTGGGCTCACTGGACAGGTGCTTGGCTTAAGAGGAGTTTCAAAGTCTCAGTTGGGCCTAGCATCTAACCGTGAGACACTCCTTAAATCTCTTAAGGTTCAGGCATTTAAGAGTGCCCATGTCTCCTTTGACTTCCGCCTGGTAGTCGAGACAGCTAAGCGCTGTGGGATCGCTGGTTGTCTACATGTGGCCAAGCTAGGTATTGGCTACCCCAAGGGGTTAGTGCAGTCCTACCTCTTTGAGGATCAAGGCCGCAAGATCCTCTTCTTAAGTAGTGCTGGTTGCTCCAAAAAGGAGCTTCAGATGTATCGGAATCTAGAAATTGATATTCTCCTTGCCCCGTTGCAGGGACACTCTTATATCCAAGATATAGCGGCCGAGCAGACATTAATGATCAACCCTAAGGCCGTGATTCCACATCATCACGACGACTTCTATCCACCGCTAAGTCAGCATATTAGTGTTGAGGTATTTAAGGATTTGTTGTCGATGAAGGGCTATAAAGGCGAGGTAATTGAGCTTAATCTTTTTGAGTCAGCCCACTTATAAAAAGGCCACCTAGAAGGTGGCCTTGTCATTCTTAGTTTTAGCGACCTTCACCATTTTCCGGGTGCTCATAGTACATGAGGAAGTCAGCATCGTTGCTTGGATCGATGAGTGCTAGCTCCACAACATCTTGATTGAGCGCCTTTGTGGCATCAAAGATATCAATGAAGAGACCGATTCTTCCAGATACTTCTTTCTTTGTGGCCTTATCACTATTTACTGCGTGAAAGAGAAACATGCCTTTTCTTGGCTCACTTACCGAGTAATCACCCTTTAGAAAGGCTGATTTAGGGTTTGTGAACATGTCAGAGCGCTTCTTTGCTTTGTAATTTGCGTACTTGCTCACAGTTTGGAACTTGGCATTGTGATCACTTCCGGCCACTTTGAGGTCTAGGACAACGTCATCGAGTCTTCCATAGGCCGATAGGTAAGGTCCTGGTAGAAAGCTCTTTCTCCAAGTCGAATCGAGCTTCACTTTGTTATAAGTGAATTTTGCTAGGCCATACTGAAAGCCATTAACTTTCTCGTCATCTTTGACAGGAAAGAAAATCTCCTTAGGCTGGTCATTTGAAACGCTTGTGATTACAGCACCTTCAAGGGCGTTTTGAAGGCCTTTCTCTTTTGAGAGAACGAGGAGTCTTGGTTTAATCGCCTTATCTGGCACGATTTGATCACCGGAGATTTTTAGTGCGTACATTTCATAAGTCCCTTCAACTTTTGAAGGAACTACTTTGTAAGCCGATATTTTGCTGGTGATATTTTTTAGGTAGCCGATCGCCTTACTGGCAATGGGAAGTTTATTAGCAGCAATGTATTGAGGGGCCATTTTTAGTAGATTCACATACTCAAGTAGTACGGCGTTGTATGAGCCTGGCTCGCCTTCGATTTCATCAAGGTAGATTCTCGTTGCGGCCTTATTTGGCCCTTTGTGACCAAATTTATATTGGGATACACCCAAGTAAGTACCACTTAGGTCGCGGTCAAATGAGGATAGAGCTCTGCTCTTTTCACCAGATGAACAGGCTCCCAGCGCGAGGGCGAGGAGTAGGGGTAGGATTCTTTTCATGTATTTCTCTCCGTTGTACTTGGACTAAATAAACGCTTTTTCATTATGTCATGGGCCTTAGTTGGGGAGAAGTCAGATAGAATTTACCGCTGCTCTCATCATTTTTACTGGGGTGAAATTGTCGGTCTTTGGTGGTTAAGGGTCACTTACATATCTTTACTTAATTGCTAAACCCACTCCATCGATAAGTAGCCTGTGAAAAACAAAAGTCTTCTCTTTAAATTCTTTATCACCACCTGGGCATTTTCAGTTGTGGCCATCGTTGCATTGCTGGGAACTTGGCATCAGTCAGATTTTGCGGTCGCTGCGACCTATAAAGGCAAGCTTATTGGAGCTAGTGAGGGAAAGTGGCAAATCCAACATCTCATGGCCGGAGAGTGCCAGTGCTCAGAGTACGTGACCGACTATTTAATTAAGAGAGGACCGAGTGAACTTGCGAGTGAAAAGATCATTATACTCGACGATAGTAAGGACTTTGCGTCCAGGCTTCGCCTAGCTGGTTTTCAAGTTGAAGTTAAGCGCTATGAAGAGCTAAGTGAGAACGAACTACCGAGTGGGGTACCACTTCTTTTAATCGCTAATCAGCAAGGAGAAATTGTCTATGAAGGGGGATACTCAAATAGACAAATAAATCCATTAACTGAGTTTCAAGATTTGAAAGTCTTAGAAAAGTTGCAAAGTGATAAGAATGAATCAAACTTTCCTGCCTATGGTTGTTACGTAGCTAAGAAGTATCAAAAACTACTTGATCCCCTAAAATTAAAATATGAGTAAAAAGATGAAAGAAATCAGCCATTTTGAAATTGATTACAATCAAAAAATATCAAAATTCTCCCTATTGATTATGTTGGCCCACTTTCCGATTTTTTTGGGACTCGCCTATTTTATGAAGTCTGAGCTTAAAATTGCTCTCGCTTGCTCACTCTTTATATATCTAGGATCGCTTGTAACTCATCACTTCAAAAAAGGTGATGAGATTACACATATCGTAAATGCAATTTCTCTCATGGCCTTTAGTGCAATCTTTATTCACCTCGGGCGTGGGATCATTGAATTTCACTTTCATATCTTTTGTTTCATCACATACGTTTCACTCTTTGCAAGTTGGAAGTCTGTGGTGACTGCATTGACAGTGGTAGCGCTTCATCATATTGGATTTTTCTTCCTTTTACCGACCAGCTTATTTAATTATGAGGCAAGTTTTGGAATTGTCTTACTTCACGCAGCTTTTGCAATTGTGAATACATGTTTTGCTCTAGTTCTCTCTATCAAAATGCGCGATATGCTCTCAAAGCAAGGAACCACATTCATTCAAATTAAAGATGTAACTTCTAAAAATTCATCGATGAGTACTCAACTAGAGAGAGACTCTAGAGACCTTGCCTCTGGTGCAACTGAGCAGGCAAGTGGTTTTCACGAAGCGGCTGAACTATTAGGAAGTGTTGCAACCGTAAGTGAGAGAACATTTCAAAAAGTAGTTGAGTCTCAAGAGAGTTCACAAAAAGGTCTTAAGCTTGTTGAACACGGGGAGAGTCTGGTTGTCGATTTACTTCAGAGTATTGAAAATATCAAAGCTGGCAATACTAAGCTAGCTCTTCAGATGGATAAGAATGGCAGTGAAATGCAGAGAATTATTGAGGCAATCAATAATATATCTGAGTACACGAAAGTCATTAACGACATTGTCTTTCAAACAAAGCTTTTATCATTTAACGCCTCTGTGGAAGCTAGCCGCGCGGGAGAGCATGGCAAGGGCTTCTCTATTGTCGCTCAAGAAGTTGGAAACTTGGCCCTACAGAGTGGAACTGCTGCAGCCGAGATTGAGCAAATCATTTCAGAGTCGGCTAACCTTGTTAAGAATATTGTCGAGCAGTCCCTCAAGGACACGACAGAGTTAATGAAGGTGAGTGAGAAGAGTATAGAGTACGGTGGGGAGTCGACTCATAAGATTGAGCGCATCTTTGGCGAGTTTAAGGGCCAGTCAATGAGCTTGCAAAATACCTTTATGGAGTTTAGTCAGTCGATGACAGAGCAGAGGCAGTCCATTGATAGAATCAAGGATTCTATGCGTGAATTGAGTAAACTGACAGATGGGAACCAGGAGAAGTCTGGTCGAATTCTGACAATTGCAGAAGATCTCAATCAGACGGCCCAAACCATGGAAATTCTTAGCTTGGCCCTCTCTGAGCGCAAGGCAAGTTAACACTTAATATTGAGTTTTTGTGGCCCGTTTTTGACAATTTCTTACATCTCATAAACTTTTTACACACTAAGTTAAATCCAAAGTGCAATGTTAGATTTCTAAAGGCATTGTCCTCCCAACAAAGAAAGAGAGTTTTATATTTTTTGGGAGATAGGATGAAGAAGTTGAGTGTGAGTGCTGTGTTGTTAATGTTGTCAGTTACTGCAAATGCCAAGGGCCTAGCCAGTTCAAAAGTAATTTATCAAGAAGACGATCGCATTGAAGTTGAAGAAGCTTCGGCGACACTACAGACTCTTGCTGCTGCAACAGTTACCCAAATTAAAACAGCTAACCTTAGCGTTGAGGATGAGAACACTTTTAAGTTTAAGTCTCTTCCTATTTCTAGCACCATGAACCTGTGCAAAGAGGAGAGATTCTCTGACCAACCTAATCCAGGCAACTGCTCTGGGTTCCTTGTAGCGCCAGACCTTGTTGTCACTGCTGGCCACTGTATCTACCTCAGAGGTGAGGAAAATGGTGAATTAGGTTGTACTGATTACTCATACGTTTTTGATTTTCATAAAGGCAAAATTGATGACGGTTTAATTTCTAAAGAGAACGTTTACTCTTGTAAGAAAGTACTCAATATCAAATTGGATGGAGCTACAAAGAATGACTTTGCTCTCATTCAACTGGATCGTCCAGTAACAGATAGAGCTCCAGTAAAGTTTAGAACTGAAGGCAAAGTTGAATCTGGTGCCCCATTGGTTGTAATTGGTGCCCCGTCTGGACTTCCTACAAAAATCGCTGGTGGAGCGGCTGTTAAAGATAATAGTGATGAAGTGTACTTTGAAGCGAACCTCGATACATTTGGTGGAAACTCTGGTTCAGCTGTATTTAATGCTACAACTGGTGAAGTCGAAGGTATTCTCGTTCGCGGTGCTACAGACTACGTGATGGATTGGAGCAGATTTTGTCGCGCAGTAAATAAGTGTGACGATATCGACAACTCTGGATTCCGTTGTATGGGTGAGGAAGTAACAAGAATTTCACAAGTTGAAATCGAGAAATTCTTAGGAAATCAAACCTCAGTCGATGGAACAACAGAAACTGAAGCTACAGAACCTGCAATAGCACTTCTCCCATAGTAAATAATATGCGAGTTGAGCTTAAATAGAGAAGGGCACGTATGTGCCCTTTTTTTTTGCCGCCTATTTCTTAAGTCCCAGAAAATCCAATCTTCCCGCCATCAAGAAAGCTCGATTTGCCCTCATTTGTCAGTTTGATAGGCTTCGATAGGTAATTTACCTGCGAGGTCCTATGTCTAGGTCAAATGAGCTTGTTATTGATTTTATCACTTACCATCTCTCAAGCATATATCCTCCAGGTTGGCTTAGACCTTCTGTGGATTTTCAAAGATCGCTGAGTGCTCTAGAGAGCTACTCATATCGAGATATTGATAAGTGGCTTGAAGTTCCAGTCTCCTACCTTAGTGGTGAGGAAGCTCTTCTGGTGGGGATTACCCTGTACTTTTCTAATAGCAAAACAAAGTCACAAAAAGCATGTCGAAATCATTTTGAGAATGCGCTCACTTCTAGTTCGGCTACTGTGCGCGGACTTGCTCTCTTTGCGCTTGGGATTCTAGAAATTGAGCAAGAGAAGGAGTATGTGAGAGCGCTTGAGTATTTTGAGCGCGCGAGTGAGTCAAATCCCGCCTGTCACTATTCAAAGCTTGCAATTAGTTTATGTCATGTTGCTGTTGGTAGCTGGACAAAGGTTCCAAAGCTTTTATTGCAAGTGAGTCGAAATCACTATCGCCCAGGTCCTATCTACTTGGCGCTCTCTCAAATCTACGAGCGCCTTGGGTTAGAGGGACCTAACCAATTCTATGCCCTCAAAGCAAAAAAGGCCGAGCAATGCTCGGCCTTTTTATTTTCTGCTGCTTAAATCTAATTAATTTTCATTCTTCTCTGCAGAGGCTGAGGCACGATCACCGTAAATTGTCTTGATCGCGCTTCTCATATAGGTCTTCGTGATGATATCCCAAAGGCTGTCATCCGGGCGACGGCTATACTTGTACTGATCACTTTGAACGTCATTGAGCATGCTCGCTAGATCGTATTCATCAAAGTTTGGTGGTAGGGGAGCATCAGTGCCCTTTTCGTCAGCAGCTGCTACTTCTTCCTCTTCTTTGTCTTTATCTGTACCAGCAACCTTTTTCTTACCATTTTCATCGTCGCTATTGCCGTCACCATTGATGAGTCCACCATCGGCGCCGATTGCACTGCCATCGCCAGAACCGCTACCTTTTTTAGATAGTCTAAGTTTGCGGGCCTTCTCTTCAGCCGCTTTCGCGGCAGCTGCATCCTTAGCACTCTTGGCGTTGGCAAGGGCTGCCTTAGAATTGGCCGATGCAGAATTGAGTGAGTTTGAGCCATCGGCACTCGAGCCAGTCAGACTATCAGAGCTCTTAGAGTCTTTGTTTTGACTACTCACGAGACTGTCAGACTTAACAAAGTCACTTGGGTTGAGTGAACCAAATGAGAAAGGATCTGCACTCTTACTTTGATCGACGGCCACATTGAGATTACTAGCAACCTGTCTAAAGTCTTGGATCGATTCATAGGCACTTGACCCGACTCCTGAGTTCTTCGCCGAGTTTACAAATCTAGAAGACTTGCTCTTAGCATCAGCTCTATCTTTACCAAACTTTGAAAGTTTCTTACTAAGAGCGCTCTTTCCGCTTTCACTTGAGAGTGGATCAAGTCCAGCTTGCTCTAAAGTAGAAGTACTACCCTTACTTGCAAGGGCATCTTTGAGTTTTTGACGATAGGCTGAAAGGGCACCTGATCCACCAGAGATAGGGGATGCGGCATTAACAGCGCTACCTGAGAGATCAACCTCACCGTTTACGCCACCTGGGGCCTTATTGTTATTGCTTGAATTACCATCGCTGGCTTGATTGTTACTGAAACCGCCATCATAGGCTCCCGCAACTTCACCACCAATTACTCGCATACAACCAGCGAGTTCAGTGTTCATCTGATAATTGGCTTGATAGTAGCTTGTGAGGTTTGCCACTTTTTCACGGATCAAGTTTACAGTCTCGATTTTATTTTGAGCTGCTGATTTGGCCGGGTTCTTAGCAATATATGAACAAACCTCTGAGTTTGAATATTGGGCGTAGTGATCTGGAATTTGTTCTAGGTATTCATACTTACAATCTTCTTTTTTACCTGATCCAAACACGGAACCAAGGAAATTGCCAACCTCACAGCCCAGGCGTTTGAGTCCTAAAAAGCCTGGATCCTTTTTAACTTTTTCTGTTTCAATGATCGGATCAACAACAGGCACACCCTCGTGCTCACAGACTCTCACGCAATCGCCGTTTCTTTGTCCGACTTGACCACAGAGATTTTTCTTTAATTGATAGACATTGATACTGAACTTCTCATCTCTCTTGTCGGAGTCAATTCTGTTGTCGTCATCTACTCCGCTGTCATCATTGCTGCTTATAGCTGCACCGTCAGCAATTGCATTTCGATGAGTCTCTGTCCCAATCAGAATCCCCAGACCTCGATCGCTGTTTCCAACTGAATAGTAGTCTGGTTTTGGGCTTGAAATATACTCTTTCCACTTATCTAGCTCTGTATAGACGTCAGTAAACTGGCTTACGAATTCGGCCGAAGTGTGAGCTTCTAGCTCATATATCTCGGCCATTACGCCGTAGTAGGCTACAGAACTGGCCATATCAATTTCATTTGTCTTGGCCTTTTGCTTGATTTTTTCCAAGTACTCTTGAAGCTTCGCTCTTGCTTCTAGGTATGCATCTTGGGCGGCCGTGCGCTTCTCATTAAAGGTAATGGCAAACGTTTTACCCTGCTTGTTGATATTAAAATAATCGTCCATGACTGTTTGAGCGTGTTCAAGGACGAGAGTGAAGTGAAGTACTTCGGCAGTGTATTGGTCAATTTTGCTACTATCAGGAAGCTTAGTATCTTTATTAGTTAGCATCCCCACGCATTTATCAAGATCAAGTTTGAATTCGTATTCAGCAGGAATATAGGCTTCAAATTGAGCGTGCAGACTCGTGTCAACACATTCGCCTTTTGGGATACAAACTTGGAGATTTCCGTTTGAAGCTTGACCTTGGCTCGAGTCCTTAGATTCAAAACCAGCAAGTCCGACACAGGTCGCTCCCTCGCCACACTGATTTTGATTTTCACATGAATATTTAGAAGAGTTCTTAATAATCTCTAATATAGAGATATCGGTCCAGCACACCTTGTTCTTATCACAAGCGTTAGCATCCATGGGATTACAGCCATTCTTATGGCCGATCTTTTTAGAGTCGTCTCTATCTGACCTATCTCTATCAGGACCATTGCCTGCACCATGAGCGAACGCGCTTCCAATGGGGAGAGTAGTAAGTAGAGTGATAAGTAGTAATGTCTTTTTCATAACGCTCTTCCTCGTTCGAGGCTCCATCTGTTTGATACCCATATTTTACCCCTTTTAATGGGATAGGCTTAATTGAGGGATGGATTGGGACGAGATTGCCTAGTTATCTTATTGAAACTGGGTTAATTTTAAATAAAATGTATTACTTGAGTGCCTGCCTCGACTTCTTGGCACCCCCTTTTGAGCTAAGAGGTGGAATATTCGTTCAGGGGCGTAATATCCCAAGAGAATTAGTTAGAATGTTAAAACAAGCTATCGAGGTTAGATGTATGAAAGCAACTATGAGAATGATTCTGTTTACTCTGTCACTGATGGCAATGGATGCGCCGGCAGATACAAAGGCGAAAGCCGCCGATCCAAATTTTGATAATCCGATTGTGGGTGAGGTTTTCTACACGCGTGGAAAAGTTCTCCTGACTAGGGATAGTGGAAAATTTCAGCTCCCTAATAAACCCAACGCTATTAGAAAGAATGATCGCATCAAAACTTATAAAGGTGCGATTGCCATTATTGCCTTTGGTCCTGAAAAGGGATCTAAGATGAAGATTGACCAAGATAGTGAAGTCGTTATTGATGAACTTATTGGCGGCAGTAAGAAGGGTGAAGAGAAGAAGGAGGGGAACTTTAATAACACTGTTAGTGTTCTAAAAGGTTCACTCAACGTTATCTTTAATAAGAATCAACTCCAAGAAAACGAACTCAATGTGAAGACGAGATACGCTACCTTTGGTATTCGCGGGACTGAGTTCTTTGTGACTGAGCGAAATAATGCTGCCAGTTTCCTGGCAGTGAAAGACGGTGTGGTAGCTGCTATTCAGAAAGGTCCAAAAAATAAAGATGTGGAGTCGCTATTACAAAAAGATACGGCGATGATTCTCACTCCCTACCTAGAGCGTGTACGCCAGGAAAATCCTGAGTGGATGCAAGAAATCAATTGGAGTATGGATACGAAAGAGTATCTCGTTCAAAGTGATGAACTCTTTACCAAGATCGATGCTTCTTATAAGAAAAATGTGAAGAATCAGGCCCCGCCGCCACAAAAAGTGAAAGGTCTCAACGACCTAGAAGAAGAACTTAAGAGTGCTGGCGATGCAGGTAGTGCTGGCAAGTAAGAAAAAAATTAAATTGATCTAAGATTGAGGAGGCTTTGTGGCCTCCTCTTCTTTTTGAGCGCGAAAGGAAGCTGGTAGAATGTCTACGCCGAAGCGCTCACCTAGTTTTACAATGGTGGGAATCGTAATTGGGGCAAAGGGCAGAACTGCAAAAACCCCTAGTCCAATCGTTTTTAGAAAGCTTCTAAATTGTTTATTGGCCCGCTCCATCTCAACTGCAGACGCATCACCACTTGTGTACTTCACATAGGTTTTAAGCATGAACGTCGTCTCTCTTGACTCAGTGGCAAGAGCTCGCTTGATTCTTTTCAGACCTGCAACGATTTTCGTTTCAATTTTTTGGCAGAGTGCTTTGTAGGCCATTACTGCTTCGGTGACCCCTCAGGAGCGCACCAGAGGCAGCCCAAGTCATTTTCGTTGTGGGAGTCTACTTCCTCATCCATCTCTGAGCGAAGCTCTGCTAGCTCGCTTTCGCTAGCGCCTAAACTAGTTGCCAGACTCTCGGGGAGTGAGGGGGCTTCAATCTTAATATCGATTCCCATGGCCTCCATCTCGCAGGCCAATTTGTGGGCTCCGTCCCAATTGTCAGCTTCAAACTGCCCGAGGGTTTCGCCGGAATGAATTTCGACTACGCGAATGGGTTTATTAGACATAATTGGTGCCCTTTTGCTATTTTCTCACCATACCAAAACCCTGGGACCTAGGAAAGACAGTGAGTGCTTTAATCGCCTATTCTGGCCATAGTCTATGGCAGCAAACCTTTAATGGCCTTCATCCCAATGCGGAAGGAAAGGTCGTGGTATTTTCTAAGTTGCTGGAATTTATGGATTTCTTGCACCAGGTGGACGCCAAATTGCTTCTTTTAGAACTCACTGTCGATGAAGTTCAGAGCGTTAATTTTCAAGCGCTCTGTGATCAAAGCGCTACAAAAGTGGCGATTGTGACCGATAAGTTGGCAAGCGACTCCAAGCTTGATGAGAGAGTGACTGTCCTAGAAAAGCCAGTTGAGATTCAAGTTTTAAAGAACACCGTCGCGCAGCTATTGAGCGAGTTGGACTAGATGGAAAGTAAAGATCGCCTCTTCATTGGAATTGGCATCACCATTACACTCTTAGTTTTCTTTGGCAGCCTCTATATTAGAGGTGGTCTTTTTTAGCTTCCTTATAATACGGGTCCTCAGGCGAGAGCACGTACTCAGAAACTCCTAGAGTATCAAAGATAAAATTGGGCGTTTTAATGCGATAGAAGATACCCGTCTCGTGGTTTTGCGTGGCCACAATATTGGTCTTGCTCTGAATTCTACTGATGGCCTGACCGTCATCGTAGGGGATAAAGAGGTCGTGACCATCTTGCTTTGAGAGAAAGTAATTCACAATATGTTCACGCAGTCCTTTAACGTCTTCTTTGTCGTGAGAGCTAATGACAAAGGAATTGGCGTGAAGTCTCTTGATAATCTTGGCCTTGTGAGGATCACTTAAAAGGTCTTTCTTATTAAAGACAATCAGAGAGTCCTTATCGCCCACACCCAGCTCTTCTAAAACGTTTCTCGTCACCGAGAGATGCTTTTCATAGTGAGGGTCAGAGATATCGCAGACGATAATCAGTAGATCGGCTTCAAGTGCCGATTCAAGAGTTGTCTTAAAACCATCAATGAGAGTATTTGGTAGGTTTGAAATAAATCCCACCGTATCAATCATAATCATGGGTGGTTTTGTGTCGGGGTTGAGCATGCGGTAGGTAGAGTCGAGAGTTGCAAAGAGCTTGTTCTCTTCGAGAATATCTACTCGGCACAGGCGATTCATCAGTGAGCTCTTACCAGCGTTGGTGTAGCCCACAAGTGCAGCGGTAACAGCTTGGTTTTGGCGCTTCTTTGAGCGAACGATTCTTCCCTTGGCCACTTCAGAGACCTGGCGCTTATAAAATTCAATCCGCTCGCGAATAATACGGCGATCGAGCTCGATCTGCTTTTCACCCTCTCCACCGAGAACACCCACACCACCGCGCTGACGGCCAAGGTGACTCCAAAAACCAGAGAGACGCGGAAGGATGTAGCCCAGGCGAGCGATTTCGATTTGAATCTTAGCCTCTTTCGTATGGGCGTGCTGCGAGAAGATCTCTAGAATCACGTGACAGCGATCGACGACGGAGAGACCAGAAATCTTTCTAATATTTCTAATTTGGCTTGCGGAGAGTTCGCAGTCAAAAACCAGCAGTCCAGAGTCATTGTCTTTAGCAAGTGTGGCAATCTCATCGAGTTTACCACTTCCAATTATCGTGGCGGGGTCAATGGTTTTGCGATTTTGCACAACCTCTCCCACGGTTTCAACACCGAGGGTGCGCATCAGCTCTTTGAGCTCTGCGAGCGAGCGAGCGGTGTCTTCTTCTGACTTATGTTCCTCAAAACCCGGGCACACGATACTAACGAGTGTGGCGCGGGCATCTTTAGAAATGTGAAATTCATTATCGAGCAACGGTAGTCTCCAAAGTCAGGTTGTCTATTAAGCGGGCGCGGCCAAAGAAGCGCGCTCCCGCAAAGAGGATTATCTTAGAACTCTTTTTAGGTGGCGTTAAGTCCTGTGCGTCGAGAATTTCGAGGTAGTCCCAAGAATTCTGGGACTTAACGATTTCCTGCCTCAATAGTTCAGCGGCTTCTTGGCCATCTCTCGACCAGGTTGATCTCAATTCTTCTAGGGCCTTTGAGAGCTCTAGAGCATCAACGCGCTCCTTTGAACTTAGATATTGATTGCGGCTCGATAGGGCGAGTCCATCGCTGGCGCGTGCGATGGGCATGGGAATAATCTCAACCCCAAGGCGCAAATCAGTGTTCATGCGTTTAATCACTTGGAGTTGTTGATAATCTTTTTGCCCAAAGTAGGCGCGGTGAGGCTTTGTGAGAGCAAAGAGTTGATACACGACAGTCGTGACGCCTTCAAAATGCCCAGGACGACTGGCACCACAGAGGACTTCTGTGAGTGGCCCAGTGATACTGATAGAGGTTGCAAAACCCTCGGGGTAAATTTCGCTAGTAGATGCTGGGGCGAAAATTGCGACTTCACCACCAAGTGAGTCAATGATCTTCTGATCGTCTTCAAGAGTTCTTGGATAGCTTGCAAAGTCTTCGTTCGGCCCAAATTGCTTGGGGTTTACAAAGATAGTGACGATGGTCACGTCGTTATCTTTGATTGAGCGGGCCACTAGCGAGGCGTGGCCTTCATGGAGGTTGCCCATGGTCGGAACAACTCCTACCTTGAGCTCTGGGGCAAGCGCGGCACGATAGGACTGAAGATCTCGAACAGTTCTAATTAATTTGCTCACGGGCGCTCCCAACTTGCAATTAGCGCGGCGAGTTCCGTTTTACTGAGATTTTGAGCGCTATAATTTCCTTCAATGTCTCTAATGAGATAGTTCGCACTATCGACTCCAAAGCCCGCAGCCGCTTGATTCATCCACGCTCCTGCGACCTTTGTCCCGACGAGATAGTCGGTGGGCTTGCGCTGCCATTTGGAAGTGAGCATCTCTGTAGTGAGTTCACTCTCAGCGGCAAAGCCCACTGTGAGCACTTTACTGCCGAAGTTTTCAACGACCCAAGAGAGAATATCTGGGGCCTTTTCAAATTGAAAACTCAACGAATGGCCCTCTTTTTTTAGCTTAGAAGGGGAGACTTCAGGCGCGACAAAGTCGCAGGGAGCTCCCGCCGAGATAAAGGTGTCTGAATTTTTAATTTCGGCCTTTACCGCTTCAAAGAGATCATTGGTGGTTTGCACTCGAATCTCTTTGTATTGAGGAAGAATTTTAAAATCATCGGTTTGAGAGCTCACCCCATGGCCACAGATGAGAGTGACCTCATCACCTTTCTTTAAACATTCTTTGACCAGAGCGATTCCCGTTTTCCCGCTAGAGGGATTCGTAATAAAGCGCACGGGATCGAGCGGAGCGATAGTGGAGCCAGTCGTGATGAGCACGCGCCCCCCTCGCTTTTTTTGATGAGCGGGCCAGCACTCAATAGCAGTCAATATCGCCGAGACACTAGGAAGTTTTCCCTCGCCAATTTCACCGCAGGCCATCTCGCCAGCGGAAGGTGCAAAGAGATGAAAGTTCGAATGTCTCTTCGCTAGTACTTCACGCGCACTCTTAATTGCAGGTGCATTCCACATATCAGGATTCATTGAAGGAAAGATTAAGACATCGCGGTCGCGCCTAAGTGCGAGTAAGAGACTTGTGAGCGTGTCATCGGCAGCGCCACTCGCTAGCTTTGAGAGCATATTGGCACTTGCCGGAGAGAGTACAAAGAGGTCGTGCTCTCTAGCGAGGTCGATGTGGAGAACGCCGGCTCTCTCGCGCTCAAAGTCAGAGCTTGGAAGAAGAACCTGTCTTGCTCCGAGATAGTAGAAGGCTTCGCTTTTTACGAACTTCAGGGCGCCAGCGCTAAGAACCACAGTCACTTCATGGCCGACTTTTGAGAGCCCCCTCACAATATCTAGGGCGCGATAGGCGGAGATGGAGCCAGTCACTCCGATGAGAATCTTCAAAGCATACCTCGTACTCAGTTCACTTGAGGCGCTTTATTTCATAATTTCGGGGATTTGGCCACGTGAACAAGGCCTTTCACCCTGTAAAGAATACGAGGGGGGCCCTTAAAAATTCAGTAGTTGGGTTATCCTTGGGACCTACACTTCGTTCAGGGTAATGGGATCATGGAATTTTTAAAGTTTAAGATGATCAAATCAATGGATCATCAAAGTATTGGCGAGGACTACGAGAGCATGCTTATAAACCGCTCCCACGTGGTTTCAGTGAAGCCAATCAACATGATTGTCAACGAGCGCGTGATGCAAGGGTTCTGGGTGCGCACGAGCAATGGCAAGAAGTATCGCGCGATTGAAATTCCCGCTGAGCTGCGCGAGCTCTTTAGTGAAAACGAGTTCTTTCACGAAGATTAATGATCGAGAAGTTCCGTAAGACGGTGCATGGCCAGATGAACTAAGTGTGGCACATGTACAATCTCAGAGGCCAAGTTCATTTTGGCCACCATCCTAAGGGCGACCTCAGCAGAGCCACCCGTAATAAAAATGACTTCTGGGTTTGGCATTTGCTCCGTGGCCCTTTCAAGCATTGATTCAAAGTACCAACGGGCACTTGTGGTGATTGCGGCTTGAGTCTCTGTGGGAAGGGTTAGTGTGGGCGACCAATTAATTTCTTCAGGCGCGTAAACTTTTAAAAGTTCTCCGCGGGCAAAATTATTTAAGTAGGTTGAGAGCCCTGGTGAGATAACTCCACCCAAGTGACCTTGGTCTCGCTGGACCCAGTCAAAGGTCATAAAGGTTCCAAGATCAAGAATGAGGGCACTCTTTAAATTTTTCTGTTTGAGCTCTAGCCAAGCGTAGGCACATGCATACAGGCGATCATCTCCAAGAGTTGCAGCGTAGTGAGTGGGCATGCCAAAGAATTGTCCTCCACTCCAATGGGCGCGCAGATCAATGGGCTGGCCAGAAAGTTCATTTAAAAGAGCTGGGGCCTTGCCAACGATTGAATGGCAGTAGGTTGCGTGTGAAAATTGGGGCAAGTAATTCTCTTCAAAGTGAGCGAGTGAGAACACGTCTTTGAGGGCGCCCTCTTGAAAGAGCGCCACTGATGGCCTTGAATTTCCAATATCAAAAGTGAGTAGCTCTTTCATTAGCTTAGGGGAGCTTCTTCTTGAGAACTTCTGGCCTTGTCTAAGTAGTTTGAGATTAATTCTTTTTTTAGTTTAAAGAAATCCGCGACAGGGCTACAGAATTTCGGAGGGGTGTTTGGTCCCATCTTAAGAAGATCGTTGATCACCAGTACCTGTCCATCAGTTTCATTACCTGAGCCAATGCCAATAGTTGGAATCGTTAGTTCCTCAGTGATGTGGGTTGCGAGTTCCTTTGTCACGCACTCTAGAACTAAGCTAAAGGCACCGGCCTTTTGAAGTTTCTTGGCCTCTTTAATGAGCTTTTCAGCAGAGTCAGTATCTTTTCCATGAGTGTAGTAGCCACCCAATTCGTGAACGCTTTGTGGAGTTAGGCCAATGTGACCCATGACTGGAATTCCCGTCTCTACCAGGCGCTTGATAATTTTAAGAGTGGTCTCGCCGGCACCTTCAAGTTTGAGCGCTTCTGCTCCCGTGGCTTGAAAGAGTTTTATCGCGTTTTTTACACCAGAGTCGACAGTCGAGTAGGTGCCAAAGGGCATGTCGACGACGACAAATTTATTCTTGGCCCCGCGCTTGACGGCCGCGCCGAAAATTTTCATGTGAGAGAGTTTCACTCCCACAGTGTGATCGAGACCAAGCATCACGTTGCCAAGGCTATCGCCTACTAGGAGCATATCAATGCTCGTCTCACTTAGCATTTGGGCAGTCTGGTAGTCATAGCAGGTGAGCATCTGTAGCGGGCGCCCCTGCTCACGAAGCTTAAAGCCGCGAAGACTTCGCGTCGTGAGTGATTTAGATTTTTGAGAAGGTTGAACGCTCATGGCTTACCTACTGGGTAGAATTGTTTTTTTAGTCTCGAGTGGGCCAGCGAGAGGGGAGAGTTTTCCCAGTCGCTTTTAATTTCGTTTCTCAATTTGTTCATATCAGTGCGATGAACTTCTTTAATAAATTCATCTGAATCAATTTCCTGCCACAACTTTTCAAGCTTCGTTTTGAAGTCCTGATCGATGAGGAGCTTTGAAGCTTTGCCAGCTCCGGCCAGGGCAGCGGGACTAATTAAAGAAAAGAAGGCCATGGGGCCCTTCTCGCAGAGGGTCTTCATGATGAGTTCACCCTCTACCCAACATTCCATGAAAGCCAGTTCTTCGGGAATTCCCTTGTTCACAAGAGTTTCAAAACTCGCTCGCAGAGCGTAGGGCAGCAGCCCACAAAGAAGTGACTGTTCACTAAAGAGATCGGCTGCAGTTTCGTCTTTGATACTGACAACAAAGGGGCCGGCGTTGATGCCCATCGCCTGGCAAATATGAGGTAGTCGCTGGTAGACGGATTCAGAGAGCGTGCCTCTAGAAATAGCCGCACCCAGAGCGCCACCTGTTTCAAAGCGAAAGCGAACTTCGCTTGCAATGGCCTTGGGAGCGAGTAGGCCGATTTTAAGATTTGAATAACTTGCAAGAAGCTCAGGGTAGCTGGCCCCGTGAGCGAGAATATATTCGCAATGGCCGGCGTGAGCGGCTTCATTATCTTTAAAAAAGCTAAGCATTTCGTGATCGGGAATTAATAGAGCGATGAGTTTTTTCTCGTCTTCTACTTCTGCCTTGGCAAAGAATTCGCCCTTTAAAAGTTGCGTTTCAAAGCCCAGCTGCTGGGCGCGCTCTTTTGAGGAACTCTCACTTCGCAAACCAATGATCACTCGGTATCCACTGTCGCGCAGATTGAGTGCCCAGGCTAGCGCCTGCGAGCCTAGACCAACAATATAAAGTGTTGGAGTATTTTTCATTTCCTTTCCTTGGGTCATGCGAATGGCTATCATACTTAAGGGCCGTACGGCCATGAGTTGCATTGCCAGGAGGCTCTGTGTCAAATATTGAAACCGGAAGTATTTATTTTGCAGGCCATTGGTATGATGAAGAGGCGCGCCAATTGCCCTTTTTAAACAGCGCTCTCTTCTTTGGTGAGTCAACTTTCACCACTATGAGAATTCAGGGTGGAGAGGTGCTCTACTTGAATTATCACTTAGATAGGCTCCATCGATCACTGCACTACCTCTTTGATGAGGTCAAAGAAGAGCAGTGGGAGACAATTAAGGCCGAGCTCGAGTTGGTGGCCCAGGAAAAGGGCGAGGGATATTTGCGTCTTACCTTCTTTAAGGCGCCCGAGGAAATTACTTATTTCTTCTACCACCGCCACTTTGTGACCCCGATCCATCAAAATCCCGCTCTCACCCTCACTAAGGCGCGAGGGCAGCGAGGACATTCAATTCGTCCGACCTATCTCAAGGTGGGAGATTATCTCGATATTCACCAGGAGTTAAAGGTTGCCCACGACGAAGGCTTTAGTGAGGTGGTCTTTCTCTCAACTGAGGAGACGATTCTTGAGTGCGCGAGTAGTAATATTTTTTGGGTCGAAGAAAATAAGATTTATACACCCGCGCTTCGAAGTGGAGTGCTCGAAGGCGTTATGCGCCGAGCTGTGATTGCAGCGCTTGAAGACTCCAACTGGCCAGTCAATTTGGGAGAATATAAAGTTGAGAAGCTACGCTCGGCAAGTGAGGTTTGGACTAGTAACGCCCTTCGAGGATTAACTCCAGTCTCTAGCTTTGAGCAAACCAACTACACTTCCAGAAAAATATTTAATGAAGTGGTAGGTATCCTGAGAGATTTTTCCTCATGAGTAAGACTTTTCAAGTAAAATGTCCCACGTGCAATAAGAATTTTAATTACTATGATTCTAAGTTTCGACCTTTCTGTAACGAGAGATGTCGCATGGTTGATTTAGGTCACTGGCTTGATGAAAATTATAAAGTGGCCTCGAACTCGCCGATTGATATTGAAGAGCTCGAAGAAGCGCTCATGAGTGGGGAATATGGAGATTAAGTACAGTGTACTTGAAGAGGCGAGAGCAGAGGCCATTGAGCTTGCGATCCGCGCCGGTGAAAAACTTCTAAAATATAGAAAGCGCTTAGGCTCGCTCTCAATCACTTCGAAAGAGGCCCAAGGTGTGGCGAGTGTCGCTGATATTGAAAGCGAAAAGCTCATCATCAAGGGACTTTCAAAACGCTTTCCCGAGATGAATATTCTCGCCGAAGAGAGCGCTTATGAGCAGTGGGGCGGAAAGAAGGAAGCCTACGCTCACTTTAAAGAACTCCCTTATGTCTGGGCCATCGACCCGCTTGATGGCACGTCTAATTTTTTGGCCGGCATGGACTACTTTGCAGTTTGTATTGGCCTGCTCCACTACGGCGTGCCCCATATGGGAGTCGTGTATCGCCCAACCACCGGAGAGTGTTGGTCGGCCATTAAGGGCCGTGGGGCGATGTACACCGAAAATTTGATGACCAAGAAATTTAAGAAATTATGGAGCGAGAAAAATACTAATTCACTCAAGAGCTCGCTACTTGTCACGGGATTTTCCTCTGAAAAAGGGGACGCTTTTGATCGAGAGTTTCATCTCTTTAAATCATTAATGTGCGAGGTGAGAGGAGTGAGACGCATGGGAAGTGCCGCTTTGGACCTCTGTTTCGTCGCCAGCGGCGTGTTTGACGGCTTTTGGGAGAGTGGACTTGCTCCCTGGGATGTCGCTGCTGCCGGCGTGATTGCCATGGAGTCTGGAGTGAAGATAACGGACTATCAGGGTCGGGCGTTTCATCCCTTCCAAAATGATTTTCTCGCGGGACGCAAGCCTTTTTATCAGAAGATGAAAACCTCGCTGCACTCTATAGTCACTCATTGACCCAAGTGCCCCTTCTTTTTATAATTTAGAGTAACGGCCGTTTTACGCCTTTTTCTCAGGGAAGTGAAAAAGGTATAGATCCAAGGATGGATGATGAACTTTGAGACATTTAAGCAAATTCTAACTCACTCAACAGACGCGACGATTACGATCACGAGTATGATTTTAGTAATCATCACTGTGCTCTTCGTGCTCTATTGGCTCTACAATAGAAGACGTTTTCATCAGTTGAGTCACCAGATACCTGCGAGTGTGGTAAAAAATTATCTCGACTCTATCATTCAAAACTCTACCGCCTTGAAGTCTTCGCTCTTTAGAGGAGGCGGACTTGAAGTGACTGGAGGAGTTCCAAGTGTTTTTCCAACTAGTGATCTCTCAAGCGGCAATGTTTCTTTAGGTGGAGCTTCAAGTGAAGAACTCAATCAGAAGATGGCCGAAATTGCGTCGCTCAATAATCGTCTGATGGATAGAGAGCGCTTGATCACAGACCTTGAAAGAAAGTTGCAAGACGCGAAGTCGGCCGCACCTGCTGGTGGATCATCAGAAGAAGTTGAAATTCTTCAAGGTGAGATCACCAAGTTGCGCGCCAAACTTGAGAGTGCTCAAAGTGCTGCTAGCAGTGGTGGTTCAGACGATGCGCTTGAAGCGAAGCTAACTGAGGTGACTAAAGAGCGCGATGAACTTAAAGAGCGCTTAATGGAGTATGAGATCATCGAAGAAGATCTCGCCAATCTCAAGCGTCTTCAGCAAGAAAACGAACAACTTAAAAAGAGTCTTGCCGCCGCGGGAGCTCCCGCTCCAGCACCTACACCTGAGCCAGAGCCGCAACCAGTGCAAGCCGCTCCTGAGCCTGAGGTAGAGAAAGAACCAGCTCCAGAACCAGAGCCTGAGGTAGAGGCACAGTCAGAACCGGAACCGGAGCCAGTAGAAGCGGCCGCTGAGGAAGAAGATGTCCCAGCAAATGAAGGCGAGCAAAAGTCAGCTGAAGAACTACTAAGCGAATTTGAAAAGATGCTCGGTTAAGGAGAGGATGATGAAGAAAATTATTCTCTCACTCTTTCTAAGTGGTTTTCTTGCTAGTGCGCAAGCTGCTCAGTCTCCAAGTGATATTCTAGGGGTTTTAAAAAATCCAATTTCAGGACCAAAAGAAATTGAGAGAGTAAAGGCCCAGGTTCTTGAGATGGCCGGCAAAGCTGTTCCTAGCCTAATCACTGTGATGAAGAGCGCTGATTATCCAGATAAGAATCGCTGGATCGCTACATTTTTACTGGGACAAATTATGGGGGAGAAGGCCTCCCCGTTTCTAGGAAAGTTTCTCGATCATCCAAGTTGGGTGATGAGAATGGCGAGCCTTAAAACACTCCTAGCACTTAAAGAAAAAGATTATGCTTCAAAGTATAAGGATATGCTTCAAGATCAATCGCTCCTCGTTCGCACGCAAGCACTTGAAAATATCAGACGTCTTGAACTAAACGGCCAGGCGCAATTTGTTTGGGCCATGCTCTATGACAAGAGCAATTACTACACTCCAACGACAAAGGGTATAGAGGGACCACTTAAGCGCACTCATATTATTAAAGACGTCATCAAGACTGTGGGTGACTTAAAATTTGCTAAGGCCAAGGGACCATTGCTTACCATGATTCAAAAAGATAAATATCAAGATATCTTTGAAGAAATGGATTATGCACTTTCAAAAATTACTGGGAAGAGCTCGCCTAAAGAGTCGGTAAAGTTGAAGAAGCGTTTTTGGCAAAAAATCTCTGTATCAAATATGACGATCTAATTAGAAGGCTTGCTGTTCTAGCTCGCGGGCCTTCTGCTCCTCAATCTTTCTTAGTTTAGCTTCACGGTCGAGAACTTGCTTGATGCGATAGAGAATGGTTTGTTCAAGAATATTGTCTGAGCGAATAACCTTCCAACCTTGGAGGAAGTCCTGCTCAACCATTTGGCGCTTAAAGACGGTTACCTTAGAAACTTCTCGCGTTCCCTTAAAGCCTTTCACTACGTTAACAATCAGCTTAAAGCGAGCGGCTTTAACGGAGTCAGAGCTGCCGAAGCTATCGGCAAAGTTGAGCTCGAGCGTATTATCAATCCAGCGAGTCTTAATTACTCCCGCTTCTTGATTTTGTAATTCGAGATCATACTTCTTCATAATCTCGAGCACGGCCTGCCAAGCTTGAACATAGTCGTGATTGAAGACCTCTGAGGGGATCTCAAATTCCTCTGTGATATAGCGGAATTCCTCATAGCTCGAGCAACTCGTAGCTACAACTGAGCTAGCCCCGACGAGGAGGCACAGAAAATAGGATTTGAGAGAGGGACATTTCATTACTTCTATTGTAACCTTAGGCCATGAAAAACAGCAACCACCTCAAAGTAATGCAGGATGTTCTATCACTGGAGTCAAAGGCCCTAGAGTTAGCGGCATCCAGGTTGAGTGCCGAGCAGGCGCAGTCGCTGGCCGATATTTTTGAGTATCTGCGCGGATGTGGTGGAGCGCTCATTTTTTGTGGAGTGGGGAAGTCTGGCCTAGTTGGTCAAAAATTAGCCTCAACTTTCTGCTCACTTGGGCTTGCCTCTTACTTTCTTCACCCGGTTGAAGCGCTTCACGGTGATTTAGGTCGTGTGAATAAGAACGACGCCATTGTTTTTCTCAGCAAATCTGGAACGACGGAAGAGATTCTAAAACTTATTCCGTTTATAGATCTCCCTAAAACTTCTCGCATCGGACTACTGGGCAATACCGAGTCACCGATTGCCTCTGAATGTGCACTGACTATCGACTGCAGCGTTGAGAAAGAAGCTTGTCTTAATAATCAAGCTCCCACCACAAGTTCGACTCTGACAATGGCAGTTGGTGATGCCATGGCCGTTCTCTTTGAGTCACTCACCGGACTCACGAAAGAGGGCTTTGCTGTTAATCACCCTGGGGGTCTTCTCGGAAAATCACTGCGCATTCGCGTGCGCGATCTCATGGTTGCAAAGGTCAACTGCCCCATTGCTAAAGGTGACCAGTCACTGCGCGAAGTGATTATTGAAATGACAAAATCCCCAGTGGGAGCCTGTGCTATTTTAAATTCAACCGGTGAGTTAGAGGGCATTCTAGTTGAAGGTGATATCCGCCGCGCACTCGCTGGCGATCACCACGATCTGAATGTCGCAGTTTCAAAAATCATGACTCGCAAACCAATTTCGGTCACTAGTGACACACTTGCTTTTCACGCCTTAGAGTTGATGGAAAAGAGAGAGCGTCCAATCTCGATTTTACCAGTTGTGAGCGAGCAGAAGTTCATAGGATTTCTAAGAGTTCACGATCTCTTTAAAGAGGGCTTCTCCCTCTCGTAAAATCTATCGCAAAGAAAATCAGTGCAAAAATCATCACCCCTAAGAGACCAATTCTTTGAAAAAGTGTTGGTCGGCTCTCTTTAAGAGCGATTTCATAGGTTTTTGCAGTTGCAAGATCAAGTTCAATTCGCTCCGACTCACTTCCATCTGGATAGATGACTGAGGTCACGCCCGTATTTGTCATGCGAACTAAAGGCAATTGAAATTCGCTCGCTCTCCACTTGGCCAGAAAGAGATGTTGGTAGGGTTCACTAGTGATTCCATACCAGGAATCATTAGTGAGGTTTAAGATAAAGTGCGGTCTCTGAGCGTTGGCATTTAGATAGTCGGCAATAAAAGAGTCAAAGAGAATTTCATAGCAAATGGGGGTAATAAAGCGCGCATCTTTGCGCGTTCTAAATAGGGTGTGTTTTTCTCCCTTGGCAAAGTAGCTGATGTTAGTGATGTACTTACTAAGAACTCCGTTGAGTGGGCCAAAGGGAAGACCCTCCCCAAAGGGAATCAATTTCATCTTGTGGTAGGAGTCTGAAAGGCTTTGGTCATCTGCTTTAAAAAGAAAGGCGGTATTATATTCAGTTTCAAACTGCGTGGTGAGATTTGCTCTTGGATTTTGGTCGTATCCACCGGTGAGCACATCAGCTCCCGTCTGCTCCATCACTCGTTTGACGAGGGCCGGCGCCGATTTCATTGCGCTTGATTGAATGAGCCTAGGGTAAGCCGTCTCTGGCCAGACGATAAGATCAACAGCGCTCTCATCTGCAGCAGTTGAAAGTTCGAGGTAGCGGGCAAATACATCTTTAAGGGCGAGATTGTCACCAGCTTCAGAGGCAATCTTCATAAAGTTGCCTACATTAGGTTGCACTAATTTAACTCTTATAGACTCTGAGCTTTCGCCTTGGTGCCATGATGAAGGAGTGAAAAGAGAGGCAAGCACAACAAGCATCGCAACAGTTGCACCATAGAAGTAGTCACTTCTTCTCTTTGCTTGAACTAACTTCAAAACGACAAAGTAAGTGATGAAGCTATAAAAGGGAGCGCCAAAGTAGGAGGCCAAGTGAGTGAGTGGTGGAAAGGCCATCCATACATGGCCTGCGTGGGCCGGAAATTGTTGGGGAATTAGTGACTCTAGGAGAGTCAGAAGTGCCGCCAGTAGAGCGTGATTGGAAGTGATTCTTGGAGCAATCGCCTTTTTACGTAGAAAGTAGATGATTAAAATAAAGCACCACAGCTGTGGGACAATGACGGCCGAGAAGCCCAAGCCTAAGAGGTAGTTGAGAGGGGCCTCTAGTCCTCCAAACTCCTTTAAGGTGTAGGGAATCCAGTAGAAGCCTAACTGGTAGTGGCCAAGGGAAAAACCGAGGATCGTAAGGATCATTTTTTTGAGCGGAAGTTCGCGCTCTCCACTCAGTGAGTCCCTAAGGAGGTAGAAGAGAATTCCAAGGCCAAAGAAGGTCGGGAGACCAAGAGGGGGAAGTCCTTTGATCGGAAATCCCGCAGCGTAGAGTGCTCCGGCCAGCAGGGCGAGTATAAACTGTATTCCCGCTCTATTTGATCCCTGTAATACGGCATTGTTTTGCATGGGTTTATGATAGACTTCATTTGCCAAAGGTGCCAGCGGCTAGTTATCCTAAATACATGGAAGTACAACATCATCCTGCTCCTCGTATCACACCTCTCATAAGCGGAAAAGCACCAGAGTCGCTCAAGCGCTGCCCAAAGTGTGCCTCCTTCTTTATCACCGATACTTCCTGTGAGAGTTGTGGATTTCAACTAGACTACGATGGACTTGGCCCTCCAATGGGAGCGCGCAGCTATTACTCACTTCTTGAGAGCTATCATCAAGAGTGGCCCCTTCACTATCGCCTCTTTCCTCGGATCGCAGCGCAGAGCTTTAAGCGCTCACTTAAGAATCCCAAGCGCTATCCTAAAGAGACGAGATTGCTCTTTAGACTGGCACAGCGATTTAGTAAGATTTCTGAATACTTTCTCGCCAGCGATGGAGGAGATCTCTCAGAGAGAAAGCTCTTCTTGGTAGAATGGAGAGCACTCTGCTTAGAACTTCTTGCGTGCTACGGTGAAGCCTGGGTTTCTTCAAAATTGGACGAACTCATCACTGAGAACACTAAGGCAACTAAAGTGAACCTCTTGATGGGTTTTTACTCGCGCGCGCTTGAAGAGTTTCGCCTCAAACCAAAGCACGACAACAGCAATTTCATTAGTCCAAAATTTCTCAATTATATGGGAGCGATGCTACTCATTGGAATTGCCAGTGTCTCTGCACTGGCGCTAATGAAGTACTACACAATTGTCGGAAGATAATTCTTAGTTGGACGCCCTGGTCGCGCCTTTCTTGCCGGCCAAGTCTCGCTGTACTTGCCTTGTGGCAAGTCTCTTTCTCTCACTGGTGAGTTGAGTGGCCATCGCCACGGCATTGCTCGCGTCTAGGCGACCACCAGTATTTGTTTTATTCATCAAGCTCATCTCTTTTTTAGCTGAGTCGCGAATAACTCTTTTAATATCTGAAGTTGTGAGCACAGGAAACTCGGCCATTAAAAGTGCGGCCACGCCACTTACAAATGCTGTTGCCTGGCTTGTTCCAGTGAGAAAACCCGCTCTACTTGCTGGAAGAGCAGACTTAATTCTGTATCCGGGTGCCGAGATATCGACACTTTGCTTGCCATAATTTGAAGAACTCAGCACTTTCACCGACTGATCGTGAGCAGTGACGGAAATGATATTTTCAAGTCCGTAACTAGCTGGGTAGTAGGCATTATTTTTAAAATCAATATTAGATTGTTCGTTACCTGCCGCCGCGACAACAAGTATCCCCTTCTTTTCTGCGAGCTTGAGAATGCGAAGCTCCTCAAGTGCAGGCTCTGGTCCACCACCTGAGTAGTTGATTACATCAACGTTTTGATCAACGGCATATCTGAGGGCCTCAATCGTAGAGTTGAGATTGTCCTGTCCTGTGGCCTGTGGGTTGTAGTACTTAAGTGAGAGTATTTTTACTCCCGGATAAACACTTTTTACAATTCCAGAAACGTGAGTGCCGTGGCCATGGGTATCGATGGGAGCAAATTTATTCTTAGCACCCTTTGAGAAGTCGATGCCATAGTTTTCTGTTGAAACTGATGTTCCCGGAATATAGAGATTGTCTTTTAGAAAGGGGTGATTGACGTCAATGCCGGTATCGATCACGGCCACAACTACATCTCTCTTTTTCTCAAAGCTCTTCCAGGCATCACCTAGATTAATATTTGAGGCAACTTCACTGGGATCAACGCCCCAGCTAGCATATTTAGATTTGAGTTCTGAAAGATCAATTCCACTTAGTTGAAGTGTGGGTTGTGCGGGAGCAGCTGTGGGCTTTGGAGTGGTGTCGCTCTTTAAAACCTTTTTTAGTAGTGCTGGCTTAATAACCTGCGCGCTTGCACTGAAGCTGAGGGTAAGAAGCACTGAAAGGGTTAGAGCTTTATAATGTTTCACCAAGATCTCCAAAGAACAAATGTCTGGACTCATTCGAGTCGCTTGCTACTGGCCAATATTTAAGCAAGCCAAGTACCAATGGAAACACTGTTATATTAATAACTTAGTAATCCACCAGGGGCCTCTTTTTGGGCCCATTTTTGATACTTGTCTATATTTTAGTCAATCTGGGGGCGGGAGCGTTTGGGCAGGCAAAATGGCCCTGGTGGTGACACTTGCTTGACTTTAAGTTGAGTAAAATACTGAAAACAGAATGCCAGGAATTGGCGAGGCCCTTGCTCAGTAGGTATGTAGCTTCCATTGATGGGAGCAGGAATTGGAAAGGAGTACCTCATGTCAACTTGGAAGACAATTGCCCTTATAAGCCTCACACTTTCACTTGTTAGCTGTGGAACTAGCTCACTCTCAAAAGGGAAGAGATCACCAGGAGCTGAGACCCAAAAAACATTTGAACTTCGTCAGCGCGCCCAGCTTGAAAGAGAGCTAGGAAATATTCTTGGTAAGACCGCTTTCATCAGCGACTACCAAATGAAAGAAGACGAAGTTTTTTAGTCAGAAATCACATGAGATAAAAAAAAGCCCAGGCATGAAGCCTGGGCTTTTTTTATGGAGTAAAGACCAGGCTCTTAGGCCCAGTTTTGGAAGCGTTGTTGTTCGCGCTCGCGCTCTTCGGCGTGCGTGATACAAAGAGTTGTCCACGGCTGATTACAAAGACGCTTGTCTTCGATCTCTTCATCGCACTCTTCACAGTGTCCATAAGTTCCCTCTTCAAGGCGAGTGAGGGCCATCTCAATTTGGCGTAGCTTACCCATTTCTCTAGAGCGAAGGTTGAATGAAACCTGTTGATTAATCAAATTAGTCGCGAGGTCAGCTTCATCAGGGAGGTCATCAGATGATACGTGAAGGTCCTCTCTGCTTTTCATGGCGTCGCTGTTTAAGATCTTCTCCTTGGCTTCGAGAAGGAGGTTCTTAAACTTGTCGAATCTTGCCTTATCCATAAAATCCTCCTTGATTCTTTGGTTCCCTTTATAGTGTATGTGTTTAGGGCCCAAGGCTGTAACCATTATTGTAGATTTTTTCTACAAAGCGTTACAAGGGAAAATTATTGCACAAATTCTTACAATGACGGATGCATTATGTCGGTTATTGCGAGTTTCCCACGCTCGCGCTAAGGTGAGTAAATTAGTTTTTTAATAAGGAGCATATATGTCAGAGCGTACTGAGCAAGATATCGCCCGTGCTGCGGGTGTCGGTAATATCCCTTCTGGTCTCTTTGTTATCACCACTCACGAAAACGGAGTGAGTGATGGCTATCTCGCGAGCTGGGTGCAGCAGGTCTCTTTCTCACCCTTAATGGTCTCTCTTGCTATCAATGAGTCTCGTCCAGGATATCAGCGCATTAAAAACGGTGAGACATTCACGATCAATGTCGTTGGCGACCACGATATGGGCTACTTGAGATATTTTTGGAAAGGCTACTCGCCGGCGGAAAATCCTTTCGGAGAGATTGAGCACGAAGTCACAAAAGAGGGGGGAGTGGCCATTAAAGGCGCTATCGCTTCTATCGATTGCAAAATTGATTCAAGCATCAAGCCTGGGGATCACGAAATTGTGATCGCCAAAGTACTTGCCTCTCGCGTCCACAACAGCGAAGCAAAGTCTAAAGTCCACCTACGCAAGTCTGGTCTCGATTACTAAAAAGTAAAATTTTCATAATTCTCTCCAGTGTTTCGGCCAAATGGCCGGGGCCTTGGAGGGACTATCTAACTAATATCTAAGATCTTTTGGCGAACTCCAAGTGAGCACGGCCCCAATCCCTGTAAATTCTGCGCACGGGTTGTCGTGGGCAGTGAAAGTGTTAGGGTGCCGCTCGAGTCAAGACAAAGGAGCTTATTATGAAGATGTTGGTCATTCTTTTGTTCTTATCAGCTACTGCCCACGCTGGACTTCAGTCGAAGATTGAGTCCTATGAAAGCCGCAGTGATGTGTTGAGTTCAATTGCTAGAATTAAAAAAATTGTTTTACCCAGATCAAAAGGTTTGTGCGCTAAGCACGTGAGGCTTGGGTATATGTATAGTGGAATGATTCCAAGTCACCCTGGTATCAACTACGCCAAAAATTATCAGCCGTACTTCGAGCGCCAGGGCTGGAGCAACCTTTATAGTGCGACTTATAAAAAGCAGCTCGATGCAAATCTCTTTAAGACGCCCTCAGGGTGCGCGGTTGTGTACTCGGCCATCGATGCTCGCAATGATCGAAATGGTCACATCGGCCACATTGAGATGCGAATTAAAGGCTCTAAGTGGGGCTTTATTAGCGACTACTATTCACCTGACCCCAGAACGGGAAGGAAGTGCTTAAAGCCTGGTAAAGTAATCACACGTCTTAAGACCTTTACCGCAAGATCGGGCTCTCCCTATTACAAGAAAGGTCAAAGGGTTAAGCGCTATATAAAGGTGACGACTTGTGATAAGTATTCTACAAATGCCGCCTCCGCCATTGGCAATGAGTTTAATAATCGCAAAGTTATAGGTGTGAATTGCAAGTTCTAATTAAATTCTTTCTCCCCATGGCCCTCGTGGTCGGTCTGCTCTACTGGCTCTTTGTTCCGGGTGAAGCGCCTATTGTCCCTGAGCCAGTGCAGTCTAGTGAGCGAGAGGATTTTCGGGCCCAGAAAATGGCCCAAGAGGCACTTGAAGAAGCGAATCCTAGTGTAACGCCAACAGCTACCCCAAGACCCATTCGCACTCCTTTTAAGCGTGCTGCCGGAAAAACTAGTGGAGACGCTGGCAGTCCTGATCAGGTTTCTGATGAGCTTCAGGAGCAAGTGACTCGCGAAGTAGTGCAGAAGTTTGAAGATATGATTTATCTCGACTCCCTTCCTGCAGCCGAAGAGGAGAGGTACAAGTATCTCACTAATGGTTTTATGAATTCTCTCTTCTATTTGAATGAAGTTGCCGCGAAGAATGTTGAAACAAACCCAGAAAATTTAGGCAAGGCCATGAAGTTTCTGTCACTCTACGCTAAAAATGGAAATGCCGAAGAGATTGACGATTCAATTCGAATTATTCGCAACGAATTTCCCGAGCGCTTTCTCGAGGCTATCAGAGAAATCTCTGAGGAAGACGCCCTCATCATTAACGACATCGTCGACAATCTCGAAGCCGAGGTAGAAGTGGGCGATGGCGATGAAGTTATTGCTGATTAAGATCTCTCCAGCTGCGCCCAGCGCGGTTGGAACTCTTCTTTTGCCATTCATCTACAGCGCGATTGTGATCTTTTAAGTTAGTAGAGAAGACGTGGGTCCCGTCATTCTTGCTCACAAAGTATAGGTAGTCGTGCTTGGCGGGATCGAGAACCGCCTTGATGGCGGAGATACCTGGGTTGGCAATTGGCCCCACCGGCAGTGCTGATATCTTATAAGTATTGTAATCGGTCTTTTCAAGTAGGTGTGACCTTCTGAGATTGCCGTTAAAGCGCTCCCAGATGCCATAGATCGTTGTGGGGTCTGATTGGAGGCGCATGCGCTTTTTGAGACGATTGAGAAAGACACCAGCAATCACTGGACGCTCAAAGCCAGCGCCCGTTTCCTTTTCTACGATTGAAGCAAGTATCACGACCTCAGTCTTAGAAAGTGGGGAGGCTTGAAAGTCCAGAGCGGCAGTTCGCTCATTAAAGATTCTCACCATCGCCGCGGCAACATCGCGAGCTGGAGTTTGCGGGGCAAAGGAATAAGTCTCAGGGTAGAGATAGCCTTCTAATGTAGGGCCAGGCACTCCGAGCTCGCGCGCAAAGGAAGAATCTTTGGCGGCAATAATGAAGTCTTCTTTTGAAGTGACTTTATTCTGATCAAGGATCTGAGCAATCTCATAGAGATTCTTGCCCTCGGGGATGGTCACACTTGTGAGTACACCTTTGCCCGATTGAAAGAGATCAATCACGCCCAGCATGGTTATACCCGTTGGGATTTCATAAATTCCCGTCTTAAAGCTAGTGAGTAAGTTCTTTTGCTGACAATAGCGGTGGAAGATTTTAGTAGAACTAATAATTCCAGCTTCACCTAGGCGGTAATTAATTTTTGAGAAGGGCTCGCCACTGTGAATTTGAAACGTCACGGCCGGACCTTCGTACTTGGCAATCGCCAGGGAGTAATAGATTTTGGCCGCGCCAAGAACGAGACCAAAGAGAGGGGCAATAATAAAGAAGAGAATAAATTTATTCTTCACGCAGAAACCTTCGTTTGATTTATTAATCTATTGTCCACGATTGCGGCAAAAATCTTCAAGGATAATTGCAGCACAAAGCGAGTCAAGTTGTTTAGGGTCGACCTTAAAGTTGTAGCGAGGAGAGTTTTTCATTCGCTCCTGTGCTTCAAAGGTACTTAAAGTCTCATCTTGCTCATAAACCGCAATATTTGTTAGACAGGCGAGTTCTTGACCAAAAGATTTTATTTTCTTTGAGAGGTCTGTTTCTCTTCCATCGACCATATAAGGCACACCCAGGATGATGATATCAATCAGCTCATCGCTGACCATCTGCTTGAGGCTTGAGAGAACTTGAGCTTCGGATTTAACGACGATGCGCTCATAGGGCAGGGGAAAGGGGTCGCGTCCGAAGTGGTAAAGGGCCGTTCCTACAACTTTAGAGCCGTAGTCAATTCCCAAGAGACGTGAGCCTGGGGCGATCTTGATATCATTCATAGTCGCCATACATATATTGCTGCGAAGGCAAATTCAAGAATTTAAAGCGTAGTAATATTAGGGTGATAGCCCGAACAAGAAACTCGACTCGCTTTTGTTTCTTGACAAGCAACTGGTTTCCAAGGATATTTTCTTTATATTCACAATCTTAATACCTCATCAAAAGATATAGTCGACTCGCTAATCAAAATAATTTCTGAGTTGACCATGTGTGGCCCATGTCGGGCGATTAATCACAGGCCATGGGCCATAAACTAACTGATGTAGAGGATTCACCACTTTTTTACTTCCACACCGAAATCTAAATATTGTTGTAACTGCACCGGAGATTTAAATGCATCTTAATGATTTGAGAGAAATGGACATTAAAGAACTCAACCAAATGGCCGAGGACAAGGGCGTTGAAAACCCTGGTTCGCTTAAGCGCCACGAGGTTATTTTCGCGCTTCTAAAAGATTCGGCCAAAAACGGCGAAGACATTTTTGGTGGCGGTGTTCTTGAGATCCTTCCCGATGGTTTCGGCTTTCTTAGGTCTCCTGGTTATAACTATCTTCCCGGTGCCGATGATATCTACGTTTCACCAAGCCAAATTAGAAGATTTGGTCTCAGAAAAGGTGACACGTGCGAAGGTCAGATTCGCCCACCTAAAGAAGGCGAGCGCTACTTCGCACTTCTCAAAGTAAATACTGTTAACGATCAAACTCCAGAGATCCACAAGAAGACAGTACTCTTTGATAACTTGACTCCGCTCTATCCTGAGAAAAAGATCAACCTTGAATATAAGCCAACAAATTACTCAACTCGCTTGATTGATATGTTTGTTCCTCAAGGTTTTGGTCAACGCTGTCTCATCGTGGCCCCACCAAAAGCCGGTAAGACTGTTCTCATGCAAGATATGGCCAACGCCATTACGACAAATCACCCAGATGCCACTTTGATCGTTCTTCTCATTGACGAGCGTCCAGAGGAAGTAACCGATATGAAGCGCAACGTTCAAGCAGAAGTTGTGTCTTCGACATTTGATGAGCCGGCCAGTCGTCACGTTCAGGTTGCCGAGATGGTTATGGAAAAAGCCAAGCGTCTTGTTGAAGCTGGTAAAGACGTGATCATTCTTCTCGACTCGATCACTCGTCTTGCACGTGCTTACAACACTGTTGTTCCACCATCTGGTAAGATCCTCTCTGGTGGTGTGGATTCAAACGCCCTTCACAGACCAAAGAGATTCTTTGGTGCCGCCCGTAATATTGAAAAGGGTGGTTCACTTACAATTATTGCTACTGCTCTTATCGACACTGGTTCACGTATGGACGAAGTGATCTTCGAAGAATTTAAGGGTACTGGTAACTCTGAAATTCAACTCGATAGAAAACTTCTCGAAAAGAGAATCTTCCCAGCTCTTGATATCAACAAGTCTTCTACTCGTAAGGAAGAGCTTCTCATGGAAGATAAAGATCTTCAGAGAATCTTCGTTCTTAGAAAAGTTCTTCACCCAATGAGTACGATTGATGCGATGGAATTCACTCTTAGTCGTGTAACTAAGTCTAAAACTAATGGAGAATTCCTCGACAGCATGAATAGCTAGCGCACGGACAGGGATAAATTTTCGTAGGAATTAATTTAATCGCAAGAGGGGAATCCCAATGTCCATGTTTGATAAGCTAGATGATGTTGTTAGAAGATATGAAGTGGTCAATGAGAAGCTCACTGACCCAAGTATTTTCGAGCGCCAAAAAGAATATAGAGAACTCACTACAGAAAGGTCCAATCTCGAAGAGATTGTGACTGCCTATAAGCGCTATAAGCAAATCCAAGCCGACGTCGCCGAAGCCAAAGAAATTCTCTCTAATGAGAAAGACGAAGATATGCGCGCTATGGCCAAGGAAGAGTTGCAAGAGGCTGAAGCCGAGCTTCCAGGATTAGAAGATGAGCTAAAAATTCTTCTACTTCCCAAAGACCCACTCGACGAAAAGAACGTGATGATTGAAATTCGCGCTGGCGCCGGTGGAGATGAAGCATCTATCTTCGTTGCCGATGTCTACCGCATGTACCAAGTCTTCTGTAAAGAATTGGGCTTTAAGACAGAGCTTGTGAGCCTCTCTGAAGGCGACCAAGGTCTTAAGGAAGTCATTTTCAGCGTTAGTGGCGATAAAGTATTTTCTAAACTAAAGTATGAATCTGGCGTTCACCGCGTTCAGCGCGTCCCAAAAACGGAATCCCAAGGGCGTATTCACACTTCAACAATTACTGTGGCCGTGATGCCAGAAGCTGATGAAGTAGAATTCGAGCTCGATATGAATGATGTTCGCGTAGACGTCTACCGCTCTGGTGGTTCAGGTGGCCAGTCGGTTAACACCACTGACTCTGCTGTTCGCGTAACTCACATTCCAACCGGAACAGTTGTTGCCAACCAAGACCAGAAGTCTCAGATTAAAAACAAAGAGAAAGCTCTTAAAATTCTTCGCACTAGAATTTATGACAAAATGGTAAGTGAAGCCCATGCCAAGGAAGCCGCTGAGAGAAAGGGGCAAATCGGCAAGGGGGACCGCTCAGAGCGCATTAGAACATACAACTATCCTCAAAGCCGTCTTACTGATCACCGCATAGGTCTCACACTTTATAACCTCGAAGAAGTTGTGGCAGGAAATCTTGCTCCAGTTACAGATGCCCTGGTCGCTTACAATCAAGCAGAACTTCTCAAGGGTGAGGACGACTAGGAGGCGCTTACGGAAAATCTAGCTGAGCTTACTGAAAGGTATTTTAAAAAGAATGAGCACAAGCTTGGCCAGTGTTACCCAGGTCTCACCCTTCGAAGACTTAAGTCTGAGATTGAAACCTACGCCTTCTATCACAATCTTGAAAATGTTTTTGACGGACACTACCCACTCTCAGATCAGCACCCGATCTCTCGCTTCTTTGAGCGCCTGAGCCACGGTGTTCCTTTAGAATATATTACAAAGAAGGCTTATTTTTATAAGTCGGAGTTCTTTGTTGATGAGCGCGTGCTCATTCCTCGCAACGAAACTGAAGTTCTTGTTGAGATGGCTTGCAATGAACTCGCCTCCATTCTCAAGCACACCGACGAAACTCTCAGGGTTGCCGATGTAGGCACGGGCAGCGGAGCAATCGCCCTGTCAATTATGGCCGAGAGCTTGGTGCCCATTCAGATGATTGGGCTTGATATCTCAGTTGATGCACTCAAAGTGGCCAAGAAGAATTGGTTCAAGCTTCGCTACAAAATTCCTCGCGGCTCTGATTTGAGACTTATTCAGTCTGACCGCTTAAATGAGATTGGTGAAAATGAGGAAAAGTTTCACCTAATTGTCAGCAACCCTCCCTATATTAAGCAAAGTGAGGACGGCGCCTTCGTTCACTCACAAGTGGATCAATTTGAGCCACACGTTGCGCTCTATCTCGACGATGAAGAATATGGCGCATGGTTTGGCCAACTAGCAGATCAGGCCTATGCGGCGCTGGTCTCCGAGGGAGTCTTCCTGATGGAAGGGCATGAGGACCACTGGGAAGAGCTTGAGCCAATCTTTCGCACCGCCGGATTCGATACCCAGTTAATTAATGATTTAACAGGTGCCCCCCGCTTTTTACGCGCCAAAAAAGTGGTAGTATATTCTGAAGCCGATAGGTTTTAGTGCCTCGCATGAGGACTCAAAATGCCAGCGCATAATTAAAGCATAGTAGGGGAAGCATGGATAAATTAGTAGTCAATGGACCTAGTCGCCTTGAGGGCGAAGTACGTATCTCACGGGCGAAGAATGCATATCTTCCAATTCTTGCGGCGCTGCCGCTTGTGAAGGGGAATGTGACACTAAAGAACGTGCCCAAGTTGCGCGACATCGAAACGATGAAGCAACTCCTCTCTACTCTGGGAATCTCAAATTCACAGACTGATGCCGGGACTGTTTTTAATACCGCCGAAATGACAACTTACGAAGCCACATATGAGCTAGTTAAAACCATGCGTGCTTCGATATTTGTTCTCGGCCCTCTTCTAGGACGCTTTGGCAAGGCCAAGGTTTCGCTTCCAGGTGGATGCGCAATTGGAGCGCGACCTATTGATATTCACCTGACAAACTTAGAAAAGCTTGGGGCAAAGATCACGTTAGAAGGTGGTTATGTCTACGCCGAAGCTGATGAACTCATTGGAACCACTCTCTCGCTTTCTTTTCCCTCGGTGGGGGCCACTGAGAATGTGATGATGGCGGCAACACTGGCTAAGGGTGTGACGGTAATCAATAACGCCGCGATGGAGCCTGAGATCGAAGATCTTGGAAATTTCCTCAATGCTATGGGGGCGAAGATTACGGGACACGGAACAAAGTCTATTCGCGTTGAAGGCGTGAAGGAGCTTAAGGCCTGTGAGTACGAGGCCATCGGAGATCGCATTGAGGCCGTCACTTATGTATGTGCTGCCCTTGCCACTCACTCACATCTTCGCATTACTGGTGTGAATCCTTCACACTTGGAGTTCGTACTTGAAGCACTTAAAGAGGCCGGTGGAAAGATTAATTGGGATCAAGACTCAATTGAAATTCATCCCTCTACGCTCAAGCCCCTGAGTATCGATACGGCCCCCTATCCAGGATTTCCCACCGATGCTCAAGCGCAGGTCATGGCACTCATGACTCATATTAGTGGTACCTCTACCATTACTGAGCACATTTTTGAGAATCGCTTTATGCACGTTCCAGAGCTTACACGCATGGGGGCGAAGATAAAGTTGAAGGGAAAGACCGCCGTTATTGATGGCGTTCCAAATCTCAGTGGGGCGCCAGTTATGTGCACCGACCTTCGCGCTAGCGCGGCCCTGGTCATTGCTGCACTTACGGCCAAAGGGCGCACGGATATCCAGCGCGTCTATCACTTGGATCGCGGCTACGAAGGGCTTGATATCAAGCTTAAAAATTTGGGTGCAGATATTAAGAGAGAGCGGGAGTAGAGATGAGTTCGGAATCAATTTTTACTAAGATTATTAATAAAGAAATTCCTGCAAAATTTGTCTATGAAGACTCCCATGTCATTGGCATTGTGGACATCGCTCCTCAAGCAGAGACTCACTTGCTCTTTATCCATCGCCAGCCGACGACCAATATCAATCAATTAGTTCGCACGAGCCCAGAACAATTAGGCCACCTTTTTAGCGCGATTGAAAAATTTTCTAAGGAAAATGGTTACGAAGAAAAAGGCTTTCGCCTGGTGACTAACTGTGGAGCAAGTGCTGGTCAGAGTGTCTTTCACACTCACATACACTTGCTCTCAGATAGCAAGGGACTTGGGCGCTTTGGCGCCTAAGCCAGTCCGTCGATCATCGCTGTTAAAAGCGACGTCTGAAGTTTTGTGATCTGTGGTGTTTTCGCCATCATGAGTACTGGGCTCTTGCCAATTGTCATTGTGGCAACCAACTCAGAGCGATCAGACTTATACTCGATAATTTCAAAGCGCTCACCAAAATCATTCTCATAATGAGTCATGAGTTTTTCTTCGAGCTCGCCTCCAATTTCAGGATTGCCCTTAGCAGTTCCTGTGACCTTGGCGCGAATAAGTTTTGGACGATCGCCTTCTTTCTCACCCTTATCGAGATCATTGTAGATTAGTGTGAGTTCGCTTGTGGCGAGATTAGCGCGCACATTATTCCACAATTCTTCAAAGAAAGTTGTGCGATCATTGGGGTAGAGCTTCTTTAAATGAGAGATAAGTGGGAAGAGCTCTTTTAATGTGACGAGATTATTTTGGATCGTCCAAGCTTCACTTGTTTTAAGAAATAAGCTCTTGGCATTGTCGTTGCCAAGTTTTTCAAACTCTTCATAGGTGAGGTCGGCTTCATTCTTAGAGCGAACGGGCATGATGCCAGCAAGCTTAGTGACAAGGGCCCGGGTCTCATCAGAGAGACCAGTGGTATTAAAGAAGAGTGCCTGTGGCGCCATATTCTCGAGTTCTTCGATATTGACGAGCTTTGCAGTGCTCTCACTCTCTAGACTGAAGGTGCGCAAGCTTACTTGCTTGTCGTTTTTGATGAAGCCAAGCGTAAATTCCATTTTCTCTCCTGAGTACGGCCCCTCGTCTCTCGACGTGTGCTGGCCAGCCCCTTGATGGGCACTAAATCTATCCGTCAGAGGATATACCAGATCAATTGGGACAGACAAATGGAGAGTGGATGATTGCTCTGCCTAGCAGTAATTATACGCTTTTAGCGCTATACTAGACTCATGCGCAAACTCGTTTTAAAGGCCTCATTGCTGCTTTGCTCCCTCGGAAGCTTAATATGCCCGTCCATGGCCCAGGACGAGCGCTACTTGCGCGAGCTTTTGACTGAGCGCTTTTACAATCCGGAGATTAATAAGAACCTCGCTACGTCGGAGTACTTTCACGTGCTCAGTCCATTCTATCAAGTGGACTTGGATGGCAATTCTCGCAACGAATCTCTGGTTTTTGAAAAGATTGATGGCAAGGATCTCTTTCATATACACAACTACGAAGGGGAGCGAATTTTCTCTGCCGCCTTTACGCCACTTGGAACGAGTTCGCACCTCTTTAAAATCAATGTGAGAAGTATTGGTAAGGGGTATCGCGCTCTTCTTTTGCACTACTATGAGGGTTCTCAGAGCTACTTAGAGTTCATGGGAACGTCTCGTTTGTACGTTCTGACCTACAAAGAGGTTGGTCCAGGGAAGTTCGATTTTTTTAAGGGACCGCTGTTATGGAGTGAGTATAAAGACGCGCAGGGAAATTATCTACAGCGCGGACAATTTGTTGTCCTTCGCGATTTCAATAACGATGGGCTAATGGAAATCTCTGTTCGCTACAAAGACATTAGTCGCGTTTTTCACTTCAATGGCAAGAGTTGGGTTGGTTATAATTAACCAGCTTTCGTGTGCTTGTCTTCCTCGTCTTCTTCAAATGATTTTCTCTTCATGCGCTCACTTGCAAGGTCAATAGTGATTGCTTCGCTAGAATCCGTTTGAGAGGAGTTTGGAGTTGGGGCAGTGTCTTTTGGAAATGTTTGTCTTAAGAGAAGCCAAAGTCCAAAGGGGAGTGCGGTAAGAGCAAAGAGCGTCCAAAGTGGTGAGGGCGCCGTTGGGTTAGTGGTCGCGTTTGGGGTTCTCGTTGTCCCACGTCTAGGGGGAAGTTTTGATTGACCGGTGAGAGTTCTCGCTTGTTTATTCTTGTGAGCCGAGACTCCTGGAGTAGTTCCATTAAAGTCAAAACCCTTCTCTGGTCCAGAGTGAACCTCTTGATACTCTTCAATTGAGATTCCCATCTCTGGCTCTACAGCTGGAGCACGTCCTTGCGCCTTGGCCGTTTGAAGTGAGAATAAGAGTGTCAAAGAGCATAGAGCAAAGAGACATTTAGACATGGACGACCCCTTCCTTGGGATTTTCCCGACGTCATTTCGGGATATTACGAGTATAGCACAAAAGCGGCAGCATAAAGAAATTTCATGCACCTACGGGTGTGCCTCTTAAATATGATACACGCTGAGAATCAAAATCTTCAGAGGGCAAAAGCCGCCCCGTAGGGTCACAATGACCATAGAACTAAGAGTGGAAGTTTCATGAAATTCGTAAAAAGAGT
Organism: Bacteriovoracaceae bacterium; assembly: GCA_048267245.1. Classification (GTDB taxonomy): domain Bacteria; phylum Bdellovibrionota; class Bacteriovoracia; order Bacteriovoracales; family Bacteriovoracaceae; genus JBLWXV01. Next base: position 348,913 of record JBLWXV010000002.1, read on the forward strand.
CGCAACGACACTTGATATTGAAGAGCTTCTCGGACTTTATTGGTCAAGCTATGGTGACGATTATCCACTGGCCTTAGGTACAGACAAGCGAGTGATGTACTCGGCCATCACTGATCCAGAGCGATTCTATTGGTTAATTATCCGCGATGATCAGAGTAATAATATTGCGGCCTCATGTATCGTTGAAATTGATCGTACTGACAAAATTGGCAAGGTGACGGGTGTAACAGTCTCAAAAAAATATCGCGGCCATGGTCTTGCCACTGAAATCATTGGCGCGGCTTGTAGTGAAGTGCTAGATCGCCGCGAGTGGGTGAAGAGTCTCTACGCAACTTCACGAACAGTTTCGGTTGCCTCTCAGACTATGCTGCTTGCCAATGGTTTTATTCCTCTTGGTATCTTTCCAAACGCAAGAAAGATTAGAAGTTATGAATCGCTCACTTTGATGGGCAAGTTTAGTGACCTCGCTCTAAAGAATCGTGCACCTGTAGAGAACCTCCCAAGTGCACTCGTTCCTATATATGAAATTTTGGATGAGAGAGTTGGTGTTAAGTCTAAATTCAACCACGTTGGCGATTGTCCTGAAGTTTTAAAAAATACTCGTGCTGATTCTGAAGAGCGCGTTCGCAGTGAATATGAATTTATCTTTGCTCCCAAATTCGTTCAACGCCGATTTGATGAGACCTTTAAGGGGAGTGGGGAAGATACATTCTATCCCTTTCATAAACCCAATCTTCTGATCGCAAATCAAGATAAAGATATCGAACTCTTTGCTTCATTTAGTAAGAAAGATCACTACTGTGTGATCATGTCGGCAAACCGCCCTATCTCATCGCTTGGAAGTGAAATAAAAGATTTGATTTTTGCCATGAAAGAAATTGGCATCTACTACATCGAGACTTTGGTGCGAGTGGATCATTTTAATGCAATTTGCTTTCTCACGCATAACCGTTTTCTTCCCTCCGCTCTGTATCCTGCAATGCGAGAGTCGGATGGGAAAATGCACGACTATGTACTGCTCACGCGCACAATGGTGCCGCTCGACTTTTCTGAGTTGCATATTCACCACTCTTTTAGGCCCTATCTCGATCAATACACAAAAATGTGGATTGAGGAGAACCTGAAGTCTTTTGAGGTTGATAACTAGTGAAGCACGAACTAAGGGTTCCCGATTTAGAGTCTCTAGGAAGTGTGCAAAAAATTTGCGACACACTTTCTCCCTATCAAAAGACTCCTCAGACTGAAGCACTCTTTGATGAGGCAATGAAGGAAATCATCGAGTGGCATCGCATGAGAAATGGATATTATAAGCGGTTGAGTGAAGAGAACTCAGGTGCTGGTATCTACGGGCCGATGACTCCAGCTACATTTTTTAAGTATCACGAAGAACTCTCTATTTCGAGAGAGGATGTGGCGCTACATTTAACTTCATCTGGTACGACTGGTCAAAAGAGTCAGATCTTCTTTGATGAATGGACCATTTCAAGTGCCCAGCGAATGGTTGATGCGATCTTTGAATTCTATGGGTGGAATACACCTGAGACTGCGGTAAATTACTTGCTCTATACCTATGCGCCTGAAGAGGGCAGCAAGCTTGGTACCGCTTATACAGATAACTTTCTTTGTAAGTATGCAAAGGTCAATCAAGTTGAATACGCTCTAAAATATTTGGGGCCTGAAATTGGCCATCGCTTTGATCTTCCTGGGGTCATTTCTCGTTTAGTCGCTTTTGAAGAAGCGGGGCTACCTGTTCGCATTTTTGGTTTTCCTGCTTTTCTTGCTTTCACGCTCGAAGCTCTACCAAAGATTCTTGGAAGGCCATTGAAACTCCATCCTGAGTCATTAGTCTTTTTAGGTGGCGGGTGGAAAGGTCACCAAGAAAAGGCGATTAGTAAAAAGGAGCTCTATGCACAGGCTAGCAAATTGCTAGGCATCCCAGATGAGCGACTTCGCGATGGTTTTGGCTCTGTAGAGCATTGTATTCCCTATGTTGAGTGTAAGCACCACCGCTTTCACATTCCCATATGGTCAAAGGTATTTGTTCGAGATGTGAGAACCCTTGAAGAAGTAGAGAATGGCGAGATTGGGTACTTAAACTTTGTCTCTCCCTATATCACATCGGTCCCAGCTCACAATGTTCTCATGACCGACCTTGTGCTGAAGATAAGTGCTGAGCAGTGTGGTTGTGGATTAGAAACCGATGCCTTTGAAGTTATTGGTAGGGCGGGGCTCTCCTCTTCAAAGAGTTGCGCGATTGCTGCCAGTGACTTGCTCTCGGAGTTTAAGTCATGAAGATATGGTCCATTGAAGGTGTCAGAGAATTCTCAAGTGCGATCGAATATGAAGGCTATCTTTCAAGATTGATTTCAAATGAAATCTCTAGGAAAAGTATTATTTGGGAAACTCTTGAGGCCCTGGATGGATTTGCACAGGAACTTAGTTCTGATTATGTTGAAGTAAAAGAATTCTTGTCTAAAAAGAACCTCTATCAAAAACTTTCTCGCGAGCTTGGAGACGACTTTGAAAACGAGCTCAGATCTCGTCCCAGGGAAAGTGGACTTCTAGAAGGTTACCGTCCATTGGGTGTGTTAGGGCATATTACACCTGGCAACGACGCCCTCGTGGGTTTTTTGGCCGCCATTGAGGGGCTTCTGACGGGAAATATTAATCTTCTAAAAGCTTCTAGTGATGCAAGTGAGACTTCTCGCAAACTTTTCTTGAAGTTCTTTGAGAGCGAAAAGACAGAAAGCGTGAAGTCACGTTTGATTCTTTGTGAATTTTCTTCGGCCAATAAAGAGGCACTAGATGTCTTTTTAAATTCCTGTGATGGTGTGAGCGCATGGGGAGGAGAAAATACACTAAGAGATATCAGATCGAAACTTCCTGTGGGCGTTCGCTTCATCCCCTGGGGGCATCGCCTCTCCTTTGCTTATCTTTCAAAAGAGGCCCAACTAGATCCTTCTGATATTGAGGCGATTTGCCAAGATGTCACACTCTTTGCTCAGCAAGCTTGTAGTGCGCCACAGACTCTCTTTGTCGAGGGAGATTGGGAGCGTGTGCAGGAAGTAGCTCAGAAGATATATCACCAGCTGGCCACTAAAGCCCAAGATATTGAACTTGATCGTGGCATGCAAACTGAAATCACCAACTACACTCTTTTAAAGAAGTCAGAGTCCGCACTTGGAATCGCAAGGGTTTGGGGGGATCAATCTACAAACTCACGAGTAATTGCCATTAATAATTCCTCGCTTGAAGCCTCTCCACTAAATAACACGCTCCTGGTGAAGCCACTGCAGCGCTATGAAATTCTAAGTGCTCTAAGACCTATGAGATCCTTTTTGCAAACCGTAGGTCTTCACTGCATCCAAAGTGAAGTAGGGGAACTTTCTGATTTGTTCTTTCTCTGTGGTACTACACGCGTGACAGAGTGGGGGCAGATGCAGGAGAGCTATAGTGGTGAGCCTCACGACGGCGAGCGCGCGCTCACGCGTTTTTTAAAGCGAGTACGCGCCCAGTCGCCCCATCTCAAAGGAATGACCAAGTGGAGTGAAACAATTATGACTTCACTTCGAGCTCCTGTGGGGACCGCAGTTACAACCAAGACCGAATTTATGGGAGAAAATAAAGTTGGGCCGGATCACCGCTTTGTCTTTAAGAGTGGCGGGAGTTCTAGTGTTCAAGCAATCTCTCCATTCTCAGCGGCCGATTATCATCGACAGATGCAATTTGCTGCCGATGGACTCTTGAGTGCTGGATTAGAACCTGAGGGGGATAAGGTGATGAATCTCTTCTTTGGAGGCCAGCTCTATGGAGGGTTCATCTCGTTTACAGATATTCTAGAAAAGTGTGATGTACTTCAATTTCCTATGGGCGCCCATACTGATTATAAACTTGTCGCTAAGCAAATCGTAGATTTTGAAGTGAATACACTCGTTGGGATGCCAAGTTTTCTCTATTCACTCTTTTCTCACGAAAGAGAAGTTTTAAAATCGTATCAAGGGATTAAGAAAATCTTCTACGGTGGAGAATTTATCACTTCAGATGTTCGAAATTGGTATCGAAATGAGTTTGGAGTAGATCTTATAAAGTCTGCTAGCTACGGCAGTGTGGACGCGGGTCCGGTGGCCTATCAATGCAAATATAGTGAAGGTGGTATTCATCACTTACACCACGGTCTTCACGCCTTAGAAATTTTAAAAATAAATGAAGATAATCCCGTTAAAGGCAATGAGACAGGAAGACTTATCTATACCACTCCATCTCGTCTCTCAACTAAGGTCTCTCGCTACGAATTAGGCGATCTCGGTCGCTGGGTAGATGGAGTTTGTCCCTGCGGACATCAGTCCCCTCGATTTGAACTACAAGGAAGACTTGGGGACATTTTTAGGGCCGCCGGAAACTTCTTTAATTTTCAAGTCTTTGAGAAGATTTTAAGAGAAGAGCTCTCCTATACTGGTCTTTTTCAAATTGAAATTCAAAGGGAAGAGGGATTAGATCAACTGAACTTTAAAGTTGAATCCATGTCACAAGAGCATGAATTACTATCCATCTTTAAAAATAAATGTCACGACTTGGCCATTGCTATCGATGTTGAAAATTGTTTAAGTGCATCGGTTTTGACGCTAGATGAAGAGGATTTTATTAAGGGGAGTGGCAGTGGCAAAGTGAAGCGAGTGCTCGATTTGAGGAATAATCAATGAAGATTTGGAGTAAAGAGGAGCTGGTCTCTTTCGTCGTTGAGAAGTCTCCATTTTATAGAGAACTCTATCAGGGATATGACCTTAATAACTGGGACCATCTTCCACTTATTGATCAAGATAGTTTTTGGAAGGCCAATACTTCTTCGGGTGGGAAAGTTCTAACTGACGCGGCTGAGGGAATTCTCTTTCGTAGTGGCGGTACTACTGGCAACCCTAAATTTTCAATTTTTTCGATGCTTGAGTGGGATGCGTTCACTTCTGAGTTTGCCAGAGCAATGGATCTCGCGGGCTTTAAATCTGGAGAGCGCGTTGCGAACCTCTTCTACGCTGGTGATCTCTACGCCTCATTTCTCTTTATCAATAAATCGCTAGAGAATATGAAGACGAAAGTCATCTCACTTCCTATCGCTGGCCATATCGGCGCGGAGGGAATTTTAGCGGCCCTTGAGCAGTACGAAGCTGATGTCATCTGTGGTGTCCCCACAACATTGATGAACCTTCGAGCGGTAGCAAAAGCTCCACTTAGTAGAATTAAAAAGATTTTCTACGGCGGCGAATCTCTCTTTGATGACCAAGAAGAAGCACTTAAAAGTATTTTTCCAAATGCGATTTTTTCTTCGATCGGATATGCAAGTGTCGATGGAGGGCATCTAGGAATTTCTCATAAAGATGATGGCCGCGGGATTCACCGGGTTTTCTCACCGACTAGTTTAATGGAAATTGTTGATGAAAATACGGGCGAGGTTATTAGAGAAGCTGGGCGCAGTGGAAAACTCATTTATACAAATCTAATTAGATCATTAATGCCAATCATACGCTACCCTGTTGGAGATAGTGCACGCTGGATACCAGGGCATATTGGAGATCGCTTCATTCTTGAGGGGCGAACTGACGAGGGCGCGCGCGTAGGGCCGGTGACTTTTAATCGTGACGATTTTAAAGATATAGTTGCGAGATTGGGAATCGTTCACGACGTACTAGGATTTCAATTTGAGATAGATCGTCAAAAGGCACTAGATGAACTCACTATTAAAATCGCCTTACGTCACCCCGACACCATTAATTCTCAAGTTATCTTAAGCGCTATCTTTGAGCAGCGTCCGATGATTTATAAGTCTTTTAAGGAAGGCCTGATCGCTGCGCCAGTGATTCTTATTGAAAGACTGGAAAATTTGGCAGTGAATTCGCGCACAGGCAAATTGAAATTAGTGATTGATAAGCGCTTCAACCCCTGATTATTTAAGCAAATACTAACTCCTTCTTAGATTAATCGTAAAACTTACTCGGGTATTAGGCGCGCTCGCGCAATAATGATTTTAAGTAAAAACCCCAAGTTTCCGATAGTTTAGGTGTAGGTTAGTAAGAATAATATGAAGATACTTTTTATTGAAGCACACGATTTAATTCGCCAACGCTTTACCCTATGCCTAGACAATCTCCCTCTTGATATTGAGGTTGTTGAAGTAGCAAGCGAGGCGGCAGCAGTTTCGGCCCTTAATGAAAAGGGGCCCTTCGAACTTATTATCTGTGGTCACGATCCAGAGCGCTTTAATGCCCCTTCTTTTTATGCAAAAATTAACCCGGTGGATCTCGCGATTCCCTTTATTGTTCTTGGTGACGGCGATATCGCTTCAGCTAATGAGCTACAAGGTAATTTTAAGAAAAACCCACTCAATCTAATAATTTCTAAAAAAAGTACATCAAAAGATTTCTCTACTCGTATTTGGTCAGTGATAAAGAGCAAGAATAATCTTAATTTTGAGTACGAAGAAGAAGAGTATAAGAAGATTCGCTTAATTTATTTCTTGAGATTTAATCAAGTGCTCTGCGATGTCTATGTCAAATTAAACGATCAGAAGTTTATTAAGATTATTAATAAAGACGAGTTTTATACGCGCGACGACTTTCGCAAGTACACTAAGAGAAATATCGAATATCTCTACATCCTTTCTGAAGATTATGAGAACTTTGGCGTCTCCATGGCAAAAACGCCCTTTCTCATTGAGAATAAGAGTATCGCTTCTGATCAAGTCGAGCACGCAGTCTCTACTACTGTTGAGATTATTCATGATCTTGCGGCCACAGTTGGAATCACTGATACAGTTCTCAATCTCGTTGACTATAGCGTCTATCAAATTGAAGCCCAGTTAGATGAAACCAATGATAAAAAGGCTAAAGAAATTTATAACCTCATGACTAAAATGAGAGATCGCAAAGACTATCTTTATGATCATAGCTATATGCTAAGTTATATGTCTTGCGAGATTTGTACGCATCTAGATTGGGATAGCGAAGAGACGAGAAACAAGCTTATTTATGCTTCTCTTCTCAAAGATATTAAAGTGACTAATGCCGATCTTGCGATGGCCGTTGATCTTCAATCTGGCGATCTTCTCAAATTTAGTGAAGAAGATATTGCCCGCTATAAGAAGCATCCTCTCGAAGCGGCGCAGATGATTGCAGAATCAAAAGCTTTTCCTCTCAATATTGAAGACCTCGTGGCCCAGCACCATGAGAATCCAGAGGGGACAGGCTTTCCAAGAAAGCTTGAGGCCGCCCGAGTAAATCAGCTTACGGCAACTTTTATCGTGGCCCACAATTTTGTGAATGAGCTCTATCGTGAAGACTTTAATCGCAAGGAGATTATTAATATTCTCTCTCGCATGAAGAAGCGCTTTGGAGTTGGTCCCTATAAAGCACCTGTAATGGCGTTGATCAGATGTTTTCCAAGAGAAGCAAAAATGCTACTTGAACTCGTGGGTTGATTTCAGTCTCATTCCGGCATCAACTCCGATAATCTCACCATCTTTAATTCTTAGCCAAACATTCTCACCTTGAAGCGGCTCACTGGCGAAAATCAAGTGATTAACGATACCACTAGTCGTTGGAGCTTCACATTCCGCGGAAAAGCTCGGGCAAGTGTCTCGCTCATTACATTGCCTTTTATATGTACTGTAGTAGAGGTCTTTACCGCCTGCATGAGCGACCATCAGGGCCCCGTTAGTCAGGATGAAGGTTAAGTAAGTCTCCGTCTCAGGTCCGGTATTGTCGTAATTAATCGGACCTATAATCGCCGCTAGCTCTCCAATCGCCTCCTTTATGGCATCAAAGGCATGGTGCAGAGGGTAGTCGGAATCGAGAAGTTGATGCTTCTTTGCCATGTGGCTCAGAATATAGAAAAACAGAAGCTCACTGTCGGTCTCGCCCAAGATAAAGCGCTTAAAGTGTGGAGATATTCCTGCGAAGATTTTTTCTCTACAAGCACTAAAATCCTTAATATTGCCATTGTGGGCAAAGACCCACGGGCCATATTGAAATGGGTGAGTGTTGAGGATATCTACTTTTCCAAGTGTGGCCTTGCGCACATGTGCTAGGACGGTTTGGCTTGAAACAATCCCGCTTACCTTCTTAAAGATGGCGTCGTTTAGGGCCGAGCGCTCAGATTTAATGAGATGTGGAGAGCCTGCCACATAGTAGGCAACACCCCAGCCATGAGGATGCCTATGACTTTGAGTTTCAAGGGCATTGTCGGCGGCAACGAGGCTCTGGTGAACTTGGCTATATATGACAGATCGAAATCCAAATAATCTACACATAGGTGCCATTATACTACGAAATGGCACCTGTTGTGAGCTAGATCAAATCATCCCAGTAATTGGGGTTTTTAAGGATAAAGTCCTCAATAGATTCTACTAAGGCATGAATATTTCGAGTTCTAAAGTGAGTACTAAAGATATTGGGTACACCATCAATGCTAGGGACGTGGGCCTTTGAACCCGTGCAGTTCATGATGATTGAAGCATGAACTAACTGAGTAAAGATTGTTCCCACAGCCCATCTTAGTGGAAGTTCACTGGTTAGGTCGGGTAGATCTCTTTTAAGGGCTTGGTAGAGATACTCACCACCTGGAGGCCCAAAATGTCCCTTACACTCTACCACCGCTTCACTTGAGAGGTCATTTTTCCCACCTAAAAAGATGAGAAATGAATTTAAAAACTCGTGACCATTCTTGATGAAGAAATCATAGATTTTGCACGCGAGCTCCTTTGTTGTGGGAGTGCCTTCACTTGCAAGAGCGGCAATCCCACTGTCGAGCCAGTGGTAATTTCTCTCAAAGACATTGAGATACAACCCAGTCTTATTTTCAAAGTGATAATTAATAGAGGCGAGGTTCACTTGTGCTGCCCCGGCAATATCTCGCATGCTCGTGCCCTCGAAGCCCTTACTGGCAAAGAGGGAAGTTGCAGCAACGAGAATGCGCTCTTTAGTATCGAGTGTTTCTTTTTCGGTAGGACTCATTACTTACCACCTAGTGATGATTCACGCGTTTGGTAATTCTTATTTGTTCCTTCATCCTTCTTGAAGAGATTTTTAATTCTTTGTCCCAATCGCGACATGAGAGCATTCCAATCTTCAAGAATCGCGTAGGCACATGGTACCCAAACCAGTGTCAAGATTGTTCCCGAAGTAAGACCCCATGCCATGGCCATGGTCATTGGGATGAGAATGGCATCTGAGCCACCAATTCCATAGGCGGTAGGAAGGAGACCGCCAATTGTTGTGAGTGAAGTCACAAATACGGCCCGAAGTCTAAGGCGACTCGATTTGGCTAGGATTTCTTCAAGCTGTAATTTCCCTTCAGCTCTCATGTCGTCAATGAAGCTAATGAGGACGATACCCGAGTTTACGATAATCCCACCTAGACCAATAATACCAATCAAGGCCATGAATGAGATGGGGCGCCCGTGCAACCAAAAAGAAATTGCAAAACCAAAAAGACCAAGTGGGATTGTCGACATGATAATTGCCGGTCTCAAATAACTTCTAAAGAGAAAGACGAGTAGGGCGAAAATGCCAATGAGAGAGAGCACAAGGGCGTTATAGAGCGAGTCCATTGACTCCTTGGTACTTTCTGCGGCACCACCATAGGTGAGTGAAACTCCAGGATACTTAGCTGTCAGGTCATTGTAGATATCAGTTAGCTTCTTATTGGCCAAGATTGAAGTCATCTTTATGCCATCAACTGAACCAGTGAGAGTTTTGGCACGCTTGAAGTCAAAACGCTTAATTTGTACCGCTGGTGGAGCATCTCTAAAGTGGGCCACACTGGAAATTGGCACGAGGTTGCCCATGCGGTCCATAACCGTAATGGTTTCAAGATCTTTCTTGCTGGTTCTAAAGGGCTCTTTAAAGCGAACAAGCAGATCCACGTCTTTATTGTTGAGGTTTACTGTCGATACAATCGTCCCACTAACGGCAGTTCTAATAGTCGAACCGATTGTTTGAACATCAAGTCCAAGTCTGTCGGCTTTTTCATAATCGACGTCAACGAAGATTTGATTGTCGCCAAAGACATCGTCTACTTTAAGATCGTTGATTCCTTCACTTTGACCAAGCTTTTGCTTGAGTTCTTCAATGAGATTAGTGAGAGCTGTCATATCATTTGATCTGAAGCTCACCTCAATATCATTACCAACTGGAGGACCGTTAATTTGAGCATCAAAGGATAGTTCTTCTAGCCCAAATCTTTCGGCCGTCACACCCTTGCGTAGTCGCTCGAGAATAACGGTGTAATCAATATTAAATTTTGCATAATCAGAGACGTACATAAGGATAAGACCGTTTGATGGACCTTCAGCACCTTTAGGATCGTTGAACTCTGCCTTGCTTGTTCCGGCGCGAGCGACAATATGAAGAACATTATCACCTAGTGTTTCTTTGATCGCTTTAGAGACTTCTTCAACAGTACGCTCTGTTAGTTCGACGCGAGCTCCTTGCGGATTTTTCATACGAGCGATGTAGATCTCAGTTTGCTCTGCTGGAAAGAGAATAAACTTATTTGCAAAGCCCATTAAAAAGAGTGATCCAAATACGATCACACCGAAGATGACGGCAACGAAGTAGCGCATCTTGATCATCTTGGCCATAAAGCGCTCAAACTTCTCTTCTAAGCGGCTAAACCAGTCATGGTGATCGTTATCGTGTTCTTTGACTTTTACATTTCCACCAATTTTCACAATACGCATTGGCAGGAAGAAGAAAGACTCAAAGAGACTAAAGAGAAGGGAGAGGGAGACGACAATTGGAATCCATTTAATGAATTGGCCCATGATCCCTTTAGTCACTAGCATTGGCATAAAGGCCGCAATGGTCGTAAAGGCGGTGGCAGTAATGGGTAGCCAGAGCTGCTCAACTGAGAGCGTGGCCGCATCAATAGAGGATTTACCTTCCTGTCTGAGTCTAGTGTAGTTCTCGGCGATAACCACCGCATTATCAACCATCATCCCAAGCGCAATCACAAGTGCGAGAATGGTAATGGTGTTGAGGTTCATTCCAAATGCTGGCATCACTCCGAGCGTCGCCATAACGGCAAGTGGGAGTGAAAGTGAGGCCATGAGGCCAATGCGACCTGGAAGGAAGATTAGTAGGAAGACAATAACAAGCGCGAGACCTGAAGCCGCGTTTCCGGCCAGAATGTCGAGACGATCCTGAACCTTGCTCGCTTCATTGTGGTAAATCTCAAAACGAAGGTCTTTATACTGCTCTTGAAAGCGCTTAAGTCTCTTGTCGGCGTCAGTAACCAGCTCGATCGTATCACTTCCACCTTTCTTATTCACAATAACGAGAGTTGCTGGCTCGCCGTTATAGATTGAGCGAACTTGAATTTCTTCGTCAGAGTCTTCTACTAATGCGATGTCTTTGAGAAAGATTTCTTGCCCACTAAAATTAGATCTAATGACGACATTTTCTAGTTCTTTCTTATCTTTAACTTGTCCTTCGAGGCGTACTAGGAGCTGTTTGCTATCATTTTTAAGCGAGCCGCCAGGAACGTTGACGTTTCTGCTTCGAACTTTGTCCAGTACTTCATTGATACCAATATGTTGTTGCGCCATCTTGGTGCGATCAAGACGAATTTGAAATCTTCTCTCGGCGTAGCCAGTTAGGCGGACCTCTTTAATTTTCTTATTGTCTTCAAATTCTTCTTTAAGAAGATCTGCCACGTGATCGCGACGGCGATTTTCGTTGCTGCCAATTACAGCAATTTCAAATACTGGAAACTCTTCAGAGTTAATCTCAGTAAACTTTGGTTGCTCCGTGATATCGCGCGGAAGATCTGTGACTCGGTCAATTGCCTTTTGAATGTCATTCATCGTTTCATCGACATCGACGCTTGAATCGTCCATGTCGACGCGAATAAAGATTGTACTGAGTCCTGCCTGACTTACTGAGCGCACATCCTTAAGACCAGAGACGCCACGAATTTCATCTTCGAGCTTCTTGGTGATTTTAGTCTCAATATCCTCGGCACTCGCTCCATCATAAGGGGTGATAACTGACGCCATGGCGAAGTTCACATTGGGAAAGGACTCCGCATTCATGCGGTAGAGACCCATCACTCCGTAGATAAAGAGACCAACCGAGAGAACGATTGTCAGTTTGTGGTTTGTGATAAAAAAGTTAGCAATATTCTTCATAATTATCCCAGGGCCAGTTAGATGGCCGTGTTAATCTCACATGGTGTTGTATTAAAGACGCCAAAGTAATCTAGTAGTGTTGTGATAACAGCAAGCTTCGTTTGAATCTCATCAAGATTACTTTGAAGGTAAGCATCCTGATCATTAATGAGCTCTTGAACTGAAATTCTCGCTTGGTCATACTTTTTCTTTGTCTCTTTCAAGCTGATTTGCAATTTCTCTGAGTTTACTCTTTGGTTGGCGATAACATCTCTAAGGAGCGCAATCGACTGAATCACCTGAGTGTGGAAGGCGCCCATTTTTCCAATGGTTCTCGTCTTCTCAGCTTTATAGCGGAGTTCATCAACGATTTTCTTAGTATCTTCAGAAGTAGATTTCTTTGAGTCCAGTGGAAGTGAGAATGTCACTCCTACTTGAAAGCGATCTTGCTTATTGTCGCTAAAGCCTGATACTGAATCAGAGTAGGAGTAGTTACGTCCAAATCTTCTGTATTCAGTGTTGAGCTTAACATCTGGACTGGAGTAGGTATCAGTGACTTTCTTGGTCGCTGCGTATTCAGCTTCTACGGCCGCTAGAAATTCATCGTAGCTGGTGTAATCAAGTGGCAACTCCGTTTGCTTAGAGATCTTGGTCGTGCAGCTTAGAATGGTATTCAGTGTCGACTCAAGATTATAACTAGAGAGTTCTACTTTCTTATCCGCCAAATCGGGAATGATTTCTTTGAGCTGTTGAATGTACTGCTCTTTTTGATATTTTAGGTAAATGATATTGGCTTTTCTCGCAGCGACTTGAGACTGGTAGCGGGCAACTTCGCCTTTGTCGGCAATATTATTTTTAAAACGCTTTTGTGCTTCTATTGATTGCTTTTCAGAAGTACTTAGTAACTGATCTGAAATCTTTAGCGATTCATTATTGGCGACAAGCGACCAATAGATTTTGCGAACCTGTTGCCAAAGAGCGTGTTTTTGAAGCTCATTCATTTGCTTCACTTTCTCTTGAGTGCTCTCGGCGCCAAAGAGCTGCGCACGCGAAGTTCGTCCAAAGAAGTCTTTGTAGAGATCCACCGAGGCTTTAAAGGCAAGACCTGAGGTCGTCGCATCTTGAATACCCGAACTCGTTGAGTATTGCTCTGTAAAAGCACTGACTCCAAGCTGAGCGCCGTAGGGAGTTGTCTTTACCGCGCCAACTTCAAAGGTTTTGTAGGGACTCGTGACAGGTTGAAAAACAATAAAGGGAACTTCATCGGCCTCTGAGTATGAGACTGAGCCTTCCAGTTTCCAGTTGAAGCTATCTTTAACTTGCAAGGAGCCAAGCTTTGCCGCTTCACTGTCGGCCTTAATGGTGAGGAGGTTTGGCGCACTTTCATTAAATGTTTTTAAAAGTGAGCTTTCATTAATTTTTACCGCCTCGAGAGAGGCCGCCATAGTGTGACCTGCCCAAATAGGTGAGAGGGCAAGAGCGATCATCAGTTTCTTCATAGAGCTATCCTGTCACAGCGTGAGTTGAGGTGTGTTCAAACGTTTGTTTAAATGTAAACGCTCGTTTAATTTAACGCTAAAATGCATTCAAATCAAGAGCTCTGACTCACGTGATTTCAGTAGTTTGTTGTGAAAAGTTAAAGATTACTTAAGAATTCTTGCTCTTCGTAGAGGCCAAGGAGCTTCTCTTCTAGCTTGTCTAGAGTGGCCTGGAGCTCGCCCCATTCCCGAGCTTTATCCCCGGTTACTTCTTCATAATTTGTATTTTGCAGCTGGTCGCTGATGCGCTCAATGAGAGATTCTACTGACTTAATTTGCGCCTCAATCTCACCTAGGCGCTTTGGGTCTGCACTTGGTCTTAAGGCCTCTTTTGGGGCTTCTTTTGTGGCCACTACTGCTGGAGTGGCAGAGGCTTGGGTCGCACTTGGCGCATCACTTTGCTCAAGCTCTCGCTCAAGTCTCACGGCCTCAAGGTAGCCACTGGCGTGAGCATAGCCGGCCTCGAAACTCTTTAAAGTGTAGTCGTCGATTAGCCAGACTTTATCTGTCACGTTAGCAAGAAAGGCGCGGTCGTGGCTGACAATAATTAAGCTGCCACTAAAATCACTCAAGGTATTTTCAAGAATCTCAAGTGTCTTTAAGTCCAGGTCGTTGGTGGGTTCGTCAAATATCCACAGATCAGCGGGCTTGGTGAGGTTGCGCGCGAGATGTAAGCGCGCGCGCTCTCCCCCAGAGAGAGTTCCAATTGGGCGCTCTAGATCGCCACGATTAAAGAGGAATTTCTCAAAGTAGCCAGCGACGTGCATCGTTCTGCCATCTGCAAAAGATACTTGGTCACTTCCCTCGCCGAGAATCTGATAGGGTGTGAGCTCAAGGGGCAGGTCTTCGCGGTACTGATCAAAGAATTGAATGGTGAGATCATCGGCGATTTTAACCACTCCTTCGTCGGGGGAGAGTTGACCGGTGATGAGCTTGAGGAGAGTTGTCTTTCCACAGCCATTGGGGCCAAGAAGGCCGATCTTCTCTCCTTTTAGGAGAGTGAGATTAATATCTTTAAAAAGCACTTGCTCTCGTTTGGGTGGAGTGTAGGCAAGGTGATCAACCTTGATGAGCTGCTTTGTTTTTTTCTTAGCAGCTCCGAGGCTTAGTTGAAGGTCTTTTTGAAAGAGCGACTTCATCTCCCTCGTTTTACTTAGGAGACCTTCATAGTTTTCCACGCGCTTTTTACTGCGGGTTCCTCTGGCCTTAATCCCTTGGCGCATCCACGCTGTCTCTCTTCGCAGGTGGTTGTGAAGTTTTTCAATAAACCTCGATCTCATTTGCCCTTGCTCTTCAAGGTGCACGAGATAGTCCTCGTAACCACCATCAAAGGAGGTCACTTTGCCCATCTCTATTGTGAGAATGCGACTGCATACGCGAGAGAGTAAGTAGCGGTCGTGGGTGACGAGAATAAAGGCGTTCTTACTTTGAAGAAGCAGCTCTTCAAAGGTGTCGATGGTTTCTATATCGAGATGGTTAGTGGGCTCATCCCAAAGTACTAAGCTTGCATTGCTAGAGAGCCCCAGAGCAAGCAACGTTTTCTTGGCCTCTCCCCCGCTTAATTCACTAAGGGGTACATCCCACTTCGATTCATCTAGACCGAGGCTTCGCATGAGTGATTCAAAACGAGACTGAAATTCAAAGGCGCCTCTCACCTCTAGGCGGGAGAGAACTGCTTGTTGTTCAGATAGGAGCGACTCGTGGTGATCAGTGTGAATGGCCAATTGATGATTGAGCTCATCAAGTCTGGCAAAGTCATTCTTGAAGTCCGGGTCCATGGTTTTTGCGAGATCTCTGGCCTGGTTATTTTTCTTAAACTCAGGGCTCAGATCTTGCGGCACTGAAAATGCCCGGTAGGCGCGGCGAGGGTCTCCATCGCCGCCAAATTTATCAAAAGTAAATGGAGGGGTGCTGTGATCTGGTACCACTTCGCCCATTAATATTCGAAGTAAGGTGGACTTTCCTTGCCCATTTAGGCCTAAGAGTCCGACTCGCTCGCCTTCATTAATGGCCAGAGATGCGCTTTTAAAGAGCTGTTTGTGGCCGTTGTCGATGGTGATGTTATTTAAGGTACACAGTGTTGGCATGAGGCCTAGACTAATGAAATCAGAGAGGGGTTTGCAAGCCAAAAGAGCAAATCGTCTATCTTCCCTCGTCCATTGAGCTGCGGGTAGGGGAAAAGATTGCCCAGTTCGGAAAATCCAATCATGCCGTGCACTACAATTAAGAAATCTTGAGAGTAATAAATAAAATCTCAAGGAAAAGTGTGAGGCTAAATAATTGGTGACTAAATTGCCAGCGCTTGCCGCCAAGACATTTGCAAAGCTCTCTAAAGAGAGAGTTTTCCGCAAGATTGCCGAGCGCATGACTGAGCGCCTATCAAAAATTTCTTCTCACTACGCTTGGGCAAGGCGTGCTCACGAACAAGTTGACCACGAGCTAAAAAAAGATATGAGTGATCCTATCATTGAAGGCCTACTAGGTTGTCGCAAAGGATGCTCGGCCTGTTGTCACACTCAGGTGAGTGCGACCATTGAAGAGGCAAGCTTGCTCGCTAGAAAAGTAGAGGAGTTGGGACTTGTCATCGACATGAACTTACTTCGCTTGCAGGCGAGCTATTCAGCGGATAATTGGCTTCACCTAATATATGAAAAGAGAAAGTGTCTTTTTGTAGGCAGTGAGGGAGCGTGCCTTGTCTACGAAGACCGCCCTAGTGTTTGCCGCTCAAATTATGTTCTTGGCCCACCTGATCAGTGTTCAACAGTTGATGGAATTCAGCGTCCGCTTCGCATGTTAAAAACTCCTCGCACCGATATGGCCATCGTCGCTCAATATAAAAGTTCTGCCCGCACCGGGACGCTACCCGCCTTGCTTTATGAAGTGTTACTGGCCAAAAAGAATCAGTAACTTTTTCGAAAGCGAGTCCATTATGCAATACACTTTATACGGTATCCCCAATTGCGACACTGTGAAGAAATCCCGCAAATCACTCGAGGCCCAAGGCATTGACTACGAATTTGTCGACTTCAAAAAATCGGCACCCACTCTAGATCAGCTCAAGCGCTGGGGGGAGTTTATGGGAGAGTTGCCAGTGAATAAGCGAGGTACGACATTCAGAGCAATTAAGGAGGAGTGGGAGAGTGCTTCGGAATCGGCACAACTCAAAATCCTCGCCAAGAATCCCTCAGCGATAAAGCGCCCCATCCTCGAAGCTAAGGGAAAAGTATTGATGATGGGTCACGAACAAGCGCTCATCGAAAAATTAAAGGCTTAGCCCTTATCTGCCCCATTTTTAGGCCAGTACTCTCATGCTGGCCTTCATATATAAGTCTTTAAAATCATTTAAAAATCGGCACCTCTTACCGGCATTTTTCAAGGACTTATATGGTTTATCATAGAATAGAATTATTGATGTTAAACCGGGGCATTCCCATGAAGAACCTAAAATCATTCACAGTCCTCAGTCTGGTGTACTCCATGCTCGCTATGTCTGGCCTACCTATCGCCGCGCTGGCGCAAGATACGCCACCGGCCAGTGGAGTAAAAACCTATCACTATCAAACCAAGCAGGTTGATGAGAATGGAGAGGAATACACTTCTTCTACATTTAAAGGTGAAGGTGAGAGCGATATGAATATGGCCGATTACATGGCCATGGCGACAATGCTTGCAATGGGTGTAGCAGCTTCGTCACTTGCTAAAGCAAAACCTCTCACTACTGATATTATGTTAGCCGCTGGATCAGGTGCTGCTTATATTGGTGCTGAAATCTATTCAATGATCGCCTACGACAATATTGATGTTGATAAGCAAATTGAAGTGAAGATGAAAGAGTCGGGGGAAGTTGATCACGAACAGCTAAAGGCGCTAGAAAAGCAGAAGCAGTCCTATTTGAATATTCAAGATGCAGCAAACGTTAAAGCGATGATTCAAATGGCCGCAACTGCTGGCTTTGGTGCGGCGGCTTTGATGGCCGGCTACAAGTCAATGCAGTCCAATCACGTCTTAGGAGATTGCGTCCTTAGCACTGAAGCTGTAATGGCCGAAGCTGGGAAGACTTGCGCCGCTCTTGCTGCTGCGCCTGACCCAACAGGAACTACAAAAGCACTACTTATTAAGTGTAAGATGTGTTTAAGCAAAGCTCATCTTACTCCAGGTAATGTAAAGGCAATTAAGGGAGCCGAGCAAAAACTAGGCAATTCTTGTAAGCAGACTACAGAAATTCTTGGGCTCTATGGTACTTTAGAAGTTGATATTAATACGAATATTTCCCAGTGTACTGAATTTGCTCCGGCAGCTGTTACAAAGTTAGGCGCATGTCAAACAGCGCTTAAGGAAAACCAGAGAAATTATGTCTGTGCGAGCCACGTCCAAATCCTAGACTTCAGTCAAAATTCACCACTTGAAAAGCGAGACTTGTATCAAGCCCCTGATGAATATAGCCCTATTTTTAGAGATGCTATTTTTGAGACAAATCCAGATCTAGAAAAATCATTAATTGCTGAGGCTCAAGTTGGTTTAGAGAGTAACTTCGAAAAGTCTTCGTATTTATCACTTGCCCCACGAATCAGAGTGAGTGAGATGAACCTCGATAGATATGTTGCTATCCGAGATTATAACCGCTCACTAAGTGGAGAGACTGCTAGTATTTCACTTGATGACTATGAAACTCTAAAGCAATCATTTAAACCCATTCAGGCAAAGCAAGAATTTGAGGTAGGTACTCTTCTTACTGCTGCACTGACTGCCGGGGTAGACCTTCTCATTCCTAGTGCCCATGCTGCAAAAGGAGCTCAGGGAGCTGGTGTACTTTTCGCCGTTGGAGGTCTCATTTACGGTCTTGTTAGATCAGAAAAAACAATGATGGATAGATTCATGTCTACTCCAGGACACAGAGCAATCGTTTGGGGCGGAATTGCTGGGATGGCCACGGCTACCTCTATTCTCTCAAAGAAGATTGCCGAAAAGATGGGACAGAATGCTCAGAAAATTGATCAGATGATCAATGCGATGAGAAGACTAAATGACGGAGGCTCGGTGAGTACCCTTGGTGGGAATGGCGGTGAGACTCAACAGGCGATTTCAACAAGTATTGTAAGACCAATTCAGGACGTTGCAGTTGATCCAACTGGGGAGACGACTCTTCCATGTGTGGGAGGTGGCAAGCCGCCATGTAAGTCAATTACTGGGAGTCTAGATAAGACTGCTGGTTTTGTTGAACTTAAAAGTAGCCCGCTTGGCACTCTCTCAACTTTGACTGGAAATGTTGCTGATGGGGTTCAAGGCCAGTCGACGTTAACAGCAGGTACTCTCAATCAGGCGCAAGATCTTGCTAACCAAAAAGAGGCTATCGGTAAGAAAAATAAGAAACTCTATGATGAGCTTAATAAGTTAAGGCTTAAGGACAACCAAAAGCCAATCGACTTTGATAAAGAATCGAAGAGACTTGCTAAAGCCTTTCAAAATGCAGCGAGAAAACATTTTCAAAAAGACTCTCAGGGAGCAAGGAACCTTCTTGCGAGCATTGCTCCAACGGCGCCGCTTGCAAACTTAGATGAAGAACTAAAGAAAGAAGAAATCGCCGATGAAGATGGCATTAAGGATGACATCACTGCCACGGCCGCTCTCCAAGGCAATAATAAGCCTGAAGACAATGGCTTCTCATTCGACTTTGGCGATGACATGGGAAATACTGTAGTTGAAGCAGGAGCTGGGGAAGCGGCTCTTCCAGATGTGATTGAGGGCGAGACCGGCAACGATATTATCGATAAGCCCAATGTGCCAATCTGGACGATCATTTCAGTGCGCTACATGAAGTCTGGCTTTCCAAGACTTCTAGAACTCAAAGAATAATCAATGTCATAGACCCGGTGTTTGCTCTTTGTGAGCATGACATCGGGTTCTTTACTTCTCAAAGCCTCTCTTTTTCCTCACTAAATTACTCTACAGACTAGAATGAATCACATCTTCAATCCTTGAGGTCTTTGTGATTCGTCATCTCGCGCGCTTCCTTCTTGCTTGCTCGCTGGCCCTGTCCATGGTGGATAGTTACGCCATGACGGATCTTCCCTTTGACCGGGTGAGTGCTGGTAAGTCTGAAGTTGCCTTTCAAACCGGTGAAGACGATGAGCCAGGGCTCATTATGCTTGGTCAGTCAAAGATAAAGGGGACACCAAGCTTCTATGCTCTGGATGAACAGAGCGGGGTTATATGGATCTATAAGGGCAGCGAATCTCCACGCCAGCTCACCGAGATTGTCGGTAGAGAAGTGAGGGGCTTTGGGGCGCTTGAAAACGGCGAATTCTTTCTTTTAACGACCTCCTCGAAGGGGACGCTCATAGAGCGCTTTAACTCGCGAGGACGCCGCTACGAGCACTTAAAAGTAAAGATGATGGTAGAGAGTAGCACTATTGGAAAAATCGAATTTGATGGCAAGGATGGCTTTGTTATTATGTTTGAAGATACTGGATACACCGTTGATCGCTGGGGGCACGCTGTTGAGCCCCTCGATGGCTATCCATTGATCAACTCCAAAGAGTCGGTGAATTTTGAGTTTAATGACGGATTTATCGATCTCAGCTTTGCTCCTTCTGATAAGACGAGAAGGGTGAGACTGCCCCTGTTTTACAAACCAGATCATGTCGAATTCTTTAGAACAACTCCCAAGGGAATATACTTTCTCATTGAAACCGAGTTCAATGAGGCCACGTATGAGTCGACTTTCTTTATCTATAAAGTGAGATTTGATAGCAGACGGCAAACTGCTGGGATGTTTGTGAACCTTCCCTACGCCCATCTCGATCAAAGACACTTTTGGTTTGATGATGAGGGAAATATCTATCTCACAACCCTTAAGGGCAGTGAGTACGCGACTTGGTGGATAGGGAATTTTTAACTAGCCGTTGCCTTCTGTTTCTTCGCGAATGGACATTTTAAGACGCTTGATAAACTCTTCTCGGTCAGAAAGAGAGAGTGATTCAGAGAGGGCTTCGTGGAGCTTGTTCTTAATTTTTTGATTTCTATAAATCGGAGCAAACATTTCTACAATGTAGTGATTTTGATCGTATTTAAAAATATCAGCATAGAACTTAAGTGATTTTGCCAACTCAGCTACATTGTTATCTTTTTCAAATTTCTTGGCAGCATTCTCTAGTAATAGGTAGGTCTCTTTAAGACCTTTTTCCCTCTTCGCCACAGCTGCTTCTAGTGTTGTAGGAGCAGGGTCTTTTGCAGGAAGAGTATTCTCCGTTGCTGCACAGGCCAGGCTCAGAGAGGCAATAAGAGCAATTAGTAATGTTTTCATCTTCTACTCCCCTCCAGCGTTTGGGTTAATGTAAATGCCAATGAGATGTCGTCTAGGGTTGTAGTCAGTAATAGGACTCTTACTTTCAAAGTCACTAATAAAAGTTCCCGTGTCGGTCTTTACCTCAATGTGCCCCGGAGTGTAGCTACCTTCCTTTCTATAGACTAGCACAGCACCTGGAGGAGCGGTATGAGGGGTCATATTTCTGTATTCGGGGCTATCTAGGAGATTTACAAAACCCTTTTGCTTGAGGCTTCTTCCGGCGTGGACCGCAAATTCGCCTCCGATATAATTCTTTGATAAATCTCCGCCCATGAGCCCAAGTTTTACGTATCTCCAACACATGCTAATTGACTGACCTACTTCACTTGAGTCTCTAGGCTTACTCTCTGCGGTTGGTCTGTGACAGGAGCCTAGGCTTTGCCCGCAGTTGAGCTGTGTGTTCTTTTTTAGTGTTGCAATCATCTTTTGCACTTGTGGAGAGTTCGAGTAGTTATCAAAGTCTGTCCCTGAGACAGAGCGATAGTTTTCACTCGATTCAGCAAGAGGTTCAAGTGGATGCTGTTCAACATAACTCGTAACTCTCTCTCCAAGCGCTTTTGCTCTCCCTTGATTTTGAATGAGTTCACCTTCAACTGAACCCCAAATATTTTCGAGTTCCATGAAGCGCTCTGATCCAAGGAGTTGGTTGAGAGTTTGATCGTTACAGACAAAGTTTTTAGAGCTTTGTATCGCAGAGACTAGGACTCTACAGGCATCATAATCAGAGGCCTGGCTACAAAACCCCATCGTTTCTTCGATGAGATTGAGATAGGCCATGCGAAAGTTGGGGTCATTGCGATAGAGATCATAGAGATCTTCTGGCGTCTCTTTTGATTTTTTAAAGCAATTGAGCGAGAGGTTTTCGTAGCCGCCATTTTCTAACTCTATACAGTGGCCTTTGCCATCTTGGCCACCTGGCCCAAAGAGAATGGGGTTACAGCGAAATAGGTTGTCTGAGCCGCAGAAGAAATCACTACTATAGGTAGGCCCGATACTCTTGAGCTCATAGTCTGAAGAGTAGTTCCAAGGTGCCCTACATTTACCGCCGACTGTAAAACTCGCCCAACCACCAAAGATACAGGTTCCCTCTCTGGCTTCCGCGTGGGCCTGGTCGAGAAAGAGAAGGTCAATAAGTTTCTGATAAGAGGAGGTCGTGCTCAGACTTCCCTCTGGAATTTTCTTTAAGGGAAGAAGCGAGCGCTTCTCTCTCAATGTATTAATTTCGACAATTGTAAGGTGAAGTTTTGCAAATTCACTTCTGTGAAGATCACTTAGAATATCCACGCCAGAAGACCACGCAAAAGTCGTGGGCGTCAGAATCGCTGAGAATAAAGTGAAGGCCAGGAGCTTAATTTTCAAGAGTGTCCCTATTACTTCCTAATTACTAGTCTAAGTATCGGTTGACCGTAGGTTTTACTCAAGAACTCTTGCTAATGTATTGAATTTAAAGAGGAATGTTGCTAGGAGGGCGCCTCAAATAATTGGCAAAAAAAAGGGGGAAGCAACCACAACTTCCCCCTCCATAACCACCAACCCCAGGGCAATGAAGGGGGCTGCCCTGGGAATATCATCAACCCTATGAAGGGATGTTGATCTCTTGTCCGATATCCAAGCGTCTCCAATCAACACTTGGATTGGCGCGCTTAAGGGTGCTTAAACTTACCCCATGCGCCTTTGCGATCTCTGCTCCGGTGTCGCCTCTTTTCACTTTGTAGCTATCTGAACTCGAGCTAGAGCTTGAACTTGAGCGAGAACTTGAAGCAGGGCTTGAGGTCGTTTTATTTGAAGCATCTGCATCTGAGAGCTTGAAATTCGTGCGCTTACTCTTTACATCATCAACAACATTCGAAGAGCGAACGAGCTTGTAATTTGTTTTATAAGTAGAGGACCACGATCTTGTGAAGCGGCCAACTCCACATTTTGTACACTTGGCTTCAACAGTTTCAATGAGACCTTTGCTATTTTCACCGTTGTAGATGAACACGTGCCCATACGGTTTTCCCGTTCTATTAATAAGGTCTCCGTGATTGGCATTTGCTTTCATCGTCTTTGTACTGCCAATAAATTTGAGACCACTTCTGCCTCTAGCGGCGGCGTCTCCGATACCCGCTGTCGACATGGCGGCTTTTCCCTTCTTTTCAGGAGATTTGTATCCGCCGTATCTAATGGCCGCGCTGGCAAGCCCTGAGCAGTCGGTATTTCCCCAACGACTGGCGTTTACATTGCTGTTCCAGGCGTTAACTGAACCCTTTTTATCTCTTAGGAGATAGCGAATCCCTTTGGCCGTAAGAGCGTACTTCACAACATCACTGGCGCGATATTTTGTGGCCGCACTTGCTTCATTGACCATGCCTGGAGCGATTGTCATCATGGTGAGACCGAAAAGTGATAAAATAGCTGTCTTCATGTTGTTTATCCTCCATTGCGATTTATAATTGGTTGGTGCGTTGGCATAGTAATAAGCTTTTTGATGCAATGGGTTGCTTTTGAAGTCTTCTCACACTTTTACGTTGTTAATCTGTGAACACCTAGAGGTAAGTTGATGAAATTTTTGATTTCTGGATTAGTACTCTTTGCTTTAGTGATTAGTGGCATCTGGTATCTGATGAATTCAAAAGCCCCGAGTGATCCAATCACTATAAAGAGAGACTCGCCCGAGGTGACCAAGGGTGGGCCCGTCACAATCGCAACTGCTACTGGAGAAGAGAGTGCTATAGGCCAGAAGGTGGACTCGGCAAAGCCAGTACTTGGAGAACAAAAAAATGGTGGAAGAGTTGTTTTAAAAGCAACGCGTGAGCAAGTGGGACTATCAGAAGAGTCGGGGGGAATTGGCCCCACCAGCTTTGTTTCAGGTCATAACGGTGAAGTATTTTTTGCAGATCGATTTAACGACCGAGTGGTTGAGATTACTCCGGATGGTAAGGAGCGTGTTATTTATAAGAGTGATCCCAACGAATATATTCGCGGCCATGGACTCGACCCTAGTGGTAATTCCTTTGTCTTGGTTGGAAACGATAAGTACTCGCTCGTTAAGATTTCTCCTGAAGGTGTGGCGGAAAAAATGAATTTCTCTCATGATCCGGAGCACTTGGATGGAATGAGGGTTGATGCTAGAGATGATGCCGTCTACTTAGTTGGTCATGAAAAAACGATTAAGCTTGATAAGCAGACAGGGGAAAAGACTGAGATGTATGGAGTGCCCTCCATGACAAATGATGAAGCACTCGATGTTATATTAACGGAAGAGGGCAGGGTGATGGCGACCTATCGCAAGGCCGCAACTGGCGCTCCAGATAGAACGGTCGAAGTGGGTACTGAAAAGTTCGGCGCAGTCTTAGGAACTTTCCCGCTTGAAAATGGAGGCTTTGTAATGGCACTAGGTAGCGATCCATCTTTGAGTGAAGAGAATGCGCAAAATCCTAAAGTCACTTTTCAAACGATTTCTAGCAGTGGAGAGCTTGGGACAAGTGTTAGCGTTGAAGCTGGTATTGATGATAGTACCTTTAGTATTGATTTGCCCTTTAGCGTGAGCCCTCAAGGTGTTATTCAGCAAGCGATCGCTGGCCCAGAGGGAACGAAAATTGTTGAGTACAAAAACCAGTAGTGCTTAGTCTACTGGTTTAGCCTCGATGATTTCGATATTTGCAGGCATGCGAGGATCAGAATCCTTTGGCTTTACAAATGTTCCAACTGGTCCTGAGTCCATTAAAAAGAGCATCCCTATATCCTGATCTTTTGGGCGGTAATTAGGAAGAGTAGACTCTATGAGCTTTAACTCTTCGTATGCTTGGGCGTGAGTGAGTTCTTTGTCATCAAGCTTCATCATGACATCAATTTTATTCATCTGAGTTTTCTTAGCGAGATATTCAACCTGCCTCTCATTAAATCCAATTGGTCTATGCTTTCTCATGCGGTCAATATCTTGATCGATTTTGCGATCGAGCTCCTTAGTCATTCTTACCATTTCACCTTGGTAGCGCTCAACTTCGTCTTGTGTTGGAGGAACAAGAGCAGAGATCTTAAAGTAGATATCGAGCTTATCAGTCTGAGCTGGTGCGTGCTTACTCATTTCAAAACAGCTCTCAGTTTGTTGATCGAGAGGAATGAGGGAGAGATCGCCATTTTTTAAGAAATTCTTTGAGTGAAGTGAAGCCGTGAAAAAATAGAGATCTTTAGAGTCTGGAAGAAAGTCTCTGGCCCACTCATGAATGAGGGCGTAGCTACACTGGGTTGGCTTTTTCTGGATATCTTTAAAGAGGCCAGCATTATAAGTATAGAAAATTTGTGGTCGTGTTCTTGAGTAGTCGCGGTTAAAGAGCTGACAAGTTTGGCAGTTATCAGCTTTCACGAGGTGAGTCTCATCTTTAATATCGTAGCTATGGCACTCTGGTGTTTCCTTAGAACCCGATGAGACCCAACGCCTTCTGGCACTTGAACTATCGCCACCGTTAAAGGGGACCGACTTAATAAAATCCTTAAGCCCTTCGGCCATGACTGGATTGACGCTCGCAAGTCTCTCAGCAATGAAGTTAATGCGCTCTTTGCAATTTTGATCCTTAGGAAACTCAAATTCGTCTTTGTTTTCTTCGTGAAGCGAGTTGCGAGTTTGAATATAATCGTATGAGTATTCACCTTGAAATGAATTGTCTTTGCTCTTTTTACAGAGAAGAACATCGCCACCACCGGGGCCACGGCCACCGTTGTAGAGTCTTTTCTGGGCATTCGCGTCCGGAGAGTTGGCCACTCCAAAAGTGAAGAGTCCAATTAAGCTCCAGGTTGAAAACCAATTTTTGTTCTTCATCTGTTCTTCCTCTTTCTCTTTTAACGAGTCTATTTGCTCTTGAAAGTCTCGTGCGAGCTCTTCTCCCTGCTTGATCATATCAGTATTGGGTACAGATTCTTGTGACCAGGCAAGCGCTTCCAAAAAAATGTAGATCATCAGAGCTACCTTCATATCGTCTTATCGGCTAGTTAGGGGCACTTTTTAAATAAAATAACGCGGCGACGAATTACTCCCTAAATTTTCCCCCCCAAATCTCTTAGTTTAAGAGCTGTAAACAGGAGGGGTTATATGAATACTATGAAGAAACCACAGATTTTTAACTACTTAGACTACAGACTCTATTTGGCCGACACTTACACTTACTACAAGCAGACAACGACATATTTTAGCTACCGCTACTTCTCTTCAAAGGCCGGGATCAATTCTTCGAGCTTTTTGAAGCTCGTGATTGAAGGCAAGCGAGGCCTCACTGATGAGACATGTGAGAAGTTTATCCACGCGCTCAGACTTTGGGGCAAAGAGGGAGACTTCTTTAGAGTGCTCGTAAAATATAATCAAGCTAAGACTCCACAGGAGAAGCTTAGAAACTTTAAAGACCTCGAAAGCATTAAGCTTGAAGCAGCTATGAGTGCTGAAGGTACCATTGCTCCAAGCGCTGAAGAGAATCGCAAAGATGAATTCTGGTCCGATTGGATGGAAATTGCTCGTCAAAGGTTAGGAATGGAATCGAGCAATGCAAGCGAGATCTTAAACGCAGTTCGCGCTGAGTTTGAAAACCCTGCAGCACTAAACTAAGACCCCACGCCCCTCCAGGTATAAGAGTGTGGGGTGGGAAGATCGATGAGGTCTTCCTGTCTCCACTCCTTAATTAACCTTTGGGCGTTGCGGGTGCTCATGCCTAAAGCCTGCGCAAGCTCTTCACTGGTAAAAGAATGCGGGAGAGACTTCATCGCGAAGGGATACCAATTTCTTGGAGTTAGGTCGGTGGGAAGAATCAAACCGATATGCTCGCGCTCCCACACATAATTTAAATTCTTAATCTTTATTGAAAATCCGAATTTTCCAAGGGCTTTTACTGCCTTTTTAATTCTGTCTAGTCCAGATTCCCAGTTAATAAACTCTTGGCGATAGATTGAATCAGCGAGTAAATATTGATGGACACCTCGGCTTCCACCTCCAGCGAGTGCTAGCAAGATCTTTGACTGCAGCTCTGTCAGACCAATGACTTCACCACTTTTTTTATAGATGAGAGATGACTTCAAATCAATTAGGTCTTGATTGAAATCCCGGTGCGAAATATCCCGGTAGAATTTAAGGACAATTTTATCGTTCGAAGCAACCCAGATATCACTTATCTTTTCGTCTTCAATTCTACTTACTACCCAAGGGGGGACCTTTGTGTCGTCACTCTGCGCCCTCGTTCTTCCAGCTTGCAGAGAATAGATACTGTAATTTGGGTAGGCAAGCAGGGTCAGGCGCTCGTCCAAACTCAATAGGTTTGGCTCATAGTGATTTATCCAAAAGAGAATTTCAATTAAGCTTGTAGGGGTTTGATCAGGGCGAGAGAGTAGATCTCTGGCTTGAATTAATTCGGCCACACCTCGCTTAAAATCTTCTTTGCTCCAGATGTAATTGAGACCAGAGTGCTTTAAGAGATAAGCATAGTCTTTGCTTTGGTTGTCTGCTCCAAAGAGATTAAATGATTTATTAAAGTGATGACGAGCTTGATCGAATTTTCCATCATAGTTGAGGTACTCGCCAAGGGCCTGATGAGCGGTTGCGAGAATCAATTTATCATTTTCAAAATGTTCTGACTCTAGAAGCGTTTGAACTCTCTCAGAAGCACTTAGAAAGTTGCCGTCAATTGCGTCGCAGTCTGAGAGACCAAGAGAAATATAAAAATACTGATAGCTCTCAGGAATATAGAGTTTAATCGCATTCTCAAAGCCCCATCTGGCCTTCTCACTGTGGTAGTAGGCTAAGTGCAGGTAGGCAAAGTTTTGAAAATACTGCGGGTAGTGGTGGGCGAGGAGATCTCCCTCGCTTCCCATAATTTCTTGAATATTTTTCATCAGGTCTAGGGCCACATACTTCGCTCCAGACATACCTAGCATGTAGCTCAAACGAAGTTGGATACAGAGTTCGGGTGCACTTAAACCTCTAAGTTCAGACTGCGTAAGGGGAGGGCCTAGGATCTTAGTTGCGGCCGAGTCTTGTCCCATCCAGGAGTAATATTCGGAGATGCGAATGCGTTCAAAGGGCTTTGGAGAATTTTTTTTAAGCCAAGTCTTGAGCTTCTTCTGTGCGCTGGCAAACTCACCTGCCTTAAGGAAGTCGCCAAGTTGTTGAATGTCCTCTGAAATAGTCCAAAGGTTTGAAGGGTTTATCTTATTCACCTTTATAGAATAACTCAAAACTCTGGCGGTGGTGAGGACTGATATCAACCTAGCAAAACTCTCAAGTTTGCGGAAAGTAATGATTTAATATACCGGGCTTAATTCCATATCTAGAATTGTCTTACAATATAATCACTTGATTAATATAGGGGACCTTCCAGATGGGCAGAATTCTAACTGTCATTAGCTGTATGCTTGCACTTATGAACGCGCAAGTCATGGCCTGTAGTACGTTTGATGATGAGCAACTTATCAATGAGCGAAATGCCTGTGAGCTCGACTCATCAAAAGCTTGGAGCTGTGAACTCAATCGCTGTGTGACAACACAGGAATCTAAGACGGCCCGTGATGACTATGAAGCATGCTCTGAGCTTGCCAAATATGAAGAGCGAAAGAAGTGTCACGACGATTACGCCCTTAAATACACCGGAATCAAGCAAGAGAAAGAACCCCCCTACATGATTGGCGCTGGAGTAAGTGCTGCCCTTGCAACAATCATGGTTCTTAATATCGCTGCCGCAAAGAATGCAAAAGGGCGATGCATTTCAAAGTACATTCTCGCTGCCACTGGTGGAGCGGGAGTGATGTCTGAAATTTATTTTCAAATGAGCGCCAAGAAGCAATTGGAAGAACTGCGTGAGAAGTATGAAAAAGAGCAGGAGCTCTCGAATTCATATCATCAACAAGTGCGAGCTCTTGAGTTTTTAAAGCAAGAACAAGAAATGGTCGCTGACTACTCCAAGAATCGAAAGGCAGCTTATATGATGTTAACTGCCGGCTATGGGATGTCGATGGCCGCTGCAATTTTTGATATGAGAAAGCCCTCTTGTGGCGGAAAGTCTGAAGGAGCTGAGGGGGCCGAAGGAGCAGATGGAGCTGCCGGAGCGGAGGGCGCTGACGGTGCAAGTGCGAGTGGGACATCGGCCACCGGCCCAGCTTCTGGTGATGTCTCTGGGGCGAGTGTGAGCTCTGCTGGGGTCTCCCAAGCAATGGGTCACCCAGTGGGCATTATTATGATGGCCGGAGTAGGGCTCGGTGTGAGTGCCTATCTATGGAAAGCGGCCCATGATCAAGAAAAGCTTGCTAAAGAAAACGCTCAAAAAGTTCAAGAGATGATTGAGAAGTTTAATGCCTTAATGGCGGGACACTGTCCGGCCGGCCGAGATAATTATGAATCCCTTCAGACTTCGCCAAGGTGCTATTGCTACACCAATGAGGGCAAGCGAAATACGAATCGCTCCAATTCAGAAACTTGTAAATCACTTTGGGCGAGCGATGAAACTAACTACTTCATCCCCCCTAATTCCTATGCAAGTGTGAAAGGAAAGAAGGAGCGAGTCGGTTGTATGGCCGTCACTGGGGAATTTGATGAGAAGTGTGCATGTAAAAGTCTCAAGAATAATAAGGGCGAGAGTGGCTGTTTGAAAGTTCCCACTCAGGTTGCTTTGACTGAGCCGGGACTCTCACTTGAGGCGAAAACATTTGCTCAGACACTTAACGGCATTAACACCGGATCTCTCACTCCAGCTGACCTCAGCCACACAGATCTAGAGAAGATGGCCACCAGAGTAAATAAAATGAATAAAATGCTTCTGCCTGATGCCATTAAAGATGCCAAGGCCAACTTTGGCACAGATTTAAAATTTGGCGACAAGTTTAATGACGACTTTATTCGCGCTATGGATAAGAATGACGCTAAGCTGGGCTTAGAGCAGGCCGGGCCATTTGCTATGGCCGCACTCAATAGCGATCGCTTAAAGAAGGCGCTAGATCCTACAGCGCTCGATCTAGCTCGTTCAGAAATTTCACCTGAAGCACCAAGAGAGGCAACGACGCTTAAGGGAGGCGAAGTCGCCGTACAAAAAAAACAGGATAAGAACACACTCTCATTTGATATGTCAGACTCAAAAAGAGTTGAGGAATTTGCTACTGCCGAATCGGGAGCTTCTCAGGAGACGCCGGTCGGTGAAATGGTAAAGTATCAAGATATCAATAATACCGGTGAGAGCTTGTGGGAAATTCTCACAAAGAGATACCAGCAAAGTGGCATCCGCAGACTTTTTCACGAAAATTGACACTTTTTTTGGGCATTTCAAACCGCTGAACTCAGGGATTCTACAAGTATTTTTAGGGAGCTAGCTGCCTAGGGGTTGCTGTAAAAGGCCATGACCTCGATACTTATAGGAATTATGAGAAGAGAATACTTTGCACATTTACCTATTTTTTTGGGACTCATCTTGGTGGTGCTCTTTTCTCTGAGCACTTATGCCGAAGTCACGGATGAAGAGCTCGACTCAATTTTGAATTCTCCCCCTCAAAACTTCTCCAATGACTACTGGTCTAAGGCCGTCACTGCATATCTCAGTAGTTGTCAGGGGGGAAATTGCTCGTGTGTTTTTGGTGTCACTGAGGCCTTAGAAGTTGATACTGGAATGTTTTGGTTTGGCAACTTCGCCAAGGGTAGCGCTGATGAAATGTATCGTGAGTACGGTCGCATTAACACGAATACCTACAATGGTGGCTACGCCGCTAAACTAGATAAGTGCCATGCTGCTAATCAGACCATGAGTGAAAATGCCAATGGTGAGTGCTGCATGCAATTTGAAGCAGGCACGCAGTGTATTCCATGTTCTAACTTTCAAACCTACGCCGCTGGACTAGGAATTACTGAGAATCAAACAAAGAAACATCTTTGGTATGGGGCCACATTAAAAGGCGCAATTTATATACACGATAATTCCCATTGCGCGGGACCTCGCTGTAAACTTTCAGTTGCCTGTCCTACAGTGACGGCAGCAGCAATGAAGGATCTCTGTAAGAACTTTATCGGGCAGTATCCGAAACGCGCCCAGACACCGCATAGCTTTGACAATGACATTGTGACTGAAGAGAGAGCTGGTGGAGTTTGGTACTACTTCAATGGAGGCGCCAAAGGCTCTCGCGACTCAGCTAAGAAAGGGTTGAGTGTGATTAAAGAGCGATGTTCTTCCGAGCAGTATGGACGCCTTGGAAATATGAGCGGAACTAGTTCTATGGCCTCTTCTTCGAATTCATCTGATGATGGCAACTCCTATAATCGAAGAGGCTCAAACCGTGGCTCTTCAAGTGGCAATTCAGGAAGTTCAGGTGGTGGGGCCGGAGCCTCAGTGGGTGACTTTATGAGCACCTTCATTGATCAACTCATTGCGGCCGAAATTCAACAGGCCGAAGAGCAGGAGGGCGAGGGCGAGAATGCTGAGGAGTCTGGATCTCGCGCTGTCGTTTCTCGCAGTGAACTCAATAGCAATTGCTCGCTAGTTAATGGTGTTAAGACTTGTGATGAAAATTAAGCATGGAGTTCTATTAACGAGTCTTGCTCTCACACTGAATCATTCAGCCTTAGCTAATGGTACTGGCTCTGAGATGTGGCAGGAGTCGGGATATGGAAGGCTCAAATGGGACACTCTCATAACAATTAGTCGCTCTCCCAAAGGGGGGAGTAATCTCTATTACAGCAATTATGATTATGTGAAGGGCGCAGGAGTCGGGCTCACAGACTATGGTGGAGGCGACCGCTACTTTCAAGCTAATGCCATGAACTTTATGGCCAATTATAATCAGGCAGGAGCTCGAACGGACCCGCGCTCACCTGGCTTTGTTTCAAGTTCACTACCTGGGATGTTATCTAAATATAGCGGTGAGAGTAGTGCTGAGGCGCTTACCACTTTGCAGGGGGCCCAAAAGGGAGACCCGAAGTTTCGCTACATTGAAGCCGGATTGGTGGCACCTGAATCAGGTTTTTACCAGACTGCTGATAATCAACAAGCTTTCTCTGCGGCCTATGACAACGTAAAGCTTGGAGAAGCTGAGCAAGCGCTCTTTGAGGGGGACCGAATTGCAGCGACAGGCTTCCTTCAAGATAAGGCCGCAACTTTTGGGAGCGAGGGCGACAAGCAATCCGCAGCTGCGGATTATCAAAAGCAAGGCATTCTAAGAAATAAAGAAACGGCCGAAACGTTTAGAGATTTCTTTAATTACAAAGGGGCAGTGACTGGGGTGAACCTCAATCGCATGCCAACGCTCGATGGATTGGTGGGCAACTGCCAGGTCAATGCCACTCCTGGTGATGATCCCCTGGCCGTCTACAATGCCATCATGCCTGCTGATGAAATTCAGCTCTATAATTTCGAGCCTCCTTCCTATAATTTTGATTTTTGCGAAACCTATGTTCACACCGATCAGTCTTTTCTGCTAAGAAATCTTCCCGTTCACTCGCAACTAAACGCAATTCAAAATGATTCGCTTGAAATGGCCCAGGGGCTTAACGAAGTAGCGCAAACCCTGTCGCGCACAGACCTCTCTTCGCTTGAACTCGCCAATTATCTCAATTCAAATGAGACTTGGAAAAAGCTCGGCGATCGCGCCAAGGAGTGGGAAGAGTGCAAGAAGGTCGATTGCTTGGCCAAAATTAAATCTGATCTTGAGCGCATTGTGAATTACCCAGGCAGTGACAAAGAGCTCGATCGCGCTATGAGAGAGATTCGCCAAACAACGAATGCAATTATTTCTTCAAAGACTCTTCCCCCAGAACTTCGCTCGACGACTTCAGGAACGGGCGCGGCCAATCTCTCCCTCGCGGGCAATTCCGCGCTCTCAAAGGCCCTTGCCGCTGCCAAACCCGCGGCAGTTGACTCCCAGGGAAAGAAGGCACTCAAAGGACCCAAGGCAAAGCTCGTCGATGGGGTGAGCTCACAAATCTCAAGTGCGGCGGGATGGAATTCCAATGGGGCCTATCTTGAGCAAGGGGCCGCTCGGAGTGGGAGCTATGTGCGTGGAGCAGATGGAGTTCTCAGGGGAAAGTCTGGCAAACCTGTTCTTGGTTTTGAGGCCGGACCCAATAGTGACCTCTTTAAAATTATCTCGAGTCGCTATCAAAAAGTTTTTTATCGCTAAATTGTTGGTGATCAAAAGAAAGTGGCGCAGCCAGCAGGATTCGAACCTGCGACCTACCGCTTAGAAGGCGGTTGCTCTATCCAGCTGAGCTATGGCTGCGTGTTGATGAAAAATGAATTTAATAGTTTAACCATGATTTTGTCAAGGTGTGCTAACACTTGAAGCGTTGTCTTTATGATCCTTTTCTTGGTAAGACTAGTAGCGAAAAAACACTCAATTTGAGGGGCTTACCAGTTGCGAGGACGCATTTTAAAGTCATCTATGCGCGAATTTACCTGTCGATTAGTCGAGGGGGGAGAGCGCGTCCAGGCCACGGCCTATGGCAGTTTGCTTAAGAATGATGACCTCGTCGTCGGCGATTATGTCGAAATTGAGCGCCAGTCTGATGAGTACGTGATTACCAAGCTTCATGAGCGCACAAATGAAATTTATCGTCTTCTGGTGCGCGAGCAAAAGAAGAAGGTCACCGCCGCCAACGTCGACTACATGGTCATTCTCTGTTCGGTCTCTAAGCCAAGTTTTAAGCGCGGCTTTCTCGATCGCTTTCTTGTGCGCGCTCGCCAATGGAATATTACACCTCTGATTGTCTTTAATAAGATGGATGAATTTAAGCCTAAGAAACTCGATCTCGCTTTTGAGATTGAGCGCATGATTTTCTCGGGAGTGCGCTGCTTTGAAATTGCAGCAAAGTCCCCGGCACTCGCTCCGGCCTATGGCGGGGAGAGCTTTGAAGTCCTCTCGGATCTTCTTCATTCAAAGACCGCACTCTTTGTTGGCCAGTCAGGGGTTGGAAAGAGCACGACTATTAATGCTCTGACTGGCGGTGAAGTAGAGCTTCGCACACAAGAAGTTGGAAAGGTGGGCAAGGGCACTCACACCACCACTTGGTCAGAGATCGTTGAATGCGCTGGCCTTGATCTTATTGATAGTCCAGGCATTCGCTCACTCTCGCTTGAAGACCTAGACCCCGAGGGTCTGATCGAGCTCTTTCCCGAAATCCAAGGGCTCGCGGCCAGTTGTAAGTTTAGCAATTGTCAGCACACCGGCCAGGCGGGTGGCTGCGCCTTCTTTCATGGCGAGGAAGTGCTCAAAGCCGATGAGCATACTCGGGAAATCATTCAAAGCCGTCTTGAGGCCTACCAGCGTATTCACGAGGAGATTGCTCAGATTCCTCACTGGGAACGCGGCAATTCTTGGTCGTCCTAGATTCTTTTCACAAGTCTTTAAGGCCCACCACCTTACTTCCCGATGAGTAGTAAAACCTACTACTTAGGAAGAGGGTGTACATGACAGATAAATTATTAGATTTTGTTGGCAAGAGAAAAGAAAATATCGAGCAAAAGCGTCGCAGTTTCGAGCGCATTTTGTTTCAAAACTTTCTCGGCGCCTACACAGTCCTCG
The DNA here is from genome assembly GCA_048267245.1 of Bacteriovoracaceae bacterium. Classification (GTDB taxonomy): domain Bacteria; phylum Bdellovibrionota; class Bacteriovoracia; order Bacteriovoracales; family Bacteriovoracaceae; genus JBLWXV01. The sequence continues at coordinate 383,462 of JBLWXV010000002.1, forward strand.
ACAACCACGGCACAGTTTATCCGGTCACACTCATTGATATCTCTCAAGAAGGATGTCTCTTCCAAATTCCAGTTGGTCCAAAGGGGACTAGCCCGTATGAGAAAGATACTGAGCACACCCTTAGAATGTATTTCACTAAAGAGACTTTTATTCCCGTAGTTGTACGCATTAAATATGGCAATGAAGTGCTTGGAACTGATGGCAATCACTACTTTGCCTACGGCTGTGAGTTTGATACTTCACTTCCTTCATTTGCGGCCCTTCAGTCTTTTATCGACTTCCTCTACAGCTATTCAGAGCACTCTGCCCACGATCGCGGTGATACGCGCGCGTTCTTTCTCTAGGACAATTGTTCAAGGCCAGGGGTCCCTAGCAATTTGCAAACGGGCCCTCTCATGCTAGAAATCTAGCATCATGAAAATTGCCGTCTTGGGCTCAGGCCCAATTGCCCTCCATACCGCTCTTAAAGCCTCGAATTTAGGTGCTTCCGTCACTCTTTTTGCACCTTCTAATGCTTCAGGGCGCATCGCACGTCTAGCTTCGAGCTGGCCGGATTACCCGCTTGGGAACTGGGAAGGCCTCACGACTGAGGAAGCCAGGGCCGTGTCAGGGCTACCCTGGAAGAGCGGAGCGCTTAGGGCCAGTGAGTACAAAGAGTATCTCGCTGCCCTGTGGGAGCACCTTGCCCGCGAGGGTGTATCTATTAAGCCAAACCGCGCCAAGCGCGTTCATAAGCGCTTCCTAGGCCCTGGGGAAGCCCCGCTAGAAGCCTCGCGCTTCTTTGATCTCTTTCGCGTGGTCTACAGCTTGCGAGCGGACGCCCAGATGAGAGAGCTTGAGCGCGATAATCCAGAGATGGCCCAGACGATAAAAGGATCATTGTCTCAAAAGGATTGGCAGGCCCTAAGTGCTGAGGCCGAAGGTTTTGAAGACTTCGACGCTGTCTTTGAAGCTACCGGAAATTATCAGGCACCAAATTCTGCAGGTCCAGGAACCAGCCTTGCTTTGAATGAAGCCTATGTGGCCAAAGAGGGCGGCCTTACTTACGGACTTAATGCGCTTGAGAAAATTTGGAATCTCTGTCAGAGCGAGAACTTAAAAGGTGATTATGTCATCGTTGGAAGCGGCGAGCTCGCGGCGATGGGATTTTATCAGTTGGCCAGCAAGCTCTCAGCAGATTCTACTCTCACTCTGGTTACTACAGAGCTAGAACCTTTTGAAAATTTAAAGCGCGACAATCATCCTATCATTACATTGTTAGAGCCAAAGCTCATTGAAGAAGCTGGAGCATTTGAAGCAGCTGCTAGAGAATATGAAAGAGCTCTTCATGAATACCGAGCACTTGAGCCACACGTAAGGGCCAAGACAACTGAGCCGAGCGCACCTAAGCGTAGGCTTAGACTTTGGGCCGGGGCCAATATTACTTCCCTCGATCGCCTTAGTGATCGCGCGGAAATTTTTGTCACCACCGAATTGCCTGCATTTCGATTCGAGCCTAAAAAAGAGGGCGAGCGCATGATGACTATTGCTTGCAAAGAACTCTTCGTTTTAAGCGGGCATGAGAAGACAGAGCTCTACTCAATTGACAATGACGTTGGATACTACCGACTCGAAAACTTTAAAGATATTGAAGAGTCATTTGCGCGTTTACTTGAGAATTTCTCGAGGGCCGCCCAATAATGAAGTTCTCTATTATCTCATTGCTTCTTCTCACTATGATCTTGGCGAGCGGCTGCTCGAGTGATCAGGTAATTGGGCTCAAAGGCTTTGAGACTCGAAACTCAGAAGCCTACTACCGCAACTCAGGAGTCATTCAGTACTTTCTTTCAGAGCTTCCCTCATGGGCCAATAGCTATGATGAGGGATCTTGCCAGCGTGAGATATCAGTGCGCTATTTAGATATGAAGGCCCTGCGCGCTAGCTATCGCTATAGTTATGAGGATGCACTTCAGTTTCAGTTTCTTTTTAATCTTCTTGGACGCGAAAAAGCCAAAGATGCTGGCGTTGATAAGCTTCGTCCTCAAGATGAGGAAGTTGTCTTCTTTGAAACCTCAAATCGCATTCAGTCAGGATTCTATCCTTATCGCAAGCCACAATTTGATAGGGTGAGCTTGATTTGGATTGATCCACTCATTAATTCGAGCAAGACTTCCATTAAAAAAATATTAGGGCGAGAAGATGTGATGAAGGGACATCCCGTAGTCATTAGCAATTGCCTTGGTGGAGTTGGGCTCAGAGCGTGGCTCTCAAAGAACGGAATTTTTGATGAAAATATCAGGATGATTCCTGCCGAATTATTTTCTCCCTACGGTCAAGAGGGTGAGCTAGAATCGGGAATTCATGTTGATGTGACAAAATTATTTAACGAAGGCCAAAAGGTCTTCTTCTATACCCCTAAAGAACTTCGCCCAAAGGCGATCTCGGGGAAATTTAACTATCGATCTTACTAGGAGGATATATGTTTGGATTAGGTGGTGTTAAAAAGAGCGAGCATAAAGAGGATATCGATCGTCTCAAGGTTAAGTTTGAAACTAATCTTGGTGAGTTCACTGCTGAACTCTATGCAAAAGAGTGTCCTGAAACAGTATGGAATTTTGTAAACCTTGCCGAAGGTAGACAAGAAACTAAGAAAGCGGGCCCATTTTATGACGGTCTCGTCTTTCACAGAGTTATTAGCGGTTTCGTGATCCAAGGTGGATGTCCACAAGGCACAGGAACTGGTGGCCCAGGATATAAATTTGGGGATGAGTGCATGCCTGAATTACGCCACAACAGCGAGGGGATTCTCTCTATGGCAAATGCTGGACCGGGGACAAATGGTTCACAATTTTTCGTGACTCTTGGCCCAACTCCACACCTTGATGGCCGCCACACAGTATTTGGCAAAGTGATCGAGGGGATGGATGTCGTTCAGAAAATCGGCAACGTTCCAACTCAAATGATGGATCGTCCTCGCGAAGATGTGGTCATGCAAAAAGTGACAATTATTCGCTAATTAAACGTTACCAAGGTCGACGCGGTCTACTTGGAGTTGGAGATATTCGTTCCCATTGAAACGATTAATCCCAACTCCACAAATCACGCTGAGTGGTTCGTGTTTAAAAGCGTTGGCCTGGTAAACTTCTTGGGGCGAGAGAGTCTCGTACTTGCCCACATAGTTAAAGCTTATCCCTTTCAGGTTGACTGGTTTATTGTTTCCACTAAATTTAAAATTCCATCTAATGTGAACATCTTTAAGAGTGTCAAAGCTCTGTAGGTCGAGTCCTTTTACCCGAAAGACCGGGCGTTCATTGCCCATTCCAAAAGGCTCCAGTGCTTCAAGTTCTTTGACTAGTTTAGGGGTAATTTCTTCTGGACCTAGATCAATATCAAAGCTTGGAGCGTTAGTGCGTATATTGGCAGGAACGTTTGCAAGATCCTCATTAATTCGTCTACAAAACTCAGGGTAATTTTCCTTTGGCATTGAAAGGCCCGCAGCCGCCTTGTGGCCACCAAACTTTATAAAGAGGTCTTCCACTTTCTTTAGGCTATCAAAGATAGAAAGATCACCTGCAGAGCGGGCAGAGGCTTTTATGATTCCCTCTTGCTCAGCATCGGTAAAGACAATTGCAGGAGCTCGGAAGTTTTCAACTAGCTTAGAGGCCACGATTCCAATAACGCCCTCGTGCCACTCGGGTGAGTAGACGATACTAATGAGATGATTCTCATCGAGGTCTCTGAGAACCTGATCGCGCGCTTCCTTGTAGACCTGAGACTGGATAAATTTGCGCTCTTTATTTGAAATTTCTAAGTGAGAGTAGTGTTCGAATGCCTCTTCACTATCTTTGGCAATGAGTAGTTTGAGCGCCTTTTCTGGGTGATCGAGTCTGCCCTTACTGTTGATCATCGGGCCAATAAAGAAACTACATTTTTCACTTGGAAGAAAGGTGAATTTTCTCTCTTCTGGTGAGAGGAAAATGCGAATGCCAGGATAGTTAGTTGTGGGCATTTGCTTTAGGCCATGACGGGTGAGTCGCAGGTTGATGTGATTGAGTTTCGCAAGATCACAGATCGTGCCAATGGCCACAAATTGAAGAAGTGGGTAGAGACTCTCAATGTTTTGCCCGCGCTCAATTAATTTTTGTCTCACGCCTACGCAAATCGCAAAAGCTACTCCCACGCCGGCCATGGCGCGAAGTGGAGAGTCTTCAGGTTCATCTCGTCGATTGGGATTGACCACGGCCAGGGCCGCAGGCATTTGTTCTCTGGCGTCTTTATGGTGATCGGTGATGATGAGGCCAAGGCCTTTTTCATTGGCATAATCAGCGGCTTCACAATTGCTGATGCCGCAATCAACTGTGATGAGTAGCTTAATGCCCATTTCCATGGCTTGATCAATCGAACTTTGGTGCAGGCCATAGCCCTCGATAAATCTACTGGGCTGGATGAGTTCAACATCTACGCCAATCATTTGAAAGAAATGCCAGAAGAGTGCACAAGAAGTAGTGCCATCGACATCGTAGTCGCCGTAGATGCCAATTTTTTCGCCGGCATCAATACTTTTTAAAATGAGATCGCACGCTTTAGGAAGGTCGTGCATTGCAGTTATGTCTGGGAGGTCTTTTAAATCCCAGGAGAGGAATTCCCCCACATCTTGTCCGCTAATGCCACGAGATTGTAGGAGTCTTAGAAGTGCAGGGTGTAATGTGTGTTGCGTCTGAGTCATTATCAGACGTTATCATAAGGCCAGCGGGTGTGCCTACCAAATGAGTGTCAGCCCCTTAATGAGAACTTCGTCTTCAAGTTCGCAAGCTGTCGAAAAGAGTTCCTTGAACTCTGCTTCATTTTTAGCATGCACCTTACCAAAGTACTGAGTGGGGAGAAATGATTTGCCGCAGCCTGTACAACGCTGTGGTTCACGATGGGTTTCCATAATGACTCCGCAACAATGACATTTTTTGATGATCGTGCGGTCCGTACTGGCCTTCGTCGTTTCCTGTGCCCTCATATGCGCTTCCTTCATGCTCCCTAGATTCCTAGGGGGTGAGTGTTACTACAGCACTCTTCGACTCTAGGTAGCGAAGCTTTAGGAATTTTTTGCCGCAAAAAATGCACAAGGCCGACACTTAAAGTCGGCCTTGTGGAGTAAGTATTTATTAATTAAGGGTTAGCGCCTTAGAAGGAAAATCCCTCAGTTTGAGCTTGTCTGTTAGAGGTCGCGGTTGGAGAGAGAAACGTTGGTTGGTATCCTCTTGCCGGTGCAATTTCATTCACAGATCTGAGGGCGCGACCATCGCCGTTAGACGAGTAGATAGTCGGATAGAGCCCAGTTGTTAGAGAGTCTGCCTTTGGTGTCAGGGCAGGGTTAACAAATCCAAGCGAGGGAATATTGTAATACTCTTGCTCCCAAGAACTGTAGCCACCCAAGCTACCTGGCGCACGGTAGGTATTGTGATTTGGAAGAAAGTTCCAGCCTGGGCCCGTAAATTGAGGCGCGTAGCTAAAGGCACTTGGCAAATAACTATAGCTCGGGGCTTGTTGGTTTTGGAGGATCATCGAAAGTAGGCTAATAATCATCAGGTCACTCTGACCAACTTCTGGAGCAGCAACACCTTCGATTTCGTCCACTTTCTTCTTAGTGACCTTTAATTGGTCATCGTACTTAGAATTGAGTTTTTCAAAGCGCTCAATCAGCTTCAAATTCTCACCGACAACTTTTTCAACTTCCTTTTCTAGATTTTCAATTTCATCGCGGGCGCTACATTGTTTTAATTTTTCCTTATCATCTTCGCTCACTTCAGTTAGCTGCGGTTGGGCATCTTCTTTTACTTCTTTTTCTACTTTCTCTTCTTGGGCCTCTTCTACTTGCTCAGTAGAATTTATGGATTTCTTAACTTCCTCAGATGTATTTACGATTTCTTCACTAACTGTAGATGAGACTTCGGGCTTATTCTCTTCCAAGCTGGCCATAGTTCTCTTCACAATAAGTTTAGATGGTGAAAGAGCAACAAAGGGCGATGCCGCCAGTACGGCCAAAAGTAGGTATTTGTGATTTAGCTTGGACACGGCAAACCTCGAGTATGATTTTGTTAATATTTAGACTATTAATCCAAGATGGGTGCCACCTTTTCGGGGTGGGGGTTACGTCGAAAGCACTGTTTTTATTAAAGAGGGTGGAAAAAAGTTGAGCAGATTTTTACTAAGTGACCAAATATTAGACAGTCTTAAAAATTTTACCTGACACCCTTGAATGGCTTTAGAATTGCTCTTTGTGAGTTACAAAAATTTAACTCAGCCTCTTCAATGAGAAATGTTTACGAAAGTTAAAGCTAATTTTGAGAAAAATTAGGCCTTTTTAACCAAAGACAACCGTGACACAGTCTTGTTTTGGTTAATGATTGTTGGTATTTTTATTTAAGGATACTTAAACAGGAATTCGCACCTAAAACTGCGAGGAGAAATTTATGTTAACGCTTAAAGAATTGGACTCAGTGATTGAGCTTTCAAAGAAGTCCATCTCAGATTTTTCACTCTCTCTTGGAAGAAGTGAAAAATTTATTTATGTGATTCTCAATCAATATCGTGGACGTCCGGTCATTGGACAAAGAGTTTCGGCCCTTATTTACTCTAAATATCCGGCCATCGTTAAAAAGGTTATTGGGGATGAGCGCTCAAAGGTGCTTCAGCCAATTGCTAAGGAAGTTAAGAAGAAGAAGGAGTCGAGTGCTGGGCGCAAGCCAGGACAGAAGACAACCTACGCCGCTAAGGTCACTGCCCTTAAAGCCGAGCTCAAGAAAGGTCGTCCAGATCTTCTTAAAAAGCTCTCTGCTGAAGATCTGAAGTTTATTGCTTCGATTAAAGTTTAAATTAAGCTCACCATACAAATAAAAAAGGCCACTCAGAGAGTGGCCTTTTTTAATGGTTTGAAAACCAGATTACATATTTTGAATTTGTTTTGTAATTGAATTCATTTTCTTTTGCAGGGCCTTCATGAGTTCAACCTCTTGTTGCATACGAATTTGCTCCATCTTCTTTCTCATCATAAGTTCGTTCTGCTTTTCTAAGCGTTCACGATACTTTCTCATCTGATCAGCAGCACTTGGAGCTTGTGAGCTGTAGTTGCCAGAGATATCGATTGGTTGAGTCTCAAAATCAAAAGAGTCCTGAGCGCGAGCGCCAACTGAAATAAGCATAACCATAGCAATGAGTGTGAGAAGAGTTTTCACGTTAAAACTTCCTTTTTAAGGCAATATTCGAATGTTGTCCTCTATATACGAAGGCGTGAAAGGGTATGACTAGGGGGGCTGTAAAAAGGAAAGGGGTCCTTTCGGACCCCTTTAAAGATTATCTAGAGAGTTTGTTTTTAAGACCTTCGTCGAGAGCGGCGAGGAAGTCTTCAGTGTTGAGGTAGTGCTCAGGCTTAAGGTCTCTGCCGTGGATACAAAGGGCGAGATCCTTAGTCATTTTGCCAGACTCAACTGTTTCAACACACACGCTTTCAAGCGCGTTGGTGAAAGCGAGTAGCTCATCATTGCCATCGAGGCGAGCGCGGTGAGCGAGACCTCTTGTCCAGGCAAAGATAGAAGCGATTGGGTTAGTTGAAGTTTTCTTGCCAGCTTGGTGGTCGCGGTAGTGACGAGTCACAGTTCCGTGAGCGGCTTCAGCTTCCATAGTTTTGCCATCTGGAGTGACGAGAACTGAAGTCATAAGACCGAGTGAACCAAAACCTTGGGCAACAGTATCAGACTGCACGTCACCGTCATAGTTCTTACAGGCCCATACGAAGTTACCGTTCCACTTAAGGGCGGCAGCTACCATGTCGTCAATGAGTCTGTGCTCATAAACGATGCCAAGAGATTCAAACTTCTTCTTATAATCGTTGTCGTAGATTTCTTGGAAGATATCTTTGAAGCGACCATCGTACTTTTTAAGAATTGTGTTCTTAGTAGAGAGGTAGAGTGGCCATTTCTTTTGCAGGGCCATGTTAAAACACGAGTGAGCAAATCCGCGGATTGACTCGTCAGTGTTGTACATACCCATGGCAACGCCGTCGCCTTTGAAATCATAGATTTCGTGAGTCTGAGCTTCACCACCTTCTGGTTGGTAAGTGATAGTGAGCTTGCCTTTTCCTTTAGTGACAAAGTCTACGGCCTTATACTGATCACCGTGAGCGTGACGGCCGATACAGATTGGCTTAGTCCAGTTTGGAACAAGACGTGGAACGTTCTTACAAAGAATTGGCTCGCGAAAAACCGTACCATCGAGAATATTTCTGATTGTGCCGTTTGGTGAGCGCCACATTTTCTTGAGTTTAAATTCTTCAACGCGAGCTTCGTCTGGAGTGATGGTCGCACACTTGATACCTACGTTGTACTTCGCAATAGCGTTAGCAGCGTCGATAGTGATTTGGTCATCAGTCTTATCTCTACTTTCCATTCCAAGGTCATAGTACTTGATATCAAGGTCAAGGTAGGGAAGGATGAGTTTTTCTTTAATGAAGCTCCAAATAATGCGTGTCATTTCATCGCCGTCGAGCTCCACGACGGGGTTGGCAACTTTGATCTTCTTCATGGGAGATCCTTTGAAAAGGGTGAACAGATATTGGGCGTAAGTGTATGCGTAGAGGGCTTATAAGTCGATATGCTGCGCTTAACGCTTAATAAATCGCTTGAGTTTTTTTATCTTCTCTAGCAGCAAATTAAATTGATCGGACTTAGCGAGGTAGTCATTGGCGCCAAATTCGAAAGCTTCAATAATATCTTTTTGTGGCACACCTGGCACACTGTAGAGAATGGGAAGCTCTTCGCGTGGCTTAGCGTTGCGCGAGAGACTAATGACCTCAATGGCCGGCATATCATCCATATCGCCCATGATTACCATTGCGTCGTAGGAGTTGCCCTCGATGAGTGAGATGGCGTGAAAACCGCCAATAGCGCACTCTACCTCGAAGTTATTACTTCTAAGTCGCGATGCGATATCGTTGCGTTCGTTGGCCAGCGGATGGACGAGTAGAATTGAGTTCATGAAAGGATTCTAATGGGAGGTTAAAGAGGGGGCAAGACAGAATTCCTGCCCCCTTTACAAAGCCTAGTAGGGACTTTGAATTTTCTTTTCTGATCCAAGCAGACGGGAGAAGAAGCTTTTGATGCGATAGATTACCAAGTGTACCGCTGGAACCATGATATAGGTGAAGAGGATGGAGCCCATCATCCCACCGATTACCACCGCTCCCATAGACGCTTTAATCTGATCGGCATCATAGGCTTGAGGAAGAGTACCGGCCATAATTGCAATAGATGTCATGAGAATTGGTTTGAGCTTACTCGAAGCCGCTTCCCACAGCGCTGTCTCCATTGCTAGACCCTCTTCAAGTTTTTGCTGAGCATATTCAATCATGAGAATCGCGTTGTTCACCGCTAGACCCACCACCATTACGATTGCCATCATCGAGCCGATATTCATTGAGCGCTCGAGAAAGAACATCATGGCAAAGACCCCAAGAAAGGAAGTGAGAATCGATGAGCCAATGGAAATTGGGTAGAGAAACGAGTTGAGAATTGCCACTAGAAGCATATAGGTGAGGATCACCGCAAGGATGAAGGCCTTTCCAAGCTCCTGGTTAGATTCGTTCATATTCTCAGCGTTTCCTGTATAGGCGTAGTGAACGCTGGCCGGAAGCTTAGCCTCGGTAAATCTCTTAGAGAGGTCGGCCGCGACCACGCCGAAGGTTGACTTCACTAGGTAGCCGTTGAGCTGAATGATGCGGTTCTTATCCCTTCTTTTAAGTGGTGAGGTCGCTAGTGTATTTTCAACTTTACCTACACTTGAAATGGGAATGAGACCGTCTTTGCCAATGATGAGGAAATTGTCGAAGTCTTCAATTGACTGCTTAAACTCTTTTGCCAGTGTGACGTTGATGTCGTATTCCTCACCGCCCTCTTTATAAACGGCTTCGTCGTTACCGTTGACTAGGGCGCGGATCACCGAGCCTACTTGAGAGTTATTGAGGTTTTGTCTGATCATTGACTTAGGGTCGGGAGTAAAGCGAATTTCCATTTTTGGGCGACGAAATGAAGTTTTAACGGAGCTAAAATAGCCACTCTCTTCCATAATTCGTCTCATCTTCTCGGAAGCTTCAGACATGTCACTAAAGTCGCTACCGCGAATATCGATGGTTACGTCGCCGACGTTACTGCTATTTCGCTCCCCACCAGAGAGGGTAATCTCTGCTTCAGGAACCATAGAGAGCTTGGGAAGAATGTCAGACATAATATCTTTATATGAGCGATCGCGAGTTTCCTTGTCGATGAGGTTAATACTCACGCGCGCAGACTCTTCACCGTCGTAACCCACATCTGAGAGTGTTGACTTAACTTCTGGGTAATCGCGACTAACTAGCTCAACATAACTTGCAACTTCGGCCGTTTTCTCAATTGGAGTTCCGTCTGGCATGAGAATTTCTACCGTAAAGATATCGCGGTCAGATTTAGGAACAAACTCAGAGCCTAACCTCTTGGCAGGGTAGACGATGGTGAGAAAGAGTGCCGTCGTGAGAATGATCGTGATGATCGGATGTTTCATCGTGAAGTCAAAAAAGCCTTTGTAGAATTGATTCACTTTATCGATGATTTTATCGCTAAATTTTGCGAGTTTTGGAAAAGGTCCCTTGAGTTTTGCTGGGTCTTTAAGCAAAAGCGCACACAGGGTTGGTGTGAGAGTCACAGACGCTAAAATTGAAAAGAGGGTCGCATAAACGACTGTCATCCCAAATTGAAGCATGAACTTACCAACAATACCCCCCATGAAGGCAAGGGGAGTAAACACAACCAGGTTAGTACCAGAGGAAGCAAAGACGGCAAGCAGTACTTCTTTGGTTCCATCCACTGCGGCCCTTACTGAATCCTTTCCCATGGCCAAGTGCTTGTACACGTTCTCAATAATAATGAGGGCATTTGCAATCAGCGTCCCAAGACAGGTACCAAAGGCCAGAAGAGTCATCATGTTAATTGAGTACTCTGAGAGATCCATGAGAAAGAAGGTAGAGATAATCGAAGTCGGAATAACGACTGCAGCGATGATAGCCCCTCTCCAATCCCCTAGGAAGGTAAGAAGGATGACAATGGTGAGTATCACACCAAGAAGAATACTCTGTACGGTACCAATCGTATCTTTGAGGGTCACTTCAGTCGTGTCTACGGCTACTTCAAGATGCATACCCTCTGGTAGCTCGGCCTTTACATCATCAAGAGACTTGTAGAGAGTTTGAACGATTTTTACAGCATCCCCGTCAGAGAGCTTTTTAACCGCCAAGCCAACAACTTCCTCACCGTTGAAAGTCGCAATCTTCTCAACATCAAGAAAGCTATCTTCTACACTTCCTAGGTCTTTGAGCTTGAAAACTTTACCTTCGCGCGAGAGAACTTCAAGATTGGCAATTTCATCAACACTTTCAAATTCACCCACAAAACGCACGTTGATTTTTGAGTCTTTGCGGTCAATTGAACCACCAGGAACGTTAATGTTCTTAGTGCTGATGGAGTTAATGACGTCTTGAATTGAGAGATAGTTCTGGATGAGTAGGTTGTTATCTAGGTAGACGTTAATTTGGCGCTCGCGACCACCAAAAACATCAACCGAGGCCACGCCGTTAATAGAGCTCAGTCTATTTTTAAGTTTTTTATCGGCGTACTCGTAGAGGTCAGTGAGACTGTGCTTGTCGCTTTTTAGGACAAGAGTTGCAATCGGCTGCACCAACGGGTCAAACTTAGCGATAATGGGTCTATCGGCTCCTGCGGGAAAGTCATTGAGAATCGCTTCAACTTTATCCTTAACCTCGATGGATTTGATATTCACATCAGCTTCAATTAAGAACTCGATCACAACGACGCCATAACTTTCGCGAGCGTCAGATTTCATACTCTTAATTTGTGAGATTTCCGCTACCGCATCTTCAACTTTTTTGAGAATTTGAGTTTCAATCTCATTTGGAGAAGCACCGGGATATGTCGTTTGAACCGTCACAATTGGAAAATCGATTTTTGGTGTTGGCTCGATAATCAGGTTTCCAATAGAAACCAATCCCATCACCATAAAGATAGCAATTAAGATAAATGTCGTAGCAGGTCTTTTTACAAATAATTCAATCATTTTACCGCCCCTTTATTTTCAGCGGTTTCGCCGAGTAGGGTTGAAAGTGGGGGAACCACTTTTACTTTTTGTTTATCTTGAAGATAGCGCTGGTCACTCACGACAACTTCCTCTCCAGGGGCAATCCCAGAGCGGATGGCCTGATAGAGATTATTCGTCTCAGCAATTTGGACATCTCTCATTTCAATGCGGCCAGAGTTCACGACGTAAACTTTCGGTTGCCCATCTCTAATAGATACAGCGGCTCTCGGAAGTACTAGATAGCCATCAATTTTAGCGTAGGGGATATAGACAACGTTGAGTTTGTTAATCCACTCATTCGGGAAGTGTTTAAAGCTAAAATCAACTTGATAGAGGCCTGTCAGGATATCGGGACGCTGACTGATACTTGTCACCACGCCCTTAATCACTTTTTCCAAGTTGTGAATCTCTACCTGAACGCCTTCTTTTACGCTAGAGATCAACTCCGGTGAGACCTGTGAGCGAAGAGTTCCATTCTTGGTGAGAAAACCAGAAACTTGAAATTCTTTGTGAAAGGATCTCTCCTGCGCCTCAACCGTATTGACCGGAACTCCTTGATTTCTTTGAATCTCAGGAGTAGTGGCAATAGGGCGATTTTTCTTTTCTTCAATAACCCCGTTTTTCCAGAGCAAGGCAGCAGCGTAGATGACTAGCACAACTGCAATTAGCAATATTTTTTTCATTAGAGTGCGCCTCCATCAATTCCTTTGGTAGAGATTTCATTAATCTCAGCAATCAGAAGTTGAAGTCCAAGCAAGTTTTGGACGTAGTTAATTTTGTTTTGAGTAAGTAGCAATTCACTGTCGTTAAGTTGCGTTTGAGATACTGTGCCGTTGGCAAATGAACTAAGAGCAACCTGATATGAGTTAAGAGCTAGCTTTGAAGCGTTGGCGCTTGCTTCAAGCTTTTCTGTAAGATTGTTGTACTGCTGTAAAAGGTCTTGGTAGCGACTGTAGAGATCTCTTTTGGCACTCTTAACATTGAGCTCTGTGATCTTAGTTTCAATGCGGCTGATGGCCACATTATTCATTTTCTCCCCACCAAATGGCCAATCAAAGACGAGCTTTAGGCCAAATGAGACATTCTCTTGTCTCATAATCTCGTCGCTCATAAAGTCTCTATTGATACTAGTGGGAGAATAAGAACCAAAGGCGACGAGGCTTGGATAGTAGTCTGACTCAACTAACTTTTCATTGGCCTTACTTGTTTCGATGTTCTGATTTAAACTTTTGATTCGAGCGAGCGTTTCAAAGTCAGATGAATTTTTAAGGCGCGAAAAGGCTTTGCTGTAGTCAAGTAAATTTCCTTTGAGTTCCAGCTTAACGTCTTCTTCAAGAGCAAGAAAGTTTGATAAGTTAATGAGCGAGCTTTTATAGTTTTTTTCGGCCTCAATATAATTTGGCTTTCGACTGGCTATATCTGCTTGCATCTTTAGGTTTTCATTGCGGCTAATACGGCCAAAAGAGACGCGTTTTCTAAGCGCCTTTTCATTCTTGAGCGCGTTCTCATAAGATTCTTTAGTAATTTTGTGAATGGCCTCGTAGAAAAGAGCATTATAATAGAGGCTTAGTGCTGTTAATTTAACAGATGCCTCCGTCGCAATTTCATCATTTTTAAGCTTCTCTTCTTGCGAGTTGGCCAACTCAATTGCGGCCGAGAGTCTTCCAAAGGTATAGACAGGTTGACTGAGACTGACAGTGCCCCCGGCTGCCCAATTGTCAGAATATGGGGTGAGATTCGGAGTCGCCTTTGATCTCGTCACACCCATTTCCATACTCATGGTGGGAAAGAGACCAGACTTTGCTTTTGAAATTTGTTCATTTGCCCGCTCTATATTTGCTTTTGAAATTAATGAGCGTTCATTTCGCTCTAGCGCGAGCCGAATAACATCTTCTTTTGAGACAGTTAATGTCGACGCCATCACGGGGAGAGCTAAGGCATATAAGCTAAGTATAAAAGTATATTTCATATATTCTTCCCTCTATTATGAATTTGAATCGCTTTCGTAGTTTTTGAGGAGCTCATTATGGAGATTTCCAAGAACTCTATGCATAGTGTTCTGATCTTTCTGGCTATAGTCGATAATAAGGTCGTGAACAACTCGTATGTATTTGGGGATAACCTGCTCGACCATCTTTGTACCTGCCTTAGTGAGGGCGAGTTCTTTTGAGCGGGCATCATGGTTGCTCACCACTCTGGTGATGAGGCCACGCTCTTCAAGGCGTGTTGTGACGCCGGTAATATTAGCTTTAGAGACAAAGAGAAGTTTTCCTAAATCAGAGAGTTTGATTGAGTCAGCTTCTTCGTTAAAGTAGATATTAATCAGGACATCGAATTGAGTTCTCGAGAGATCATATTGGCGCAAGCCTCTGGTGAGAATGGCGTCGAAAACTCTAGACGTTTTCATAATGAAGCCAAATATTTGGCACGGCTTTTCTTCCAGCGCCTCTTTCTTCAACATCTTTTCTTTACTCATAGAATTACCTTTGATTTATTTTTGGGGATTTCCTAATAATAGTTAATGTGTTAATTAGATAGTTAACTTGTTAACGAGTAAGTTAATGTATTAACCAATTTGAGGCAAGGGGAAAATGGTAAATTTTGATAACGATTCTTTATCGACCAAAGAAGTCTTAATTAATGAGGCCTTAAATCAATTTGCCCAAAGTGGAATCATGCAGTCCTCAGTAAGATCTATTTGCAAATGCATTGGGCAGTCGACAGCTTCTATTGGCTATCATTTTGGCTCTAAAGAGGGGCTGGTTGAGGCCGTTGTAGAGGAGTGCTTGAAGAGACTTCAATATCCCTTTAACCGATTTGAAGAGGGGGGAGACTTTATAGAAGCTGCCATTGCTCTAAGTGAATATACTGCCGGTCACTCACGGGAACTCTATGTCCTCTATCAGATCACATTCTCACAGGACTTTTCCTTCTTTGATAAAATGCGATCCAAAGTGAATCAGATTTTGGATCGTTTTTTTATCCACTTTAAAGCTGAATGCAATAGAAGGGGAATTGATCTATCTGACTCGGAAATAAAGGTTAGATCATCCACATTCTTGCAGTCTTTGATGCAAGAAGTTTTAAGCCGCCAAATTGGTGAGGGAAATTCAACTCTCAGTATGAAGAGCTGGACCGAAGCCCTGTTAAGAGCATTATTGTCAAAAAGCTAAAGTAAATTTTAAAAATCGCTTAGCCAATACTCATTTGGAGCCCGCTCATTTTTTGAAACTTGAGAAGCTTCGCGCTTTCTAAGTTCAACCCTTCTAATTTTTCCAGATATAGTTTTGGGGAGCTCACAGAACTCTAGCTTTCTTATGCGCTTGTAGGGAGCGAGCTCTTTTTTTGCATATTCCAGTATCTCTCGCGCAACTTCTTTCGTTGGTTGGAATTTTGAACTAAGAACGACATAGGCTTTAGGAACGTTTGTTCTAACAGGATCTGGACTTGGGACAATGGCAGTCTCAGCAACTGCGGGATGCTCAATTAAAACACTCTCTAGTTCAAAAGGACTAATGCGATAATCAGAGCACTTGAATACATCGTCACCGCGACCTACGTAATGAATGTAGCCCTGCTCATCCATTATTGCTTCATCTCCGGTACGGTAATAGCCATCTTTCATGACTTCTGCGGTTTTCTCTGGATCGTCCTGGTAGCCCACCATGAGTCCTAGTGGTCTCTCATCTAATCTTAGGGCAATCTCCCCTTCGTTTACTTCTTCGTGGGCAGAATTGATAAGACAGACACTATAGCCTGGCGCCGCTTTTCCCATGCTTCCAGCAATGACTTTTTCTCCCGGAAAGTTCCCCACTTGAAGAGTTGTTTCTGTCTGTCCAAAACCATCGCGAATGGTAATTCCCCAGGCGCGCTCAATGGCCTCAATCACTTCAGGGTTGAGAGGCTCACCCGCACTGACTAATTCTCTTAAAGCCGCTGGTCTCTCTCCTAAGTCTTCTTGAATTAAAAGTCTCCAAACAGTAGGAGGTGCGCAGAGCGTGTTTATGGAATTCTTTCTTAAAAGTGAAAGTGTTGTCGCGGCATCAAATCTTTCATAGTCATGTACAAAAGCGGTTGCTCCTGCATTCCATGGAGCAAAGAAATTACTCCAAGCATGTTTGGCCCAGCCTGGGGAAGAAATGTTTTGATGGATATCTTCTTCTTTAAGCCCAATCCAGTACATCGTACTTAGGTGACCAACGGGGTAGCTTTGATGAGTGTGAAGAACTAGCTTCGGTTTAGAGGTTGTGCCCGAGGTAAAATAGAGAAATAGGGGGTCTTGGGCCTTAGTCTGCACTCTTTTATAATTCCCACTGAGCTTGTAGGCTTGATCATAACCCTTCCACTTGCCAGCATCTTGTCCGGTCACTACGCAGATTTGTTGCGTGATTGTACCTTCAAAGTTATGAGTGAGCTCTGGAGAAGTGAGTATCAGCTTGACAGCACCTCGCTCCAGACGATCAATAATATCCTCTTTAGTAGCGAGTGTTGTTGTGGGAATAAAGACCGCACCCAGTCTTATACAGGCGAGCATGACTTCCCATATTGCCGGCACATTACTAAGGCACACCAGAATCCTATCACCTTTTTTAATACCAATGTTCTGGAGAAATTCTGCTACCTGGCAAGAGCGATATTTCATATCTTGGTAGCTAATCTTGATATTAGTTAAGTCATTTTTGGCAATCCACAATGCCGTTTTAGCGTTGTTTGAGGCAATTTCATCAAACCAGTCGTGGGCCCAGTTAAAGTCGGCTTCAAAGTTTGGTCCGACAAATTCTTCCTTTGCCGCCGGGTAATTGCCAATATTTTTTTGGAGTAAATCTCTAGCTGCTTTGAACTTTTTAAAGTTAGACACACGACTTCCTTGATGCTGCAAATTGATCCATTCTCCATTAGACCGCAATTTGAGCTCGGGAGCAATTCGAAACGCTCGTTTGAGTGAAACCTGGCTTAGACTTTATTTATAAAGCAGGGGCCAAAACATTTTAGAAAAGTCTTGGCCCCTCTCTGTGGGAATTACTTTATCACGCAGTCAACAGCGCGCGAGTCACCTCGGTCTGAGTAAGTACCAAAGAATGGTGCTTCCTTTGAAGCGTCTACTGGAATAGTCAGAGCTTCAACCTCAATTCCACTTTTATTGAGCATGACAAAGTAACTGATTTCGCTATTTGCATTGAAGACTACTTGAGAAGAGGAATAGAAGCGAGGGTTTAAACCCTCGATTCGCACATATGCTTCTTCATCTCCAAGATCGACAAGTTTCGCTGTATATTTTTCATTTGAAACATCATCATAGCAGACGACTTTATCACCACTAACGAGTGCACTAGCTTGGCCAGAAATTGCTGCCAAAATAATTGCGTACTTAATTAATTTTCTCATGGGAACTCCTATTTAGATTATACCTAGGATCAAGTAGCACTAAGACATTGCTTTGGCTCAGGCCGTAGAATAATCACCCGTAAGATCGCTTCCAGTTTGTACACTAAATTACTCCACTCGACTTCGCTTCGGTGTCTATATCCTTTCTTTTAAACAGTGCCCGCTAGTCAGTTTTTCTATGTCGGTTATGTCTTTATCATTTTGCTAGGGAGAAATACGACAAGGGAGTTGAGTATGATTGAGTCAAAAGTGGGGATACCTAAAATTGCAAGTGAGCAGGAGTGGTCTCTTGCACTTGCAGAAATTAGAAATGAAGAAAAACGTCAGACTAAGGATCGAGACCGGTTGGCCGCCATGAGACGACGTTTGCCGATGGTTGAGATTGAAACAAATTATCTCTTTAATACACCAGAAGGTGAGAAGAGCCTTTTGACTCTCTTTGAGGGAAGAAGGCAGTTGATAGTTTATCATTTCATGTACCACTCCCATCACGATGAATTTTGTAGTGGCTGCTCGTTCTTTGCCGATCAAATTGCCAATCTTGCTCACCTGCATGCTCGCAACACCAGCTTTGTGATGGTCTCTAGAGCGCCTCTAGAGCGAATTGAAGAGCATCGCAAGCGCTTGGGGTGGGAAATTCCTTGGGTTTCGTCACTTGAGAGTGAATTTAATTATGACTTTGGCCTCTCTAGTGAGGAGGAGGAGAAGTTTGGTTTGAGTGTGTTTTTTCGTGATGCCGATAGGATATTTCGCTCTTATTTTACAGATCGAAGAGGAATCGAAATTCTTGGGACAACCTGGAGTCTCTTGGATGTCACTCCTTGGGGGCGCCAAGAGGTTTGGGAAGATTCCCCCGATCACTGGCCCCAGTCTGAGCCTTACAAGTGGTGGCGCTTTCACGATAAGTACGACCGCGAGGTGGGTGAGGAGTTTCGTCACCATGACGAACTCTCTGAAGGCGAAGAGCGCACATTCATTCCCTAGCTAATGGAGCGGCAGACCCATACCAACGCCTGAGTCCGCAGGACTTAACGCTGAGTATGCGAGACGAAAGCGACAAGCGCCAGCGCGGGAGCGAAGTCGAGAGTAACTGGTCTTTAAAACTGATTGAATATTAATGAAATAATGGAGCGGCAGACCCAAACCAGCGGCGTGTCCGCTAGGACATGACGATGAGTTTGCGAGACGAAAGCGACAAGCGCCAGCGCAGGAGCGAAGTCGAGAGTAACTGGTCTTTAAAACTGATTGAATATTAATGAAATAATGGAGCGGCAGACCAGATTCGAACTGGCGACCTCCACCTTGGCAAGGTGGCGCACTACCAACTGTGCTACTGCCGCTTGATTTGAAAGTGGACGCAGTTTAAACCTCAGGCAATCTTTCTGTCAACGATTTTGAAGTTAAATTTATGGCTTAATATCCTGAAATTCCGCCCCGAGTTCAGGAAAATCTCTCTTGGCCTCAAAGAGCAGGTCTTCGAGAAAGGCGCCCTTTTTACCCAGAGTGACGGAGGTCTGAATCATCACGCGGTAGATCTCTGGAGATCTGATGCCCTTAGAAATAAGCTCTCGACCCTTTACGAGCACTAGCTCGGGAGTTTCCGGAGAAAGGGCGAAGAGTTGCAGTTTCACCACCTGGAGTCCCGGGTGTTCAGGCTCGAGAATGAGTGCTTCATTGAGGATTTCTTCGGCCAGACTGTAGTGCTTATTTTCAACAAGGCTTGAGAGTGTTGATTCAATAATCGATATTTGTCCAATTCCAAGGAGCGCGGCTTTCTTTAAAACATCGCGGCCGCGCTTGGGGTCTTTGCGAATGACGACCTTGCCAACCGCCGCGAGTCCAGCGGCAACAGAGCGCTGAATCTCTGGCGTGCGCTCATCAAACTCAAAGTACTTGTCGCCATATTCAATCACATCATCAAGCGCGCCCACTGAGAGCGAGAGTCTAATGAGATCTGGGTAGGTGTCTTGATCAATTTTATAGGTACTCACAAATTTGCGCTTAATCTCGTAAGCTTCTTTGAGAAGCTTTTCTTCGTGAAAGAGATCTGAGAGCCCCTTGAGTGCGAGATAGTTTTGACCATCGAGTTCCAGCGCTTTTGTGTAGGCGTCCTTTGATTCTTGGTTTTCTTTTCTTCTGGCCAGACATTCGCCTAAAAGGGCGTAGGCATTGGCGTTGGTGCAATTGGGAATTTCTCTTAAAAATTCTTCTGCCTCTGAATAATTCTCACTAAAGTAGCTCTCAAGTGCAGTGAAGTACTGCATGCTCTCTGAGGATTGAACAACTCTCGACCCAAGTGCCTTAGAAAATGTATCAATAATTGCGGCCCCATTGAGAGGAGGACTAAAGAGGGCGTCCACCTTAAGAGTTCGCATCAATTTTTCGGCAAGAGTTTCATTTTGATCGACAATTAAAAAGTACATCGCATCTGAGCGATTAGGCTTTATGCCGATGTGGGCATTTACGAGCGCTTCAGCAGACTTCGTCTGAATGACCATACTTGAAAAGACGATATCGGCGTCGCCAGCTTCAATCATTTTCTTTGATTCACTAAACTCTTCACTGAACGTCATTTGGTTCATATTAACGCCGCTATCAACCAGCATCTTTTTAAGCAAGGTTCTTAGCTTTCGCGTGGGATCAATGATGAGAATTTTCTTACCCTCTAAATAGGTCTTAAAGGGTTGTTCGCCTTGATTCATCTAGGGAGACCTTCCATTTACCTACGAGCTCTCACACCATGTGGGTCGTTGCAAATTCATTTGCCATTATAGGGGATTTAAGAATCCTTAGTTAGTGGGTTAAGACTCCCTTCTAGGTAGCTGAAACTTAGTAGAATTCTCGGGCAAAAAATGGGCCCTTTCCATTGAACTTGTTGAAGAGTGAACTAAAGTAGGCAAGTTCTCGGCAACGGCGCTATAGCTTTAGTTGACGGGCCTTTTTCCCTGGGCTTCTGGAGAGTCCACGACGTAGTGGGGAAGCGCCCAGCCTGAAAGCCGGTCTCGAAGTGACCTTAAGATTTCTAGACCTTTCTCTTGAGGGAGATAAAAGTGCATCGCGCCCCGGGCCTGATCCGGGTGATGTAGGTAGTAGGGCCTCATGCCGAGATTAATGAACTTTCTAAAGAGTTCTGCGAGCACATCAGCATCATCATTTACTCCGGACAAGAGTACGGACTGAGTGAGAAACTCAAATGGTGACTTTCTCCAGAGCTCGCTGGCCCGCTCGATTTCACTACCAAGTTCACTCGGGTGATTTGAATGAACGACAAAAATAATTTTCTCAAATCGATTTTGGTAAGTCTCTAAGCGGCCAAGAAAATCTGCGTTTAGGCGCTCAGGCAATATGACTGGTGTGCGTGTGTGAAAGCGCAGGTATTTTACATGAGAAAAGTTGCCGATTAAATCAATCCAAGCAAAGAGAACTTCATCACTTAAGATGAGTGGGTCGCCACCAGAAAAGATGACTTCTTCTACCTCAGGGTGGGCCTTCAAGTAACTCGCAAGGACTTCCTTCTTTGGGCGAAAGAGCTCTTCCCCAGAATGAAGCTCATTCTTTCTAAAGCAGTAGCGACATTGTATCGGGCAGATCGCGGTAGGAAAGAAGAGCACGCGATTGTGATAGCGGTGAACGATCCCGCGACCTTCGGCGCACACGCCATCGCCAATGGGGTCAATCAAGCCGTTCTCAACTTCTTCGAGCTCACTTGGAACGAATTGCTTCCACAGTGCGCTTTGATTTCCAGCTTCTTTAATTTTTTGAGCAAATTTTTTGGGAATAAAAATTGGATAGCGAGTCGTTGGCAGTTCAACTTCTAGAAAATTTGCAAGTTCCTCTGTACTTCGCAGGGCCTCGCGAAACTCAGTTGCCCAGCTCACTGTGATGGTCCACGCCCCTCGCGCTCCCACTCCTTTTGCGTGTGCCACTTGGCCCAAGCGGCGGTTCCTCGAATGAGTCCAGCTCCCATCAGGGACATACCCAGGAAGTGAAGCATCACGTGAGTAAAGGAGAGTGCACCTGCATTCTTGAGGGTGTAGAGCATCCATCCCAAAAGTATGAAGTGAAGAATCAGGATGAGGAGCTGTTGCAGGCGATAGCCTAGGGACTTTTTATTCATAGCGCTCTTTTACTAATGGGTTTGCCCTTAGGCAATGGCCGCTTACTTTTTGCTCTTTTTAAGCTCTTCGATAACCTTGGCCACTTCCTCGTCATTGGTCTCTTTGATTTCCTTAATCTTTCCAAGGGCAAAGGACTTATAGAGATTACTTTGTAAACAATGGGCGTAGAGAATATTACCCTCGGGCATAGGAAGAAGACTTACCGGGCGAATCGGGCGCCAACTATTCTTAAGCGAGCCCCCGGCGTATTTCATTAAGATCACGTGATTAAACTTTATTTTCTTGCGCAAAATTTTCAGGTGATCTGGCAGTTCAAAGCTTAGGTTTCTTGCAAAATCTGTGAGCTTATAGAGCCGCGACTCCTTAAAGCTCTTGCTATCACTAGACTTAATATTATCGAGTCCAATCTTCATCACTTTGAGGCAGGCCAGGGCATCGTCCAGGGCGCGGTGAGCACGCGAGTGGGTGATATTAAAGTGCTCGCTGAGCGAGCCAAGCTTATAAGAAGAGAGGCCAGCTAGCGAGCCGCGAGCAAACTTTAGAGTGCAGTAGACTTCGTTGTCGCCGGTTTCAATTTTTAGTTGATGAGCGTTAAAGAGTAGAAAGCCGACGTCAAAGCGAGCATTGTGAGCGATGAGTGGCAGCGCCCCAATAAATTCTATAAATTTTGGAACCACTTCACTTGCTTCTGGAGCGTCGCTGACCATTTCGTTGGTGATGCCGTGGATGGCCACGATTTGCGGGTCCATTTCCACATGGGGATTAATTAACGCGTCGAAAACTTCGTCGCCATCGGGACTGACTTTATAGGCCGAGAGCTCGACTAAGCGATCGACGAGAGGGGAGATGCCAGTAGTCTCAACATCAAAGGCAATCACTCCGTTTGGAAAGTACTCTAGCAGCACATCGCGCTCAGCTTTTGTGAGCAGTTCTTCTGTATTGTCGCCTTGCAGCTTGGTTGACATTAAGAGCAAGCCTTTTTAAAAGGTTTTGAACAGTTAGAGCTTATTTTTCTCTCCCTAGTGGCCCCCAAATCGAGGGGACTGTGCTAGGTTGATGTACCCCTTGGGAGCTCGTTTGGCAAAAGGTGATTCTCACCGAATTCGCCAAGCTCTGCACGCCTGTGGGGAGCCAAAAGGAAGGATGAATGAAAGAATTTGACGTTGTCGTTATCGGAGCAGGACCTGGTGGATATGTTGCCGCTATTAGGGCCTCACAACTTGGAAAAAATGTCGCCATCGTTGAGAGCGATAAACTCGGTGGTGTTTGTCTAAACCGCGGTTGTATTCCCACTAAAGCAGTTCTCAAGTCTGCCCACACGGTTCATGAAATTGAATCGATGAAAGACCTTGGCGTGAACGTTGAACTCAAAGGCCTAGATGGCTCACAAGCTGTTCGCCGTGCTACAGGCATCAGTGATCGCATCTCTAAAGGTGTAGGCTTCTTGATGAAGAAGAATAAGATCACTGTGTTTGAAGGTTTTGCTAAGCTTAAAAACAAAAATGATATTGAAGTGAGAAGTAATAAAGGTCACACGGATACTATTCGCGCAAAGAATATTATTCTTGCTACTGGTGCTCACTATCGTTCATTTCCAGGCCTTGAGCACGATGGAAAGCGTCTGATCGGCGCTTGGGAAGCCATTAAGATGGAAACTCTTCCAAAGTCGATTGGCATCATTGGTGCCGGCGCTATCGGCGTTGAGTTTGCTTACTTTTGGAATGCCTTTGGCGTAGACGTTCATATCTTTGAACTTCAAAAGAATCTCCTTCCCATTGAAGATGAAGATTGTTCAAAAGAAGTTGAAAAAGCTTATAAGAAATACGGCGTGAAGCTCTCTCTTGGAGTAGAGAAAGTTTCTGCAAAGAATAATGGCAATAACGTGACAATCACTGCTGTTGTAAACGGCAAGGAAGAAAAACACGATTTTGAAATGGGTCTTATCGCCGTTGGTATGACTGGTAATATCGACGGAATCGGCCTTGAAGCTGCCGGTGTGAAAACTGATCGTGGCTTTGTGGTTGTCAACGATATGATGCAAACTAGTGTTCCTAATATCTACGCCATTGGCGATTTATCAGGTCCGCCACTACTTGCTCACGCTGCCTCTCACGAGGGTGTGATTGCTGCTGAACACCTCTCAGGTAAGCACCCACACAAAATGGATAAGATGAACGTTCCTGGCTGTACTTACTGTCAGCCGCAAGTGGCGAGCGTTGGTTACACTGAGCGCGCTCTTAAAGAACAAGGTATCGAATATAAAGTAGGTAAGCTTCCATTCACCGCTAACGGCAAGGCCGTGGCCTCTAATGAAACTGAAGGTTTTGTGAAGACGCTCATTGGTAAGCACGGTGAACTTCTTGGCGCGCATATCTGTGGCACGCAAGCCACAGAACTCATTCACGAGTATGTGCTCTTTAGACAAATGGAAGGGATTGACGAAGAAATTTTTGCAACAGTTCACCCCCACCCGACATTAGGGGAGTGGTTGAGTGAAAGCGTGATGGCCGCCCAAGGCCGATCACTTAATTTTTAGGGAGAGACCGCAATGGCCAAGCACGAAATTGTCATGCCACAAATGGGTGAATCGATCACAAACGGAACGATCACTAAATGGCACAAGCAACCTGGTGACAAAATTGAAATCGACGAGATCCTTCTAGAGATCTCGACTGACAAAGTTGAAAGTGAGATTCCTGCTCCTATGGGTGGTATCGTCACTGAGATTCTCTTCCCAGAGGGAGATACAATCGACGTTGGTATTAAGATTGCCGTTATTGACGACGATCCAAATGCGAAGGCGAGTTCTGGTGGAGCTTCTGCAGCTAAAACTGAAGCAGCTCCTGCTAAGGAAGAAAAGGCTCCAGCTGCTAGTTCGGCACCAGCTGAAGCTTCTTCAAGTGAGGAGTCAGGCGAGCGCCGCTTCTACACTCCACTAGTGAAAGCTCTTGCAGCTGAGCACGGTGTGGCCCTGTCTGAACTTGCCAATATTGAAGGTTCGGGAGCCGCTGGTCGCGTGAATAAAGAAGACTTCATGAACTACCTTGAAAGCAAGAAGTCAGGCGGCGCCTCTACTGCTAAGAGCGCTCCAGCAGCAGCTTCTTCAGCTCCAGCGAAATCAGCACTTCCTGCTGGAGGCGTTGCGAGTGTAACTGCAAGTGGTGAGCGTGTTGAAATTATCCCTATGGATAATATGAGAAAGGCCATTGCTCGCAATATGGTTGAGAGCAAGCTTACTTCTCCACACGTAAACTCAATCGACGAAATCGATATGACTCGTCTTGTGAAATTCCGTGAAGGCTTTAAGAAGAAATTCCTCGAGAAGGAAGGCTTTAACCTCACGTACACTCACTTTGTTCTCTACGCTCTCGTTCAGGCCCTTAAGGAGCACCCGCTCGTTAACGCTTCAATCGACGGCGATAAGATCATCGTGAAAAAAGACATCAACCTAGGTTGTGCAGTTGCTGTTCCTGGTAACGGTCTTGTGGTTCCAGTTATTAAGAATGCTGATAGCCTCAACATCACAGGTATCGCTCGCAAGGTGAATGAACTAGCAGCTAAAGCTCGCAATAAGAAACTCACTCTTGATGAACTTCAAGGTGGGACATTCACATTCACTAACGTGGGATCATTTGGAACACTTATGGCCACACCAGTGATTCTTCAGCCACAACTTGGCATCTTTGCTACAGGTGTGATTAAGAAGCGCGCGATGGTAACTGAAGATGATGCTATCGCTATTCGCAGCATGATGTATGGAACGCACACTTACGATCACCGCCTTGTGGACGGTGAACTTGGTGGGAAATTCCTAGCGACTGTTAAAGACAAGCTAGAAAATATCGATCCATCAGCTCTATTTTAATTAAGAATTACCCCAGGTCGAAGTCATCTCGAAGGCTTCGCTTGGGGTATTTTTTTGCCTTCACGTTAAACTTCTCTTTCTGACAAACTCCGCGACATTCTTTCTCGCAAAAGCTCCATGGCCTCTGCTCTTCAAAGGACTGGCGCAGCTCCTGCATATATTTATTTTCCCAAAGCTCTCGCAGTGGAGTCTGAAGGGCGTTGCCCACAACGAATTCTGGGCGTCCCTCCATAAAGCAACAGGCGAAGACATCGCCATTTGGATCGAGGTAGAACTTGTCGGTGCCACTTGGGCAAGTGAAGGTCTCTTGGTTGATGACCTTGGGAATAAATTGGGGCGAGTTGGTTTGATAGTAATCGCTTTCAGAAACACTGCGCGAGAGCTTCAAAGAGACGACATCAACTCCTAAATCAAAAGCAAATTTTTCAAGTCTTGGAATTTCACTTTCATTTTTTTTCATTGGGATAAATTGCCACTGAATTTGGGTTTCAAATTGATGTGACTTTTTAATCTCACAGGTTGCCCTAATATTTTGAATGATAGTCTCGAAGTTTGCGCCCACTCGGTAGTCGGCGAGGCTCTCTTGCGAAAGGCCATCTACTCCCAGAATGATTTTATCAAGGCCCGCTTGCATAAGTTCGAGAGCGCGCTCTTTGGTCAGTAGGCTCGCATTGGTTGAAATACTCGTGTAGATCTCTGGAGACATCTTCTTAGCATAGGAGATCATGGCAGCAAGTTCGTTATTTAAGAGGGGCTCCCCCTTTGTCCCAAAGAAGGTGAGCTCTTCAATATCAGCGAGAACGGGGTCTAAAATTTTTTTAAACTCTGAGAGTTTCATGCGGGTGCGCACGACGTGATCCTTGATGATCGTCGGGCAAAGTGGACAGCGAAAGTTGCAGAGGTTGACCACTTCGATTTGAATTCTTTTTAGCCGGTAAGGGGATGCCATGACTCAAGGATACCTCTAAGCTCTCGACCGACAAGGGCCAGCATGCTAGTTTTTTTAAGTGAAGAAATTCTTAGGGCGCGAGCTGCGTCATTACTATATTGAACTCACTAATCGCTGCTTCTTGGCCTGCCAAGCCTGCGCGCGCACGCCCCTGCGCGCCACTATGGGCCCTGCTGATTTAGGGGTGGAAGTCATTGAGAAGATTCTCTCTGAGCATTCTGAGTCTGACAGAAGGCAGCTGAGCTTCTCTTTGTCTGGGGTCTTTGGCGATCCCATTTATCACCCGGACTTTCTGATCGTCATGAAGTTAATTAAAGACAGCGGCGCCTACGTTAATATTGTTACCAATGGCGCTTACCGCGAAGACACTTGGTGGGATGAACTAGCCAGTCTGGTCGATGAGCGAGATCACTTGATTTTTTCAATCGATGGTCTTGCAGGCTCTCATGAAATTTACCGCAAGTTTGGAAATTATGAACAGAGCATGCGAGCACTTATGCGTATGCGAAGCACGCCGGCAAAAGTGACTTGGAAGTATATCGTTTTTCCACACAATAAAGAATTTGTCTCACAGGCAAGAGAACTTGCAGCCAAGCTCGAAATTGGTTTTGATCTTTTTCAAACTGATCGAACCAATAATGACAAGCGCTTCATCCAAGATGGTGAGCATTGGAAGCCGGGTAGGCTCAGAAGAAAAGAGGCGGCGAAGTTAATTCTAAAAAAGGTGGCACCTCACTATGAGGGTCCACTTTCAGACATTCTTGAAATTATTCCTCAATGTGAAAGAGGCGATGAACCAACCTTTATTTCTCACGAGGCCAAAATCTTTCCCTGTTGCAGACCCACTGCTGACTTTTATGGATCCAAAGAAGATCGAGGTGACGCTGAGCCCTTTCTCACCCTCTCAAACGAGTGGAGTTTGGCCAATCAATCCATTCAAGCGGCCATGGACCATCCCTTCTTTGATGGCTTTTTAGAGCGCTTAAAGCAGCATCCCGAGAGCGCTCCCTATATTTGTCAAAAAAATTGCTCGAGAGTCACAGAGAAGGGCTTGAAATTATTAGAGAAAATAAAGAGATAAAGCCTAATGTTTTGGTCGGATATTTCCGATCAGTTCCATGGTGAAGAATCTCCTCTTTTTTCTATTGATGATCCTTTGGGGCGCGCTTGTGAGCGCGAATGAGAGTCGCTGGTGTATTGACCAAGGGGCCAAGGAGATTCGCGCCTTGCTTGAGAAGGACCGCGAGGGAATCCTTCTAAAACAATTTGAGCTCTCCACTCTAAAACTTGCCCTGGTCGCGAGTGCTAGTAATAAGAAAAACCTTGAAGCCTATGTGAGCGAGAGAGCGAGTGAGCTCAAAGGCTCTCCACTCATTACTGAACTTGAATCCCTCTACACAACTTACGGTGAGTCTCAAACATTAACGGGCGCGATTGAATCCTTTGAAAGCGCGAATTATTGGAATTCCTCACTGCGAATGAGTAATAAAGACGCCGCTCTCTTTACAGAAGTTCACAGGAGAACTTCCGGAAGTTCTCCCTTTAATAGAGCGGACTCGGCCGTGCTATGGCTCTTTGATCAAATCTCTAAGGACTCAGGCCCAGCGGGAAGTGCTCAGTATAATAAGACCCTGGCCACTCGCCATATTGCTCAAGTTCTTGAGGGCAGAGATGATGCCTTTGAAAAGTTGGTTGTTAAAGTTGAAAAGGCCGAGAGAGAACTCTCGCTAGCGCTTTATCAATTGCTTGGAGAGTTGAGTGCGCAGTGGAAACTCAATTGTCTTGGAACTCAACAGACTTCCTGTATTGTTGGAAATGCCTTTGAGGCCGCTATCCTCTCCATAGACAAAGAGGGGGAATGGCTGCGCCCCATTCAAAATGAACTCATCTCAAATGAACTTAGTGCAAGACTTCAAGAGGTCGACTTTCTCTACCCGGTAGTGCCTACAACTCCAGTGGATCTTCACCCTGAACTTGAGTTTTCCGGGATGGCCGATCTTCTGATCTACGATCATCACTATCTCAAGTATAGAGATATAGCCCGCTATCAGCGAGAGCTCAATGAGCTTGATAATGTTAAAACGATCACAGAGTTTCACCGCGATTCTAGTAGTAAAGAGCCTTATCTCATTATTGATAAGAAGAAGGGACTCCTCTACAAACTGGCACCAACCGGAGATGTCCTCTCGGTGACAAGTCTTGAAGTTGCGGGTCTAGGTGATCAATTTGAAGATGGTGGTGCCGGGATTTTTTATCTCTCAGCTAAGGGCTCAAAGGACCTGGCACTTAGAGATGAGAAAAAGAGAGGCACAAGACTTCGGCTTCAAGACGAGGGCGCACAAGAGTTAGAAAAGAGTTGGCTCGTCTATATTTTGCCAGAAGATGAGGCGCATATTTTCAAGGTCAAAAACCGCGAACTCAACTTCACCACCAATGTGAGAAGAGCAAGCTATGCTCCTTATAATTACTCACCTAAGAGTGAAAATCGCGCGCCCACGGCATTCTATATCAATGATAGTTCGCGAAGAAATGAGGTCTCTACTCGCTTTGTGAATGCCCTTTCAACTGAAAAAGAAAAGCTCATGAAGCTCTATCGCTTAGATAATGACGAGTATAACGAACTTGCAAAGCTAGCCTTTGGAATTCTTGGCAACGAATCCGATTATGGCCGCAGCTTTAAGTATCATGTGAAAGAGAGCGTTCCCCTAGTCGTCGCGCTTTTTAAAGGTAATGGGCTTGATACTTCGGCCAATAGCCGCGGGCTCACGCAAATGAAGCGTGTACCGACTCTCATTGCAAAAGAGTATGGGATTACTAAGTCTGAACTCGGAGAGCCCGAGAAGGCGGCGATCGCTACTATGGGCTTTCTTGCGGATGCCTTAGTTGAACTCAAGGCAAAGGCGCGCAAGAATCCTGATATCAACAGTGACAATCAATTCGACTATCTTCACTACATCTATATGGGCAAGGCCAAAGAGATCACCGAACAAACCGCAACACCAGAGAAGAATATTTACTTAAGGCAGATAAGAGAGGCGGGAGAAGGGCTATACATTCTGGAGCGAAAAGAGGACTCCTAGGGAGTCCTCGTCATCATAAAAATCTTAGAAATCAGCGATTTGATCAGCAAGGGTTGGGAAATCAATGAATGGATTTCTGTTGCCTTGGATTTCATAAATCGTTTGGTTGCGCTCGATTTCTTCGGCGTCAACTGGATCGAGTCTATTCCACTCGCGAAGGTATTCTTCTTCACTCGCAGAGATTTTCATTTGGTAGCGAACCGCAAAGTAGAAAAGAGCGCGGGCCACGTTACCTTTGTGCTCTGTTGGTGGCTCAAAGCGATCAGAGCTTCCGCCACTTACAGCAACGCCAAAGTGTGAAGCATCGCAATTGTTGTGTGAGAGCTTTCCACCATCTACGTCGGCGAACTCATAGTTGCCGCGAATTGAATTTGCTTTTGAATCAGTGGGGAAGAGGTGGTGAAGGTCTGACTTCTGCATCTCTTTAGCAAAGCGGCCAGTGAAGCGGCTTTGTGGCCAAGTGTGTTCGCAATTGAGAACGTTGTTATTTGGGATGATATTTGGTCCGAGCTTAACTTCATTTCTTGTATATGTTCTACGGCAGTAAACTTCCTCAAGGTAGTAACCATCGGCTCCTTCTTTTAAGTGAAGCTTGCCAAAGAGAACCTTGCGAGCACCTCTATAACCAAGTACGCGCTGTTGGTAGCAAGTACCTTTATTACTTTCACAGCCAAGAGTATCTGGGCCGTTCTTGTGGCGAGTGTGGGGAGAGTTAAGAATTTCAAAAATTGCGGCTTCAACATCAGAGACAGCAGCTTTTTGAGTGCCGCTCAGGATGTCGCGATATTCAGCAGGGTAGTAATCAGGTGTAGCAAAGCTAGCAGATGAGAAGAAGAGAGAGACGAGGAGGGCCGTAACGAAGTACTTCACAAAGAGATCCTAAGTTTGAGTTGCTTGTCTGTCGGGGGCGAATATAGGGCATATGTATTAATATTGCTAATACTTTTTACAAGGTTGACCTAATTAATTTGGAGCTAGATCGTTGAAATTTATTGATGAAGGCTTAAGTTTTTCGTCATTCTAGTCGCTTGCTGCACTTCTGAAGGCTTGCCAGGCCTATTTTGAGGGGGATATAAACCCTCACTTAAATTTTTTTCTCTCAAGTAATCAAAGGTATTTGAAATGAAAAACTGGCTACTTCTCTTAGTTCTTGTCATGGCCGCAGGTTGGGCCTTCGGTGGTAATGCAACTGAATGTCGCGACGTACTCGCGCGCGAAAGCTACCAAACTGTTCGCTACTTTAGCGTCGATACAGACGACTACGATATTCGCGACTACGGCCGCGACCACGTGGCCTGGGCCATTCGCATGGTTCGCCTCCTCCTTGAAGAGCAGGGCTGTTCGCGCGATGAGATCAATTTTGGTCGTGGAAACTTTGGTCGTTCAAAGAATAAGTGTCAGCGCATCGCTGCCCCCAAGGACGAGTCCCTTGTTTGCTACATCGAGACTAATCTTGGCTACTTCATTGTGACTCCAAGCTACGGTTCGCACGTGAGCTTGATTTATCATCTCTGGGATTAATTCCTAGCCCCCGAAGAGCCCTCTAAAGAGATTGGCGATTGCCTCAAAAATCCCTGTGAAAATCGACATAAAGCTAAAGCCCGAGCTCTCCTCTGGAGTAGTGACGGGCTCATAGGCTCCTTCGATTGCTTGGCCGACATCATCACCCTGATCTCTCTCTGGTCGACTCATAGGTCTTCGCCCATTGGCGTAGCGGCGGCTAGGCCCAGATGATGTTGGAACGTAACCAAGTTCAGGGTTTGAGTCAGAGTAGACGTTAGTGCTAGTGCTAGAAGATGGGACAGCTTCAGTCTCTAGAGTTAGACCTTGCTCTGCTGGTTCAATCTCCACGGGAACTGGAGTGGTGTGCTCTTTAACGACGTCACCCTCGATGAGAGTTGTTTCATCTTCATCAGAAACTTCGCTCAAGTCTTCACCATAATATTTTTCTTGCTCTTGTTGAACGAGCTGATCTTGCTCGATTTCGGCGTGGATAATATCCGCGACTGTGACGTCACCTGGTTTCTCTTCAAATGGATCATTCTCAGGCTGACTCATAACCTCTGGCTCTGGAGCTTCTTGTATTGGTCTATCCACGGGCAGCGGAATATTCCCAGTCCTAGCTGGAGGAAGCTCCGTTACGATAATCTCTGGTGACTCACGCTCCGGTCTCGATTCAGGAACGGGGACATTTGATTCCGTGGCGAGCGCCACACCTGGAGTCTGCTCTGCCGTATCCGGGTGCAAAGTACTCTCGCTCTCGGGCGCTATCTCCACAGTCTCTGGAGTTTGCACTTCAGTGACAACTACTTCAGGTGGATCGATGGTTGTGACTTCGATTTCTTCTTCGACGATAGACTTCGCAATACTATCCGGTCGAGCAACTGGTCTCGTATATTCAATGGTTGGAATGACCTCAGGCTCATCAGCGTCTGGCCCGGGATCATTGCCATCGGCGAGTCCCTCTGGGCGAGGACGTGGTCTTGGAATAGGTACATTCTCAGGCAATATGAAATCTGGTGTCTTGATACCGGCCGTTGCGACAACGTCGGTTCCCAAGAGTTTTGAAGGAGCTCCAGCGAGGGCATCCTTAGCATCTTGGGCGCAGAGATTTTTAAGTCTACTATTGGTCGCCGGAAGAGTTGGATCAGCGAAGCTTGAGCGGCTCTCAGTTGATCTGTGGCTGAAGCAGACGTGCATATGGTCTTTATGTGGTGGCACTCGCG
This sequence comes from Bacteriovoracaceae bacterium, assembly GCA_048267245.1. GTDB lineage: Bacteria > Bdellovibrionota > Bacteriovoracia > Bacteriovoracales > Bacteriovoracaceae > JBLWXV01. The sequence goes on from JBLWXV010000002.1 coordinate 415,732, forward strand.
TAAGGACTGGGGCAAAGCCTCTTCCTGATTGCTTGTGAACCTGGCGTGCGGCCGAGGAGTCTTCAAGATAAATAGTCGTTGCTCCAGCTGCTCTTGCTAGCTGTAGAAACTCCACGACGCGGTTTCTGTTATAGTACTTGCTATAAACTGATGAGCCTACCGTAGTCGAAGTTTTTGTAAAGAGTCTGATATCAATGCAGTGGCCATGACCATGAGTCTTTGATGGCCACTTTCCTTTAACACTCGCTACGTGAGTAGAGTGAGAGCAATTGCCCCATGTAATCCCGCAGCCTTTGCCCGAGCAATCTGGATAACGGCGATCCCATTCGCGCATCACGGCCATGAAGCCACAAGCGGCGTAGGGGGCCAGGTACGCGTCATCTCCCTGAATATCTTGTCCTCCACCTGTGAAGTGGTATGAACCATAGGGTCCCTCGGTGAGGGTCACGCCTCTTTCGGCTGGTAGATGGGGCAACATAACGAGACCTCTGGTATCAACAAAGTAGAGGTCATTCGCATTTGCCTTTGTTCGGTCATTTTCAAGAAGTCCGGCAGATAGACCAAGACCTGGATGGGCGAGGATATTGAGAACAGCCTCATATTGATTTTTTTCAATTGGTCTAGTGTCGGTAGTCACACCACAATAAATGCGCGCGTTGAGTTTTGAATCTCCAACCTCACTCCAAGCTCCGTCTAATTTTACTTCAAAGATTGGGTAGTCAAAGCAGTTGTTGCCGTCATCACCGGCACAACACTTATTAATTTTGTACTTGTTTCCGTTCTTTGCAATTCGGAAAGCCTTAGCCTCATCGTAGGGTGAGGGGAGGGCGACAAAGGCACTGTCTTTAGCGACGACAAAGATAAAGTCGTCACTTGGAAGAAGTGAGTCCTTATGGATGAAGCCCTTTTGCCCGCGCATCGCTTGGGGAAGATTCTTGTTGTAGGCATTTTCAGCGAAGTGGCCTTTTGATCGCGGCTTATTGTACTTGGCTTCTCCGAGAACTTCGACGTTGAGATAGTCTTCGCCACTTCCAGGTTTTCTGATTAAACGAACGATACTTTTTTTGGTAATGAAGTGAGAGACGTTGTCCTCTTTGGGGATCATGGTTTCGCGAAAATTCTCATACTCTCGCTTGCCCATGTCGGTTGCATCTGTGATAAGAAGGGGCGACTCGCTAGTGTACTTCTCTTCACACTTCATTTCCAATGGATTTTCGTTTCCATAGGAGAGAGAGCTTAGGAGTAAGATGAAGGAGAGTAGGAAACCATTGAGGTTTGTCTTCATGGCGAGAGCTCCTCGAGGGTGAGATTCCTCTCACAGCGCTCTTCACCTTTATCTTTAAAGATAAGCTGGATTTTTCCCTGAAACTTTTTTACTTCGGGAAGCTTAAATTGATAATCTCCACTCGGAAGCTTTTTATGATTTAATTTTTCAATCTTTCTATTGCTGTGGATGAGTGCAATTTCTTTAAGAGACCTTTTGGTGTTCACTAAAATATGACTTGGCCTACTCATTTGTGGGAAGTAGTGGTTTTCAAGATCGATCTTTGTTTCAACATTTGTGATGCCGCTTGCGCGCTGAACTTTTTCAACGACGACAGAATTGAAAGTGGCGATATTTTCTTTTTCACAATCAGGGGTGCCCTTCAATGCATTGGCATTTACTTCACTACTAAGAATAAGTGAAAGTGCTAGGGCAACAAAAGTCACTACTGACAAACTCCATTATTAATAAAGACCGCTTTGGCTTCAATCATCTGACACAAATTGAGATAGGCTTTTGGACTTGGCATAACCTGAGCACAGGCAGTACCCGAAGTACACTCAGGCATCGGTGGTTGGGCGCAGACGTATTGAACGATGCTCGAACAATTGAGAGTGCCATTCACATCACAAGCGCCAAAGGTATAAGCAACACCCAAGCAATTGGCGACACAGGCACTGTCATAGGTTTTATGGTCCTCGCCACACACGGGATTAAATTGAAGGCTACAGCCACATCCGCCAGCTGCGTCAGTGCCCATTGTTCCCGCTTGAGTACTACTCACCGTCGTGCGCGTTGAGCGCATGTTCATTCCATCTTGTCCGCAAGAGACGAGAAGGAGCGCTAAGGTCAGTGGCCAGAGCGTTTTTAAAAAATTCACCATCTACTCCATTCTAAGAGCTTCTAGGAGTTCTCATCGGTTAGATTGGGGAATTCTTTGAGTTTTTTAGTTTGCTAAACGCTATTTCGGGAACTTAGATGGCCATAGGGCGCGCAGCCTCTCAAGAATATTCTTTTCACGCCCCTGGGTGGTCGGGCGATAAAAAGTGGGCACTCCCTTGGGGGCATACTGCTGCCGCACGAAGTGTTCGGGGTAGTCGTGCGGGTATAGATAGGGAGCGCGATTCTTATCGCGCGATTGGTTTTTGAGATGCTCTGGAACTAAAGTATTGCCGTGGCCACTTACATATTCAAGAGCTTCATTGATGGAGAGGTAGGCGGCATTACTCTTAACCGTTGAGGCGAGGTAAGTTGTCGCTTGCGCGAGAGCTATGCGCGCCTCTGGCATACCAATATTTTGCACACTTGCAAGCGCCGCTATGGCCAGTGAGAGCGCGCCTGGATCGGCGTTGCCCACATCTTCACTGGCAAAAATCACCAGGCGTCTAGCGATGAAGACTGGGTCTTCCCCACCGTCAAGCATTACTGCGAGCCAAAGTACCGCAGCATCAGGATCACTTCCACGCATGGACTTTATAAAGGCGCTAATGACGTCGTAGTGGCGATCGCCATTTTTGTCGTAATTGCGAGCACTCTCTTTGATGAGAGCGTAGAGCTCAGGCACACTCATCTGCGACTTTCTGAGCGAAGCTTTTTCTAGTAGTCCCAAAGCAAAGCGGGCGTCGCCTGAACTTTCGCGCGCCATGATCTCTAGCAGCTCGTCGCCAATTTCAATTTCTTCTTTTTCACAGGCGCGCTTTAAAAGTGAAAAGAGCTCTTCACTCTCAAGTGCTTTAAGTTCGAGAATCTGACAGCGCGACTGAAGTGCTTTATTGACACTCACGCGCGGGTTTTCAGTGGTGGCGCCCACAAAGGAGATTTCTCCCGACTCAACATAGGGCAGAAGGGCATCTTGCTGGGCCTTATTAAAGCGGTGAATCTCATCGACAAAGAGCAAGCTCTCGCGAGCGAGGTCGCGCCTTACCTCTTTGATTGTAGCAATTAATTTCTTTAAGTCGGCAACGCCGCCAAGTACGGCGTTAAAACTTACGAGATCTCTACCTGACTCGAGGGCGAGCAAGCGCGCTAGAGTGGTCTTTCCACAGCCCGGAGGGCCCCAGAGGATAAGCCCGTGGAAGTCACCGCTAAAAATTTCTGGGTGGGCCTTTTTAATATGCTCTTGTCCAAAGAAATCCGCCGCGCGCTCAGGGCGCATGCGAAAGGCGAGCGGAGAGTGCGCGTTTTGCTGTCTTTGAGATGCGCCGCGTTTTGTGGTAGCATCAGCACTCGACTCAACTTTTGAGCTATCTGCGCCGTTTTCGTCTTTGGGGGCCTCAAAAAGACCGATTTGATTACTCATAATCGGCTTATACAGTTCTTGATTGACTTTGAAAGGCCCGTGTCATAAGTTGTTGATCTTTAAATCGAGAAATCGAAACTATAAGCGGGATTCGTTAAAGGATCCTTTTTGAGCGCCAAGAAAGAGGAGGTGAATGATAATGAAAGGAACACAAGATTCAGCTATTCAAGTTGTAATTGACGATCGTAACGGTGTTGAGCGCTCTCTTAAGAAATTTAAGAGAATGTGCGAGTCTTTCGGAGTCATCCGCGAGTACAGAAAGCGTCAGGAGTACAAAAAACCTTCTGTGCGTCTCAAAGAAAAAACAGCCGCTGCTGAAAAACGTCGCAAGAAAACTGCGGTAAAATTTCACAGAAGCTCAAAAATCTAAGATCGCAAAAAAGCTTTGAAATGCAAAAGGCCCGCTTTAAGCGGGCCTTTTTTTTTGCTCAATTTAAAATTGACTCAAATTAGAAGAGGTCGTCACAGTCTTCGTAAGTTTCACAGAACTTATCGATTTTTGGCTGCTGCTCACGCTCTTCTTGGTCAGCAAGACACTTGTAGATACAGGCCTTAAGGGCGTATCCAGGCTCTTCAAATGCCGTACAAGTTTCAATACACATTTTGAGCTCTTCACTCTGGGCCGCTAACGCACCTTGTCCAGCAAGGAGAAGGGCGGCTAGAACCAACTTCTTCATAAATCCTCTCTTTGTAATTTTGAGGGAATTCTTAGCAGGCCAGATACACTTTTGCTATCAAAAGAGGACTGCCTGTAAAAATGTCACGGCCTAGTCTCGCAGAGCGATCTTGAGAAAAGAGTTCCAGCGGTTATGCATGATATTGATGTGAGAGATGAGCGCCTTGGGAAAGAGATCATTTCCCTTGGTCATCTTCATGTGGAAAGTATTCCAGCTGATATTGAGAGTCCCCATGTGGCGAATGAGTGCTTCGGGTCCTTGAGCATCGAGTACTTCCTGTTCGAGCACGACGATGTAGCCATTCCAAAGTTTGTCGAAATCCTTTTTGAAGATAGGAGACAGTTTTTGAGTCACGAGAATCTCAGTAGAGATTTTGAGCATATTGACCGTCTCACCAATATCCCTTTTCGAGTGGTTAAAGTGAGCAAAAGGGGTCTCTTCAAAGAGTTGATTCTCTTCGATCAAATGGTTTAAGCGGTAAATTTGAAGCGAGAGTTGATCAATTGAGCGCGTGAGGTTGATCTCACTATCGAGATACGCTTCATCAACAACGCCTGGGGCGGCGATGGTCTTAGATTGAATACGCAGGATAAGCTTGTCGATCACCCTGGCCGCCTCGGCCACCTTTTCGCGCTTACTCTCGCAGTCACTCTCGCCAGGACAGCGAGTTCTCGCATAGACCTGCCACGACTTAGACAGTGAAAGAACCTTATCTTTTAACTCGATTGCATCCGTTGTCTTGGGTTCGAGCTTTTTGAGAAGGGTATAGTATTCATTAACAATATTAACTAGTTGTGGACGGATATAACGCTTGTACTGGTCATTGGTGATTTGAATCTGTCCCGACTTAAAAAAGAAGTAGGGATAGTCGGCACCTGCGCTATTAGCAAGCCCAAGGCCCACAAGAATCAAATAGACTTTTAAAATTTTGAACATGAAAAAATTATAGGAGTCTTTTTGCGAAGTGAAAAATGTATTCACCGCTGGACTTTAGTTTGAATTTAGCGATAATGATTTTTATTGATTCAGTGCTTTATTCTAGAATGCCAGTTGGTGAGACTCCAAAAGGGGAAGGCAAATGCATGCGATTAGTCGAACAAGAGACTTTGATGGAATCCGTCTAACGACAGGTGATTTGGAGCGCATTCAAACTCTTATTGCTGCCAATCCAGATATTGAGTGTTCGCTTTTAAATAAAGGACTTCGCGCCGCTAAGGTTGTGCGCCCTGAAGAGCAAGATTCTAAACTTGTAAAAGTGGACTCGCGCTTTGTTTACACAGACTCGGCCTTTCCAGAGCGTGAATTCGACTCAGAACTCGTGCTCGATATCTTAACGAGCAAAGGCAAGATCTCTATCCTCTCTCCTCTTGGGGCCCTTATGCTCGGACTCAAAGAGGGAGATGAAATTGCTTATGAGACTTCATTTGGTCCAAAGCGCAAAATTAAAATCCAAAAGGTTCTCTAGTATTTAACCTCTCTATTTCTTAGAGAGGTTAATCACAAGTTTCGCTCCCTCAACATCAAACTCGTGCTCAGTTGCACTTCCTGCTGTGAGGGATTGGGCAAGGGTTTCACCACAGATATATTCACTGTGCTCGCTAATGGCCTGTGCGAGTTCACCTTCAGCGCTATAGACCACATTAATGCGGTCTTCGACATTAAGGCCAATATCCTTTCTTGTTCTCTGGATGCGATTGACCACCTCTCTGGCGAGTCCTTCTCTTTGTAGGGCCTCATCGAGGGTGGTGTCGAGATCAATAGAGATCAAGCGATTTGAAACAGCATTTGTTCCCTCTTTAGCCTCGCGGAAAATGAGGAAGTCCTCGGCCGTAAAAGTCTCACCTTGAAGTTCAATCGAGCCGCTCTCTTCAATCTTTTCTAGATCACTACTTGTAAGAGCGTTGATGGCCTTCATAAAACCACCCATCTGCTTGCCGAGTCTCTTTCCAAGTACCGGAAGGTTTGGCTTAGCATAGAGCTTAATGAAGTCACTTTCATTTGTGGCAAAACGCACTTCTTTTACGTTGAGCTCGCCCTGAATGTACTCTTCGAGTTTTTTAATTTCATCAAGGAGAGTCTGATCCTTGTGAATGATCGTCAAACTTCTAAGTGGAGTTTTAACTTTAATTTTTACTTCAGTTCTCTTTTGGCGACCGAGCAAGATGAGTTGTTGCATTCTTCCCACTGCATCTTCTAGGCGCGGCAGAATGAACTCATCCTGGGCCACGGGATAGTCGCAAAGGTGTACCGAGAGTGGGCGCGACTTGTGATCAAAGCTCGCAAGCTCGAGGTAGATATGTTCTGAGAGAAAGGGAGCAAAAGGCGCCATTGAAATAGAGACCTCTTTAATTGCAGTAAAGAGTGCCGAGTAGGCGGCCTTTTTGTCAGCTGTCAGTCCGTCTCCCCAGAAGCGGGTGCGGTTGAGGCGAATGTACCAGTTGGTGAGGTCTTCAACGAAGTTAAATAGTGCTGGTACAACGTTATAGAGGCGATAGCCCTCCATCTCGGTAGCAATATTCTTCTTGAGTGTTTGAAGATTTGAAATCAACCAGTGGTCAGTAATATTGTCGCCACGAGTGTAGTGCTCATCGATATTAAAGCCATCAATCGCTGCGTAGGTAGAGAAGAATTTAAAGGCGTTGTACCAAGGCAGAAGCGCCTTTCTCACCATCTCCTTAACACCGGCGTCAGCAAAGCGCATTTCCTCACCTTTCACAAGGCCTGAGTTAATGAGATAGAGTCTGATGGCGTCTGCACCATATTCTTCCATGAGAAGGTCTGGTTGCGTGTAGTTCTTCAGGCGCTTACTCATCTTCTTGCCGTCTTCTGCCATCACGATGCCGTTGACGATGACGTTTTTAAAAGCTGGCTTATCAAAGAGTGCTGTAGAGAGAATAGTGAGCGTGTAGAACCAGCCGCGAGTCTGGTCGAGACCTTCGGCGATAAATTCAGCGGGGTAGCCCGCTTCGAAAACTTCTTTATTTTCAAAAGGGTAGTGGAGTTGAGCGTAGGGCATTGAACCCGACTCAAACCAACAGTCGAGAACTTCCGTGATTCGGCGGTAAGTTCCCTCTTCACCTTCTTTTGTGAAAGTAAGTTCGTCAACACTCTCGCGGTGAAGATCGTCAACCTTCACTCCTGTGAGGGCGTAGAGTTCTTCAACCCCGCCGACGCAAACGAAGTTTGCTGTGCGGTCGTTTTGCCATACAGGAAGGGGAGTTCCCCAGACGCGGTTTCTTGAAATAGACCAGTCGCGAGCACCTTCAAGCCACTTTCCAAAGCGACCCTCTTTAATGTGTTCAGGGACCCAGTTGATCTGGGCATTTGATTTTAAGAGGCGCTCCTTAATTTCTTCTACTTTCACATACCAAGAGGGAATTGCCTTATAGATAAGCGGAGTATCGGAGCGGTAGCAGAATGGATAGGGGTGGACAATAACACTTTGATCAAAGAGCTTCTCGTCTTCTTTGAGCATTCTGATAATGTCTTTATCGGCGTCTTTAACATACTGGCCCTCAAAGTCCGTCACTTCAAAAGTAAAGCGGCCTGACTCATCCACTGGACAGGCAAACACTTCGGCCAGTCCCGCTTCTTTCATCACGCGATTATCGTCTTCACCAAAGCCTGGGGCAATGTGAACAATTCCCGTACCAGTGTCAGTGGTGACGTAATTGTCGTTGAGAACGACGAAGGCCCCGTCGCTTTCAAATTTATTAAAGTAGGGAAGAAGTGGCTCGTAGCGCTTGCCCTTAAGGTCACTGCCTTTGAGTTCGCGCAGAACTTCAAATTTCTTTTTCTTAAAGCGCTCAAGTGCGGCTTTAGCGAGATAGATCTCGCGATTTGAGTCTGGATCTCGCGCGAGCACATAATCAATATCGGCCCCGGCGCAAAGGGCGAGGTTAGAGGGTAGGGTCCAAGGTGTAGTGGTCCAAGCCGCGAGATAAGTCTCTTCACCTTTTACTTTAAAGAGCACGGTGATCGCAGGGTCTTGAACATCTTGATAGTTTTGACCCGCCTCAAAGTTTGAAAGTACAGTTCCAAGGGCGGTTGAAAATGGAACAACTCGCGTGCCTTGGTAGATGAGGTTTTTATTCCAAAGTTCTTTAAAAACCCACCACACACTTTCCATAAATGAAGTGTCCATGGTCTTGTAGTCGTTTTCAAAATCTACCCAGCGACCGAGGCGAGTGATGGTCTTTTCCCACTCGCTCACGTAGCGATCCACGATGCCACGGCACTCGTCGTTATAGCCCTTCACACCCATTTTCTTGACGGCGTCGATGGCACTCATACCAAGCTTCTTATCAATTTCGTGTTCAATTGGAAGACCGTGACAGTCCCAACCAAAGCGGCGATCGACGTAGCGACCCTTCATCGTCCAGTAGCGAGGCACAATGTCCTTGAGAGTACTGGCAACCAAGTGGCCATGATGGGGAAGACCAGTCGCAAAGGGAGGGCCATCGTAGAAAATATAAGGAGCTTTCGATTTTGTTTGCTCAAGTGACTTTTTAAAGATCTCGTTTTCCTTCCAGAATTTGAGAACGGCGTGCTCACTGGCCACAAATGAAAAGCTGTCTGATGTTGTCTGTTTTTGATCTTGATCGCTCAAGCATTGCCTCCCACGGTCGGACTGGTCAAAATTCCTTGTGATATTAACAGCTTGAGCGTGAATTGGGTAGCTCTTGGGCGCGGAAAGAGTTTCCCCCAAGTCCTGTTAACTCCTTAATTTATAAGGGCTTTTAGGAGAGCACCGAAAAGAAAGTCATATGAAAATGCTCACAGGCTTAGTCCTGGCTCTTCTTTACCTGAGTCTTGCTTCTTCTTTGGTCGGCGCCGAAGAGGCCGTGGTCTATAAGCAGCAGAAGCGAAGTCTCATAGACTGGGAAGGTCTAGACGCCCAGAACTGGCTCGACTTCGATGCTTGGAAGCTTCGAACTGAGTCGCTTGCGCGCTCTCCAGATTGGGAGAAGAGTTTGCGCGAGCGAACACTGGTTGAATCAGTGGGAAGCGTACTTTCATGTGTGGGCGAGTGCCGGGTATACCGTGGCAGTGGTCATCACAAAGCTCTCTATCGCACAAAAATTTTAGAGGGCGATGAAATTGAGACGGAAGCTAATTCCTATATTTGGATTGTGCTCATCGATGGCACGATGGTGCGACTCTCTCCTCAAAGTTCAATCACTTTTAGAGAAGTTAATATAGGTCTTACTCAAAACTTTCTACACGCACGATTTAATCACGGAAATATTCTCTGGCTCACAAGAACTCCCTTTAAATATAGTCAAAGTGACTTGAGAGAGACTGACTCTCTTTTTTTGCCACTAGATTTCTATGAAGCCAACGCGCAAACGAAGCAAGTTGATATCTTTGGGGCCGAAAATAATGACGATATCCTCTATGAGCTTCTGGTGGGAACCAGTGAAGTTCCAAAACAAATTGAGCGCTTAAACTCTCTCATTGAAAGTAATAATCAGGCACTTCGCTTTAAGCCCACGACTAGTCTCATTGTCATGGGCAATGGAACCATCTTTGGAGATAACCTAGCTTTAGAAGCGATTGTTATTCCCGGCAAAGATAGTCTTTTTAAATTGCGTGAGTTAAAGCAACTCGGTGTAGAAGGAGAGGACACTGATTATGTTTTTAATCGCGCAGACTTCTACTATCGTGGCTATGAAAATACTCAGAGTACTCCCATCACTCCAGGGGAGTGGAATAGCGTAGATCCTAGGGGGAGAGTGGTGAGCCGCGCGCTTGAGACTAGTCTCATGCACATGGGAGAATTTCTCACTTCAAAGATTCACACACTCAACGTGGCCCGCGAACTATGGCTTGAGCGCGAATTTAATTTTGCCCAAAATGAGCGCGATCCGCTGGCACTGGCAAAAGGCGAGGGCTATCGCCTCTGGGAAGTTCAAAAAAATAAAGCGGGAGTGAGTGATCTTGAAGAGCGAGAGGCTTGGATTCTCGATTACTCTCGCCGAATTGAAACAAGTAACTTAAAGACTGCCAGTCTCTTTCGCGAGCGCATTGAAGAGCGCGGTGAGACTTGGGAATATGTCGAATATGGCCCTCACATGATTAACCGGGCCCTTGTCAATTATATCAAAAAGGGAGAATCTCCTAGACTAAAGAGTGCGAGGGGTCCAATCCTAAACAGTACAACTCGTCTGTTGTGGAAGAAAATAAACGCCCTACGCTAATTTTTAGGAGCCCTTTGTGAGTTATCGCCTTATTCTTGCCAGCGGCAGTCCGCGCCGCAAAGAACTTCTCTCTCACCTTAATATTCCATTTGAAATTGTCGTCTCCGATATTGAAGAGGTGAGTGAGCAAACTGATCCTATTGGTTTCGGTGAGGATATTGCCAAGGCCAAGGGAGTTGCCGTTTGTGAATTACTTCATGCGCGCGAAGGCTTTGGAAGTTCGCTCTATCCTTTAGTCGTGGCCGCGGATACTCTTGTTGCTTTGAACGGCAAAATTTACGGCAAACCAAGCAATATTGATGAAGCACGAAAAATCCTGCGAGAGCTTGCCGGTCACACTCATCAAGTTGTCACTTCTGTCTTTCTCGCGCGCTTTGATCTTAAGGCCCGCACATGGGTACAAAAAGTTTTTAGCGTGAGCACATTGGTAACCTTTAAAGACATGAGTGACGATATTCTTGAAGACTACCTGGCCACTGGTGACTGCCTAGATAAGGCGGGTGCGTATGGAATCCAAAAGCAGGGACTGAGCTTCGTTGATAAATTAGAAGGTTCTTATTCAAATGTCGTGGGCTTTCCACTGAGCGATTTCATCGATGAGTTGCGCGCTTTTCTTGGTGCCAAGAGCGATCGCAGTGGCAAGTGGAGAGAGCTCTTTGAGCGATCTTAATCAAATCATCCTAGCGCTAACTGATTGTGGCCTTGAAATTAAAATAGAATCTCAGTCTGAGAGATCTCTTGTTATTTCATTTAAAGTTCGCGCTCGCCCCGGAGCTAGACTTTCAAAGATCTCAGTTTCAGATCGGGGCGAGTTATTAGTTTGGGTGCGTGCCAAGCCGCAAGATGGACTGGCCAATGAGGCGATCATTGCATCTATTTCAAGTGGGTTAGGTGTTTCTAAGGGGGCCGTGCAACTAGAAAAAGGGGCGCGTGGCAAAGAGAAGCGGTTTACAGTTTGCTTTGAGAAGAAGGATAATAAACCTACAAGCTACTATCTTGAAAAACTTAAAACTCTAGTGGAGTCTGCTTGAATTATTTGCTCGCCCTTACAATACTCATCTCCCTTTCACTTTCGGCGCAAGAGAGTGCGCAAAAGACGATGTTTGAAGTGAGTAGAGAGATTCAAGGCGAAGTGGAGTCATTGGCAGTTCTGGCCCCGGATAAATACTTTCAAACTATAGATGGCATTCGCGAGCGCATTGAGAAGTATATCGACAATAAAAAGCGCGTCTGCAACGGTGAATTTTCAACCGTGATCATTCAAAACTCTGGCGAGCAGAGTGCTCCTCCTCACAAACTTTCGCGCGAAGAAAAGAAATTGTGCTTTAGAGAACTCAAAGCCTTTCAGGTGACATTTATTAATAATATGTATTTGGCGCGAAAGAATTATTTGGATTATCTACACAAGCAACGAGTCGAGGACTTGGCAAAGGCGAGAGAAGAGGCGGTCAAAAGCGTACAGGCCGGCTTTGACCGCCAAAGTATTCCCTAGGAGGGTCTAATTACTTTGTCTTCGTCGCGCCAAGCATTCCAGAAGAAGGGCGGATACTCTTCATTCCAAGCATACTTTTTAGCGGACGATAGCTTTGCTTTGAAAGCTTTAATTTCCTAGAACCTTTAACCGCTAGGTTAAGCTTCAAGGCAATATCTTCATTTGGGAAATGGGGATTCTTTAATTCCTGGCTCATAGTCATTCTCCTTTTGATTGGCTTTTTTGGTCACCTTGGCAGGGCAACTTTCAAACACACCATCTTAAGAAGATACTTACGAGCGAGAGTGTTGGTTGAAAGTGCTTAGGTGAAAAGTTTCCTTTTTACCAAATCGCAACTCCGTTGTTTTGATAGAAACGGTCCTAGGCAATCATTATCGGCAAATCTAGGCTAAACCTTGAGTTGCGTCAAACGGTGCCTATCCGTCTGAAAATATTATAGCATGGCCCGCTCTCCGGGAGTAGGGCCCCTATATGGGCAGAATGTTCCCGTGGTAACTCCTTGTTTATACGGGTTTTATGCGCGAAACTAGAAGGGCTTTGTCAGGAGAAAGTAAACATGTTTGCTAGGTTGAATCCGCTTGGGATCCTTTTTCTGGCAGTGCTACTTGCAAGCTGTTCTAGTATTAAGCGAGCAGCAGTGGGCACCACTGCCGGACTTCTCTATGAAGTCACACCTGCCTTAGAGGCAGAGGGCGACTTTGATTTATTCAAAGAGACGGTGCTCTCAAATATAAAGATCATGGAGAGCTTGCTCTTGCTCGCGCCCGACGACCGCGATCTCTTGGCGTCGCTGGTGAAAGCCTATGCGGGCTATGGATTTGGCGTCTATGAAACTCTCGATCTTCGGGATGCCTATCTCGATAAATCTCAACGTCCCTATAAAGAGCGAGCACTGCTCTTTTATTCGCGCGCACTCAACTATGGTGAGCGCTATTTGAAAACGAGGGGAGTGACTTTTAAAGACCTGCTCTCAAATCTTCGCGACTCCAAAGGACAGGAGTACTTAAGTTCTGAGATGGCCAGAAAGAATAAGCGCGACCGCGAAGTCGCTCTCTTTACTGCCCAGGCACTAGCGGGAATGATTAATTATCAACGAGAGAGCATGACTATGGTCGGGCAACTTCCCATCGCCAAGGCACTCTTTGATTGGGGCTGCGAATATGATCCAAGCATCAATTACGGCGCCTGCGATCTCTTCTACGGCGCCTACTTTGCGGGCAGGCCGAAGATGTTGGGGGGAGACCCAGAAAAGGGTAGAGAATACTTTGAAAAGGCCCTGGCCAAATACCCCAATAATTATTTGATCGATGCCGGATTTCTCCAATACTACGTTGTTCCAATGTTAGACGAAGAAATCTATCAAAAACTTAAAAGTAAAATTAAGAAGGCCAGTGTAGATTTTGAATCATCCAAATACTGGTCGCCGCTAAAAGAGCAAGAAAGTACACCCTTTGCTCTCTATCAGGCCATCGGTCTAAAGCGCGCGATGATAATTATCGATCTTGAAAAGGAATGGATGTAATGAAGAAGAATTTAAGAAGCTCATTAGTGGCCGCACTCCTCATGTTGGCAGCAGGAATTTCTGGCCCCGCGCTGGCGCTCACGATGAAGGTGGGAGTACTCGCTCCTGACTCAACCAATTGGGCCCGCGGTCTAAAGACGATGGTTGAAGACATTAGTAGTGCAACTGATGGTCGAGTGAAATTCAAAATTTACTTTGGAGGAGCTCAGGGAGATGAGCCAGATGTCCTTAGAAAAATACGCATTGGACAACTCCAAGGTGGAATTTTTACTGGCAAGACTCTTGGTGAGATCAACGGCGACGTTCGCGTGCTCGAGCTTCCCTTTACTTTCTACGACGACGAGGCGCTGGCCAGTAAAACTGTCCAGCATATGGCACCAAGCTTTGACAGTAAGTTTAATAAGGCCGGATTTGCAAACCTTGGCTTTTTTGACATTGGAAAGGTCTACTTTGTCTCACAAAAGAAGACGCCTAACCTAGATAGTTTAAAGGGCTTAAAGATTTGGTCCTGGGAAGGTGATCCACTTGTGGCCGGTATGATTGAGTCCCTTGATTTAATCAGTGTTCCGCTTCCGCTTCCCGATGTTCTGTCCTCTCTTTCAACTGGAATTGTGGAAGCGGCTTATGCACCTCCAATGGGAATTCTAGCTCTTCAGTGGAATAGCAAAGTTAAATACCTAGTAGACTTTCCTATCTCTTATTCAATTGGAGCCTTTCTTGTTGATAACAAAAGCTGGGCGAAGGTGAGTGAGAAAGATCGTCAAGCCACAGCTGCCATTGTTAAGAAGGCAATGAGTAATATCAATATCAGCAATCAAAAAGACAATGCCGAATCTCTGGCCTTTATGAAGAGTAGTGGAATTGAATTTTTAAAATTTCCAGACTCAGATCTCGAGCGCGCTAAAGGCTTGAGGGCCGATATTATCAAAAAGCTTCAGGGACCACTTTTTACCAAAGGTGCTCTTGATAATCTTCAATCGCAAATTAAGAAGTAGGAGACGGTAGTAGGTGAAAGGGGCCGGAGAAATACTTTTTAAGATAGAGCGAGGCTATAGCGCCATCATTTCTTTTCTCTTAGTGAGCTGTACTTTTACCGTACTTTTTCTAAGTGTACTTGTGATTGTACTTAGATGGTTTCAAACCACACTTATGTGGTACGACCCTTTCGTTCGCCACTTGGTCTTTATCCTCGCTTTCCTAGGGGGAGTAAAGGCGACAGAGCAAGGGACTCACATTTCCATTGATCTACTGGGTCGCTCACTGGCCAATCATAAAAGTAAATTAGTTGCCAGGGCCCACGCTGTTTTCCTAGGCGCTTGCGCTATTCTTATTCTCGGATGGCTCGTCTATGCAGGAATTAAATTTGTCGACGTTGAGTTAGCTTATGGCAGACCCGTCTTCTTTGGCATTCACAGCTCAGTGCTCATTGGAATTATTCCCGTTGGCTTTTGCATGATTGCAGTCCAATTTCTGCTTGAGATTCTCCTCTTTATCACGGGCGCCAAAGTGCCTAGAGAAAAGGAGAGTGAATCTTGATTGCGAGTCTTCTTGGAGTTGGCTTTCTTGCCACACTTGGTGTTCCCCTATTTTTAATTCTCGCCCTCGCGGCGATGGTCTGCTTTGTTTTTTCAGGCGGCGAAGTTACCTCTGTAGTGGTTGAGGTCTATCGCATTTCTGGTCAGACGATGCTACTGACGATTCCGCTCTTTACTCTGGCCGGCTACTTAATGGCCGAGAGTGGATCTCCCAAGAGAATTCTCGCGCTGGCAAGTGCGCTCTTTGGTTGGCTCCCTGGAGGAGTGGCCATTGTCGGATTAGTCGTTTGCGCTTTCTTTACGGCGTTTACTGGGGCGTCCGGTGTGACGATTATCGCCCTTGGGGGCTTACTCTATCCCATATTAAAAGAAGAGGGCTATAGCGATCGCTTTAACTTGGGTCTTTTAACCACCAGTGGATCACTTGGACTTCTCTTTCCCCCAAGTCTTCCCCTAATTCTCTATGGGATTGTGGCCGAGGCCGATATTGATTCACTCTTTAAGGCGGGTCTAATTCCCGGAATTTTTCTTATTCTTATTCTCTCGGTCTATTCGCTCTTTAACGGCGGTGGGCTCACTGGGCGCGAGAAATTCTCATTTGAAAAGTTGGTTGTAGCGCTTAAGGGTGCATGGCTTGAGGCCCTGCTCCCAATAGGTGTGCTAAGTGGAATTTACGGCGGAATCGTTACTACGACAGAAGCCGCCGCCCTAACTTGCTTCTATGTCTTAATTATCGAAGTATTCTACTACCGAGATATCTCGATCACGAAAGACTTACCACGCATCACATGTGAGTCAATGGCGCTTGTCGGTGGGATTCTACTCATTCTGTGCTGCGCGCTTGGCTTTACCAATTTTCTCATTGATGAAGAGATTCCAATGAAAGTGCTAGCGCTGATGAAGACACATCTTCACAGTAAGGCGAGCTTTCTCTTCTTTCTCAATATCTTCCTTCTCATCGTAGGCGCGATGATGGATATCTTTAGCGCCATTGTTGTCGTTCTCCCCTTGATTCTTCCTATTGCTGAGGATTTTGGTGTGCATCCCATTCACCTCGCTATTATTTTTCTCACCAATCTTGAAATTGGTTATATGACCCCTCCGGTTGGGATAAATCTCTTTATCAGTAGCTACCGCTTTGGAAAGCCATTGCCGGAACTCTATCGGGCGACTCTTCCCTTTCTAGTGCTGCTCTTTATTGCTTTGATGGTCATTACTTACGTTCCAATTCTTAGCCTCTGGGGAATTGAATGAAGTTTCTTCTACTCATCTTACTAATATCGAGCTCTGGCCTTTCGGCCCGCGAGAGCGCAAATGCCTTCTATGAAGAAGTCTACTTAGGTGAAGAGAATATCGAGCTTATTCATGGGCCACTTGATCCAGAGTTTAAGCGCAATTCGATTGATTACTCTTTTAATTACGATAGTGGCGGCTCATTTGAAGCTGAGATTCCCTATCTGACTAGCCCGGACTCATTTGATCTAGGGACTTTTGTATTAAAAGAATTGCCGCGTAAGAGTGCCTGCCCTCCATTTTATCTCGGACAAAATATTCGCTACCTACGCTATCTCTATCGCTTGCTGGCAATGAGTGGCCTTTATGAAATTTTAAAAGATATCGACGACACTCAATCACAATTAGGGCTTGCTCGCACCTGTACTCCAACTTCTAAGAGGTTATTTGCTAACTGCAAAGGGGCCGAGAGTGTTGATATGAAGCTCTTTGTAAAAAGAGCGAGTGCGAAACTTCAAATGGAAACTCGTCCCTATGTTGGAAAGCTAACCGCAGACTCTGAACAAGATTGGTGGCGAGACTTTGGCCAGGGGCTTAAAAAAGAAGGGGAGGGGCTCTCTCTCTCTCAAAAAAGAGTCGTGCAGTGGTGTGCTGAAAATCAAAAGGACTGCCTAACACTTTCTAAAGAGGATTTTGCCAAAGCACTCGAAGAGTCTTGCTCTTCTGACTATGAAATCTTTCACAATATCTGTAATGAAAATGACAATTACTTTGGGTTCTCTCAATTTCCTAGTTATAAAGAGGGACTTCTTGATTCACACGTCATGAGAGTGATCAATCAAGGGGGGCATGCAGAGAGTTGTCTCTCAAGCTACTCGCAGATCTTTTCTCGCGATGAACAGCGCTCTAAAGGTGGTTTAGTCGTTGTACCAGAAGTCTTTAAAAAGCGTATGGCCGACAAAGAAACCTATATTCAAGGTGACCTCTTCGTTCCTGGAGCTCTTAAAGAATTTGATGACAAGGGACTAGCAGAGTTTCTCTTTGCCACCCCGACTCCGACGCCAACTCCAAAGCCAACTGTCGTCGCCGTGGCCACTCCAAGGCCAACTCCCAGGCCTACAATTGCTCCAACACCCACACCAACTCCAATTGTGGTGGCCACAGCAACACCAACGCCTAAGCCCACTCCTAAGCCAACGGAGTTTAAAATCTCCTATAACTATATGATGCAAAATAGTTTTTCTAGTTGGCCTGTGGACATGAAGAAGTTAAATGAAGACTTTGTCTTTACAGATGAAATGGTCAAGACCCTAGAGGATCCACTTAAGAATTATCAGACCAGAAAAGCACTTCAGGGGATGAAGAAATTTGAGTTCTTGGGTTCTAAGAAGGAGCCCGTGCGTCTAATCTTTTTGAAGTTCTTGATCGATCGCTCTCAACACCAAGGGCTCTATAATATTATTTCCGTACTGGGTAATGAATTCTATGTGCTCAACGATATTGACGGGCTTGATGATGGGCCAGTGAAGGTTAGACTGGTACAGGACTCAAATACCTTTGGTGGATGGTCTCTGACTGTTCTTAAACCATAAAAAAAGCGCCGGAATTCTCCGGCGCCCACTTAGTGCTAAATTTCAAATCTCTTAGTACTTTTTAGCAACTGACTTAAGTTTCTTAGTAGTGCTTGAACCCATGTCGAGCATCAAGAGGATACCTGAGTTTTCACCGCTAGCATCTTCACCTACGAGTGAAATGTTACCACCACGAGTGTCGTTGATATAGTAGCGAGCTGTAAGCATTGAGTTACCAATACCTAGACCATCGATTGGAACGAATACACCAAATACGTTGCTACCAAGGTAGAAGGCCATGTTGTAGAACTTCTCAATTGAGAAAGCAACTGCTGGAAGAGCACCTGACTTCACACCAGGAAGCGCGCGACCACCTGGAAGTCTTTGCGGATCAAGTTGTTGTAGGCTGCCGTTGAAGATATCGTCTAGAGAAACCGAAACTGCCATCAACGTACCGGCCGATTGAAGATCTGGTGAGATTTCAATATACGAGTTTGGATACTTTGGAATTGCGTAGCGAAGACCACCATCGAGTTGAATATTCTCAAATACCATGGAGATCATCACGTTATCTTGTTGAAGAGTAACGTAAGGGCCATCAACGCCAGGAATAACAATGTTGCGAGCACTAGAGCCGTCTCCACATGAGACGCCGAGAGTAGCAACGAGAAAGAGCAGACACGAGAGGAGAAAGTTTTTTGACTTAACAATTGAGTTCATAGTTCATCCCAAAAGAAACGAAGTTTCATTGGAATGTCGCGTCCCTTGTCACTACTTACGTCCCACTAGATCTAACGTCCCACCAAAGAACACAGAGAAAAAAATTTTAGTTTGTCTCACCGAAAGTTGAGAACAGCAATAAGCTTATCAGCATGCTTGACTGTTTCAATAAGTTTTTCGGAGTCCCAAAGTTAAAACTTGAGGCTTTTTGTCAATATTGTGAAAAGTGTAAACGTTTCAACAATTTAACTAAGGCAATGGAAGCTTATTGAGGGGAGTTAGAAGCGCTTTGTAAAATGGTGCTCAATTTCTAAAAATCGCCCAGGATAGTGGTCAATGGCCGGTAAGTCTTTAAACTTTGTGGCCACTTCACCCTTTAGAAAACCACCAAAGCGCAGGACGTGCGCTCCCGTCAAGCAAGCCGATGAGAGACCGGGGTTGGAGTCTTCGACAATTAAAGTTGAGTTCGCCTTGAGTTTATAATCGCGCATGACCTTTAAGTAGGGTGAAGGGGAGGGCTTTGTCATTGCCGTGCGGGCGCGCGAGTAGCAGTCGCTAAAAAATGCGCGCAGGCCACTGGCCTCCATGGTCTTCCACACCACGCTCTCTTCTGAGGCGCTGACGACTAAGAGTTGGTGGCCTTCATCTTTAAGGGAGCTTAGAAAGTTTCTCACACCGCCAGAGAGCTCTGGGCCCATTTTCTCTAAAAGCTCCACCACGCGAGCATTCTTCAATTCAATGAGTTGGTTGAGACGTTGATGATCAAGCTCAGGTAGCAGTGAGCGAAAGACTTGGTGATCACTCTGGCCCACATAGGTTGCCCCCAAGTGACCGAGGTTTATGTTCAGGTTTTCGCTGACAATTTCCGAGAGTGCTCGCTCGTGAATGGGCTCCGAGTCTAGGAGAGTGCCATCCATATCAAAGAGAATCGTCTGAATCATGGAGCTTATTTCCGCCATCTTTAGGTCAATATATTGCACATGATAGCATGGAGAGAAGGACGGTGTATGCTATGAAGGTATTTAGGCCGGTAAAGATTAGTGAATTTCAAGGTGAGAGATCTCCCGAGATCCGCGAAGCAAAAATAGGGGCGAGTGTTAAGACGCGCTCAAAGGGCCGTCCACCAAAGCCAGAGCTAAGTCCCGGAGAAATTCGAGATCGCATAGAGCAGCACCGCGAGAAGAGTGCTCCTAAGGGCGCCCAAAACCTCATGGCCAAGCGGGCCGAATATGAAAAGAAGATTGAAAAGGGCGAAGAAGTAGATGTGACTCCTCCGGGTGATGTTGGTCTGAACGACCCCACCGATCCGATGACTACTGAAAAGCTAAAAACCGTTCTAAGTACTGGCGGGATCAATTTTTCTGAGAAAGAGCGAGAAGTGCTTGGAAAGATTTTAGGCGGAGACGCTTAAATTCTAGTGATCGTCGTGACTGAGCATCAGCTCAATCTTCTGAATCGTCTCATCAACCACATCTTCCATTTTTCCTTCGATCACGGTCGCCGCTGAGTGATTGTGACCACCGCCACCGAGGGCCTGGGCCATTACGCCTACATCTACATCCCCGGCCGAGCGAAGTGAGATTTTGACGTTCTTATCTGTCTGCCTAAACATACAGACAACCTTGATATTGTCGAGAATCAAGAGAAAATTGACGAAGCCGTGGGTGTCTTCTGCCTCGACTTGGTACTGTTCCATGAGATCCTCACTAATTGTGAGGTAGGCAATGCTCTCGTTCTTATTTATTTGGGCCCGGCTCAGGACGATCCCAAGCATTTGCATATAGGTAATTTTCTTTGTGCCATTAATTGAGTTATAGGCCATGGGTGGCTCAATGCCAGTATCCATGAGATCGCCAATGAGTCGGTGAGTCTGCGCAGTCACCGTTGGGTACCTAAAGGATGAAGTATCAATCAAAATGGAAGTATACAGGGCCAGTGCCATTTCCTTATCAAAGGGAATGCCGAGGCTTTGAATAAGTCTGCCCACTAGCTCACCGGTTGCCGCCATTGAAGTGTCAATGCAGTGAATGGCCGCGAGTTCTTTGGGGCAAGGATGGTGATCAATAAAGAGTAGATTGCGCGCTTTTGTCACAATCTTTTGAACATTATTGCCAATGCGGGCAAGGGCATTAGTGTCGACAACAATAAAGAGATCGACATCCTCAAAGGGCGGGGCCTTGACGAAGTCGTCATAGGAGATCAAGGTATGCTCGGGATCGAGGTAGCGGTAGCGCTCCATCAGAGCTTCCTCATTTACACACGTCACCGTCTTGCCGGCCTTCGTGAGGGCGCGACAAAGTGCGATCTCACTGCCAATTCCATCCGCATCGGGATGGAGGTGAGTGGATATGACGATATTTTGCGCCTTCTTGATGAGCGACTGGAACAACTGAATTTTCTTCATTGAACACCTCTTCGGTATGATGAGGGGAACCTTTAAAAATCGCAAATTTATCTCTAAGATAATTGCTTACGACAGGGTCTCATTTTAGGAGTCGCATGGAAGCATCTAATGATCTGGCCATCGAGTGTAGAGCAATCATCAAAGACTATCCGGGTCATCGCGCCCTGGATGGCATTGACCTCAAAGTAGAGCGCGGCTCCTTTCACGGCTTTCTTGGTCCCAACGGAGCTGGGAAGACGACAACCATGAGAATCCTGAGTGGTTTGCTCGGAATTGATCAAGGTGAGTTCTTTATTGAGGGCAAGACTCTCGCCGAGCATGGAAGCAATCTTGCTCAGGTCGTGGGCTTTATGCCGGAAACTCCACTTCTCTATAGCGCCCTTAGTGTGCGCGAGATGCTCAACTTTGCCGGAGAGCTTAAGGTGATGGAGCGAGGAGTGATTAAAAAGCGCATCGATGAATTGGCCGAGCGCTGCCAGCTCAGTGATGTCCTTAATCGCCGAGTGGGAAATCTCTCAAAGGGTTATCGCCAGCGCGTAGGTCTTGCCATGGCGTTGATTCACAACCCATCACTGGTCATTCTCGATGAACCAACTGTTGGACTCGACCCCGTGACCTTGGGGCCCATTCGTGAGTTGCTCCAGGGTCTAAAGGGAGAACACACCATTCTCTTTTCCTCTCATATTCTCTCTGAGGTACAAACACTGTGTGATAGTGTCACGATCATCAACCACGGACGAGTTTTAAAAAGTGGGCCTGTGCAAACCATCGCAAGGGATCTATCTAGCTCTGTGATCTATCTTCTGGAAGTGGAGGCGAGTGCGAGTGCGCTTGCTGAATTAAAGCTCAAACTTGCAGGCCTAGTGGCCGTGCGAGATATTATTGAGCGCGCTGAGAGGGTTCTAGAAATTCATTGCGATTCTAGTTCAGACCCCCGCGCGCAGATCAGTGCCATTGTCGTCTCTATGGGAATTGTTCTCTTGGGACTCTCTAAAAGCGATCTATCGCTTGAAGACATCTTTAAAGCCGTGACGAGCGAGGAAGGCGGAGGTCGCTTGTGAAAGGTATCTACTGCATTTGGAAAAAAGAAATTAAAGAACTCTTGGGCTCGCCACTGACCTATATATTAGTAGGGCTCTTTAGTGGCCTCATTGGCTGGCTATTTTTTAATTATTTAATTGCTGCCAAGGAACCTTCAGAATCCATGCTCATGTCTCAGGTGATGACTCCTACTTTTGGCAATATGAATTTCATTTTTCTCTTTTTGGCCCCGATGCTCACGATGAAGTCCTTTGCCGAGGAGAGAAAGACGGGAACTTTGGATCTTCTGCTCATGAGTCCCTTTTCTAACACCTCTATTATCGTCGCTAAGCTTCTTTCAACTCTCACCATCGCGCTGGCGATGCTGGCCCTCACCCTTATTTTTCCCTTGATCCTCACAATGAGTGGTCTCAATGAAGTAGGAGGGTTAGTGAGTTCTTATATCGGACTGGTGCTTTCAATCTGCTGCTACTTAAGTGTGGGCATCTTTGCTTCAAGCCTCACTGACAATATGATCATTTCAGCTCTTCTGAGCTTTTGCATTCTTCTGGGAGTGATGCTCCTCGTATTCACCGCCAATGTTTCAAATAACTATTTGATGGGCCTCATCTTTCAATATGCCAGCACTCCCTTTCACTTTGAGTCGATGCTCGGGGGAAGTTTAAAGAGTTTTAATTTTGTCTACTTCGCTAGCTTTATTGGTTTCTTCATCTACCTAACCAAACTCTCACTCGACGCGAGGAAGTGGTAATGAAGAAAAATATTATTGTTCTTCTCTATGTTCTCTCATTTCTACTCTTTTTAACGAGCTGTGCTCTCTGGATTTCAATTCCCGATGAGTTGATTTTAAATATTCTAGTGAGTCTTGCTCTGGTTCTTTGCCTGGTTACCTCTTTGATTTTAGACCGCGCTCATTGGAGAGCACTCTATGGTTCAAAGCAGTTTTCAAAATTTGCCGGGCACGTGGTAAGCGTAATTCTCGTCTTGGCCATTATTGGGCTAGTGAACTACCTGAGCTATAAGCACCCAGTTCAGTGGGATGTGAGCCAGAGCGCACGCAATAGTTTAACTGATCAATCGGTGAAAATTGTTCGCTCACTCCCGGGCCCTGTTGAAATTATTGTCTTTGCAAGAAAGCAGGACTTTCCTCTGATTATGAGGCTCTTAGAGCTCTATCGTTTTGAAAAAAGCGATATCACCTTCCAGACGATCGATGTTGAATTGAGCCCTGGAGAAGTTTCAAGTTACGGCATTACGAAGTCTCCCACTCTCGTCATAAAATACAATGAGAAGCGCGAGTACACTTCCCAGCTCAATGAGCTCTCGGTGACAAATTCACTGATAAAATTGAGTCGCGATAAAGACCCGGTTGTCTGCTACTCAACTGGGCATGCTGAAGCGGACTTCGATGGCAAATTAGGTGAGGGCTTTAGCTATCTGCAAACGCAAATACTTGCGAGCAACCTCGTCTTAAAACCTTGGTCCATTCTTGAAAACGCCAAAATCAGCCCTGACTGTTCGCTCTTTCTCATTTGGGGACCGAAGAATGATTTCACTCCAAGCGAAGTAAGTTCACTTGAAGCCTACGCTAAAGAGGGCGGACATTTCATGGTGGGAATCGACCCTGATTTAAATGGAGATCCCACTCCGAATCTGAGAGATTTTCTACGCTCCTATGGTCTAAGTCTCATTAATGGTCTCACCATTGATCTACTCTCAAATGTAAATCAATCCAACGGTCAGGCCCCGATTGTGAAGAACTTCAACCCCGAGCATGATATTTCTCGCGAGTTCGCGCTGCCGGTTTTCTTTCCGCTGGTTGGAGCTGTTGCAGAGTCTAAAGAGACAAAGGTGGCCGGAAGTTTCACCGCACTTGCCTCATCTAACTTGGCCCCCGCTTCTTGGATAGACCTTGGACCCTACAAGCTCGATCAAGGAAAGCTCTCACTGGTTTATGAGGAAGGTAAGGATATTCCGGGACCTCTCGTCTACGCCGCCACATGGAAGGCAAGTGAGAGTGGTCCACTTATGATTGGTTTTGCTAACACTTCCTTTGTGGCCAATAACTATAAGCGCTTTGCCGGAAACTTTAGCTTCTTTTTAAATTCTCTACTATGGGGAGTGGATGAGGGGCGTTTGATTTCTTTTGATCTGCCCTCTCTTCCTGATGAGCCGATTTTTATTAGTGCCCCACAAAAAGGAATCATTTTCTATTTTAGCGTAGTCTTCTTACCACTTGCCTTTTTAACCTTGGCGATGGTGGTCTACTGGAGGACTAAGAAACAGTGAAGCGCAATCTCACTCTCTTTGGCATTCTCTTAGGGCTTTTGCTCTTTACCTATTTCTATGAAGAATTGGGTCAGCGCGAAGAAATTAAAGAACAGCAAAAGCGCGAGGAATTATTTTCTTCAACGGCTTTTGGAACTCTTCACAAGTTGATCTTACCTCAGGCTGAATTTACCTTTGACCCGAGTAGCCCCGTTATTCAAGTCGGCGAGCATCGGCTTCGTGGCGACGCTGAGAAAATTAAGTCGCTGCTTGATCTACTTGGTTCACTCAGAGTCGAGAGCGTTCTCGAGCCGGCCGAAATTGAAAAGAGGGGCATTAAGACTTTTATGGGCGAATCGCCCCTGAAGACAATCTTTCACTTTGAAAAAGGTCAGATTGAATTCACTCTCGGTGAGCGTCTTGAGGTCTCTGATGGATTCTATGTTCATGTTTTGACTCCACTTGAGACAAAGTACGCAATTGTGACTACTCAAAAGAAAGAGCAAGAAGTTTACTGGAAGCAAGGAGATGCAGCTGGGCGAGAGTATCGACATCTAAGAAATCTTCTCTCTCAGAGTAATTCTTCTTTTTATAATCTCTCTCTACTGCGATCAAAGGTGGAGCTGGCTTCAGTGTCGGTGAGCAACCTCAGAAACCGATCTTTTACTCTCGATTTTAATCAAATGACTACAGACCCGGCACCGCTTGCGGGACTCTCTGTTTCTAAGCAAGCTATGGAGTCCTTTGAAGTGATGCTCAATTCACTTGAAGGCCAAAAGCTCATCGCCCCCATCGACCCCGCCAAGCTCACTGATAGTATTGCTACGATGGCGCTTACGTCAAAGAGTTCCGAGCGCGCGATCTGGGAAGTGTATCGTCGCTACGACGGTGAACTCGGCCCCTTTCTTTTGATGAAAGGTGATCATCTCATTTATAAGCTTGGCCCCAATGCTCTGCGAGCCTTTTTTTCCAACGTTCAAGAGTTTTGGGACCTGCGCCCACTGCACGGCCTTTCGGCCAGTGAGGAGGCGGGGATTGCGACAGTCTCAGTGCGCGGGGAGAGTGCGAAGATGCACTTTCCAGCTTCGTTAAAACCCTACTTTTTTAATCAAGCAGAGCGCGTGAGTCATCGCAGTGTGGACGACGATATCTGGGCAAGACATTTTGCGGAGCTATTTAGCCTAGACTTTCAGGGCCAGCGCTTTCTTGTTAAGCTATATGAGCGCGAGTTAATGGTTGAAAATGAGAAGAATGGTCTTCGCTACTATTACCGCGTCGGTGAGGACCTTCCCTTTGCTCCCAACTTAAAAGCTCTCGAAGGTCCAACTAAGAACTGAGGTCTAAATGCTCGCTCTATGGCAATCCTACTTTGATCTTCTGGCCCATCCCTTCTACTCACATGCCTTGATGAGAAAGTCGCGCTATGAAGCGCCGGAAGACTTAGGCAATGCGGGCGAGAATGTCACCTCGCTCTTTGAGCGGCCACAGAGCGCTCAAAGCTCTTCACCAGGACTTGATTTTCAAACCATCATGTCTATGTCGTGGCCTTTCTATATTATGCGCGCCTGCTATATCATGATGGGCATCTATCTCACGGGAAGAGTGATTAGCTCTGAACTAAGTAGCGATATGATTAGTGAATACTTTAGTATGGGCTATAACTTTCAAGGAGAGCAGGTACTCCTTTACTCGACTCTCTTGTGGGTAGTTCTCTTTCCCCTTGGGGCTTGGGTGACGATGAAGTTCTGGTCGCTGCTACTTGGCTTCTTTGCCAAGCTCTTTATGGTGGAAGAAGAACACTTAGGTGAAGTGTGCGACGAAGTGGCCCGCACCACCTTAGTTTCAAATTTCTTTCTCATTATTCCAATCATTGGCGATCTACTCAAGCAAGTGAGTAGTTGGATCTATCTCTATGCAGGATGCCGCGCCAATCTTGGTTTGTCGCGTATTCAGTCGATGATCGTCATCGTCTCACCAATTATTCTCACCAGTACCATGATGATTTTTATGGTGGCCTACTTCGCTCTTCTCATTAGCGTTCTCATCTAGAATTTAGGGAAGTTTCTTCTCGCGCAGATAGGAGTCGTAGCGGCCATCGACGTCGCCTTCCCAAAGCTTCTTAATTTTGTAGCCGTATTTCTCATAGAGAAATTGCGCACTCTCAAAGCGAGGAGTGTTATTGGTATAGAGGCGAACCTTACTCTTTCCAAGTTCCCTTGCTTGATCTTCTACGCGCTCGAGAAGCTTTTTGCCTAGACCCATACCGCGAGCGCGCTCGCTCACGGCAAACGTTGTGATCCACAGCGCGCTCTGCTCATCTTTTTCCATTAGGTGAGTGCCAATGAGTCCTAGCATTTCACCCTTTGGAGACTTGGCCACAAAGAAATCTAATTCGGAATTGTGATAATTTAATTTGAGATAATCTAGATAGTCGGGATCTCTTACCGCCGCGTAGATTTCAGACTTCATCTCTGCGGGATCCTCCTCGTCAAAGACCTCGCGCACCAGCTCATAGGCCGCGCGCTTATCTGAGCGCTCGAGGTGCTCAATCTTCGGAGTCGTACCCGTTAAAAAACCGTTCATTAATGAGCGACAATCTTCACTGGCCAACAGCGACTGGGACAAGAGGGCGAAAAAAAGAAGAGAGTGCAAAGTAAAGCTCATGGCCCATTGTAGGGCAGATAGATTGCGCTCTATATGGATGGGTTTCAAAAATACAGAGCGACTAAGAATTAGACACTTCGGGACAAGTCGTAACGGGGGAGGCGACGCGTTTAGCTCGAACCTGAATTTATTTAGGCACCCTGCACCCCCGTTTTGAAAGAATTTGTTAGCAATTTTATCTTATTGAATTTGCAGTCTTCCCTCATTATGGAACGAGGGACAACCAAGAGACTCACATGGACAGAGATGAGTTTTTTTGGAAGAGTGTTTCCTACTTTTTACACACACGAAACTACCACATTCACACACACACAGCAGGAGGCCAATGTGTCGCTCTACCACACACCTTCAAATCTTTCGGGAAGTATTGAAGTCGTCTGCGGACCTATGTTCTCAGGAAAGACCGAGGAACTCATCAGACGAGTCAGACGCGCTCAAATCGCGCGCCAGAAAGTACAGATCTTTAAACCGGCCATCGATGATCGCTACCACGCCTCTCAAGTCGTGAGCCATTCAGCGCAGTCAGTTGAGGCCACTCCAGTAAAGAATGCCCTCGAAATTCTCACTAAGCTGCTCGACTCCACTCGCATTGTGGCCATCGACGAGATCCAATTCTTTGATTCAGTAATTTTAAAAGTCGTCAAAAAGCTCGCCCGCCGCGGAATTCGCGTCATTTGCGCGGGCCTTGACCAAGACTATAGGGGCATGCCCTTTGGTCCTATGCCGGAGCTTCTGGCCATTGCCGATCACGTGGTGAAAATCCAGGCGATCTGTACGATTTGTGGCGGCCCGGCCTCAAAAACCCACCGTCTTCCCAGTGAAAACTCCGAGCAAGTCTTGGTTGGCGAGGCCGACCTTTACGAAGCACGCTGTAGAGCGCATATTGATTACCCAGATGAAGAAGATGAGTGGTTCTCATTTGCCCTCAAGCCAAGTGTCAATATCGAGGGAGTTGAGGTACCGCAGACCTAGACTAAACGGCGGATAGTATGGATCAACAGTACCAGCAGATACCTTTTTCTATGAGTGAGTTTACCCATGAATATGGGGATCATGTGCATCTGCTGGCCAATCCCTACCTGCAATCACTGTTGGCCCAATTTAGTACTCCCGCCCACAACCATCCGCTGCTCACACCCTATGTGAAAGTTATGTATGAAGCGCTCTTTGAGCGCGCCCTCAATCACCTCGCTCCACGCGAGGTGGTGAAGTGGGACACGCGCATGAAGGCGAGCACTCCCAAGGGAGTGCTTGAAACCGAAGTGCTCGCTAAGAATACCCCCATGGTCTTTGTCGATCTTGCCCGCGCGGGAACTATTCCAGCGCAGGTGGGCTTTGATAAGGCCTGCTTCTACTTTAATCCCGATCTACTGAGACAGGATCACGTCTACGTGAACCGCGCCACCAATGAAAAGGGCGAGGTCACCGGCGTACAAGTGACCGGATCAAAAATCGGAGGCGCCATTGACGACGCCATCGTCTTCTTTCCAGATCCCATGGGAGCTACCGGGGGATCGCTCTCCTTTGCCGTCGATCACTACAAGAAGAACGTGCAGGGAAGTGCGCGCGCCTTTATTTCACTTCACCTCATTATCACCCCAGAATACGTGAAGCGCTTGCGCGCCGATCACCCCGATCTTCATATCTTCGCGCTTCGCCTCGACCGCGGTCTCTCCAGTGATCGCGCCCTTGGTTCAGGCTTTGGCGCCCACCCAGACGAAGAGCGCGGGCTCAATGAAATCCAATACATTGTGCCGGGCGCTGGAGGCGTGGGAGAAATTCTCAACAATTCATTTGTTTAACGCTATAATTAGGTCCATTCACCCCATTACTACTTAGCAAGGGAGTCGCACCATGAGCGCGAAAATTGACGTCTTTATTTCTGAACAACAAATTCAAAATCGCGTCGCTGAACTCGCACAGAAAATTAACGAAGACTACGCTGGCAAAGATCTCGTAGTTCTTGGAATTTTAAATGGCTCTTACGTCTTTCTCGCCGATCTCCTTCGCGGCGTGAAAGTGCCCATGCTCATGGATTTTATGAAGGCGTCTTCCTATGAGGGAACTGAGTCCTCAGGTCGCGTGAAGATAGGACTCGATACAAAGCTCGATCTAAAGGGCCGCGATGTTTTGATTGTTGAAGATATCGTCGACACTGGTCACACTATGAAGGCACTTCTCGTTGAACTGCAAAACCGCGCACCTTCTTCTATTAAGCTAGCCTCGCTTCTCTATAAGCCAGCACGCAATATCCACAAAGTTGAAATTCACTATCTCGGCTTTGAGATTGAAGATAAATTTGTGATTGGCTACGGCCTTGATTTTGATGGGCGCTTTCGTGAGCTTCCCTATATTGGCGTCTACGGCGGGCACGAATAAAAATGAAAGTCGTCGAGCAGTGCGGATCGGTGAGAGTAGACCTCGCTGGAGGGACGCTTGATCTCCATCCGATCAACTTAGTTCTTCCAAAAGTTGCAACCCTAAATCTCGCGACTTCACTGCAAGCAAAAGTGATTTTAAAAGAGACGTTGGACGAGTCGGTTGTCATCTATTCAAAGGACTATCACAAGACTTGGACTTTCTTTCAGGCCGACTTTACTGAAGCCAATCTTCGCGCAGGCGCCTTTGAAGAAATGACCTTCATCGCTTGGATCCTCTATAGCTTTAACATCACTACAAAAATTCACCTTGAGCTCTCTTCAGGCTCTCCCGCTGGGGCGGGTCTTGGTGGTTCATCTGCAATGGGAGTGACTCTCTATCATGCGCTGACTCGCTTTAAGGGCGGTACTCTTTCAAGCGAGCAAGATAAGCACCTGGCCGTGAGCACGGTGAATGCACTTGAAGCGCGCATTCTTGAAAGTGGTCCAGCTGGTTACCAAGACTACTATCCGGCCCTCTTTGGTGGAGTTCTCGCTCTTCATCCAGATGGTGCAAAAGTAAGAGTTGAGCAGCTCTTTAAAAATGAACTTAAGAATTTTTTAGAAGAGCACCTGACCCTCGTTTATAGCGGTCAGGGTAGACTCTCAGGAATTAATAACTGGGAAGTATACAAGGCTTTCTTTGATAAGAGCGAAGTCGTTCGCAAGGGACTCTCTCACATTGCAGAAATTACTTGGGAAATTTACGAGGCTATTTTACAAGGAAATTACAGTAAAGTGCTCGAGGGAATTGCAAGTGAAGGGGAGGCGCGCGAGTCACTCTTTCCCAACATTGTACCCAAAGATATTCACAATCTATGCCAAAAACTTAAATCTGATGGGTTAATTTCCGGCATGAAGATGTGTGGCGCCGGTGGTGGCGGGTGTTTTTTACTAGTTCACCCAAAAGGGGGCAGAGAACGTTTGCTTCCTCACTTGAAAGAGGCGACAATGGAAGTGTTAAAGTTTGAAGTCGAGGCGCCGCTCTAAGCGCCCCTGCGACTCTACTTTAGGAGTTCTATGGAGCGAAAGAAAATCGTCGGCCTCTCGATGAAAGGTGGCAAGCGCGATAACTTCACCTTTTGTCTGCTGGAGTTTTTTCCCAGTGATAAGCGCTGGTTTCTTCGCTCAGTTCTACAAGTTAAAGATGAAGAAGATGTGCATAGTGACGAGGCCATGCGCAATTGGATTGAGGATTTCGACATCGATAAGATGGTCATCGACTTTCCCCTAAACCTTCCCACCTGTCATAGTTGTGTGCTCGATTGCCCCGGCTCTTCTAAGTGCCCGGTGCCTCCTATCGTTGAGGTGAGGCGCCTTGCTGAAAAGCTCGTGCGCGAGGATCGTGAAAAGCACGACGACCATCCTAAGAGTTATGAGCTTGAGCGCAATAGTCGCGATGAAGTCGACTTTAGGCGGGATATTCTCGCCAAAGAAACCCATCACCACATGCTCTCGCGCTCTTTTAAGCGAAGACTCAAAAAACCATTTCTTCCCTATTGGAATCGCACGCTGGATTTCTGGGTGTGGTCGTACTACTACGATCAACTCCTCGATCTCTTTAACACCTCATTTGATAGTTTTGGAAATAGCTCTCTGATGTTGCAGCTTCGCTTTAGTTATTTAAAGCGCCACTTTCCTCATTCTCTTGAGCTCTTTGAATCTAACACTCAGCTCATACTCATCGAATTGCTTCGCTCAAAGGTGATTGCGAAGAAAGATATCATCGAGATGAATAGTATTGATGTGGGAGTAGAGGCGCGCCTAGATATTATTAAGAAGATTGAGGCCAAGCTCGATATTTTTATCTATGACAATGACCTCGAACTCTTGGTTAAGAACCCTCGCGCCTTTGATTCTTTCCTACTCGCAGTTGCAGGAAGAAATCTTCACACCAACGGACTTCGCCCCATGCCTGACTGGACTATGCCGGAGGAGACGAAGTTTATCGTTCCTCTTTTTTAATAAAGCTTGCGACCGGAAATTGGCGCAGACCAAAGGCAATAAAGAGATATTCCAGCGCCATGGGAATAAAGATTGCCCCTAGAAAATTGCCACTTACAATCATTGAGATGCCGGTGTAGAGCGCCCCAATGGCCATAAACCAGGTGGCAATTTTTAGATAGGTGTAGGCAAGTCTCTTTTCAAAGTAATAGGCGAGATAAATTCCCCAGTGAAAGAGCACTAGTAAGATACAGGTGAGAACTACACTTTGCATGAAAAGGGTGTGAACCTGGGCCGCTAGCTGAGTGGAGTCACCGTCGATGATTTTGAGTGCTCCTGAGCGCTCCACTTCTGACCAACTCTTTTGAAATGACTCTTTATCAGAGGCATTGAGATAGAAGATCGTTGTAGTGATGAGATCATTGGCGGCGAGCATGGCAATGGCCAGTACTCTAAAAGTTTTTTCGCTAAAACGCTGGTAAATTGCTTTCATTTCTCTATTCTAGCGCATCTTGAAGAGATGTCCATGTGGCAGCACCTTGGAAGCCATTCGGTGCCACCACATGGAGCGGATACAGCTTAGAACATGAATCCAACACCGAGCCCGATAACCCAGGGGTCGATATCGACTTTGGCGTCTACGCTGCCGTTTGAATAAGTGTCGACGTGAACATCTGTAGAGAGCATGATCTTTTTAATATCAAAGTTGACGTAAGTATTTTCGGCTATTTTATAGTCACCTCCTGCTTGCATGGCCCAGCCAAAACTATTGTCGTAGCTCACAGTGCGGGCGACACCTGGATCTTCACCATAGAAGAAAGTGTAGTTGATCCCCGCACCCACGTAGGGTTTAAAGTTTCCAAATGTGTGGTGATACTGAGCGAGTAGTGTCGGTGGAAGCAAGGACACGTCTCCCAGATCGAGATTATTAAGCGCCGATCCATTGACACTGGCCTCGTGAGAGGCGGTGGCGAGGATGAGCTCGAGGGCAAAATGTTGATTAAAAAAGTAAGAGAAATCTACCTCGGGCACGGACTCATTATTGAGTTTCACTGAGCCACCAATTACGGTAGGCGTCCCCGATTCATCAGGCATGACGTTGATTGCGCGCATGCGCACCATTAAGTCCCCTGCATAACTATTTAGTGACCCTAAGAGAAGAAGACCACTCAGCAGTGAACGAACTGCAATTTTCACTTTAAGCTCCTGTGTTTAAGTTGCTTAAAGATTAATTTCCTTGGGAGAAGTTGATAATTTCCGCGCTCAGGTTAATAAGTGATTTTGCGCAGTATCTAGAAAGTGATCTTAATCAAAGTTTCTCTGCTTGAGTTTTCGCTCAACATCTTTCTTGGCCTGGTCGTGGCGCTTGTCGTGAAGCTTCTTGCCCTTGCCAAGTGCGATTTCAAGTTTTACTCGCGAGTCTTTGAAGTAGATGGCAGTGGGAACGATGGTGTAGCCACCAGCTTTAATTTCGTGTTCGAGATCTTCGATTTGCTTTTTGTGTAGCAGAAGCTTGCGCTTACGATTTTCTTCGTGATTAAAGCGATTTCCAAAATCGTATTGGCCAATGATGATATTGTAGGCCCAAGCCTCGCCCTTTTTATCAATAGAGATATAGGCTTCGTTAATAGAAACCTTGCCCGCGCGCAGACTCTTTACCTCTGTGCCCTTGAGCTCAAGCCCGGCCTCGATCTTCTCTTCGAGAAAATAATCAAAACCAGCTCTCTTATTTTTGGCGATAATTTTAATACCCATAAAAACCTACTGCGCTAGTTTAGCATAAAGATTATGCATTTGCTCGAGACTTAATGCCTCGGCGCGCACTGTTGCAGGGGCGTCCAGCTCTTGAAGTGCTGTTTTGACTTTCTCGATGGGGTAGGACGACTTTAAAACCCCAGCGAGTTGTTTGCGCTTTTGCGAAAAGCACAGGCGCAGAAACTTCTCAAGCTGCCTCCACTGGGCGAGTTCAAAGCGAGGCTCTGGCTCGCGCTTAAAGCTTAGGACCACCGACTGAACCTGTGGTGGTGGGGCAAAGGCACCCGGGGCGACCTTGCAGAGAGTTTTGACTTGGTAGTAGGTCTGGCACAGCCCCATGAGTGAGTTCATGCTATTGGATTCGCCGGCAATGGGCGCAATCTTTCGTCCCACTTCAAGCTGATACATGAGGCTCATATATTCAATGCTTCCGGCCTGCACGAAATTGAGAGTGAGGGGAGCAGAGATATTGTAGGGGAGGTTAGAAACTAGCCAAACCTTCTTGCCGCGCAGGTCTTCGCGCTCATTAATAAACTGCGCCCAATCAATTTGAAGGGCGTCGCTGTGCACGATTTGTTCGCTCTTTAAAAATTCTCCCAATATGGGAAGAAAGCGCTCATCGCGCTCAACAACATAAAAGGGAAGTCCGGTCGCGGCCAGATCGCGCGTGAGGGTCGCTGGTCCTGGGCCCACTTCAATGATTGCCTCGGCCTCATCTTTAAAATCCGTGACTATTTTTTCAATAATCGAGCGGTCTCTCAGATAGTGTTGACCGAGGTCTTTATTGGCCTTGGGGGTTAATTCACTCACGACTTCATCTCCGTCTTATTGATGAAGCGGCCTCTGGCGTCGAGGGCGAGACATTCTGGATAGGCAATCTGATCTTCAATGGTGCGAAGGGCGTAGTTGGCAATCATCGCTCCATTGTCGGTGCAAAAGCGCGGGCTCACTAGATAAACGTCGCGGTACTTTGCTTTGAGGTGATTTCTAAGGCCACTATTACAGGCCACGCCGCCGCCGAGAACCAGTGGAATTTCTTTTAGGCCGGTGATTTCGCGCGCACTTTTAAAGGCGTAGCGAAGCTTGAGGTCAAGTGCCTTCACAATGGCACTTTGATAACTCGCGCACACATCGGCGAGGGTCTTCTCATCATTTTTTAAATCAATATCAGGGTGAGACTCAATCCAATTGCGCAGTGAAGTTTTAAGTCCGCTAAAAGAGAGATTGGCGTCGGCACTCTTTTTAAGACCAATGGGAAAGTCGACAAAATCAGGATTTCCTTGGGCCGCGAGCTCGTCAATAATTTTTCCCGCCGGATAGCCAAGCCCCATGAGCTTGCCACCCTTATCAAAGGCTTCACCGGCGGCGTCGTCAATAGTGCTACCAAGCACTTCGAAGTCCTTGGCCGAGCGAACGAGAATGAAGAGTGAATGGCCACCAGAGACCAGCATCCCTAGATATGGATAATTAACTTCTTGATCAATGTGAATCGCCTCGAGGTGAGCGTAGAGGTGATTGACAGGGAGTATGGGCGTTTGATGAATAAGGCTCAGGGACTTCGCGGCATTGAGGCCAGTGAGAAGTGGGCCTAATAGTCCCGGGTGAGTGGTGATGCCAATTAAATCGACGTCCTTAGGAGAGAGCTTTGTCTCAGTAAAAAGCTCTTCTAAAAGAGGGCGCAATTTCATCAAGTGATTGCGAGCGGCGATCTCGGGGACCACGCCGCCCCACTTGCGCAGAATTTCTTCCTGGCCAAAATAGCGCATTCCCACGATTTCCGGGCGCTTGCCAGGATTTGCGCGCAGGAGTGCCACAGATGTGTCATCACAACTGGTCTCAATCCCGAGCACTAGGGGTGCGTCATTTGGCTGCATGAAATACCTTTATTGACTATTATTCGTGGGTGACAAGATAATAGAATTGACGCGATCTCACAAGCACGTGCCATGGAGGACACAAATGAAAAAACTAGTACTTCTCGCTTTTTTTGCTCTTATGAGCTCAAACCTCTTGGCCGCGGACGGCTCATCTGGCTGTGGGGCCGGTTGGTACGTGTTTAAAGACAATTCATTGATCTCAAGTGCCCTGCGTGGAACTACTAACGCTACCTTCCTCTCAACCATCGGCATGACCTTTGGAACCAGCAATTGCTCAAAACACAAAATTGTTCAAAAGGAACAAGAGGCCGTTCACTTTGCTGAAGCAAATTACGAAGTTCTTATGATTGAGATGGGTCAAGGCCAGGGAGAATTTATCTCTGCGCTTGGTGGTCTAGTGGGCTGCCAAGGTACTGAGTTTGGAGCTGCGATGCAGGCCAATTATGAGCGCGTTTTTAATGAGAGCGTGACCAATGGAAACTCTTTCTATCAAAGCTTTAAAGGTGCCGTGATGACTTCGCCAGAACTCGCGCGTGCTTGTGGTGTTATTTAATTTTTTAACCCATCTTCTTTTAATCTTTTCTCTGAGGGCCGAAGCGAATTCGGCCCTTTCCTTTGAAAGTGCATCAGAAAGTGTAAAGCACGAGTGGCGCCGACTGCTGCACTTCTCTGGTGACCACTCTAAAGTCGCCTCAGATGAATTCTTTCTCTCAAAAGAGAGAACTCTCTCCACTGAGTGGAAGGCGAGTCTTGCGGCGATTAAAGAAAATAATGTCAGCGCGGGCTTTTTCAATCAACCTGTGGCCTGCACCTTTGTTGCGCGCCGGAAGTTCTTTGAAAAACTGGGGCTACTTCCACGCCGCGATTATCACTGCCAAGACTATCAAGAGTGGAGGGCGGGCGTTGATCCCAAGGGAGTCGCGCTCATCTTTTCATCCTACTATCCCAATAATCCCGCTTCTCACTTTGGACATACTTTTTTGCGCCTAAAAAAGGGACGCTTTGAAAATGATCTGCTGGACTATGCCATCAGCTACTCGGCCATTGTTCCTAGGAATGAGCCAAGTGCCCTCTACGCCATTCGCGGCATCTTTGGGGGCTACCGCGGACATTTTGATTTTGCTCCCTACTACACGATGGTGGGTATCTATAATAATAACGAAAGTCGCGATCTCCTCGAATACGACCTCGGCTTTAACCAAGAAGAGACCGATCGACTGGTCGATCACGTGTGGGAGCTTTATTCCAGTGGAAGCTTCACCTACTACTTTCTCGATGAGAACTGCTCCTCTGTGCTTGGCAGTCTAATAGAGTACGCGAAGTTAGACTGGAATCTCTCTGGGCCAAGTCGCTGGTACTATCTTCCAAGTGAATTAGTGAGAAGGGTCGCTAGTGCTATTGGAAATCCCAAGCGCGAGGCAAGACCCTCTCTTAAAAAACAAGCACAACTTAGAGCTGCTCTTCTAACTCCTCGAGAGCGCGCTCAGTTAGAGGACGGTGACATCACCGAGTACTCAGTGGCAACACTCGATGCAAAGCTTGCTGAGCTTCAATTTCTAAAATTTAAATCCAAGGATCAATTGACTCCTTCTCAAAGTAAACTTTTTAAAGACCTCCTCACTGAGCGCGCCAGCAGAGTGGGGGAGCTCACTCCAAAACTAAAGTATGAAACTTCCTATCCCGAGGAAGGCCACTTGCCGCGCGCGCTCGTGATGGGCTTTGCCCGTACTGACTCTGAAAGTGAAGTTGTGATTGGAATTAAAGAGGGCTATCACCATCTCTATGATAGTGACGTTGGCCTAGCTGAGTACTCTGGCTTTGACTTCTTTGATATTCGCGCTCGCTATAATTTTAATCAACAAAAACTTCGCCTCGATCGCTTGAGAATCATTGACATCTACTCGGCCCATCCCATGGAGGCCCTCGATCCCCAAGCCTCTTGGCGCCTCATTATTGGTCGCGAGCGCGCCTTTGAGGCGGGGGAGCAGCTACTCTATCGCCATGAGGCTAAGGCCGCGGTGGGGGCGAGTTGGGTCGTGAGTTCACACCTTTTTTCTCTAATGGGGGGAGTGAGCGCCCAACACTCAAAGGCTAGCTATAAAGAGGGAGGACTTGGAGTGTGGCTCTCGGCCGAGATGATCTTAGCTCTAGGTTCAAAAATCAAGTGGGCCACCAGTTATGAACAGGCACGCGACTTCACGAGCGACTTTGAACGCGGGCGGCGCTCATTTGTGCAAAGCACGCTAGCTTTGAATCTGGCACAAAACTTTGCCCTTCACTTGTGGGGACGTTATGATGAAGCCAAAATCTGGGGCGACACTAAGAGTATGGCCCTCGAGGTCGTGGGAAGGTTCTAGTGCAAAGACTACTTTTAATTGTTCTAATGTCACTTTTGAGTTCGTGCTCAAGCCTCTTCTACTGGCCCACCTCCGCGCTCTATAGTGATCCCTGGCAAGAAGACATTCCCTTTGAAAATATTTTCTTTAAAAGTGAAGATGGAACCCAACTGCATTCGTGGCTCTTAAAACATAAGGGCGCGCAAAACAGTAAGGGCCTAGTAACCTTCTTTCACGGCAACGCTCAAAATCTCACGGCCCACGCACCTATTGTGGCCTGGCTCACAAGTCACGGCTATGACGTCTTTCTCTTTGATTACCGCGGCTATGGGCTCAGTGAGGGCAGCCCCAGTCCCTCGCGCATCGAACTCGACGCGAGAGCAGCGCTTGAATACTCCCAAGAAATTCTAAAGCGCTTGGGAGGGCCGCGCTGGATTGTCTTTGGTCAGAGTCTAGGGGGCGCTATTGCCGCGAAAACTATGGCGAGCTCTCCCTATCAAGCGCGCGCCGATCTTTTAGTGCTTGATTCCACTTTTCCAAGTTACTACAATCTCGCCAAAGAAAAACTTAGCGAGGCACCACTCCTTTATCCCTTTTATCCGCTACTGCCCTTTCTCATTCCCGATCAATACGACTCTGGCCCTCACTTAGCTGAGATTAAAATTCCAACGCTCGTAATTCACGGCGAGTCCGATCGCGTGATCCCACAGATTCATGGACAGCAGATCTATGACAAGTTGAGAACACAAAAGTGGATCTGGATTATTCCAAACTCCCATCACATCGAAGGTTTCTTTGTGAATAAAGGGGAGTTAAAACAGCGCTTTATCTCATTTTTAGCTGACTTAAAATCTTAACTGTCACAAGTTTTGACGGCCTTGAAAATCTTATTGGATTAATCCATCAGAAAATTCTCGCGTGGTTAAATTCGTTCAAGAACATTGACGACGACCAGGAGATAATTTTGAGATCACTACTTCTAGCAGTATTGCTACTAACTTCAGCTAAGTCCTTTGCTAATTCAAGCACGCGTATTTGGGAGAGTTACTTTCCAAATGCCAATTGCTCGCGCAATCACTGTGCTAAGAGCGTGCCTTCAGATGTGCTAGATGAAGCGCTTGAGAAGATTAAATATCACTCACCAAAATCACTTCGCAAGCCCTATCTATTCTTAGTGGACTTCTCTCAGCACTCTAAGAATCAGCGTGGCTACCTCATTTCAACAAAGACTGGCGCGGTTGAAAAAACCTACCACGTGGCCCATGGTATCGGCAGTGATGATGGTCGTGGAAACGCAGTAAAGTTTTCTAACAGAGACAGCTCGCATATGAGTTCTCTAGGTCTCTACGTCGCCGCTGAAACATACCACGGCAAGCACGGTCTCTCACTTCGCATGGACGGAAAAGAGTCTTCAAATAGCAATGCCAGAAGACGCGCCATCGTGATTCACGGGGCCGATTACATGAGAAATACCTTCGTTAAAAAAGTTGGTCGCTCAGGTCGCTCACACGGCTGTCCAGCGGTTGACGATCGCTTGAGTGCGGCCTTGATTTCAAAGCTTAAGGGCGGGGCTGCCGTGTATCTTTACCACGATTAATTCATAGCTAAGTTATCGAAATAATAGGGGGGTGTTAGTCTGCTAACACCCCTTTCCTTTTTTACCAAGAAGCCCAAGAAAGTGACTGTGAGAGGTATCCTAGGGGGGTACTAATTCTTAATTTGGAAGACCATTTATGCGCTACATTTTACTTGCCGTACTTTGCTTCTGGACCGTTCGCATCGCTGGCGCCGCCGAGACTCCTGCTATTGGAGATTTGGCCCTGGCCGAGTGTTACGGACAGACCAAGCTAGTCCAAGTGGCCGAGCTTTCAAGCGACGGCAAGCGCGCCC
The DNA here is from genome assembly GCA_048267245.1 of Bacteriovoracaceae bacterium. Classification (GTDB taxonomy): domain Bacteria; phylum Bdellovibrionota; class Bacteriovoracia; order Bacteriovoracales; family Bacteriovoracaceae; genus JBLWXV01. The sequence continues at coordinate 454,841 of JBLWXV010000002.1, forward strand.
ACGTGCAATTCTTTGCTCCCGGTGACAGCGCCAATTGCGGCGTGGTCTATCAGCGCGAAGAGCTCAAGAGCTACCGCTCAGTGGCCAGTGTTGATAAAGAGTCGTGGTTTGGATTTGTGAAGAGCTCATTTAAGCTCGGCGATAAAGTAGTACTTAAAAGCGATGAGCGTGCACTTGGCACCATCGTCGATCTCGACAATAACGGATTTGCTGGAGTTCGCTTTGATGATCCTCGCACGGAATCAAAGCTAGGAGCGAGTCGTTTTTCTTACCTCGATGTGACTGATCTCGCCCACTTTTAGTAGGCGAGAGCGTGTCTCATGCGGGCCCCGGTGTAGAGCTTATAGATGAGCCTTCTCTTATAAGAGAGCATCAACTCATAAATGTCTTCATCAAGGTCAAGGCTTGCTAGGTTGCGTTCTATATTGATCAGCGCTTCTTCAAGGTAATCACTGTGGTGGCCTGATTGAAGCGCCTCGTCCACCTCAGTTAGATATTCATCAAGGGACATTTCTTTCTGGAGTACTTCTCCCAAATCTCACCTCCGTTCTGATGACACATCTTATTTTACCACTTTTTGATTTCTGAGCGCTAGCTGAAATCTTAGCCCCAACGAAATCTTGACCTAATAATTCCAACCACTTTAGTCGGTTTTGGAGCTGTTATAAATAATTAACTCGGCTAACTTAGCTAAATCGCAGGACAAGCGATTTCCTTGATGTGATTATCAATAATCTCGTGATTAGGACCAGTTATCTTGCCAGAAGTATCTGTTTGGTACCACTCTGGGGACTGGCCTGGGTCATGACAATTTAAACACTTAGTCTTCATGCTCTCAAGCTTAGCGCTCTTAGAAACCTGAGGAGTTCCCACGTCAAAAGGGTGATCGCCCGGCTGATCGTGACAGTTGAGACACTGTACTCCACCAAAGTTATTTGAAACGTTAAAGTCGCGGTCAATGGCCATCCACTTGTCAGAGAGTTCGCGTATGCGCGTGGCCTTGAGGGCGCGCACGCTCTCAATTTCTCCCATCGCTTTCTTAACTTCACCCATGTACTTGGCGAGCTTTTCTTCGTGGAGTTTTTCTTCCTTGGCGTCGGCAAAGATCACAACGTCGCTCGCCTTCATAAAGCCGCGCGGGTCACTGGTGCCGAGTGTGTGGCATTGCAGACACTCGAGGTTATTGGATTCCCCAGCGCTCAAAAGCGTGTGATAGGCGAGGGCGTGTGGAGTGCTCTGCCACTTCTGGGCTTGATCCTGGTGACACTCTAGACAGCTCTGGGCGGTCTTATACTTTTCCTTGCTGTGATCGGTGAGGTTAAAAAATTTCTTCTGCTCGGCCTCTTGAAGTTCACTCATTTTCTTTTTATGGGCGTCGATCTTCGCGCTCCATGGATTATTTGGCAGCAATTCAGCGCGCTCTTCACGCACTTCAATTAGAGAGAACTTGTCATCTTTCTTAGTAGTATTAAGGGAGAGTTTAATTTCTCCCATATAGTGATTGCGCGAGAGAACTTGCACTAGGTGAGTGCTACCCACTTCAAAGGATTCTTTTGTAAAACTCTGTGAGTGAGCGCCAATAATCCAATCGACCATGGGGTAGGTTTTGGCAAACTCTTGATCAAAGTCCATCCCAGAGTGAGAAAGGAGGATCAGGCGATGGGTGGGAGACTCGGGGTTGTAGCCCGCTTTTTTCATCTCTTCTAAAACCGTGGCAAAGCTCTTAATCGGATCTCTAAAGAGTCCGGGGTTGTGCTCGTAGAGCTTTGGTAGCACATAGCCCGAGAGAAAGAGCTTCTGCGTTCCATGTTCAAAGCTCACAAAGGGCTTACTGATGAGGCTCTTTTGATCGCCCAAATTAAAGAGGAGAAATTCAATCTTTGATTTCTCCTGAAGATTTTTAAGATACTCAGTGCCAAGTGCTAAGTCCTGATCACCTGGGACCATGTAGCTGAGCCCAATTTCTTTAAGTGAGCCCGCGAGCATTTCTGCATTGTAGGTGAGGGAGCTATGAAGCGACTCGGGAACTTTGGGTGAGATAAAGAAAGTATCCCCGGCATCGAGGTAGAGCACTGGATTCTTCTTGGCCGTGTCGTGCATGATTCCCGCCACTTGAGGAAGTCCACCAAGCGGGAAGTGGCGACAGCCACAGGGGTGAGTTTCCCCATTGATATTGCCAGAGAAAATAATAGAGAGGGTTGAGGCGTCAGAGAGGTCGGGCCCAGTGGAATTAGAGTCAATCCAATTGATGAGCTTGCAAGAACTGAGAAGACCTGCGAGTAAGATGAGTAGAAAGGTTTTAGTCATCGAGCTCGCCAGGTACTTCATTGAATCATCTCCAGTTACTTGAGTGACTCCTTGATTTTTCCAGCCTCAGTTGCTTGCTTAGAACCAGGGTAGCGCTTGATGAGTTCATCAAGGGTGGCCTGCGCCTTATCTTTTTCTTTTCGGGCGCGAAAGCTTTTTGCTAGGAAGAGGAGTCCGTTCTTATTATACGTGCTTTGCTCGTGCTCGGTAAATAAGCGGCTAAAATAGCTAGCGGCAGTGTTATAATCCTTAGACAAGTAATAGGTCATGCCGAGGTTGTGTAGAATATTGGCCGCCTGAGAGCCCTTGTACTTTCCACCTTTTTCAAGATCGAGCAGTTGTTTCTTAGCGACTTCGTACTTACCCTTGCGGTAATTGGTCATCGCTTCGGCGAAGGGGTCACTTTTTTTTTTAGGCGAGCTCTCGCTAGCACCTAATTTACCGAGCATGGCGACCACTTTATCAAGATATTCTTTTTGAGAGGCGAGGCTCGATTTTACTTCTTGCAGATCCTTAGAGTTTTGCGATTGAGACTGCTCAAGGAGGGTGAGTCTCGAACTCAAGCTCTCCATTGATTGCTGGGCGGCCACAGTGCTCTTTTGGTCACTTTCTTGAACCTGACCAGTGAGCATGCCCATGCGCTCTTCGAGGGCCTGAATCTTTACAGTTGTGTCAGCTACGAGCTTTTGGTTTTCAACTAGCTGAAGTGAGAGGTTCTCCATCATTTGCTCGCGCTGAATGGTCTCTTGAGTTTGACAGGCGCCAAGAGCGAGTAGTGACGTGAAACCCACGATTTTCGCAGTTGTTTGGAAAAACTTCATAGCAAATACTCCTAAGGGCTAGAGATTCTCTAGCATCTTCTTTCTAACCGAGATGAACTCAGCTTCTTCAGAAAACTTCTTAGAAAGTATGGCGTATTGTTTTGCCTTATTGAAGTATTTTTTGCGGTAATTTGATTTTGCTTTGAGATAGTAGAATTCGGCCTTGCGATAAAGCCCCGGGGCGAGTGTCTGGGCCTTGGCATTTTTGGCGGCGATAAAGGCGGCTTGGGCGAGAGACATTTCAAGTTTGGGGCGTGTGGTAGCAAGACCACACGCCGAGAGAATAAATACTAAGACAAAGAGTCGAAATATATTCATAGCGAGTTAAATTACTTCGCCGTCACCACAAAGTTTGAGCGACGGTTTTGACCCCAAGCTGATTCGTCATGGCCAAAAGCAACTGGGCGCTCTTTACCGAATGAAATTGTCGTCATTCTTGAGCCTTCAACACCCATAGCGATCATGTAGTCGCGCACAGCCTTAGCACGACGCTCACCAAGAGCAAGGTTGTATTGAACAGAACCGCGCTCGTCACAGTGACCTTCGATTTCTACTTTAACACTTGGGTTAGATTTGAGGAACTCGGCATTATTGTTGAGCGCCTCGCGAGTGTCGTAGCTAAGAGTCGAAGAGTTGAAAGCGAAGTATACTGTTTTAAGTGGTCCAGCTTTACCAGAGTCAGAGTCAGCATTGAGAGCGATATCATCAAGATTGGCACCCATGTCTTCAGTAGCTGAAACACTGGCGTTGTTGTCATCACTTGCTTTCTTTGAGCTTGACCCACAACCTGTGAGAGCAAGTGTCATCGAAAGAAGAGTGGTCACAATAAGCGAGCGAAGTGAAAGAGTCATGAAAAAATCTCCTGTTAACTTTTTTGTTTTAAAAATCTGCCTAAAAAGCATAATTGTTTCATTCACTATTATGACGGCCAGTACATTCTAAATAAAGGGAAATCCTGGAAATCATGTCAGATATCAACGATCGACTAGGGGAGATCGAATGTTTCGCAATTTAGTTAAGTTTTTTACTCCAGTAATACTGGGAATATTTTTTCCGCTAAGCCTTATTGCTTCGGAGATTTCTGAGCCGATTCGAGGTGAAATCAGAACTCATCTGGTAAATATTGAGACGAAGGCGGGGCCTTATCATTTTGAGTTGCATTTTAATCCAAGTGATGAAGTATATGTGAAGCGTGTACTCGCCATGCTCGAGCGAGACACCAACGCGCTTGCCGATTACTTTGACTACGCTCCAAAGTCATCCATTCATATCATGCTCAGTAAGACTAACTACGCCAATGGCTCGGCGACAGTCTTTCCCTGGAATCTCATTAATCTCTTTAAGTTTCCTCCGGTGGGAGGAGAACACTTAATGAGTATCGACTCTTGGCTTAGAGGGCTTGTTCTACACGAACTCGTGCACGTCATTCACATGGATCAAACGCGCGGAGTTCTTAAAGGTCTGCGCACCGTCTTTGGTTCTGTTGGAAAGCTCGGAGGTGTGACGCCGAGATGGTTTACAGAGGGCGTTGCAGTTTGGGCCGAATCCACTTTCACTCAAGCGGGAAGACTCAAGAGCAATCTCTTAAACTACGAACTCGCCCAGCTCATGCGCGACCCAAAGTATTGTCACAAGATCGATTGTCTCGATGCTCCTGGAGTTCACCCAGGAGGCCAACTTGCCTACTGGGCCGGTGGGCGCTTCATGGATTATCTCGAGCGAGAAAAGAGTGGAACAATTCGTTGTCTAATTTTTGAAAACTCTTCGAGTCTTCCCTTCTTTTTAAATACCGCTTTTAAAAAATGTACCGGGGAGAGTGCGGCCAAGAAGTTCACAAAATTTAGAGCGACTTTTGAAATGCTGGAAGGTCCTATGCCAGCACTTGCGGGCCGCGAGTGGGCGCCTTCATATCAAGCGCGCATGATCAGCACGAGTGAGGGCACCATTCGCTATGGAAATACTCGTCGCACTCCCGAACTCACTTTGTTAACTCCTGAAGGAGAACTCAAGTTCCTTTCGCGCTCTCCAGGATATATTGAAACTTTCTTTAACCCCACTCAGGAGAGTGTTTCAAAGGGAGAAATTCTCGTCTCTATGATCGCCCATCAAAGTGGCTACGCTCCAAGGGAGATCTGGCGCTATGATGTGAACACTAAGAAATTTCTTGGTGCCATTGATGAACTCACTTCTAAAGAGGTCGCTTTTGATCTTGATCAAGATCACTATCTGGCCTTAAGTTATCAGCGCCATCACTGGAGCCTCGAATTAATCTCGAAGCACTCTAAAGAAGTGAAACTTCTTAAAACCTTCCCGGCACTCGCGCACGTGCGCTTTGCTCACTATGTTGGGAGCAGACTGGTCTATGGTCTCACTGAAATTGATGAAGCGGGGGCGGAGAATTTTAGTTTGCGCGCCCTTTCTCTAAAAGATGGAGAGATTTCAGGCGAAGAAATGCTCATCGAAAATGAAGGACTCACACGCATCCTAGGAAGTTGTGGGGAGAAGAGCTATATCGCTTCAAATGGAGAAAACTTAGAGCTCGATTTTTCGAAGAAAAATATTGTCGCGAAAAAATTAGTTCAAGCGCCTCTTCTGGTCTCTGGGAATGGGCAAAACGTGAGCTATCTCGTTGCCTCTGAGCGCGCCCCTAAGCATATGAAGTGCGATGATTTTTCTAAGACCATCACTGGTGCCACTGTGAAGCTCAAGCACTATAGAGAACTGCGCGCTCCAAGCGGTGAACCCGATGAAAAACTGGAAACCCGCAGTTACCCGCGCCTCTCCCACTTCATTCCCCAGTATTGGCTCATCGACTATATTTCAGGCGACAATCTCTCCGCGCTTAAGGCCTATACCTCTTTGACTGATCCTCTTGCTCGCCACACCCTTGATTTGGGTGTGAACTATTATCCAGAAATAAGTAAGAGTGTACCGAGTGCGAGCTACACTTATGCCCGCGGCTACTTTCGCCTCTTTGCCGACTACGACAAGAGCTTTTCTCAAAGTTCAATCACTCAAAGAGAGGATAGTTCTGAAGTGACCTCGAGCGGGGTTGGTTTTGATCGCTGGTGGGGGCGCTACAATGTTTCGACTCAACTTCTCTACGCCAATAAAGAGGCGAGTGATTTTATCTCCGAGCGCAGAATTGATGAATTCTCCCTGGGCCTAGGACTCTATCGCCTGGCGAGTTTCTACGATAGTTTTGTCGGAGATACTCAATTTCTAGCAAGAGTAATGAGGTCAAGCCCAGAGAACCTCACAAACTACTGGGGCTACCAATACCGTTTAAATCAAGACCTTCATCTCTTTGCTCGCACTAAGCTTGGACTGCGTGGAACCTACGGACGCTTTGAAAAAAATGACTTTAGAAGTGGTGTGATCTACGGTGGGGGATCAAATAGCTACAATTCAAGCTACTTTCACGAATTCTATGGAGTGAGCTATTCCGATGCTTTTGGAAACCGACTCTATACTGCAAGAGCGCAACTCGATATTACGGCCTTAAATATTTATAGTGCTGGAGGCGGCCTCTTTCCACTCTTTCTAAAAGAGCTTCACCTTTTAGGTGGCGCAGAACTAATTCACGCCGATCGCATTTTTATTGGCGGCGCCTTTGTGCGCGATGATCAGATCACCTCTTATCACGCTGGGGTGAGGGCGCTGGCCAATCTCTTCTACTTCATCCCCATTCAAAGTGATCTGCTCTACGTTTCTACGGAGAATCCATTTGGGGCGAGAAAGACCGATATGCTCTTTCTATTGCGAGGAAACTTCTCGCTATAGTATTGATTTTATTAATAGATTTTATCTATCGCGGTATGAATAATACTAATTTTAAACAGCCTTCTATCTTTGCGATAATGGACTAAGATAATGAGGTAACAAAACCTAACCAACTACACAGGAGATATACATGACACCAGTAACAGACAAATTAAACTTACTTCTTGCCGATAGCCACGTGTTCTTCACTAAGCTTCACAACTACCACTGGAATATCAAAGGACTTCAATTCCTTTCACTCCACGCGAAAACTGAAGAGTACTACACTCACTTTGCGACAGTTTATGACGACCTAGCTGAGCGCGCTCTTCAACTTGGAGAAAAGCCAGTGGTAACACTAAAGAAAATTCTTGAGATCACTCGTCTTCAAGAAGAATCGGCCCACGACTTTAGTGCCAATCAAGTGGTGAGCAATATCTTGAGAGACTTTGAGCACTTTCTTACAGAATTCAAAGAGCTCTCAAGCATCGCCGGTGACGACGTGACAACTACTAACTACGCAGACGATCAAATCGCCTTTCTTGAAAAAGAAATGTGGATGATGAGATCAATGCTAGGTGAGTAAGTAGAAAAAAACAGCTGATATAATCTGGGCCCGCATCGCGGGCCCTTTTTTATGGAGCTTTCAAGTCTAATTAAAGCGAGGGTCTCTCGCAGGGACGGCCACCGGGGCCAGCTCTAATCCGGAAACCCAACTCCAGATTTTGATAGTGAGCGAGGAGAAATCTCTCGAAGACAAGATGGCCGCAGGGTCATGCCATAGGTTGATGGCCAAATTCTTGGCCCTCATAATTTGTGTGTGTAAAGACGTGAGAGATTTGTGATGTGCAATCAATTAAGATTCCTTTTTTATTGGCGAGAGACTTTCTCACTCGCTCACTATTTAATTATGACTAAAAGTTTGTAAGGAGGTGTCCTTCTCCTGTTAAATTTATGTCAACTTTATTCAAAGCAAATACGCTTCACCTCGTCAAAATCACTGACAAAGTAGGGATGCATCCCCTCGCGAACATAGTCGGGAAGATCGTCGTAATCTTCTTGGTTGGCCTTGGGAAAGATAATATTGGTAATGCCCGCGCGCTTGGCCGCTAAGAGTTTTTCACGCACGCCCCCAATGGGAAGCACGCGCCCCTTAATGGTTAGTTCACCCGTCATCGCCACGTTTCCTCTTGGAGCGCGGTCAGTGGCCAGGGAGTAGAGAGCGCAGGCCATGGTAATACCCGCACTCGGTCCATCTTTGGGGGTGGCCCCAGCAGGCACGTGCAAGTGAATATAATTATTCTTTAAGTAGCTACTCGCCTTATTGTCGTGACTTAAAAGCGAGCGCACGTAGCTATAGGCAATCTCACTAGACTCAACCATCACGTCGCCAAGTTTGCCCGTCTGCTTGAGTCCGCCCTTGTCGCCTTGGATTCCCTGCGCCTCGATTGAGAGCACATCTCCTCCAAAGCTCGTATAGGCAAGACCTGTAATTACACCCACCACCGGTTCGGGATAGATATCTTCATTCTTAAAGACCGCGCGCCCAAGCAGCTCGCGTAGACTCTCTACCGTGGTCTCTGGAAATTCTTCGAGTCCTTCAAGTAGCATCTTCTTCGTTTGCTTTCTAAGAATTTTTTGAAGTTGCTTCTCAAGATTTCTCACGCCACTTTCGCGCGCGTAATTTTCAATAATCTCCTCAATCACAGCTTCTGAGATTTCTACCTTCTCTTTTTCAAGTCCATCCTTCTTGATCAACTTTGGCAGCAGGTAGTCCTTGGCGATGTGAATTTTCTCCTGGGTGATATAGCCAGAGAGAGAAATCACCTCCATGCGATCGCGCAGTGGCCCCGGAATGGTATCAAGGGTATTGGCGGTACAGACAAAGAGCACTTCTGATAAATCAAAGCGCACATCGAGAAAGTGATCAAGAAAGTCTTTATTTTGTTCCGGGTCGAGCACTTCAAGAAGCGCAGAGGCCGGATCACCTTGATAGCTTTGACCGAGCTTATCGATTTCATCGAGGAGAATGACCGGGTTTTGCGTCTTGGCCGACTTGATTGCGTTAATCAGTTTGCCAGGCATCGCTCCAATATAGGTGCGGCGGTGTCCTTTAATCTCGGCCTCGTCGCGCATGCCACCTAGTGAGAAGCGAAAGAACTCGCGACCAAGGGACTTGGCAATGGATTGTCCGATAGAAGTCTTACCAACTCCAGGAGGACCTACGAGAAGAAGAATCGTTCCACGCAGGCCGCCCTTCATTTTGCCCACACTAATATGTTCAAGAATGCGATCTTTGACGTCATCCATGCCAAAGTGATCGCGATCGAGCATTTCCTTGGCGTGCTTGAGATCGAGATTGTCTTGGGTCTTAATTCCCCAGGGCAGGGAAGTGATGGTCTCAAGATAATTGCGAGTCACGTGGTATTCAGGTGAACTGGGCTCTAGCACCGAGAGCTTATCAAGTTCATCTTCAACGCGCTCAAGGGCTTCGTCAGAGAGTTTAATGACTTCTAAGCGCTCACGAATCTTCTCTTCCATACTCTCGCGCTCATCTTTTTTAATGCCGAGCTCTTTTTGAATTTCTTTGAGCTGCGCTTTTAAAAAGAACTCGCGTTGCTGGCCAGTGAGCTTATCTTCAATGCGCTTATTAATTTTCTGTGTGGTCCTCGTGACTTCGAGTTCCTTCTTCATAAGACCAAGTGCCTTTTCGAGGCGACCTTTAAGCTGGCGCGTCTCAAGCAGTTCTTGCAGCTCTTCTTTGCCGGCCGTTGTCATGAGTGCCGAGAAGTCGGCCAGCACACTTGGCTCTTCCACACCGCGCTTTCCAATGAGAAGATTCAATTCCTCTTTAAAGAGGGGATTATTTTGAATCAATTCGCGAATGGTATTAATGAGGGCCACCGAGTAGGCCTTTGTTTCCTCATCAATGGGCTCTTTAGATTCTCTCCAATAAGAAACGCGCGCGCGGTAGGGCTGAACTTCTGTCACAAATTCCTTAATTTCAAAGCGCTCCTTCATTTCAAAGAGCACTTGCAAGACACCGTCCTTAAGTTCAGTCACTTTAAGCATGCGGCCCACTACACCCACGGGCGCAACGTCATCGATCTTTACATCATCAGACGAATCCACCTGTGAATCGTCTCCGGTAAAGAGCACGAGTCCTACGTGGGGAGTGTCGAGATCCACTAATTTGTGGATTAAATCAATTTGCTTTTGGCCAGTAATCAGTACTGGGTGCATGATGCGCGGAAAGACCGGGCGATCTTTTAATATAATGAGTGGCAAAACCTTGGGAAAGATTTCGTCTACAATCATGATGTCTTTATGTTTATTATTCTCAGTCATTTGTACCTCGTTCGTTAACAAGTGCATTTTACAACGCTACAAATGAAAGATGGTGGCCGACTCGCCAGTGTCAACCTTAGAAAATTTAATGTCAGAACTTAGGTTTTACATTCGTTAGATAAAGTTACTGCGCGCGCAGCCAACCCGTGACAGAAAGGCGCTCTTTTGTGGCCATTAAAACTTCATGGGGAAAGTCCTCGGTGAGAAACATGGCAAGCCTTCCAAAGCGCGGAGTCACGCGCCCAAGTTCTTGATCAGCTTGTTCATGTTTATAAAGGACTAACTCCCCACCTTCGCCGGCCTCAAAGTCATTGAGATAGAGAATAACCGAGAGCCTGCGCGCTCCCACCCCGCGGTGCTGGTCGATGTGCTTTTTATAAAAAGCTCCGGCACCATAGCAAGCGTAGTGGCCTTCAAATTGGCGCAGCCCCAAGTAGAGCGTAGGATTCAAGGCTTCCATTAAAGTCTCTAGAAAGGCCAAGTACTCGGCCTTGGCAATAGAGTCCGCGCGCTCAGGCCACCAGAGAATTTGATCTGAGCGAATCGAAGTGTCGGTTCTCTTGGTGAGTTGGCGCCCGATGCCGGCGTCGTGATAATCCCCGGAGGTGAGGGCACTCATCGCCTCGTCGCGAAGGGCGCTGGCGAGACTTTCAGGAATGAGGGTGTCACTGACGTAGTACTTATTTTCAGTGAGCGCATGCACGAGATCAATCATCGATTCAGTCATTACATGGCCTCATTGGAGTTTTGATTATTATCATCATCAGGCGAGTACTGCGAAGTGAGAAGCACTTTCTCAAGACTAATTTTAAGTGCCTGATTAATGGGAAGATCACTCTTAGAAAGCGAGCTATCTAGTCCACTAACTTCCCCCTTCCACTGGCCCATCAAAGGCGCGCGCGACCTCTGCGTTGGGCCTAAGCTTGCGGTGAGGGCCGCGTTCTCACTCTTTAGAACTTTGCAGATGGAGAGCTCGCGCTCGCGCGCCTTATTGAGCCTCGCCGCCACCCCAAAGACCCGGCACAGAGTAGGGCGTGTTTGGTACTGAGTGCAGTAGCCTTTTTGACCGTCAAAGCTCGTCTTCTTATAGTGAATACACTGAAGGCTTGGCGCCTCATCAATCGCGCGCAGAGTTTCTTCAGCGAGCCCCTGGTCAAAGAGTGCGAGGGCCATGGGAAGCATCTCGTGGGGAGAAGCCTCAATGGTGGGCGCTAGGCAACAGCCCCCACACCCGGAGGGACAGTTGAGGGCGAGTTCGCGCGCAAATGCGCTAAAAGTTTCACCCATCTCTTTATAGAGTGCACCTATCTCGGCACTCACACGTCTTAAACGCTTCATTTAAAAGTTACTCAGAAATCACTGAGGGCAGGAAGCGCCCCCACCTCCCGAAAAGGGAAGTTAAGCTAGATTTATTCTTATTCACTTCACGGCGTCAACAGAAATTTTACAACCAGAATCTTTCGGTCTACTAAGGCTCATGAAGATTAAATACTTGCGCCTAGTTGAGCTCGCCTTGCTCTTCTTTGTGGGCCCCGTGCTCTACGCCTCTAAGCTCATTAGCTTGGCCCCGGTATTCTTCTTTGGCCTCTACTTGCTACTGGCCGCCCGCGAGTTAGTGACCCATTCCTGGCGCGAAGAAACGCGCTCGCTCTCTTTTCTAACCCTCGCCCTCCTAGCGCTCTTGCCTGCACTTGGACTTGGTTTGCTCTCACTGCTTAGTGGCCACCTTGAGTTTGTCCCTTTGAGTGCGCGCATTTTAATATTCTATCCCCTGGTTTCAGTCATTCCCCAAGAACTCATCTACCGCGTGGCCTTCTTTTCGCGCTATCGAGACACAATCAAAAATCCACTGCTACTCATCTTTATCAACGCCCTGGCCTTTTCAATTCTTCACACCATCTACATGAACCCCTTTGCTCTGGGACTCACTTTTATAGGAGGCCTCTTCTACGCCTATTTGAGAATTAAGGGGGCGAGTCTCTATGAACTCATTATTCTGCACACCCTCCACGGCCTCACTCTCTTTTGGGTGGGTTTAGGTCAATTTTTCTATATAAATCTCTTCGTTCCTCCAAACACTTAGAGCTCCGTTTACATACTGAGATTTGAAATGAAGGTTATTTAGATAAGTTATGCTCCACTGAGCGAGTTTTGATTCAAACTAAGCTCATGAAAACGACAACACTCACTCTACTGACATTTCTTGTTTCCTCCTTTTCGCTCCACGCTCTTGAGCGCCCAGTTGCCTCGACGAATTTGGGCCGGGTGAATTCGATGTGTGAAAGTTGGGCAAAAAAATCTAAGAATGATGGCCTCTCCACTCTCATCGTGAGCTTTGAGGGATTGGTGAGCTACAGCGATAGCGCCGCCGAGAAGACCTACGCCTACCTCGATCAAGTTCGCGCCGGTAAGCGCAGTCTTAAAAAGCCAAGCCTTGGTAGCATGAACTTCGTGGCCAAGAACGTGCTTCTCCCCCATATGGGTGAGATCGCTAAAGATAGTGAATTACTACTTCTCTCAGAAGCCTCACAACGAAAAGATAAGACGGTGGGCGAGAGCTGTGTGCGCGCCTGGCACAAGGTCTATGGCAATTCTCTGCGCTTAGTTGTGCTTGGCCATAGCTTTGGGGGATACGCGAGTCTTCGCCTTGCGAAGTCTCTAGAGGGCAGTGTGACGGTGGATTCAATGCTGACAATGGACGCGCGGGCCATGCCCAATGAGTACCGCTTCTTTGAAACTCCAAGCAATGTGAGTGAGCACTACAATTACTTTCACAAGGGTCCAATAATGCCAGGCTACGCCGTGGAAGGGGCCACTCTCAATCAAAAGGTTCCGACCGATCACGTAGGAGTGACGACTCACAAGAGCGTGCAAGCTCGCTTTTTGAGCCTATTTTAGAATGTTTACAGACGCGCACGTGAAAAAATTTCAGGATGCGCGTCGCCTAATTCGATCCTAACACTCGTGTGTTAGAAGTTCACAAACTTACTCACCCGTTTGGAGAACTTATGAAAGCGTTCATTCTTGCCCTCACGTCTGCCGCCCTTATGGGAAGTGCCTATGCTGCCAGCGAAGTCTCTTCTCAATCTCTCAATATCACCGTGACTGATTCAGCGAAAGTTGAAGTAAAGGTTATTGAAACTAGCGAAGCCTGTGCCTTCACTTTTGATCCCCAGTGGGCCGATGATGAAGATACAAGTGGCATAAAAGTGATCTTTGATAATTACAAGGCCACTACTGCAAAGCTTGAGTCGCTTAGAAAAGCAGGTTTTGAATTTGCTGGCTACGAAGGTAATGAGAAGTGTACTTTTGAAAATGGTGCCAACACGTTTCCAGCTCTTCGCGCCAGTGATGGAAGTCTCTACTTTTCAGTTTATACAACTGGTGCATCACTTGCCAGTGCCGCTCGCGAGCAAAACGCCTTTAAAACTGTTCGCAGAATTTATGTGAAAGGTTTTGAAGAGCTTAAAAAGTCAGTGCTCAAGAAAGTAGATCTAAAGAAATTCGAAGTTCTTAGTAACCTCTAATTCTCTGTTCTTTGAAGGTGGGCACGGTCCCGCCTTCTTGAACCCATCTAAAGTAGTCGCTAAAAAAGCCATTATAATAGTCATTTAGACCGTCGCCAAAGAGATCGGTTGAATGATAGGTCCCATTATTAGATGGGCCAAAGCGCTCGGCCGAACTCACAAAGAACATAAGGGGCTTCGCGCCTGCTTTCTTTTCGGCCTGCTGGAGCTCAATCCACTTGTGAGCTGAAACTAGTCCAGTCTCGTTGTCAAAGACCTTCCAACCGCTCTCGGTCTTGATCATGGTGGCCACGTGATGACCCCATTCCTGCATGTCACCCACCACCCAAATTTTCTTAATACTACTTGGGTGCACGCCGTAGCGAAGGGCCTCAATATGAGCAATGATTGCGCGCCCAAAGCAAAAGCCAATTTTTACTCCGCCTGGCTCATAGTTAAGGGAGCACGAGCCAATGGGATTATTTTCAAAGTCGTCGTAGAATTTCTGGGCTTCAATATCACTTAGGCGATAGACATATTTAGGATCGCGCTGCTCGCTCATTGTTGTTGGTGCAAGGAGGTGGCGCAGCTTTTGATTAAATCTTCTCACTTTGGAAGGTGAGAATTGACTGTGAATATCAAAGAAACTCCACGACCCATAGATCTTTTCAAATTCTCTTAAAGTATTCGTTCTTCCTAGGGTGATTTCACTGGCGCTGCCCATCGCTCGCTTATTAAAAGCGGGAGAGTAGCTCATAAGGGTGACAAAGTGATTGTAGCAACTAAGGGGGTCTTGAATGTCAGAGCTGGCCGCGCGCTTAAAGTCAGGACTGGCGCAAGAAGCCGATAGAAGGAGTGCAGTGAGTAGGACCAGGAGTTGCTTTAACATGGAGTCTTAACGGTAAAAAAAAGGCCCGGCTTTAAAGTATCCGGGCCATTTAGTCAGAGATTAGATTTCTTTAAATCTTGGGTCATCCTCACTTGGCATGTGGTCAAAGGAAGCGCCAACTGCCGTTTTCATAGGAGCTGAATCAATTTTGTGCGCCTTTGGAAGTTCGATGACATTGTGATCGGTATAAGTGCGTCCTGGCTTCTTCGCGCTCACTTTTGCCATGCTCTTATACTCGCTATTTTGACCTTTAATCGTGAGCACAAGCATCTCTACGGTGTGGTTGAGTGACTCGGCCTGAGAAGAGAGCTGGCTCGCTGCTGCCGCGGCTTCCTCTGAAGTCGATGCGTTGGTCTGAGTCACTTCGTCGAGGTTGGTCATCGCTTTTGAGATTTCCTGCACCCCTTGAGATTGTTCCTGGCTAGCGACAGAGATATCGCGAGACATTTGATCCACACTCTTAATATTGGTGAAGATCTCGTGGAGAACTGAACTGCATTCGGTAGCAATTTTATTTCCCTGCTCAACCTTGCTCTTGCTCGCCTCGATGATGGTGCCTACGCGCGACTTAGTCTCATTCACAATCCCTTCAACCTGAGACTTGCTATTGTCTAGGAGTTCGGCAATTTCTTTTGAGGCCTTGCCACTCATTTCAGCAAGCTTTCCAACTTCTTCAGCAACAACTGCGAAGCCCTTGCCGTGCTCACCCGCTCTGGCAGCCTCTACTGAGGCGTTAAAAGAGAGAAGCTTAGTTTGAAACACGATATCGTTGATCACTTTAGTTTTCTCGCCAATTTCCCCAATGAGAGCGACGATTTCAGTGATGCGCTGATTACTGTGATCAACTTCACTCATGACACTTGCATTACTGCGCTCAATTTCATTGATTGCCTTCACCATTTCTTGCATGACATTTTGTCCGCGCTGAGCACTGTCGCTTGAACTTCTTGCCAAGGCCGAAGCGCGGTTAGAGTTTTCAGCGTTCTTTTGCACCATCGAACTCATCTCTTCAATCGAAGCGGCCGTCTGCTCAAGTGAAGATGCCTGCTCGCTTGAAGCTTGTGAGAGCTCAACTGAAGAGTTGGCAATTTGAGAAGCGGCACTTGAGACCTGAACAGAGTTTGAATTCAGCGTGTCGATGATTTCATCTATTGAGCGACCTAAGGCCTTTAGAGTAAAGTACGCAATCGCAATACCAATAAGGAGAGTCAGGGCAATCACGAGTAGAATGAGATTTCTATTGTGGTCATACTCTGCATCAGTGTCATCGGCCTTACTATCAATTAGCTCGAAGTTTCTCTTTACAATACTATTGAGGATTTCTTCTATGTTTAAACGAAGTTCACGCCCTTTAAGCATACTCGTCTGGGCAGCTTCCGAGAGATTTCCCTCTTTGACCAGTGATCTAATTTCACCAATCATGCCCCACCACTGAGAGTAGAAGTCTTTAAATTTTGTGAGTTCCTCTTTTCCAAGCTCAGTTGAGATGGCATAGGCCTCTTTGTGAAGATCGAGGACTTGAGTGTGGCGCTCATCAAGTCTCTTATTTTGAAGCGCCCTCGCTTCAGCATCCGTAGAGAGAATTAGGTTCTTCTCATTGATGAGTTGGATAAGAAAGAGCTCCTTCATTTCATGGGCCTGGTGCGCTCTCACAGCAACCACGCGACCCATTTCATTAAAGTCGTCTTTGATGTCGTTTAGTTTCGTTAGACTCAGACCTGAAATACAGATGTTGCCAACGATAAAGATGGAGAGGATAGCAGAGAATTTGGCGTTCAAACTTAAGTTCTTCATTTCTTTCCTTGAGAGCTAAGCGGCTCTCTTATCACTTTCAAATTGAGGTTTCATAATTTTAAAGGGACAAAGTATCGGAGTGAGACAGTTGGCATGATCAATCATTCCATTAGTGAGGTGGGCCATTTTTTTGTGACTACTCTTAATTTTCGATTTATTCACAACCACAATCTCTCTTATGTAATCCACTTCAATACCAAAGGTGTGCTCACCTAGATCAAAAATAATAATGTTCTTCTGATCGGCATTTCCAAGTTCATTCATCTTAAGTTTTTCTCTCATATTAATCACTGTCACAATATTTCCATCTGCCTCACAGAGACCGCGCACATGTGACGGAGATTCTGCTTTCTTTATAAGAGAGGCTGAATTTAAGACTTCTTTAACTCTTAAGAGTTCTACAGCGTAAGACTTCGTTCCTAAATCAAACTTAAGGTAGCTTTCAAAATCTCTTTTGGTATGTGGCATGTCTCTCTCACCAATTCTTGATAGCTTGATATTTTCGGTAATTTCCTACTGAGCTTAACGCCACTTAAATGAAAATATTCGATCGGTTAGCTTCTCTTTAAAATCGGCTATAAATTAAATTTATAAGAGCGGTGTAATAAAGGGGATTTATCTCAGTAGAATTAGTTGAGGTTAATTTTTCCTGATATTTAGTGGCAAATCTTAAGAAGTTAAAAATTCCTAAGTAAAACGGTTCTAAAGGGGCGTACTGCCAAAAAGCATCCACATATTCTTAAAGAAGCACGGATTACCAACCGGGGGCCCTTGCAAAAAATTAATTATGGATATATTTTATCCTTAATTGTAAAGGAGGTCCGAAATGACTGCAAGAATGAATTATTACGACAAACTTCCCCAGGGTTTCCAAAAGCTCGTAGAAATCGAGTCCGTCCTCGTGGAGTCAAGCCTCGATCACAAGATCAGACATCTGGTTAAGATTCGCGCCTCGCAAATTAATGAGTGCGCCTTCTGTATCGACATGCATATTAAGGAGGCCGTGATTGATGGCGAGACTCACCTGCGCCTGCATCATATCGCTGGCTGGAAGGAATCTAATCTCTTTAGCGCTAAGGAGAGAGCTGCGCTCGAGTGGAGTGAGGCACTTACTAAACTAAGTGTTGATAGTACTCGCGATGAAGTCTATAACAGAGTGAAAGAATACTTTGACGAGCAGGAACTCACGGCCCTCACTCTCGCGATCTCAGTTATCAACACTTGGAATCGCATTGCGATTAGTTTTAGGTCAGTTCCAGGCTCGCTTGATAAGGCCTATGGGCTAGATAAAGCAGGACTATGATTCTAGGAAACCAAGTCGAATGGGCGCTTCACTGCATGGCCATTCTGGCCCGCTTGCCGGCGGAGCGCTTTATCCCCACCAAAGTTCTCGCCGAATTTCACGGCGTCCCGAAAGAGTATCTCTCAAAGGCAATGCAGGCCCTCGCCGCCCAGGGATTAGTTGAGGGCACACTTGGCCCAAAGGGTGGCTATCGCTTAGCTCGTCCCGCCAGTGAGGTGAGTCTTCTTGCTATCGTTGAAGCGGTGGAGGGCAGTCGCAAGACTTTTAACTGCCAAGAGATTCGCTTTAACAATCCCTGTGCTGAAAAGATGACTAAGGCACAGAGGGGCAAGGCCTCAGTCTGTCAGATCGCTAGGGTAATGTATCAAGCCGATGAGGCCTGGCGCAGAACTTTAAGAGAGAAGAAGCTTTCAGATATTGTGAGCGAGGTGGTGGAAGCAGTCCCCGCCGAACTTCTCGCGAAGTCCGACGAGTGGCTATTGAAATAATTAACGAACGCAGTAGTACTTATAAGTTTTCTGATTCACTTCCCATGGATTTCTAACCGGCGAAGGATTGCGAAGTCCTGGGTGAAAGACCTTGCCATTTGGAAGCGCCCAAACGGCGTTGCCAAGACCCACACCACCTGACCAGTCGCCATAGGCATTGATGAGATCAAGTTCAATGGCGTTTGGAAGGCGAGCATCAAGGGTTTCACAAGCGAGCTCGGCCATCTTGAGATCACTCACTTCATCTACACTACCAGAGAGGCCACCGATAATTGTGAGCTCACCCTGACCAATGCGAAGAGTGCTTGGAAATTGCGTGCGCTGAAATTCAGTGTAGAGTTGGCTCGCAATAATGCTCATCACTGTGCTCGGGTGACCCGTGCCAGTGTAGGAGGTAGTCATCCCATTGCGACCAATGAGGTGAAGAGTGACTTGCAGATTGCCACGACAGTTGGGGGCAAGCGAGTAGGTGCCGTAGGCAATGAAGTCGAGCTCACTCATCATGCTGTCGTTAAAATTGCCAGCGGGAAGCCCAGAGCGAAGGCTAGTGACAATTGATTGCAGAGAATTTAGGTGCTGAAAGGAGATCTTCTTCACGCGCGGGTGAAGATCGCGGTGGTAGCCGTCCACAAAGGCTTTAAGCGATGATTCAAGTGTCACCCCAAAATTTTGATAAGAGGCAAGGGCCAGATTCTTAGTGTAGAGGCGATCAAAGCTCTCGAGCATGTGGAGCGCTTCCATCCCATAGGCCCCATAGGCCATGAGCTCCTGGGCATTTCGAACCATCTGCGCCATGTACTCCTGCTTTGTTTGCGAGTAGGCGTTGTGAAAAGAGCAAAGGTCCGCCCCACGAATAAAGGGGATCGAAGGCCAAATATTCGCGCGCTTAGCAAAGGCTGTCTGCACCGAGCAAAGGGCAAGTAGAACGAGAAGAATCTTCGTTTTCATAGCAAATCCTGGGGGAAAGTGTTTGCCCTTAGCTACCAAAATCTCACAAAATGCACAAGAAACCCTGAAAACTCTCGTCTAACCCCCACAAACCCCATTCCCGCTAGCCCAGCGCCAAAGAATAGGGTATAGTGCCCACTGCTCTTTGAAATTGAGATTCCATAAATCTCAGACAAAAGACCCGCAATGATCAATTGGGGGGACCGTTCGAGGAATGTTTTGGTGCAATGTCTGCACCTTGACTCACGACAGGCGCTAACGCTTCTGTCATGAATCAAGGCAAACTAAGCACTAGAACAGTCCACAGGACTGTTCCACCGCAAGTTTGGGGGGTGCCCTGGTTTCGACGGGGTGAGTGATGTCTGAGGGGCGTGTCTGGGTTGGTCTCGAGGACCCAGTAAAAACGAGACCAAAACATAATTGCAGACTCTTATGAGCCTGTAGCTCTTGCCGCTTAATTAGCGATCCAAGACTTGAGGGGCCAGCTCCAAGAAACAGAAACTGGCAAAGCTGATTGTGGTTGCAGCCTAACTAATCTCCGAGGGCACCGGGCCTCTTCGTAAACATCTCACCGGGGTTTGCCGTTTGCACGTAAAACGGACAGCCTTGTGAACTGGCGATAACCGTTTACTACACACGTAGTCCCTCCTTCGGATCTAACTTCGGACGTGGGTTCGATTCCCACCACCTCCACCACTCTTGCCTACGGCAAAACGATCCAGTGGATCGTTTTGAAGTTGAGCAAGGGGTGATAAGCGAGAAGCGTCAGCTCCGAGCGCAGAACCCGACCAGCCTGTTCAAAATTCTCCTCGAATAAAAACGTAAGTGTTTCTTAACTACTAAAAGCTAGGATTTAAATTATAATTAAGTTTGATTCTGGAACTTAGAGTGCATGTGATCTATTTGGATTATATTTTTCAAGGCCTCCTATGAAGACAGTATTCGAGTCATCGGATTCTAACTTGATCCTCTATGTAGAAAGTATTCTTAAAAATGCAGGAATCACTTGTATTGTTTCAACTGGCAGTCTCGGTGGTGTTCATGGAGGTTTGTCGTTTGTAAATAGCTCAACCATTTCTGTTCCAAGCATTGATTATGAAGAATCTATACAATTAATTAATGAGTTCATCGAAGTGTAACTGGCGATGAACATACTCAAATGAGGCAAGTCATGATGAAAGATGCTAGGAGAGAGAATGGAGAACGTTAAACTTATTGGACGAATCGTATGTTCTGACTCTCAAATAGCGCTTACTTTTCAGGATATTAGGCAAATAAAAAATATACTTAGGGCTTTAAGAAAAAACTTTAAAGTAAAAAATGATTGGCGAAACTTTATCCTCTTCTACTTACCTTTATTCGATGACTACGTGAAGGTTTACAATATAAATGGTGTGCGCTGTATTTTTGAACCAGATGGTTTTTCATATGCTGACGGGATGTCATTCTGGACTGATCGTGTAAATGAGAAGCTGTTTTATCAAATCGTCTCCTCTTTGAAGGAAGAGTTGGAACTCTCTCTTGTCGATGGCTAATAAGCTCCTTAATTTGTAGGAATGTTTAGCAACATAAACGATCACCGGTCGATTGACTTTGTTCATGACCAAACATCTAGAAAAAAGAAACTTAGATTTTTGACTGTAGTAGATAACTTCACGAGAGAGTCGCCAGGGGTCCTGGTTGATAATCGACTAAGGTCAAGAGATGTTGTCCGATACCTCGATATCTTAACCTCAGTAAAGGGAATGCCAAATAAAATCATCTGTGACAATGGCCCTGAGTTCATTTGTTCGAGATTTAAAAGCTGGGCAGAGATGAAGAAAATAGAGCTTTGCTACATTCGACCAGGAAGACCAAACGACAACGCATTTATAGAATCTTTTAATGCTAGATTTAGAGAAGAGTTTTTAAATACTAACCATTTTGAAGGGATAGAGGATGCACAAAAAAAGGCTGATAATTGGATTATGTATTATAATGGTGAAAGACCACATGGTTCATTAAGTAATAAAACCCCTTATGAGTTTAAACGCTTGGTCCGAAGTGTATACTTAGAAGAAGGGTTGGAGATGGTGTAACTAATTTGGTGGATTAAGAAAAGGGGCTCACCTCAAATTGAAGTCAAAGTTTCTTAAATAAAGTGAGAATTTATGTCTGAAAGAAAGAATATACCTAAAAATGTAGAGCGTCATTTATGGGGGCAATCAGGAGGATATTGTCAGAACCCATTTTGCAATAAGTCTCTGATTGTTGATGTAGACGGTACTAAGATTAGTATAGCTAACATGGCCCATGTCGTTGGTGCAGGAAAAAATGGGCCGAGAAGTGAGCATGATTTGGCAGAGTACATTGAAAAAGAAGGAGAGGAGAACCTCATGATGTTATGCCTTGAATGTCATAAGATTGTTGACGAGCTAGAAGAGAAATTTACTGTTGAGCAAATGTTAAAATGGAAAAAAGACCATATCGGAAAGATCGAAACTATTTTTGGGGTGCCATCGTTCGAATCAAGGAAAGATGCCAGGAGATATGCCGAAAGATTGTTAGATGAAAATAATACAATTCATGCTGAATATGGACCGAACAATGAGGCAAATTTAAATCCTGAAAGTGATTTGCCAAAAATTTGGAAGAGAAAGATTCTTGAAAAGATCATACCAAATAATAGAAAGCTACTAATTCTTGTTGAAAAAAATGAGCAATTCCTTGGCTCGAGTGAGAGGAGAGTCGTCAGCTTGTTTAAGCAGCATGCGGATGACTTTGAAGCTAAGCATATTCTTCAGATTCCGGAGAGCGGTAAAATGTTTCCAGCGGAGATGAGTGATATTTTCAAGGGTGAACTTAATGAGTAGGGAAGACGGTTGGACTGCTGAATGGGTTAAAGAAAAGTATAAAGATACGGAGAATGCAGCTTTTGAAGTAGAAGGTACTAACGTAGTTATAGTACGCTATAGAGGTGGACCAGAGAAAAGATTTGCAACAACATCTCTTTCGAGCTTGGATGTTGGTGAGGTAGAAGAGCTTCTTGCAGAAACGGGGGATGTGCATGCAATTATCAATATCAAAAATAAGCCAAACCTCAGCAAGGAGTTAATTGATTATTTGGAAACAGGAGGGATTCCATTTGGTGGAATGGCAGACTTTACTGAACTGATATCAATCGATCTTGCTGACTTTAGCTCTTACGTTAATAAAGAAATTAGATTCATTTTTACCGGACTTGAGCAGCACGACAAGGTTGTTCATGTTGAAAGACTAGACCATAATAGGCTTTTGCTGAAAAGGGTAGGGATGTTAAAAGACTGTATAGTTTATAATTGTAATGAATACGACATTACAGCAGATGTTATAAGACAGATTATTTCTAAGAGAGTGGAGCTAGATGCGATTTTATTTTCTAATCCAAATCATAAAGTAAGTAGTCAAGCCTTAACGGTCATAGGTTCTAAAGCATTGAAAACTTTTTCTTGGGCTGATTTACTTGGGGCCTTAAATAGGAATAATCTCTAGTGGACATAAATAAAGACGTGATGAGGGATCTTGAGATTTTGAAAGTATCTTTCCCTGAAGATGTCGAAATATTTTTATTCGGTTCGTTTTGTAAATCGAAGGACTGGAATGATATCGATTTGCTTTTCTTATATAGTGATTGCCTTAGCCCAGATTTAGTAAGAGAGATGCTTTCTAGAGTTGATTGCAAGTACCCAATTCATTCAATTTTTATGAGTAGGGAAGAAGAGATAGAACTTTCTTTTATTCAGACAACAAACGCCAGGAAGTTGTAGCTTGTTGTCGTTTTTTAGTAAATTAGCCTCGTGATTTTGTAAGGTTAAAGTTACTTCGCCACCTCCATCACCTAAGCCCCGCTGGTGGAGACCCAGTCCCTCAATGACCAAATTGTAAATTTTCAAACACTTACCTAGAGAGGATCTTCTCAGTCATTATCCAATATCACTTGAAGTCACGACAGGTAACGCCAGTCAAGTAGAAGATGTAACTATCGTTGTAACAATTGAAGTAGGGCTTTTCTGTCCAATCTTAATGTATAGACATATGTGTTGACATTGAAGGATGCGTAAATAAAAATAAATTAATGAATAAAATAAGAGTTAATTTGAAAGAAAAGGCTTTTGAAGAAAAGACTGCAAATATCAATTTTAGAATTGAGCAAAGTCTTTTGGAGGATTTTAAGTACGTTTGCTCCGAGGTTCTCGAGATTTCACAAGCTGAAGCATTAAGAGAGGCAATAAGACAAATTGTCGATCAAAATTTAGAAGAATAGAAACAAGGATTGCAGGAAATGGAGAAGATTAAATATTTAAGTTTGTTTTCGGGATTGGGGGGATTGGATTACGGGCTTGAAAGAGCTGGGTTCGAAAACGTCGGTTGCATTGAATATGATAAAGATTCTTGCGAAATGTTAAGACAAAATAAAAAATGGAAGGTTTTCGAGGGGGACATTAGAGAGCTTTCTATATCAAAAATAAAAAAGACTATTGATCTTAAAAAGAGAGAGTTAGATTTAATTGTTGGTGGTCCTCCTTGTCAAAGTTACTCTAAATCTAGCTTTTGGAGTGAAAGCACGGAGAGAGGGTATAAAGACTCGAGAGGAAAGTTGATTGACTGTTACCTCGATTACGTAGAAGAATTTTTACCTAAAGCCTTCTTGATCGAAAATGTTCCAGGTTTTTGCTACTCCAAGCAGTATGGAGCAATGGACAGGCTGAATAAATTCATAAGGAGGCTAAAAAGAGATTCGGGAGTTGAATACAAGATCAGTTATAGCTTGCTTAATTGCGTTGATTATGGAGTTCCTCAACGTCGAGAAAGATTCTTTCTGGTTGGAAATAGACTAGATAAAAACTTTGATTTTCCAGCTAAAACTCATGGTGATGTTGTGGAAGGTTTACTTCCATTTAAAACTTCCGGAGATGCCTTTTTGAATTTACCTAGTGATCACTGGAGAGATGAAGAGCTATGTGTTGGTGGGAAGTGGTCAGACTTACTGCCTTGCATTCCTCCTGGGAGCAATTATCAGCATTTTACTAGCAAGGGTGGCGGAGCTGATATTTTTGAGTATCGGACGCGCTACTGGACCTTTTTACTTAAGTTAAGTCCAAAAGAGCCGAGTTGGACGATCCAAGCAAGCCCAGGCTCTTCAACGGGACCATTCCATTGGCAGAATCGAAAACTATCAAGCAGAGAGCTGGCCAGGTTACAAACTCTACCAGATACAATAAGACTTATTGGCTCGAAGACTGCTCTTCAAAGAATGATTGGAAACGCCGTTCCTTCATTAATGGGGGAACTACTTGGTAAGGAGATTAAATATCAAATCTTTGAAGCGAAAAAGAGTCGCAAGCTTTCGTTAATTCCCAAAGTTTCTAGTCAAATATATAGACCTAGAGTAGAAAGAAATGTCCCAAGATTTTATTTAAGTTAGGGAATCTTATCTCATTCAATAGCTTCTAGTTCCGATAATTTAACAAGGTATTACATGAAGTTAATTGAATTGATTCTAAATAGTCAGATCACTGATGATGAGGCATTGCGCTTGCTTAATTTTTTAAAGCAAGAAGAACAGTATTGTGTTGACTTAAAAAAATATTCAAAGTTCGCATTCGAAAAAATTTTAGAAAGAATAAACAAGTCTGCCGACAAAAAAAAGTTAAATAAAAAAAGAAAAAATAACTACACTGAAGATTTTCTTCGAGATTTAAAAATTGTCGGTAGGCATGATACCCGACACTCTTCGGCATTTCGAAACCTTCAACTTTTCTTGGCAAAAGATGGAATGATAGGAAAAGTTTATAGGGATTTCTACGTATTTTTAGTTCTTCAGTACATAGGAGAGACAGAGAAATATAGGAATTTGTTTGGGGAGCTAGATCTAGAAGAAAAAGAGAAAGGGTCCAATTACCCCACTGAAGAAATCTTTAAACAGATATTAGATGCGAGGGTAAGCTACAACTTAACTATTGAGGACATAAAAACCTTATACAATATCCTACACTTCGAAAGACTTACTGAAGAGCAAGAGGAAATAATGTTTTCGGATGCATCGGATAGTGATGTATTGATTCAGAAGAATG
Source organism: Bacteriovoracaceae bacterium (assembly GCA_048267245.1). GTDB lineage: Bacteria > Bdellovibrionota > Bacteriovoracia > Bacteriovoracales > Bacteriovoracaceae > JBLWXV01. The sequence goes on from JBLWXV010000002.1 coordinate 480,099, forward strand.
AGGAACTAGCGAATAGTCAAAAAGTGCTAGAGAGAAAAATTGTTGAATTAGAAGAAGAACTAAAGAGAACTCCTGCTCAAGAGATTGTTAAGGAATATGACGATCGAGAATTAAAAGATGAAATTAGAGCGATTAAAAAGTCTTTTGAAGGTCAAATTAAGGACTTGTATAAAAACTTGGAACAAATTTCTGAGAATTTTTCAGGAAAAGCTAAGGAAGAAGGTCAAAAAGGAAACTTTAAAAAGATATTACAAAACACAGAGGTTAAATTTGATAAGAAGGTAAAAGACCTTCAGAAAGAGCATAACTCACAGGTAACAAGAATTTCAAAAGATTTAAAATCTGATCTGGAAGAGAAGGTTGGAGAGGTTAGGAGACTAGTTAACACTTCTCTGGCGGAAATGAATGAGAAAATTAGCTTATTGTTTAAGGCTGAAAAGAAAGACTTGATGGGGGCTAGCGTTGAGGCTGAAAATATTCAAACTCTTGATGTGAAAAGACAAGACATTAAGCAAGAGGCTATATTTGTACATGCCTGGCTAAAGCATCTTTCTGATGCATATGGAATTTATCTTACGTTAGACCAAGCAGTTCTTATTCATTGTGTTTTTAAAACTCTAAACTTTGTCTCTGTGGAGAATGTTTCGATATGCAGATCATGGCTTGAGACCTTGGGGCTTGAAGGCCTTGTAAAACTAGAATCTGCAAGTCCATTATGGATAAATCAGCTAGACTGGTATGGTTTATATTCTCATTTGTCATTAGGTGAAGGGAAACTAAAAGTTGGCATTTTGTCTAACTACGATACTGCCATCACTGAGTCATATCTAAAACCTGCATTACAAAGATGGTCTATTTCTGGCAGTTCGTTAATGAAGAAGTTATTCTTAATTCAATCAACCGACAGTGATGATAAATTAGCACAGAATGAAATCTTAAGTCTTGTTAGTGAATTAAAATATGAAGACTATCCCGAAATTGCATTAAAAGTTGATTTGTCAGGAGAAGATAAATTTCCTTTTGATAAGGCAATGCCTAGAATTAAAGAGTCGACACTTGAAAGCTGGACTAAGTTTGATAATGGTCAATCACTTAAAAGAATTGTCGTTGAAATTCCCAAAGAGAGAGACGGTATATTGATTAGTGAGTATCAGCTATCAGTGTTCTCTAGCTTGTTAAAGAATCTAGCAGATTACTTCGAAAGGGTGAACTGCATTAACATTGCACATGAAATCGTTTTGCGAAGATATGTTGAAGTCAAGTACGGAGTTGATCTGTCAATTAAATATAGAAACTTCATTGTGGAGATGCTTGAGTATGAGTCGTAATAAGTTTATGAATGCATTGATTACTCAATTGGCTCATCATGGTGAAGGAGATTTTGCCAAGTTTAAAGTTTCTTACGATAAATCGCTGACTTATTCTGGTCTACATTCATTCAAGGGAAATACCTTTCTAAGATATATTTGTTTTGATTTTCTTATAAGCGTAGGGGTTTTAGACACCTCTAGGAAAAACCGTAGCTTGAGGTGGTACTATCTAGGAAATTATTTTAATTTTTTAAACTCTGGAGATGTTTATCGCTTAAACTTTGGTGAAGATCAGTTCGAAGAAAAGGGATGGGATTTTGTAAAGTCAGATTATTCAATATTTCCAAAGGGTGTGGTTTCTGACAAGAAACGTAACGATTTGGTCGATATTTTAAAAACACTAAACTTAGAAAACTTCTTGGAAAACCCCGAATATATAAGAGAGTTGGATTTTATAGATTTTTCTGAAATGTCATTAACTCAATACGACTTTAAAAAAAAATGTTGGGTGGACGATGTTGAAGAAATACAAAAAGACGGATTTTATAAATCTAAAGATAGATTTAATCAGCAATCTTTTTTTGTGACTAAAGATGGAAAAAGAAAACAGATATTAAATGATGAGTGGGCCTTTGTTATTGCTTCTAAATATTTGGGAGAAAAAATTTATGAAGTAGAGCTTGGAAACAGCATATTGATTCCGTGGCAATTCAAACTACCCTCATTATTTAAACGAGTACTTGCAAGTATTTCATTTGAAATGGCATATCAAAAAACTGGGATAAGGTTTAACGTAAATTCATTAGATGAGGTAAGAGTAATTGATCAATTATTGAGTGGTGCTGAGATATGACGAAAAAAAATATAACTCTTGTAAAAACATTTGAAGATATAAAGGAATCTGTATTAGATTTTGTGGACACTGCTTATTTAACCAAAGAAGAAGAGTTTAATAAAGCACGAAGGGATTTGTTGTCAGATGATGATAGCGGGCCGTTGTTTAAAAAACCCAGATTCGAGATATTAGAAAGATATAAAGTATCTGAAATCCAATTTGAAGAAATTTTAAACGGTTTTGAGTTTTATAACTCATGCACTGAAAAAGAAAAAATTAATATTTTAAGTTTTTTTAAAAATTTTGACCCTATTAAGTTTAATTCTCTGTTTGATCATCAAAAGCAAGCAATTGTGAGTGCTATAGGACGTAATGAGAATATTGTAGTTACTACAGGTACAGGTTCGGGGAAGTCTTATTGCTTTATGCTACCAATGCTATTGAATCTAATCCAGGAAGCGTTTAGAAAAGATGGCAAAGTTGGGCAATGGAATGAGCATTCACAAAATTTAGAAAATTGGTGGAGTGTCAAAGGTGCTAGCTTTGTCCCCCGAAGACGACCTGTAAAAAGGAAAGCTGCTGTAAGGTGCATGATAATGTACCCATTGAATGCATTAGTTCAAGACCAGGTTGAAGAGCTTAGAAGTGTATTAAACTCTGACGTTGCAAATGAACTTTTCAAGAATGATTTAGGTGGAGATCGGTTTTATTTTGGACAGTATAGTGGAACTACTATTGGTAATGGAACTTTTTCTAATTCTGATAACGTTAGAAAAGTTAAAAGTGAGTTGGTAAAACTGCAAAAAGAAAGAAAGGACTCTGATCCTAAAGATAAAACGGTCGTAGACGTTGTTGGAAGCGAATTGTTAACAAGGTGGGACATGCAGGAGTACCCGCCTGATATATTAATTACAAACTATAGTATGCTCTCGATAATGCTACTTAGAAAATATGAGCAGATCATATTTAAAAATACAAGAGAATGGCTAGAGGAAGATGAGCGAAACAAATTTGTATTAGTCCTCGATGAGTTGCATTCATATAGAGGAACTGGTGGAACGGAAATATCTTGTATTATAAAAGCCTTTTTAAATAAAATTGGCCTTACTCCTGACTCAAAACAACTTCAAATAATTTCAACTTCGGCATCATTAGAATCAGAAAGCACAAGTGGAGATAGCCCTTTTTTGAGTGACTTTTTTGGATTTCAAAGAGGCAGCAAGAATTTTAACCTCATTACTGGGGTTAAGGAAAATCTTATAAAAAATCCTAATACTAAAGAATTTTTCAATAAGCTTTCACTCAAGCTTATTGAACTAAACTCAGGCGCTGTAGGGGTAGAGGAAGTAGAAAGTTATATTAAAAGCAACTTTTCAAACTATAAAAATAAGACTTTAGGAGAAGTTTTAAATTTAGTTGGCATTGAATCTGCCTTGTTGGATCTATCTAAGAGGATATTGAGTGAGAGGAAATTAGAAAACATTGAAATTTATCCATTATCTACTAAGGAAATCGCTGAAGATTTTTTTAAAGATGATGAAAATGCTGCCAAAGGTTTAGTTTCCTTAATAGGTTCTGAGAATGAACTGGTAAAAGATTTTAAAGGTAAAATCCGATGCCATATCTTTGTTAAAAACCTTTCAATGATAAGGACATCGTCAGTTTCTTTGCTTTCGAATCTTGAGAAGCCGACTCTCTACTCGGAAGATGTGCATATATGTACAAAAAGTTCGGCCTTGAATTATGAGACTATGTACTGCCAAGAGTGTGGCTACCTTTATTTTCGGGGATTTTTATTAAGTAAAGAACAGCTTAAGAGCACTAATTCATCTTCGTTAATATTAGGTACAGAACCTTTAAGGCAAAAAAGTACAGACTATCCTCGACAGGTGATTTTCTCATTAGAAACTCAAAATGATGGAGAACTAGTAACTTCTGGACCAAAGTTAAAGCATAGTGAAAAATCTAAAAAACATTCTCATGGAGGATGGTTTAATAAGTTTTCTTTAAATGTTTATACGGGTGAACTCATTCCTCGCGAGGCAGTGATTAAAAACAGCGATAGCTTCATAGAAGTAACAACATTTTTATGTGAAGAGGCACAGGGACAATTAGAAGGCTACCTCCCAAACCGTTGCCATAATTGCGAAACAGATTGGTCACAAAGGTCACCAACGTCACCAATTAGAAGCATGGGTACTGGTTACAGCAAGATGTCTCAGATTATTGTTGAACAAATCATGAGGCATCTCGGTCTTGTTGTAGAAGATACAATTTCTAACAAGTATGAAGAAAAAGAAAAATTAGTAGTTTTTAGTGATAGCAGAAGAGAGGCCGCAACTATCTCTGCTGATTTAGAGCTTAATCACTTTAAAGATAGTGTAAGAGCATGGACTGAAGATAGTCTAAAGGAAATGGCATCAGGGGAAAACGAAGTAATTAAGTTTTACAACTCTTGCAATGATATGGAGAAAAAATCTGATATTTATAATTATGATTTTGCGATTGAGAATGAGGAGATTGCAAGTTTACTTTATGATTTTAAAAAAGGGGACATCCCGGAAAAGGCTCCGTCGTTTAATAAAGCTAGAAATATCTTAAAAGATGCAAAAGGAGGCATTGTACGTTTTGATGATATCGTTAAGAAAGTGCTCGGGAAATTGGTTGAGACAGGCGTTAATCCTATTGGCATAGACAATATCGGAACTCTTGCAGGTGAAAATGCAACTTGGCAGAAGGTTTTTATAGATTCCGATAAATATAATAGTGACCCTAGCTTGTCTAAAGATGTGGAAGAAAAAAGAAAAGAATACCTGGCAGATCTATCGAATACTGTAAGAGAAATAGTCGCTGCCCCAAGAGGGAGAGACTTTGAGTCTCTTGGTTATGGATGGCTAACATATAATCGTAATTTAACATCTAAACTTCCTACAGATGTACTTGATACTGTTATTGGGTTTCTTGCCTTTCACTACCTTACTAGAGGAGACAATTTCTACAAAGGTTTTGAGCATGGAATTATGTTATCCCATTTCACAAAATGGTTCGCTAAAGTGAGACCTGACCTCTTTGGGAATTTGAGCAGGGAGCAAATATCTGACTCATTTAAAGAGGAATTGATTAGACTCGGAGTTGCAAATGATAAATTTATATTAAACAAAAGTGGACTATATATTCACCCCGCAGAAGACAAATATTGGGAGTGCGACAAGTGCAGTACTGTTCACTTGTTTAACTTTGTTGATAAATGTAGAAACGTAAAACATAGAATTCAGTGTGAGGGTATTCTTGTTGAGAATAATATTTCAGACTTGGTAGAGAAATCAAATTATTATAAGAACTTTTCGTCACAAGAAAGACATATGCACTCTCTCCGCTCTGAAGAGCTTGTTGGGCACACGGACAAATCTGACCAAAGATCAAGACAGCAAGTCTTTCAAAGCAAATATTATGGTAAATATAAAAAAATTAAAGAACACTTTGGTTGGGATGATGATTCTAAAATTGAATTGAATAAATTCTACTCTATTGATTTGTTAAGTGTCACAACCACAATGGAAGCGGGTGTAGATATTGGTGGATTAAAATCAGTATTTATGGGAAATATGCCTCCAAAAAGGTTCAATTATCAGCAACGATCTGGTCGTGCCGGACGAAGGGAAGACAAGCTGGCGCTTGTTGTAACTTTTTGTAAAGGCCAAAAACATGATGAATATTATTTTGATAATGTTTTTGATATGATTGGGGCAAAAGCGGTATCTCCAAGTTTAGATTCTTCAAATCTTAATATTTTATCTCGAGTATATTTAAAGCACTTCATATATGACCTTATTGAGTTAACTGATTCATTAAAAAATAAAATATCTGATATCGGTAGAGTTGATGGGTCAGTTAATAATGGAGAATTTGGTAATTTAAAGCTGGCCGATGAAATAATAGAGGAGTTTCTAAGTCTAAATGAAACAGATTTGAATCATTTTAAGAAAAATTTAAAGTTTATTATTGTAAATACAGAGCTAGATATCGAAAAGCTTCATACATTTTCGACTGATAAGATAACCGATTTTAGACGTGTTATTGATGATCTTATTGTGAGATATGGTGAGAATTATTCACTATCAGAAGTTATGGCATTAGAAGGCCTTTTACCACTATATGGGATGCCTCTAAGATCTGCTCAGATGATCCACTCTGATCCTATGGGCAAACCAAATTCAATGTCCTGGCCGATTAAAGAAGGTATTATTGATCGAACTGCAGATATTGCGTTGTCTGAATTTTCTCCGGGCCGATGTGTTGTTAAAGATAAAAAGGTGTTTCAATCAAATGGAATTGCTTGGCCAATTTCAATTAAAGAGCAAGGTCGTCGTTTCATTAGATATACTTCGCCGCCGGAGCATGATCAGAAAACAATTCTTATCTGTAGCGTATGTGAGTCTATTGATGACTTCACTGAACATAAGTGTAAAACATGCGGGGCAACTGGTGAAAGTGTAAATTCTTTGAGGGTTTGGAAGCCTAAGTACTATGTCGCCGATCTTAAGGAAAAAGTTTATGACGGTTTTGCTGAAAGTAGAGATGTTGATCTTCGAAGTACTCCCGTATCTAGTCGCGAAAAACCTAAGCCTATAAAGACGTGCAATATTGAATTAGTCTCTTTTAGTGGTAAGTTGCTAAATTTAAATTTAAATCAACAGGCTGCCGGATTTGAGTTTAATAAAGTTCTTAGAGGGAAACTTCCTGGGATTTATATTGAAAGTGAGTCAGGCAGAAAGTCTAAAACTAGTTCGTGGCAAAAATTAGAGGAGGATGGTGAAGACGTTGGATTTATGGTTGGTCTATTTTCAGAGCAATATACTGATGTAAGCTATATTAATATTTCGAAATATCCTTCACATAGTCTCTTAAACAGTAAGGACGCTCCTCGAGAACAAGCAGTAAAGTCTGCTTGGATTTCATTTGGCGAAATTTTGGCAAAAGGGATCAGTTTGATGGAGGATATTGAAAGAAATGAGATCAAGGTCGGAATAAGATATATTCCAGATATCAGTGATACCGAAAACTATGGAACGTTTGGGTTATTCATTGCTGATAATTTAGATAATGGAGCAGGATATAGCTCTAAGTATTCGAAGCCTGAAAACTTTGACATGCTGTTAAATTATTGTCTCAAGGAAATTGTTCCTAAATTTAAAAGTGATCGTCATTTATCTGAATGTACATCAAGTTGTTATAAGTGCCTCAGGAACTATGAAAACAGATTCGAACACTCAAATTTAAACTGGAAACTTGGTGTAGATTTATTGAATCTTGCGACTTCCTCTAATTATAAGTTCTCATTAAAGGATAATATTTGGAAATGCTTATTAGATAAACATGTCCCTAGTTGGGTTAACAACGTAATAGGGGGAGGTTTTAGTTTCGAAAGTATCGATGGATTACCTGTCCTTGTAAGTAAGGATCGTAAAAAAGCCTTGTTCCCGATTCACCCTTTAGTAAAGAAAAAAGGGCCTGCGCAAAGTGATCTGCTGAAGATAGTTAAGCATTTAAAAATTGACAAGAAACAGGTTCGTTGGCTTGACATCCTTTCTTTGGAGAAAAATCCAACATTTTTAAGACAGCTTTTAGGTAGAAAAGATGAGTAAGATGCTTGAATACAAATTATCTACTCCTAAAAAAATTTCTTTTTGGACATTTCAAAAAGCTAAAAATTGTTTTGCATCGATATTTTCATCATATATGCGTTTTAATTTAAAAGAGAAACGTAAGTTCTATTCTAGAAATCAGATCGTTGGAATAATTTATCATGAAATAATGGAAGAGTTCTATAAAGGTCAAATACAGCTGGAAGAATACGACTCTTTTCTTCAGGTACTTTCTAAAATTAAATCCAGATATTTAGATAAATTCTCATTTGAATCCTCTAAAGAAATCGATGAATGGAGTGAGGTCGAGGGGGTATTTGATTATCTCTGTAACATGGAAGCGAACAATACAAAAGATAAGCAAAGTGATTATATCTTTGAGAAAGAGATATATAGCCGTGATGAAAAACTTTTTGGAAAGCCAGACCTCATTATTAAAGAAGGTGAGAGAATTATATTGTATGAGTTTAAATCTGGAAGGATTAGAGCTGAAGATGGATCGTTGAAGATTGAATATGTCAATCAAGTTCATTTCTACAGTTTCTTAATAAAAGAAAACTACGGAAAGTATCCAGACGCAATATATCTATCTAGCATGAAAGAAGAAAAGGCAAAGGTCTTACTTAACGAGAACTTAGTTGATGAAATAGTGATTACGGGAAACAAATATATCGAAAAAATAGAGACAAAGTTCTCAAATGTTTCAGAGTTAAGTAAATTGTCTGATGATTACTTCAATCCTTCGCTAGATGTTTGCAAGTTTTGTAAGCTTAGATGTTTTTGTCCAAGTTTTAAAAAATTAAATAAAGATAGTGAAGAGATACATGTAGTTAAAGGGTTATTGGTAAAAGAATGGTTTGATCAAAGTTTAAAATTTACGGAAATTTCAATTGAAAGCATTACGAATGTAACGATTAGGAATTTCCCTTCAGCGTTACTTAAAAATGTCAATCTATCTGAAAGTACATATCTTGTTTGTACGGATTTAAAAAAAGTGAGCGATGATATTTTTGAATTTAATTATTGGTCGGAGGTTCAAATTTATGATTGATCCTCTCAAGCTTTCAAGGGTTCTTTGGAGTGCATATATTGATCAGATCAAAGTAGGGTTACCAGTTTATTTCAACTACTCAAGGCAAATGATTTCAGATCTCGTATTCAATGAATTCGAGTTTAGTACCAGCGATGAAGCCTTTGAGGCTTTTTTAAAGACAGCTAGAGAATTTGTTGTTGTCAATGGAAAGAAAGTTGCCATAAAGGACGAGATCTATAATAAGAATGATGATTTATCCAATGTAATTATTCTTATCGCTCTACAGATCGTTGCTGCCGATTTAATGACTTCGAAAGCAAAAGAATATACTAGTGACTCTTATTATCCTCCATTAAGGAAATTGATATCTAATGAGTTAGGGGAAGAACATGATATACCCTTCGAAGACCAAGCCTATAAGAAGATGTGGGATGTTTTTAAGAGTGAAATTATATCTATAAATAGTAAGTCAATAGTGACCTTCGACGTTGTTGGGAAAGGTAGAGAAAAGAATAGAATATATCCTATGAGCCAAGCTCTTCTAAATGAAAGAGATTTGATTTCTCTAGGAATGTTCTATTATAAACAAAAGGATAAATACTTCCTTTCTCAAGAATTTAATTGGAATAGCTTTGTCGTATCGATGTCACGAAGAATATCAGAAAGAGGAAGAAGGTGCATAGCTAATATTATGCTAAGAGAAGCGGTCATAAACCAGCTACAGATTTTTGTTGAAACTCGTAGTGAAGAGGATTTAGTAGAACTAATTACTAATATCAAAAAAATAGATACTTCATTTCAGTGTGTTTTAATTGAAGATGAGTCAGAAGCTTTCTTTGGGGGGGATGAAGAGTTTTACTTAAAAATTCTGGCTCAAGATGGTTCGGACTTAGAGCAATTAGTTGGCCTTGAGCGCTTGAAACGTTTTCTTGAAATCAATGATTATTTGTTATTTTATACTAGTGAAGGGATCTATAGAAGTAACCCAAGGAAAAGATATATTGAGAGCATTGAAGATATATACATATTATCTGACTCTGATAATGCAGTTAAGGTGCTTGAGGAGACTATTGGAATTAAAAGTTTGGATTTTGAAATTATAGAAATTGGAAATATTGATTCATATAGTTTATTTAAAATATCAGATCAGAGAATAAACGGTATTGAAATAAATATTGTCAATGGAGTATTCGGTAAAAAAGAAGAGAAAAGCATACTCGAATTAGCAGGTGGGATCAGAGTTTCTAATATTGGTCACGAGTACTTTTGTTGCTTTCCCCCCACATCAATCATTTTTAATGGCAATGAACTATCTCATGATAGTCAATTGATCATTAATGGCAATGAAGCTCAGTATAGTGCTTTCCTAGATATTCTAAGATTGAAAATGCCTAATCGATATTTGATTGAAGTTGAAGGTGCTAGGCTAGCTTTAAATCTATCTGATGTAAATAATGTTGAGACAAGCTTAGGGAATATTGTTGAAGACAGAGTGCTACAAATCAAGAAAACAGTTTTAAATGATTCCGATAAGGGAATCGTTGGTCTAAAGTCTATCAATTTACATGGGGTGATAAAGGTTAGCAGGTCCGACTTTGTATCCTTTTTCATTAGGGATGAAAGTCTCCTTGTTCCAGTCAGCGAATCACAATCTAAAATAGTTTTAGAGTCCATTGCGCTTTCAAAATCTATTGGGAAAACTCATAAGAACTTCTTGGAACTATTTGTCTCTTCAAGAAAATGCATTCCACTACCTTTGTTTCAAAAACTTGTTGCATCTGATACTGCGGCTTAGGTCAGAAGAAATACGTGATGCCTTTGAGGTGTCCCCCAAAAACATGTCCACATAATCTGGTAAACTTAAAGAAAGGAGTCAGTTATGGGACGAGTTCACTACAACGAAGAACAAATCATCGCAAAGCTTAGAAAGGCCGATCTTCTCTTTGCCGAAGGCAAGAGTCAGGCCCAAGTTTGCAAGGCCCTAGAGGTCTCTCCAATCACCTTAACCCGATGGCAAAGTAAATATGGCTCGATGACTAAGTCTGAGGCCAGACGTCTTAAGGAACTTGAAAAAGAAAATGCTCGTCTCAAAAAGATTGTCGCTGATCAAGCGCTTGATCTCAGTGTGTTAAAGGATTTTGCCAAGGGAAACTAGTAAGCGCTGAGCGAAGACTACAGGTCATTAATCGCTCTATTGAGAAGTTTAAAATCTCAGAGAGACGCGCCTGTAAAATCTTCGCTCAGCACCGAACAACACAACGCTATTCTCGCAAGGTAAAGTTCGACAAACACGCGCTAAAGGCCAGAATCATCGAGCTTGCAAGCGAATATGGAAGATATGGTTATCGCCGAATTCCAGCCTTACTGATACGTGAAGGCTGGAAAGTTAATCATAAGCGAGTTGAGCGTATTTGGAAGCTCGAGGGACTCAAGGTGCCACAAATGCAACCCAAGAGAGGACGACTCTGGCTTAATGACGGTAGCTGCATTAGGCATAGACCGGCCTTCAAGAACCACGTCTGGTCTTATGACTTTGTGATGGATCGGACCGATGACGGAAGGACATTTAGAATTTTAAATGTGATCGATGATACAGTCGTGAATGTGTCGGCTGTCTTGTGCAGAGAAAGATCAATTCATTTGATGTCCTCGAATACTTGGCAAAGCTATTTTTAATGAGAGGGCAGCCCAAATTTATTCGAAGCGATAATGGACCGGAATTTATTGCTGAGAAATTAAGGGTTTGGCTTTCTAGTTTAGAGGTTAAGACTCTTTATATCGAGCCTGGAAGTCCTTGGGAGAATGGCTACTGCGAGTCATTCAATGGTAGAATGAGGGACGAGTTTTTAAATGGAGAAATTTTTTATACGCTAAAGGAAGCGGAAGTATTGATCGAAAGGTGGAGAAGAGACTATAACGAGATTCGACCACATAGTTCTCTTGGGTGCAGACCTCCTGCTCCACTGGCCGTACTACCGAGCTATGAGAAAGATAAAGTGACCTTAACCCTACCCTTGAGCTATAGGTTTTTCTGATTCTTCTTAAGCTTATAGTCCTTGAAAATTAGCACTATTGTATAAATCGTCAAGAGCACTAAGCTAGTGTTGAGTAGGGCAACCATTTAATTCTTCGTTTTGAATCATTCCTATCGGTTTAGTTCTCAAAATTCGGGAGTTAGAATTACTTATATAACGCCATGGGGCTTTAGTGATTTTAGGTAGATAGTATAATTGCTCTTATTTTAGGTATTTTAATGATTATCTATTCAGCCACCAAAACTGAGTTCTCAATGGATGTTCGCTCAAACCAAATTGAGTCGAAGATTCTCTCTCTCTTTGTTCAGAATCTTGGTTTCTCCACTTCGAAGAAAGAAATCGATTCTTGGCGTAACTCAATGATGTATATGCGAAATATTCTCGATGACTCTGGCATTCCAGAAGATATCTCTGTCTCGATTGAGTATCGCATTCCACAGACCTCAAAACGCATCGATTTCATCATTTCTGGTGAGAATGAACTAGGCCTTGAGGTTGTCGTTATTATTGAGCTCAAGCAATGGAGTGAAGTTCAATCCACAGACAAAGATGCAGTCGTTTCAACATTTCTAGGAGGCAATGTAAGGGAGGCGAGTCATCCTTCATATCAAGCCTGGACATACGCAGCACTTCTTCGTGATTTCAACTCAACTGTTCAAGATGACAAGATTGATCTTAGGCCATGCGCGTACCTACATAATCTAGATGATGGTAAGTCTATTTTGGACAGCTTTTATCAAGAGCATTTGGACAAGGCCCCCGTATTTGTGCGATCTGACGCTGATAAGCTTACTGAGTTTATTAAAGCACACGTTAAATATGGGGATAAGAAGGGAACTATCTATCGCATAGATAATGGTAAAATTAGACCCTCAAAGAATCTTGCAGACGAACTTCTCTCGCTAATGAAGGGCAATAAAGAGTTTTATCTTATAGACGATCAAAAAGTGGTTTATGAGACTGCTCTTAAGCTCGCCCGAGAGAGTAGTGCAAAGAATAAGAATGTTCTCATTGTTGAAGGTGGCCCTGGATCTGGTAAGAGTGTGGTCGCCATTAATCTCTTGGTGCAATTTACGGAGATGCAGTTAACAACCCAATATGTAACAAAGAATGCTGCGCCTAGGGATGTTTATCTTCAGAAACTTACCGGCTCTTTTAGAAAGAGCCACATTGCGAACCTCTTTGTTGGTTCAGGAAGTTTTCATGCTCTTGAATCAAATACCTTTGATACTTTGATTGTCGATGAAGCCCATCGCTTGAATGCAAAATCAGGTATGTTTCAAAATATTGGTGAGAATCAGGTAAAGGAAATCATTAATGGCTCTAAAATGAGCGTGTTCTTTATCGATGAGAATCAAAAGGTTACATTCAAAGATATTGGTAGCAAGGACGAGATTCGTAAGTGGGCAAAGAAGCTGGGGGCAACAGTTCACGAGCTTGAGCTGCCTTCACAATTTCGTTGTAATGGATCGGATGGATATCTTGCTTGGGTAGATCAGGCACTCCAGCTTAAAGAAACGGCCAATGATGACATGGCTGAACTTGGATATGATTTTAAAGTTTTCGATTGTCCACTTGAGCTAAAGAGCGAGATCTTATCAAAAAATAAAGTAAATAATAAATCTCGCATCGTTGCAGGTTATTGCTGGGATTGGAAAACAAAGTCGCAACCGGCTCTCTATGATATTGAAATTGGGAATTTTAGAGCTCGCTGGAATCTTAGAGAGCATGGTGGTCAATGGATCATTCATCCTGATTCAGCACAAGAGGTTGGTTGTATCCACACCTGTCAGGGCTTGGAATTAGACTACGTAGGGGTGATCATTGGACCTGATTTGGTCTTTAGGTCTGGACTAATTGCTACGGATGGGACAAAACGCTCTAAGATGGATCAATCGCTCAAAGGCTTCAAGGGCATGCTCAAAAAAGAGCCTGAACTCGCCAGGAGTATGGCCGATGAGATTATTAGAAATACATATCGTACTCTAATGACTCGAGGGGCAAAGGGTTGCTATATCCATTGTACAGATCCCGAAACGAATGAGTATTTTAAAAGGATATCCCGTGAAAGAAGTGAACCTCGAGGCCTTAACCCAAAAGATTAACGCATTTGCAGTTGAGCGCGACTGGGATCAATTTCACTCGATCAAGAACCTGTCGATGGCTTTGAGTGTTGAAGCTAGCGAACTGTTAGAGATATTTCAGTGGATGACTGAGAAAGACTCAAACTTAATTGTGCCAGAAACTAAGAATTATCAAAAAGTGAAAGAAGAGGTCGCTGATATTTTTATCTATCTACTTCGTATCGCTGGGAAGATGAATCTTGATCTTGAAAAGATTGCCCTGGAGAAGCTTAAGGCCAATGGGGAAAAGTATCCTGTTGAGCTCGCTAGAGGTAATTCTAAGAAGTATAACGAGCTTTGAGATATTCAATAAGGTTGAAGTTGGGAGCATTTCTGCTCATCGGATTGAGATCTAAGTAGTTTTCGAAAATTACAATTGCTAAATTCCTGCTAATTCTAATCTCATTTATTTGAAGAAAATCAATATAGTCAGCTACTTCCATATCATCCTGATTATTTTCTAGGTAATCACTAATTTGTTCTAAATCTTTAATGGTCATTTTTATAGTTTTAATTATCTGTTTAGTCTTGATTTCTTCATAAATTATCCCGATGAAGAGTACATAAATTACTAAAATGATAGATTTATTCTTAAGATAGCCTTGGTACTTAAGATAAAAACGGTTCATTTTTTGAGTTATTGAGAGATTCCTTATGAAGTTATTTTTTTCTTTGATAATTGTAGTACTCCTAATTTGCTCTACGAGCTGCTCTCAGATGGATTTAGCTTCTGATGCAAAATCAAATTCTCTATCGGATACTAGTCCTGAGGTAGACGAGAGATGCCAGCCAAACATAAACGAAGTTGAAGTTTTTCAGGTTCTTGGTGATATGGGAGCTTTGGCAAATGTGTGCGAGAAGGATTCGAATATTTGTATTGGCTTAACTGTCGCGATTCCATTTGATGGAGAGCTTCTTTGGGATAAAAAGAGAATTAAGGCCCCTAAAGGAATGTGCGTTACTTTTGATAATACATTTTCATATGAAGCAACAAATGGTTCTCAAAAGACGGTACCAGTTTTGGGTTTTAGATTTAAATATCCACCTAGAAATGAAGATGAATATCGTGAAAGGGTTGAGTATGTGAATGCTAAATTTAAAAAACAGTGTGACTTTGACATGAAGGAGAGCAGGTCAATGTCTCCTGAAAAGGCTTCAAAATTTTGTAATTGCTATGCTAGTGAATTCGAAAAATTTCTTTTGAGCGAGAGTGCACAATCTCAAGCAGATTGGGATGCGTCAGCAGATGAATTTACAGTACAAGTCGAGAAGACTTGCGGCAAGTATCCTAAGAAGTAGTCACTAAAGTACCGTCTTCGAAGTAGGTCAATGATTTGAAGTACATATAGTTCTCGCTTTACCCCACACTTTTTATTGACTAATATTTGATATGCATCGAATTGCAAATCGAAAAGCCATATTAAATATGACCTCCATCTCCATTGGCATCGCGCTGATTGGATTGATCTATTTCGGCAATAGGGTCGTTCTAAAACCCGACAATGTTTACGAATCGATCGACAGTATCCCCGTCAATGTTTCCATCAGTTTTATAAACGCTACTCATGATCTAGGGATATCCTTCGATCACCTAGACACTAGTGCCTTAGAAGAGAACTACATCAAAAAATACCTGCCACTAGAAAATGGCCCGAAGATCCTCAGAAACCCAGATGAATCCAAATTAATTAACGAAATCTACCACCAAAAAAATCCCATTGGCCCAAACGTTCAGCCATTTTACTATTACTCAGTTGTCTTTGACCCATTCCCAAGTGTTTCTGTTGCTGATGTAAATAACGATGGATTTCAAGACATCTACTTCACCCAAAATAAAGGCGGAGATAATAAGCTCTATATAAATAACGGCGGGAAAAACTTTAAGGACGAGACTAGTACCTACAAACTCGGGGGTGATAACACAGATCACAGCTCTTCGAGCAGTCTCTTCTACGATTTTAATGGCGATGGCAATCTAGACTTACTACTTGTGAAATGGGGCTGTCACAAACTCTACTACGGCCAAGGACCAAATAGACCCTTCATTGAAAAGAGCGAACTTCTTGGCGGCTACTGCTCCTACGCTCGTATGGCCACCCTGGTTGATATCGATAAAGATGGTGATGTCGATATCGTCTTTGCCAATTACTCCCACTTTGAAACTGATCAATCGAAAGCATTTCAGACCACTGGCTACTACATCGGTAATAAGACTCACGGGGGAGAAAATAATATTCTCCTTCAAGACAATGGCTCCTTTCACCAAGCGAAATTTAACTTTTATAATTGGCGCTCATCCACTCACGCAGTGGGGGTGATGGACTTTAACAATGACTCCTGGCCTGATCTTCTTTTTACAAATGACTACAGCTCGGATGAGGTTTGGATTAATCAGCAAGGGGCGGGTTTCAAAGAGAAGAGTTCGTACTATCTCTCCCCCTACAGTAAACATGGCTACTCAGGCATGAATAGTGAGGTCTTTGATACTGACAATGATGGAGTTGAAGAAATTTACATTACTAATTCCTATAAACCTCCTTATCAAACAACGGTGAATAACTTTTGGAAGCGATCGACTCTCGATGGCCCCTTTGATCGGGTAAGTGAGAAGTACGAGATGGGCAGATGTGGTTTTGCCTGGGGAGCGAAATTCTTTGATGCTAATAATGACGGAAACTCTGAGCTCATGGTTGTAAATGGAAGGAGCCGTCCGCGCAAAGACGATCGGAAGCTTCCCTCTTGGTACGACTATATCGAGCTTCGTGGTTTTCCGCGCTTTCTAAGAAGCTATTCAAAGCGCCATCAAGCAGGTGTGGACGGTTTTCAGACTTTGCCGGAGAGAAGCTGTCTATTTACTAAGGTTGATGAGAGTTACAAGGATATTTCAAAGCAGGCCGGAGTTGATGACTATCAAACGGGCAGAGGGCTCGCTCTCATTGACTATGATAATGATGGAAATATGGAGTTTGTGGTGGCCAATCGCGGGCCAGGAATCCTTTATCACAACGTTTCACCTAATAAGAGCAATTGGATTGGGCTTCAGGTGAGCTATAAGAATCAAATGGCAATTAATAGTACTGTGATCTTTGAGCTAGATAATGGTGTGAAAATTCTGCGCCGGATTTATCCTTGGAACGGCTATAAAGGGCAGAGTGATAATCGAATTCACGTGGGTCTTGGAGATCAAAGGGTAAAGAGCATAAAGGTCATTTATCCAGATGGGAACTCTCAAGATGTAGAAGAATTTGCGTTAAATCAATACAACAAGGTTGATTCACTGTGAATGTGAAATCGAGTTTTAAAGTATTCTTCTCTGATGGAAAAAGTAGGTCGACGGTTTTCTACGCTAAGCTCGCTTTATTTCTAAGCCACTTCACCTTGGTTGCAATCTCTTACTTCTATTACAACTTCCAGCGCAGTTTATTTCAGATATTTTCCTGCTACGCCGCTGCTGTGATTGCTGAGCTTATTTTAAATAAAGTCACTAATCGCTATAACGACAGAATTCTTGATCGAGTACTCTCAAGTCTCGCTGAGGCCGCTGGGCTTCTTGTCTTGATTCGCTCACAGCTCGAGTACTATTACATCATCGCGGCCATCGTCGCTGTGGCCTCTAAATACTTCATTCTCTCTCGTGATGGTAGACACCTTTATAATCCAACCAATTTTGCCATTATTGTGTCTCTGGCCTTAATGCCTGAATATACTTTATATCTGGCCCCCGATGAGTTTACCTTTAGTTTCTATCCGATTTTGCACGTGCTCACCTTTGGCATCTTTGCTGCAACTCTTGGGCGAACCATCTCTACGTCAATTTCATATATTCTCTGCGGCTTTATTGTTGCTCTTCTGGCGGCAAACCACCTTGGGATGGGAAATTTTGTGGATATTATCGGACCCGAGATCGGAGCGACCTCACTCATTTTCATTTTCTTGATGATCACCGACCCAGCAGTGGCCCCTAGATCTAAAAGAGGTCAGGTTCTCTTTGGTGCAGTATTGTTTCTAGTAAATTTCTATCTACGTTATGAAGAGGCCGTTTTTAGTCATTACCTAGCACTTTTCTTTGTGAGCGTTCTGTTGGCGATTTATAAATTTCTCATTCCGCCAATTGCTAAAAACGAGTCCTTAGGTAGAGTTCCTCAACTTTCTCCCGCGCCCAAGGCGTGCGACGTAAAAACTTCAAACTAGACTTCACACTAGGGTCACTCTGAAAGCAGCGAATCTTAATGAGTCTTCCAAGCTTTTCCCAGCCATAATGCTCGTGAAGCTTAGTCACAATCATCTCAAGCGAGACTCCATGAAGAGGGTTATTTCTTTGCTCATCACTCATCGCTGCCCTCTAGAATCGCCACGCCAGGATATGACTAATTTTCTGTCCATGGCGCATTTGAAGGGTGCGAACGTTTGCACACTTGAGACTTTTTAATTGTTGATTGAGTTCTTCAAGATGTGCCTTATTTGAAACGAGAGTCGTAAACCATCCGCACTGGTCTTTAAACTTAAGACTCTCAGTGATCATTCTATTAATAAACGCGAGCTCACCACCTGGGCACCAGAGTTCAGCATTTTTTCCACCGAAGTTTGAGCTCGTCTTGATTGGTGCATGTCCCTTTTTCTCTCGATTTTGACTTAGGTTTTTCACCTTGCGCTCAGTTGTCTTTGACGCTTCTTTTTCAGATGCATAGAAAGGGGGATTGCACATAGTGAAATCAAATTTCTCATCGGTTTTAATGATGTCTCTAAAGATTTGCGCCGGAGACTTTTGAAATCTAACCTTGATATTCTTCTTTAATTTGGGATTGGCATTGAGGATACTTTTGGCGTTATTAATGGAGTCCGGATTAATGTCGCTGCCAACAAACCTCCAACCATAGATGCTATTTCCTAGAATCGGATAGATCGCGCTCATCCCAGTTCCAATATCTAGTCCCTTAATAGTAGTGCCCACTGGAACTTTGCCATCAAAGTCTTCGGCGAGAAGATCGGCGATATAGTGAATATAGTCCGCACGCCCCGGAATGGGAGGACAGAGATGACCTTTGGGGACTGACCAACTCTCAACCTGATAATGAGCAAATAGAAGCGCCTGATTCAGAGTTAGTACGGCCTTCGCGTCTGAGTATTCGACTGAGAGCTCGCCATACTGATTTTTCTTCACGTAGGGGGCAAGCGCTTCAAATGCCTTTATAAGTGCCGGGAAGTCATACTTCTCGTTGTGGATATTTCGCGGGTGGAGTTCTTTTTCATTAGTCATGAGCTAGGTTTACCTTAAATATGCCCATTTGGTCGTTAAAACTTTGTAGAAATCTTTAAATAGGGATCATTCTAGCGTTTAAAGCTTATTTTTTAGCTTGAGAAGCCCAAAGAGCGGACAGGGAGCAAAGCCTCATGGATTTTTAGCGGATTTTAGGTAAGCTACTGTAAGTAACTGCTATCAAATGAATTGGAGAGGCCCATGAAGCTACTTATGAGTATACTCTTGCTTTTATCCACCGTGATGGCGAGCGATTCTAAGCTACTCTCTTATAATTGGCAGTCGAGTAAAGGGGAGATCTCGGGAGAGCTCACTCAGACCGGCCTTGTTTTTAAGAGAGGAGATCATCAATGCCAAGCAAGGTTTGATAAGTCTAAGCTCTATGAGTATGGGGTGGACCAATATCGAATTTCTCTCACGGCGATCACATCTGGCTGTGAGCGCGTTTTGGGACGCAACCAACGCCTGGAAATGGAAATTAGCAATTTTGACCCACAAAAAAAGATCACATACTCGACTCGAGTAATTACGCGTATGCACGATGAAGCTAAGCCGAGGCAGGGTAGGGTCACTTTCATTAATTCCGAACTTCTTCAGTCGGCTTTTAGGGAAAAGGTTAAATAACTTTTGATTTCTCCGATACGCTTTTCGTGAGAGCTCAAAAAGTAAATTTATTATTCACAGGTATAGTTTTCGCTTTGTTTGTCGCTTTGGCATCAAAGTCCTTTGCCTATACCACCAAGGATTGCAAAATTGATGTTAGCAAATTGCAACCCTGTCCTAGCAAGAACGCACGCTTAGTTCCAAAGAATTATCAGCCGCAAATTCTCTTTATAAAAGATCAAGAAATCGTCTCTAATGTCGAATTTCTAGAGACTCTTCCCGAGGGGACCATGGTGTCTGTGGATGGGTCTGGTCGAGACCGCCTAAGAGAGTCGCTTGCTAAAAAATATCCCCCTGCAAAAGTGGCAGAACTTGAAAAAAAGATTCTCTTCTATCCACACCCTCATCTCGAGCGAGAGGATAAACAAGGTCTCATGCCAATAGTCGACAATGAGAATGGTGGCTATATTCGCGATCTTGCCGTCTTAGGGTTTGACCCTGCAACGGGAACCATCCAGTATAATTATCAAAAGCGCGATTGGCATCCAGATGGAGATGAGCTTGAAATTTGTGGGCTTAAGGCCCAAATGAATGACTTAGGAAGTGGATTCTTTAATCCAGGCGTTAATCGCGGCGGAAATGTCATGGCACTGCCAGGTGGACAGTGTCTTGTGGGCGAGAACATGATTCCAGATAGGGCACTTACACTTTGTGGCCAAGGTGAAGGTGTACAAATAATAAAACTTCCAACACTAGGTACCACCGTTGGACACATCGATGAACTCGTCAATATTATCCCAAGTCCTCGTCCAGCTCCTTGCAATTTTCATATCGTAATCGCCGATCAAAAAACGCATGACCAAGTTTTAAAAGACAATCCTAAGGAACTCTTCTTTAGAGAGAAGCTTGTTAGTAGCTATAAGAATTCACTCGATGAGTACTACTCTGATCCCAATAAATGTCAGATGAATGGCTGTCCGGCCAAATTGCCCCAGGAAAGAGTTTGTGAACTCTATAAAGCACGTGAAACTCTTCTTTACTTTCAATCAAAGCTTACTAGCGAGATGATCAAGGGCGCTCCAACTAAACAAAGAAGTCGCTCGCGCGACAAGGCTTCACTTCTTCTCGATCTCTTTATTTCTCCTGGCTATGCCGGTGGAAAGTCCCTCCAGAAAATAACTCCAGAAGAGAAGGAGGCGGAGATAAAAAAAATGAAAGCAAAAGAGCTTGCGATTAGTAATTACGGTCTTGAATACAATGATGAAATTCAAAATGAGATGGGTCGTAAAATGAAGAGATGCTCCGAGCTCACCAATGAAGACGTGCTCACGGTTATGAATGAAAGCGATTACTCTCAAATTAAAGCCTTTATTGAAAACCAAGATAAAGATCCTCAAAATAGTGAGGTCCCCGTTCATCGCTTGATCAAAGATGCTCTCTATAATATTGAAGGAAATCAAAAGGCCAATCAAGAAATTGCTGAGTCACTTGATAAAACTCGATCAATTCTTGAACAAAACATTCCGGCAGAGTGTAAAGAGAGCGCCTTTGTTAAGCTTCCCTATCTCTTTATCGACGCCAAGGCCGTGAATCCAAACCCCGCTAATGTTCTCGCTGCAGGAAAGGCCGTCATAACGCCCAAGCAAATCACTCCTGCTGTAGGCAAGTATATCAAAGATAAGTATGAAGAGCTGGGTCTCAAGTCATTTGAGATGAATACTTTTTCTAAGCATACTGGTGGTGGGAATGTACATTGTCTCACTAATGAGATGCGCCTTTGTGCTCCCTAAGAATTGAGTAATTTCACTAAGAACGGTCACGAGAATGTAATGAACGTTGGGCATTGCATGAATACACTTTAATTTTGCGCTCTCTCTTCAGCTTTTGGTGTCTTCTCTTTAGCTTTGTCGATATGATATTTTGCATACGATATCTCTAGCGTATCGAGGTAAAGCTACATCTACAATTGACTGAGAGATATCCATTTCATCAAGGAGCGCAATATGTATGTCGACGGATTTGTCACGGCCGTACCAAAGAAAAATAAAGAGAAATACATCACTCATCTTGGTGAGGCTAAGAAATTGTTGAAGGACTGCGGTTTAATTCGAATGGTTGAATGTTGGCAGGATGATGTAAAGCCTGGGGTGAAGACTGACTTTTTTAAGGCGGTCGAGGCCAAAGAAGATGAGGCCGTTCTCTTTAGCTGGTTTGAATGGAAATCAAAAGAAGAGAGAGACGAAGGTGTCAAAAAAATGATGAGTGATGAGCGTATGGGAAACCTCGAAATGCCATTTGATATGTCACGAATGATCTATGGTGGGTTTGATTGCATTTTTGACGAGAAATTCTAATGGGAATTCTAACATTTTGTTTGAATCTAACTCTTGATGGTTGTATCGACCACCAAGAGGGTATTGCCGATGAGGAGACTCACGCCCTCTTTACTCGTCTTATGGATGAGAGTGGGGCAATGCTATGGGGAAGAGTAACTTACGAGATGATGGAGAGGTACTGGCCCGCAGTTGCGCGTGGTGAAGTTGAAGCCCCTTTGTCGGTACGTGAGTGGGCAGTTAAGCTGGAATCAAAACCTAAGTATGTTGTTTCTTCGACTCGAAATGAATATAGCTGGAATAATAGTCATCATGTATTTGGTGATCTTCGCTCAAGCATACAGAAAATCAAGGGCGATCATCCCTCTGGTGTGCTCCTAGGTAGTGGGAAGCTTGCAATAGATTTAGATCGCTTGGATTTAATTGATGAGTACAAGTTTCTTGTGCACCCTCGGATTGCGGGGCATGGTCCGACGCTCTATGAAGGTGGTTTACCTAATACTCGAAGGCTTGAACTTGTCTCGGTGAACCCACTCTCTAATGGTGCGGTTTTTATGCACTATCGACGTGAGCGCTAAAAGTATTTCTTAATTGGGAGATCGACAATGCCAAAACTCAAGCAAATCCTAGTTGAAAAATTGGAAACCATTTCAAATGTAGAGTCACGTCCTTCAAAAGTTGCTGGTGGATCGGCTTTTTTCTACAACAACAAAGAGATTGCTCATTTTCATCACGATAATGAAATCGACATTCGCCTAACCAAGAAGGTCATAAAGAGAGAGGGGCTGTCCCACCCCACAGATTCTGATTTTCATCATCATCGTGGGCCTAGCTCAGAGTGGATTGAGTTAAGATTTAAAAGTCAAAAGCAAGTGGACGAAGTTGTGAGACTTTTTAAACTAGCTCTCGATAGCTATTAGTAAGGATCACTATATCTATGAAAACACTTCTCAATCATGTCGCAGTCCTAGTAGAAAGTATCGAGTCAGTACTAGAGAAGAAGCTCTTTCAATCGGGCCATCTAGGAGAAATTGAGGAGTTTCCAGCAGAGGGAACCAGAGAACTCTACATTGGCGAAGGTAATCAAATGGGAAAACTGCTCCTAATGCAGGCCAATGGTCCCGGCCCCTATCAAAATGCTCTCACTAAGCGGGGGGCAGGATTACATCATATAGCAATTGATGTCCTAAATATTGATCAATATGTTGAGAGTATATCAGGATCGGGTTGGCTACTTCATCCGAAGAGTTTTGATTTTTATCGCAGAATTAAACAAGTGTGGTTATGTCGTCCTGGAATTCCATTCTTAATTGAAGTGAATGAGAGTAATTTTTCGCTTGAAAATGAATATTTCATTGAGAGCTTAAAGCTTCCAATTATTGATGATAAATACATTGAGGCGCTTTGCTGCGATCAGATCAAAACTGGTGACGAGTTCATTTTTAAGACTCAGGAGAGAGAATACAGAATTAGAGATCTGCTGTGAGAAAGAGCGCCAAATAGAGCATTCGGCGCCCCCTCATCTATATATTAAATCTGTCCAAATCCCCCATCAGCAAAAATCTCAGCTCCAGCGATGTAGCTCGAGTCAGCACTGGCAAGAAAGAGAGCGACATTTGCCATCTCTTCTGGATTGCCAAATCTCTTCATGGGAACGGTGCTCGCCATTCCTGCTTTATGTTCATCATTCATTCCCATCTTGCCAAATATTGGCGTCTCAATTGGACCTGGTGAGAGAACATTAAAGCGAACTTGGTCGACTGGAATTTCCGCCGTCCATGTGCGGGCGAAGCTTCTAACTGCAGCTTTAGTGGCCGAGTAAACGCTCGAACCTGGAAAACCTTTGCTGCCAACAACTGAGGCAGTCAAAACCACTGTGCTTCCTTTGCTGAGAATAGGGAGGGCCTTGGCGACAGAGAAGTAAAGCCCTTTGACGTTAACGTTAAATTGTTGGTCGAAGTGTTCTGGTGAGGCCTCAATCGTCGGTGCAAATTGAGCGATCCCGGCGTTGGCAAAGAGCACATCGAGTTTGCCATATTTTGATTTGATATGAGCGTAGAGAGCGTCAAGCTCTTCAAGTTTGCTGACGTCGGTTTGCACGACATCGAAGTCTTGACCTAATTCGAGCTTTGCCTTTTCAAAGCTCTTAGCTGAGCTTGCGGTGATGATGACCTGGGCACCTTCGGCCTTGTAGAGTCTTGCGGTTGCGAGACCAATACCTGAGTTACCACCTGTGACGAGAGCGATTTTTCCATTTAATTTAGCCATTTTCTATATCCTTTGTTTGAAATCATTTATTTTGAACCGATTGGTTCAAAATAAATCAGGTCCAAGTTAAAATCAAGTACTTTTTGAACCGATCGGTTTTTTATGTTATATTAAGCACATGGGACGCACTAAAAACTTCAACCGAGAAGATATTCTTAAAAAGGCCATCCAGCTCTTCTGGAAAAAAGGCTTTGTCGACACCAGTCTCTCAGATCTTGAGAAGGCGACAGGAGTCAATAAATCGGGGCTTTATTCTGAGTTTAAAGATAAGGAAGATATCTTTCTTGAAAGCATTAAGTACTATAAGGAAAATAATCCCGCCTTTGGGCACCTAGAGAAGCTACCACTGGGCTGGGACAATATCGCTGATTTTCTGAAGGCGAACACCACTTGCACAGGCCAAAAGGGCTGCCTTCTAAGTAATACCCTGCGCGAGTATTCCATTATTCCGCAGAAGGTTTGCAATTACCTCGATCAAAACTCGACTTTGATGAATGAGCTGGTGCTTAAAAATGTTCAAGCGGCTACGTCAAATAAAAATCCAGAAATGCTCAGTAAGATGATTTTGACCTTTGCTTCTGGGCTGAGTCTCAAGCTCAATGTGCTAAAGCCTGATCAGGTGGTGGATGAGATTGATGCCTTTTTGGAGCTGGTTCGCAGCTAGCTACTTTTTACAAATATCAATCAGACTACTTTCAACACCAAATTCTTTTAGTCCATACTCTTTCTCTCGAGATCGATCGGCAAATCCATAGAAGTCCTTACCGCGAACGATCGATTTCCCACTCGTATCTTCGACATGAAGAAAGAGGCTTTGATGCTTGGTTTTGATCTCTATTGATTCATTTGGCCCGAAAGCACTAAAGGATTTTGTCTGCCAACTTTGATCTTCAACCGAGCGATACTTGACGAGGACATTGACTGGGGCCTCACACAAAGAGCGAAGCGTGAAGGTACTAAGCTTCGTGCTCTCTTTGATAAAATTCTCTTGAATGTAGGGTATCCTAGAGAGTCGGTTGATTATTGTTTTAAAAGAATCCTGAGGATAGTGAATACTCTCGGCGCAGCCATCGAGTTCATTAAGCCCAAGTCCTCGCTTCGAATTTGTGAGAATTCCCTCCACATGGCCAGTTCGCATATTTACTAAGGCCGAACCCGAGTTATTTTTAAAGGCGTCCGAGTCTGTTTGCAGATAGGATTTGTTCTTTGAAAGAATTCTGCCACCGGGAGTGTAGGTGAAGGGGAGGCCTAAGGGATAGCCGAGGATGGCCACGGGATCGTGTAGTTCTGATTGATCGCGAGTGTCTATCTTGAGTACCTTGGCGTTTGGAACCGGGCGATCGAGCATCAGCACAGCGAAGTCTGCGTCTTGATTATGCTCATAGGCGAGAACTTTTGAGCAGTAGAAGATATCTTCATTCTTAAGCTTCGCCTTACTCTCGGTTGGAGAGTAATAGTGATGAAAAAGCCAGGCATCGTCTGAGCAATCTGGAACGGAGTAGTCTTTGCAATGACCTGCGGTCACAAGAATATTGGGAGCAATGAGAAAGCCACTACAACCGCCAAGGGTTCTGTAATTACTAAACTTCTCACCGGGGCACTGGTTTTGAATTTTACCAGTGGGATAACTCATCGTTTGATCATCAATCTTTGTTAGGTACTTGGCACTCAGTTGTGTGGCGGTTGCTTCCGCTAGAATTGCCGGATTAAACTTTTGCAATTCTTCAAAGGCAATTCGGTTATCTTCGCCTACAATTGCGGCGCTCGCATTTAGAGCAATCAACGATATGAATAGGCTAAGAAAAATCTGCACTTTGAATGCTCCGCTTTATTTACTGACAATTCTTAAAGTTCTTGAGATTGGCCCTGATTTTAGCTCCTACCTTTAGTGCCATCACATCGACTTTCCAGTCTGGAATGTCTCTTTGGTAGAGCTTCTCATAGAGGTAGGCGAGTGTTCCCACACGAAGGCGATTTCCAATCATGCCTTGAGTGACGTAGCCCCAAAAGTGATATTGAAAACCGGGAATGTCACCGCCTTCCACTAGGCGCTCCATTTTATATGAAACCACAGATGAAGTTCCGCGATTTACTGTGAGGGCGTCACCGCTAAAAATCCAGGGGATCACCCCAAGGGCAACAATGGGGTCGCGGTAAATTTCAACCGCTTTATCAAAGAGCTGCTCTGGTGTGACAGAGAAGTCATCTTGCTCAAGTAGCCACATAAAGAGCGGCGAAGAGAATTCATTGTGCCTTTGCGACTCTAGGACAAACTCGTCGTATTTTTTATGCTTTGGATTTCCAATGGCGAGTTGATAGGGGTTTTTCTTATCGGCCAGCTCTCGAATGATATTTCCATTTTCATCTTTATAGGGAAACTTATAGTCCGCGACGTTGTAGAGATTTTCAGTAATTTGTTGCAAGAGATCTGCCTCAGCTCTGAGCTGAAATTTAGGTTCCTCTCCATTGAGGTATGAGATCTGGCGCTTCCTGGCCAGGTGAATAAATGAAGCGAAGTAATTCTCAGTGGGGCTTTTTAGTTCAAGTTTTGGATTGCCATAGAGAATGAACGCATTTTGAAGGTAGTACTCTGAGCGGTCCATCGGAAAACCGGGAAGGCCAGTTATGCGCTCAACATATCGCGGGAGTGAGATCCCTGCAGGAATTGGATAGGCATCAACCCAAGGGTTGATGTCCTCTCTTAAAACTTTCAAAATGCCCCTTCTTAGCTCTCCTCTCGATTTATTTGGATAGGCCTTCTTGACTGAGCTTGCAACAGTGCAGGCGAATTTCTCCATTCGCGCTTCTGAGAAGTAGGTATCAATAGCGTGCGAAGACGCTGAAGAGAGTAGGACGAGGGTAGTGATGATCTTTTTCATAGTGTCCTAAGAATAGCTGTGAATTGAGTCAGCTAGGAGGACACTCCACGTATTTACATGGGCGCAGTTTTGAGTGTCTAAAGTTTAGACAATTAGGGCCCTAAAAAGAGTCCAAACCACACCTGCTCCCCATCCTCATAGCGAGATGGGTCCCGCTCCCAATCGCTCTCTGCTCCTTGGCGCTCGCGGCGAAAGTGGTTTTCCTCTTCGATTGCTTGGTGTTCACTTGCAATTCGGGAGAGCGTGCCGCACATGGTGTGTTTGGCGTGCACGAGTTCGTGAAAGAGGTTTTCAATGTAGGTAAAGGGGATCTGCTTGCGCTTAGCACTCCAAACCAAGTGAGAGCCTAATTCGGGCTGATCAAATCGAAAGCGAATCCTCGCGTCGGCACCTCTGCCATCAAAGACGGCGGTCGTTGCTCCAAGTGCACCTGTGTACCCCCCGCCACTTAGAGATGATTTATCGTCATTTATGAGAAGACTCTTTTGGCATGACTTCATGTCTATAAAAAGAGTGCGCCCAACCTTTGAGTGCTTAATCTCTCGAAGTGCGCTAAGCATTCGCTTAAGATTGCTCTCAGATTTTGAAGTAACGCTGATGTAGTCGTCAAAGATTGATTCTTTGTCTTCTAGTAATTCAAGTTCATCTCTAAAAAGTGAGTATTCAATTTGTGCTGGAATCAGGCCCTCATATTTTTCATATTGAGTTAGGACCACCTGATAAATTTCTTCAAGCCCACCGCTACTGCCGGTGATGTGAAGATCGTCTACGGCGATCTTGTAGCTACCCTCGCCGCCCATGAGCTTAAATTGAGGGCGATATTCTTTAAGAGCGTGGATAAGTCGCTCTCCAGAGTCAGTTGCAAAGATTTCAGCTAGAGAATTTGTGAACTCTAAGACATTTGAGCGCTCTCCAGTAAAGCTAATATTTTGATATGACCAAGTGATTTGCGCCGCCGAGAGTTGGAAGCTACTGGTGAGTAAGAGCGCCATGAACTTGAGCTTTGTACTTACTCGCATTGGAAAACCTCAAGGGCGTCATTGAAAGAACCACTTTGAACGCAGCTAATAATCTTCAATTCATGATTGAGGCTAAGTGTTCCAGTGGTCTTGCGGCGAACACCGTTGTCACCGCACTTAAAATTAGAGTCGCGCTTAATTTCTACTGCAACTTGATTGAAGGCAGATATTTGAGTGACGCCCTCCCAGGCAATTTGCAGGTAATCTGACTGCCACTGCGCTGAGGGAGTCACCTCTGGTTCAACTTCACGGGTATATTGGTCTACATAAGGAGAGACGGTTGGGTGAAACTTTGCCGTCAGGTATCTTCTTGAAGTCGATTCTTCACTTTCTCCATGAAAGTAGAGAAAGGTTAGGTTGTCTTGAGCCTGTGAGCGGTAAACAAAGAGCTGAAAGTAATTATCAATTACCGAGCCATCTTCTAATTCTATGAACTTCGAAGCAGACGCAATACTGCAATTCCATAGGAAATTCTCTACTTGGGCCGCCTGGGATGCGAAGTTTGAGAGAAGGAGGATCGTGAGGGCGAGCCTTTTCATAGAGATGCCTTGGTCTAGTTTTATTCTGGATATCATACAAGGGCATTTGCCTACTCAAGGATTCTCTGAATTTTTTACATCGCTCAATTTGAGTTCCTTTTATTTTCTAGATGTTAGTGATTGATTTTGCTTTGTATTTTTATATTCAAATAAGCTTGGTTAAAGTTAAGATATTAAAAAATAATTAGGTTTTGGTTAGTATTTGTTAAATCTTTTTATCAAGAAGGATTGATCCTTGATTTCTAGGTTGCTAAACCCATTTAGGGGTATATTTAATTTTTATGTTCGCTTAATTAAGTATCTCTCCCAAGAGGATAGTTTTCCTTCTGGTCATCTTGACGCTGCACAATTGAAAAAGCTTAGCTTGCAGAAGAATACTGCGGTTATTTGTATACTTGGTGCGCACGTTGGTTTTGGGATGTTTCTTTCTCGCTATCTTCTCGAAGGTAATCTCTCCGGTAGTGTGATGTTGATTTTGTATATGGACATTCTCGCTTTTATTGCGCCATTTGCAGCTAGAAAGTTTAATAGGTATGAAGAGGCAAATTTAATTATGTTTACACTTCTTCTAATCGCTCACTCAAAAAGAGCACTTGATACAGGCGGACTTTATAGTTCTGTAAGCATTTGGTTTGTAAGCTATCTTCTTCTCGCTCTAAACTTACTAACAGGTAGACGGCTTGTTATCTATTTCAGTCTATGTCTTCTAACACCAGTATTTCTCTATTTTTGCCACGTTAATGACTTCCTCGTTAACGAAAGTTTCGTTGCGACACCAGAAGTGAGATTCTTCGTATTTATGATTGGTGTAATGATGTGCATGGTTGGCCTTTATGCATACATTATGAATCAGCGAATGATTGCTCAGAATACCCTTCTCTTTGAGCGTGAGATGGCCGCAGTCGATAAGACACTCGCCATTGGGCATTTCGCAGCTAATCTCACCCATGAGATTTCTAGCCCTACAAACCTGATTAAAAATCAGATTTCCGACTTTCCTGAATCTGGTGGTGGGGAGCGATTAAAGGTCATTGAACGGGCCACAAATCAACTTCTCTCGACCATACGAGATATTAGACTCATCTCTGCAACTAACTCTGACTTTGAATTTGATTGTATCTCAACGGATGATCTGATTGCCATTGCCAGGAGCTGCTTTGCGAATCTCGGTGGGCGCGCTCGCTTGGGAGTAGACCTTGAAGTCAGAAATAATAGTGAGTTAAATGAGCTTAAGATCCACAAAAGTCTATTTAAACATGCACTTAATAACATAATTGATAATGCAATTTACGCACTTGAAAAGGTGAGACGTGAGCGCAATCCCTATCTTGGAATTGAGATTGATTCTGAGGGGGGGGGCCTCGTGATTCGAATTGCAAATAATGGAGATTTAATTCCTGAAGAAATTCGCTACAGGATTTTCGAGCAATTCTTCACTACTAAAGGTGAGGGAAAGGGCTCGGGGATAGGTCTCTATTTATCGCGAAAAATTGTCGAGCGCCATGGAGGCAAATTGGGACTCTTGTCGACTGATGATCTCGTAACGTTTGAAATCAAGATTCCTTAGAGTTTTTTTGTGTTGCGCCTTGGTGGTTGCTACTGAAATAGAATTTAATTGAGTATGCATCAGATTACAATTTTAGACGATTCATTGGATTCTTGTGTCGAGGTTCTCGCAGCGCTTGAGGGTTATGTTGTCCATACATTTTCAAATTTAGATGATCTACTTGCGAGTCCAAATCTTAGCGATACTACACTTTTTCTCATTGATATCCACTTAGGTCCCAGCATGAAGGGGGGCAATGCCCTTGTACATATTCGCAATAAAATCAAGAATGATATTGATGCTTGCTTTATGACCGGAGAGAACTTTCCGCTCACTATGTCTGAACATCATAGTGTGAGAGCGCTCGATTTTATCTATAAGTATGCCTCCAGGTTGGAGATTCGCGCACGTATTGATCATTGCATTAAAAAGATCAGGCGCGAATATAAAGTAGGCAAGAGTTTGTTCTATGTCGGCGAACTCACTGTGAGTTTAGATGGTCGGTTGATGGACCTCACAATGCTTGAATTAAAAATTTTGAAGGCGCTTTTCTTTTATGATGCTCATATCAAACCTTGTCTTAAATCATTAATTATCGAAATGGTTTGGAGTGGAGCTTATGTTGAGGATAAGACTCCTCGAGTTCACATTTATAACCTCAATAAAAAGTTAGAGGCTTCTGATTTGAAAATTAGAATATCTCGAAGCGGGGAGATTAGTATTGATGAAGGTGATTGTAGTAGTTAATCAATTTTTTCAACAGCTTTTATCGCTCTATTCCTTGAGGAATAATTAGAATCGACTTCAATAATTTTCTTAAGTACTGGAATTGCTTCCTTTGCGTCCTTCCCAATCAACCCAATCATCTCAATGGCCAAGTCGCGGTTCTTATTCTTCTCGTCCTGAACAATAGGAATCAAACTCACTAAGAGCCTCTTGCCGAATTTCTTCGCAAATTCCCCATAGTCATATACTCGATTCCAAGAGTGCTTGAGGAGAAGATCTATCTCCTCTTTTGAATTAATGGGAGTATTGACGAGGGCCTTCATGACATTTCCTCTCACTCGAAAGTCCTTGTGAGTTTCAAGGAGGTTAAAGAGATCGCTTCTAAGTTTAAACGCCACATCAGGCATCATGGTGAGATAGAAAGTCGCATCTTCTACGGTTTTATTCTTCTGACTGGTAAGTCTCTTCTTTATGGCCTCAAGGCTTGGAACAACTTTGCATTGCAATCCTTCAGTGAGACAGAATTCAATTACGGCCTTTCTCTGATGTTCGGCCTCAACCTTTGAAAAGAGTTTTTCAGAATGAGCTTTGAGAAGCGAGATAACTGATTTTTTCTGGGTCTTTATTTTTGCAATCTTTGCTTCTTCCTCTGGAATCGTCTCATCAAGTCGCTCGAGCTCTTGATTCATTCCTCGTACGTAATCCATCATGAAGTTTCGTGATTCTTCACTGTCGGCGCCCTCGGCGAATCCGAAGTCCTCAATCTCCTATTAGGTGCCAGATGACTTTTGGGACTCAGTGAGTCCCAAAAGTCATCTGGCACCTACTGAATGTATTTTAACATTGGATCTTCTTTTGGTTTGCTGGGAGTATTCAATGTTCGGTAGGTCACAAGCGCAAGATACAGTACGCAAGGTGTGAGAATTATGATTGCAAGCGACTTCCACTTATTTTTGAGCGCTGTACTTTTTGAATATTTCTTATCTTTAAGAAGCTCTTCTTCTTTAATTTGAGAGAGTTTACTCGGGCTAAATAGTCTTGAAGTATAGATATTTCGATCAATTAGGATGAAGTCAGTATCAATCCAGTTATAATAGAATGTCAGTAGCACACTAATAATCAAGAGTCCTATTCCTATTAATATATCCTCTCTCGAAGAAATAAGTATACTGGATGCAAGTAGCGTCCACATGAGCAAATTTAAAAGAGAATATCTCAGAACTCTAAAGTTATTTCTAAAGATATAGAAGTTACTTTTATTTCCGATGAATAATGACTTTCTAATTTCTTTAAAATGTCCAAATATTGTAATGAAAGCAATTAGTGATATCACAGTAATAAACAAGAATGAACTGAAGCTAATTATTGAAGATTGACTCCATTCGTTTATCTTTAATATTGAATAATAGAAGCTAAGGTAAATAAATATCGAAATGACTAGTGAAATATAACCAAGATTTTTTTTAATGTTCATCTTAATAGCCTATGAGAAGAACCTTCAAAGTAAAGAGCCCAGGGTGCCAGGTGACTTTTGGAACTCACTGAGTCTAAAAATGTCAGGTGGAGCTTTTTAGTCTGACATTGGTAAAGATCTTTTAGTGAGCAAAATTCTCTCACTTTCGATTTGTTATTTTACCAAATTATAATTGTGTAAGCTTTCTTTACTAATAATATTTTGAAAGAGGTCTCCATGCGATCTTGGTTTTTGTACGCTCTCATTTTGTTACTTTCATCTTGCTCGGCACTTCAGAAAGGATTTATCCAAGCTACATCTGGTGGGAAGTATATTGATCATAGGAGAGAAGTGTCGAAATCTACTTACACCGAAGAGCTGCAGGCCGAAGATGATAAATTTAATCTTCGGTATAAGGACCTTCCGACAACTTCAAAAGCAACAATTTTAAGAGGTAAGAGCAAGATCAATATAGATTTGAACAAGCCCTCAGATGTCGCAAAAGTTCGCGATCACGACTTGATCCAGCTCGAGAGAGGGCATTATGAAAAATTACCCTATTTTGGAAAGCCAGTAACGTTAAGAGGTATTTCTCAGGCTGATACATTAATCGGTAAGAAGCATTTCCTCATTTCAAGTTTTGTTAAGTATGAATTCATTAAAGATGTGAATATCACCTTTGAAAAATTAGCTATGAGCCGATTACGTTTTGCGACAGATTACGATAATGTGAAGCCGGTTTTCACATTGATTCAAGTCCATGCCTACGGTTGCGTGGGATCAAATAAGAATAATATTCTAGTTGGCTATAATGCAGATATTATGAAAATTCTCAGTAAGATTGTCATTATTGATACTGGGACGAGTAGTGCCTTTGATAATTCAAAATCACTCTATACATATACAAAGTACTTTCGTTCGAGCTCTGATGGGAGTTATATCACAGATAAATTTTATAAAGTTAGAGGCCGCTCCAAAGACTCTCTTGATTCTTACACACAATTTTCTTCAAAAGATGAGAGTGAAGATCCAGCGAATTTCAATGCGATTGCAAATTATGAAAAGGATGAGTTTCTAACTGTTGATCCCATTGTCTTAAATTCACTGATTAAAGATTTTAAGGACGTTCAATCAACACTTTCAAAAGTTAAGGGCGATGATTACTCACGCATGAAAGCAAGTCGCAATCAATCTCTCTACGAAGCTGTTGTTAGGCTTAATCAAGGTAATATCTCTGCTCCTGAGGGTATGAGTGCCGGTGATCAAAAACTTGCGAGCGTGGCAGATTCAGCTGCTAAAAACGGACATTTATTTTCAGCGTCCTTGGCCCTATCTCTGATTATTGATTCTAACCCTCTCTCAAAAGATGCCCCTAAATTACGAGAACGCAGGCTTAGCTACTTAAGTGAGATTGCTAATAAGTATGGATGCACAATTAAAACGAAAGAGGATCAAAGGCGCGCCTTTAGTGAAGTCGTTCGTGGAATATATCCTGTTCTAGGTTTGAATGCGAAGAGGTCTAAGTGTAAGTTGGAATACACCGCTCTTATTGATCAGGTCTACAAGTATGTTTCTCCAAATACAGTAGAGAGAACAGAGTATGTTTGGAAAGAAACGGATGAATCTATGCGCAAGCGCTTTGCTATTGAGAATGCTCAAAGGGAGGCCGAAAAAGCCTATCAAATGGCACGTTCGCAAAAGAATATTGATGAAATCACAAAGGCTGGTAAGTCTTTTGCGAGAACTAGAGCACGGTTTCATCGAGTCGGAAATGTTCAGTACATGGTTTATGGAAAAGGAAACCTAGCTCCAAAGGAAGATAAACTTTTGAAGTTCCAAGAGAAGCTTGCCAAGAAAAACTTGGAGCGAGCAAATGAAGCCGCTTCTCCAGCGGAGTATGAAAAGCTTAAAAACACTGTGACAACTAAGTATATTATTCGCGAGGAGAAATACCAAAGCGAGCTTTCAATGAATCTACCTGATCAGAATAATGCTCTAATTAAAGGGCCGTTTGTTCATAATCAATCTTCTGAGAGCTGTCGCGAGCGTCGTGATCACCTTGGTCGAGTGTTGACTGGAATGAATTCTGGGAATTGCTTTGTTAATAACGTTGGGAATAATTATTTGCTATCAAAGAGCTATATTTATAATGAAATTTTTGGTCATATCGCTGAGCCTTTATTCAATTTCTATTTTACTGACTTCACAGGAACCGTAGACAAACTCTTGGCAAGTACTGATCAGGTACAAAAGCTCGAAGGGAATTTGATGGCCCTCGCTTTAAATTACAAAAAGCCAACTAATGAGTCTGAGTTTAGCAATCTGGTAAGTGCAGTTACGGGTCAATCTGTAAGTACTAAACAAGCTATCTCGGCGACAACCCTCGTTGACTAAATAATGTGCCAGATGACTTTTGGGACTCAGCGAGTCCCAAAAGTCATCTGGCACCTCTTAAATCGCTATATATCCAATAATGAATATTGGTATTTGTGCAATCAATCCTTTTCAATATTCCTTAATTAGCTAAACTATCTACAGGCCGCGCTTTTTAGGAAGTGCCTTCAGTGGATATTATGCTTAACTCAATCATCTCTCGTCTGATCTATCTTCTTGCTCGCACTCTTAGTGCTACTTATCGCTATCGCTACTTTGGTGTGGAGAATCTGGGAAAGAGTGGGCATATCTTGGGAATTTGGCATCAGAATCTTTTGCATGGAATTCTCGCGCAAAATGGAGAGCACTACACGGTGATTATTTCAAGATCTAAGGACGCTGATCCAGTTGCTTTTACTTGTGAGCAATTGGGACATATCGTTCACCGTGGAAGTTCGAGATCGGCAACGAATGTGGATAAGGGTGGTAAAGAAGCAAAGGATCAGATGATTGAAACTCTAAGAAGGGGAATTCCTGGGGCAGTTACTGTCGATGGGCCGAAGGGGCCGGCCCAAGTAGTGAAGCCAGGAATTGTCGACATGGCCTTGAAAGCGAATGTTCCAATCATTCCCTATCTTCCGATTCCGCAGAAGTATTGGACGATTAATTCTTGGGATAAGTTTAGAATTCCAAAACCATTTTCAAAAATCGCTGTCTACTATGGCGAGCCCATTCATGTTGATAAAGACAGTGACTTCAGTGTTTTTCAAGAGCGCTTAACTCGCGTCCTTAAAGAAAAAGAGAGCGATGTGCTCGCTCTCTTAAATTAATAAGACTTCTTGTGAGCAATCACGAGCCCAATTAGACCAAGTACTCCGACAACGATACCAATTGGATGGCCCGCTGACTCGGCCATCTTAAAGCCAATATTTGCAGTCATAATATAGGAAATTGTCACAGCTGTTCCCACAATCGCTGGGATTGAAACAATCCAGTGGAAAGTTCTTTTAACAAAGAGATACTTTGTTGCTAGCCATAGAACACTGGTTGAAAGCAGCATATTTGAAAAGGCGAAGTAGCGCCAAATTAAAGAGAAGTCGATCTTCGTCATAAGGTAGGCGATAAAGAGAATTGGTATAGAGACCAGCAGGCGATTCTTCACACTCTGAGAAATTTTAAAGGCATCGATAATTGTGAGTCGCAGTGAGCGAAAGGCGGTGTCGCCGGAAGTGATTGGGAAAACTGCGACCGCGAGCACGGCCATCACCCCACCGAGAGTTCCGAGATAGGTTGAAGAGATTTGCTTCACCACTAGACCTGGGCCACCTTGAGCGATCACACTTTTGAGTTCGACGTAGCCACCTGGAAATGCAGCAATACCAGCAAGCGCCCATACACAGGCAACCACACCTTCGGCAAGCATCGCTCCGTAGAAGACTGGGCGAGCATATTTCTCATTGGTTAAACATCTTGCAATGATTGGCGACTGAGTAGAGTGAAAGCCACTGATCGCTCCACAAGTAATCGTCACAAAGAGTAGGGGCCACACAGGTGGGCCATCTGGAACGCGATTTAAAAGTTCATGACCTAGGTGATTTGAGTGATCGAGAAATGAAAAGATGCTACCAAAGTCGGACATGCTTCCAAGATGAGGCGCATTCATTAGTAGAGCAACAGCAATAGAGACTGTCATCACCACCATTAAAAGACCAAAGGCCGGGTAGAATTTGGTGATGATTTTATCGATTGGAAGGAGAGTCGCTAGCAAGTAGTAGCCAAGAATCACAAGCACCCAGAAAGTATTACTCGCAAACATCGAGCCTTCAAAAGCGTCGAGGTTACTAATGAGACCGGCCGGACTCATGATAAAGACCACGCCCACAAAGAAGAGTAGCATGGCCGTAAAGAGCAACATGATTCCCTTGAAGTAGATATTAAAGTAGTGACCAGCGATCTCAGGTAAACTCTTGCCATCTTCTTTAAGGCTTAGAACGCCCGAATAGTAATCGTGAACAGAACCACCAATAATATTTCCTATTACAATCCACACCAGTGCCACTGGCCCGTAGAGTGCTCCGAGGATTGGACCAAAAATCGGGCCCACACCTGCGATATTGAGAAATTGAATAAGGAATGCCTTGATAGGCGATACAGGAACATAGTCCACGCCATCTTCAAAACGCTTTGACGGCGGCTCGACGTTAGAGTCGATGCATGCCTGCTTTTCAACAAACGGGCTATAGAATTTGTAAGCGAGCGCTAACAGCACGAGGCAGATAAAAAAGATAAGCATGACAACCTTTCTGTGAATAGTGAGATACAACGCACAATTCTATCCACTATTTCCCAAGAGTGCCAGATGACTTTTGGGACACTGTGCGTTTAAGTAAATTCTCACTCAGGTTTTAAATTTCGCTCTCTAGCGTGTAGGCTTATTAAAAAGTCGGAGTGCACAATGAGTCGAAAAATTTTCTTCATTCAAGGGATTATCCTCATCGCTATCACCATGATTGCCAATACGGTCCTTACCAATTGGATGATCTCAAGGAGAATGGCCGATGAGATAAAGATACAAAATTCGCTCATTCGTTCGTCCGATCACATTTTTACGGCGCTCACTTATATGCAAAGAGAATTAAGCGGTGAGCACAATGCTAAAATAGATGAGGAATTAAGTAAGGCCCGCGAGTCCCTTAGGACTCCCGAACTCATCTCGCTTAGGCGAAAACTCGAAGGTGAGGTGAGCGATTCAGGGCGAACGCAAGAGAGGAAGTAATTGTGAATGAAAAACTAATCGGAAGCTGGGTGGAAGTTGAACTCGTCAACGGCAACACGTGGGTCGGTAGACTTGAAGAGTGGGACGAGGACGCTATCTTTATTAGTAATGGCCACGAGTTTGGTCACCGCGACCATAAAGGTGCCGAATGCACCAATGGTGAAGCGCGCTCGGTGAGTGAGACGGAGCTGCGCGAATTTTCAGTTAAGTAGGAGGAGGTTGAGATGAGTGTTTCTGAGAAGAGACCCATGAAAGGAAGCTGCCACTGCGGCAAAGTTACGATTAATGCAAAAGAGGCAAGTACTCATCTTGGAGTTTGTCACTGCATAACCTGTAGAACTTGGAGTGCAGGGCCATTTTTTAGCATTGATTGTGGAACGCAAGTGGAAATTGAAGGGAAGGAGTCGCTTGGAATTTATAATTCATCTGAGTGGGCCCACCGTGGATTTTGCCGCGAGTGTGGATCAAATCTCTTTTACTTTTTAAAGCCGGCGTCTCAGTACATTGTTTCATCTGAGATTTTTAAAGACGCTGACCTCGTCTTTGATCACGAAGTATTTGTAGATGAGAAGCCGAGTTATTACGACTTCTCAAATCAAACTAAGAAGATGACCGGCGCAGAAGTCTTCGCGGCTTTTTCTTAAAACTTAAGCACGGTGCCTACGGGTGCCGTGATTTGGCACTTGGTATTGTCTTGCATCTCCCAAACAGTGTCGCCATCTGGAGTGTCGAAGCGGTAGTAAGAGACACTACATTTTGCAAAGGCGTTTTCCTTTGTTCTGTATTGATCCCAATTAGTTGAAAGGGGATCAAGTGTGTACGGCGCATCCAGGCTATTATAGAGGTCACTGGCGGCTTGTCCAGAGATGAGCATAGTCCCTGTTTCTACTACCCAGTCTGCATCTTTTGAGAAAGCATCAAATGAGCACAGGGCTAAAATCATAATTAGAACTCTCATTGGGGACTCCTTATTTAGCGAAGAGTTGATCTATATTTTTAAACGCCTTAAACTCAAGCGCATTGCCACAAGGATCAAAGAAGAACATAGTCGCCTGCTCGCCAACTTGCCCTCTAAAGCGGATATAGGGTTCAATAACAAATTTAATCCCTTTTGCCCTTAAGCGCTCGGCGAGTTGCTCCCACTGTAGGAGGGAGAGTACAACTCCAAAGTGCGGAACCGGAACATCGTGACCGTCAACTGAGTTGGTGATGGCCTGTTCTTGATCGCTAGTTTTTGGGTGAGTGTGGATAACGAGCTGGTGGCCAAAGAAATTAAAATCAACCCAAGTCTCACTTGATCGACCCTCAGGGAGACCTAAAATCTCCCCATAGAATGTTCTGGCCAGAGCGAGGTCAAAGACCGGGATGGCCAGGTGGAAGGGTTGTAGGGACATTTGGCTTAGCAGTCGATTGGATTTGGGATATCAGTTGATTCTTTGCAACTCATCTCAAGAATATCTCCCTCGCTTAAATTGAGGAGTTTTTTTGCCTCTGATGAGAGGTTGCGAATCTTGATGACAGTCTTAGATTCCCACTCGTTGTGATCAAAGCAGCCGTCATTAGTTGTTGGCCCTTTTGAAGTCACTTGAGAGTGAATATACTCGTACACTACGGCGGCACTTTTAAACTCATCTTCTGAGTATTCACTCTCATGCACATCATCTTTAAAGATTGCATAGAAATCGAGGACGTCTAGGCCGGTAGGGTTTTGAACGCTATCAAACTTATAGTAGCCACCGAAGGGATAATTGCCAGTGTAGCTCAAAGTGAATTTATCATTTGAGCAATCTTCGCTGCGGTATGCGTGCATGGCAGAGGCTTGGGCCGAAATTAAAAGTACTGACAAAAGTAAGGCAAACTTCTTCATGGTGGGGGCTCCGATAGAATTTTGGAGCATCATAACAGACGTAGAGATAAAATCTATTTGATTTGTAAAATCTATGCGGGCTATCACTATTGGCAAATGAAAGGTAGAATATCGCCAGACCATGACGAGGGAGCCGTACCATGTAAGCAAAGACGGCCAAACTTTAACGCTAACTTGGAGTTTGAAATGTCGTGGTTTTACCTATTTATCGCCGGAATTCTTGAGATCTGCTGGGCCATTGGTTTGAAGTACACCGAGGGATTCACCAGGCTTTTTCCAAGTCTCTTCACACTCTTGGCCCTCGCGGGAAGCATGTACCTATTGGCTAAGGCCACTCAGACACTTCCTATTGGAACCGCCTACGGAGTCTGGGTGGGAATTGGAGCACTGGGAGCCGCGCTCTTTGGAATATTCCTTCTAGGAGAGAGTGTGAGCTACGCTAAGTTATTCTTTTTAGGAACTCTCTTAGTCTCTATCATTGGTCTTAAGCTAACTTCTTAGTAAAAAGTTTCACACTGGCACGCCTAAGCGAGCTTTTCAGGTAGGGTGAGGGTATGAAAAATTTAATTCTACTCATGCTTGTCCTAACTTCCACGCTTGCCCACGCTCTGGTGGATTTGTCGGCCTATGATTTAAAGCCCAGTCAGATTGAAATCATCCGCCGCTTTGAAGCTTCGGGTAAGTACACAGAAGAGTTTCTTTTGAAATTTGCTTCGGCGGCACACAATCAAAATATTAAAGATGAGCAGCGAGCTAATACCTATATCCCGCCCTATACGAGTGAAGAGTTGGAGCTGACAATTAAGTGGGCAAGAGGTGGAGCATTTGCGGCCTTTGCCGACTATGCCGGATATCGTTTTTTAGGTGAGGCTTACCGCGCCGATTGTCCCAACGTTGGCCTCTTTAGATTTGGGAGAGCAACTGGCACCGAGTTTATTTCTCAAGATGTGATGAGAGAGGCCATAAATCAGAGCTATGCGCTTCAAAATTATTACTCTGGGCAACGCGAAGAGTTCGCTGATTTATTTATCAAGGATGCTATTCGCTTTGGCTTTGATATCTACTTAGAGAAAATCTAAGCGCAGCTACTCTCGCTTGCCGGTGAACATGACCATCCAGGTACGGCGTTTTTTTCGATAGGCATCAAAAAACACTCCACCAAGATGTACGAGTACAAGTACACTCAATAAGTTAAAAAGTGTTTCGTGAATGTCCTCTAAAGTCTGATTGCCAAAGAAGCGATCAAGCCCCATTAAAATGCCTGTAACTCCAAGTCCAATGATGAGTGCCCAGATTCCAAAGTACACGTACTTTGCTTTGGGGTTGTAGTGATCCACTTTTACTTTCAATGAAAAGAGTAGGCGAAGCACCACGATACCCACGATAGTGTAGCCAAAGTAGCGATGAAGGGTCTTGCCCTCCTCAAGAATAAATCCGTTGAGGAGGACAATCAGAGCTACCAGCCAGTGGGATAACCTAATGGCAATATGGAGCTTCTGCCCGCTCACTAGTGGTTCTCTTTTTTGACAATTGAGCCATCTACCGGGTTGAAATAGATTTCAACTTTATTCTGATCCTTATCCCATCCGTAGATTTCATAGCAATTTCCTTCAGTCACCTTAAATTCATTAATTTTATAGCCCTCAGCTACTAGATTTTCTTGAAAGGCTGCTTGGTCTTGCCAGTTAGCCTTGTCCTCAGTAGTACACTGAGTTTTCTTTGAGCAAGAAGCAAGTGTTAAACCTAAAAGAGCAACGGTGAAAAACATTTTCATAAATAATCTCCTATAGACCTTCGATGAGAAATTTGAAGGCGAGTATGAGTAAGACAACCGAACCTATTAAACTAAATACTGGACCTAATTTTCGTGAGGCGATTTTAGCGAGACCCATTCCAACGATGGTTGAAAAGAAAGCCCAAAGCCCAATTGAAGCGATGTAGGGGGTGAGTGGCTTTCCTGAAACTCCGAGTCCTACACCGACGGCAAAGGCATCAAGACTTGTTGCAAATGATATGAGTATCACCTTCCAAAGGCTATGAAATTTCTTTGGTACACGCTCTTCAGTTTGATCGTCCTTGGATTTGAGTTCACTAATTCCCTCGTAGGCCATGTGAAGCGCAACTCCTAAGAGCAGAATGAATGATACCCAATGATCAATGGAGTCAAATCGCGCCACAATGGTCGTTCCTGCTATGGCGCCAAGAAAGGCGACTAGGGCTTCAGCTCCACCTGAGGAGAAGGCAAATTTTAGAGTGTCGGTAAATTTATGAGGTCTGGCGCCCATGGCAAGAGCGGCCGAAAAAGAGTCTGCACACAGTACAAGACCGACAATAATAATTTCTAAAAGACCTGACATTTATTCCTCACAACTCTGAGTGCCGTGAGTTCGATCGAAGATACGAGACAACACGGCAATATATTTATTACCAGTGCTAGTCTCGTCAACAAGGATGATTCTTGCAGCTACACCGGGGTTTCCCCATTATGTCGATGAAGCTTTTGCCTTTTTGGGTGGCAACTGACTACTCCCTAACTAAAGCTAAATTTAGTGATTGTTTGGAGGATTGTCAATTGTCTACGCTGGTTGTCTTAGTCTCATTATATTCTTCGAGCAGCTGAGGCAGGAATTTTTCGGCGTGTTGGGCCAAAACCTGATCTAACTTAGGTATTAATTCATTTTGATAGAATGGATCTTTTTTAAAAGCGATATAGAAAGGCGAAACTTCCTGACAGCCCTTGTTGTGAAGCTTAAGCTTCGGTCGATTTTGCTCAATGATGAGAGGGTCCTGGGCGATTATTGTCACTCGGTTCTTCTTTACCATGTTTATCATTCGCTCCATGATTCTATCGCCGGAGATAAAATTTATATTATGGGCGTGCTTTCCGATGTAGCCGTCAAGAGGTTCTCCGTATCCGTAGCCTTCAGCTACACTTAGCGCTTTTACTTTTGCCAAGCTCGCTGCTCCCGTATAGCTCCAGCTATTGTTGGGCAGGCCATAGAAACAAGTCTGGTATGACATTGTGGGAGTTGTTGTGAGGAGCAAATCTGGAACTTCGCTTTTTACAGCAGTAAGAAGTCCATCAATTTCTCCCTGTCTAGCAAATCGAACGGCGCGAATCCAAGGGTAGAAGCGAACATTTATTTCAATTCCAACCTCTGAGAAAATCTTCTTTAAGTACTTCGTGACGATTCCTCCATCTTCGCGCGACTCGCACGTGTATGGGCACCAGTCTGTTGCACCGAATGTTAGAGTTGTAACCTCTGCTCTCAAAGAAGAAGAGTAATACAGGTTAGCGCTAAGAAATATAAAGACTAAAATTAATCCCTTCATCACGCCTAGAGTGTATCACTCCAAACAGAGAATGTTGTTTAGACATTTAGAAGTATTAAATATTGTTTTGTAAATGAAAGATAAATTTTTTGAGAGTGTTTTACTTAAGAAATCTCTTCACAGAGAAACTTAGAAGTGGGCTGATCCCAGACGTTATTTTTTCAATTTGATTCAAATTGTTTTTATAAATGAGAGTTGGTACAGCAGTGACACCAAAGCTATCTGATATTTCACCACTTGGATCACTGACGATAGGAAAGGTGTAACCTCTTTTCTTAGCAGTAGTTAGGAGTAAGTTTTTATCCTCTCTACTACTGATGGCGATAATACTCTGAGCGTCGATATC
Organism: Bacteriovoracaceae bacterium; assembly: GCA_048267245.1. Classification (GTDB taxonomy): domain Bacteria; phylum Bdellovibrionota; class Bacteriovoracia; order Bacteriovoracales; family Bacteriovoracaceae; genus JBLWXV01. The sequence goes on from JBLWXV010000002.1 coordinate 523,398, forward strand.
TCCCTCTTCAATGAGGGCCTGAATTCTTGAGAGTTCAACTTTGCAAGGAGTGCACCAAGTCGCCCAGAAAATAAGTAATTTTCTTTCAGACTCAAATTCCCTTGAGTCAATCGATTCTGGGCCTAAAGTTTGACCAATAAAGTGAGGGGCTTTTGTGCCCTCAAGCTTCGACATATTTAAGTAGTTTGGAACGAGGCGGTAAGCAGCAAAGCCGATGAGGAGTATCAGGGGAAGCTGTTTAATGAATGGAGAGAGCTTTTTCATGAGAACTCCGCGGATGATCGCAAGAATCGGGTCGCAAGCTTTATTCTTTTTAGTTATTCTGGCCAAATGAAGAGTCAGAAGCAAATAGATTATGAGCGAATTGAGCGGGCGATTGCCTTCTTGATGGATAATTATAAAAATCAGCCCTCTCTTCAAGAAGTCGCAGAGGCACTTGATTTAGGCCCGCACCACTTTCAGCGACTCTTTAAAGAGTGGGTGGGTGTAAGCCCTAAGAAATTTATTCAATATCTAAGCCTTGATTACGCTAAGGAGCGATTAAAGAGAGAAGTTCCACTTATTCAAGTTGCCGATGAAGTCGGACTCTCAGGAACGGGACGTCTACACGATCTCTTTGTTTCTATTGAGGGGATGACGCCAGGTGAGTTTAAAGACGGAGGAAGAGGGCTCGCGATTAATTATCAATTATCCGATTCACCATTTGGATCAGTTTTTGTCGCCTCTACACAAAAGGGAGTTTGTGCGCTTTTTTTCTGCGAGCATGAAGAAGAGGGATTAAGGGAGTTGCGAGAAATCTTTCCCAAGGCGCAGTTTCAAAAGAAGAGTGATCATTTACAGCAGGCAGCACTGGCAATTTTTAATAAAGATTGGCAGAAGCCCTCAGAGATAAAGCTTCACTTGGCCGGGACTTCATTCCAACTAAAAGTCTGGGAGATGCTTTTAAAAATTCCTGAGGGGGAGTTGAGAACCTACAAAGAGGTGGCGCAGGCGCTAGAGCAAGAGAATTCCTCTAGAGCAGTTGGGACTGCCATTGGAAAGAACCCAATCGGCTTTATCATCCCTTGTCACCGTGTGATTCGTGGGTCAGGCTTATTGGGAGGATATCGCTGGGGGCTTGCCAGAAAGGCTTCAATCATTGGTTGGGAAGCGGCTAAGGAAAAATAAAATGCTCATCTTTGCAACTTGTTTAGTATTTGGACTTGTCTTGCTTGTGTGGAGTGCTGATAAATTTGTGAGCTCTTCATCAGCTGTAGCATCCTTTTATGGTTTTCCTCCACTATTGATTGGTATGATCATTGTGGGCTTTGGCACTTCTGCTCCTGAACTCTTAGTCTCCTCGCTCTCGGCCTATCAGGGGAATTCTGGAATCGCCCTTGGTAATGCCTATGGCTCCAACATTTCCAATATTGCTTTAATTCTCGGAGCGACGGCGATGCTCATGCCAATCGCAGTCAACTCACAAGTTCTCAAAAAGGAGCTTCCGCTACTCTTACTTGTGAGCGCAATTAGTTATGGACTCATTAGAGATGGGGTGCTCTCAAGGTGGGACGCTATCATTTTACTCATCCTTTTTACGGCACTGATGATCTGGTCAATTCGTCAGTCTAGAAACTCAAGTGACTCACTGGCAGTTAAAGTGGATAGAGTTCAGAATATTTCGAGGGAATATTTCTATTTAATTGGTGGCCTGTGTTTACTCATCGCCAGTTCACGTTTACTTGTCTATGGTGCTGTAGGCATTGCTGAGGGATTGGGTGTTTCAGATGTGGTGATTGGACTCACCATTGTAGCGGTGGGAACTTCTCTTCCAGAATTTGCCTCTTCTATTGTCGCGGCCAGAAAAGGGGAGTCTGATCTCGCCCTTGGGAATATTGTCGGCTCAAATCTCTTTAACTCTCTTGCAGTTATTGGTCTCGCCGGTCTAATTCGGCCTCTAGAAGTCGCCCCTGAAATACTCTCGCGAGATCTTCCCATGATGCTTGGCCTGACCTTGCTCCTATTTCTTTTTGGCTTTGGTTTTAAGAAGGGTAGAGCTGGCAGAATTAATCGAGTTGAAGGGGTGCTCTTTCTTGCCAGCTATCTCATTTACCTTTGGATGGTCATTTAGTTACTTGCTCACTTGCGAGATCCAGTCATTCATATTGTAGTAGTTGGTGATGCGTTGAATTTGTCCGTCTCTCACCTCAAAAAAACATCCCACAGGTAAGCTATACTTCTGACCACGAGCTTCTGGTAATCCCTCACAGGTGACTTTATAGGTTCCGTTGCAGGTAAATTCCGCGCTCGCTCTGGTGCCGTCTTCATTTACCATGATCACGATATTTGTAAGGTTCTCATCATAGAAGGTATCCATTTCCTTCATGAAAGATTGGAAGGCTTCCTTGCCGGCGCTACTAGCGCCCTGATTTGTGTCATGAATGATATCGGGGCTAAGGAGCTTAAGCATATCTTCAAAACGTTTTTCATTGAAGGCCTGGTAGTAGTTTTGGATAAGTGACTTTGTTTGACCCATGGTCTCCCTCTCTTGCTGTTATTGAGACGAATTTAGCACATTGTCTAAATTTTAGACATTCAAAATCATTAAGACTCAGGGGAAGATTGACCGATATCGTAGAGTGATATTTCTAAGAATCGCCCTCATTTTTACTCTCTTTTTTAAGGCTAGCGACGCCCAGGTCATGAATGATCCTGAAGAGGTGATTGATACCCTAAAGAAAGTTTATAAGGAAGTACGCCAGGCTAAGAAAGCCGGAAAGAGATCGGCAGTTGAAGAAGATGCCGAGCTACAGATTGATGTCTGCGTCGAGTGCACAGATATCCTTTTTCTCACTCAAAATGTGAATGAGGTCATTGATAAGATGGCCGATCAAAGTGAGTCGGCGGCGTTAAAGTTTGAAGCAGGTAACCTAGAGGCCGTGCGACGCTATGTTGAGGTCGTCGATAGTATGACTGGTGAGAAGCGTTGCTTTAATAGAAGTAATGAGCTGTTAAATCCAGATTTTAGAAACTTTGATGAGACTGCACTTAAACTTGAATTAGATGCCCCTCTCTACCAGCACTTTCACTCGATCCAGCTAAGGGGAATTGATGGCACGAAGACCGTATGGCTTCGAGGTAGGAATAAAGATCAATTGAAGTTTATTAAAGTCACGACTGCTCCCGGTGAGGTTCCCCATATCTCTGTCTACTCACTTCCTAAAGAAGCCTATGATGATAAGTTGATCACCCACTTACCAAAAAAAGAGGTGGTATCTCAGGTTGCGGCACAACCTAAAGAGGAAGAGAGCGATAAGGAGATTATCGAGTATCAATATGAGTACTCAGCAGGAGATGAGGCAGATAACCTATCGCTGGCCATTGGCCCAGAACTTCGCCATGAGGACTATATTCCAAAAGAACTAAAAATTCTTGAAGTGAAGGGGAGAGCAGAGCTTGAAGAGGGAATCATTGGAAAGATGAGGGTTGAGATCAATGATCGCAAGCAAGAGGGGATTTTCAATCTCGTAGATGAGAATGAGCGTGAGCTTGCAAGCCTAAGAGTCGAGGCAGATGGCAAAGCAAAAATGACCCTTCCATCCCCCTATAATACAGATCGTGAATATTTTGTGGCCGAGCTCGACTCACAGGGAAGTGTGAATGTAGACATGGGACACGAGCTTCGCATGTCTAGTAGCTACGTCCTAAAGAACGTCTATCGTCTGGATAACTCTGGAAACGCTAGTATTGTGAGTGAGCATCGTTACGGAGACAATCTAAGCCTAAGTGCAGAAATGAATCGCATGTCTGGAGGCAGTGAAAAGGTTAACGCCACTGGTAAGTGGAAGGTCGATTCACAGTCCTCTGTCATTTTAAAACTTATCGATATTGATTCTCCAAATGAGCAGGTTTGGCTTAGTTACGAGCGTCGAATTTAATAAGACCGACTTAAAAAGTTGGGTAAAGTATAGAATTAATTTACCATTCACTTTATATTTGTGATTTGAGCACCGCCTCAATAAAATGATTTCAATTCATTGACTAGGATTCATTTATGTTGAGATTTATTGCTCTCTTGGTGCCATTCTTTGTGGTTTTTTCAGTTCATGCTAAGACAAAAGCTAAGATTCTCAGGGTTTCTCCAGTGGGGGAAGTTGAGTCTTCGGTGAGCACCATTTTTATACGCTTTGAAAGTGATGTCGTGCAGGACAAGTCTAAAGAGTATGACTTCTCTGCCTCCATTCAAGTTAAAGACAATAGTTGCAAGAAAACCTATTGGACTGAGAAGCATATTCTTGCGTGTGATCTTGAGAAATTGGTCAGCTACAATCAAGAGGCTACAGTCACAATTTTAAAGAAACTTGAAAGTAAAGATTTAGTAATAGATCTGGAGGACGACTATAGCGTCCAATTTGTGACTAAAACTTCCGAACGAGATAGAGATGATGAAGAAAGAATAACCAACTACACTTATGACCGAAGAAATAGAATTTTATCTATCTCATGCTCTGGAAAAAATAATCAGGTGAGTGACTATTACGCTGCAAGAAATACACAAAAAAATGAGAGCGACAAAGTTTGGATTAACTGTGAGTGGGGAAGCAGTGTAAGTTTAAATTTTTCTAATCCTATAACTTTAGAAGATGATAAGTCACCTCTAGAGTTTAAAGATGAAGAACTTAATAAGAAAATTGCGGCAGAAATAAAAGAAAGTACTAGTAGTGGACAAAGGCGAGGTCTACGCAATCTAAATTTTATTCTTCCAGAGAATGAGGGGCAGTATGAATTCTCATTTAGAAAGGATGCGTATCAAAGTAGTGAAGATGGCCACTACGGACCAACTCGATTTGTAGTCACCCTTTACCCCAAACCATATAGCTTTAAGTATAACCGCCCCATGGCAGTTCTTGAGCGCAAGGGGCCTTGGCAACTTCCTTTTGAATATCGCAATATCGATCAGATTAACTTTGATTACAAAGTGAAGGATTTTTCAGAAGACCTAAGTAGCTTAGAGGGATGGGCAACAGATTCATCTTATGTCATTCCACTTGAATTTAAGAGAAATGTTCCTGAGCGCTGGTACTTGGATCTAAAGAAGTTACCCGGTGTAAATCCTGACAAAGCCAACTTCTTTGAAGGGCAATTTGTCCTACAACATATTGACCAAGAGTATCGCGATGCCCACGAGATGTTTTCTAATCGCTATTCTTATTATGATGACAGCAACAACAATAATTCGAATCCAACCAAGGCCAGGGTTCTAGTTACTGATCTCGGTCTTCACTTTAAAGTGGGCTACTTTAACTCCCAGGCATTTGTCTTTTCACTCTCAGATGGCAAGCCGGTCTCAAATGCGAGCGTTAAGATATTTAATGGTGATAAGCAAGCAGATTCGGGCAAGACTAACCAAGAAGGTTTCGTGATATTAAAGGGGACAAAAGAAATAATTCCCCACGATATCAGAGTGCTTGCTACAAAGGGTGATGACTTCACTTATATTACGGCCTCAAATGTGAATGAAGGCTATAGTGAGCAGTGGAATCGCGGGATAACTCCATCGGAATTTAATTTAAAATTTAAGAGGCTCTCCGATAATAATAACTTTATTGCTAGTTCCATCACCGATCGGCCGATCTATAAGCCAGGTGACAAAGTTCGGTTAAAGGTCTTTACACGACGCTGGAGCAATACAAGTCTCTCATTTATTGCTGACTATGATGAAATTAAGGTAAATGTTCAATCGTCACGGTCTCAAAATATTTTAGAACAAACGGTAAAAATAAATAAATTTGGAACCGCTGTGCTAGAATTCACACTGCCAGAAAACGCGAGTACTGGTGAGTATGAAATTTCAGTGCGTCCTAACAAAAATGGAATGTTTACGACTGCAGGGGACTTTAAAGTTGAAGACTTTAGAACGAGTCCATTTAAGATAACAACGGATGCTTCCTATGCCTCTGGTGATATTAAAGTCGAGGCAACTGGAGAGTATCACTTTGGTGGCAAGTTAAAGAACGCGCAAGGGGAATTACTAGTCTCCTACACCCCTCTCACATTCAAAGTAAAAGATGAGCAATTAAAGAAGTATTTTGGTCACTACTGGTATAGTGATGATTATTACGAAATGCAAGAAAATCGAAAGTCTCAAATTGTGCTTAGAGAAGATGTCGACTTTAATTCAGATGGGTATTTAAAAAAGACTGTCTCGCTGTCTGATCTTGAAACAAAGGGAGACGGGCGCTTCTACGTTGAGGTGAGTTCAAAGGATAATAAAGGAGCAAAGGTTGCTGGTAGCAAGTCAATTGAGGTCTATAAGAAGAACGGTTATCTCGGAGCGGGACTTGATCAGTGGTCATACCGCGAAAATGCGAAGATTGAACCGAAGGTTGTTCTGATCGATCCAAGCCAGAAGGTCCTCTCTGGCCATAAAGGAGAAATCAAGCTCTTCAAAATTGAGTACTTCACGAATAGAAGGAAGGGGAGTGGAAATTACTATTATTATGACTACTCACAGACTGAAAAACAGATTGATTCATGCGAATTTGAATTCAAAGTAAATCTGGATTCATGTGAGCTCAAGCTTGAAAAGAGTGGCAGTTATTTTTATACCATTAGCACAAAGGGCCTTGCAAATGTAGACTCTATTAGAAGGAGTGTCTATGTGTGGGGAGGTTCTGGATATGCTAGTCAGCAACACTTCAATCACTCGAGAATCGATTTAGTAACAAGCCAAACTGAGTATCGAAAAGGGGAGACGGCCAAAATCCTCATAAAGTCTCCTTTTAGTGAAGCTGAGGCCCTACTTACGATTGAGCGCGACGGAATCATTGAAAGTAAGCGTATCAAGCTCGATGGATCATTTTATGAGTACGAATTAAAGCTTGATAAGAAGGAATACCTTCCGGGAATCTTTGTTTCGGTTTTGATTACCAAGGGTAGAACCTCAGAGAAAGTAGAGGGTGAGCTTGATCTTGGAAAACCAAGCTTCTATCTTGGCTATACTAAAATTGATGTAGTTTCTAAGGAGAGTCACCTCGACATTCAAGCTAAGCCCAAGAGTGCAGTCTATGAACCGGGGCAGATGGTAGAAATTGAAATTAACACCAAAACAAGTGAGGGCAAGGGCGTGGAGTCTGAGCTTGCCGTCGCAATTATTGACGAAGCCGTCTTGCAACTCGTAGGTGGTTACGCCGAAAAGTATAAGATCCACGATGATTTCTATCATCTTCAGCATCTAGGTATTCTCAATTATCAAACTCTCATTAATCTTGTTGGTCGCCAAACTTATGGACGAAAAGGTGGTAACGCTGGCGGTGGTGGTGGGGTAGATGAATCGCTCACTCGAAAGGACTTTAAGGCCGTCGCTCATTGGGAAGGGCAATTGGTTACCAACTCAAAGGGAGAGGCGAGTGTTAAATTTAAGGCGCCAGATAATCTAACGGGGTGGAGAGCAGTCATTGTTGCTGTGGATTCGGAGCATCGCTTTGGATTTGGCGAATCATCGTTTAAAGTGGCCAAACCGCTAATGATAATTCCGGCGCTTCCAAACTTCCTCACGGAGCAAGATCGCTTTGTGGCAAAGTTTCAAGTCTTTAATAAAACCGGTCAGGCCCAGTCAGTGAAGATGGATGTGAGTTCAGACACTTTTCATATTCCACTTCTAAATGATTCAAAATTTATTCAAGACGATTCAAATGAATTCTTTAAGTTTGTGACTCAAACCAAGGGGCCAGGTGATTACTCCATCACCGCTAAGGCCACAGATGGAAAGCACAGTGATGCTGTTGAAACAAAGTTAAATGTGAGACCTATTGTTGCCAATTCAGTGAAGGTGTCTACTGGTGTCCTATTAGGTGAGTCGAGAAAAGAAAAGATTCTCTATCCCAAAGGAGTTAGGGAGGGAACGAGTCAACTGTCTATCTCTTACTCAAATACTCTTTTAAATAACCTCAAAGATACTTTTGAGTATCTACTCATCTACCCCTACGGCTGTTGGGAGCAACGGATGAGTAAGGTTATCACCTGGGCACAGTACCATGGTGTCAAAGATTCAATGGGTCCACTCAATCTTAGGCATGAAGCAAAGGGTGAGCCTCTCAGTATCGTTCGTGAGTTCATCGACCTAGGACCTAAGTATCAAGATGATGATGGTGGGATGATGTACTACCCCTCTGAACATGGTTCTAGTGATGTTTATCTTTCAATTTATACTGGTGAGATTTTTTCTATGATTAAGCGCATGGGAATTGAACCACCCAGTGAGGTTGTGAATCGCTTAATTCCTTACCTCCGAAGACTCATCACAACTAGTTCAAAATGGCCTGAGCATTACTCATCTAATATTGCTTCAACTGGTAAAGTGAGAGTCCTCTATATACTCTCTCAATTTGGAGAGACGAATTTAGATTCGGCCATTACCAAGGCAATTTCTGAAAAAGATAATATGACCGTGGAGGGCAGGGCCTATCTACTTAGGGTCCTAAATGGCAGAGAAAAGTATAAGGCCCAATTTGAAGAGCTACAAAAGTACTTTCAATCAGGTTTAAAGGCCAAGAATAAAGGTCTTGTCTTTGATTTTGAGGAGCCTGAGTCAAAGTACTGGCTCTATACTCCAGGGAGAACGCAGTGCCAGGTTTATAGCGCTCTCATCACGACAAATTCATTTCGTGGTAAAGAAGATGCCCACTTAATGGTGAAGTCGATCCTGGCCTCACGAAATGATGGCTATTGGTATAATACTCAAGAGAGCATGTACTGTTTAACGTCAGCCTTTGATTATTTGGCGAGTACAAATACTGATGGCTCCGAAAGTCCAACTGTAGAGTCACTCATCGACGGTCAGAGTGTGGCCAAGTCTCAAGTAAGTAAGAGAATCAGTGAAGAGGATAAGATAAAAGTTGACCCAAAGTTACTTAAAGCTGGAGTGGAGCAAACCGTTGAGTTTAAACCAAGTGCTAAGGACCCAATTTATTACCGTCTTGAGCAGCGCTACCTAGACCTCAACACTCTCGATACTGAAGTTGACGAAGGCTTTAGTATCACCAAAGTGATTTTTAAGCTCGATCAGAAAAATCTTAAATGGGAAGAGTTGGAAGGGCACTTGAATGTAAAAGTGGGGGATATTCTTAAGATCGTTCTGGTCGTGCGCACGGATAAAAATCGCTTTAATGTTGGAATTAACGATCCACTCGCGGCTTCCTTTGAACCCATCAATTACAATCTCGATAGTAGCTCAAAGCTTACTAAGTTTTTGAGTTCTCCCGCTGTCAGTAAAAAGTACAAGAACTACACCTATGCTTATTCTGGAGACTACTTTAGAGGAAATGGCTTTCACCATATCGACCTTCGCCTACATGCCGCTCAGTTCTACGCTGATAGACTCTATGCTGGAGAAGAGTATACAGCTGAGTATTCGGTGAGCGTAGGTGTCGAAGGAAGCTTCTTGATGGACGCAACTCGTATTGAAGAGATGTACTATCCCGATATTTACGGAACTTCAAAATCTCGAAGAGTAGAGGTGAGTGAGTAATGAAGTGGATGATTCCACCCACATTAATTATTCTCGTGCTCTCATCTTATCTCTTGAGCGGTAGGAATAAGGTAGAGGATTTCTCTCAGAGTTCCTCTACCATTAAGGTCTTAGATCGAAATGGCGAGATCATTCGTTATTTGAATTTCAATGGGAATATTTATAGTCAGAATGTAGAGCTATCAAAGATACCAAGAGTGATGCAGGAAGTTTTTCTTCATGCAGAGGACAAACGTTTCTATTCCCATGCCGGGATTGATTTCATCAGTTTAACTCGCGCGCTTTGGCAAAATATCAATCATTCCGAAATTGTTTCGGGCGCTAGTACAGTTGAGCAACAGCTTGCGAGAATTATCAATAAGCGCCCTCGAACTTATTTGGGAAAAGTGAGAGTCTTAAATGACGCATTTTGGATTTCAATTCTTAATTCAAAGTCTCAGATATTGGAGGCCTATCTCAACCTTCTTCCCTTTGGTCACAATATCAAGGGCGTCTGGGAAGCTTCAAATTACTTTTTTGCCAAGGAGCCTAGTGAACTCTCTTATAGTGAAATGGCAATATTGGCCACTCTGCCAAGATCCCCAAGTCGCCTCTTAAGGCCAGAAAATCGAAGTGATCTCATTAAAAGTAAAAATCTTGTCCTGAGTTCTTTTTTTGAGAGTCGTCCCGATTTAGAAAGTCTCAAGAATCTCTCACTTAAAGAGGATGTTTCTCTCGAGTTTAAAAAGCATGCTTTTCATACCCCTCACTTTCTTGGTTATTTATTAAGTCAGTGTGATGAGGAGTGTCGCACTCAAAAGGAAATTAAAACGGGCCTTGATTTGCATTTACAAAGAGAAGTGCAAAAAATTGTGCAAAATCAAGTCGGCAAGCTTAAAGACAAAGGTGTTGGCTCGGCGAGTGCCTTGGTCATTGATAATCAGACCGGAGAAATTCTAAGCTATATTGGAAGTCACGATTTCTTTGAAGAAAGATTCGGCCAAAACGATGGCGTGCTCCAAAGAAGGCAGCCTGGCTCAACATTAAAGCCTCTGACATATGCTTATGCCTTCCAAAATGATCATCATCCAAGTTCAATTCTTCCAGATGTTGAAATGATGTTCAATGTTGGCGGGGGAGTTTACAAGCCCCGTAACTACTCAAATGATTATTTGGGTCCTGTTCGTGCGAGTTTCGCGCTCACAAACTCACTAAATATCCCGGCACTCTATTTGGCCGATTACTATGGGCCTGAAAGCATACTTAATTTCTATCGCAGCTTTGGTCTTGATTTTCCAAGTAGTGCGGAGGTTTATGGCATCGGACTCACTCTGGGGAATGCCGAATTATCACTATACGACTTGGTTCGCGCCTATACTGCTTTTGCAGTGAAGGGTTCATTTATAGATCTTACACCATTTAGTCGCGATCAAAGGCAATTGAGAGAGACGGCAATGTCAGAAAAGACGGCCCTTCTTATTGGCCATATTCTCTCAGAAGATACGAGAAGAGAGCACAGTTTCGGCAGAAATAGCGTTCTCGACTTTCCCTTTTGGTTTGCTTCTAAAACGGGAACTTCTACGAATTTCAGAGATAATTGGGTGGTTGGATTTAATGAGCGATTCACGGTAGGAGTTTGGGCCGGAAATTTCGACCAAGCAAGTATGCACAATGTCTCTGGTATCTCTGGCGCGGGCCCTATCTATCACGATATCGTTAAACTCGTATATTCATACTTTTCAAGGGAAGTGATGACTCCTCCAAGACTTCTTGGGAGCAAAAAAGTGGACATTTGTCCATCATCAGGGATGCTTAAGGGTCCGCATTGTCCCCATCAACTCCAGGAGAGCTTTCTAGAAGGACACTTACCTCTTAAAGAGTGTGATGTGCACCGTGAAGTACTTGTTCGAAATTGTGTAGCTAATGAAAGCATCAGTCGCGTGAACGTAGAAGATTTCTCTCATCAATTTGATCTCTGGAAACAAGAAAATAATATTGCCACTGTTGAGGGACAGGTTGCTGATAAGTGCGCTCCAAACTTTTCAATTATTCAAAATACTTCCAATTTAATGTCTTCATACGTAGAAATTAAATCTCCAGTTAACGGCTCACTCTTTGGAATTGATCCAAATATTCCTAGGGAATATCAACGGCTCAACTTAGAAGTTGTTTCTGAATCTAAAATTAACAAAGTTAAGTGGTATCTAGAAGACAAGTTCATTGGGGAGAGTACTGCTCAGGAGCCACTCTATTGGCCTCTAAGCCCAGGTCGTAAAAACCTTAAAGCTAAAGTAGAATTGGAAAATGGCAAAACAATTACTCGCAATACCCTTATTAATATTCTCTAGCTTCCCCCTTTTGGGGGGCGAGCTTTGTCACTATGATCTCTATCGCTATAACGTTAAGAGGAAGAGTTTTGAAGGTCCTATCAGAAAGGTTGTTGAGCGCTCAAAACTTCCCTCTGACCATGTCGATCAAAAAAGCGGCTGTAGTGTGTGTGAGGAAGATCAAGTAGAGATTGATCTTAACAATGGCAAGCGCGCCAGAATCTGTCGCTTTATTGCCGCCAAGGTTGAAAAGGCGCTCAATCAATCTCTCATTTCGGGATTTAAAATCATGGAGCTTGAGGGTTACCTCGTGAAGATGACCAGGGGGGAAATAGACCGAGAAGGCTATCGCACGGGGCTTAGTAACCATAGCTTTGGACTTTCCATCGATGTGAATCGCTCTCACAATGGACTCTATTCAAATTGTCTCAGTTACACCGAGAACTGTGAGCTCATGCACGGTGGTACATGGAGCCCTGAGCATCATCTTTCAATTACTTCAGATAGTACGCTCGTTGATAATCTTCGCCGCAAGGGCTTTGCCTGGGGAGGTGCGATTGAAGGGGCGCAAAAGGACTTTATGCATTTTAGCCCTAGTGGTTATTAGCTTCACAAGTCTCAGTTGAGGGCTTTATGAAGCTATTAAACCTACTTGCACTCACTCAGCTCAAAATCTAGTGCAAAGTCATGATCTCCACTACCTGCTGTATATGTGCCCTGGTGAATGATCTTTCCTTGAGAAGTGCTGAGCTTTGAAGAGAGGATAAATGAATCACCGGTACTAACATCAAGAATCGAATTGATAATATCCTTCACCGATTCCTGATCTCCTGTATAGCAGTAGGAGGAGTAAGTGTCCTCATCAATAAAAGCGCGAAAGTCGATATAGTTTTCTGAATTATTGACGTAATTCACATCGACCTCAATCGTCTGAGCTACATCAGAATTTTCTAGGCCCTGAAATTTTATTAGTGCCGGCCTCTCTTCTTTTACTTTAAGAACCTTGCACGTCTGACCTTCAAGCTTTGTCATAACGAAGTAGTCTACCGACCAAGTGTCGCCATCTTCATTATTGTCAAAAATTGTGACCACATAATTGTGAAAGGGAAGTTTAGCTTTGAGCTTTTCTTTGATTTCGTATTCGATTCCATCTGAGCCTTGGACTGTTCCCATTTGTGCTTTATAGGCCCTAATGGCGGCCGACTTAGCATGTCCTGAGCATGGACCTGAGATGCTTGCTGAGACACTGGTAGTGAGAGCGAGTAGGGCAACGACTAGAGCTGACTTGATCATGGGAGAACCTCTTGAGGATATGTTTCTTCGCGCTTTATAGTCCCCACCATTCTTGATCTCAATGAAGTGTGTAGAAATCACCCGCATGCTTGCTTACCGAGTGATCATGACCGTTAGGAATTGATTAGGATTTGCTCTAGGGCATTGCCTTGCCGGCCATTAAGAGCGCCCAAGTGTTGAGAAGAATATGTAGTAGGGTCCCGAGGTAGATGGAGTTCGTCTTCTTACTAATATATCCGAAGTAGAGCCCAAGGAGCAGGTGACTTGCAATCATGAGCGGTCTTAAGTGAAGGAGGGCGTAGAGTGAGGCTTGAATGAGATTGGCCATCCAAAATGGATATCTAGCGCAAAGCTCTCCTAGAATAAGCGCGCGAAAGCTAATCTCTTCCAAAATCACAGGTAAGATCGCAATCAGAAGGAATGAAGTCCACCACGGCCACGAATAGTCTTGAAGGTTTTGATGAGTACTTGGAACTGGGAAATGAGTCATTCCCAAGATTTTAAAATATCCCAAATAGATAATGAGAGTGAGTATTCCAAGCAAAAGAGTGATGATTAGGCTTTTGATTCTTGGTGTTTTCCACTTGATGCTATCCCGAAATGATTTCTTAAAAGCGCGAGCAAAGTAGCTCACCAAGAGGATGACACTGAACCACAGGGCGATATTTACTAAAGGGTGGTTAAAGGTAAGTTTTAGCCACGAAAAGCCAAGAACGAGTAGGCACCATAGTAGGTAGAAGCGAATAATCGCCTTATTTGAGGTCATCTACTCCATTCTATAGGATATCCATTTGGGAGGCCATCTACTTGAAATTACGGATACCCAATTTCTTTGCTCAAGTTTGTTTACGCTTCGTCCGATAATTTTAATTGCAAACAACCCTGATAACTGGAGCTACATATGAAGTATATTCTCGCACTGGGATTAATTCCTTTTTCCTTGGCCACACTGGCCGCAGACGTGGACTATTCCTACTGTCAAAAGAACTTTAATCCCAATCCAGATATGCAATTTGGTGGAAGCCCGGACTTTCCCTTTCGCATGGATAAAGACGGCAAGGTGAGAGCTCACAAAGACGCCACCTATACTTTTGATAAAGAGAGCAACACAGAGACGATTAAGTACAAGATCAAAGGTTTTGGCGATTATACAACAGACTTTGAAGTCGTTATTAAAAGAGATGAGAATGGGGCGCCTACTCAGATAATTCAAAATAATGCCTTTAAAGGATTTAAATCCGAAACAGGTCTAGGCTCAACTAATAAAGGCTTTATGGGAATGCCTGGTTATGGCATGGGGCTTGGGATGGGTATGATGGCCTCTGGACCCAGTAAGTACTCCACTGTGTATGACATTAAAGTGAAGTCTGGGAAGTGCTTTCCCTATCGCACGACTTCTCTTGTTGAGACGAATGGCAATACCCATAAATCTTTCGTCAATGACGTTGAGCTTTGCCGAGATATTAAAAAGATGCTCAAAGAAGAGGGAACTGAAGGCTCAGAGGCAAACAAACTCAAGGCTTGTTATGAGCAATATCAAGATAAGGCGCAAAAGATCTTAAGTGGTCACTTAAAGAGAAACGACGATCTCTATAATCCTCCTAAGTCAAAAGAGGAAGTAACAGGTCCATGGGGAAGTGGTGGCTACTACGCCAATCCCTATCAAGGTAGCTATGGCGGGTCAGAAGGCTATGGCGCCGGTGGATTTGCAGGCAGCATTGATAATATTGTCGAAAATAAGAGTTTCAATCCGTCAGAAAAAATTAAAATGCTAGCTGAGTATTGTAAGTTTCCTTTTGGCGCCATTGATGAAATGACAAAGGATGAATCGCTCTTTAAAGAAGAAGTTTCAAGCTCTCAAAAATCTAATTCAGCTGCGGATCCATCAGTTCACGAAAAATAATCGAAAAGTGACCAATGCCTATTGCTAGGCATTGGTCACTTTTTCTAGTTAATAACCGAAGTAAAAATTCCCTTGGCATAATTTCTTAGATACTTGTAGTCCACATAGTAGTAGCCACAATCGCCATTCCAAGTTCCCCAACTATTTTTTACAATAAAGAAGCCCTTCTCTGTGGCCGGAGTCACTCCTGCTGGAAGCTTTGAGTTTGGAATAAAACCTAGAAGTACACTAGCGTGCCCGCCTACATTATCTTGCCCTGATTGATAGTAGACATAGCCATCACTTCCGGTGCTCATGAAATTATCTCTAACATTAAAGCTTAGGACCAGAGGCACCTTTGACTTGAGTAGTGAGATCGCAAGATCGAGTGAAGCGGCTTTATTCCAGCTAAAGAAGATATTTCCTGTGTCGACGATCTGAATATTCTTAGCAGTTCCACGATAGGGAACAGTGTAGTTGTAGTTTCTAAATGGCCAGACACCGGTGATACTTTCTTGCGACTGGAAGGCGAAATTTGTACACATCTCTCCATTGTAACCTGTGCACGACATTGGATAGATGTCACCAGACTTATTTCCGATTGAGCTCGATGGGTTATATTCCCAAAAAGATTCGTATTGAAATTTAATATTCTTAGAATCCATTTTACTTAGAGCACTTCCGGTGTTGAGGCCATAGGTGTAGCGCCCACCATGATCTGAGTAGATCTCTCCATAGAAATACGTATACTGTTCGGCCAAATTATAGGCCTTGTCCTCCTTGAGCATCAAAAGAGACTCGACGGCGGCGTTTATGGCAAAGCTCACACAACTGCCGCGACTTCCCTGACTCTTAATGCAAGTGTGATAGTACTTAAGTGGAAAGTCGGCGGTATTTGAATTGGCAAAGAGGCCATCGGGGTCGTGATCAACTTCTGCGCATCTATTGGCACTGTCTCCGGCGCCTACACGCTGCTGTCCGATCTCATCATCGCAATCCCACTTCCACCCAGGACTCGTGGGCTTAAAGGGAATAAGGGTGAGCTTGCCAATGAGACCGATGAGAAAGTTGAGCTCCTTCTTTGCCTCATCTTTAGAGAGTTTTTTAATTTCCTCTGGCGTTTTAAAGCGAGTGCGTTGAGCGGGGAGAATAATATTGTAGGCGATCTCATACTGAGACTTGATATTGTAATCGTTTTCACTCTCTAGCAGAGTGCGGCCGAATTCGGAGAGTCCCGTGATCTCTCCTTGCAGTCTAAGCACTTGTCCGCGAGAGTCTTTTACCTGACGACCTAGATCCATCTCTTGGAGCTTGTCGAAGTTTCCTTCTTTAATCAGCTTTGCAGCAACGTTAAATAATTTAGGGTTGATGACGTTTGGAATCTCCCTGGGATTTTTCTCCAAATAGGAAACTGCCGTTGTGAGGGTGAGTCGATAATCTCTTTCAATGGTTTGAACTTCTTTTGAAGTCATGCGTAGAACTTCATCCTGAGCGAAGCTGCGCGACTGGGCGAAGACGGGGTTGGCGACAATCAATGAGAGCAGAGCGATTTGTGTCAGTTGTCTTTTCATCTTTTCTCCTTTTCGATGAATCATGCTTTCTGTTGTCCTTGTCAAAAGTCATGCCAATAAAAGAAGTAGATTTAATCGATGGTGGTGATTAACTGACCCTTAAGAAAATTTTAATTATGGTGTCGCACAACAAGGTTGTTGCTAGGCGTGAGGACAAAGTGATCCTAGATACTCTTCTTGAGCATCTCCACTAAACCTGGGAAGCGCGCTTTAAGATCCTTGATGCGAAGTGAGTTTAAGCACTTCGTTCCTTCACTTCGACCAGCGATGAGTCCGGCCTCGTAAAGAATTTTGATGTGATGAGAAAAAGTGGAAGTCGCAACATTGTGTTCAAACTCACCGCAGGCAAGTTCCTTGCCGCGGGCCTTGAGAAGTTGTTGAATGACCGAGAGACGAATCGGGTCTCCAAGCGCTTTTAGCACTTGGTCTAACTCGATATCTTTTACGTCGGGAACATTTAGATTTGGCATGAGTTGAATATATTTCTTGTTGAGCTTGTCGTCAATTTTCTTAATGTTCGATAATTGTCGAACTGTTAGTTTGATGATTATCGAAGTAATGATAAGCTAGTTTCTCTAGCAAAAAGGATTTGAAATGAAATTGTCCTACCTCGACCTCGTTAATATTAACGAGGGAGAAGAAATCAAAGATTCCTATGAAAGAAGTGTGATGGTTGCCCAAAAACTTGAAGAGTTTGGCTATGAGAGAATTTGGGTTGCCGAGCACCACAATATGGAGGGAATCGGCAGCGCCGCTACCTCACTGATTATTTCTCATCTCGCGGCCAATACTCGCAGGATTAAGTTGGGAGCAGGGGGCATTATGCTTCCCAATCACGCTCCTCTTGTGATCGCTGAGCAATTTGGAACGCTAGAAACTCTCTATCCCGGCAGGATCGAGCTAGGTCTTGGGCGCGCGCCAGGAACAGATGCGCTCACTATGCGCGCTCTTCGCAGAGATCGCACTAGTTCTGATAGTTTTCCCAGTGATGTGCGCGAGCTCCAGGCCTACTTTAGTAATGAAAGCGGTAGTGTGAAGGCAGTGCCAGGTAAGAATTTGCAAATTCCCTTGTGGATTTTAGGCTCAAGCACTTTCGGGGCGAGACTTGCTGCGGAGTTTGGACTTCCCTATGCCTTTGCCTCGCACTTTGCACCGGACGCACTCTTTGAGGCAATAGCTACTTACCGCAAACACTTTAGGCCATCTGAGCAGCTTGCCAGTCCCCATGTGATGCTTGGAGTGAATATTATTCTCGCCTCTGAGCATGAGGAAGCGCTCTACCTTGCTACAAGTCAAAAACAGGCCTTTTCAAATATCGTCAAAGGGCGCACACAGCGCTTTCCAAAGCCCGTGGCCCCAGCTCACTTGGTGCTCGATGAACATGCCGAAATTTTCGCCTCTAA
Organism: Bacteriovoracaceae bacterium; assembly: GCA_048267245.1. Lineage (GTDB taxonomy): Bacteria > Bdellovibrionota > Bacteriovoracia > Bacteriovoracales > Bacteriovoracaceae > JBLWXV01. The sequence goes on from JBLWXV010000002.1 coordinate 541,361, forward strand.
TATGCTTCGCTACACATTTGTGGGAACTAAAGAAAGTGTGCGCGGGGAGCTGCAAAACTTTATCGATCAGACCGGGGCAAATGAATTAATGGTAGTGTGCTCAGTCTTTGATGGTTTGAAGAAGGTTGAATCCCTTAAACTTCTCAGTGAATTAATGAACTAAACTCGCTAAGCTTCTATGACTACGGCAACGACGAATGTCGCAATAAGTCGCAATAGGAGTTATTATGAGTGGTCACACAATTAATTTGCACCGAGTTTTAAAAGCCCCTGCCTCGAGAGTCTTTCGCGCTTTTATAGATGCCGACGCCCTGGCGACCTGGAGCCCACCATTTGGATTCACCGCCAAGGTTCACGAGATGGATGCCAGAGAGGGCGGCGGCTATAAAATGTCCTTCACCAATTTTACCACCGGCAAGCAGCACTCCTTTGGTGGTCGCTACACGAAAATTAAAGAGAATCAACTCATTGAGTATTACGATGAGTTTGACGACCCCAATCTACCAGGAAGAATGGAGATCACAGTAACTTTTAAAGAAGTTCTCTGCGGCACTGAGCTCGCCATCAAGCAGGCCGGAGTTCCAGAGATTATTCCAGCGGAAATGTGCTACCTTGGTTGGCAGGAATCACTTACAAAATTGGCCCACTTAGTTGAGCCCGAAATTAAGGATGAATAGAGAGATGAATCGATTTAGCGTTATTGCCAATGCCCCAAAATTTACGAAAGGATTTGTTAAGGAGATGCGCGTTCGCTGGGCGCTCGAGGAGATGAATCTTCCTTATGAAGAACATCGCTATGAGCACGCGAAACTTAAAGAAGGCGATTACCTAGAAAAGCAGCCCTTCGGTCAAGTTCCCTACTTTGAATCAGAGGGAGTGACTATGTTTGAAACTGGCGCGATTCTCTTGCACCTCGCTCTCAAGCACGGACAACTGCTTCCTGCTGATGAAGTTAAGCGCGCCGAGGCCCTCACTTGGCACTTTGCTTCTCTCACATCCTTAGAGCCGGCCGTCGCTCATTGCACAGTTGTGAATTTCTTTTGCCGAGGTGAGGAGTGGGCCGAATTGAGAAAGCCAGTGGCGCTTGAGAATCTCAATAAGCGCCTCGAGGCCGTTTCAAAGGCCATTGGGGAGCGTGAATATCTGGCGGGAGACTTTAGCATTGCCGATATTTCAATGACGACAGTTCTAAGAGACGCTATGGGGTCAAAGCTCCTAGTTAATTTTCCCAATTTAATGGCCTATAAAGAGCGCAATGAGGCGCGAGCGGGCTTTAAAAGAGCGCTTGAATCCCACCAACAGCTCTATCTTTAGTTCTTTGCGCCCCAATATTCTTGGGGCGCACCTTCGGTTGACACCCTTGTCCTAACCTTATCTATAATATTGAAATCATTGCATTTTTTAAGATTGATTAATAAATCACAGGGCCCATTCGTTGTCTTAGTAAAGGAGCACTTCCAATGGCGGCGCAAAAGAAGACTTGGTTTCAAAAGACAATGCGAGAGCAACAAGGTGGACTCATTCGATACACTCATAAAATTCTTCGCAATGAAGAGAGTGCTAAAGATGTAGTCCAGGATGGATTTATCAAACTTTGGGATCAAAAGTATCCAGAGTCTGAAGCTCTCGTCCCTCCTTGGCTCTACCGAGTCTGCCGAAATTTAGCGATTGATATTTATCGCAAAAATCAAAAGCTCATTTCGCTAGAGGAGGCGAGTGAGCACTTTGAGCTACTTGGAAGTGAAGAGGAGAAATTTATGGGGCGTGAGGTTTTTATCGCTCTTAAATCTCTTCCCAAGAAAAATCAAGAAGTCATGGTGCTCATGTTTAGTGAGGGTCTTAGCTATAAAGAAATAGCTGAGGTGACCAGTCTGACGACCAGTTATGTGGGAGTCATTATTCATCAATCAATTAAAGCTCTAAGAGAAGGGCTCAAAGAGGAGTTCTTTCATGTCTAATCTTCATGATGATCCCAAATTTACACTATTCGCTCTCGGACAACTGAGTCCTGAGGAGAGCAGGGAGTTTGAGATGAAAATGCAAAATGATAGTGCCGCCAAGAAAGAGTATGAAGACATTCAAAAAATGGCAGGAGTTCTCAGAGATGAATTTTCTACTGAGCAGCTCTCAAGATTAAACCCTGATCAGGTAGAAGAGATTTCAAAGGTGTATGAGTCTAAACAGAGCTGGTGGAAGCGAGGACTTCCCTGGCTTGCGACAACCTCTCTTGTGATTGTCGGTGTAATTCAATTTAAAGAGATATCAACACGAAAACTCACAGAACTCACTGGAGATGTTTTTGGAAAGGCATCAAGTACTCTTGAGAAGTCATCTTCTTATGATATTGCCTCAAGCACTCCCTCCACCTTGATGCAAGCTGAGCCTGCAAAGAAGGAGATTGCCCCACAGAGTAGGGCCGCCCCTCTTGCTAAGGGAAAAGTCTCTAGGGGGATGTTCGCCAATGAAGGCGCGCAGATGATTGGATCTTTGCCAGTAGAACATAATACGGAGGCCTATGATCACGTTGAATTAAACGAGTTTATTCGCGTGGCCGATAAGCCTCTGTCCACATTCTCAGTGGATGTGGATACAGCAAGTTACTCTAATTCGCGTCGCTTCTTTAACGATGCCCTTCTTCCACCTAAGGAATCGATCCGAGTGGAAGAATTTATCAATTACTTTGATTATGCATATGAAGCTCCAAAATCAGACTCTGAGCATCCCATTGCTATTCACACGGAGATTGCGAATTCACCCTTTCACTCCAAGTACAAACTCGTGAAGGTCGCTCTTAAGGCAAAAGAGTTCTTGATGGAGAGTCGCCCAAAATCAAATCTCGTCTTTCTTATTGACGTCTCTGGATCGATGGGGAGTGCCAATAAATTGCCATTGGTACAAGCCTCTATAAAAGAGATGGTTCGCAAGATGGATGGTGACGAGAAGATATCAATTGTCGTCTATGCTGGCTCTTCTGGTCTTGTTCTCCCTCCGACTGAAGCGAGTGACATTCCGACTATCTTTAACGCTCTTGGTAGTCTCGGCGCCGGTGGCTCAACCAATGGGGGAGCTGGGATAGAGCTTGCCTACAAAACGGCGCAAGATAATTTTATAAAGGATGGAAATAATCGCGTGATCATTGTCACAGATGGTGATTTCAATGTGGGGCAGACATCTCAGGGCAGTCTAGTGGATATGATTAAGGAAAAGGCCAAGTCTAATATTTTCCTCACGGTCCTCGGTGTGGGAATGGGCAATTATAAAGACTCAACGCTTGAGAAACTGGCCGATCATGGAAATGGCAATTACGCCTATATCGACAATCTTAATGAGGCGAGAAAAGTACTTATTAATGATCGCTTTAAAACACTTCACACTGTTGCAAAGGATGTAAAACTTCAGGTTGAGTTTAATCCCAATCAAGTTCAAGCTTACCGCCTTCTTGGCTATGAAAATAGAAAGCTCGCCGATAAAGATTTTAATGACGATAAGAAAGACGCTGGGGATATGGGCGCAGGTCATACGGTGACTGCTTTTTATGAGATCGTCCCGGTTGGTGTTAAAGTCGATCTTCCAAAAGTTGACGATCTAAAGTATCAACAGAAAAAAGATGTGAGTAGTGACAGTAGTGATGCTCTAACAGTCAAGCTTCGCTATAAAGAACCAACTGGAAGTAAGAGTAAGCTTCTTGAACAAGTTTTGGTCATGAAAGAGCGCAAGTTTAGTGAGGCGAGTAGCGACTTCCAATTTGCGGCAAGTGTCGCCGGATTTGCCATGGTGCTTAGAGATGATCCGCTGCTTGGAGAAATTAAAACTTCAGAGCTCATTGAAATTGCACAGAAGAATAAAGGTGAGGACCAATTTAATTATCGACAAGAATTTATTGAGAATATGAGAATAGCTAGAAAGATAGTAGAAAAGAATCGCAAGTGGGAATAAAAAAATATGGGGAGCTTTTGCTCCCCTTTTTTATTTAATAAGTCTCGAACCTCTTTGCCCAGTAAAGTAGCTATAGACCCAATCCCAAAAGATAAAGAATCGATTTCTAAATTTCACAAGAAACAACAGATGCACAAAACACCATGAAAGCCAGGCGAAGAGGCCAGTGAATTTTAGTGTCCCCACTTGCATCACGGCCTTGGATTTTCCAATTGTCGCCATTGTTCCTTTGTCTAGATATTGAAAGGCATTTCTCTTACCTTTGGGAATTTTTCTCGCGATAATTTCTGCAACATACTTACCCTGTTGAGCGGCCACCGGCGCTAGACCGGGCAGAGTGGAGTTGCCCTTTTTAAAGGCTGCGGCGTCTCCGATGACAAAAATATTTGAATGTCCTTTGAGTGAGCAGTCAGACTCCACAACTGCTCTTCCAGCGCGATCAAGTTCCGCTCCTAGTTCGTTAAGCAGAGGGTTCGCTTTATTGCCAGCGGCCCAGATAATATTTTTAGCAGCTATAAATGTGTCGCCTACCTGAACGCCATCACTTGTTACATCTTTTACGATACTTTGAAGTAAGACTGTGACTCCAAGACGCTCGAGATCTCTCTTGGCCTTTTGAGAGAGCGAGGGGGAGAAAGCCGCCAAAACGCGATCACCACCCTCGATCAGGTAGATTTTTGATCGACGCGGATCTATTTGTGTAAAGTTCTTAGTGAGAGTTTTATTGGCAATCTCAGCAATTGCCCCGGCCATTTCAACTCCGGTGGGACCTGCTCCAACAACGATGAAAGTAGTAAGGGCATCAATTTTGTCTTGATCGGTCTCCATTTCACTTTCTTCATAGCTCTTAAGAATATGCTCTCTAATCTTGAGTGCGTCAGAAAGACTCTTAAGCCCAGGGGCGTATTCCTCCCATTCATCGCGCCCAAAGTAGGAGTGTCTTGCTCCTGTGGCGACGATGAGATGATCAAATTGAAGCTCTTTGCCAGAGCTCGTCGTGATCTTCTTTGAGCTTTTATCAATTTTCGTTACTTCATCCATGATCACAGAGACGCTGGAATATTTTTTTAGAATCTCTCTGATTGGGGTAGCAATATCGGAAGGGGAGAGACCGGCGGTGGCCACTTGATAGAGAAGTGGTTGAAAGAGGTGATGATTGGTGCGATCAATCACAAGCACTTCGCGCTTGTGCTTACCAAGTTTCATGGCGGCATTTAGCCCACCAAAGCCCCCACCAATGATGATGGTTTCAAACTTCGTCTGCATAATTCCTCCGGTGCATATGGGCCGATAATACTCCTATCTCCATCGTATTGCGATCATTATTAAAGGATGTTCAGGGTTAATAAGATTTTATTGTAAAGAGTGAATAGCGAATGTCTCACGAGACTTTATCCTGGCCCAGCTCTTGCTGAATATCCTGAAAAGCTACTTCGATCGGAGGTTTAACTTATGAGATTCTTAAAAAATGTAATGGTCTATTTTATTTGTTTTAATTTTGCCTTTCTTGGAAGTGCGATGGCATCGGAGCGCGCCAAGGTAAGTGTCAAAGAACTCGATAGTAAACTTAGAGAGCTCAAGATCAAGACCTCACCGAATGATAATTTACGCGAGAAACTTCTACGCAATCTCTCTACTGAAGAAGGCCAGAAAGTTTTACAAGCTTATGGAGTTGATGAAGATGAATTTAAAAAGCGTATGATCGCTATGTCTGATCGCGACCTGAGAGAGATGCTTGAAAATAAGAAGCAAGTAGGGGGCGAAGTTGTGGTCATTAGTTTAACGACTCTCTTACTTGTGATTATTATCCTGCTCCTAATTGACTAGGAGAGCGCTATGCGCAGTTTAATTCTACTTTGTGCTCTACTCTTTATTGTCTTTGCTGGTTTTACGGGATGCGCCTCCAATGCAACTCGGGAGGCGCTAACTGACGAGAGGCTTAATGATCTTCCAAGACAGAGCACTCTTGATGTTCCCTTCTACGCGCAAAGTAATGAGCTCTGCGGCCCTACCGCCCTTAAGATGGTTTTAGCAGAGGAAGGGTTCGACAGTCCTTTAGATACTCTCATTACCTACACCTATTCACCCAATCTAAAAGGAAGTACAAAGAGCGATATGTTGGGGGCGGTACGCCGTCTAGGACTGGTGCCCATTAAAATTAAAAGTCTTGATAAACTTTTGGAGTCGGTGACACTCGGGCATCCGGTGGTGGTCTTTTATAATTCAGGCCTTTCTTTTCACACTGTTTGGCACTTTGGGGTACTCACAGGCTATGATCTTGAGGCGAAGAAGGTCTACGTTCATGCCGGTGAAGTTCCCAATCAAAGAATGAATTTAGATTTCTTCTACGAGCGCTGGCTTGAAGGTGACCTCTGGGCCATGGCCATTAGCTCACCGTCCTCTCTCTTTGGAGAAGTGAACCTTGATGAGATGATTGAAAACCTCAATGTGCTTGTAAATCTGGATGCAATTATTCCGGCTAGAGAACTTTTAAAGCAGTTGGAAGAGCGCTTTCCTGGTAGAATAGAGCTCGGGCCCTACCGCGAGGCGCTTCTATAATATGCCAAAGTGATTGAGGGCCTTATTACTTAAGAGACTCTTTCCCTCACTCGAAATGAGTGCCCCAAAAATATTTCTTTGATTTAGATATTCAAGTGCTAGAGGAGCACTAAGATTCATGACAATGGTGGCGGCGGTATCTGCGGCGATACAATTATTTTCGATAATTGTGGCGCTTGCAATTGAATGCTCAGAGTGGCCGGATTTCGGATTAATAATATGGTGCTCATTCTTGGTGAATTGCTTATAGCCCCCTGAAGTCGCGACTGCGCCTTCTTGAATTTCAATGACACCAACAATTTTAGATTGATCTAGAGAGAATGGGTTTTGAATCCCCACGCGCCACTTCCTCGGAGCGTCTGGTCGCGCGTGAAAGCGCAAATCCCCCGAGCCGTTGACGCTAAAATTATAGAGCCCACGCTTCTTGAGCCACTCAAAGGCCTGATCTACTGCATATCCTTTTCCAATGCCGCCTAGACCAATTCTCATCTTAGGATGGGGGAGAAAGATCGATTGATCTTTTTCATTTAGAATAATCTTCGTGTAGTCGACAAAGTGAAAGAGTTCATCTCGCTCCTTCTCAGGGAGTTCTTCACCTTTTTGTTTGGCTTTTCTCCAAGCATGGCCGATGGCCGCTGTGGAGATATCAAATATTCCATTTGATTCTTGTGAGATCTCAAGAGATTTCTTAATAAGAGCGTAGATTTCGTCATCGACTTTAACGGGCTTTATGCCTGCATGCTTATTGATTTCATTAAAGGGACTGTCTTTAAATTCAGTAAATTTAGCTTCAATATTATTGACGATGGAGGCGGCGCTTTTAAAGAGGTCTTCTACTTCTTTTCTACTGAAAAAGTTCTGGGGGAAGGCACAGAATTCAAAGTGCCCTCCCATTGCAGGATATTTGGCCTCTACTTTTAGATCACTACTCAAAGTTTAGGACCTTGGGTGGTCGGTGGTTGCTGTAGACAATTTTTCCTTGAGGATCAATGACGATTGTGTGAGGCAACTCTAGCACGCCTACAGACTTACTATAGGATTTATCGGTATCAAGTAGCATCTGGTAAGTGAAGGTATGTTTTTTTAAAAACTTTTTAATCTTGCGCGCATCTTCTCCGGCATTGATTGCGATGAAGCTTACATCTGTATTCTTCGCTTTGAGTTCTTCGAGCTCGGGAAGTTCTTTGATACAGGCCACGCACCATGTCGCCCAGAAATTTATCAGAGTGTACTTCTTCCCTTTTATCTCACTTAGATTTATCTCTTTCGCACTCTCGTATTCTTTAAGGCTAAACGGCTTTAATTCCGTCGCTCCCACTGAATAGGTGAAGATTGCGAGTATGATTAAGCTAAAATTCAAAAGAGATCGCTGTTTGCCAATACGCATACTTTAATCCATTTGAGCGGGTAGAGTAGGTTACTCCATTGCTCCAATTGAGGTTTTCAAAATCAAATCCAAACACTTTAAAGTCATCACCACCCAAGAGAACTCGGCTGTTGTAGAGACCAAGTTCAATTGAATCGAATTGATCCATATCTGAGTCACTGGTCATAAATTCTTCTGACTGTCCGAATCTCTGCTTAAAGTACTTAACACCCGATTGATGGTGAAAGCGTGTGGAGAACTCAAGTAGGTCCCCAGCTTCATTATATTCCCAGAGATAAGCGAGCCTGGCCGTGTGGGCGCTCATATCCCAGTCATCCCAGTAGTAGCGATAACTTGAATTGAGAGCGTGAGTTGCGTTGAAGGCATGAACCCAGGTGGATGAGAGGGCGTAGCGGTTGCGCTCTCCTGGTAGTCTCTCTACTTCTCTTAAACCCCCGACATTTACTGAACTAGCTGTGGATTCTAGTCTGCCAGAGGCGCGGATATAATTGAGGGTAAAAAGGGCGATATCTCTACGGGTTAATATCTGACTTGCGCTAATTGAAGTCGCGAGAATTTTTCGATCAAAGCCATCTTGAATAGTGGCCGCTGTGGGATTGCTTAGGCTAGGAAATAGGCTCACTTCATCGAGATAGTACTGTAGTCCAAGCCCTAGAGTGAAGTTGTCCTTGGCAAAGCTCCTAGAAACATTCACAGAGCCATTGATGGATTTGTAATCGTACTCACTAGAAATTCCAAGTGCAGACGAGTAGCTCCACTTACCAGTCTCTGTTCTAAAACCGAGATTTCCAGCTATACGCGATTGATTCGTCCTTCCCGCGCCACTCGCCCCGGTTTGGGCATCGAGCTTTGTGTCTGAAGCAGCAGTCCAAAGATCGACTATGAAGTTGGCGTTGATGGCAGTCTCGTCTGTAATCTGATGCTCCATAAAGATCATGGGCTCTACGACGTTTACTTCTTCTCTACCAGGGCCGTTATAGACTTGATAACCTTCATCTCCATTTTGATGGTAGAAATTAAAGATCGTCTTAACTTTCGTCGCCCCTTTGAGCATCATTTCCGCAAATGCATTATTGATGGAAGCTAAAAAGAAGATGAGGCTCCAAAACACTTTTTCAATTTTCTTAGTTACAGCCACATCCACCTCCCACAGCTTGAGAGCCACCTACGGCACCTTCTCTAAATGCGCGCACTTCATTTTGAAAAACAGATTCCTCAGGGTGTGGATCAAAGCTCATTATTCTTTTAGAGAGAATATCGCGGTCGATTTGATCGACATTAGCGCAAGCTGAGAGAGTTAGGAGAAAGATTATCGATAAAATATATTTCATAGAGACCTCGTGGTTTACACTTGTTCATTATGTCACTGTGAGCAATAGGTTCAATCTTCTGGGCCAAATTCATGCAATCTTCATTTAAGAGGGGCGCTTCATTGTAGAACTTCCCTATAACGAGGGCCAGGTCTAGCGCCTGTCTAATTAATTAACTGATATGCTCTAGTATAAGGAGCTCTCTTGCATATTACCAAGTACTACTTCATCTTAAAGCGCCTCTCTAAAAGACTCATCGTGAGGGCCTATCTCTCAATTGCAATAGCGATTGCTCTTGCCCTGATCGCCGTTAAACTCTCTACCTTTGTTCCAACCGAGTGGGCGCAGCTTCTTGGTAATGAAGCCGTTGATGATATCCTCAAAATTCTCGCTTCTAGTATGCTAATGGTTGCTACCTTTTCTCTGTCAACCATGGTGGCCGCCTACTCAGCTGCTTCTCAAGGTGTGACTCCAAGAGCAGCGCGACTCTTAATGGAAGATAGAGAGTCGCTTAACGCCCTTTCAATTTTTCTGGGTGCCTTTATTTTTAGTGTGGTTGCGATCATTGCCCTTTCAACTGGTTTTTATGAGCAGGCCGAGAGATTTGTACTCTTTGCTTTTACGGTAGCTCTCGTCGTCATCATCGTTTGGACCATTGTTGGCTGGATTGAGAAATTGGCCAAGTTGGGGCGAGTGCATGAGACCATCTATCAAGTCGAAAAGATATGTTTGAAAGCACTTGAGAGGGTAGGCTTGGACCTTGGGCATGGAGCTTTCTTTGCCGACGATGCTCCTAGCGATGTAAGCGAGGGAGAACCTTTCTTTCACTTTAATATTGGATATGTGAGATCTATTGATTACGAGGCACTTAATGAATTGGCAACCGAGTATGATCTCAAGATTCTAATAGAGGTAGCGGCTGGAACTTATATGTACGATAGTCGCCCGCTGGGAAGAATAAATAAGAAGATTGAAGAGCATCGGATTCAGAAGATTAGAGAGTGCTTTGATGTGGGGAGTTCGCGCTTTTTTGAAGAGGACCCTCGCTTTGGTTTTATTACTCTCGGTGAAGTTGCTTCAAGAGCTCTCTCTCCTGCAGTTAATGATCCGGGAACCGCAATTGATGTCATTGGATCAATGATTAGACTTCTCACCACTTGGGACCAGCATATTTCAAAGACGAGGGTGGAGGTGAAGTTTAAAAACCTCTACACACATCCATTTGAGAGCTGTTCCTTCTTTCAGGATATCGTTAATCCAATATCACGTGATGGCGCCAAGCATGTGGAGGTGGGTATTAGACTCTATAAGGCCCTAGAGGCCCTGGAGCACCTCAATTCACTTGAGCTCTCGGCCTGTGCAAGTAAGTGGAAAGATCGAGTGAAGGAGAGGTCGATGAGTTCACTTGAATTTGAAGATGATCGAAATAGTTTTATCGAGATGACCAAAGAGCTAGCGCGAAAGTAGAGGGATGAGAAAGTAGATTCCACTGCCAACTTTTTGAATTTCAAATCGCTCTTCAATTTGTGTCCTAAGCTCAGCCCAGAAGCTGAGAGTCTCATCAACATTTATCCAGAGTTGTCGACGCTTGGCCGCAATGTGAAGCAAGCGATGGGCCTGGTAGTAATTACTTTCTAAACTAAAGGCGACCAATTTCGAATTCTTAGGGAGCTTTCGCGCAGAAAAGTCGATGCGGGCACTCTCAATTGGGGCGATGAGCGCCTGGGCCTGCTCGTTGTTATGCGCCCAGCCTTCATTTGAAAGCTCGCTCAGGAGAGAATCTAATGCGGTGAGAGAATTAGCAACCATTCATCTGAGTATAACATAGTGGCAACGCACTTTCCCTCCATTTCTACTTGGCATCTCGAGCTCAGCTCTCGCTGCGCGCTGGCGTGTCCCAAGTGCCCCCGCTCTCATTTGAGTGCAGAGGATTTTACCTTCTTAGATTACAAGCGCTTTGAAGAATTCTTCCTCGCCACTCTCAAAGAAGGGCATCACTGGAATCTTGTCAATCTCTGTGGCAATCACGGCGATCCAATATATCACCCGAGGCTCTTTGATTTTATCAAACTCTTTAAGGCCAATAACGTAGTCGTTGAACTCACTACGAATGGATCACACCGCAACCAGAAGTGGTGGAGTGAATTAATGGGCCTTCTTTCTGAGAGAGACAGTGTGATTTTTAGTGTGGACGGTCTGCGCGACACTCTGGCCCTCTACCGAGTCGGAGCTGACTGGGCCAGTGTTGAAGAGGCGATGGAAGTTGTCGCGGCCTCTAGGGTTAAGAGCATTTGGAAGTTCATAGCCTTTCGCCACAATCAAGCTCAAATCGAAGAAGCCCAGGCCCTAGCGCGCACATTAGATATAAATGAATTTATCCTTGTGAAGAGTAGTGCATGGGAGACGGTTCTCGATCCGATGCTTCCAGATTGGGAATATATAGAGGAGTCTAAGAGAAGGGAGCTTGAAATTGAGCTTCGCGATCTCCAAGCACTCCGCCCTCAAACAAGCGTTGGCCCACACAATCGTCAAATTAAACCTGCTTCATTAAATGAAGTATCAGATCGACTTAAAAAGCGCTCTCAAGAGGTGAACAAGGTTTATCCGCGCTGCTATAGCGAGCATCATTATATAAGTGCGAGTGGCTATTATTCTCCTTGCTGCTGGATGAGTGTGGCCCACTTTAATCAAGAGAATCCCTTTCGCTCTGCTGAATTTCACTATCCAAAGAGTTTTAATAGTGTTCAAAAAGCTGTAGAAAATAAGAAGCTACTCTCGCGTATTGAATTGGCGGAATTTACCGCCTGCCGAGTTCACTGCAAGCATCCGTGTGATCAATACCACGGACATGAATTTCAAAATATCGAGGTTTCTAAATGACAAATATTAATTGGGGTCATATTACGACAATTGGATTTGATGCCGATGATACCTTGTGGGTGAATGAAACCTACTTTAGAGAGAGTGAACACGAGTTTGCAAAGATACTGAGTCCCTATGAGACAGAGAATACGACACTTCAAGAACTCTTTAAATTTGAAATGGCCAACCTCGACCTCTACGGCTATGGCATCAAGGGCTTTATGCTTTCGATGGTAGAAGCTGCAATCGAGCTTTCAAATGGTCGCATCACCGCGACACAAATGAGTGAGATCCTCGCCATTGGCAAGGAGATGCTTGCAAAACCAGTGGAACTACTTGAGGGCGTTGAAGAAGTTCTCGGCAAACTCTCAAAAGAGTATCGATTGATTCTTATTACGAAGGGAGATCTCTTAGATCAAGAGCGAAAACTCGAACTCTCGGGTCTAGGTAAGTATTTTCATCACATCGAAGTGGTAAGTGATAAGAAGGAACATAATTATAAAAATTTGCTCGATCATCTAGAGGTTAAACCAAGTGAATTCTTAATGGTTGGCAACTCACTAAAGTCTGATGTCTTACCGCTCATAAATATTGGTGCTGCTGCGATTCACATTCCATTTCACACCACTTGGGCACACGAACATGTGGATGATGATGGGAGTGAGAAGCAATATCAAACACTGGAGTCGATCAAAGAGGTCTCCGCACTTTTGGAAAAGGCATGAATCAAGAAATAGCTGATATTGAATCGATGCTCTTAAAAGAAATTCCTATTCTCACGCATATGGGAGTGAGAGTGGAAGAGTACTCAAAGAGTAAAATAGTTGTGAGCTCGAAACTCGAAGAGCACTATAATTATGAAGGTACCGCCTTTGGAGGAAGTCTCAATACGGTTGCTCTACTTCCATGTTTTCTCATGGCCCGCAAGGTGCTTGCAGATGTTGGTATCTCCCCTCGATCTCTGGTCATTCAATCAAGTGAAGTAAAGTACCTACTTCCTGTGACAGCTAACTTTAAAGCGACTTGTCTTTATCCCGATGCAGAGCGATTTATTTCTCATCTTCAAAGAAGAGGGCGGGCAAGAATTGAACTTAAGTCTAGCATAAGTCTTGCTAGTGAAGACACTTCACTTGTGGAGTTCGAGGGACGATTTGTAGCGACTCTATGATATTGTTTTTGAATGAGAGTCTTTGTCTTTTTACTTCTGTTTTTTCCTCACTTTCTATCTGCTGAACCTGTAAATAAGGTTGAAATTCCTCCTCAGGCTTCTGATAGCGCTATTGAAGAGCGACTTCAAAAATTAATGGCGGTGACTCAGTGGTTTCCAAAGGTAGAGCTTGAGGTAAATCAGGGGCTCGCGATTTTTGAAGGGGAGGTAGAAACCGAAAAGCGGCGCGAGTGGCTTTTGGCCCTGGCCGAAAAAACTGATGGTGTTGTTGCTGTCATTGACCGACTCGAATTAAGCGTTCCTGAAGCGAAGGTCTTCGAACCAGCACTTCTGGAAGTCCAGAGTCTCTCTGAGCGCTCACTTAAGAAAATTCCTTATATTGTCTCCGCAATCCTCGTTATTCTTCTCACACTCCTACTTGCATTCTTTTTAAGAAGCTCAGTTCGCCGCATGTTGCGCGATCGCGGCAATACCCTCCTGGCCCAGGCCATCTCAAATGTAGCACTCTTACTTAGTTTGGCGCTTGGGCTCTATCTCGCCCTCAATATGACTGGGCTCTCGGGGCTTGCCTTTACGGTCTTAGGAGGCACCGGGATATTTGGTATCGGAATTGGTCTAGCACTTAAGAGTACTTTTGAAAATTATGTCGCAGGAATCATGATATCAATGCGACAAATTTTTAGAAAAGGTGAACTAATATCGCTTCTTGGCCACACCGGAATCGTTCAGGCAGTAACTACAAGAAGTACTTCTATCATGGATTTTGAAGGAAATAATGTCACGATTCCAAACTCTGAAGTCTTCTCGGCCACAATTAGAAATTTCACTCGCAACCCCAATATGCGCCTCGACTTCAATGTCGGTATTGGCTACGACGATTCTATTGAAGAAGCGAGGGCGGTCATTTCAGAAACACTCAATTCCCTCGAAGGGGTGATATTGCTCGATCCCGAGTATATTGTCGCTGTGGATTCTCTAGGAGCAGCGACTGTTAATCTACGCGTCTATTTTTGGTTTAATGCTGCTCGCTTTTCTCATGTTAAAGTCAAATCAGTCGTCATTGAGAATGTGAAAGAAGCATTGATGAGAGCTGAAATTTCAATGCCTGATGATGCTCGCGAGGTGGTCTTTACCTCACCACTTGAGATCGTTCGCCATAGAGAAGATCAAACTGAGGTTGCAAGTAAAAGTGCAAAGTCAACAGTGAAAGCCAAGGACGTTGGGAAAGCATCAGAAGATCTAAAGAATGAGACCAGTGAGCTGCAAAAACAGGCGGAGCTCACTGGATCGATGGAGAGCGGTAGTAATCTATTAAAGAATTAAGGAGTGAGGGAAGCTTTGAGCTTGAGAGTTTCTTCTCTCTCCCACCAGTAATCGGCAATGAAATCTTCATTTGGATTGATTACTTCTCCAATTTTTGGCGAGATCACTTGGATTTGATATTGAGAAGCCAATCTATAGAGTTCTTGAATGGGCTCTCTCCAAGTGTGATAGGCGAGCACAAACATACCCCAGTGAATAGGAAAGTACTTCTTGGCCTTTAAGTCGTGAAAGGCTTGTACCGATTCCTCTGGAAGCATGTGAACTTCGCGCCAATTGTCGTTGTACTGACCATTTTCAATAAAGGCGATATCAAAAGGGCCCATGCGCTCACCGATTTCTTTAAAATGGGTATCGTAACCCGAGTCGCCACTAAAGAAAATTTTGCGATCAGAGCTTTCAATTACCCAGGAAGCCCACAGCGTTTTATTTCGATCGCCAAGCGAGCGCCCAGAGAAGTGCTGGGCCGGAGTGGCGGTGAACTTGATTGATTCAAACTCGACGCCTTGCCACCAGTTGCGCTCGCTTATGCGCTCCTCGGAGATTCCCCAGCCCTGTAGATGAGAGCCCACTCCTAGAGGAGTGATAAACTTTGCCTTCTTATCCTTAAAAAAGACAATACTATCGCGATCGAGGTGATCGTAGTGATCGTGGGAGATAAGGATATAGTCGATTTCAGGAAGCTCATCTAGTGTGAGAACCGGCGGCTGAAATCTCTTGATCATAAAAGTAAAGGGTGAGGCCGAGCCAGAAAAGACGGGATCTACAAGAACGATATTTCCATTAATATTGAGAAGTAGCGTGGAGTGGCCAAACCAGATAACTCTCACCTGATCTTTAACAGCGAGAAATTCTTCCAGGTTTGGGCGCTGTTCTGGCATGAGAGAAGTGGGTTTAGCATCTATTCGAGCTTGAAAGAACTTCATGATTGAGCCGAGTTTCATATTTCGATTCATCATCTCATTGATCACGGCCTTCTTGCGATTAAAGAAGGTTTGCGAGCCCTGATCGAAGTTGATCTCGTTAGTGAATCTCTGGCGATATTTTTCGTTAGGTGGAGTGCCTAGGCGTGAAAAGTTCATAGCTATAAATCCTGCGACAAAAACACTGAGGAGTACAATTAGAGTTATCTTCACCGTTCACCATATCTTGGACATGCGCTGAATATTGGTTTAAAGTAAACGCATGTGTGTACTTTAAACCCGAAGGGGACAGCCCGCAAGGTGAAAGTAAACGCTTGTGTGTACTTAATTGTGAATTCTTTGTTATTTTAGAGATTTAAGTGGGCCAAAAAGAGATAAAAACCTCCCAAATTATTGAAGCAGCAACGAGAGAATTTCTCTCAAAAGGCCTTGAAGCCGCTTCCATGCAAAATATCGCTGACCAAGCGATGGTTTCTAAGCGCACGCTCTACAAGTACTATCCGACTAAAGAAGATCTCTACAATGCTCTGATTGATGAGGTCTTAAGTTGCGTAGATGTTCTCTATCAAAAGCCTTACTCAAGTGAACTTTCAATTCATGAGCAGATTGAGAGGATCGTACGAGCTAAGGTTGAGCTCACTCTCACGGACTCATTTATAAATATTTCAAAGATAGTCTTTGGTGAGTTATTAAAGAATAGAAAACTCACCGAGGTTCAGATGAAGCGCTTTTATCAGTCTGAGCAGGTTTTCATCGAGTGGATAGCGAAGGCGCAACAAGATAAGAAGGTAACAAGAGATTATGAGGCGAGTGATATCGCGACTCATTTTCACTCGGTTTTAAAAGGTCAAATCTACTGGCCGCTGCTTCTTGGATTAAAAAAGCGAGAAGAGCTCAATTTAGAGCGGATTTGCACTCAAGTTGTGACTCAATTTATTAAGCAGTTTTGCTAATTATCAGGAAGGGACATGTACTGTGTCGTCGATTTAGAAACCACTGGCAGCAAGGGCAATAAGATTACTGAAATTGCCATGGTTAAGTTTGATGGTGAGAAAGTTGTCGATGAATTTTCCTCTCTTGTTAACCCTGAATGTTCAATTCCCTATTTTATTACTCGGCTCACTGGCATTTCTGATGAAATGGTGGCGTACGCCCCCAAGTTCTATGAGATTGCCAAAGAGGTGACGCTCTTTATGGAAGGGTGCACGTTTGTCGCTCACAATGTTTTCTTTGATTTTAACGTGCTAAAAAATGAGTACCGCGAGCTTGGCTACGACTTTAAGACCGATAAGCTCTGTACTGTTCGCTTGGCGAGGCAGCACTTTCCTGGGCATGCCTCCTATTCGCTTGGAAAGATTTGTGCTGATTTAGGTATCTCGATAGCTGATCGTCACCGGGCCAAAGGGGATGTTGATGCAACAGTTGAACTTTTTTCGATGATCTTAAAAAAGACTTCCAAGGCGGACTTAGAACAAGCGTCTAAAACGAAGAGTAAGATTGCTCTTCCTCCTAAATTAGCAGAGGATACTCTCGAAAAGGCGCCAAGTGAGACAGGGGTTTACTATCTTAAGTCTGAAGATGGAACTGTTCTCTATGTAGGAAAGAGTGTCGATATAAAGAAGCGCCTTGCCTCCCATTTTAGAGTGGACCTAGCGCGAAAGAAGGATGTTGAACTTAAAAACCAAGTGGCAAAGATCGAGTATCAGCTGACTCACAATGAGTTTATGGCGCTCCTACTTGAGGCCCAGGAAATTAAAAGACTAAGACCTCAATTTAATACTGCACTTAATAGAGTCAAGTTTCGCTACTGCCTCGATTTGAAAGAGGTAGATGGCTTCTTGGTTCCCTGTGTCTCAACTCGTGTGCATGAAAACTGTGCTCGCCACTTTCGCTCGCGAAAGATCGTAACCGAGCAAATTATAAAGCTCTATAGAGAATCGTTTAGTCTCGATTTCGAGTCCCGAGGTTTTGAAGAGGGGCTATTAAAATGGCAAAAGGTATTAGGGGCAGAAGTTTATAATCAAAAGATTGGGGCTTGGCTTAGTCGCTTTGATTATCCTGTTGAAGATGGTGAACTCCTCTATGAAAAGGCCTCCCAGCGCATGCTTCTTAAGATTAAGTCAGGCGAACTTCAATCAGTTACCGTTTTTACTGAAGAGGGTGAAGTTTTCTATAATATTGAAGATGACCCTGATATTAAGCGAATGATTCTCGCGACTCTACTTACTCGGGGAGCGCGAGGAAATTGAGCGCCCTGGGAAGCTGGTCAATCCAAAAGCCAGAAGAGTGACCTCGGGTGTCCTGATTAACTTCAATAAAGCTCTTTTTGGACTTTTTCTTTAGAAGAATCTCCCAGCATTTTAGCGCTTGAGGGAATTTGTCCTCATCTAAGGCAAAGTCACTTTGACTAATGGTGATAAAAATATTTGAGGGAAGATTATACGTCTCTCCTAGAATTTGAGAGCCGATATTATGGGCCATCATATAGGAATGTTCGAGCGGTTTAAAGACGTCAAAATCGCTGGGAGGAATTTCGCTTTCTACCGGGCGAAAGACCGGGGAGAGGGCGGCGACCTTCTTATAGCGAGCTGGGTATTTGCCACCGAGAGAGAGTGCGCCGTGGGCTCCCATACTAATTCCGAGAACTGTGTCTAGTTCGCCTTTGATTTCAAAGGATTCTTTGATCTCTCTTGTGTGCTGGGGAAGTTCCTCACCTAGGAATTTATGCCAATCTCGCCCCTTGGCCCCAAGCCAATAATCCTGTCCAATAGAGTTTGAGTCTTCATGCAGAAATGTATCCTGAGGTGCGATAATGACTAGCTGCGGGTTCTCTTCCAAGAGGCGAGCTAGTTCAAGGTGCTCAAGCATACTGTCCTGGGCGCCTACTTCTCTGGCGTAGCCTCTTCCGTGAAGAAAGAGGGTGATTCGGGCCTTCTTTGTCTTATCAAAATTGCTCGAGAGATAGAGGAAAGTTGGAACTTCTACTTGCCCCAAAGCCTCTGAGGCTAGAAGGTAGTCAAAGCGCTTATAGGTGAGATGGGAGAATGATTCGGCGATCTCTTGAGAATAGGCCCCAAAGCTAAAGGTTAGCTGGATTATAAGGGCCATTAGGGGGGCGATAATAATTTTCATGACCCATTTTAGCTTGCTAAATGAGGATAGAGGGAGTCGGTTATAAAAATCTTTAGGGTGTCAAAACTTTTGACACTAAAGGCGCAAAAAGAACTCATTTAGTTAGTCTCCTTAACCGATGAGCAATCGTGAAATTGCTATTCATCTTCTCATTTTTTATTCTGATTCTAACCGGCCTTGGCGCGCGCGCCAGTGAGGGTGCGCTCTTTGTTCAAATAGAGACGATTAAGAACGAAGTTAAGGTAAAGGGCTACTCAAAGGAAACCCACGAGAAACTTCAAGAACTCTATAAAACCCATAAAGATGAGCTGAAGAGTTACCAGGATCAGACACTCAAAAATGAATTTGTTACCCTAATGAGGGCCTCACAATTGGTGCAGTCTCTAAAAGAGTGTGTGGACACCGGTCACGATGATATCAATGCCGGTATGGATGCTCTCTTTAACTCGATCCTGTCTGGTAGTTGCATTCATAAGGCCATGAGCGATAGCACCCTTCAAAATTTAATAAATGATACTGATCTGATCCTCGATGTCACTCAAGGTGGTGGGCCAATGGATGCCGAAAAGGTGCGAAAGGACCTTTTCGAGTCTTCTCTGCCAAGCCTAATGAATTCATTTAATCAGACCCGAAGTCTCTTTAATGACACTGATGAAAAGTACATGAAGGGGGCAGATGAATTATTTGGCAGGCTTCCTAAAGATAAGCGCTCACTTGAGGGGCCTTCAAAGGCCAAGCAGTCAACGGCCGAAGTTTCAGGTGAGATTCTGGGCCCCATTAAAGATCTATATACTGAGGCATATGGCGAGAAAGCAGATCTCGCTCTTTCAGACAATTGGAAGGATGTTTATTCAAGTAAGGAGGGGCAGAGTACTCCTCATATCCACTCAAGTAGCGACTACACACCTGAGTCTTCGCGCCTCTCTCTAGAGCAGTGCTTGGCACAGACCAAGCGAGTTAAGGAATTACAGGCCAAGGCGAGTGAGCGCTTTGAACAACTTCGGGGCTATAGTGCCGCTAAGAATCTCACTGGGCTGATTCCTGTTGATGATAGAATGAGTAGACCATACGATGGACTTGGATTTAGTAGTGAGCCTCAATGTGTTGCCCTAGACAAGGGGCCAGTTGGTGATCACAGTATGGATCGCTACTCAAAACCTCTTGATGAAAAGACACTTCAGGATAGTGGTCAGCTTGAATCTCTCGCTTATTCTGGCAAAACGATTGTGATGACTTTAGGACATCTCGGTGAAGACCCAAACCATGTCTATAAAACATTTCGCGATGAAAATCTTGGGACGCGAAGTATGCTTGGGGCCTACACTGAAAATGCTATTAAAGAGCGCCAGAATAAGGCCCTCGGTGGCATGCAAGATTTTATTAATCACATGGGACGCCGAGTATATGGAAGTGAAGCTGGGTCTACCGGCGAGCAATTACTTGAAGGTGCCGGTGATGTTGCTCAGAGTTTAACCAGTTTAGGCGAGAGTACAGAGGTTGATATAGCTCTGCTTCTCTTATCTAACCCCTCATCGGGAATGAGTTATCTCATCAACACACCCGGCGCTGTCGATTCCTTCTGTGATTCTTTTAAGGCACTTCGAAATCAAAATAACGTCAATCAGGCCATTGAAATTGCTTCAATCCTCTCAATGTTTACTGGCGTAGGTGGGATGGTTGTTAAAGGCGGGGGGCTGATTGCAAAAGGGATTCGCGTTTCAAATGTGGCCATGGCAGGAGCAGACACGCTCTCAGTGGTAGATACCATGACAAATGCTAGAGATATTGCCCTGGCCAATGCTTGCAGTGGCAATGATGCTCACTTGTGTGAAACCTATATGAATAGTGACCGCAACTTTACTCTGGCAGTTGCGGGGTTGGCACTAAATGGAGGCGCCCTCTCTCTTGGCGCTGCTCGCAAATTGACCCAAACATTTAGAGGAGCGCTGGTTCTTAAGAATGGTGAGAATGCCCGCGGACTAATTACTGACTATGAAAAACTATCGGGGCTACTTTCAAACTCAAGCCCTTCAAGTCAGCGCGGATTATCCTCTCTCTTTAATCGCACTGATCTAAGTCAGGAGGATGCGGCAAGGCTCGTATCTCTTATTCAAAATAATGAGAATGTTGGAACACTTAAATTCTTAGAAGATTTTTCTAAATTAGATCGCAAAACTCAAGATGAGCTAGTTGCAAAAATTCTTAAAAAGAGTTCTGATGAAGGAGGCGTATGCACCTTCTAGGGATCATTCTCATTTTTGCCTTCTCAGTAGAGAGCTTTGGATGTGCTGGGACAAATGCTTCACTCGACGATATTATCAATGACCCAGATATTAAGCGAATGTTGGCCCAGCCCTTTAGGCTTCGCTCATCTGGAGCCGATGTAGATGAGGCAGTTGAAACCTTATCTAAGCAGGAGCTGCGCACTCAAAAAATTGCTGATCTTCAAGAAGAACTGGCGAAGTTAGAAGCTAGTCGCAATTCAACCCCCGCCGAAGTAGCGCGCACAAGGCGTTTACTCGAAGATTTAAAGGCCGAAGAAGATTTTGAAGAAATGCTCAAGCGTCCCTTAAAGCTTCGCAGCTCACGTGATGAGGGTGTAGATACTGATCTCCTAGATGAATTTGTTGCGCCCAAGCCTGAAGCGGAGATTGAGCCCGCCCCCGAGACTCCTTCAATTTTTAAAGTCGATGAGAGACCCATCACTGATGCTGAGCGGGCCGAATTTGAAAAGATACTGAGAAGACCTGTTAATACAAATCCCTATGACAATGCTCTCTCTCGCTTTCAAGATGCCAGTGAGCGCTATCCGGTTGATTCTAAGTATAGAGATCCGCTTACAGGAGAGCGCATTGATGTAGAAGTTGTGGGATTTAATCGCTCTACAGACGTCGCCGACTACGTCACCATTAAGTATCAAACGCCAGATGGTAGAACGGTGACTAAGGAAGTTCGCGTTTCAAGTTTGACCTACGCTTCAAGAGGCTACGATTCTCCCTTAGACGATGCCGACACGATTGCAAGATCCCAAAGATTTGCAAGCAAGGACATCGAGGCAAGGGCCCAGGGCAGTGTTGATCGAATGGCCCAAGATGCCATGACCTCTACTGATCGCGAGGAATACCGCGCAATTCAAAAAAGGCTAGATTCAAGAGAGGCTTCATTTGATGAAATGATGAAGCTAATAGCTAGTCAGGACGATATCGTCTTAAAGTATTCGCCTTTAAGAGTACATGAAGTTGAAACGCTGACAGACAATTTAGATGGCCTTGAAAAGGGTATTGATCTAACTCTTACTCCCGGAGAGAAACGCGCTATTGCAGATATTCGTAAAATAGTAGATTTGCGTGAAGGCAATGCGAGAGTGCTCGAAGATCAGGCCCTCTTTACTCGCGCTCAGGGCATCACTGAAGAGTCTGTTCTAAAATCGCGTTATCAAAACCGTAGACGTGCGGTCAATTCAGAGATTAAGTCGCTTACAGGCGAGGGCAAGGCCATACCCTTTGAAAAAAGAAATATTTGGAGTACGTCATCTCTTAGTCGCGACATCGGTGGACTTAAGGGAAGTTCTAAGATGAAGCAGCACTTAGACAGTATTGGCGAATTTATGAAGCGTGAGCAATTTCTAAGTAGTGATAGTCTTCGCGATGTTGAAAGCGCCATCCGCGATATCAGATGGCGCATAAAGTCTGATGGATTGAGCGTCCCCAATTCTGAGGATTTTCTTCGCTACTTAGAACTTAGAGCAGAAGACTACAAGCTCTCACTTGGCCCTCGAACTTAGTTGGCAAATTCCTCGAGCATAATGTTAAAAGCCTTTCCTCGGTAATAGTCATTTTCAACCATTAACTCGTGAAAGGCCCCTTCTAGTAAATGAAGCTTACATGGCTTTTTAACCTTATCCATTCTCTGGCAGAAGTCGCGGTGTCCATCCAAGTCGGCCCTGATGTCTTGATCTCCAGTCACAACAACGATGGGGGTTGAGATATCTTTCAAATTGCGAAGCTGTCTCATGATTTGGTTATACTTAGTGGCCTGCCAGATCCATCTCACAGATGGCCCACCAAGGGCAGCGCTCTCCCAGTTTTCGTAGGCATGGTAATTTCCCGTGCTTCTAGAGCCTTTAAATTCATTCCAGAGAAAGTCTCTCGCTTTAAACCTGGCAAGACTATGAGTGAGGTTGTGAGGATTCGGGTTTTCTGGATCCAAATTTCTCGCCTGAGGATTATAATCTGTCCAGTTGGGGTTAGCGTAGCTCTCACAAGTAAGACCAGCAATCTGGAGTCCACTTAGGCAGAGCAGGGAGGCTTGGAACCTCACTCCAGACTCACTTCTTTCGTCATCGAGATTTACGCCCTTGAAATTAATTTTAAGCATAGGTCCAAAGAGTAGTGCTTTTTTAAAGAGACTTTGTGTTTTTACTCTTTGAAAGTAGCGAACTGCAATAGCACCCCCCATTGAGTTAGAGAGCAGGTAGAGCTTTTTTGAATCCGCTGCACTTGTGGGAGCGAGGACAACCTCGTTCACGAAGTCTTCAAAGTCATCGACAAAATTTGTAAATTCTTCAACGTGTCCTTTGAAATGATTATCTAAGAAGCGAGGAGAGAGACCCTGACCTCTGTGATCAATAACATAGATGGGAGAGTAACCGCGTTCTATTAAGTCATAGGCGGTCTCCAAGTATTTCAAAGACGATTCTGTCCGCCCCGGAGAGACAACTGCACTTCCTTTATTACCTCTTAGGCACCCAAAGGTAGTATAGCGGACATTGTAAGGGTGATCGTTGTAGTCGTGTCTACTTTTAAAGCTCGATGTGCTCCAGCCATACTTTTTAAGATTGCTGGAGGTCGCATGCTCACATTTCACTTCATTATTCTGAAGGGCAAATACGGTTTTATCATAGGTCTGTGCTTCATCAAAGGCGTGAGAGTTGCTGACGCTAAAGAGCCCGAGAAGAAGTAAGAGCTTCATAGTGCTTCCTTGGTAGTGTGGATGTTGGCGCACCCTAGCATTAGGAGACACTCAATTAAATAAATAGGGCCTATTGCCGTTGTGATCTCCCGACATGTCCATTGGGAATTGAATCAGAGAAGACATGTCCTTACGAGGGCCACTATTGTTTGGGAAGGTCTCTGAAAATAAAGAAAACTGCCATGAAGAGACAAATACTAGCGTAGAGAAAGTTCTTTGTTAGAGGAACTTTCATATAGGTGATGCAGAAAATGGCAAAGACACTCATCGAGAGGACTTCTTGAATAACTTTTAACTGTTCGAGGCTAAAGTGGTTTACCCCTAATCGATTGGCGGGAACCTGAAAGATATATTCAAAGAAGGCGATGGCCCAGCTGACGAGGACTACAATCCACAAAGGTTTGTGAGACATACTTTTAAGGTGCCCGTACCAGGCTATGGTCATGAAAATATTTGAAATGAGAAGAAGTCCGATAGGTTTTAACATCTCAGGGCCCTGAAGGAATAATATTAATTATTATTCCTTTTCAAGTGCCCTAGCAAGCTAGTTGTGAAGTAGATCTCTTCTTTGGAAACTTGATCATAAAGCAAGTGTTTGCAGAGGAGTTATCAATCCATATTTTGCCCGAGTGGTTTTCAATAATCTGGCAGATGGTTGATAGACCAAGACCTGTTCCCTTGCCTATATCCTTAGTGGTAAAGAAGGGGAGGAAGATTTTCTCTTGAATTTCTTTGGGGATCCCATTTCCAGAGTCGGTAAAAGAGACATAGAGGTAGTTTTGATCTTCGGAGAATTTAATCTCAATCCAAGGATTTTCCTGTTTTTGTATCTCGAAGATAGAATTGTTAAGAAGATTGATGAAAACTTGGGATATAAGTACTCGAAGTAGGGGAACTTGAAGCTGGCATAGAGGGTTTTCATCATCTACTTTTAGACTAATATTATTGCCCCTAAAGAGATTGTTAAAAACAGGGACTAGGTCATCAAAAATCGTCTTTAAAGATGTGAGCTCAAAGTCATCTCCAGCAGGATTTCTTGAAAGATTTCTAATCCCGTCGATAAGATTAGTAATTCTCTTTATTGTCGCTTCATTTTCTTTGATAATTTTGTCGCAAGCTTCAATATTAATAGTTTCTTTCTTTAGTTGCTTATTGAGAATGTAATTTCCCGACTGGAGAATCATGAGGGGATTATTAATTTCATGAGCAATACTACTCGTTAATTGACCAAGAGAGGCTAGCCTTTCTTGATTAAATGAGAGTTCGCGCTGCTTATCCATCTCCTCTTGCTTGCGCTTCATATAATTCTCTCTGCTCTTTACTTGAGTGATGTCTAGAAATTGGATCATGACACTCTTATCCTCTTCACCATTAATTGTGAGAGGAGTTACGCAGAGGTTGTAACTGAGCTTGGTTCTACCACTGGAGAGTTGAAAAGGGAGTGGGTTGAGTTTTTCTGAAAGAAGAGTGGATCTGGCGTGTTTACTAGCTTGTTCAATCGCGTCTCGAAGTCTTGGGAATTGCTTGAGATCAAAAGCCTCTGCGAGAGGGGTGCCGGCCTTGAGTTTGGAGTTTTCCTCGAGTCTGGTTTCAAGCCAGCGGTTGCAAAACCCAATCCTTCCCGCCTTGTCTACAATAAGTATCCCAATATTGAGGGAATTAAGTAAGTACACGTTAACCTCTCATGCTATAGACCATTATCAATGACCTCAATGAGCATATCTAAAGTCTTATTGTTAAGAAGAAATGCAATCTGACCATGTATACCTAGGTGGCCGGCATTAAACTTCGCTTCAATTTCAATTGCGTGTTGATCCTCTTCTACCAGTTCATCAGAAATTCCATTTTGATAGAGAAGCTCAGGTATCTGAGTGTGAATTTCAATTCCAAGAAAATCAGACAGCGCAGAGAGAGCGGCATTGATAAAGATATTGCCAATCTCCACAACAGCATCACTTTCTAATTTCCCCACTTCATCGTGGGGAATGCTCTCATCGATAAGTAGTGCAGCTAGCTTTTGTCCCTCATCCCCTGGATAGTACATAAGGGCAGCTCCCTCTACAGTTCCAAAGTATCTCTGAACAACGAAGTACTTATCATCTTGAGTTTCAAAGCGATTCACAAATTCTTTAGCGCTCACTAGCCTTAGGTCAGGAAGCTCAAAGGTAATTTCCTGGTTCTTGTCGCCCAAGTGAGAAAGGGCCTCTACCGCGCGACCAATTCCCATATTGAAGACTTCACAGAGCACATCGATATGATCACTTGATAGCTTTCCCATTACAAAATCCCTCTCGTAGATAGGAATGATTTTAAATCTTCAGTCTTTAGCGGTTTATCAATAAAGATAAAACCAGCAGCAGCTGCCTTCTCTTTTACAGCAGCTTGAATGTTGGCCGAAACGATGGCAACTCGATCTTTGGCAATTACTCCCTCTGTCACAAGAGAGGTGGCAAGTTCAATTCCATTCATTCCCTCCATATTATAATCAATAAGGGCAAGATCGAATTTAAGATTGTCTGCTTGGATATTTTCAATGGCCTCTAATGGACTTTTAAAACTTAGGATTTCTGATTCAGGGATGTAGTCGCTTACTGTCTTTGAGTTGATTTTTATGATGACCTTGCTGTCATCAATGATTAGAACTTTCATACTTTCCCATCCCGTTTCATTCTTTAAGGCTACACTTATTTTCGGAATATCGAGGGAAAATTCGAGTTTTCTGAGTTTTATTTCTTATTGTTAAGAGTATTTAAAGCCACTCTGATTAGAGTGGTTATAAATGTGGTCACATTTAAGAGGTCTTTACTGATATCTTTACAATGCCCCTACATTTTAGGTTCTTCTGGGCCCCTTTGATAGGATCGCCTTAGGACGAACTAAATTTCTTTGGTGTGATATTTCGTCCACTTTGGATGAATTCTTAGGCAAAGGGGGAGAGGGTGAGTAAGTACACGATTCTGATTATTGAGGACGACGAATTTATTCGCGAGGGGCTCGCCTTAAACTTTGCTTTAGAAAAATTTAGGGTGCTAGTCGCTACAAAATTGAGTGAAGCAGTTTGCTTGATAGAATCTGAATCCGTTGATTTTATCATTTGTGATATCTTCCTTGGATCAGACTACGGTCCTGACGTTCTCAGGTCGTTAAAAAAGATGCTTTTTAATCGTCCCCACATTGTATTTATCACGGGAAGAGAAGATGTTAACCAGCAAGAGATGATCTCCAAAGGGGCCTTAGATTTACTCGTAAAGCCCTTTGATATGGAGGTTCTTGAAAACTATATTGCAGCTTCTCATAGATTAAAGAAGCTCAGTTGGGTTAGTTAACTTTGATAATATTGAGTAGGTCGTTATACTTTAGCGGCTTGGCAAAGAAGTATTGAAAGCCATGGGAGAGGGCCTTTTCTCTGTCTTTTTCCTGAGTCATTCCACTCATGGCCATAAGTCTGACGTTATCAAATCTTCTCGCCGCTTTGGCGACTCCGTAACCATCAATTTCTCCTGGCATGGAGATATCTGTAAGTAGGAAATCTGGAGAGAAAGCAGCTAGTAGTTTAACCGCTTCCTTACCGTTATACGCCCCAACAGCATTGTATCCATTCTTTTGAAGAATATTGACAGTGTTTTTACAGAGGTCAATTTCGTCATCGACCACTAAAACTTTCTTTCTAGAATCGAGCAAATCAAATTGTTGTTTTATCGGGGCGGCACCTTCAATAGTAATAGTTTTAAGCTTTGGAACTCTCACTAGAATTGTTGTCCCTTTGTCGACTCCATCACTTTGAGCTGAAACACTTCCTTCATGTCTTTCGGCAATTTCCTTAACTAAGGCGAGGCCAAGCCCTAGGCCCTTCTTGCCATTTTTCTCGCTCTTTTCTGCCTGCCAAAATGCGGCAAACATATTTTCTACCTGATCCTCTGTAAGGCCAATTCCATGATCGCGCACACTGATAATATAATCATCCGAGTCGGCCTCTAGCTTCACATCAATGGCACTATCTGAGTCGGAGAACTTATAGGCATTCATTAAAAGATTCATGAGCAATTGTTGAATTCTTGTAGAATCCATAAGTACCTTTGAATCATCTTCGTCACTCAAAGTTGATTGAAAACTTACTGGTCTTGAGTCATTGGCGGCAAGCATTTTAAAGTCGTCGACAACTTTTGCAACTTCCAGAACGAGGCTTCCCTCTCTGAGCTTTACCTCAAACTTACCTTTGCTGATTCTCGTAATATCAAGGAGATCATCTACGAGTTTTGAAATTTGAATACATTGTCTCTCAATAATGTCGATGGGTTCATCATAGGAAGTATAGATTTCAAAGCGGATGCCATCGATGGTTGAAGAAATAACCGCCAGTGGATTTCTAATCTCGTGACCAAGCTGCCCGATGAAATTGTCTTTATTTTGTTGTTCTTTGTTGAGGCTGTCATTGAGAAGCGAGTTTTCAACTAGGTTCGTGAGGGCATTTGAGAGAATATCAAAGATATAAAGTTCATCTTCTTGATAGTCTTCTCTTCCTTGACTTCCGATGACGGTGATTGCGCCATTCATGCCCAGGGGGATTGTGATAATATTATCTCCATAACGGCTAATAAAGTCTTTGAGAGTCTTTTTATCATCGACAATGTCCGAGACTTTTTCAAAATCAATAACTGCGTGTTTAGGGTCTGTTCTTTTACGAATTCCCTTTTGAGCAAGGTGAAGTTTAAGCTCATCAGGAAAGTGCGGATTGCCAAAAGTATCGCTTGCGTAATAGATATTTTCTTCTAATCCAAACTTTCTTCCCTTAATGATCATACAACAATAGCGGGCCATGAGGATTTCTAGCACGCTCTTTGTTATCAATGGCCCCACTGAAATGAAGTGTCTGATTCCCTCTGCAGAATTAAAGAGATTTAGAACCTTCTCTAACTTAATAAGCTTATGACGGTGAAGTTCTTCTCTGCGATCAAGTTCCTTGAGTTTGGCCGAATTTAGGTAGTGGGTAATAAAAATAAGAAGAACTGCCAGCAGAACACAACAAATTAAGACAAATGTCAGGCTTGCGTATTCATTGGTTCGCTTTCTTCTGCCAGTCTCTATTTCAATATTATTTAAGCTCTTTAGAGTATTTATATTTGCTTGGATCTCGTCCATTAACTTGCGGCCGCGATCTGTTTTTATAATTTTAAGGGCGACGTTATCTTTGTCCTGATCAACTAGACTAACTGTTTTATCAAGCTCCGATAGTTTTTCATTAACAAGAGTTACAAGTCCCTTAAGCTTCTGCTCTTCCTCCGTCGTCTTATCGTAATTGCCGAGCTCAAGCAGGGTGGAGTCGATATCTTTTCTGGCCTGCTCATAGGGAGCGAGATAAGCGGCGTCGTCTGTGAGCATGAAGCCGCGCTGTCCAGTTTCACTCATGAGCATGAGCTCATTGAGGGTCGAGAGGCTAAGTTGATAAGCATGTCGCTGTCTAATACTTGTTACGGTCTCACTATCAATTTGGGAATCTTTCCAATAAATTAGGTAGAGAATTGAGGAGATGGTAAGCACTAGAATGATGTAACTTACATCAATGATTTTCTTGTTCATCTTTGACCTGCTTTGTAAATACCTGCTGGGTATACGACATATGTTGACCTTTGACCTTAAGAAACTGTAAGAATGTAAAATATTTATGAAAGTACTACTCATCGAAAACGAAGTTAACTTGTTGAAAATATGGAAGATTGCCCTCGAGAGACAAGGGTTACAAGTGACTGCGTCCTCTAGTTTAAAAGAAGCGCGTGAGAATATGATGCAGGAGCGCTTTGACACAATCGTTTCAGACTTTCACCTCGATGACGGTGATATCAATGATTTAGAAGTGGATATCAGTTCTCATCAACCCGGCGCCAAGCTCATCGTGATTTCGGGGCGCACCAGCGATTATATGCGCGAGACAATGTTTAACCATCCCTCTCTGAGCTTTCTTGAAAAGCCAGTTCCCCTGAGCGTCCTCATGCAGACACTCACAGTAAGTAGCGAAGCGGCGCTCACGCTTTAAATACCCACTTCATTTACTCCATTACCAGGCGTAATTTTCCGCCTTTCTCCCTTTTTTAGAAAGTTTAAAAAGTAAACTATCTTAGTTGTCGATACATCCAAGGAGTTAATCCGTTGGAGATCGAATTTATGAAGATTCTACTTTTAACCTTAGTGAGTATCGCTTCGAGTTTGGCCTGGGCCGATTCGCGGGCGCTAGCAGTAAAATTGCACAATCGTCTCACTGGAGTTCCACCGTCTGCACAGGTCAAACAACAGATGGCCAATTTGATTGATCAAGGGCGCGCTGTTGAAGCGGCTGAACTCGCCATGGACAATCCATACTTCTACAACTTGAAAGCTAAGAACTGGATTAAGACTTGGACTAATGAGTCTCGTTCTAATCGCATAATACTCAATGATTACGTGGCCACGGTGCTTGGAATGATTCGAGATGAAGTGCCATTTAACCAGGTTCTCACTTCAGATATTCTTTATATGGGGAGGGATGGACTCGCTAATGTCGATGCCTATAACAGAGAGAATAATGAACACTATAAGGATCTCGAAGAGCGAAGCTACGACTTAAAGGATGTCTTGATTAGAAAGAATCAATCTGAATTTAATCAAATCGCTGACACTGCCGGGATTATTACAACGAGGGCTTCGGGTGAGGCATTTTTTAGTGCTGGAACAAATAGAAGGATGACACGCTTTCTTTTTATCAACTTCTTATGCAGAGACTTTGAAGCTCTCCACGATATTACAATTCCAGATATTTTTGTAAGAAGAGATGTTGAACGCGATCCAGGTGGTGACTCGCGCACATTTAAAAATCAATGTGTCGGTTGTCACGCAGGACAAGACGCACTTGGTGGGGCGTGGGCTTACTATGATTATGATGGCAGAAAAGTTGTCTACTCACCAGGAAGTGTACGCCAAAAAATTAATAAAAATGTCTTCTATCCAGAGGGGCATCAAGTGGTCGATGACTCTTGGACAAATCTCTGGACAGTTGGGCAGAACAGTTCTCTTGGTTGGGGGAGTACCACAAGTGGAAATGGAGCTAAGAGCTTTGGTCAAATGGTTGTTGAGAGTGAAGCTTTTGGAGAGTGTATGGCCCAGAGGTCATTTGAACTAGCCTGTACTCGCACTCCTATGAGTGAAGAAGAAAAGGCAAAGGTTAAAGATCTTGGAAGCGAATTTATGACTTCAATGTCTTTTAATATGAAAGAGCTAATTGCCAAGACTGCCGTTAGCTGTGTGGTGGAGGAATAATGAAGAAATCAAATAACCCCGCCATTATTATCTCCTCGCTTTTATTGGTGATTATTCTAGTGAGCTTTAATCACTGTGTGGTTCAAACCAAAGTTAATAAGAAGAAAGCGACAGCGACTAATGAGTCTAGTTCAAATACCACGACAGGTGAAATTAGTGGTGACTTTACAGATATTGCAGAACCCGATCATGGGGGAGATCCCACAGAGTCCACTGATGAAGTGGTCAACGAAGTGGTGAAAATGGGCGTAAAGAATTTTGAAGAAATCTACATGACTATGAGTGTTCTTACCGGTGTTCCTCATACAGTGAGTGCTGTGAGAAACGTGTATAACGACGTAAAGGTTTTACTGCCAACAGACAATGACATTAAAACCTTTGCAAGCTCCAATCAAGTGTCAATATTAAAATTGGCCAGTGAATATTGTAACGAACTCGTAAGAAGCTCAACATATCGCTCGGCAATTTGGCCTAATGTAAATTTCGGTGAGTCTTCAAGTAGTGCTTTTAGTGATGACAAACGAGATTATTTAATTGATCAGATTATGCAGAAGTTTTGGCTGGTCCCGAGCGATGAGATGTATCTCTATAATATAGAGAGAAATGAGCTCAACCTACTAATGGATGAGTTACTCGCTGGCACTAGTACTAACTCAACTACAACTCAAACAACTATTAAGGGCGTATGTAGCGCGGCACTTTCGAGCGCACACGTCATCATTCTGTGAGTGAATTATGAGTAAGAAAGTTAAAAAATTATCTGAAGATGAGTTATCTGGGCCGATCAAGATTGAAAATCATGCACCAGTTTCTCGTCGAGACTTTCTCGCCAAAGGCTTTATCGCCGGAGCTGCTTGGGCATTGGCCCCAAATATGCTCGACCTGATTGGCAAGCGAAGTTTCTTCTCTCAAGCCTTCGGAGCAGATATAGCTGATTGTGGAGGAGTGCCGGCCCTCAATCAAAATATTCCCGTCATTATTTTTGATCTCGCTGGTGGTGCAAACATTGCTGGTTCAAATGTTATTGTCGGAAGTGCAGGAGCGCAGGAAAACTTTCTTCCTGAAGCCGACTATGCTTCTCTTGGTCTTCCTCCCGATATGACGCCAGAGAAAACTGGACAAATTAATAGTGATCTTGGACTTAAATTTCACTCTGACTCTGGCTTTCTTCGCGGTATTTTGACCCAAACTACTGCTCAAATGAGATCGAGAGTTGACGGAGGAATTTTCTGTTCATCATCAGCTGATGATACCGGCAATAATCCTCACAACCCAATGTACTGGCTTGCTAAAGCTGGGGCAGGTGGAGATCTTGCTAGAATCGCTGGAACCAGCAACTCCCAGTCTGGTGGCAGATCTGCAGCGCCTAAGTCTTCAGTGAACCCCAATATTCAACCGGTCTCACTCAATGATACGAGAGACGCTGTAAACCTTGTAAGTGCAGGCAGACTCTCAACTTTGATGCCAGAGAGCAAAGTTCAGAGTGTTCTACGCGCCGTTGAGCGCATGAGTGAGAGACAATTAAGACGCTATGATCAGATGACACTCTCAGATCAAATTAAAACTCTAGTTGAGTGTGGCTACCTTCAGACAAGAGATCTGATTGGACGCTACTCTTCAGCAGAGATTGATCCGGCACAAGATGCTTTAGTGAATCAAGCCTTTGATAATCTTGGAAATGGCGATCAAAAGAAGACAGCTACTATTGCTAAGCTTGTTCTTGATGGCCACATAGGCGCTGGAACCATTACCAAGGGTGGATACGACTATCACAATGGGACCAGGCAAACGGGTGAGCTTCGCGACTTTGAAGCTGGCGAACTCATTGGTCGAGTGATCAAGCTTGCCTCGCTTAAGAATAAGAGTGTCATGATCTATGTCTTTACCGATGGTGGAATCTCAGCGAGAAATACAATTGATACGACAACTAATGGCAGAGGAAAGTATATTTGGGGTGGAGATAGTTCACAGAGATCATCGGCAATGCTTCTAACTTTCCATCCGAGTGGGCGACCAGTTCTTAGAAACGCAACAAGACAGATTGGCGGCTTTAAAAAAGGTGGCTCGGTTGATCTCTTTGCCGCTACAACATCTAACTCTGTTGTAAATCTCAATAAGGCGTTTGTGGCAAATTACCTTGCCGCTCACGGGAACGAATCTATGCTCGCAGATGTCGTTGGTGACAATCCCTTTGGGAGTCAGCTCGACAAATACTTGTTCTTTGAGAAATTCTATTAGGAGTAGGGATGAAGAAGTACTATAAATATCTGTCCCTCTTACCGCTAGCGGGCATTCTCATTGTTTATACTCAATGTGTGCCGACAAATGGCAAGAATAAATCTTCTTTGAAGTTTAGTGATTCTACTTCCTCGAGCTCTAGCTTTGATAGTAACTCGAGCGGTAGTGCCGAGGATGATAATTCTTCAAATACTGGAACAGTAACTCCAAGTGGGCTTAGCTCTGTTGATGCTTTTGCCCAAACAACTCATCTTATTACCAAGAAAAATTGTGTGCTCTGCCATGGAAGCTTGCAGCAACCTTTTCATGCCGCAAGTTCGGCAAGTGTGGCCCACGATGCGGTCATTCAAGGCGCCAAGGTTAACCTATCAAATCCCTCTCAGTCTAGACTGGTACTTAAGCTTCAGGAAGGTCATAACTGTTGGGGTAGCTGTTCAAGCAATGCTCAGGAAATGCTCGACTCGATTAACAATTGGGTTGATCTAATGAAGGTTCCCGATGCTGATGAACCAGATACCACAACACCTACTGGACTAGTGACAATGGAGAGTGTGACAGTTGCTGAAGCGCTTGATCCAAATCAACTTAAAGACGCGGGAAGCTTTCTCATTAGCTTTGAGTCGGCAATGCTTCAAGCACCGATGACAAAGGTGAGCTCTGGTGACTCTTTTTACGTTTGGGTAGCACCTGGGACTCACGGCAATACTCAGTCAAGCACTAGCTCCATCGCGGGTCGTGCCTACTCACAAGTTAATCTTTCCCAGACAACTGGATATAAAGTTTTTGGTTATGTCGATGGACCCAGTGGAAGTGATGACTCATTTTATCTACGCATTGGAAACAGCGGCTTTATTGAGTGGCATACTGGTGGAACGACAGGCTTTCAGTGGGTCGAGGTTACTCGTGGTAGTGGGCGCGCTTCGATGGTGTGGAATCTGACAAGTGGCGCCCAGCAAATTGAACTTAGAGAGCGTGAAGACGGTGCTAAGTTGAGCTATCTCTACATCACAAATGATCTCTCTAAAGAGGCTTCTGATATTAGTGGAGGAGAAGTAGCCACTTTAAGCTTTAGTCTCAACCAATTGGCCCCAGGATCAAATGCCGTATTGAAGGTGGATCTTTCGGTCTATGATAGCTACAGCTACAAGTTGTCGAGACCTAGAATAGTTCTTCCTAGTGGAAGATTGATGGTGAAGGGCCTTAAACCTCTTATTAATGGATCTTGGAATGCGCAACATTCGACTTATACCCTCGTCAATAAAACAGTGACACCTAGTGATGGTGCTCTTTCATCTTCGAGTATGATCATTCTCAAAGATAGAGGCGAGGATGTGGATCAAATATCTTTTGAATTTGAATCAATCCAATACAGGCCATAGAGTGAAGAATTATCTATGGCCCATGGCCTTGCTGGTATTTGTGATCTTTCTCGATCAGTTCTCAAAAGGACTGTGGGCAAGTAGTGGGGGAGTTCATTTTAATCAGGGAATTATCTTTGGATTATTCTCTGACGTCTCGGCCAATCTAAGGATTATTACTCTGTGCTGCTTTGGTGGATTTTTACTCTCACTCTACTGCGCCCTTTTATTTTTCATTCCAAGAAAGATGATTGCACTAAAAGCTGGCATGACCTTGCTAATCGGGGGAGTGCTAGGAAATGTGATTGATCGCATGCTCACAGGGCAAACCGTTGACTTTATTCCTGCGCCCTTTTTACAAGTGTCGTTTAATGTTGCTGATGTTTTTCAATGGATAGGGGCCTTGCTTATTTTTAGCCAAATTTTAAAGCGCGGGGCCGAAATTTGGCATCCTGAAAATCAGCGAGGGCAGTATCTCATTCTTCCACATGAGCAATTGCTCTTTAGTCTGAAATTGCTGCTGATTACGTTCTCAACCTCAGTCATCCTCGGAATTTTTAGTATCACCTTCATCAATGTTCTTTTGGGCCATGAGCAAATGAGCGCGCAGAGAGCTTCGGTGCTCTTTAATTTTAGTCTTGCCTATATTTCGATTACCTTGATCGTCTGCCTCTTTTCTTTTGTTTTTGGAGTTTACGTCTCACATCGCAGTGCTGGGCCGGTTCACGCCTTTGCTCTCTTTGTCGATGATTTGACACAGGGAAAACTACGCGAATTTAAGCTTCGTGACCGCGATCACTTCAAAGAACTCGAGAAGATTGCCAAAAAGCTTCAGGAGCAGCTGCGAGATTCATAAAAGCTCTGGCCACTCCGCTGCATCTCACCCTAAAATTTTAACTATGCATTCAAGGTTTCTCCTTCTTCCAATATTGGTGGCAATGTTCTTTGCCACGAAAGCTCATGCCTATCCTCAATTTGTAGGATTTGGTTATACTTCCTGTCTAAATTGTCACTACAATCCCTTTGGTGGTGGACCACTCACAGATTATGGTCGCGCTCTAGGTTCAACGATGATTGCCGATCGCTTGGGCATCCCAAGTGATATTACAGATGAGTCTCTTGGTGAGCACTCTTCGTTCTTTTTTGATAAGCCACCAAAATCTTGGATCAGGCCAAATGTGGATTACCGTGGGCTTTGGTATAAGAGAGATATTGATAATAAGAACTCTGAGGCAGAGTTTATCAACATGGACGCCAATTTTACCTTGGTGGCGAAGTTTCTTGAAAACGACAAATTAGTTGCCGTGTTCAACTTTGGCTACGCTCCAACTCCTAGAGGGAGAAGTGGTCTTGAAGATGAGCCCAACTATCGCACGCGCGAGCATTATATAGGCTATCGCTTTACACCTAAGTTTGGTGTCTACGCAGGTCTTATGGACCGAGTTTTTGGCATTCGCATTCCTGATCACATTGCTTTTTCTCGCTCAATCACAGGTCTAGCGATGAATGATCAAAGTCATGGGGTCGTAGTGCATTGGGCGCCTGAGAAGTGGGAGTTCGGTGCCAATTACTTTGTCGGTAACTATGCTCAAGAGGAATCCCTTCGTCAAAAAGGGGCAAGTCTCAAGGCAGAGTATGAACTCTTTACTAAAGTTAAAGTAGGCGCCTCGGTGCTTAGTTCTAAGAATCAATTTCTAAAAAATTACATCAATGCCTTTCACTCCAAGGTTGGTGTTGGCAAGGGCTCAGCGGTCTTAGTTGAAATTGGTGAAGTTACAAAGACTCAAGTGAGCACTGGTGTTGAGACTAAGAGTCGCTACACTCTCACTCAGGGATATTTAAATATCTCTCGTGGCCTCTTTGGTATCGCTACGCTTGAGTACTTTAAGTACAATACCGAGCTCGATAGCTATGTAATGCGCTTAGGTCCCGGGCTTCAGTATTTTCCAGTACCGCGCGTGGAATTGAGACTAGATGTTTATAACACGAGAATTTTTAGTGACGCCCTCGTTTCTGAAGATACTTGGGATGTGGCTGGGCAGGTGCACTTATGGTTTTAAGAGCAATTGCCGTTTTTTGTCTTTTGATCACTGTTTGTTCTGCCGCTCCAAGAAAGGTAAAGAGAACAGCTCAAAGCATCTATAAGCGCGCCTACACCCTCTACGAACAGGGCCAATACGAGAGTGCTCTACATGAGATCGACTCAGTTCTTAATTCGAGAACCAATAGTAAGGTGCCAGATAACTACCTCTTTTTAGCGGCCACAATTTATCAAAAGACTGGTCAATACGAGCGGGCCTTGCGCTTTGTGGACTCCATTATCGAAAGACAATTTGAAGCAGACAATCAAACGGTCTTGCGCAATTTCACACCAAGTTCAATTGCGTCGATAGATTCTGAGATTCCTCAAGGGCTCGTTCTGCTCTATCTTCTCAAGTCGACTGTCTATAATGGAATCTTGCTCCATAGGACTCAAGAGCTTACTGGTGAGCAAAAGGAATACTACTTTAACTTCATTAAGACCTCGGCGGAACTTGCTTATACGGCCGCTTACAAAGAAGACTACGCCGACAAATTAATCGCCTCGGTGACCCAGCTTGAAAAAGAATATCGAGATAACCTCTTTGTAGAAAATTACTTTCTTGGCCTTCACTACTTTACTTGGCGCGATGAGATCACATTAAAGAGTGCCTCGGGCCAAGAGTTTAAAGTGCGAGCGACTAATTCTGGTCTTGGAGTTCTAGGTGGTAAACGTTGGGCCAGCGCCAGAAGAGAGTACACTCTCTTTGGAGCACTCAGCGCCGCAGACTCTACCGTTGGCAACGATGATCCCACTGTTAATTACTTTCAAAGTGGTGTCTCTACTAAGATGGCCCAGCTAGGAGCAGGGGCTTTCTATCGACCGATGGCAGGTGGGGTATCAATTGGAAGTGAGATTGCTGGCGTTTATCGCATTGGCGATTATGAGGAACCACCAGGAGCGGCAACAATTGAAGAGACGAGCCTTCTTACTGTGGGAGTCTTTGTTGCTCTCAAATGGAAAATATCAATGCTAGAGTTTGAACTGAGAATGGGAAAAATTCTTGGTATGCCCTCGAGCGCGACGAACTTTGGTTTAGCCTATCACTTCTAGAGGGCAAGGATCCAATTTTCTAATTTCTGCCTTTCGCTATCACTGATCTGCGGAGCTCCATAGGGCATATCTCCTCCAACATTCTTTAATCTATCGTAGACTTGTGAAGAAGTAGTATCTCCTCTGACCGCTAGGTTCTTTGAAATCCAGTCAGCATCAGTTTTATAGTTGGCCCAGGAATTGTGGTAGCCGGTGTGACAGCTCATACAGTTATTCTTGAGCACTGTGTAGGCATCGTTCAAGCGGATACCAGCTGGAGTAGAGGTGTCGATACCATTATCTGCAGTTAGAGCAAAGTCTCCTGAACTAGAATTAAAGTCTTGTCCGCAGGCCGAGAGTAGGAATAGAGCAAAGAGTAATCGCTTCATTTGAGCGGCAAGCTCGCACTTACTTTAACAATATCTTGTACACCTACACCCATGTAGTTTATCCCTCCAATCCCATACTCTTTAAGATTGATACTGAATTCTACATTTACTGTACTTCCCGATTCAGTATATGAGAATGGAATTTTCTTCGTCACTGATCTTACCTTGATAAGAGCATTGCCCTTGCCACCTGCACCCAAGGCCTTTTCTACAATGATGTTGGGATTCTTCTTATATTCTAGCTTTTCTTTAAGATGTTCATCTCTCGTTTCATTGCTACTGGTGAGATTTCTCACCGGGATGCGAATATTCTTCGCCACCAATTTACCGCTCTCTTTGTAAACTGATCCGCGAATCGTTTTGGATACAACTTCAAAAGATCCAACTGGACTCAACTCGACTTGCGCCTTCATTGACTGCGCCACTGATTGAAATGAAATGCCTAAGCAAATTGCGAGAATAATGCTCTTCATGAATACACCTGAGTTTTAGTAGTGAATTTAATTTTAACCCAAAATTTGTATGGATTGGGAGGGCGGAGAACTCTTCCGCTTAACCTAGACAAAATCCAGACATGGCCTTCCTGCATGGAGGTAGTTTCCTGGTGGGCATAGTCTGAAGTTGTAGGAGAGTGAGGAGTTTAGTTGGTGCCTAAGTGCTTGAAAATAGAGAGCGCTTCTCTCAGATAGAAGGATGACCCATGAAACGAATTGCGATCGTAGGCTCTGGAATTTCTGGCGTGGCCAGTGCTTTCTATCTAAGAAAGTTAGGCTTTGATGTAGAGATCTTCGAAGCCGGTCAGTATTTCGGTGGGCACACTAATACGATTGATATTCAAGTTGAGGGAAAGACTTTTCCGATTGATACCGGATTTCTTGTTCATAATGATCGGACATACCCAAATTTAATCGACTTCTTTGAAGAGCTTAAAATTGAAACTCATCCAAGTGATATGAGTTTCAGTGTCGTTCAAAAGCAGGATAAGCTCACTTGGTGTGGGACCAATCTCTTTACGGTCTTTGCTCAAAAGAGAAATCTCGTGAGCCCGCGCTTTTATAGATTTCTAAGTGAGGTGCTAAGGTTTAATCGAAATGCGACAACTTACCTAAAAGCCTGCGCTGGTGACTTTGACCTAACACTCGGTGACTTACTCGATCGCCATCATTACTCCCAAGACTTTAGACATTGGTACTTACTGCCAATGGGAGGCTGTATTTGGTCGACACCTACACAGGGCATGTTAAAGTTTCCGGCCTATACCTTTCTCATTTTCTGTATGAACCACGGTCTTCTACAGGTCTTTGATCACCCACAATGGAAGACAATTATCGGAGGTTGTCGCGTCTATGTAGAGCGCGCTCTCGCTGACATTGAAAAGAAGAATCTAGCTAGTCCAGTGTCTAAAATTGCTTCTTTAGCTGACACTGTTGAAGTTCACTCAAACAATATTGCTAAGAATTTCGATTATGTCTTTGTGTGTTCGCATCCACCAGAAGCACTTAAAATGCTTGCTGGGCAAGGAGGAGAAATTCTAGATGTTCTTGGAAACTTTAAGTATCAGCCGAACTTGGCCGTCGTCCACACAGACTCCGCGATTCTACCAGAGAGAAAGCGTGCCTGGGCAGCTTGGAATTACCTCTCAGCTAAGCAGCAAGATGGGCAAGAAGCAGTTTCCGTTAGTTATTTAATTAATAAATTACAGCCAGTACCGACCAAGACTCCAGTTATCGTGACGCTCAATCCTCTCATTGAGGTTGCAAAGGAAAAAATCTTAAGAGAGATCAAATATGAGCATCCTCTCTTTGATTCTAACGCCATTAGGGCGCAGTCAAGAGTAGCGCAGCTTCAAGGGAGAGGGCGAATTTACTATGCGGGAGCGTGGTTGAGGTATGGGTTTCATGAAGATGGTATTTGGGCCGCCAAGCAGGCGATTCGTTCACTTCTAAGAGACCTAGGAGATGATGTTGAAAAGGTGAGGCTTCTATGAAGTCACTCTATAGGGCCTCCATCTTTCATCGCCGCAAGAAACCCAAGCTCAACGAGTTCAGTTACAAGGGCTTCTATATACGCTTTGACATCAACAAGCTTGAAGAATTAAAGGGGAGTATCTTTGGACTCAATCGGTTTAACCTCTTCTCGTTTTATGAAAAGGATCATGGCTATAGAGATCAGCGCTCCCTAGAATCATGGGCGAAATCGCAGTTAGCGAAGGCTAAGGTAGAGGGGTGTGATCGAATTGAATTACAAACCTTTCCAAGAGTGATGGGGTATGTCTTTAATCCGGTTAGCTTCTGGTTCTGCTTCAAGAAGAATGAGGTTTTGGCAGTTATTTGCGAAGTAAATAATACCTTTGGCGAATCTCACAATTATCTAATAAGAGGAAATCAAGGCGAGCTCCCTAAAGATTTTCACGTTTCCCCCTTTTTTCCTGTCGAAGGAAAGTATCGCTTTAACTTTGAACACGAGAATCAAGTTGTTATTAATTATTTTCAAGATGATGAACTCAGTCTTGAGACATCGATAAAGGGAGCGGCAATTGAATGGAGCTTTAAGAATTTCTTGAAGTTATTTATTCAGTATCCGCTTTATACATTTATGGTGGTGGTGCTCATCCATCTCCAGGCGATCAAACTTTGGTTTAAAAAAGCAACATTCTACACCCTTCCAAAAAAGAAGGATAAGGACTTAACTTATGAATACCGTCACTAAGCAACAGAGTGTTCTCGAATCCAAGATTTCAACCTGGTCGATTCTCTTGATAAAAGTTCTCTCTCGAATTGAAAGAGGAGAAGTCATTCTCTTTACTCCAGAGGGGGAGAGGCTGAGTTTTTCTGGAGAGAAGCCCGGGGAGAGTGTGAGTGTTCACATTCACCATTGGGATTTTGCGAGAAAGCTCTTTATGAAGGGTGATATTGGTTTAGGGGAGAGTTATATCGATGGAGATTGGGACTGTGATCAAATTAATAATTTGATTTCAATTGGAATTCAAAACTATCGAGCCTTCTCCAAAGTGATTAAGGGATCACTCTTTAAAATTCTCTATTATCGTTTTAAGCATGTCGTACTCAATCGC
Organism: Bacteriovoracaceae bacterium; assembly: GCA_048267245.1. Lineage (GTDB taxonomy): Bacteria > Bdellovibrionota > Bacteriovoracia > Bacteriovoracales > Bacteriovoracaceae > JBLWXV01. The sequence goes on from JBLWXV010000002.1 coordinate 582,386, forward strand.
AATACGATCGAGGGTAGTCGTAGAAATATTCATGCCCACTACGATCTTGGAAATGAATTTTATAAATTGTGGCTAGATCCTAGTATGACTTATTCAAGTGCTTTGTTTAGTAGTGAGACAAAATCTCTAGAGGCAGCACAGCTAAATAAGTACAACAATATTCTAGACGGGATAAACCTTAAAGCAGATGACACTATCTTGGAGATTGGTTGTGGCTGGGGAGGATTTCTCGAATGTGCCGCCCAGAGGGGAATTAGGGCAACTGGAATTACCATATCTAAAGAACAATACGATTTTGCCAAAGAGAGACTAAAACCCTACAAGGATTTGGTTGAAGTAAAGCTTATCGATTATAGGGAATTAAGTGGCCAATATAATCACGTCGTCTCCATTGAAATGTTTGAAGCGCTCGGTGAGAAGTATTGGAGTACATATTTTAAGATTATAAATAAGCTGCTTGTCCCTGGTGGAAGTGCGACGATTCAATCCATCACGATTCGAGATAGTGACTTTCAAAACTATCGTAGTGGCTCAGACTTTATTCAAAGCCATATTTTTCCGGGGGGAATGCTTCCAAGTGTAGGGAAATTTCTAGAGCACTCCTTTAAGAACGGATTCTCTCTGGCAAAACAAAATGAATTTGGAATTGACTACGCAAAGACCTTGGCAGAGTGGGACCAAAAGTTCCTCGAGGTTCTGCCTGAAGTTCGCTCTCAGGGTTTTGACGAGCGCTTTATTCGCACTTGGCACTTCTATCTCAAATACTGCCAGGGTGGTTTTGAGGCACGTAAAATTAGTGTCTCTCAATTTAAGCTGGTAAAGGCGGGTGTATGAAGAAAATAATTCTCATTCTGACAATTTTTTTGGGGGCCAATCTCTCGGCCATGGAGGTTACCAAGCTTCCCTTGCGGGGGACTGCTGATTATTCGTTCTTCTTTTTCTCTGTATATGAAGCAAAGTTGTGGGCTGCAAAAGACACAGATCTCTACTCTGGTAGGCTCGGGCTCGGGTTAACTTATAAGAGGGACTTTACTAGTGAGCAGATTGTCTCACAGACCCAGAAAGAACTTGTACGTGCAGGTATAGAGTCAAGTCAGGCTAAGAAATGGGCCGATCAATTACTCGATATTTTTCCCGATGTATCAAGTGGAGATACCCTTCTGGCCGACTTTGACCCCGAGAGAGGCATAGTTTTTTACTTAAATAATAAATCGGATATTGGACAGGTGAAGGATCTTGAATTTTCAAAGGCCTTTCTCAACATCTGGCTCGGCCCAAAAACCCGGGAGCCACAGATGCGTGACAAGCTCCTAGGCAAAGGAGACTCATAATGAAACTCATATATCTTGCTCTACTAAGTGTTATATTTTTTTCTTGCTCTGGACAAAAATTAGAAAATTATAAGAATAATTCTCCCAAGTTAGATTTGCGCGAATTTTTTAAAGGCGATCTTGTTGCTCATGGTATTGTGCAAGGGCGCAGTGGTGAAGTTTTACAGCGCTTTAGGGCCGATATTAAAGCTTCGTGGAAGGATAATGTGGCCACATTAGACGAGAGTTTTACCTACGCAGATGGCAAAGATAGTAAACGGATTTGGACACTTACTGAACTAGAGAATTCTAAGTACAAGGCCACGGCCTCGGATGTAATTGGTGAAGCCAGTGGAGAAGTGGCCGGAAATACATTCTATTTTGAATATGTCTTAAATGTCGAAGTAGATGGCTCACAGTATGAAGTCAATTTCGCGGATTGGATGTACCTTTTAGATAAGAAAACGCTTCTTGCGAGAAGCTATATGACAAAGTTTGGCCTGGATGTTGGGGAGGTTACTCTCGTGATGATTAAGAAGGAGTAAGATTTGCTTGTTATTAAGGTCATTGTCTTACAAGCCTTTTGGTTTCTCGTTGTGCTTCAAAGCAAGGAGCTAGGATTACTCTGCTTGAGTACAACGACTCTACTTCTGCTCTTTCTCAATTACCTCATCTATGAGCCCTCCTACACAGTGAAGAGGTACTGCCTTTTTGCATTGCTCTTTAGTCTCTATGGCTTTCTCACAGATAAGGCCCAGGTAAGCCTTGGCATCATTTCAAGTGATAGCTATGTGCTAAGCTATGTTTTCTTGTGGTCTATATTTGTAATGTACTACAACGATTTATTTATGAAACTTAAAGACCTCAAAGTGATAATTCTGGCTGCTCTAGGCGCTGTTGGCGGTGCGCTTGCTTATCTTAGTGCGTATAAATTGGGGGCAATCAATCTAGGTGAGAGTGGTGAGCTTGGACTGATTTCCTTTAATGCCGCTAATTGGGCCATCTTCTTTCCGCTTTCGATTAAATTTGTACACAGTGAAAGACTATGGAATAAGATTCTCGATTATTCAGTGGTCTATTCTTTTGATTTATCTGGTTACAAGCGGCACCAAAAGAAATTCTTTGATGACTACGACCTCAATTCACTAAGCGATAAGAATATACTCGTGACTGGTGGAACATCTGGTATAGGTGAGGGGGCCGTAAAAACTCTTTCTAAAATGAAGTGCAAGGTTCATTTTACCGGCAGAGATGAATCTAAGGCCAAGGGCTTGGTCGCTCAACTTGGTAGTGACTACTTTCACCGTTTAGACTTAGCTGATGTGAAGAGTATTAATGAATTTGTTAAATCGAGTCCAAGTTTAGATGTTGTGATTCTAAACGCAGGGGGGATGCCAGAGAAAAAGCGTGTGAGTGACTTTGGTGTGGAGCTGCAATGTGCCTCCCAACTGGTTGGACATCTCTATTTAATTGAGTCCTTGAGAGAGAGTGGAAAATTAAAACCTGGAGCCCGCATCATCTGGGTGAGCTCGGGTGGGATGTACCTTAAGAAGCTCGACCTGAAAAATCTCTTTGATCCAGTCGAATATGATAAGGTCGCTGTTTACGCAAATGTAAAACGCTCTCAGGTAACTTTAGTGGAAGAGTTTCGAAAACTTGATCGCTGGAAGGACTTTACGGTGGTTGCTATGCATCCGGGATGGGTGAGGACAAAGGGATTAGAAGAAGCTCTTCCGGGCTTTTTTAAGTTCTTTGCTCGCGATTTGCGATCACCGGAGCAAGGTGCAGATACGATGGTTTGGCTTGGGTTAACGAAGGCGAATATTAGAACGGGAGATTTCTATTTCGACCGCAAAGTGGTTTCTGCTTACGTTCACAAAAGCTTTATCCCTAACGAAACCCAGAGGACTCAACTTCTTAGTCAACTCAATCAATATATTGAATTATTTAAGCGCCAAGTCTAGAAAGGCCCGCACATTTGGCGATAAGTATTTTTGCGCAGGGTAGACAAATGAAATTGGGGTTTCTACCAATTCTCCTTCAAAGCTCCAATCAGGAAGCACTTCAACCAATTTGCCAGCTCTAACTTCATCCTCGCAAATCATTTGTGTGAAAAAGCCTATTCCATCTCCGGCCAGGGTGAAGAGTTTGCAAGTCTCCATATCATTGACTTGGAGTCTTGGAGCGAAATTTAAGCGTTGTCTTAATCTCGCTTTTTTAAAGATAAGTTCATGACCAAGTCGACGATGACAGAGCAAAGAGTGTTGGGCCAGGTCTTGTGGTTCATTAATACTCGAAAATTTTCTTAAATACTTGGGTGAGGCCCAGATCTTGATTTTTGCCAGTTGAATTTGCCTCACGATAAGACTTGAATCCTTAAGTGCTCCTGCCCGCAATGCGAGGTCTACTCCTTCTCCAACGAGGTCAACCATTCGGTTGGTGAGAATGAGTTCAATTTGGGTTGCAGGGTATTGATTGAGATAATTTCTAACAATTGCGGGCAGGACTGTATGACCCAAATCTGGGGGAGCAGTTATTTTTAAGAGTCCCTCAGGGGCCGATTTGACTTTAAAGATAGATTCTTTAGCGAGCTCCATCTGTTCCAACGCACTTTTACAGTATTTAAAATATTCAGCACCAGCTTGTGAGAGATTGAGCTTTCTTGTCGTTCGATGAATGAGGGTGATTCCAAGTCTCGATTCGAGCTGAGATATTTTTGTACTAACCGTTGTCACTGGCATACCAAGGCTCTTTGCTGCCTTACTAAAGCTTCCTTGCTCTATTACGCTCACAAATACATCTATGCCATCGAGATAGTTCATTTTTTGATTATACGATATTTCGTAAAGTGATTCCATATATTTATATATTATCGTTCAATATGTAATCGTCGATAATGCTCTTAGGAGATTTTATGAGTCATATTCAACCAACATTTTTTATATCTCACGGCGGCGGCCCTTGGCCCTGGATGGAGTATCGCCCTGGCATTGATAAGCTGGCGAGATTTCTTCAGGAGCTACCTGCTACTCTTGTGCAAAAGCCCAAGGCGCTCTTGGTTATTTCTGGGCACTGGGAAGAAGCCAATTTTTCGGTGATGACTTCTGAGCATCCTCCGATGGTCTACGACTATTATGGTTTTCCTGAGCACACTTATCAAATTAAGTATCCAGCACCCGGAGAGCCGAGATTGGCCGAGCAAGTGGCTAAGCTCCTTGAAGGGAGAGGCATTAAGGTCTTGAGAAATAGCGCGCAGGGATTTGATCATGGCGCATTTACTACCGCCTATCCGATGTATCCCGAAGCCGATGTTCCCTTAATACAACTCTCGCTTAAAAATGGTTATTCCCCCAAAGATCACTTTGAGGTTGGAAGGGCATTGCGAGAACTTAGAAGCGAGAACGTCGTCATCATTGGAAGTGGTCTCAGTTATCACAATCTCAGATTTCCACCTGAAGCCTATGAGCATTCGCTGGCCTTTGAGGGCTGGCTTGAAAACGCTCTTGTTCATATGAGTGGAGAGCAGAGAATGGAGCAAATTGAAAATTGGGTTCAGGCCCCTTTTGCGAGACTCGTGCACCCTCGCGAGGATCACTTTGCCCCTCTTTTTGTGGCCCTGGGAGCTGCTGAGGATGAGGTTTCGCAAAGAGTTTTTAACGAAGTGCTTTTCAATCGTATTGTGGCTTCAAGTTACAGATTTGGATAAAAAAAGGCCTACTTTTAAAGTAGGCCTTTAGTTTTTTAGTAATTATTCCACTCACTAGCGAGCTCACTCTTTGAGCCGTAGTAGACGTTCACGTCCATGTCGTATTTCGTTCCTGGGACATTGTAGAGGCATGAGCCAGTACTTGAGCAATTGATCTCACTTGAAAATTGCCAGAGGAAGTAATTGGGCCAAATTCCTGCGGGATAATCGGTAACTGTCGACTTAAATCTTGCATACCAGAGCTTTGCCTGCTGGAAGAGTGGGTGAGCTCTGACGCTAGAATTGAGAGTCTTAGTCGTTGAGTGATTGGCGTAGACCACTGGAATGCGCCCGGTCTTCTCATAGACATACTCCATAAAGATGACGGCCTCGCTGATACTCATGAAGCTCGATGATCCAGTATCTTCGAGGTCGAGCACCATCAGTGTGTCTTCTTCACCATCGATGAGTGAGAGAAAGAGATCAGCTTGGGCCTTAGTGTCTCCCCTTCTTCCTAGGTGATAGGCTCCCCAGAGATAACCGCGCGCTTTGGCAGTGGCTTTTCTCGATTTATAGAGAGAATCAACACGGCTTCCAATACTTGACCTATGAATCACTCCCACCACTTTTGAGTCAGTGGCCATTTTATTCCAATCAATGGAATTACCTTCATAGGCATCGATCACAATAGAAGAATCACTCTTGTTCCACGGACTATAGAATGAACTCTTATCGGTTTCTTCTGGCTCAGATGGCTTAGTTGGAACCTCTGGTTTTGTGGGCTCAGTTGGTTCTGTGGGCGTCTCTGGCTCCTCGGGAGTTGTTGGTTGTTCTGGCTCAGTTGGTTCTTGAGTTTCGGTGTCGCTTGCATCGCAGCCAGCACTGACGTTTGAATCGCTAGTAAGAGAAGCTGCCGTATCACAGGCTTCTTCTTTACCTTGCTCCATACAGGAGACTGATAAGAGGGATATTGTAAACAAAAGTACGCTTAGTTGAATTGATTGTCTCATCCTGATCCTAGATTTAGGGAGAAGCCTCGTGCTTCTCTCTTCGTTCTCTTTCTTCTTCAAAAAGGCCTTGTACTTTTGATGCTACAGATAGATATCACTGCGTTGTTAGAGGGCAAAAAAGGCCTTCGCTCGGTATAGAGCGGCTTTCAGCGATTTTATGTCGGAGAAGATGTGTAGGGATTTACACATTTCCTAATACTTAGCTAAAGGAAATCTACATTCTTACCAAGTAAGATCATTGATTGAGAGAATTCTTATGAAGGATTTTTTATGAATATCGATGCTCAAGAAGCCCTTTCTCTCCTAGGAGAGAAGCTTTCTACTTGGTATGAAGCGGCCATAAAAGCAATTCCAAATATTTTAGTTGCACTCTTAGTGATGATTGTCTTTATCATCGCGGCGAAAATTTCTAAGAATATAGTGAGTAGGGTGCTTCCACGAGTTACTCGCAACAAAGCGGTCATCAACCTTTTGAGAACAATTACATTTATCTTAGTGCTCTCTATTGGGCTCTTTGTCTCGCTGGGTGTGCTTCAACTCGAAAAAACTGTAACTTCCATTCTTGCAGGAGCGGGGGTTATCGGACTCGCGCTTGGCTTTGCCTTTCAAGAAATCGCTTCAAATTTTGTTTCAGGGATTTTTATAGCCTTCCAAGAGCCCTATCAAATCGGAGATATTGTTGAAGTGGATTCCTACTTTGGAGAAGTGACAAAAATATCGCTTCGAACGACAAGCATTACTACTTTTCAAGGACTCGAAGTTTTAATTCCAAATAAGGACATGTTTACAAAACCATTTATTAACTACACAACAACTCCAAATCGAAGACTCGATATTAATGTCGGAGTTTCCTATGGTGATGACTTAGAACTAGTCGAGAGGGTTACCAAGGAAGCCCTCAAAGCAGTTCAAGAGCGCGTCGAGGACCGAGAGGTAGAAGTTTTCTTTGAAGAGTTTGGAAATAGTTCTATCAATCTTGAAGCAAGGGTCTGGATTACTTACGCGCGCAATAGGGCCTATGCAAAGGCCCGTCACCAGGCCGTGAAAGCGATTAAAGCTGCGTTTGACGAGAATGGTATCACTATCCCATTCCCAATTAGGACTTTAGACTTTGGGATAAAGGGAGGAGAGAAGCTCAAGGAAATGTTACCGAGGGTGTCAGAGGATTCTCGCCAAGGGGATACTCAACACTAAAAATTTATGCGATAAGTGGTTATGCAAAAAATAATTCTCGGTCTATTTATAGTTTTTGTCATTACTCTGGTGGGAGTACTTCTAACTCCGCTATCACTCTTTCAAAATCAAATAGTCTCAAGACTAAATGAGATTGAGCACCTGAACGTTGTTCTTGAGGGTAAGCTTGGCTATCAATTGATCAAGCCAGATCATCTCGAGATAGGTAAGGCCCGAATTCAATATAAGAATACTGTGGTTCATCTGAATGATCTCGAGCTCAATTTATCTCTAAATAAAATCTTTTCTCACACACTCGCTATCGATCTTTTGCGTGCAGATATAGAAAGAATTGAGATCTTGGAATCTCTTAAAGAGCGGAGTCCCAGTAGTGAGTCTGGCGGTGGTTTTAGTATCGAAATTGAGAAGATTTTTATCAGCAATCTCAATTTAAAACTCAAGCATTACACAGGCCCAGGAGGAGCATTTGATGATATCGCTCTGAAGGGGACAGACTCGCAATTGATTTTACACAATTTAGTCCTTAGCGCCCGTCCAACTCTCAGTGCTGGACGTGAAATGTTAGAGATCAGTAGTACTCTCAAAGGTGAACTCAAAAAGTACTTGGATTTTGAATTGAGCACTACCAAAGCTGATATTGCCAGGATTCTTAAATACTTCAACCTTCCAAACTTCAATATCACCGGTATTACTAGACTTAAAGCGCAGGGGAAGATGTTTTTCTCCAATCCACTTGAATCTCTTGTCTTAGAGAGCACTATCGATGCCACTGATTTAAAGTGGGTTGGTCGCGATATCGATGCTATTCTTGGCTCTTATATAGGTAGTCGACAGCTTGGAGTTCTTGACGCCGCAGGTTTTCTCACCATGGGTCCAATTGGTCTTCTCGTCTCAAAGGGCGTCAACGTTTCAAAGACTGGTCTTCAAGGTGTGATCTCTGGGGAGAGTGAGATTGACCGTCTCTATGTGAGGTCTCATATTAGTGATGGATCTCTTAAAATTGAAGACGCGGCCATGGCCACCCAACGTTTTAGGGTAGCCGCTAAGGGTAGCTTTCGAATTATTCCAGATTATCAATTTAAGGACTTTGTTGTCTCCACTGTGGATGAAAGAGGCTGTAGTTTATTTGAGCAAGAGATATCAGGAACCCTAAAAAAGCCTAGTATCGGAGTACTCAGTAGTGCAGCTGGTGAGGCCCTTGCATCGGTAGGTGACCTCTTTAAAAGGGCACGCAAGTTAATAGGAAATTGCGACCCCTTCTATGAAGGAATTGTGAAGGCCCCGGGCAATGACTAGATTAATCGCGACTACAGCGACTTCAGAGATTTTTCTCGAAGAAGTTGAAGGCGAATTCAAAGTGCTCAAGACTCTAAGTAAAGAAGGTATTCTCGATGAGGGGATGGGGCGTCATTATCTAGAAGGGATTGACTCGGACTACTTGGTAAAGTGCTTTCACTCTGACGAGCGCTCACAACTCATAGAATTTCTTCCGGGACCTAATCTCTACTCTTTTTGTGAGCAAGGAGACTACTTAAGTTGCGATAAGATTCTCTGGCAAGTTGCGACTGACTTACATCAAAAATCAAATGAGTTGGCCCCTCGGGGATTTAAAACTCTTCATGATCTTTATCAAGTCTTTGAACGAGTCAAATGCCCAACTGAGTACGCACCCGCAGTTGATCTTGCTAAGGAACTTTCAAAGACTCTTCTTGCTACTCAGAAAAACCCTATTGTTCTTCATGGTGATCTTCACCATGAAAATGTAAGAAGGTCCGCAGCCGGGCACTATAAAGCTTTTGATCCAAAGGGGATTGTAGGGGAAGCTGCTTATGAATATGCCACTATTCTAAAAAACCCGTGGAGTTATCCAAGCATATCAGAGGACCGAGCGCTCTTTTTAGAGCGCTCGGCCTTCTTCTCATCTAAGACGGGATTTGATCAACAGCGCTTGATGGCCCATGCCTACGTTCATTTTTGTATGAGCTTATTGTGGTCACTGGAAGATGAGCACCCTGTCGATCATCAGCTCGCTTTAATCAATATGTTTGAGGGGATTTCTCTACGCCTCTAGCGCTGCTCGAATAGAAGTAGCTATAGGAGTCGTTTTCCTTCCTATTAAATTCGAGAGATCTCCGCTGTCGTCATAGAGTCCACCTCTCGATGCGCCCTTTTCTGAGTCTGCTAGCATCTCGGCTATAACTTTAGGAAGTCCAACCTTGAGGAGAAGTTCTACATATTCACTCTCTGTGAGATTGTGATAGCGAATATCTTTCCCTGTGATCTCTGAAATTATTTCGGCAAATTCTGAGAGTGTATAGGCCGTATCGCCGGCCAATTCATAGGTTCTCGGCTCTCCTCGTAGCGTCGCCTTCACAGCGGCAAGGGCGTAGTCACGGCGAGCGGCACTTGAAATTCTTCCTTCGCCTGCACATCCCCAAACGCCGTTATTAGCAAGAGCGTTCTGAATACCCATTGTATAGTTTTCGTTGTACCAGCCATTGCGAAGAAGAGCGTAGCTGATTCCACTTTCTTGCAACATTTTCTCGGTCTCTAGATGCTCTTTGGCAAAACCAAGTGGACTTGAATCTGCTCTCAGTATACTTGTATAAGCAATAAACTTAACTCCAGCCTCTTTGGCCGCCTCAATCACATTGCGGTGTTGTGTCGCTCTTGAACCAACTTCACTAGATGAGATGAGGATCAATTTATCAATCCCAGCAAGAGCTGTGGTGAACGATTCTTTGTCGTTATAATCGGCCTTTCTCACTTCTAATCTCTTGGAGCCAAGCTCCTTTGCCTTATCAGGGTTTCTAGCTATGGCGACAAGCTCACTTGCATCAGTCCCTTGGGATAAGAATTCCTCAACAACCAAATTTCCTAGTTGTCCGGTTGAACCTGTTATAGCAATCATATTGATCTCCTTTTGCGTTTTATGCTGTTAGTGGTAAGATAGCACCTACACTTACTTAAAGTAAGTACATACAAAAAGGTAAGTATGAACAATAAATCGACATCTCTCAGATTCGTCAGAGGAGATGTACTCTCAAGCAAATGTCCTTCTAGGGCCGTATTAGGTCACTTAACGAGTAAGTGGGGAGTACTAGTTCTTCATGCTCTCTCAAGCGGGCAAGTGCTGAGGTTTAGTGAACTTAGAAGGCTTATTGAGGGAATAAGTGAAAAAATGCTCACTCAAACCCTTAAGACCTTTGAAGAGGATGGCCTAGTTAAGCGCACTTCCTATCCGGTTGTTCCACCCTATGTTGAATATCAATTGACTGCCAAAGGATTAGAGGCGTCATTAAAGATTGTCGAACTCGTCGACTGGATAGAAATGAATATCAAAGATCTAACAAATTGAGGTTCCACCTTTCTTATACGGGCTAGGTCAAATTACATGACTGTGTAAGTATTGCGAGAGGAGGTGCACTTTGAAGGCCGAAATTTATCGCATGGATACACCTGATCACATTTGTCCGTTTGGACTCAAGTCCAAGGATCTCTTAGAGCACGAGGATGTGGAAGTGATTGATCATCCTCTGAAATCAAGGAGTGAGACCGACTCATTTCTTGAGGAACATGACCTCAAGACTACACCGCAAGTCTATATTGATGGTGAGCGCATTGGCGGTTATGAAGAGCTCGCTAAATATTTTCATAAAAAGACCCTCAAACAAGAGGGACTAACTTATCAGCCGGTCATTGCTGTCTTTAGTTCGACTGCTCTCATGGCCCTCGCTCTAAGCTGGGCACAAACTGAAAGTTTAGGATTTATGACCCTAGAGATCTTCATTGCTCTAAGTATGTGTGTTCTTGCGATCTTAAAACTTCGCGATCTCTATTCGTTTTCAAATCAATTTCTCTCCTACGATTTATTGGCACAAAAATACGTGCGCTATTCCTATGTGTATCCCTTTGCTGAATTAATCGCAGGGGTGGGGATGCTCTCAGGTCTGATTCCTCCCGTTTTTGCCATCATTGCTCTTTTTATTGGTTTGGTTGGCGCTACATCTGTCTTTAAGGCGGTCTACATTGAAAAAAGAGAACTCAAGTGTGCCTGTGTTGGAGGAGACAGCAATGTCCCTCTTGGAGCAGTTTCGCTTCTTGAGAATGTGATGATGGTTTTTATGGGGGTAGTTACGCTTTTGAGCTAGGGCTTGCTTTAATTCTCTCTCGACTTTTTTGATTCGAGTAAAGACTTCACACCTAAGTAGCCGCTATTGCAAGAGTGCTTCCAGAAGGGTACTGAGCCCTTAATGAACTACTTTCTTCTGGCCATTTGCCTATGCTTTTTATTGCAAAAGCCCGCGCTCGCTCGCGTGAGTCCCGACGAACTAGGTGAGGTATTTAAGACCTTTCATGGGATTTTTGACGAGCGACTGTCCGCTAGTGAAGTACTGCTCTTTAACGACACTAATAACGGAGCGATTAACTGGCTTGATTATGATATCTACCGCGCGGCTTATCACCGTGCTGAGAGTAAGCACTTCATTTGGGTCTTTGGCGGACTTATCAATTCCGATTTTATGACTATTGACGGCGTTGCCCTTATTGTTTGCCACGAGCTAGGTCATGGCTTTGGTGGTCCACCCTATAAGCGCTCGGGTTCTACTTCTGAAGGGCAGTCCGACTACTTCGCCACGGGGGAGTGTCTTGATAACTTCTTTGAAGCCTCGCCAAGACATCTTAGCGCGCAAGAGCTTGAGCACCCTGCGGCCCAACTATGCAAAGATTTAAACTGCCTTCGAAAGCTTTGGGCGATAGATGTTCAGCGCGAGTCCTTTCTAAGACACGATGGGGTAGAGACCTCTTACTTTACACCAGACTTATCAATTGCAGAGAGTACCTCTGAAGAGGATACCTTCTATCCCTCTCACCAATGCCGTCTAGATACCTATATTGCAGGTGCCCTTGGGACGATCCGCCCGCGTTGCTGGTTTGCCGATTGATTTAGTCGGTCTTAGTTAATCTAAGAGCTTTTAAAACCGATAAGATTAGGTCTAATAAAGTAAGTAGGGCCTAGTTTATGTATCGATTTATTCTCCTCATTATCTCACTTCTAGCGCTGCCGGTTTTGGGGCTAAGGGCCGAGGTCAATTCTCTGGGGCTTAAGACACATCACCTTGATTTCTCACTTGATATTAAGGGAGAAACACTAAGATTTCATAACAACGGACTACTAAAAACTGTGGAACTCAATCAATGCGGCAAAAAGCAGGCGAGAAAGATCGTAAGATCGCTACTTCCTCAATTTGCTCAGTGGCTGCAAGAGAACTCTAAAGCCGAGCAAGAGGATAATGCTCAACTCAGAATGGGCGAGCGGGTTGTTCCAGTCTACCTAAGTAAGAATTTAGATAGCTCCTGGGCGCGCATGCCAGCAAGTGTTGGGGCCCATGTGGCCGCTTTGGAGGCGAAATGCTCCAAAGAAAAATAATTTCTCTTTCAATTCTAGGCCTGTTATCAAGCGCTTCTGTGCAGGCGCAAGTCTACTCATCCCCGAATGATGTGCTCAAGCAGGCCGAGTCGCTACTCTCGCCAAGAGTTGCTTGTTTGGAGGGAGATTTTAGTGAACCCGAACCGGTTAAGCCCAATCCCTATGGACAGTGTATTAAGGATATTTGCGGTGAGGATCCTGCAACGGTTTTTAGCGCCAACGAGAGATATATCGAAAAGTCCAAAGCGCAAACGGATAAGGCATTTGATGAGCTTCTCCAAGAGGGACTCGATGACGTCTTTGATACCGTTCTTGGCAATGCAAAAAAGGCGATGAGAGAGCTCTCACCCGAGGAGCGCCAGGAAGTCATCGCTCAAATGCAAGTTGATACACTCTATTCAGAGTATCTTCAAAGTCTGATGGAGGCGATAATCGAAGCCTTTTCAGTATCAGATGCACCTATTGAGGCCCTTCCTTATTTTGAGAGTGAGGCCATTGCTTCAATGAACTCCATCTATCCACCAGAGTTGGTACAGGCTTTTGAGAGAAAGCGTACGCTCACGATGATTGCCACAGCTGAGGCAAATTCAAGTCTCGCAAATCTTAATAAGGATCAGCTGCTCACTATCATCAAAAGGGAGCGCATTGCTGACGGCGCTTGGAGACTGCCAGATACTTTGGGTGCCGAGAGAATGAGGATCATGAGTGCGATGGCCCAAACGAGTAATCAAATTCCCATTGATTCGCGAGGCGGCCATATGAGCGGGAATGAAGATATCCTCCTATTGCAGAATTACTTGAGTCTTCAAGCTGCTACGCTGCTCTCGCGCAGTGAGAATGAAATTAAGGAAATTAATGCGGGAATTCTAAAGGATTATGAGTCTTCGATGGGAGACTTACCAGATCCTCTTAAGTCACTTGAAGCAAGACTTGAAGAGACAAAGACTGCTTGTAGTGCGAGCTTAAAAAGTAACCTTGCCTCCCTTCCTACAGAAGATGATATCGCGGCCACTAGAGTTAAGATTGATCAGACTAAGGCGCAGATCATTAGTGAGGTCAAGAGCAAGGGGCTCTTCTCTCTCCAATCTTCCCGCGAGCTTGCTAAACATCTCAACGGTGTAGAGGTGCGCCTTCCAGCATCAAAGCAGGACTATGCTCGATCTTTGGGGGCACTCTTTGGCAATTTAAAAGGTTTTTCAAATGTCGTTGGCAAGAAAGATAAAGTGTATGGCGCAATTGCAATGACTAGAGGGGCCGATTGTTTCTCTGAAGCCAAGTACGACACGAATATGGCCTACTACTTTGAACAGGCCCACGATCACGATCACGGCTTTGTCTATCTTGATAGTTCAACGATCCACGATTTCGGAGCAGTGGGCAGACCTGTGCTCTCCCATGAGTTGGGCCACGCCGTCTCAATTTACTTTCTAACGGGCAAGGGCTCCTTTGAGTCTCGTCAGATGAGAAAGGATGTGATGAGATGTCTTCGCCGCGGCCACGTGAGTGGCGGTTTTTTCCAAAAGCTATTTGCTTCATCTCCAACAGTTTTTTCTGAAGAAGACTTCGCAGACTCGTTTGCTGCCCAAGTGATGCCGCAAGCTTCTAATCTTGGATGTTCACTTACAAAAGAAGGAGCGCCCTCATCGAGGGATCTTGGAGTTCTCACATCGGTTCAGCTCAATTACCAAAGTGTTGGCAATCCGAGTTGGCAGCATTCTTCCACGGTCTATCGCATGCTTCACTGGGAGGCCAATACCAAAAAGGCCCTGCCAAATTCGTGCAAGCGAGTAATGGAGGAATTTGGTGAGAATGTGAATTTTCCCAAGCACTGCTGGTCTCAAGAAATTAGGAAACGCCAAGAGCGTTAATTGTGTAGATTTCTACACAAACTCAATAAACCTCTGAAAAGAAGTTGATCTCCTCCTTTGTTAAACTCATTTCAATGAATGTTTCGAAGGAGTAATTCATGTCTATTTCTAAAAGACCTGTCACACACATGAACGAGAATAATATTAAGGAGACCTCTAAGGCGCTTAATCATCTACTGGCCAATGAGTATGCGTTGTTTACTAAGACGCTCAATTACCATTGGAATATCACCGGTCCACGCTTTCATAGTCTTCATACATTTTTAGAAGCACAGTACAACACCCTTCTTGGTTCAATGGATGCCATTGCTGAGCGCGTCCGCGTACTGGGAGAAACACCCTGTAGTACTGTTAAGGAAATGATGGAGCAGATGGATCTAAATGAGCGCAATGGCAAGAATATGTCTGCCAGCGAGATGCTGCAAAATCTCTTAGGGGATCACCAGAAAATTCAGAGTTTGATTCACGATACTCTAGAAAAAGAGGGTCTCTTTGACAGCGACCCAGGAACGGAAGATTTCCTCACAGCTCTTTTACAGACACACGAAAAAGATAGCTGGATGCTTAAGTCTCATCTCGATTAGGCTTAAGTCGTCGGGCAGAACTTGTATCCCGCTCCGTGCACAGACTCTATCAAATGAGAAAGGTCACCCAGCTTTTTGCGCAGCTTACTCACATGGGTGTCCACGGAGCGGGTATACACATGTACGTCTTCTCCCCAAATGTCGTTCAGCATGGAATCGCGCTCAACGACAACACCTGGGCGAGTGGCAAAGTACATGAGTATCTTAAATTCGAGCGCAGTGAGTTCGATAGGAGAGAACTCACTACCTTGAAGAATTGATACTTCCTGTCTGGCCTTATCAATTTCAATTTCCCTCCAGCGAAAGTAATCGCTAGAGCGCTTGATGATTTCAATCTTTTTAAGTTTTGCTTCAATTCTGGCCTTCAATTCGAGCGAGTTGAAGGGCTTAGTGATGTAGTCATCGGCCCCGGCCGAAAAGCCCATGATTTTCTCAGAGAGCTCTGCGTGACTTGTCAGAAAGAACACCGGGACTTCGGGGTGATCAAGTTGGATGCGACTGCAAAACTCCACACCATTTCCATCGGGTAGTTCAATGTCGAGAAGGATGAGATCGGGCGTCTTAGATGCTAAGATCTCTGTGGCGGCGCTCACTGTTTGCGCCCACACCAACTCAATTAAGCTGCCGCCAATGGACTGCTCGACCATGCGGTAGATTTCTTTGCTATCTTCGACAAGAAGTACGAATTGGGCCATTAACACCTTTATGACTGTGCGTGCCAGCAATCGTCTAACGCGCAACTTGAAAAATGCAGTATTTTTTAGCATTCTTAGGCGGCATTTGTGAATCAAATTATTGTCGCGAGGCGGAATGTGCAGCATTTAATCAATGATGAAGCGGTGAGTCCGGGGCTTGAGAAGTATGTGCCTGAATTCTATCAAGATCGAGTAAAGGAACTTGAGACCATCCAGTCACTCATAGGCAGTAATGACCTTGAATCTATTAGAGCAATTACTCATCGCTGGAAGGGCTATAGTGCTCCCTATGGCTTTCACACTCTGGCCAGGCTTGGTAGCGATCTCGAAGTATGTTGTCTCGGTGGAGAAGTGAATCGTTCACAACTCTTAATCAAAAATATTTCAGATTACCTCGCACTCAAAGGTCAAAGTCTAAGTCTCGTTTAAGAATTGTTTTGCAAATTGCTCACAATCTTAATGAATGTTTAGATTTCTACACAATCTTTAAACCTGTCCTAAAGGATCAAGTTGATCCACTTCGATAAACTGATTCTAGTTTTTGTCCACAAGCAAAGGAGGAATCATGCTTTATTGGGCAGTCGTATTTTTTATCATTGCAATAGCTGCAGGCGTCTTTGGTTTTGGGGGTATCGCAGCCGCCAGTGCAGGTATCGCAAAAGTTCTGTTCTTTATTTTTATTATCGGCTTTATCATCTCGCTGGTGCTGCACTTCGCGCGAACAGTTGATAATAAAACAAAATTGTAAAAAACCTCATCGATATATTTAAGGAGTAATAATGAAAACTAAGATTTTAACAATTATCGCATTTATGTTTGTCTCACTCACTTCTTTTGCGGCCGTGAATATGAAGAAAGAGTACCAGGAACTTAAAACAGCTACACAGAAGAAGATGAAGGTCATCGACAATAAAATGGAAAAGCTCTCAGATAAAATTGCCAAAATGTCTGGTGAAGCCAAGCGTGATCTTCAGAAAGGTTACGACAACCTTGCAGAGATGAAGAATGATCTTAAAGATCAATTAGAAGATGCTGCCGACACTACGGAAGATAAGTGGGCATCTGCCAAAGATAAGATCGAAGATCTTGCCGACTCAATTGAAAGTAAGATTGATGAGGCCATTGATTAATAGTTAATGTGTCTCTCAAACTCCCAATTGGCGCCCCTGTTTTTCAGGGGCGCTTTTATTTTTAGTCTATACAGTAGCTGTAATAATTTCTGTGTTGCACGCGCATTGGTTCTAAAAAGTCATGAACCGTATAAATTCCAAATTTAAAGTACGGGGCAAAGACATCATCGCGGTAAGTTGATGGGCCTTTGTGATAGGCGACAGTTTCATTGTCGATTTTTATTTTAATGAAGCCAGACTCATCTGCTGCCCACTTGGCCTTCACTTCAAAAAAGTACCAGTGATTATTCTGGTAGGGTTTTGAGTAGAGCAGTCTTCCCTCTCCCGCGCCACAAGTACCCAGATCACAGCTCTCTTGAAAAACCTCGTCATTCCATAAGTAAATATTTAGGTTTCCATTCACACTTCTAAAAGAGAGTTGCGGTCGCTGAGAGGGGATGGAATCAATCTTTCGGTCGTGCCACTGAGCAATTACGACCGAGTGAGTGTCGCCCTTTAAATTGATATTTTCTAGGAAGCGAGTGTAGAAGCGATACTTTACTGTGGCCTCTGGATAAACCTCCATCGGATCCTTGAGTTCGGATCGCCACCCTTCGCTAATTTGTGGCCAACTGGGGTCGATGGAGAATTCGGCCAGCCACTCGCCAAGCTCGTGATCGTATTTAAGCTTCAGGGCTTGAGCTTTAGGAATGCGATTTGTTTCCCAGCCAATGGGCCGCTCTCCTGAAAAGTCTCCAATGAAGTGACGTTGTGAACACAGGGAGGCACCCTGAGCGAAAGAGATAGAGAAGAGATACCCAATAATAAAAATAGACTTCATAAAGATTAAGCCTTTAGTTATGGGTGGAGGAATTATTTATGCATCATGTAGCACCTTGGAAGCGATGCTGCAAGGGGTCTTTGAAAATAAGACCTTGATTATAGTGACTGCGTAGAGTGCGCGTTCTAAAATTTGAACATGTACACTCTAAGACCTTACCAGCAGCAAGCTGTCGATAGCACGCTGACTTATTTTCGCCGTTCGCGAGAACCCGCTCTCGTCGTGCTCCCCACTGGGGCCGGGAAGAGTTTAGTTATTGCAGAGCTTGCGAGAATTGCGAGGGGGAGAGTGCTTGTTCTTGCCCACGTGAAAGAACTGGTGGAGCAGAATCATGCCAAATACACTTCCTATGATCTTGAGGCAGGTATCTACTCAGCAGGTCTTGGAAGAAAAGATTCAGGTCAAAAGGTAATTTTCGGAAGTATTCAGTCTGTAGCCCGTGCGCGGGAGAGTTTTTTTAAAGACTTCTCACTGCTCATTATTGATGAATGTCACCGGGTGGATGCCCAGGGAGATACTCAATACGGCGATGTGATTAGAAAGCTACAAGAGAGTAATTCTGGCCTTTGTATCCTTGGTCTCACCGCTACTCCCTATCGTCTTGGGATGGGCTGGATTTACGAATACGCGGCTAAGGGTGTGCTTCAAACTCAGGAGCAGCGCTTTTTTAAGGAGTGCATATTTGAGTTGCCGCTGGATTACATGATTCAAAATCGCTATCTCACTAGGCCTATTAAAATTGATATTCCAGTAACTAGCTATGACTTCTCTGAACTCACTGAAAAAGATCGACTCTATACCACTGTTGAAGTGGAGGAGTTATTAAAGAAGCAAAAGCGTCTCACGCCATTAATTATTAAAAATATTATTGATATCGCTGAAAGTTACGATCGCAAGGGAGTGATGATTTTTAGTAGTACCGTCAGGCACGCAGAGGAAATTCTCTCTTATCTTCCTGAAGGCGAGGCCGAAATTGTCCTAGGCGATACGGAAAACGAAGAGCGCGATGAGATTATTCAGCGCTTCAAAAATAAAGAGATTAAATATCTCGTGAACGTTTCTGTTCTCACCACGGGCTTTGATGCCCCCCACGTGGATGTTATCGCAATTCTCAGACCAACGGATTCTGTGAGTCTCTACCAACAGATCATTGGTCGCGGTCTTCGTTTGAGCCCAGGTAAAGAGGATTGTTTTATTCTTGACTACACCGGTATGGGCCATGACATCTATACTCCAGAAATTGGAGAGAAAAAGCCAAGTAAGGAGAGTGAAGCGGTTAAGATTCCTTGTCCCCAATGTGGATTTGAAAATGACTTTTGGGGCATTGTCGACGCCGATGGAGAGGTACTTGAGCATTATGGTCGCAAGTGCAAAGGGGCCACGCAGGACTATCAGAGCGGGGAGATTATTGCGTGTGGTTACCGCTTCCGCTTTAAGATTTGTCATGCCTGTGGTGAAGAAAACGATATAACGGCGCGCGAGTGTCATGCGTGTGATGCGATTCTTATTGATGCCGACAGCAAGTTAAAAGAGGCTAAGCTCTCTAAAGATTTACACGTCTTAACGCCAGACTCAGTCGATCTCGAAGAGAAAGTTGATCGCAATGGCAATGTATACTTAGACGTGCGCTACTACGACTATGACTCAAATTACTTTGCTGAGATTCACTATCTTAACAACGAGACGAGTCTCAAAAAATTCAATATCAACTTCCTGCGCTCACACTTGAAGAAACCAGAGATAAGTTCGAGCATCAAGAGCATCGATGATGTCCTGGATAACTCAGGATATTTAAGAAAACCTAAATTTATCATCGCGCGCAAGCAAGGTAAGTTTTGGAAAATCACTGAGAAAATTTTTTCTGAAGAATTAAGTCGTTAATTTTTAGGGTTCTTGGGTTTATAATTGAAGCTGCTCAAACCCCCGACGCCAATAAGCGTAAAGTGACTAAAAATGCCCTTACATCAGACGGTTAACCTTTTTAAATCAAAGTATCGCTTTGCCTTGAGTGCTCTAGGATGTTTGGCGATTCTCTTTTTCTTAACGGTTCAAGGGCTGCTCAAGACACAAGAAAAGTATGGTTCACTCATAAATGTCATGGGTAGGCAGCGCATGCTCTCACAGCGAGTGATGCTTAAATTGTCGATGCTTCACACTACAAAAAAAGAGGTTATCATCGAAGACGTTCAGCGAGAACTCGTCGAAGCTGTTGACCTCTTTGAGAAAAGTCATCAAGAAATCTTAGAGGGCAGTTTTCGCCACGGATATACTTATGAAATTAGCGACCAGTTAAAAGCCTTCTATGCTCAGACGGGGCTGGATAGAGATGTGACCCGCTTCGTGTCTTTGATTCGCCAATCAATAGCATTTAATGAAATATCACCTGAGCTAACGAGGCAATTTAGAGAAAATCTCCTCAGTAAGCTCGATCAAGCCGTTTCCCTGGCAGAGCGAGAAAGTGCAGATTTGGTGAGCCGCTTTGCTTATATGGAGACAGCAATTTTATTTCTCACTCTATTAACTTTGGTTCTCGAAGCGAAGTTTATCTTTGCTCCGCTTGAAAGTACTCTTCACACCGTAATTGATGACTTGATTCTCTCTAAAGAAAAAGCTGTGGAAGCAGGACTTGCGAAGTCTCAGTTTTTGGCGATGGTGAGCCATGAGATACGCACTCCCTTAAACGGCATTCTCGGCACCACCCAACTTCTTCTGGATGAAAAAGTAGAGCCAGAGGTGAGAGGGCATTTGGATGTTATCAAAACAAGTGGCGAACATCTCAAAGTTCTCATTAATGACACCTTAGAGCTTGTGAAGATGGAATCGGGAAAGATGAATATCGAGAATGAAGTCTTTCATCTCAATCAGATCTTTGCCAGCACTATATCACTCTTTGAAGCAAACGCCCGGATGAAGGGAGTAGAGTTGATCTACCTAGAGAAGGGACTTGGAAGTTTAGAGTGGGTTGTCGGTGGAGTGACTAGAATTAAGCAGGTTTTGGCCAATCTTCTAAGTAACGCTATTAAATTTACTCCTAACGGGGCCATTACAGTTAGCCCCAGCTATCAAGTACTCGACAGCGGAGACTATATGATCACCGTTCACGTAAGAGATACCGGTGTCGGAATACCTGAGGCCAAGAAAGAACAGCTCTTTGAAATGTTTGAGCAAGGTGATGGCTCTAATACGAGAAAGTTTGGGGGCAGTGGACTAGGCCTCACTATATCAAGAGGGCTTTGTCGCGGCATGGGAGGAGATGTTTGGGCCAAAAATAACACTGACCGTGGAGCGACCTTTAGCTTTTCATTCAAGGTTGCTAAATCTCAGAAGCCGGCCGAAACGGAAGCAGGATTAGAAACTCTTAGCGACCCCGAGTTTTCTGCCAATTATCCGCTCTCTATTTTAGTTGTAGATGACAACGAAATTAACCGAACCCTCGGTGTGAGCTTTCTAGCGAAGCTTGGGTACAAGGCAATGATGGCCCCAGGTGGACTTGAGGCAGTAGAGATGCAGCGAGAGCATCACTTTGACGTAATCTTTATGGACTGCCAGATGCCAACCTATGATGGCTTTTATGCGACGAGGCTCATTAGAAGTGAGCCCAAACTCTCTCAACATACATGGATTATCGCCTGCACGGCCTCGCCTAGCGAAGAGTATAAGAAGGAATGTCTTCAAGCTGGTATGAATGATTTCATTGCTAAGCCACTTAACTTTCAAGTATTTAAGAAGTCACTTGTTGAAGCTTATCTTAATCTTAATAAAGAGAAAGGGCGCGAAGGAATTCAGAGCTAGATGAATAGTGCAGAGATAATTGCCCATTATGAGCTCTTGCCTCATCCAGAGGGCGGCTTCTACCGCGAAACTTATCGAAGCAGCATTCTTCAAGCTAATCGTTGCGCCTCCACTGCCATCTTATTTCTGATTACCTCAAAATCCATTAGTCACTTCCATCGACTTACTTCAGATGAAGGGTGGCACTTTCACCTCGGCTCTGCGCTTCGAATTCTCGAGATTACGCCCGAGGGAGAATTAATTGAGACAATTCTAGGAGCGAACTTCAAGGCCGGTGAGAAGTTACAGCACTATATTCCTGCCGGACATTGGTTTGCGAGCACCTCGGTGGGGGACTTCTCCTTTGTCGGTTGCACCGTAGCGCCAGGCTTTGAATTTGAGGACTTTGAAATGGGTAAGAAGCAGGCACTCAAGGAGCTCTATCCACTTCATAATGAGATCATCGATAAATTCTGCCTAGACTAAGAATCCAATTTCGCACCCTTGGGGCCGTCTAAAATCCTGACAGGGCTGAAAATTCAACAGAGCTTTCACCTACTGGCCATTTTAAAACCTAAAATGAATCCAATCACCCCCAGGAGAGAGACAATGAAATCGCTTATCGTAGCCTCATTTATGGCATTTACTCTAGGAGCCGGAGCTCTAAAAGCTCAAGAAGTTGGAAGTTGTGAAACCAATATGTTTGAAAAAGCAGCATGGGGTCTCAGCCAAAGCAATTCTCGCCGCTTTTTAGAAGATGCGACACTACCAGGCAATAGAGGACTCTCTGATGGTGAAGTTCACGATCGCCTGCTTTCAAGTATTAAGTCGATGTATAAGGCCCGCGGATTAAGCGAAGGTCCTTTTGTAAGCGCGGATTCACTTGCTTCAAAAATTCAATGGGCGGCGGAGTGTACGGGACATGACTTCTCGATGCTTGCAGCTGTTCTTAAAGTTGAGTCTGCATATTGTAGTCTGATGCATAATAAAGGCGGCGGCGACTCTGGTTGCGGTCAGTTCACTGGTGCAGCTATCGGATTTTTTAAGAATCAATTAAGACTTCCAGGGCGCAAAGAAAATGGTTCGGCGCTCATGAAGAAGACTATTGAAGAAGTTGTCTCTCGCTGTGCTCCTGGAAGCACTTATGTTAACGAAAATAGTCTTGTAGAGCTCTTCTCAAAAAATGATTCTGATATTAGAACAACGCTAAGAGCTGGCAAGAATATTTCTGTGGATATTATGGCCACAGCTATCTACCTCAAGTTTTACTACGCCATTTCAGGATTCTACTACAATGCCTCAAGCTCACAGCCTGGAGCACTCTCTCGTTACAATGGTGGAGGGGTTAAGAATTATGGCGAGAAGATTAATGGCCATGCCACAAAGATTGACGGGAGCTTCTGCTCTAAGGACCCAGAGTACCTTCGTCAAATCGAGAGTGCGGCTTGTGAACTTTCTGGAGACAGTGATGTTTGTCAGATGAGAGTTCCAACATTTGATATCTAAGAAGTTTAAAAGGCAGTGAGTGTACTCACTGCCTATATTTCTTATCGCGAGTAGAGTTGATAGAGTTTTAAGTACATTTGATATTCACTAGCGATCGTCTTATTTCCAGAGTCTCTACCAGTAAAGCCTTGAACTCTTCCAGCTTCAGGAACATTTTGAACATTCGTTCCCCAGTTACAACCCTTGAAGTTACACTCAAGTTGATTGCCCCAGAAGAACTTTTTGTTAGAGACTTGTCCGTATTCTGCTTCTCTGAGAACTTCACGACAGGTCTTGTCGATTGTGTGTCCATCAAGTTTAGGACAGAGAAAGTCCGCTACGATTTCTTTATAAGTTGAATAGTCAGTTCCAGCGCGCATAGTCTCTGTTGATGGCCAAGTTTTGATGGCATTCCAAAGACCTTGGTAGCAAGCATCAATCCCTTTTTTTCTTGAAAAGAGTCCAGATTTTCCAAGATCAAAGTTGCAAAATGCCTTGTGGAATGAGAGGCCGACCTCATACTTGCCCCAAGAACCAGTGTAGGGGTGATTGTTAGATTTTAGGCGATAGCAATTTCCACCCTGACAAGCGCCGTAATCCCATCCGCCTTCTGGGTATTGACCTTTATTATTCCAATACCAATCTCCGTTGTTGTGGAGTTGTTGAAAATCTGTGCTTGTAAGTGAACCAAGAACTGGTAGTTCAAAAATCTCTGAGAGTTCAGGAGCTGAGACAAAGCCGGTATTACAACCATGTAGATAGATAAAGGCACCCTCGCTAAAGTTCTTCTTTAGTCCAATGAGTTTGCTCTTCTTTGAATTAAATCTCACTCCAGGTTGAAGGCCAAATCCATACCAACCACTTGAGTGACCTACAAAGTGAAGTGAAGTAATATTTTTTACTTTATCTAGGTAGTAGATTGTTGTGTCCATCGTAAGCTTTGAATCATTGGCGCCGATGAGAGAGTGACCTAGTCGTTTGACTTGGGCGACATCCGCGGCTTGGCCATCTTCTCTTGCCCAGATGACAAGAATCTGTCTGCCAGGATTCATCTCCACTTGTTTTCTAGCGCGAGCAAGGGCGGTATAGAGAAACAATCCGCCTGTTCCGGTCCCATAGCCCACGACAAAAACATCGGTTTCACGCTGCCAGCTAAAATTTGATTGAGTGCTAAACACTGTATAAGAGCTAGCGCAGAAGCTCACAAAGAGCGCGTACAGCGCCATGAGACGAAAAAATACTGTCATTTCATACCCCAATATGTCTTGTTAATTGGGCCGCAAGCTACCAAATTTCCGAAATCTTTTCCTAAAATTTATAAAGCTTTCTCAGTAAATGTACTTTTCGTGTTTGCAAGAAATGACCGGCCGGGAACAGTAGTGTAGAATAAGTCATCATGAAATCTTCAAAGAAAATTGTCATTGTCGGGGCAGGTGCCGCGGGACTCTTCTGCGCTTATGAATTGCTGGCGAGAGGTCACCGAGTTGATATCTACGATCAACAAAGTGGGATTGGGAAAAAATTCTTAGTCGCTGGGAATGGTGGCCTTAATCTCACTCACTCAGAGCCTCTAGAGAGTTTTTGTGAGAAGTACGGTGAGAACGAAGAGCTTTTTTCAAACTACCTCAGTGACTTCTCTCCAGGTGATTTAAGAGAGTGGTGTGCGAAGATTGGGGTGCAAACATTCGTTGGAACGAGCGGGAGAGTATTTCCGAAGTCTTTTAAAGCTGCTGAGATTTTAAGACAATGGCAACTGGAACTTAGAAAGTATCCCGATTTTAATCTCCATCTAAAGCACAAATTAATCGCAGTTGATTTTGACTTAAAGCAAGTGAGTTTTGAGCATGGTGGTGAGCAATTTTCACGAGGTGCGGATGCTATCGTCTTGGCCCTTGGTGGTGCCAGCTGGAAGAAGACCGGCTCAGACGGAAAGTGGACAAAGCTCTTTGCTGACACAAATGTTGAGCTAGCACCTTTTAAGCCTATGAATTGTGGCTTTGAATGTGATTGGTCTGATTTCTTTAAGGCCAAGATTGAGCGCAAGGAAATTAAGAATATTGTCATTACCCATCTTGAGCGCAAGGTAAGAGGCGAGGTGATGATTACCCCATTTGGGATTGAGGGGGGAGCAATTTATGCGCTTTCATCCCAGATCAGAAATTCCATAGAGGCCAAGGGGCAGGCAAAAATTTGGATCGACCTCAAACCTGATTTATCGCAAGCCGAAGTTTGCCAGCGGGTGGATGAGGGCCTTAAGAATAAGAAAAAGAGTTTATCAGCACAATTAAAGAGCAAGCTCAAACTCAGTCCAATTGCCTTTACTCTCATTAAAGAGATCTTGGGCGTATCAGATATGGAAAATGCCGAAGTAATTGCTCAGACCATTAAAAACCTTCCCATTACATTTCACTCTTCTAGGCCGATTGATGAAGCCATCTCAACTGCTGGGGGGATTTGCTTTAATCAATTGAGTCAAGAATTAGAACTCAAGGCTTACCCTGATATCTATGCCATCGGTGAAATGCTCGATTTTGAAGCACCAACAGGTGGGTATCTCTTGCAGGGATGTTTTGCTACTGCCTTTCAAGTGGCCCAAAAGATCGATCGACCATCTTGAGCTAGGCAATTTTTGCCGGTTAGCGATTCTTTAAGAATGGTTTCATAGGTCAAGACCGCTTCAATGAATTAAATTTTCCTTAATCCTGATCGCTAAAATCATGTAGTCCTAATTTTAGGAAGATAGAGTCCTTACTAAATTCTTTTAAACGGTCTGTTATTGAATAGCGTTCATTGACTTTTCTCACTTCAATTATCTCTGCGCATTTAGCTCCAATGAAACGTGCTGGAATCAAAAAAATACTTACGCCTATACTTAAAGCTCTAGTGAAAATTTTCTTCGCAAGGAATTAGCGAGAGGAGAATCAGGAAGATGAAAAAAAACAATCCTCTGTTTTTGGTTTTAATATTGTCCTTTTTTGTGGCCGCATGTAACCCTCAAGATCCAGAAGTAACTGACGACTTAACTCAATCAGACGAAGAGGTGAGAGTTGATCCTTCATTGCCAGAAGATCCTGGTGCAGGTGAAATCATTGGTGAAGACGAAGAAGATGAGGAGCAAGCAAGCTACTCGGTTCAAATGACCTTTAATAAAAATGCTTATGGTTTCTATGCAGATGAATCTCAGAGTGTAAAAGGCACTGTGAGTTCTACCACTGCTAAGGAGGTTCGCCTTCTTATTGATGGGGTTGTAGAAAAGCAAGCGACAGTCTCTAGCAAAGCATTCAGCTTTAATCTTACTTTCTATGATGCTCAAATGGGTGATCTTGTATTTGAGGCACTCGACTCATCTGGTGAAGTCGTAGGTAAGAAGAACGTCTTCTTTCAAGTTGTGAAGCGACCTTTTGGAGGTGGTGGAAGCGTTGTAGAAGATAAGCGCAATCTTTTTGAGCTCAGTGGACCCGATTTAGGAAGTGCAAGGAAAATGACTTTGTGGGCCACTAGTTACTGGCTTCCACAAGTAGATAATAAAGATTCTGGTTTTGCCCTGAGGGATCTCTCTGGCAATTCGCTTGGTGCTAATGTCACTCGTAGGGAGTGGTGTGACGCTGCGATGGAGGGATCAATTCAAGTTCGCTATAGCGATGGGCACCTGGTGACATATAACTATGCAGGGACTTCGTCTTCTAACCAGGTGGATTGTAGTGCTTACTACAATCACTCTGCTAGCCACAAGGTAAAGTTTAGAGAGGCTAATGGCGAGTACGGCGATGGTGTTAGAGACTATCAACTTGTACCTCATAGAAGTATCGCCGTTGATCCCAATGTGATTGCCTATGGAAGCGTGGTGTATATTCCTGCTGCAAAAGGAAATGTCATGAAACTTCCAAATGGTGAAACCTTCACTCACGATGGTTATTACTATGCGGTCGATACTGGTGGACTCATCAAGCAGAACCATATTGACGTCTTTAGAGGAACCGATCAGAAAATAAGCCAGAGTTGGATTAAGAGCAGTTCTTCAGGAACATTCACAGCTTATGTTGTTAGTGATGCCGAGGCTGAAGATTTTCTCGATAGTATCCACCACTAGTGTAGTGTTGCGCTCGGACATCCGAGCGCAGGACACATTTTCCGCTGTTGAACTTAACCAAACCTAGCGAGACAATATTCTGACAACCCTGAGCATAGAGGTGTCTCTCGTGCGCTTCAAGCTAGTCTTCCACCTACTTATTGTTCCCATTCTGACTTCCTCTTTGAGCTACTCTGCCCAGGAAGAGGGTGATCTGGCCGTTTGTAGGGCCGAGTATGAGAGCTTTAAGGGGCCAATCAATGTGCAGGACATTCTTCACAATCTCTTTGTCAAATTCTCAATGAAAAATGATAGGGGCGAACCCTTAAAATTTAAGGCGACGCAGATAGAGTTGCGAGGAGGGGTCGTGGAATTTATCGATCCTAGACTTAATGGCAAAGTGATTAGCTCAACCGAGAATAATTGTGCTCGCACTAAGAAAAATATTTTTGGTTACGAAGTTTGCCAGGAAGTTGCCGCTACCGCTATCGCTGACAAACTCTGTAAGCAGCTGGGTCTTCCTGGGGCCAGCTCAGATCTGCCCAGTGGCGAAGTTGAAAGAGTCGCCAACACTAGTGAGCCCTTTTCATATAAATTCGACGAAGGAAAATGGCACGTCCTAAAGCTATGGTCGGCCCTCTCACCAAGGATCTACCACTCGCGGCTAAAAAAGCTCAGCTGCCGCGCCTTTTAACGTCGTAATTCTAGCCATTTAGCTTTTAATGTCACATTCTTGGTCTATAGAACGTATTCCTCAATATCTAAAGAGGTGGCCAAGTGATGCTGAAGGGATTCTTCCTACTATTTTCATATTCGTTTGCACTCCAGGCGAGCGAACTCAGTTTTAATGAAGCTCAAAAGCGCGTCCTTGCCCACGAGCTGTTACAGGCAAGTCGTCATCGGGCGCAAGCGCTTGAGGGCAGAGCACAGGTCGATGGGGCATGGGGAGATCCAGTTCTATCAATTGGGGCCAATAACCTACCTATTGATCATAATTTTAAGCGCGACGTGACTCCCATGACAGGAATCTCTTTCGGGATCGCCCAAAAAATTCCCCTCGGCGCGAGAATTGCCAACAAAGAAGAAGCTTCCCTGGCCCGTGCAAAGAAGGCCGGCACGGATGGAGAGTTACTTGGGCATCAGTTGATGGCGCGCCTCTGGATTAACCTCATCTCAATACGCAGAATGGAGCGCGACCTCAATTATCTCTCAGAAAATGAGCGTTGGCTTGAGTCGATGGTTAAAGTTTCTAAGAAGCTCTATTCAAATGGCAAGATCACTCAACAGGCCTTGCTCGACATTCAAATTCGCCACAATCAAGTTTTGGCCCAACAAAGTGAGAAGCGCTCTACTCTTAAATCTCTACGTGCAGACCAAGCCTTTCTCTTAGGTGAGAATAAAAGTATTGATCTTAAGACAGTTCCTTGGAAAAAGTTAACTCTGGTTAATGAAGATAGAGATCTAAAAGCTTCCTCTCTAGAGCTAGGTGCACGCTCTGCTGAACTTGAGCGATCTGCCTCTCGCTGGGCGAGGATTCCAGAAGTAACCGTGGGGCTAAATTATATTAAACGGGAAAATATTGATGGAAAGGGCGACTTCGCTTCATTAATGCTGAGCTTTCCAATGCCCTTTGGAAACACTCGATCAGGATCAGAGGTACAGGCAAATCAAGATTGGCTAGTTGCTCAAAATGAATTGAAGAGCTATCAACGCGAGAAAGGTTCTCGCATTGAGTCCTTATCAAGTCAGCTTGAATCTCTTAAGGAGCAACAAGAACTCACTAAACGTTCACTGAGTTTCGCTCGCACCGCCAGAGAAACTTCGGCAAAATCCTATCGCCTTGGTGCACTCTCTTACTTTGATTTACTTCAAGCAGAACTTCGCCAGCAGGAGTTAGAATTCAAATCAAATGAACTGGAAGCAAAAGTGGCACAAACCTATTTAGAAGAGAAGCTGATTCACAGTGATGTTCTTATCTCCATGGAGCAATAGTTGAAAGTTTTATCATTTATTCTTATGGGACTTTTCTTGGTGAGTTGTAATAATGGTGAGCAGAATAAGAGCGCTGCTACTGATCACTCTACTCACGAGCATAAAACCGAGAGCTACTACACTTGCTCAATGCATCCGCAGGTAAGAGAGAAGGAGCCAGGCAAGTGTCCAATCTGCCATATGAATTTAACTAAAGTTGATGTTGAGGAGGAGCCGCAAGTAAAGGCTCAACCAATTAAAGAGATTTGGGCCTGTGAAGAGGATCACTCAGTTACATCAGAGTCTCCAACTATTTGTCCTTTAGATGGACAGGAAATGGTGAAACTCAGTCAACCAGCGTCAGGTCCAATTCAAAAGGTAAATCTCAAACAAGGACAAATCGCCCACTTTGATGCCAGAGTCTTTGAAGCTCAGCATATGCTCATGAAAAAGGAAATACGCTTATTAGGCCAAGTTGTTCAAGCTTCTCAGAAAGAGAGCAATATTCCGCTGCGAGTAGATGGAAGAATTGAAAAAGTCTTCGTGAAATCTGAAGGCGAGTCCATTCGCCGCGGGCAGCCTGTCGTTGAAATCTATTCACCCACATTAATAAGTGCGGGTGAGGAGTATGTCATCGCCTATAAGGGGGCCAAGAAAAATTCCGGCAATAAAGACTATAAAGATCTTCTGCGCCAATCAGAGGAGCGCTTAACGAATTGGGGAGTCACCAGTGAGCAAAGAGAGCGCTGGGCCAATACGGGAGTGGTTGATCAATCAATTGTTGTATACGCCCCAACAAGCGGTATCGTGACCAAGCGATTTGCTGTCATTGGTCGCTATTTTAAAGAGGGACAGAGTTTATTTGATCTAGTTGACCTCTCAAGTGTATGGGTTGAGCTTGATGTGTATGAAGTTGACTCCGGGATGGTTGAGAACGGACAGAAATTAGAAATGGGATTCTCAGCAATTCCAGGTCTTATTAAGAAAGGAGAGCTTGATTTTGTCTCTCCGGTGATTGACCCAAAGACAAGGACGTTAAAGGTGAGGGCCACCATCGACAACTCGGGTGGCGAACTCAAACTAGGAATGATCGTCGATGCTCGCCTAGATGTAGAGCTCAAAGGGGACCGCCTCGTTATTCCTCGCACCTCGGTGGTTGATACCGGCAAGCGCCAGATTGCCTGGGTTAAAGTTGGGGAGAGAAGCTTTGAGTCGAGACTCCTAAATCTTGGTATGATTGCCGGTGACTACGTTGAAGTAATCTCGGGACTATCACTTGGTGATCAAGTGGTGGAGCGAGGCAACTTCCTTTTAGATGCTCAAGCTCAGCTCTTTGGCTCACCTGAAGCACATAACCACTAGGAGATTTTGTGAATCAATTTATTCAAAATCTCGTTGAAGGTGCCATTCGTCGCAGAGTCTTCGTAGTTCTTTGCTTTGTACTGGTTGCCCTTGCTTGTGTTTTTGCAATCAGGAATGCCAGAGTCGATGCGATACCGGATATCGGTGAAAACCAACAAATTGTCTTTTCTGAGTGGGCCGGTCGATCGCCTAAGGATATAGAAGAGCAGCTGACCTATCCGCTCTCAAGCGCCCTTCAAGGTCTACCTGGGGTTAGTTCGATTAGGGGGATTTCAGCGTTTGGTTTTTCAAGTATCTCAGTTATTTTCAATGATGATGTCGATTTTTACTGGGCGAGATCGCGAGTTCTAGAGAAGCTCTCCTCCTTGGGAGATGTTCTACCTAGTGGGGTAAACCCAACGCTTGGCCCAGATGCGACAGGGCTTGGGCAAATTTTCATGTATACACTTGAGAATGATCCCGATTCAAAAAAGAAGTTGAGCCTTGATGAATTGAGAAGTCTTCAAGATTTCTATGTGAAACTTCATCTGCAAGCGGCTACTGGTGTGAGCGAAGTGGCCAGCGTTGGGGGATTCGTTAAGGAATACCAGATCGATATTGATCCCAGAAAACTTCTCGCTTATGACATTCACTTTACAGGAATTATTAAGGCCATTGAAAATAGCAATTTAGATGTTGGCGCGGAGGTCATTGAGTCTGGTGAGCGGGAGATGATTGTTCGTGGTGTGGGCTTTTTTAGAAGCTTGCGCGATATCGAAAATGTTGTAGTGGGAGTAAAAGAAGGAACTCCTGTTCGTGTGCAAGATCTTGCTAGTGTTGGTCATGGGCCGAGTTTTCGTCGCGGGGCCCTGGATCGATCAGGGCAGGAGAGTGTGGGTGGCATTGTAACGATGAGATATGGCGCCAATCCCCAAGAGGTTATTGATTCAGTTAAATCGAAAATTGAAGAATTAAAAGATGGCCTCCCAAAAGGAGTTAAGCTCGTACCATTTTATGATCGCACAGAACTAATTAGTAAAACTCTTGGCACAGTCTATAGTGCACTTCTGCAAGAGATCGTGATCACGGTTATTGTTGTCATGCTCTTTCTCTTACATTTTAGATCGTCGGTACTCGTCTCCCTAACACTTCCCTTTGGAGTTGGGATTAGCTTTATCTTGATGAATCAATTTGGTGTAGATTCAAATATCATGAGTCTCTCTGGTCTCGTTATTGCCATTGGAACGATGGTCGATATGGGGATTATTATTACAGAGAATATTTATAGTGCACTGGCCACAGAGCGCCCTACAAATTCTAAGGATCGCTTAAATATTATTATTGCTTCTGCCAGAGAAGTAGCTGGCCCAATTCTAACTGCCGTGCTCACAACGATTGTCACTTTTCTTCCGGTCTTTGCACTTGAAGGGGCCGAAGGCAAGCTCTTTGGCCCTCTTGCCTGGGCCAAGACACTTGCCATGTTTGGGGCGGTCGTCGTTGCCATACTTCTTGTCCCTGTCTTGAGTGTCTTTTTTCTAAAGGGAGAGCTGAAGCCCATAGAGGATAATAAAGTTTCAAAAGAGATTCTCTCTCACTACCGACCAGCTCTTAGGTTTATTTTTGCCAATAGAGCAAAGTTTCTCTTTCTTCCAATCATTATTGTTCTCATTGGTGCCCTAAGCTATTTTCAACTCGGAAAAGAATTCATGCCCTCACTCAATGAGGGGACAATTCTTTATATGCCTGTGACAACTCCTGATGTTTCAATGACCAAGTCGCGCGAGCTTTTAGCCTATACTGATAAATTGATTGCAAAGCACCCACTTGTTGAGAGTGTTGTTGGAAAGCTTGGGCGTGCTCAGAGTGCGCTCGACCCTGCACCTGTGGCGATGATTGAGACGGTGATCAATCTAGTGCCAGAGGATCAATGGCCAGCAGGAACGGATATCTATTCCATTATGCAAGAACTTGATCAGTCTCTTCAAGTTCCTGGACTAGTCAATGCTTGGCTCTTTCCGATTGAAAACCGAGTGGCGATGATTTCAACTGGTATTAAGACTCCAGTAGGGATTAAGATATTTGGCCCAGATCTAAATGTCCTTGAGGAGATCGCTTCACAAGTGACTAGGGTGATGGAGGGAGTTGAGGGAGCATATGGTGTCTATGCTGAGCGCACTGTGGGAAAACCCTATGTCGAGTTCCATGTCGATCGCCTCGCAGCTTCTCGCTACGGAATTAATACTGGAGATGTTGGACGAATTATTCAAACAGCCGTTGGGGGAATGCCCATAGGTCAGTTTTTTGAAGGTCGTGAGCGCTTCCCAATTCGTCTGCGCTATAAGAAGGAATTTAGAGATGACATTGAAGAACTTAAGCGGGTCCTTATTCCCAGTCCGCTTGGTCCACATGTTCCTTTGGGGAGTTTGGCCGAAATTAAAGTAGTGACTGGGCCTGCGATGATTCAATCTGAAAATGGTATGCAGAGACTAGCTGTACTTGTGAATGTGCGCAACCGCGATGTTATTGGACTAGTAAATGAGGGAATGGAAAAGGTTGCAAGAGAGGTTGAGCTTCCTCCTGGATACTCTCTCTCTTGGGCCGGTCAATGGGAAAATCAAGTGAGGGCCAACAATAGACTTCTTTGGCTAGTTCCCCTCTCTTTATTTATTAATCTCATCTTGATTTATCTTGGTATTGGTAAATTGAGAGACGCAGCGATCGTCTTTAGTGCAATTCCAGTCGCCGCAGCTGGAGGCTTAATTTTACTATTTCTCACCGGCACAAATACATCAGTGGCCGTTTGGGTTGGCTTCATTGCTCTCTTTGGTATTGCTGTAGATGATGGGGTTGTCCTTATGAGCTATATTAAGTCCGAGCGGGAAAAATTGCGTCCTCGAAATACCTCTGAGCTTTTATCACTTGTCGAAAACGCATGTTGCAGACGCATTAGACCGCTGCTGATGACCACGGCGACAACTATCTGCGCGCTTCTACCTGTCATGTGGTCAACTGGGACAGGCTCCGAAGTTATGAAGCCAATGGCCATTCCTGTTCTCGGTGGAATGACGATTGAATTGATTACATTATTTGTCGTACCTGTTATTTATATAATTTTTGAAGAAAGAAATTTAAAATTAAAATCCAACGAGGAGAATGCTCATGATTAAAAAAATCATTTTAATAACAATTTGCCTAGCATCACTAAGTGTTTGGGCAAGAACTGAGTTAAAGCCTGAAGTTCAAGCGCAGGTTCAAGAAGTGCTCAAGGCCGCAGATAAACTTCATGCCTCATTCTTTGAATATGATGCTAAGAAAGTTGAGAGCGAAGCAAAAACTGTGATCGCTAAGATTGATCAACTTAAAGATCCGGAGCTTACTAAGTTACTCAAAGTAACGAAGGAAAAGCTCGCTCTTTTAGGACCTGCTCAGAATGAAGAAGCCAATAAAGAAAATTTCTATATTGTTTCGCTTGGTCTAGGCAATATCATTAATAAATACGATGTGGGCGGCAAGTGGAATGTCTACTCTTGTCCAATGGTAAAGAAGAAGTGGATCCAAGATTCATCTAAGGTTGATGATGTACAAAATCCCTACGCTGCGAGTATGCCTAATTGTGGAACTAAAGACACAAATTTCTAAGGATACTTATGAAAGCCCTCGCGATCTGTGAAAATTCAAAATTAATCGTTACAGAGAGAGCGAGGCCTGATATGCGCCCTGATGAAATTTTAATCAGGGTTCATTCAAGTGGAATGAATCGAGCGGATCTTCTTCAATGTGAGGGGCGCTATCCTGCTCCTCAGGGTGTTGTTGCAGATATTCCAGGTCTAGAAGTCGCAGGTGAAGTTGTTGAGGTAGGGGGAAATGTCACTCGCTTTAAAACGGGTGATAGGGTGTGCGCCTTACTTGCTGGAGGAGGGTATGCTAGCGAAGTGAGTGTGAGTGAGCTGTGCGCTTTTCCTATGCCCAGTGATCTCACATATGCCCAAGGTGCTTCGCTACCTGAGGCGCTCTATACGGTATGGCTAAATGTCTTTGAATTGGGACAACTTCGTCCTCAGCAAAAAATCCTAATCCATGGTGGCAGCAGCGGCATTGGCAGCTTTGCAATAATGTTAGCAAAAGCCTTTGATTGCGAGATCACAGTTACCGTGGGAAGCGAACTTAAGGCAGCCTATTGTAGGGAATTGGGAGCGCATCAATGCGTGCTCTACCGCGCGGTGGATTTTGAAGAGCAGCTTCAAGGAAGTCAGTTTGATGTGATACTCGATATGGTTGGCGGAGACTACTTTTCAAAGAATATAAATCTGTTGGGCTTTGAGGGGCGACTCGTCTACATTAATGCCATGGGCGGTCGCACTGGCGAGCTAGACATCGTAAAGCTAATGCAGAAGAGATTGACCGTGACTGGGAGCACGCTAAGAAATCGAAGCTCTGAGTTTAAGTTTCAAATTGGAATGAGTCTTGAGGCTAAGATTTTACCGCTGATAAAATCTAAAGTGATCTTACCTAGGGTCTATCGTGAATTTTCATATGAACAAGCCAATGAAGCTCTAGAACTTATGAAGTCTAGTAATCATATGGGAAAACTCGTTTTGAACTGGTCTTAAATTGAGTCGATGGCAGCAAGTCCATCTTCTATACCCGACCAGTAATTATCGCCAAAAATATTAAAGTGGTTGAGGTAGTGGTAGAGGTTGTAAATCTTTGAGCGCAGATCAAAGTGAGGAGCTACCAAGTATCCAGTGAAGTAGGATTGATAGAATTCTACTGGGAAGTCACTGAACATTCTTGTCATGGCCAGATCAACTTCTCTGTCTCCGAAATAAACCGCTGGATCAATTAGCCAAGGGCCTTCTTTGTCAAAGACTACATTTCCACTCCACAAGTCTCCGTGAAGGAGCGAGGCTTTGGGATTGTGTAGGTTTAGAAAATCTATAATGACAAATTTGTGGATATTAAAATATTCAAGCAACTCATCTCTCGTTGCCTCATCCTTCACACGAGCTGCTTGGTAGCACAGTCGTTGCTCAAAGAAGAATTCACCCCAACAATTAGATTGCAGATTTTTTTGAGGGGAGAGGCCAATGTAATTGTCCTCGCCCAGTCCAAACTGCTGATTGGAAATTGAATGAAGTTTTAGAAGCTTTTTAGCGCACTCAACCCAGTCACTTGCATTTGGAAGGGCTATTTCAATATGCTCAAGCTCAAGGTAGTCCCTAGTGACGCTTAGAACTTTTGGGATTTGGAATTGATGAACAGACTGATATTGGCGCAAGAGTTCAAGACCCTTGTATTCACAAAAGAGCGAATCGCCTTTTCCAGGCCGTCCATATTTTACAAAAATCCCGTTATCCATCAGTGTTGCACTATCCATCGAGTTGCCCTCTATTCTAGTGAAGAGTTGCGGTTGTGTTCATACACACTGTTTCATATTTATGTGCAAAGCGTGTCACTCGATGAAAAACGTCGGACTTTGCGGGCGTGTAAAGATTGTAAGCTATAGAAATATAAAGATTGTGATATAACTTCTCATGCAACAAAATTCTCAAAAACTTCCGCTCGCCCTTCATCACCGAGGAATTTACTACGGTTATATTGTCCTCATTGTCGGCACATTTGGTGTCGTGATGAGTGTTCCAGGCCAGACGATGGGTGTGAGTGTGTACACCGACTACTTGATCGAAGCCTTAGGCGTAAATCGTGTAAACCTTTCGATGATGTATATGTTTGGGACTTTGAGTTCAGCTTTAATCCTGCCCTGTGCTGGGCGCCTACTTGATCAATTGGGCGCACGCTTTTTAGGAGTGCTGGCCTGTTGTGGTCTAGCCTTTTCGTTGACGATGCTCTCTCTCTCTCCTTCCATTGTTGAATTACTGTCCAAATTTATAAATATAGAACCTCGTTTTATCGCACTCTTTACTTGCTATCTCTGTTTTTTGGGAATTCGCCATTTTGGTCAAGGACAATTAACTATGGCCTCTCGGACTATGATGGGGCGATGGTTTGAGAAGAAGCGCGGTCTAATGCTTGGGCTTAGTGGAACTTTTGTTGCCTTTGGTTTTGGGGGAGCTCCGGTATTTCTCACTTGGCTTATTTCCGAGTTTAAGTGGCAGAGCTCACTTGTGGCCTTATCTGTGATGGCGCTTGTGATGGGTTTAATTGCGCTGTTGTTCTTTAGAAGTTCACCTGAGTCCTGCGGTCTAGAGGTTGATGGCGGATTATTAGGCCAGTTTGATAAAGAGGGAGCATCAGTAAAGGCCATAGATAACTCTTTGAGTGCTGCTCAAGCCAAATCGACATTCACCTTTTGGATCTACAATTTAGGAATGGTTGCCCAGGCCCTGCTTGTGACCGCACTTACTTTTCATCTTGGAGATATAGGTAAGATGGCCGGCATTGGGTCAGTGCAGGCATTTTCTGTATTTATTCCCGTTAGTATTGTTGCCACGACTACCGAGTTAATCAGTGGGCATCTCAGCGATCGTATAAAGCTTAAGTATCTTCTCGCGGTTATGCAGTGTGGTTTGTGTCTGGGCTTAGTTGGTCTCAATCATATTGAGCAGAGTTATGGATACTGGATGATGGCCGTTGGGCTCGGTTTTTCAGGTGGGATTTTCTCCCTTCTTATGAGTGCAGCATGGCCAAAGCTCTTTGGTCGCACTTATCTCGGAGCAATTATGGGGGTGACGACTGCATGGATGGTAGGTGGAAGTGCTCTTGGCCCTTATCTCTATAGCCTTGGTAAATCCTTCTCTGGAAGTTATGAATTGATCATCTACTTAAGTATGATTCTTCCTTTTAGTGTTTTTATTCTCTCCTTCTTTGCCAATCCTCCGGCGCGGGAATGAAGTTAAACTTAATAAAGAATAATCGAATTACAGCTAGTTAACTGTTTCAGTTGAGACATGTCCTGCTTGAAAAATTTGAATTTCAGACATGTCTGCGAAAATGTCTGCTTAAAAGTGATTTTTTTGTCCTATCGATTTGGTCCGAGTAAAACCCTCTCAACAACAAATACATCTGCTGCTTAAACGCAGATAAATTATTTTGGAGGATACTATGAAAGGTCTTATTCTTGCTATTGCCCTTATGGCTTCTGCTGCTGCTACTGCTGGTGTTTCTGGTGACAAGATTCACTTCCAATCAATCTCTACTTGGGTTTCTGCTGTATACAGCAAGTCACTTTGTCTTAACGGTGACACTTATGAAGCTCTTGTTAACAAGTGTGTTCAGTACAGAAATGCTGGTGACGGCGACAGAATCTGTACAAGAAGCGTAAAAGCTAAAGCTTTCCAACCAATGAACTCAACTCGTAAAGTTTGTGCTCGTTGGACAGGTCGTGATGACAGCAACTGTGTTGAATACAAAATCGTTCCTTACGTTCAAAAGCGTGTTCGCACTGTAACTTTCACACGTGACAACGATTCTGATACTCCGTACAGAACTCAAAAAGTTGTTATTCCTAACTGTCAATAATTACAGCTAGTTAGATATCCTCATGAGGGAGGGTAACCTCTCTCCCTCATGAAGATTTTACAACAAAAATTGATTCTTTCTCCAGATAGACTATGTTTACATGATGGATACTATAACCCCCCAAACTGGAAGCCCCAAAGCTGCACCGGTGTCCCTAGATCTCGTCGATCAAGTGGCATTTGATCTAGCAGAATACTTAGGTCGCTTCCCCAATAAGAGCTTCGCCGTTAGGGTGCTGGCAAAAGAGTGCGGGTTAAGTGAGAAGACCATCAAAAGGCTCTTAAAGAGCGAAAACAAACCGACCTACCAAACGATTTTTAAACTCTACTCAATCTTCTTTGAAGAGAATGAATACGAGGCGCTTCTGAGTAAGTGCCCTGACGTCGTGAGAGAGTACATTAAAGACTACACTCCGATTGAAGCGACAAGTTCGACAGAGCAAAATAACCAGCTACTCGATCTACTTCGCAAAGAGCCTCTGTTTGCAGAACTCATGGTTCTCGCAGGGACTGGGCCACTTCACGTGAGTGCAATTGGCTATCGCTACGGACAGTATGGGCTTGAAGTGTTGGAGCGACTTGAAAAGGCTGAAGTCTTAATAAAAGTCACCAAAGATACTTATTCAGTATCCTCGAAGCTTCCAAACTTTGATGGACATGCTCTCAAATTCTTGGGTGAGTACTTCGTGCATCGATTCTCAAAGCCAAGTGAGTTAATGAGTGAGAATACAATCTCCTTTTACGCCGAAGGGCTTAGTGAAGAGGGATTAAAAGAATGGCTCGCGGTTGATACCGAAGCCTTTTATAAGAAATTAGAGATTGCAAAAAAACCGCAGTTCAAAGGATCGACACCTGTCTTTACCTTCACTGCCACGGATACAATTCAAAGGGAATCGAAATGAAGAGCTTAATGCTTGCAGCTATCATGGGACTCGGAAGCGCCCACGCCGGTATCGGTGGTATCTCTGGTGGTCATGTTCACTTCCAACGTGAAAGTACATGGGTGAATCCAGTTTACAGTAAGACTCTTTGCTTTGACGGTGAAGACTTCCACGCAAAAATTAAAAAGTGTGCGAAGTATGGCGGCCGAGATGATAATAACTGTGAACGTTTTGAAGTCATCGATGCGGTTCAGCCAATGGTGAGTACTAAGAAAATCTGTAAAAGGGACACGGACTCTCAATGCCTCGAATGGCAAGAGCTTCCCTATATTCAAAACCCGAACCGGTACTTTGATTTTTATAATGATGATCGCTTTGTTAAGCGCACGAAATTCAAAGTAAAATCCTGTCAGTAGTTATTGACCGAGTATTGTGCTCGGTCTCTAAGCTTTGACCTCATAAACTCCGAAAAGATAGAGACATCAATTTTCGGAGTTTATGAAGAAATTTTCCTTAGTTCTATTTACTTTAAGCCTGCTTAGCCTCTTTGCTGTAGCTAAGATGCCCACTGATGTTTCCGAAAGACTTGGAAGTAGGTGGCAGAGACAGTCGCTCTTTTTTGGAGTGAACGAAGCGTGGAAATTAAAGGCCAATGGTAAAGTACAAGTGACTTACTTGGCCCGAGATCAATATCGTCCATTTGTCCTATCGGAATTTCCGTTTGAGAAATATCCTGAATATTTAACTCAGTTGCGAGCGACAGGACTTAAAGTCGCGGGCATCACAGATTGGAAAATTGAGAGCTACGAATATAAGAAAACTCCGAGTGAAGGAATTCTGATAAAGGTGAGTGGAACCTATCAAAGAAGAGAGCAGGAGGTTCACTTTACTGAATGGCAGCTATTTGAAGAGGAGCGCTATTCTCAAGCAAACCTCATTATTCCGAGTAAGAATGAAAGTATTCAAATTAATAAGCCCAAATTAATGCAACAGGTGCTCAAGTTATGAGAGCACTATTTATTGTACTATTTTGCTCTTTTTCGCTCAGTCTATTTGCCCAAGATGTTGTGACTTGTGAAGAAGAGATTGGGCTTCCAAGCGAACTTAGTTTTCTGCTTGATGTAAGTGCTCCAGTTGTTAAATACGTAAATGAATGCCGCGAACGCTTTGGACTAGATGAAGATAAGATTGTTAGTCCTGAAGTTGTCGATAAGGGTATGCCGACTGCCTTGTATGACAATCCTATTGAGTGTTTGAAATCTTTTTTTAAAGGCCTTAAGGACTCAGGCACAGATCTTCTAGGAGCACTTTGGGATTTAGTAAAAACCTTTGCTAAGGCCATTAATAAGTCTACGTGGATGCTCTACGATTTCTTTAAGTCAGCCTTCACAGGAAATCTTTCGTATTGGTTTATGGAAGCTTCTAATGACGCAGGAGAGTTCGCCAAAGCCTTTATTGACTCTATCAAGGCAATACCCTCTGCTGTCGCTGGGTTTTTTAAAGACAAATCTGAAGAGTGGGATTGTTTAAATGATAAGGGTAAGGCCGGTTTTTCCTGTCATGTGGCAGGCTATCTAGGTGGTGATGTCCTTGCAGGCGTCTTGACCATGGGCTATTCCAAGTTGGCCCTTGCCACCAAGATAAAGTCTGTTTCTAGTAAGTTCATCAAAGTAAAGAAGAGGCCTCCTTCAGGACTAGCGAGTGGAAGTCGTAGAAGGCTCGATGAATTGATTCCCAAGCATAAGCGATCGAGCCGCTTTATTATCGAAGCGGATGATAAAGGACACTACAGTGTTCGCTATTATGATAAAGATGGAAATGCTAAGATTTTTGATGGCTCTCCATTTTACCATCTCATTAACTCTCGTCAGCGCCGTCAAGGCATTGGTACTCATCGGGTGAGAACAAAGTCGGCGCTGGCCAAAGGCGAACACTTTAGCATCGATGTAAGTGAAGAAAAGTTTCAAAAGCTCATGGAGTATATTGATACGAAAGAGGGCAAGATTTCTATCGCTTGCACACGCACGGCTTGTGAGTCGATGAAGGCTGCTGGAGTAGATCTAGGACAGAAACCAGTTCCAAGTATGCAAGCGCTCTACAAGGGCCTAGTTGATGAAGCTCAAAAGAACCCTAGAGTAGTTGCCGAGGTGGGGGAGCGAGTGAGTGAGGCTGAGCGTGCGGCAAAGATGGAAGCCTTTGCAAGAGGGACAAATCTAGTCAAAGTACAATTTGGAATGACTGCTCTTACTGGAGTTATCTACGCACCAGCAATTGCCGGTACTCCCATTCAATTCACTATCGATACCATGCAAGAGCACCGAGCTCCCCAAGAACTAGCAGATTGAGATAATCTTGTACTCTCTGGTTTGAGAGGCACTTTCAACTTCAAATTCATCACCAACAGCAAGTCCAATGGCGGCCGATCCAATGGGGGAGAAAGCACTCACAACAAGAATAGGAGTGTTATCAATATTTAGGAGTGTGCCTCCTGAGGTCGAGCTAATAAAGTAGTGGCGTTTGACGTTAGAAAATTCAATCTCAACCAAAGAGCCAACTGATACTTCTGTGGGAAGGTGATCTAGGTTGATCTCATCGAGAAGTCCCATCTCAAGTTCAAGTTCATCTACTCGTTTTTTCTGCGCTCCTGCGAGGTAACCGGCTTCGATAGAGCGAGTGTCATACTTTCCTTCGGCCTTCATCTCTTGCTCGGAGGCATGTCCCTTCGTTGTCTTAAAAACCTGGCCGGCCAGATCTAAATCCTTTTGCACGCTATCTTTAAGTTCTTTAACGATCATCTTCTTATCGATTGCCATTTTTATTCCCTGGTGATTTTTGAGTGAAGAGCGCTTCTAGATCCTTTGGAAGCGGCATCGGTTTTGTGAGAGGGACATCGGACCAGCCAGTATTTCCAACTGGAATTCTGCCCATCAGATGCGCCGGAAGAGTGAGAAGAATTCTTACTAACTGTGCCCAAAGTTCCTTGAGATCAATTGGTCTAAGAGAGTGCGAGAACATTAGACAGTGCGTCTGTAGGTGCCTTAAAGGCGACTTCTGTGAAATGATATGGGCCCGTCCGAGAGCAAGCCTCGCGGCTCCACTTTGCCCCAACTCTCTGGCCGCGTGGTAATTCTGAATTTCGCTTTGGTAGAGCTTAAGCTCATGGTCACTAAAGGCCATAAAACATTGATCCCTGTCAATTTCTTCTATTCCTAAGAGGTTTATAATAACACTAAGAGGTTCATATGGTCACATTGGGATATTTTGCAGCGATTTTAGTCGGAATTAGTCTAGGGCTACTTGGTGGGGGGGGCTCAATTCTCACGGTCCCAATTCTCGTCTATCTTGTCGGGCTTGAACCCAAGCGCGCCATTCCTATTAGCTTGTTAATTGTGGGCTTAGGCGCTCTGACTGGGGCGTTAAGGCATTATAAAGGCGGCAATGTCCAATTAAAGCCTGCTCTCTATTTCCTTCCAAGCGCTATGATTGGCGCCTGGATGGGGGCAAAGGGCGCGAGCTACCTAAGCGGACTAACACAGATGATTCTCTTTGGTGTGATGACTGTGCTTGCGGCCGCAGCGATGATTAGGCCTGCTCCAGAGAGAGAGGGACCGGCCATTATTAAACCTATCTCACTCTCGTTAAGTGCACTAGGAGTAGGAGTTCTCACCGGAATTATTGGGGTAGGCGGAGGATTCATGATTGTGCCGGCACTGGTTTTCTTTGCTGGAATGTCCATTCGCTACGCCATTGGAACATCTCTGGTGGTCATCGCTCTCAACTCCTTTGCAGGCTTTATTGGCTACTTAGGAACTGTGCAAATTCCTTGGGACTTTACTTTAATCTTTGCCTTCTTTGTCTCGATTGGAATTTTGGTCGGTGTGAAAATTGCCGAGCGTATGCAGCCTGCGAGTCTAAAAAAGTCATTTGCAGGAATGCTCTTTGTCGTTGGCGGGTTTGTCCTCGCTAAAAACTTTGCCTTAATTTGAATGAGACCAATCCACAACTTTTTGTGGATTGGGAAGATCAAAACGACGCTTATCTTTAATCAATAAACCTTCATTTTCAAGTTGCGCCATTACTCTTGTTACCGTCTCCATTGTTGAAGAGGAAAACTCAGCAATTTCTTTTCGCGTCCAGGCTTGGTCGGGATGGCGAAAGCGAAGATAAAGTAGGGCTTCGACGATGCGCTGAGGGGCGGTTTTGTCTGTAATTCCCGCTAACTTTTCTTCGGCTTGGCGTAGATCTCTGGCTAGTACTTTTGAAATCTCTAAGAGAAGTTCTCCCTCTTTACAGACAACATCAATAAAGTCAGAAGCTTTTAATTTATATAGCCTACTGGTGGTGAGGGCCACTGCATTGGCGTGGTATGCTTCACCGGCAAGAGTTGATCTGTGTCCCAAAATATATCGCTCTCCAAAAACGCGCAAAAAAGTTTCTCTGCCACTTTCAGTAATATGGAAAAGACCAACCAGTCCTTCTTCAAGAAGCCAGATATTTTCCGGGGTTTCACCTTCGTGATAGA
Source organism: Bacteriovoracaceae bacterium (assembly GCA_048267245.1). Classification (GTDB taxonomy): domain Bacteria; phylum Bdellovibrionota; class Bacteriovoracia; order Bacteriovoracales; family Bacteriovoracaceae; genus JBLWXV01. The sequence continues at coordinate 625,631 of JBLWXV010000002.1, forward strand.
TGATTTCACCTCGCTTGTACTCAATTGGAGTGGGCATGGAGATGTGTTGTTTAAGGGTATCGAATATCTTACTCATTTCTTTATTTTACCCTAAGGATGATTTTGTTGGTCAAGAAAATCCGAAGTTTTATGGGGCTTGATTTTTTTCTTCGTCAAATGAAAGTGCAACTCCCTTATGTGTAAGCCAGGAAAAGTAGGGCTTAAATAGTTTCAAGTACCCAAACCCTCAGGAGGAATTATGAATTTAGCTAATCGCCAATCAAATTTGCCAAGAGTTTCTAAACGCAATCCAATTTGGAGTCTTCAGAATGAAATGAACACACTCTTTGACCAATTCTTCGGTGGTGAAACACCTCTTTCCTTTAATGTTGGTGGGCGAAACTGGCCTTCAATTGAAGTTAAGGAGGAGGAAAATGAATATAAGATTGTCGCTGAAATACCTGGAGTAGAAGAAAAAGATCTACACTTAGAGCTTCGCGATAATGCTCTTGAAATTTCAGGTGAGCGCAGAAATGAATATAAAGAGGATAATGACCGTGGATATTTTTCTGAAATTAGCTACGGAAAATTCTATCGCACAATTCCTTTTGATCATGAGGTTGATGAAGAGAAGGTGAGTGCGAAGATGAAAGATGGCGTTTTACGTGTGACAGTGAATAAAACACCGCGAGGAAAAGAGCGAAAACGCCGTATTCAGATTACACACTAGAAGTAGAAGTTCGTAAAAATATTGAATCTCACGGCCTTGTAGCGAGCCTTGTAACTTCCCGGGAAGTTATCGGGCTCGCTCCAGCGCCATTGTCCCACTCCGATTGTGTGGCCAAGTGTAAAGTTCTCGGTGACTGGAAGCATGGCCCCCAAATAGAACCAGTACTCATCAACAGTATAGGTGCTGTAGTTGAGTGGGAAGTTTCCCTCTACCTGAGCAGAGAGAGAGAATTTCTCCCAAAAACGCAGTAGCCCTGCGCGAAGTTGAGCTGATGAGAATTCGCTGTGCTCATTGTAGATATAGCGTGCGCGAAATGAAGCAGCAATGGGAGAATTAAAAAGCCACTTCTTATAATCTACCTCTGGCATGAGTTCGAGCTCATCTCTTGAGCGAGTGTTTTGCCATTTCCAGACACCACCACCGACTGGAACCCAATCTGTTTCATGTCTCTTCCCACTGAGGTAGCGAGCGTGAAGGCCAATCTTTAATCCGTTAGCGATCAAGTAGCGGCCACCCACTTGATAGTGGCGGTAGTTTTCACTGTAGGCGGCGTCGAGTGCTTCGTACTCTGCCATGACGTCGACTTTATTATACTCTTTTATGAAGCGCAGATTGTACTGATAGTCGCGCTTGCCCTGGCAGCTATTTGGAGAATTTGCGGCCAGAAGCAATTGGGGAGAAATAAGAAACAATAGGATCAGGAGCTTAGTCATAACTTCTTCTTAGCGGATTGGCGTAGGCTTTTTCAATTACTTCGTCATTGTCTTTGATGCTTTCAGTGAGATCCACTTCCCAGTTAATCTTACTGGTCCAGGGAAAGTAGGCGGGCGTTGAGGTCTTTTTAGCATCGGCAACGACAACTCCCTCGCCGGCCTTTACGCTTGTAACCTTCGTTTCGTCGGCGCCACGAACAACAACTTCACCATGCTCAACGCACATCCAGACGTCGTCCTTTTTCTTTGATTCATCTATTCCTACAAAGAAAAGTGTTCCTCTGACTCCAAAAGAAGCTTTTCTCGCATTAATTTGAAGGCGATCCTTACCGACTTCGAGCTTTCTCGCCTTTGTGATGACCTTGCCCTTAATTAAGCTAATCAAGCTGCCCTTCTTTTCATTATTGAGTAGGGCAATCTTCACAGAGCTATTGGGCTCTATTTTTAACTTTGACCCACCTTCTAGGTCGACGATAGCAAGTGCGCCTGCACCGGTTTCAATTTCTTGCCCGACAGTAACAGCGTCACCTTTCTTTGCGGCCACTCCGTCAATCTTCACATCTCCTCTGGTATAGAAGAGTGAACTGCCCCAACACTGCGTCCACACAGACAGGGCCATGAGTGTACCCAAGATCACTTTCATAGTTTCTCACTTATTTGAGTTGATAAGTTTTATTTTATCTCAAATCTTTTTCTGGTGTTAGGATGCAGAAAGAACCTAATTAATATCAGATAAAAACATTTCGGTGCTGCTGCCAATCGTCGTTACGCACTTATAGACTCTCGCTATTCTCATTTTATACACAACTCTAAAGGACGGTTATGAAGGCTAATCTCGATTGGATTCAAGGTATGCAGTTTCGCTGTGAAAATCACGGCCTAATCACGGAAATTGATGCAACTCCGGAGCACGGTGGAGATGATGCTGGGCCAAATCCAAAGGAATTGGTTTTAAACGCTATGATGGGCTGCTCCGCCATGGATGTAGTCTCTATTCTAAAGAAGATGAGACAAGTGATTACGACGTTTAAGATGGATATCGATGCTGTTAAAACCACTCATCATCCAACTCATTTTAAGAGCGCGCTTATGACCTATGATCTAACAGGCGAGCTCGATGGGGCCAAGGTAATTAAGGCCGTGGATTCTTCGATGACCAAATATTGTGGCGTAAACTACATGATGAGTAAGAGCTGTAAAATTGAGTATCGCGTGCTCGTAAATGGAAATGAAATTCATCGCAGATTCGCCGAATTCGAAGAGCCTGAAGCCGAATAGGTGCCAGATGACTTTTGGGACTCGCTGAGTCCCAAAAGTCATCTGGCACCCAAGAGAGATTTAACGTATTTTTGGACTGACTCAGGGAGATAGTTCACTGAGGTTGGATCTAGAAGAGCGTAGGTTAGGGTCTCGGCGAAGGACTCTTGGTGATTTGAGAGCGAGTAGAGAGTGGGAACTCCCAATTCAATGCCATATTCGCGGTCAAGAGCGTAGGTTTTAGCGGCGTCTCCCTCTTTTAGAAATTGCATGATGTCTTGAAAGCGAGCTCTGGCCGCTCTAAAGGGAATGCCTTCAATAACGTGATCCTTGCCATCCCAAGTCCAGCCCACGGCGCTCTGATATTCATCTGAATTACTGGCGTAACCCAGGGCCAAGTCAAAGACGTGCATGACTTCATGGACGACGTTGAGTTGCTTTCTAGGCAACTGCGCATAGGGATCGATAAAAGGAGTGCCTTTAAAGAAGGCATCGGTAAAGCCAACCACGCGAGTGACGGGGTTTACCCAGAGCAGAACTTTTCCATTGTCGCGCGAAAATTCCACACGGCGCATGGCCTGGTTGGGATGCCAGCTAGAAGCGTAGCTCACGCGGTGAAATTTTTTAATTCCCTTTTCTTTGATTACTGCTAGGACCGTTTCAAAAGCAGGTGCATTCATAACGGAGAGCAATTCAAGAACATACTCACGCTCATCCTCACTCCAAGCTTTAAACTCCACTGCCTCACAAAAACTGTGATGAGGAAATCGATCCTGACATTCAAAGGTATCAGGAAAGCTAAAGACCTCGGCCACTTCGAGGGCGCGAGCATTAAGGGATATGAGCATGACGAGAAGGCAGAGATATTTCATAGGGGCATTATCGCGCCCCATAGGACCAAATAGTGATAATTAGGAGAATTTACAGGTGCTGCCCAGGTTTTAGACACTGAATTCTCGTTGACCTGGTGGGTCGCGAACTGTTATTTATGGGCATGCCAATTATCGATAAGAGCTTTGAATCAGACAAGTTTACCGCCGTCTACCTCGTGGAAGAAGTCCACGAAGGGCAGCGTCTCGATCAGTTCTTAAAAATCTATCTGGGCAAGTATAGTCGCGAGAAAATTAAGGCGAAAATCAAACGGGGTGAGATCAAGATTGAAGGTAGACCTGGCACCCACCGTCCGAGCACAATTCTCCACTACGGCGAGCGCGTTCTGCTCACGACTCATAGAGGAGTGATGGAGGATGAGTTCTGGCGCGGCGAAAAGATCGAACTCGATCTCGACCCTGAAGTCGTCTATGAGGATGATGGCCTCATCGTCTGCAATAAACCGCCCTTTATGACCACGCACCCGACGGGGCGCCACCTCTTTAACTGCGCCACCGTTTACTTTAGTAACATTCACCAAAAGACAATTCACTCCATTCACCGCATTGACCGCGAGACTTCTGGAATTCAACTCTTGGGGAAAACTTCAAAAACGGCGGGGGAGCTCACAACTGAATTTGAAGAGAGAAGGGTCAATAAGTGTTATCTCTTTTTCTCTAAGGTCGCCGATGATTTTGAGAATTTTGATGAGATGATTGCTCGCGAGCGCATGGGTTCTGTTTCAAAGGGAAAGGATCGCGTTTACATGCGCACTTGGCCAGTTGATTCTGACGAAGGAAAGAGCGCTTATACGACATTTAAATTCGTCCACCGTGAAGGAAGTTATGTGGTTGGGATTGCTCGCCCCAAAACCGGTCGTCAGCATCAGATTCGAGTTCACGCCAAGGAGCATGGCTTTCCCCTAGTTGGAGATAAGCTCTACCTTGGCAATTATGAAATGTTTCAGCGCTTTAAAGATGGGGAATCGACGCCAGAAGATTGCGATCTGATGGAGCTTCCACGCCACGCCCTTCACGCCATTGCAATCAATATTTCCTATAGGGGAGAGCGCCGGACATTTATGTGCTCACTTCCAGAGGATTTTAAGCAGTGGATGCGCTCGAAACTCACTCTTACGCCTGAAGAGTTGAGTGAGAAGCTAAAGATCTTAATTCTTGAAGCCTTTAAGAGTTGATAGAGACTTCCTCGTCTAGACTCGAATCCCAACACGCCGTAAACTCATAGGATAAGTTTAAATTGCCGCTGACAACCAATAGTTTTGGTCGGTTTTTCTCTGGGAGCGCTAGTGGACTCTTCACTCATTCAAAGTCTTTTTAATTTTATCACTCAGAATATCTTCCCCATCATCTATATTTTTGCGGCGGTAGAAGTTTACTTAGTGATTGCTGTCTTCTTTATGATGAAAAAACATGAGCAACTTCTGCTCGACGTGGCCGACAATCTCTTAAAAGGTTTTAGCGACGCCCCCGACAAGGATTCTTCTCAGACTAATAATGAGCGCATTCGCGCTACTCTCGATTATATCCAGCAGAAGATTACTAATAACGGTGAGTTTAGAAAAAACTTTGTGCAAAACGCGAGCAAGATTTCTCAACGCCCGCTCTATAATCGCCACTATAAAATGGAGATCTTCGCTAGCGTTATGTCGACCTTAGTACAAGTGTTTCCACTGCTTGGAATCTTGGGCACAATCCTCGCCATCGCGCAGACTGCTTTTCAAAATGGGGGGAGTGTCGATGTGAGCTCACTCTCAAATGCTTTTGTGTTAGCGATGGATACTACAATTCTAGGAATTAGTTTTTCTATCATCTTCATGGTTATTGAAAGTACGCTACAGCCAAAGATTGAGCGCGTGATTAACGAGAGTATGGACTACAAGCGCATTATCTCAAATATCAATCTCAACTAATCAGGCCTTCATGTATAAGCGTTTAAAAAAATCCACCGTTCAACTGACCTCGCTTCTAGATCTGCTCTTCGTGATGATCTTCGTGTCGCTCATGCAACAGAAGGCCCCGACAACTGAGCAAAAGCCGACACCAGCACCTACGCCTGTGGCAAAGGCTACGCCGAAGGTCGAAGTTAAAGATGAACCCAAGGTAGTCCCTACAGTAGTGGCCACACCCACTTACTATAGCATTCAGGCCAAATTTAATTTCTACGCAACTCCAAGTAATCAAAGCGTGCCCAATGGGATCTACCTCATGCAGGGAAGTTACGATATGAAAACGGGCAAGCTTCAACTTGGTGGCGTGAGCTGGCTTGAGCGTCCGGCCAATTACGATATGGTTCCACTCTCTGGTGAAATTAACACAAATCTAGAGACTTTCGTTGGCCGCATTGAATTTCAAGGCTGTAAGCAATTCACACTACAGCGAGTGAAAAAAGGAGCGGGCTCACCCATTAGTGGCGAGTGGAAGGGAACCTACGACTGTACTCAAGGCGACACAGGACTCACGCTCACCATCGACTAAGAAATTGTCTAAGCTGTGTTCAGGCGCACCCTTGCGCCTGCTCATTTCACTCCCATCTTCTGTAGATGGAAATCTACACAACATTAAAAGAAACGTGGTTCACTCGCAAAGCTCCCGCTCGGGCCAAGCTTGAGACGCTCACACTTATTACAATCCTCTTTGTGGGGGCGATGCTCTACATTGGAGGATATGCCGACTCGCAGGCTTGGATGTCGGCCTCTTTTGAGTCAGTTTTTAAGGAAGGAGAGTTCTATCGCCTTTGGAGTACGCTGATTGCTCACGGAGACTTCGCGCATATTCTTGGCAATCTCTTTATGTTCACCCCTTTTTGCTACTTCTTAGTGGCGCACTTTAGCTTCTGGGTCTTTCCAATGCTCGCCTTTGCGATGGGAGGGGTAATCAACGCGATTGTACTACAGACCATGCCCGAACATATCGAGCTCATCGGTGCATCCGGTGTCGTCTACTGGATGGGGGCCTTCTGGATCACCCTTTCATTCTTTATTGAACGGGGCGATAGCATTCGCCGTAGAATCATTAAAGTCGTGGGAGTTGCTATTGTGCTCTTCTTTCCAGAGAGCTTCAGAGAGAATGTGAGCTATCTCTCCCACTTTGTAGGATTTGTTCTAGGAGCACTCTCTGGGATTGGCGTCTATCTCATTAACCGCCGCAAATACCGTGCAGCTGAGAAGTGGGAGAGTCACATCGAATACGATGATGAACCTCCAAGTGATTGGAACTTCAATGAGACTTGAAATAGACGTTGCTTCTCCTTCATAATCAGCTAATGAAATTAAAATCCATTGTCTTTTTGAGTCTACTTCCCATTCTAAGTGCTCGAGCTTCCTATCTTGAGAGCTGTCGGGTGTGGGCCGATATTCGCACTTACACTGATGCTACTCATTTGGTAATCAATGTTCGCCGAGTGAGTATGCAAGACGGCAGTCACGGCAAGTCTCATTGCAACGCTCTTAGAGCAGGATCACAAGTAATCACACTTACTGAGGGGAGAGTGGCCCAAACGAGCAAGGAAGTAGAGTTAGAGTACTGGTACTCTGATGGCATGGGACCCAATGGACTGGTGTTTACAAAGCGGTGGAAGTTGATCAAAGAAAATTAGAGCGCCTAGAGTTTCGTCCCTCTTACATTCTAAGTAGCAGATTATTCATAAAAAAAAATGGCAATTCCTCTGCATAGTCTTTGGTAGGAGGATTGCCCATGAAAATCACTACGCTCGCCCTATCAACACTTATTTCTTTTAATCTCTTTGCAGCTACGGACTTACTCCCTTGCCCAGAAGTTCTCAATAGTCTCGAATGCAAAATCTATCAAGAGACAAATCTCACGCGTACCGAGCATGGTCTCAATCAATTAGAGATTCTCTCTGAGTGTCAGGAGGCGGCTGCTTACCATGTGGAGAGCATGGTTGAGAGTGGTGTGTATGCCCATGAAATTCGCGGATATAAGAGTTTTCCTGAGCGCATGAATAGCTTTCGCGTTCCTGGGCGTCGCATGGCCGAAAATATTCACCACCGATTGCTGGCCCACTTTAGTGATGAGGATGAAGCTGCGCGGGAAATTGTGCTTGATTGGTACAACTCAAAAGGACATCGCAAGAATATGATGAATAAAGATTTCAACTCTATGGGCATTGCTGCCTTTGGCGATTATCAAGTGCAGTGCTTTTCAGATGCCTCAACGGGCGCGGTTAAAAAGGCTCCTAAGAGTGAGGGCAAGAATATCTTTAGTGGCTTTAGTATTCGCGGGGTATTTGGCAGGGGCAAATAGGGGTTACTTGACCCCTAGTGCGGCCCTCATATCTCCACCAAGAGGTCTTTGCGCTAGTCTGAGTCCAAATTCTGGAGCGACAGCGTAGAGATGATCAAAGATATCGGATTGAATTCCCTCATAGGCAACCCACGCCGTATCGGCACTAAAAACGTAGATTTCTAGCTTGGCCCCATCTGGGCCAGGTTCCAATTGGCGCACAAGAAAAGTCATGTCCTGTCTGATTTTCTTGTGATTTCTAAGGTACGCCATAATATAGGCGCGAAAGGTTCCAAGATTTGTGAGGCGTCTACCATTGACGACCTCGTCGAGATTGACTTCATGAGTGTTATTATATTCTTCGATCTCTTTGATCTTAGCTTCTAGATAGGGAATGAGTAGAGTCATTTTCTTAAAGCGCTCCAGCATGTTTTGATCGCAAAAGCGCACACTGCTCATATCAATTGGTAGCGAGCGCTTGATCCTGCGCCCTCCTGAGTCACTCATCCCACGCCAATTCTTAAAGGCATCAGAGATAAAGAGATGGGCCGGAAGCATGCTGATTGTATTATCCCAATTTTTTATTTTGATCGTAGTGAGGTTGATGTCGATGACCTCGCCGTCTGTGGAGTGTTTGGGCATTTCAATCCAGTCGCCAATTCTTACCATATCGTTTGCGGCCAATTGAATACTGGCCACAAGGCCAAGAATGGCGTCTTTAAATACGAGAAGGAGAATAGCTGTAATAGCGCCAAGACCAGAGAGCAGAACGATGGGAGAGCGATTGATGATAAGTGAAATGGCAACAATCGTTGCGGCTAGTATTAAAACCAGCTTAACCATTTGCACGTAGCTTTTAATCGGGCGATTGCGAGCGCTTGGAAGTTCGCGGTAGGTGAGTTCAAGCGCATTGAAAAATCCAGTGAGAGTTCTTGTGGTTAGGTAAATAAAATAGAGCTGAATGAGTTTGCGAGCGATCTCGATAAAGGCGAGATTGCTTTTAAAAATGAAGGGACAGAATGTGTAGAGAATAATCGCTGGAAACAAGCCTGCTAGTCGATCAAAAACTCGCTCGCTAAGAAGGTGATCATCGAGAGTTGTCTTGGTTCTTCCGGAGAAAAATTTAACGTACTTTTTAATGATAAATTTTAAAATATAGTGCCCCGAAATACCGATAGCGAGCGCAATGAAGAGAACAATCACGCCGTTAGAATCTTGCAGGACATTTGAATTCTTAATTAAATAGGCAAGTGCCTGGTCAAGACTCTCAACCATGCTTATCTCCAGGGAAAAATGTACTTCTTTTAATTATCGGAATTTGTGGAAGCAGGCCAGCAAAAACTCTCTTTGCCCATTTTAGTTCTAAGCGCGTCTAGTGATTCGCGCACTTTCTTTTTTGAGATAATTTTTTTGATGAGTTCTCGCTTGTAATTGAAGTCTGAGATTAGTAGCGCCAGTAGTATCGTGAGCAATCCCTGCCCTGGCAAAAAGAGCATGAGAATGCCTATGATGAAAACAGGAAGCGCTAGAATGTTGCGAATAACTTTATAGATTGGAGAACTGAAATTGCCGTTATCCTTTTTATTCCAGTAGTCTTTAGGAAGTGCACTAAAAGCAAACATGACAATGAGAATAAAGCCAACAAAGAGCGCGAGATTGACCAGACTAATAGTGATCCAATGCTCATCTAGAAAATTCTTAATGGTTTCAAAATTGGGCATTAGGAATCCAGTGAAAAAGTTGCACGTATGGGAAGATGATCTGAACTTAACTCGCGAGAGGAGATGGGAAGAACTTCTGAACCGAGCCAGTTGAGTCCGCGGTAATAGACGCGATCAAGACTTAAAAGGGGAAGGTGAGCGGGGTAAGTTCTAAGGATTTTCCCAGTGTCACTATAGTGAGCTGCCTTAAAATTACTAAGTTCCCCCAGGAGTTTCTCCCCTCTTAGTTGCCAGTCGTTAAAGTCACCAGCGAGAATGAGTGGTTCTGCCTTAGGGATATTTTCATCAATATAATTTACGATTTCTCGAAGCTGCTTCTGTCTTCCTTTTTCTGTCAAATTCAAGTGAACGCAAAGAAGATGAACGGCTTTGTGATCAATCTCAATCTTGCCGTGGAGAATGCCTCGCTTTTCAAATTGGTTCGTACTTAAATCATAATTTTGAAAGAAGCCAAAGGGATATTTAGAGAGTATGGCATTGCCGTGATCTCCTGAAGCGTAAATTGCATTCTTGCCATAGACGAAGTGCGACCAAGTTTCGTCGGCCAGATATTCAAATTGATTTTCCATTTGATGGTGATCTTTGAATTTCTCAGGGTGAAAGCCCAGGACCTCTTGCAGAAAAACCATGTCCGCACCGCTGGCGGTGATGACATGTTTTAACTTCTTTAGATGATACTTTCTTAAAAAGAAGTGAAATCCTTTGTGAATATTGAAACTAAGGATTGTAAATTTGCTCATAACCACCCCTTGAGCAAGAGCACAAAGTGAATCCACAGGTCGAGAAGTGGGTTGCGAATAATAGTCTCACTCCTAAGAACTGGCCGACTCTCTGCCAAGAGCGCTTTGAACTTCTTTCCCGCTTCATCAATAGTCTTGGTCTGTCCAAGAACGACGTTAGTCTCAACGTCGAGATAAAAGCTTCGATGATTCAGGTTCATAGAGCCAATACTCAGCCAGTCATCGATGAGAAGAAATTTAGCGTGAAGCATTTTTGGGGTATAGCGGTACACTTCGATTCCGGCCGATAAAAGAATCTTGGTAAAGTAAAGGGCAATCCAAGGCATGAAGGCAACATCACTTTTAATGGGCAAGATGATGCGCACGTCTGCGCCGTTATTGACAGCGGCTTTTAGACTTTTTATGAGGGCGAGGGGTGGGACAAAGTAGGGGGTGATTATCCAAACTCTCGACTTCGCCCCTTCTATTCGATCATAAGTTTCTTTATTAAGTTTACGTCTGAGCTTCTGGGTAAAATTAAATTGGACCCACTTTGTAGAGAGTTGATCAATGCCCTTAATGGGTTTGAATCTCTCGAGTGGATTCTTGCGCGGATAGGACTTCTTCCACATGACTTCGAAGGTTTCCTTTAAAACTGTTACTTCTTCGCCCATGACTTGAACGCCCATCTCTTGCCAGTCAAATGACTTTTTCATCACGTTAAAGCTACTGACGAAGGCCGACCTATTGTCGATGACACAGATCTTGCGGTGATCTCGATGATTGATGCGAGAGAAGAGGTAGTAGATCATCTTGGGCGAGAAACCCCACATAATGGGGTGGAAGATTCGAATATCAATTCCTTTGAGGCGCCAGTATTTTAAAGTTTCCTTAGGCCACAGGCGAGAACCCACTCCATCAATGATGAGACGAACATTGACTCCCTCATGAGCTTTTTGCGCCATGAGTTCAAGTAGACCTTGTCCTTTTTCATCGGGAAGAAAAATATAACTCTCTAAGGCAATGGACTCTCTGGCGTCACTAAGCGACGTTTTTAGTGCGTCGTAGTAATCGCTTGCTGAGAATATTAGTTTTTCTGAAGTCCACACTCTATTTGGCCTAGGGGAAGAGACTTAGGTGATCATCCTAGTTCATTTTAGATTAGGCCAGAGGGCCTTCTTTTTGTAGTTCAAATTTCAAATTGAATTAATTGTGTGAAAGCTAAGTTCAGCAAAAGCCTAGCAGAGTACAAGAGTGGCGCGTTAGTGAATTGGCACTGTTATTGTACCTAGGTTTGACGAGTTTAAATGATCATCAGGAGTAGAATGATATGTTGGCACAAAGAATATCAATGGAAGATGTGGCGTGTGATTCTTATAACGGGGCGAGACATTTACAGACCCAAGCAGGTTTGCGTGGTAACTCTTCAAAAGTAACCATCGTTATCACTCACCCTCTTGATGAAATACGAGGTTGTGCCAAGCTTATTGAGCGACTCTGCGAAAGTGAGATCGACACTCGATTGCTCTATGTGACTACCGGCACAATGCAGGATAGCTTTTGTGGTGGTCTTGAGCATCTCAATGTTCATCATCGCCCGGAAGTGATTAACCTTAATTATCCAATGTATGGGCTCACACAATATGAAGTAGGTTTGACTTACTTTCTTATCAACTATTGCCACGACACTTCAATTTTTCTCTGCCCAGATGAGAGAGGGGCGAGTACGGACCACCGCTGTTGCTCAGCGGCGACCGAGGAAGCTTCGCGCAGACTGGGCTCAGAGGTCATCAAGTATCAACTTGAAAAGAGCATCACCTCTCTATCGATGTACCGTCTAGAGCGCCAAGTTCAAAGTTTTCTAAGACACTAGTTGAGGGCTTATAAAACTCCGAATAAAATGAAGTCTGAAAATTTCATTGGAGTTTCGTTATGTTTCTTAAAAGACTCTCGCTCGTAATCTGTCTTCTCTTTTTTGGGTGTTCATCAACTCCAACTGGAAGAAGTCAGCTCACTCTTATGAGCGACTCACAAATGAGCTCGATGGGTGAGCAGTCTTTTACCGAGATGAAGAAAAACCTCAAGGTCTCAACCGATCCCAAGAAGATTGCCTACGTTAAGTGTATCTCAAATAGAATCTTAGTCAGCGAAGGAAGAAATCCCAGCGAGTGGGAAGTTGTGGTCTTTGAAGACAAGGCGATTAATGCCTTTGCCCTGCCTGGAAAAAAGATTGGCGTCTATACGGGAATGCTTGGTGTGGCCACAGATCAAGCCGAGCTCGCCGCAGTTATTGGACATGAAGTTGGCCACGTGGATGCTGAACATGGCAACGAGCGCTTCTCTCAAAATATTCTTCTACAAGGAAGTCTAGCCGCTGCCAACGTCGCTATGGCAATGAAGGGAAATGAGAACGGGCAACTCATTATGGCCGGGCTTGGGCTCGGGGCACAATTTGGTATTATGCTCCCTTATAGTCGCAAACACGAGAGTGAAGCTGACTTGATTGGACTTCGCTACATGTCCAAGGCTGGATTTGATCCTAGGGGCAGTGTGAAGCTGTGGGAGAAGATGGCCAAGGCCGGCTCTCATGGCCCAGAATTTCTCTCAACCCACCCAATTCCAGAGACCAGAATTAAACAGCTCAACGCCAATATGGATGGGGCCCTGGCCGTTTACAATCAAGTTCCTAACAAGCCCAATTGCCAAATGTAAGAGATTACCTGTTCGTTCATTGTAAGTAGAGGCCCTGTTTAACTCAATAAATATATAGCTAGTAAGCACCAGACGCGATTGGTATAGCTTTATAAGGAAGCTGGCCGACACTTCTACTAGGGTGGTCTGGAATGAAATCGCAGTATTTAACGATTGTGTTGCAATCAAGCTTACGAGCTCTAGAGCGCACTCTTGAAGGTGAGTCTTTTAGCGCTGTAGTGGAAGAACTACTACAGAGTATTGATACAGTTGCTAAAGTGACAACTTCTCTTTGTCTGGCGGATAGAAACTCTAAGTCCCTTGTCTTTGCCGCCGCACCCGGAATTTCTAAAGATTTTCAGCGTGGCTATCGCTCGATGCCAATTGCAAGTTTTGCAGGTCCCTGCCACTTGTGCGCGCGTATTAAAGAGACGATTACAATCGAGAAAATTTCTGAGTCAGACTTTAGTGATGACTTTATTAAACTAGCAAATGAAGAGGGACTTCAATCTTCTTGGACAACACCAGTTCGCTCTGGACTAGGAGAACTGGTTGGAGTTCTGACCTTCTATTCGAAAGATGAACAAGCACCTATAAGTGTTGAGCGCATGAGTCTCATCTATTCGGCCATTTCAAAATCTCTTGGTTTAATGATTGCTAGAGAGCGTGAAGAGCGCCTCAGTCTTCTACGCCGAGTGAAAGCCAATGAAGAAGAGTTTCGCTTGCTAGCAGAGATGTCACCTCAGATGCCCTTTATTGCCGATGGCGATGGAAACATCATTTACTATAATCAAAAATTCTACGACTACATCGGTAGAGGTGATGATCTTTGTGGATGGAATTGGAAAGAGCTGCCGATTCATCATCCTGATGATCTCGAGCGCACTATTAAGGCATGGACCAATGCCATTGAGACTGGAGACACCTATCAAGTTGAGTACCGATTAAAAAGACATGATGGAGAGTACCGTTGGCACTTATGCCGAGCGCTTCCCATTCGCGATGAGGCGGGCAATGTTGTTCGCTGGTATGGGACGAATGTAGATATTCACCGTCAGAAGTGCCTGGCCGAGAGACTGAGCCTCGCTATCAATACGGCCGGACTTGGTTTTTGGGAAGCCGATATCATCGATGGAAGACTCACTTGGAATGATAAATTGCAAGAGATGTTTGAGTTTGGCCCTGGACAATTTGAGGGAGAACTCAAAGAAGTCATCAAGCGTATTCATCCTGATGATTATGAACCTCTAAAAGAGGCGATGGAAAACGCGCTAAAGTTTGAAGAGCGCTATGGAGTAGAGTTTAGAATTGTGACTCCCAAGGGAGATATTCGCTGGATTGAGTGCCATGGGGAAGTTCACCGCGATATCGATCAAAAACCGATGAAGCTCGTCGGGGCAACTCTCGATATTACTGCTAAGAAAATGAACAATCTCGCGCTTCGCAAGGCCAAAGAAGCTGCTGATCAGGCCAGCGAGGCCAAGAGTCGCTTTCTCGCAAATATGAGTCACGAGATTCGCACACCTATTGGTGTGATACTTGGCTACACTGAACTCTTGCAGATGACCAAGCCTGCTCAGAGTGAGTGCGAGCAGTACTACAAGACCATCTCTGGAAGCTGCCGCGATCTGACTCGAATTATTGATGACATTCTCGATCTCTCAAAAGTAGAGGCGGGGCGATTAGAATTAGACTCAAGACCCTTTTCACTGAGTAAGTGTCTAGATGAAATTGGGCAGACCTTTAAAGATGTGGCGAGTGCAAAGAAACTTGAATTTTCAATTTCTAAGGGAGACTTACTTCCAATGCAGTTGTGTTCAGATGTCGCTCGCATCAAGCAGGTCCTTATTAACCTCATTGGCAACGCTATTAAATTTACTCACGAGGGGAGTGTGGAGGTTAAAGTTAATGTCTCACGTCTTGAGAGTGGCCGCTTTCAAACTTCCATTGATGTCGTTGATACTGGAATTGGTCTCACTGCTGAGCAGATCAAGGTTCTCTTTAAGCCTTTCTCCCAAGCCGATACGAGTACCTCGCGAAAGTATGGCGGCACTGGACTCGGGCTTGCTCTGTCAAAGAGAATCGCTCAGGCGCTAGATGGGGATGTGAGAATTATTCAAAGCCAAGAAAATTCGGGCTCAACCTTTCGCTTTGTCTTTAATGCTCATGCAATGGATGCAGATAATATTCAACCTCCAGAGTTGCCAACCAGAGATATTACTCAAGACCTTAGTGGTATTAGAGTGTTAGTGGCCGAAGATGTGGCGCAAAATCAATTCCTCATTAAAGAGATTCTAGGGCAGATGGGGGCATTGGTTGATGTCACCTCAAATGGCCGTGAAGCCCTTAATATTGCTTCTCAGACAAATTACGACATTATACTCATGGACATTCAAATGCCGGAACTCGATGGAAGAGAGGCGACCAAACGATTGAGAGAATCGGGATATCAAAACCCAATCATCGCCCTCACTGCTCACGCCATGGTGGAAGAGCGCAAGATGAATATGCAGGCCGGGTGTGATGATTACTTAACCAAGCCCATTGACGTGACTAAACTAGTTGGTACCATTAAGCATCACTATGGATTGTTAAATACTGGCGCTTAGGGGGCTACTTGAATGCAGTTATCATCGGTGCAACCGGGTTAGTTGGCAGCGAGCTTTTAAAACTTTTGTGTGAAGATGCTGACTATGAAAGAGTTATCGTTGCGTCTCGCAGAGAGCTCTCGTTTTATCACCCCAAAATTAAAACAGTACTTTTTAAAGATCTAAGTGAGCTCAAGGAGCTTGGAAGATCCCTCGGGGGAGAAGTCTATTTTTGTTGTCTGGGAACAACAATAAAAAAGGCTGGCTCTCAAAATCGCTTTCGCGAAGTTGATTATAATGCGGTCATTGATTTTGCCGAAGTGGCGAAGTCACACTATGCTAAGAGCTTTCTCGTCATCTCTGCCACCGGGGCCAACTCAACCTCGAAGGTTTTTTATAATCAGGTAAAAGGTGAGATGGAAAATGCCTTGATGGCACTCAAACTTAATCATTTGGTTATTTTTAGACCTGGACTTTTACTTGGAGAGCGCGCAGAGTTTCGCGCGGCCGAGGCCATGGCCATTGGAGCAGCCAGATTACTTGCAAGAGTGCTCCCCAGTAAGACGCTTCGACGCTACAGTACCTCTGCCCTTGTTTTGGCCAGTCACATGCTTAGGGAGTCAAAAGAGGTGAGAGAGGCTTCTCATATAATAGAAGCCTCTGAGATTCACGCTTAGCGATTAAAGTTGATATCGCCGTCCTCATCTACATCATAGTCTTCAAGATTCTTTCTCTTGGGACGAGGATTTTGAGAGTGTGGGTGCTTCTTTGGATACGGAGGCCCAGACTTCTTATTACGGTCATGTGCTCCACCCGCTTTATCGGCGCTAAATTCCTTAGTCATTCCAAAGGCGCGGCGATAGCGATGTCCCTTTGAAGCATCACTCTGGTGAGTCACGCGAAATTGATCCGGAACTTGCTCTTTGTCGGCACAGTTAAGACAAATCCACTCGGCATCGATATGCGGGAGACGATGCTTAAAGCGTTCAACGTCTGGGTGAATGAGCTCGCAGATCTCACAGAAATTGCGCTGCTCCTGGTGTCTCTCAACTTTCTTCTTCAAATGAGTGGGCACGTGCTTGCGCTCATTTTCAGTCTTTGTTGATTTAAATCCAGCTTTCATCAGTGCATCTTTAAGTGACATACGGCCCCCTAACTCGCGTAGTTTCAATCTCCATTATAACTTAAAGAAAATGGCCCGAAAATAGTCTTCCTAGGGGGAGGCATAAAGTTCTGTGAAAGAAAATTTTTTGACATCCACTAGGCCGCGATCGGTGATTTTAAGGCTCGGAATGACCGGCAGGGCGAGGAAGGCCATCTGAATGAAGGGCTCTGGTAGGGTCACTCCCACCTGGCGGCAGGCGGCCTTGAGGGCGATGATGCCCTCGTTGATCTCTCTGGCGTCGGCTAGGCTGAGCAGTCCCGCTATGGGCAGGGCGAGCTTTGCTAGTACCTTGCCTTCCTGAATGACGCAAAACCCACCACCAAGCTCAATTAATGTGTTGGCCGCAAGCTCCATATCAGACTCCTGAGTCCCAATGGTGATGATATTGTGGGAGTCGTGGGCAACACTTGAAGCGATTGCTCCGTTTTTGATGGCACTGCCATGTACTAGCCCAAGTGCCGGGGCCTGGCCTTGGCCATAGCGCTCAAGGACGCAAATTTTTGCAATGTCATCCTTTTCAAAAGCCGCTCCATCATAGCGCACTTGAAGATGCTCAGTGATGATCTCATCTTTCACAATTCCAATGACGTTATAGAGTCCGGGCTTGAGCTCATAGGCGATCTCACCACTTCTAACCGGGGAGCGCTTCATTGTATTTTGTCTGGGAGGGTTTGAAGCCTCAAGTTTCTTGGCCACTCCATCTGCGAGAGAGAGCTCGCTCACGAGCTTGCCACCGATAAAGACTTCATGGATGGCAACTTCTTCAAGATTATCTAGCAAGACGATATCGGCCATCTTGCCTGGGGCGATCAGCCCCTGTCTTTTAAGACCAAAGTGCTTTGCGGCCGAGAATGAGGCCAGGCGATAGGCCTGGTGAACTGGCATCTTGAGATCGTGAATCATTCTCTTAATGAGATAGTTAATATGGCCCTCATTAAAAATCTCGTAGGGATTGCGATCATCTGTGCACAGTAGGCACTGGCAAGAATTGTAATCTGTGACCAGGGGGGCGAGGGTTCCCAGGTTTTTTGCAACCGAACCTTCGCGAATTATGAGTGACATTCCCTTTTGGAGCTTTTCTCGCCCTTCATCGGCGGTGACGGTTTCATGACAATTTTGTATGCCCGCAGCGATGTAGGCATTGAGCTCTTTGCCGCCAAGAAGAGGGCAGTGGCCATCGAGGTTTAAGTCGCTAAACTCTTCAATCTTATCTAAGACCTCTTCATTGCCATAGATTACACCTGGGAAGTTCATCATCTCAGCAAGTCCCAAGACGTGGGGATTGTCGTGGTACTTCTTCATATTGATGAGATCAAATTGCCCGCCATTGGTTTCAAAACCAGGCAGGGCGGGCACGCAGGAACTCACTTGCACAAAGAGGTTCTGATTCATTTCATCGGCGCAGCGAAGAAACCAGCTAAAGCCGGTGTCGCCCATTACGTTGGTTATTTCGTGGGGATCGCAAATTGCCGTCGTAGTTCCCAGCGGGAGTGTGAGCTTTTCAAACTCAAAGGGATGCATCATTGAAGATTCAATATGAAGGTGCCCATCAATAAAGCCTGGAGTCGCAAATCTCCCTTTGGCATCAATCACCCGCACGGCCGCTTGATCTTCGTATTCTTTTCCAATGCCCGCAATCACGCGACCTGCAATGGCAATGGCCGAATCGAGTAGCTCACCACAAACGAGATCGAGGATTTTTACATTCTTGATGAGAATATCGCAGGGAGCTTCACCGCGGGCCACAGCGAGTACGTGCTTCATCTCTTGCCGAGTGAGTTGCTGAGTTTTCTTGCCGGCAAGGCTCGAACTAGGCTTGGTCATTGAATTCTCCCCCATTTTTAACTAGTGGTTTAGAATGCTTTAGGGGAGGGGAGCAGTCAACTCTTGTTCTTTTAAGTACTGCCCAACGGCCTGAAGATAATTAATTGGGGCGATGGCCGAGTTGGCGATCCAGTCGCTGTAACCGACGATAATTTCTCTAAAGTCTGAGCGCTGCGAAACATTAATAGCGACCACTTGCCACTGTCCGTCATCTTCAAAAAAAATGGGAGAGCCCGATGAGCCGGGTCTACTAGCACAAATATGCAGGAGGGTTTGGCCGCGCATTTGGCGAATTTCACAGCTTGGATCTAGGGCGATTGAACTCTCACCTATATCATCGGGAAAGCCAATCATTTGCAAATTGCCTCTTGGGAGATCATCTTTACTTAGAGAAGCGAGTGTGAAATAAGAATCTTTCGCCTGACATTCATCGAGCTTTAAGAGCGCCCAGTCCCTAGGATTTGTTGAGGCCACACTTTGATCATGAAGCAGGTCTGGTCTGCCTGAGAGTACGAGCTTGGCCTTGATATATTTGTTGGTGCTGTCGCTATAGAAAACTCGAAAGTCCTCTTCATGTTCTTTTCCATTACTTTTAATCACATGATAATTTGTGAGCACGTGACAAGAATCGATTTGAAAGCCAGTGCCATGCTCAAAGGGCTTTTTGGGATCGCGGTGAATACTTCCAATGGGAAGAGTGCCATCCTTAGCGAGATATTCTCTGTCGTCTTGGTTGAAAATATTTGCGGGTCCACGCGGATTTTGAGCACATCCATATAGAAGGATGGCGAGCGTGAGAAGTAAGAGTGGGGCAGTAAGCTTAGAAAACATACTTTAATAGTATAATTTATAGGCCGCTTTTAATGATAGCGGGTAAGAAACACCAAGAGGGAGCTGCAATGAGAATTAACGTTGTTGGAACCAGTGGTAGTGGCAAGTCCACGCTTTCCAAGCGAATCGCTCAGATAATTGGTGGCGATTATATTGAGCTCGACTTACTTTTTTGGAGACCCAATTGGGTGCAGGCTTCAGATGAGGAATTCTTCGAGGTTCTTCGCGGTGCGATCAATAGCGCCGGAGAGCATGGTTATGTCATCGACGGCAACTATACCCGCACGCTTCCTATCAAGTGGGAGCGCATTGATATGGTGGTATGGCTCGATCTTCCCTTTGCTCGAAACTTTCTTCAATCGCTTTGGCGCGGAGTACGACGTGGAATCACTCGCACCGAGCTCTGGCCTGGAACTGGAAATAGGGAGAACTTGTGGAAGCTCTTCTTTAGTCGCGATTCAATTTTACTTTGGATGATCAATACTCATGCAAAGAATAGAGCTCAGTACGCGGCGATGATGACCAATCCACAATTTGCCCACATAAAATTTATTCGCTTAAAGTCGCACCTTGAGGCGGAACAATTTTGCAGCGAGCTTGCCAGTATGAAATGCGCTACAATGAAGTAACTTTAAATTTATCTTTTGGAGCTCTCTTGTGAAGATGAAATCTCTTCTGTCCCTTCTGCTGATTTTAATTCTTGGCGCATGTTCTTCTTCTCAAAAGGGAATGAAACAGTATCAGGGCCTCACTGAAAATAGTGAGGCGGCGATGAAAGCACCGTATGTGCTCTTAATATCAATTGATGGCTATCGCCACGACTACACTAAAAAGTATGCTCCAAGATTTCTCTCACAATTTGCTAAGGAGGGGGCGAGTCTGAGATCACTGATACCGTCTTTTCCAACTAAAACTTTCCCCAATCACTATTCACTTGTGACCGGTCTCTATCCTGGTCATCATGGCATTGTCGCCAATCACTTCTACGCGCCAGATTTAAAGCTAGAGTATAAGCTCAGTGACCGCGATGCTGTGACAAATGCGAGCTTCTACTCTGGTGTTCCACTTTGGAATCTCACTCAAGAGCAGGGAATGATGAGTGCCACTTATTTTTGGCCAGGCTCAGAAGCTCCCATTGGTGAGAAGTACCCTAGTTACTGGGAAGTCTACGACCACGGTGCTCCCCATGATCGCCGTATCGAAAAGGTGATGTCTTGGTTTAACCTACCTGAAAAAAATCGTCCCCACTTTCTGACGCTCTACTTTAGTGACGTTGATTCTGCAGGACACCGCTATGGACCTGATTCAGCGGAAGTCAAAGAAGCGATTGAAGCAGTCGATGATTCGCTTCAAAAGCTCTATGCCCAAATTGAAAAGTTGAGTTTCCCAGTAAATGTGATCATTGTTTCTGATCACGGCATGACTGAGATTAAAAGAGAGCGCTCATTACTTCTTAATGATGCATTTAAAAAGGAAGAGGATAAGAAATTATTGGAAGATTTTAAGACTATTGGCTCTGGACCAATTGTTCAATTCTACTATGAAGGGGCCGATAACAAGAAGGCCGAATCTTTAAATGAGCTCATGCGCATTCTCAATCGCTTTAATAGTAAGGTGCGCGCCTACAAGCCAAGTAAAGCTCCTGCACGCTGGAATCTCGCCGGAAATTCACGCATGGGTGATGTCTTTGCTGTGAGTTCGATGGGAGTCTTTATTGGCATGAAAGGGGATCGCTTGCTGCCTGGAAATCACGGCTACGACACTGACCAGCCGCGCGATATGCACAGTATCTTCTACGCCCAGGGCCCCGCCTTTAAAGCGGGTAGAGTGTATCCCAGTGCCAAGAATGTTGATGTCTATCCCTTAATCGCCAAGATCTTGGGACTTGAGCTCACTCACAATATTGATGGAAATATTAAGGGACTGAATTCGCTCCTTAAATAAAGGAGCGAATCTCGCTAATAAATTCCTTGCCGTAATTTTGTAGCTTGCTCTGACCCACGCCGTGGACGAGTAGGAATTCATCTTCGTTGCGCGGTAAAAGTGCGCACATATCGTGAAGAGATTTATCGCTAAAGACAACGTAGGGGGGGACGCTCTTTTCTTTGGCGATTTCCGAGCGAAGTGTGCGCAGGCGATCAAAGAGCTCTGGATGTTGGTGCATCTCACTGACTACTGACGACTTTTTATCGCGAGCGAGTTTGTCGACACTCATGTTTTCACGACGGCGAAGTTCGAGCTTCATTTTTCCAGTGAGAATATCGCGGGCACTCTCGGTGAGAGCGAGGGAGCGGTACTCCCAATTTTTAACAAAGATATAATCGAGACTCATGAGTTGGCGAAGAATGCTATTCCAGTGTTCTTTGGGGCGATCCTTGCCGATTCCATAGACTGAGAGGTCTTGGTGGCCCTTTTCGGTGACCTTATTTGATTTACTGCCGCGAAGAACATCGATGACGTGGGTTGGCCCAAAGGTCTGACCGGTGCGGTAGATAGTCGAGAGTAGTTTTTGGGCATCAACTGTGGCGTCCCAGAGAACTGGAGGCTCAAGGCAGCTATCGCAATTGCCACAGTCTTCATGAAGGTCTTCTCCAAAGTAGCCAAGAAGATAGTGACGGCGACACTTAGCACTCTCACAAAGGCCAAGCATGGAGTCGAGTTTACCGCGGGCAACTTTCTTATAAGATTCACTGGCCTCAGTATTCTCAATCATCTGCGAGAGCTTAACCACATCTTGAAGGCCATACATCATCCACGCATTTGAAGCCCCACCATCGCGACCAGCGCGACCGGTTTCTTGATAGTAACTCTCAATACTCTTTGGGAGATCGAGATGGGCCACAAAGCGTACATCTGGGCGATCAATTCCCATCCCAAAAGCGATAGTGGCCACCACAATGAGATGACTTTCTTTATTAAAGCGCTCGCTCACTCGCAGGCGCTCAGCAGGAGTCATGCCAGCGTGATAGGCCATGGCGGGAAAACCGCGCTCTTCAAGCGCTTCTGCCACTCGCTCAACCTTTGCTCGCGACAGGCAGTAGACGATACCTGTTTCTCCTTGGTGATTGGTGCGAATGAACTCTTCTAATTGAGCGAGTTCATCTTTGCGCTCCAAGATCATATAGCGAATATTGGGGCGATCAAATGAGCTTAAAAAGAGAGCAGGATCTTTGAGTCGCAATTGCTTGGCAATGTCAGCGCGAGTGCGCTCATCGGCAGTCGCTGTCAGTGCTAGGGTGGGAACATCTTTAAAGTAATCCCTCAATTCACCCAGGCGGGTATAGTCGCGTCTAAACTCATGACCCCACTGAGACACGCAGTGGGCCTCATCAATGGCGATGAGTGAGATATCAATTTCATTTAAGAATGTGAGCATCGATGGAGAGAGGATTCCCTCTGGCGAGAGGTAGATCATTTTGATTTCGCCAGCGCGTATGCGATCTTTGGTGGCAATGAATTCTTTAAAACTCAGAGAAGAATTTAAGTAGACCGCTGGAACGTCGTATTCTTCAAGATTCATCACCTGGTCTTGCATCAAGGAAATGAGCGGAGAGATGACGAGAGTGACCCCCTCGCTATAGAGTGCGGGGATTTGATAACAAAGAGACTTGCCACCACCTGTGGGCATGATCGCTAGAGTGTCGCGGCCATCTAAAATTGAGTCGATAATCTCTCTTTGGCGCAGGCGAAAGCTGTCGTACCCAAATGTTTTCTTTAGGATTTTTAGTAATTTCTTGTCTCTCATCTTGCTCCCCAGTCTAGCGTTTAAAAGGCGCGATGAAAGCAAAAAAGTCCTGACAACTGCATGAGCACAGAGTCATTTAGGCAAGAATTTTTCAATGGAATCTATTTTTTTCGGGCCACAGTTGCGAGCCAGGGTTGATTCTCTCGGGGCTCACCTGTAGGGCGATAGTAGTGGTCAATCAGGCTTAGACCGGCCGCTTCTAAATAAGGAATAAAGGTCTCTAGTTCCATATAGTGGCCATAGCGTTTGCCATAGATGGTTTCTCCCTCTCCTCGAGGGTTAGAGCAGAAGAGAATTCCGTGAGTCATGAGGGCAGCACTGAGTTTTTCCATCACTTCTGCAAGTGAGGCCTTGGGGACATGAAAGAGTGAGGCATTGGCAAAGATGCCGTGAAAGTGATCGAGTGGAAGATCTAACTCAGTGAAGTCTTGATTGAGTACCTCTACTCCTGAGTATTCTCGGGCCATTTCACAAAATGAGGGGCTCCCATCAAGCCCAACTGGGAGATGCCCACGCTCTTTAAAGGCCTTTAGGTCTCTGCCAGGCCCACAGCCAAAATCCAAAATTTTAAATGGCCCTTGGAAGTTTTGCGCAATTGCTCCAAGTAGGGCATTGATATTTTGAGAGACGTCGTGGTCAATAGTTCCATCAAAAAAGCTTTGCGCATTTTCTGTGTAATGACTGATAGTCTGGCCAGTGATATCTTTTAAGTTATGAGTGCCCATAGCTTAAAAATCTATCATCAGTTGCTCGATATTCCTAGCGAGCAGTGGGCGCGTGTCGAAGATGCGTCCTCGCCCTTTGGAGACTACACCTTTCTAAGAGCGATGGAAAAAAGTGGATTACTTGGACAAGAGAGAGGTCAGAGAGCTTATTTTCTCACTTATTGGAGAGGTGATCTTCTAGAAGGGGCACTCCCTCTCTATTTAAAAGCTCACAGCTATGGGGAGTATATCTTTGACTGGTCCTGGGCCAATGCAAGTGAGCGCGCGGGTATTCCCTATTATCCTAAGTTGGTAGGCTATACACCCTTTACCCCTAGCTCTGGAGAGAAGATTTTACTGGCCAAGGATTTGAGCGAGTCTGAGCGCGTGGAAATTGCAAAGACACTAATCGCCGAGGCGCTAAAACTCGAATCTGAATTCAAAGCAAGCTCGCTCCACTTTCTCTTTACCAATTCTTGGGAGCAGAAATTACTTCAAGCGCAAGGTCTCTCAGGGCGAGCGAGTTTTCAGTATCATTGGACTAATGCCAATTACTCTCACTTTGAAGATTTTCTAACTAAGCTAAAACCGAGAAAGGCCAAAGCTATTCGCAAAGAGAGACGGGCTTTAGGTGAGCTTTGCTTTTCATGGAAGAGTGGGGGAGAGCTCAATCAAGAGGATGCGTCTATTTTTTATCGTGGCTATCTTAATACGATTTCCTCCAAAGGAGCGATGGCATATTTAAGTGAGGATTTTTTTAGAGAGGTATTTACTACAATGGGAGACAAGGTACTTGTCTCCTTTGCCCACGATAAAGAAGAGCTGCTGGCGATGGCGCTCTTTTTTAAGAGCGATGATTCTTTATATGGACGATACTGGGCGCCCCTCGTTGAGTGCGAGTTTTTACATTTTGAACTCTGCTACTATCAGGGAATTGAATATGCTATTTCTCATAAATTAAAGCGCTTCGAAGCTGGAGCTCAGGGGGAGCATAAAATCCCACGAGGCTTTCTCCCAACTCTTATCCACAGTTCTCACCATATTGCCAATGTGGATCTTTCAAACGCTGTGAATCACTTTCTTGATCAAGAGGCGCTAGAAATTCAGCAAACTATCGACTTTCTCATGAAGTCTTCTCCATATAAGGATCAAAATTAGATGAATCGCTTTGGGCCACTCGGTCTCGTCATTCTCTCTATTGCCTCAATTCAATTCGGAGCGGCGGTTGCGAAGGGCCTTTTTCCCATCCTTAGTGCCCAAGGGATTGCCTCGTTAAGACTACTCTTTGCAGCGTTGATTCTTTTAATTGCCTTTAGGCCATGGAGAGATCGCTTGAGCCTTGAGGGATATAAATCCTGTGCTCTTTATGGTCTTTGCCTCGGTACGATGAATTTGCTCTTCTATCTCGCTTTGGCGCGAATTCCTTTAGGTGTTGCCGTTGCTCTTGAATTTGTGGGGCCACTTGGTGTCGCGCTACTCTATTCGCGAAGGGCGATTGATTTCCTTTGGGGAATTCTCGCTTGCCTTGGCTTTGCTCTCCTACTTCCAATTCATGCTTTCTCTGAAAATCTAGATTGGACTGGGGTAATCCTTGCCCTAAGTGCAGGTGTCTGTTGGGGATTGTATATCTTGGCAGGGGCTAAGGTTGGAAGAGTTGCTAGTCCAAAGACCGCCTCAGCAATTGGAATGCTTGTCGCGGCTTTTATAGTGATTCCCTTTGGTGCCTACGAAGAGGGAATAGGACTTTTTAATCTAGATGTCCTCCCTCTTGCTTTTGCCGTTGCTCTACTTTCAAGTGCAATACCCTACACATTAGAAATGATTGCTCTCGGAAAAATTCCCGCCAAGTCCTTTGGTATTCTCATGAGTCTTGAACCAGCCTTTGCCACTATATTTGGCTTTCTCTACTTAGGTGAGGCGCTGAGCTTTATTCAGATTCTTGCCATTATTGCAGTGGCAGTGGCGAGCCTTGGAAGTACTCTTAGCTAGAAATAATGTCTAATTTTTTGACAGTGTATAAAGAGTACATAGTTACAATCTCATAAGTCTTTGTTTAGAGGTTCAAAAATGTGGCACAGATAGTGCTTATTACTTAGGTGAATCATCCTACAACCCTTCGGGAGTTTAAAATGAAAAAGTCACTAAGTTTTCTCTTTACCGCTACTCTTATCTCTCAGATCGCTCATGCAAATGTTGCACATGGGGAAGAGGTTCAACTCATTGGTGGTGGAGAAGTGGTGACTGTTGAGGCTCCTTGTCACTTTGCACTTACAAGTGTGATGACTTCCGAAGAAGCCGAGTCTTATAAAGATCAAAAATGCTATGGTCTCAAAATAAAAAATGCTGAAGTCATCGCGAGCGATGGTTCAATTAAGACCATTGAAAACTTTGAGATTCCAACTCTTAAAAAACGTGTGACTGCTTCAATTATGAGAGAGTCCAAAGAGTGTGTAGACCTCTACGCTTCAAAAATGAATGTACTCTTTGACTATCAAGCAAAGAGTGGAAAGCAACTCGACTTTGGAAAGCGATTGAAAATTCAAGAGTCTTACAAACCAAATCTTGTAAGCGAAGTTAAAATTCCTGTTCACTATACAGTCACGACACTAGCAGATGGCTCTATTGCAGCAGAGCCAAGTGTGAAGAGTATTGAACTTGAATCTGAAAATAAAGTTCTCAATTCGCTTAACTCTGTAGTTAATAAAGTAGTTAATAAGAGTGCTGAGATTACAGATGTGAGAGAAGGCTTTGGAATCACTCAAAAGAAAAATGGCGATCAATATGATGCCTGTAGTTCCGTAGCTTTTGAGCGTGAAGTTGAAATCGATGACGACAAATATGCTCAGAATCTTGATGGCAGTATTCTAAACGATTCTAGGAAATATCTTGGCAATGTTTGGAAGAAAACTGTTAACGGCACTGGCAATCTTATCAATAATGTAACCGCCAGAACCACTTCAAAATAATCTTTCCATGGCCATACTCTTGTATGGCCATTTTCATCTCCTAGCGGTCTAATTATCCTGATACATTCAATAGGATCTTTAGAAATGCTTACATCTCCACTTCGCATCATTCAGTCTCTAGTCATTGGTCTCACTCTTTGTTATCTAGGTTCATGTATTTCTAAAGCCGACAAAACCTTGGATTTAACTGAAACGCCAGCTCTGCAGATCACTTCCGATATTGATTTGAATATCACAACCTTTCATTGGGAGAGGGAAGGGTGCGGTTTTTCTTGGATCGTTCGTCTTCTTGAAGATAAACCGATGTGGATGCTTCAACTGCGCTATGACTCTGATTTGGAATGTTCTGATTTTTCCACTCAGCTAGTTGGACATCAAGAGGTGCTGAAGTCGATTTTTAGCAAAAACCAAGCTTCTGTACTATCGGGAATAATGACGCCTTCACTACGAAGCGTAAATTCCTCAAGCGATTGGAATGTAACTTTGGCACAGTCCATGGCCATTAATGAAGAATGGGCTGACTATGCTAAGAATTATCCACATCATAAGAGTAAAAAGTCTTCTAATCAGATTTTAGTAGAGGCTTTCAATTCAAGCTCCACGGCGCTTGAATTTAAAGAATTATTTCGTCCCTATGTCGGTCAGCTCGAGTTAAAGTCAGTAGAAAAAGTTTTTGCGTTGAAAATAAATGATCTTCCCTTTAAAGATCGTCTGTCCGATCAGACATTTTCAATGTCTCTGGCCTACGATGCTGGGCTCTATTACTTTGAAGCTCCAAATAAACCCCAGGAGAAGTCATCTTTTTAGGATGTTTACGCTTCTCCATTTACTGAAAAATTTAAAATGTTCTTCGTTTTCAGATCAATATTCATTCTGAAGTAGCAATCTCCTCCATCGAAGGCCATTACATAAGATAGACTCTGCTTTTTATCGCAGTAGAAGTTGAGGTGGAGGCGTTTCTCACCTTCTTCCTCATAGCCCAGTACTTGCAGGTGATAGGCATTAATCTTTGAAGAGATTTTGGGCTCGCTTTTGGCAAGATAGTCGATGGCCATTTCGATGGACTCATCAATTTCTTCTAAGCTTGGGTCCCAAGAGTATATATTCCAGGGGCCATTTTCTTTAAGCGCGATTGTTGAGAGTAGGGCGGTCTTTGCCATAGTTACTCCTAGAATTTAGAAGGTGGAGTTTATCATAAAGAAATATTGGTTGGGCCTTGGATTGAAGTCAAGGAAATGCCTCTTTGAGCGGGCAGCGATATTCCCCCAACTTGCTCTTCCTTGCCTATTATTTCAATGGCTTGCACGCATTTCTACTCATTGTCTCAATAAAAGTTGGATTGGATGCTATTCTAGCCGATAAAGGACTTGGTGAAGTGTTTTAGAGAGGAGGAGCTGTTGCTCTTAGAGAGGGTTTTTTTCTATTTAAGAATAATTTTAGTGATAGCGGGTTTGGTCTGTAGTGCCACATATGCTCAACATTCTATGACTTCAAAGTTACTCTCTGAATCTCAAGACTCAGAATTTCAAGAAATTCATCAAAAGCTCATTCTTATGTTGATTGAGATCGACGCTAAACGATCTTCTGACTCAAATTCATTCACATCTATACAAAATATGCTGAACCTCCTAGTAAGTACTGCCAATGCCGCTGATGGAAAGAGATGTTTCTATGGTGGCTGGCCAAGTATTGAGGTTGCGGGCGAGTGTAGTCCTCCTTGGGTCGCCAAGAAAAGCGGATCCTTTGCCAATGAATATGCAGGGCATCTCTATACTTCTGAAGTAAGTTGTGGAGCTAGTGCACTTATGCGCTGTAATCCTTTGCTCTTTGGTGCAAGCAGTACTGAGGGGGGAAAGTGTATTCAAATATCTCCTGCTTCAACACTTACCCAGCGCTGTGCGATTGAGAGTCGTGAGCTTCGACCTGAGCATCTAGAGCTTCTTAAAAATGACGATATTTCAAGAGACAAGTACGCCGAACTTTTAGATGAGGTTATGAATTATTGCTCAGAAGAGAGTAAGAGCGTTGATTGCTACCATCTCGCTAAGCAAGTTCAGACTACACTTGATCAGGTAGCCGCTGAGGGCGATGGGAAATTGTGTGGCCAGCTATTGGCACCAATTGTGGACACAGATAACTTTAGAAATCTATTGAGTGTGCTTGGTACTCCTCCCAAAGTGGTTTCTGAGAAATGGGCGGCACCACTTGAAGTTGACTTTGTTGAAGCCTGTGCGATTGAAGGGATGAGTGATGAGGCCCAGAAAAATTGTCAGGACCTCCTTGCTAGCGGAGATGTACCGACTAACGCTCTTTTGTTTGCCCTAGATGGTCTCAAGCGCAACTCAACTAGCTTTAAGACAAATAAGTGCTTTGATAAGGCCAATGGATTTAACAATGTATTCTCACACTATTCAACTCCAGGTGTTGGCGGAAAAGGTGAGTTTGTCGGCAACCTCGCCAGTGGCATTAAGAATAAATGTACGATGATTATTAATGACTATGACGATCGAATCAAAACCCATGGAGGCTCATACAAGTGCCAAACTAGTATGTACTACATTGATCTTTGTAAGAGCGGGCCAAAAGTCGAGAAGAGCTATAGCTACGTTGGATACGGGACCTGTAAGAATAATAAAGGCTTTCTCAATGAGAGTGGTGCAGGAACAACTCTACTTGGATTCTCGGTGACCAGTAATCAAGCCTTCTCATTTGCAAAAACTGATAAAGCTTACAATGCGATCAGAAAAAATATGGGAGGGCGCATTCCATCTCTTGCACTCTTTGGACTTCAAAATTCAAATAATCGCTCTTCGACTGACTATAAGTATCTCCACGTCGGGGCTTATACAAGTGCAGGATGCCCTTCCATAGATCCTAAAAATGGTTGGATGGTTGATAAACTGGCCAGTGAGGGACCTTCTGTTGTCGTTGGTTATAAAGAGGGAGAAATGGAATCTTTTGATAAGTGTGGTGATGAATGAAAGCATTATGGTTGATTTTATTTCCATTCCTTGTAATTAGCGCTGAGCGAAGAATTGAGGTGAAGTTACCGCCCAATTCCACTGGACATGAAATTCTCATTGTTAACTATGATGATGAGAAGAGTGCGCACGCAACTCTTAAAATTAAGAGTGCTAAGAAAGAATACAACGTATCAGGATTCTACTGTATAAAAAAGCATGACCACTTACTATGCGTTGGTGATGATGACTCGGGTAATTTTAAAATTTATCAAGGTGCTCTAGAAATAGACTATATTCACATTAATGAAGATGGTGAGCACTTTATCGAGTATAAAGGGCCGAAAGGGCGATTGCCCTTTCGCTAAGTCAACTACTTGAAATAAACGACTTCAGTTAAACTCTCAGAGAGATCTTCTTCAGTGATAGAGTGGTAGCCATCAATTTGTGGGCCCTTGAGGATGTACTGAGTTCCTTGTCCCCAAGAGTTTCTGATGAGGTAGTTGCAGGTACCACTTTCTGTATTGAAGTATCTACCAACAATTGAAGAGGCGTGATTGGACAAAGTCTTTGTGATAAAGTTTCCAGTTCTAAACTCTTCTTGGTAGAGACCGTTTGCGTTGTAGGAGACACCAACCATTTTTCCTTTTGAAAGTGCTTTATCTAGCTCTCTAAATAGTGGGTGTCCGCGACCTCCGTGAGTCGATCTTCTGATAACCAATTCATCTCTTTTTGAATACGACTGTGGCTTATCTAGACACACAACATCTTTATAGGTATCAGGAGTGGGGTTGGCGTCACTCGATGCATATTCCGGGCATATTCCATACTTCATTGAAACTTTGAGCGTCGTCGAAGTAAATCCACCTTCACCTTTGTTCTTCATGCTAAATAGATCAAAGAATCCTCCAACAAAAGATGAGTAGTATCCCTTAACTAAATAACCGAGGTCTGGAGCAACACCTTTGTGATGGTGAATTAGATCTCTTGCTGTATAGGCATAACACCACCCGACATCGCCTTGGTTTCTCACTTCTCCAATCTTCTCATCTAAGTGATTTGCACTATCCTTGCCGCGGGCCCAATCGATCACATTTTCGACTTGGAGGTCACCACACTTTGATTGTGCTCTGGCCTTAAAAGCGGGTACCTGGTCGGCCGAACCTAATGCAGCAGTAGCGTTAACTGCGCAGAGGAGCAAGGTTGAAATGAGTTGTGCCTTTTTCATGAAATCCTCCAAATTTTCTTCATATCATGCCAGCAATCGATTTGATTTTGATGGGCATTGAAAGAGCTATTGGGGGAGTTTGGGGATTATACAACTGTTTACAGCCTGCCAGCGGCTAGCCTATAAAAATGATCTAGTCACGGTAGCGAAGATAGAGAAATATCTCCATATCTACTGATTTTTCATTCTTGTACACGGAGTGGATGTGCTCACTATTCTTGCGATTGTCGTCGACAAAAATTATCGCCGGATAGCTTTGACCAAGCGACTCAAGAAGTGCCTTGAGGGCCAGTCCTTTATTGGTAGCATTGGCATACATCACACCTTTTCTAAACTGCGGGCGATCAGAGAACTTTCCAGATAGGCAGGGTGGAGTCTCTCCCTTTTTACAGCTCTTAGTCTTAGGTACCAGTATGCTCTCAATGACTTGATCAAAGGGTTGAGCATCAAAATTAATCTCAAGAGCGTTTTCATGTAGCCTTGCTAGTTCTCTTTGCGTCGACTCAACTAGGACATTTCCTCTCGCCGTGAGAGCGATAGTTGAAAACCCTTCCTCTTGAATTTCTTTAATTTTTAGAGAGAGGTCTTTTTCGGTGTGATGGGTAGGACAAACGAAGAGCTTGGTATTGCCTCTGGCCCAGGTTCCATCCGGTCGCTGACAGTCGGGAGTGACAAGCAGGGTATCATCGATATCAAAGACCACTAGCACATTAGAGCGGCCGTACTTCTCACCCATTTGTTCAATGCTCTTAAACACATCACTATATTCCTTAGTTGTTATTACTTTGCTCTTAGCAAATGCCTGGGCCTGTATGACAAGAAAAAGGGCAATAATGAGTGTTTTCATAGCGCTCTTATCCACCTGCTACCCCAACTTTTCAAGCGAAGTTGGTAAAAATTCCCTGTTTAGAGTGTGCGAAGTGAGCTTAGGTGATCGATTACATAGGTTGGAGTAATTTCACCCTCATGAGAGAGCCTCTCGGGGTTAAACCAGCAACTAGCAAGCCCGTAATCATTAGCGCCCTTGATATCCGTCTCAAGCCTATCCCCAATGACGAGCGTTCTCTGGGGCGAGTAATTGCGGGCCATTTTAGTGCTGTAGTCAAAGAAGCGCCGGTCAGGTTTTGGATAACCACATTCTTCTGACACCGCTATAAAGCTAAAATAGGGGGCGAGAGATGAGTTCTTAATGCGCTCTATTTGGACATGGTGTATGCCGTTTGTGACCACTCCAATCTCCGCGCAAGCGCTTAAATACTCGCAAATTTCTTTGGCGTGCTCCATCAGTACCACACTAGTGGGGAGGGCATCCAAGTATCGCTCACTCGCTGTTTCAGGGTTTTGCATGATTTCATAAGCTTTAAAGAGCTCGCTAAAGCGCTCAACTCTCAATTGCTCCTTACTAACTTGGGCTTTTTCAAATTTCTCCCAGAGAGCGCGATTGATTTCTTGATAGCGATTAAAGAGTCCGGCTTGCTGGCTGTCGATTCCCATAGAGCCAAGACTTGAGTGAAAGCACAGTGATTCACTGGCCTTAAAGTCGAGCAGAGTATCGTCGAGATCAAACATAAAAAGATTGTATTTCATTCCCTTTTTTTAGCGGCCAATAAGCACACGGGCCAGCCTCAATTTGAAGAAGTTTTTGTGGACAAGATCCCGATGGGGGGATTAGTTTGGGCCATGGTCAATTTAACAGTTCCACTGCTAGCCCTTCTAAGCGGACTTCTTCTTGGTCTCATGGTCTTTTTTAACGGAAGCCTAGCAAAGTATATCAATCCCCTTGAGGGAAGCTTAGTCGTTCATCTGATCGGCTTCCTTGCAGCGATAGTTCTCGCATTTATGTGGAGACCACCGGCCAAGAGAATGAGTGTTCCCTGGTGGACCTATGCAACGGGGATATTTGGTGGGATCGCGGTGGCGATCGTTGGAATTTGTGTCAATAGCCCCTTGGGAGTTGGAGCAACCGTTGGGCTTATGGTCCTTGGTCAAGTTCTCTATGGATGGGTGAGCGATGCTTGTGGATGGTTTGGTCAGACAAAACGCCTCCCAACAGGTATGGATTTCCTGCAAGCCCTTTTTGTCTTAGCAGGTGTGGGAGTGTTGATCTATGGTTGAGATACTCGTCGTCACCCTGTGGGCACTTGCTGGCGGAGTTTCACTTGGGCTCAATCGATCCCTACTTGGAATGCTTGGTGTGAGCATTGGTCCGGCCGGCGCTTCAGTTGTTAATCATATGGGTGGGGCCATTTTTATTTTTATCGTGATCATAATCACAAATGGTGGAAGTGAACTAACAAGCGTGCTGCTTAGCCGCGCTCCACTCTATGCCTATTGTGGTGGCATCATTGGTGCCCTTTTTGTCGCCATCGCAAGCTGGGTAATTCCTAAGGCCGGTGTGATGAAGGCAACCGTTCTTCTGGTGAGCGGACAAATGCTCATGGGGACGATAATTGATCTCATTCTTGGTAGAGTTCACTCCATACCAAGTGCACTTGGTGGACTTGCTCTGATTATTGCAGGAGTGGTCTTTGGTGAGTATCGCAAGATGCTACGCCGTCGTAGTTAAGAATGTATCTCAAAAAAAAAAGCACCCTTTTGGGGTGCCTTCTTGTTGTTAAAAAGTAATGTACCTTTTTAAATTGTTATTGGTTGGTGCGCACACGAACGTAAGCGCGTTGTAGGGCCCAAGCGGGTCCGAGATGTACTGGGAAAAGTGCGGCAAGGGCCGTCATAATCTTTTGTCCAATATTCTTCAAAATGACCTCCATGTTTGGAAAATAAAAAACTTTCCATTCTCTTATTCAATGTCAGAACACCCATCTGAGTCAAGAGCATTAGGCCATCATTGTGTGTCAGAGACTATGACTAGGCCTTGTCAGGCCTTAAGTGCTCGTTTTTGAAATAAAACTCATTGAAATAAAGGTGAGCGTAGCGCCGTGGTTTTTGAATTGCAGCTAACAATGTGACGCTGAATCTATGGCAAGGAGTGAGCTATGAAAGATCCCATTGAAGCCGAGTCTTTCCACGAAAGACACCAAGAAGAGTTGGATTATCTATGGACGTTAATTAAAAAAGTTAAGGTGGGAATAATTACGCTCTTTCATAATGAAAGATGGTTTTCCGCACCTATGTATCTTATTCAAGACGACTTTCAAGATGGCCGTCTCTACTTCATTGCAAATGACTCGTGCACGATGATTAAGGAAATGAAAGAGCATCACTCTGTTTTAGGGGTTATCTTTTCAAATCCTTCGCAGAGAGTTTATGTGAGCCTTTGTGGAGCAGCTCTAATAACCGATGATCAGTCCTTGATTGATACCTATTGGGACAACAAATTACTCAAGTGGCTACCCAAGGGCAAAGAAGATCCAAGTCTAAGGTTAATTGTGGTTGATGTGCACAGTGCTGAGTATTGGGACGAAGACACTAATCGTCTACAGGCGGCATTCGATCGCTTCATCACAGGCACAAGTCTAGAGGGTGTGCGCATTAATGAACACCAACATATTCACCTCAATTAGTGGGAGCTAATATGAAAAATCTTACCGTTTTGCTAGGCTCTTTGCGAGAGCAGTCTTTTAATCGCATGCTCTTTAAAGCTTATGAGGAATTGAGTGAAGGAAAGTTTCATTTTACTCAAATCGATTTTCACGACTTTCCTTACTATAACCAAGACCTTCAAGATAATGAGATGCCTGCGCAGGTCGTGGAGGCGGGAAAATTGATCCGGGATTCTGTAGGAGTTCTCTTTGTCTCACCAGAGTATAATTACTCTCTTCCTGGTGCCCTTAAAAACGCTATCGATTGGCTCTCTCGTCTTGAAGCCCAGCCCTTTAAGGACAAGCCTGCAAGTTTGATGGGGTGTTCACCATCTAATCAAGGAACTGCTCGAATGCAGTATCACCTAAGACAAATCGGCGTATTTCTTGATATCCGCTTTATGAATAAGCCAGAGATAATGGTTTCCAATTGTATGGATAAGTTTTCAGCGCGGGGTCTTGAAGACAAGAGCACCAAAGAATTTCTAAGGAAGCATATCGACGCATTCGATCGCTTTATAAGTCGGTCTCTCTAGCGGAAGATGCCTAAGCATGGCCTCCTGAATCTTATCAAAGGCACTTACGGGGAGATCGCCGACTAGGTCCTCTAGATAAGTGTAGGTGGTACCTCTTAGTCCACAAGGGTGGACAAGTGAGAGGGTTTTCGCCATTAAGGGGTCCCGAAATAGATTCAAGGCCAGTCCGTGCATCGAAATAAATCTGCGCGCACTCACACCAATTGAGGCGAGCTTGTAGTGGTAGTGCCACAGCCCAAGGAGGTCGCGCTTATATTCAAGAGAATTGAGTTGATAGAGCTCGGTGAGTGAAGTTGCTGTGGACTCGAGTACGCTCATTAACAAGTCGAAGATACGAGTCTTGTGGGCGTCGAGAGAGACGATTGGATAGAAGATGAGTTGACCCGGGTAGTGAAAAGTGAGACCTCCACCTCTCTTTATTCGGTAGAGGGGAAGTTCGAGATCGGCTTCTATTAATGGATCAAAGTCCACCAGCTCAACTGTAATCGCCTTATTTCTCTGAAGCCCAGTTCCCAAGGTCAGGCAATGAGGGTGAGAGCAAAAAATAAAGACGCGCTCACTTGTGTGCGATCGCACCCGCTCACACATTTCCTCTTGAAAGGCGAGGGCCAGAGGATAGTCCCAGTCCTTCTTCGTAACCACGAGTGTCTGTTGGTCTAGAAGTCTTAGGTTCTCTGTCGTGAGATCAAAATTGGCCAGAGATAGATTTTCTAGAACCCTCATATACTGTGTCCCTTGGCCCGGAGGTGGTCTAGATAGTCGCGGGCCTTGTAGCTACTGCGAACCAGCGGGCCAGAGGCGACAAATTGAAAGCCCATATCAAGGGCGACTCTCTTTAATTCTTCAAACTCCTCAGGTGCGTAGTAGCGGATTACCGGCAAATGTCTTGGAGTGGGGCGCAGGTATTGGCCAAAGGTCACAATATCGACATTTTTCTCTCTCAGGTCTCTCAAGCATTCTAAAATTTCATCCCAAGTCTCTCCAAGACCGACCATGATGGAGGTTTTTGTACTGATATGGGGAAAGTTCTTCTTGTAGTAATCAAGACAGAAGAGAGTCTGCTCATAACTAGCACGGCGATCGCGAACAGGGTGAGTGAGGCGTTTTACTGTTTCTATATTCTGAGCAATCACAAAGGGAGAGCTCTGGGCGAGAATATTCATCGCCTCGCGATCGGCATTGAAGTCTGGAATGAGCACTTCAATCAAAGTCTCTTTGTGCTCGGCCTTAATAGCGTTTACGACATTTGCAAAATGGGAGGCCCCAAAGTCAGGAAGATCGTCGCGATCTACAGAGGTGATGACGATATACTTAAGTCCCATCGTCTCAACCATGGAGACGGCGTTGGATATCTCATTTTCATCAACCGTGCCACCAGGATTGCCTGTGTCGACGTGACAGAATTTACATGCGCGGGTGCAGGTACCACCAAGAATCATGATAGTTGCGGTTTTGGCCGACCAACACTCGCCAATATTGGGACATGAGGCTTCTTCGCAAACGGTCCAGAGTTTCTTTTCTCGCAAGGCCTTCTTCGTTTCAACGTAATTGTCGCCACTAGGAAGACGAACCTTAAACCATTCAGGTTTGGGTTCGCGTGAGCGCTCAGCTTTGAGCGTGCTCACCGCGCGCTTTTTCTTTTCTAGGACTCGCTCTTTTTCTTTTTCGTATTCGTAGCTCTTAGTCATATGGGTTTATTATGACATTTTTTGATCTTTGTCGCTTCTTGTGCTACGCATTTATAGGGGAGAAATTATGGAGTTTGGCGCGGGACGCTTTGAAGCGACAGATAATCGCTATCAACTTTTAAAGGAAGTTCCTAAAATTACAGGAAGTCGAGAGGTCTTCTTTGGCCTGCCCCAGTGGGGCGTGCGCGAGTGGAAGGGCTCACTTTACCCGAGCGATCTTCCCGTGAAGGACTATCTCGCTTACTACGGCAGCGTTCTTAGCTGTGTGGAGCTCTCATCAACCTTTTACTCAAAGCTTGGTGACGACAAGATCCTTAGTTGGTGTGATCAAGTGGGACCTGGTTTTAAGTTTCTACCAAAATGGCCAAAACTCATCACTCATCAAAATTCACTTCAAGGACATCAGGGCGAGATTAAAGATTTTCTGCGCCAACTTGAACTCTTTGAAGACAAACTCGGCACTTCTATTGTTCAGCTGCCGCCAAATTTTAGTCGCGACTTTCACCGCGAGCTCTACTACTTCCTCTTGCAAATACCAAAGAACTTTCCCTTAAGTCTTGAACTTCGTCACTCGAGTTGGTTTGAGGCGGGCTCTCTCTACGATAAGCTTCATGACTATCTCGATCAAAATGGCTTTTCAATGACTCTAACGGATGCACCGGGAAGGCCTGATCTCTTTCATGCAAGTTTTTGTGGTGGTTTTAATGTCGTTCGCTTTTTAAGTGATGAAGTCGCGGCCCACGACGAGCTTCGACTAAAAGAGTGGAGGGAGTATCTATCTTTCTACCCTGGAAAGATTGCCATCTGCCTTCATCGCCCAGATAACACTGGTACTCCAGAGATGCTTGAGTATCTCGCGCCAGAAGTTTGGGCCAATATCACTGAGGCCAGAGGCAACGATAGTACCGAGAACCTCGATCTCTTTGATTAGTCCCTAAGTTTAAACCCAAGTTTTTCAGCGACTTCAGGATTTTTAATGAAGTAGCGACGGTAGGGAGGGACCAGAGAAGTTTCAGTGGGCAAGTAGAGTAGCTTTGTTTCTAGATCTCCAACATAATTAGTTCCATCTCTTTGTTGAACGATCATGCGAAATTCATAGGGCATGATTTCACTCTCAGCATAAATTCCTCTCTTACTCTCATAAGCGATGCGACCTGCCTCTGAAAAGTCGCGTATTTCTTCAGAGCTCATTGGAGCTATGAGGTAAGGCGCCGCATATCCAGATTCAACCATTTTAAGATTTATATTTTCGCCCTGATAAAAAACTGTCGCAACGATGCGACGGCGCTCAAGCATCCACTCACCGGCCACATCAATTTCAATCTCGGCACCGATGGGAATAATTGATCGTAGGTAGTCTCTGGCCACAAATGCAATTTCACCTTGAGAGTGACCATTGAAGTCTACTTCAGGCGTATCAACACCGATAAAGCGAACTGGCTTTGGCTTAATTCCCTCTCCAAAAGAAATTGTGAGCGTGTCTCCATCGTGAATATGAGTGACCACTCCACTCTTAGTGAGGGCAAAGGCTTGGGATGAAAGAAGGACAAGAAGTAGGAAGAATTTTTTCATGGGCGTGGTCTTATCACGCCCTTTGGCAGATGGGCGCAAGAAGGCGCCCACTTGGTAATTTCTACTTAATTAGAAGTCTGAAATATCGTCGATGAGTTCAGGATTTTCGACAAAGACATTGATATTGTGTTGAAAGTCCACGATTCGCTTATGGCGTGCGAGCTCATCTTCATCCACAGGGTCTTGGTGGTTCCATTTTCTCAGTACTTTTTCTTGGGCCTCATCGATATCGTAGTTGTAGCGAATGGCAAAGTAGAACATGGCGCGGGCAACGTCACCCTTATGGTGTTCTGGTGGCTCAAAGCAAGTTCTTCCACTAGCGTCTTTGCCCATTTTACTGCCTTCTCCTTCCCACTTCACCTGAGCAACTTCACAGAAGGGAAAGTTAGAGCGAGTTGAGTTGATTGAGCTTGTGGTTGGAAAGAGGTGGTGGAGGTCGCTCTTGGCCGTTCCTCTTGCCCCGTGAGACTGGGGCCAGGTATGCTCAACGTTCATGACCTTGTGGCTAGGAACGCGAGACGTTTTTAAGCAGTAATCTTCAGAGTAGACACAGCAAACTTCGCCGCCGCGATTGTCGAGCTTTTCAAAGATAACTTGCTTGGCGCGGTCGTAGCCGAGAGAGTCGTGGTGTTCTGAGACAATATTGTGAAGTTCTGATTTGAGGTTTTTGAGATTTAGGTGGGAGAGCTGATTGACTTGGGAGTTTGAGAGGCGGGCTTGTGCGAGGGGGGATAAGATGCAACACAAGCTTAAACACAGTAAAAGACGCGTTTTTAAGATAGCTCTCACTTTAGGCTCCAAGTTTTGTGGGGAATCGTTTATAACGCGGTCATTGGAATTTGGAAATAGGCGACAAGTCTAATATTATCAAGATGTTGTTAGGATCAATAAGAAGCACTTATGTTTGAAGATGCGCTCACACTCTTTAAAGAAGGAAGGATTGAAGCCCCGCGAATGGGACTGATAGCCTTCTATGCTTTGGGCGAGCACTTCCACGGCAAGAGCTTCGCAGGGGACCCTAGGCTTAGACTGGGCCCTCAAGAGCTACTTTCTCTAAGCGCCCAAGAACTCTCAAGCCTTGTGGCGATTGGAAAGTACAAGAAGATTAAAGAGAAGGTGTCGCGTGCACTTTCTATGTGGCTAGCGGGAGAGTGGAAGTTAGAGTTACTACTTCACGTGCCAAGTGTTTATGAAGTGCTAAAGTTGCAAGCAAGTGGCTCTCGCTGTGTGACACTTTATCCAGAGCGCGAGACGTGGAATCACCCGAAGCTGACTAAGGAAAATGCTCTTCACTTCTTTGTTCACGATCTAGAGCATGCGGTTCAGTTTTTTGATTTTTATCATGAGCAACAGCTTGAACTAAATCGCAAGCTGCTAAGCCTCTACGACAGTGGATATTTTAGAGAATTATTTAAGGGAGGACTTGGAGAGCGCGTGGATTATCTTCTAAGCGATATGAACACCCA
The DNA here is from genome assembly GCA_048267245.1 of Bacteriovoracaceae bacterium. Classification (GTDB taxonomy): domain Bacteria; phylum Bdellovibrionota; class Bacteriovoracia; order Bacteriovoracales; family Bacteriovoracaceae; genus JBLWXV01. The sequence continues at coordinate 665,385 of JBLWXV010000002.1, forward strand.
TCCAGAACACTCCTATCAATTCCTCCAGGCGATTTGGTATGATCATCTTAAATGTGACGAGGCCGTGGCCCAGCGAATGGAGCAGCTGTGATTCCAGATAAAGTGCGCGCCTACATTATTAAAGAGGGCAGGGTGCTCATTTTTCACGAGCCAGACTTTCCTGAGGCCTGCTACCAAGTACCTGGAGGCACAGTTGATCCGGGTGAAGATTTTCTCGCCTCGCTTCACCGTGAACTTCTAGAGGAGACAGGAAAATATTTTGAGGGCGACTGGGAGTTAATTCACTCAGAGGTAATCACCCATCCAAAGACTCAAAAACCTCAGCGCGAACACGTCTACCTTTTAAAATATGGGCAGGGGGATCTCATGGGGTGGGATCATGTGGTCAGTGGTGAGGGCGAGGATCAGGGAATTCTCTTTCGCTATGAGTGGATTTCTTCACAAGAAGCGCTTGAACTGCTATTACCGTGGATGAAAGCGCATCTACAAATTTGCTTAAAGAGGTAGAAATGGAAGAATCGTTTGGTCTCGACGTCAATGTTGGAAGCTGGGAAATGCTCGCCCCTCACTTTGCTCGCGGGGCGCTCTTTGTAGCCTCGAGCTCCCTAGAATTAAAAAGTGTGGGAGTGGCCATTGCAAAGGACCAGGCCAGTGAAGTCGCCGCCTGGCTTGAAAATTCTGAACTTCGCCGTCCGGATGAGGTTGAGGTTGCCCTTTGGGCCCAAAGGCCAAGTGAGGAGTTTGCAAATTTCATTATCGTGCAACCCTATGTAATTATTCAGCTCATTAACTAACCTGTTTCAAAAATGAATCTCCCGAGAGCAGAAATTGAACTTTGCTCTCATATTTTGACGCCTGCTGGTAAACCTGCCGCAACACTAATCAGGAGTCAAAAATGAAAACTTCCTACCTCACACACATTCTCGCTGGCACCCTCGTTCTCACAACCCTGATGAGCTGTGGCGGCTCAAAGCAGACCACCGGCGCTCCGGCAACAAGCAGTCCCGAACAAGCAAAACAAACTGAGCGAGATGCGCTCGATCAAGCAATTGAAAACTCTCGCCTCGCTAAAGAACTTCTCGGAGCGAAGTCTAGTGAGCGCAATTCATTTGAAATTGAATTCTTAGAAGAAGATGGCGTGAAATCTCTCTATATCGTTGGCGAATCGCTTGAGATTAATCAGGAGATTGCTGAGGTGATTATGCAAAAACTTAATTCTCAAGACGATAGTCTCTTTGTAAGAATTGATCACTTAACGATCTCGGCCCCTCTTTTTCTTCCGAGTGTGAAGGTTGAGTTAGTGGGAGAGACGCTCTCATTTATTAATGAGGGTCTACTCAATGTATCTGGGAACATGGGGATGGATGCTGGCGAAATTATCTATGAATTTGAGAAAATTGAAGACCTAGATCAAATCAAAAAAAAAAGATTTTTCCTTAATGGAGGCGTCGGGACGCCAGCAGAAGGTGGTGCACCTGGAAGTAATGGCCGATCGATTCCTTCACTAGGAGGCGATGTCGTCTGGCGTAGGACTGTTCGCATTAGCTGTCCATCTTCACCGGTGAGAGACTTTTCTCGCTTTAAGGCCAGAGAGTGCTTTGAGACAGCTCAAGAAGAGGGAGTAAAGGCTTGTCCAGAAAGTGGTAGTGCTGGGCAGGCACCCACTCTTCCAGGACGTGGGGGCAGAAGAGGTTCATTTCAATCTTCAAAGGGAATCAATGCTCAAGTAGCCTCGATGATAGAGGGCAGAGATGGTGAAAATGCTGCAACTACATCAGCTATTCCTGGGGGAAGTGCGGGAACTCCACGCCAGGCGATTTTTGAATATGTTCTCATTCAAAACAATGGTTCTCGCTCTGTTAAGCAAGAGAGGTGCGGCACAACAAGCGAAGGAATGTCGATCACTCCCTTAAGTGCATCGACATCTGAACGTGAGGCATTGCCGTGGGGAGTGAGAGTTGGCGAACTGAACCCCCTTTCAACTCTTAAAAAAGCTTCAGCTAGTCTACGCTTTATTTCTGAGTTTATCGGTGGCTACGATATGAAGAATGCCGCTAGCTTGGTGGCTGAGAATATTAAACTCTTAAGTGAATTCAAAGCTTCTAACGAAGAAGAGGCCTATCAAAGCGAAAATTTGCTTCAACAATTAAGACTCTCTCATTCACTGATTCACTTTATTAATAAGTATGGCTTTCTTGGTTCACCACTTAAGGGAAGTAGAGCGGTTGAAGTAGCGAAGGTCTTTTTAACGTTAGGAGAAGCTAATACAAGTGAGCACATTAAGAACTTTTTTGATCATTTCGGACTACGCCAGGGGATTGAGTTCAGTGATTTCAGTTCGAGCAGTATTGATGAGGCGATTAAATTTGAAATTCACGACTTTTTGAATATGCTTCCAACTGATGAAAGAGAATTAAGTAATTTTGAATCCCTCTCATTGGTTGAAAGACAGGCGACCTTTGCAAATTTTTGGAATCAAAATTCCATTGATAAAGATGCTTTCGATAAACTTCTCCAGTTGGCACAGGAGGTGGAAGGGGCGAAGAACCGAGTTGCCATCTTCAATCTTATGCTCGCCACTAAAGTGAAGCTTGAGCGCAATCAGACATTTCTTCTTATGGCCTATGGTTATAGTGAAACAATCCTCTCTCTTAGAAAGAGTCTGGTGCGATGGCAATTGATGCTTAGTGCTCAAAGAATTGGAAGATTTGCCTTGGCCGCAAGCACAGAAGTATCAGCAGGTTTTATGAATGAGTTTGATTTAAAACTAATTGATATTGAGCGTGCTGGAGTGGCCAACTACGACAATTATCAACTACAGAGTGCAGCATCGCAGCTAATGGCCCCAATCTATCGCTATGCTCAATAAGAAAAGTCAGCTTTGTTTGCTCTTTGCATAAAAGATTTTTTGCATAAGCTCTCTGGTGTGATAGGGTGGCGGGATTGCAAACGACAAAGGAACACTTATGAACATCGCAAAACACTCTGTTGTATCAATTCATTACAAACTTACTAACGACGGTGGGGAGACTCTTGACTCAAGTGAAGGTCGCTCTCCACTTGCTTATATTCAAGGTATTGGTCAGTTGATCCCTGGTCTTGAAAAGGCCCTCGACGGAAAAGCCGTTGGCCACAAAGATAAAGTAACTATCCAGCCTGCCGACGCTTATGGCGATCGCAACGACGCTCTTATTCAAGCTGTGGGCAAAGAGCAGATCCAAGGAACAGAAGATGTTCAAGTTGGGATGCAATTTGAAACAGAAGGTCCACAAGGGCCAATGCTTCTTACAGTAGTTGAAGTTAAAGAAAACGAAGTTGTTCTTGACGGAAACCACCCGCTAGCTGGCGTTACACTTCACTTTGATGTTGAAGTTGTAGGCGTGAGAGCTGCGACAAAAGAAGAACTTGATCACGGTCACGTTCACGGTGAAGGCGGACACCACCACTAAGAAATTTCAATGCCTAGGCCCTTGTTAAGAGGGCCTAGTGTTCAAAGTTCATCTCCCTCTCAATTCTTCCATCTGTAAGGAATATTTCTCTGCTCGCCATGCGCGCATAGTCTGGTTCATGGGTAACCAGAACAATTGTCGTCTTATCTTCTCTGTTTACACGCTTTAAGATTTCCATCACCTTAATTCCCGTTTGGGAGTCGAGGTTACCTGTTGGCTCGTCAGCAAAGATATAACGTGGCTTTAAGAGGAGCCCGCGTGCAATGGCAACTCGCTGTTGCTGTCCGCCTGAGAGTTGATCGGGAAACTTGTGGGCGTGGGGAGATATCTCCAGTTCTTCAAGTAACTCCATCGCCCGTGCCTTTTTTTCTTTATGTTCATTGAAGTTTCTCGCTGGGAGTAGAACATTTTCAAGTGCTGAGAGCTCGGGGAGAAGATAGTGAAATTGAAAGATGAAACCGATATTTCTACCGCGGTAATTGTGTAGCTCGATGTCATCCATCTGAGCAATATCATGGTTATCAATAATAATTTTGCCAGATGTTGGCGAGTCTAGAGTTGAGAGAATGTAGAGGAGAGTCGACTTTCCCGAACCGCTTCGTCCAGAGATCGAGACGAATTCACCATCATCGATTGTCACGTCAAGCCCGTGGAGAATTGTGGCCTTGCCAAAGCTTTTAACAATTTCAGTTCCAATCAGTGACATTATGAAGCGCTCCTGATGACGTCTATTGGAGTAAGTTTCGAGGCGCGATGGGCGGGGAGTAGGCTTGCAAAAAAAGCGGCAACTTGTGAGGCCACAAAGGCCGTAACGTAGATGCTTGGAGCGAAGGAGACGATGAGATGATTGCCCTTGCCGATACTTATTCCAATATCAATGCTCTCAATTAAGAGATTGAGAAGATAGCCAAAGCTCAGGCCAAGTGTTGCTCCAGTGATTCCTAAGAGGAGTCCTTGGATCATAAAGAGGATGAGTATTTTATTAGGGGTGTAACCAATAGATCTAAGGATGGCGATCTCGCGATTTTTCTGAGCAATCATAATACTGAGGACGTTATATATTCCAAAGGCCGAGACCATTAGGATTGCGCCGGTAATTACATAGCGAACCAGGTCTTGAATGGTGATGATTTGCTTGAATGATTCGTTGGCCTGAATCCAACTCTTAACAGTGTCGCGACCTAGAAAATTCCACTGGGCTGCAAGATCACTTGCTAGATTAATATCATAGAGGGCAACGGCGATTTCATTGACTCGGTTAGGTGTTTTTTGAATTTGACCGACATCTTTGATGTGAGCGATCGCCATTGATTTATCTGCTGCTTCGTTACCTAGATGAATCTTTCCCGCTATTCGAAAGGGAGTGGCTGGGTTGGGCCCGATTTGAATTAAGACGGTGTCGCCAACTAAGACGCCAAGATTGTGCATCAGCTTAGAGCCAAGAACAACTCTCTTGCCGGCCCCTTTAAGACTTAGGAGGCTTCCCTCCTTCATATAGTCTTCGAGACTTGTGATTTTAAGCTGTTGCTCGGGAACAATACCAGAGAGATTGAGTGGCTCTGAGAATTCTTTGAATCTCACGATTCCACTTACATTTAGCCTTGGCGCATAGGAATAGACTCGCGGATCTTTATCCAAGAGTTCGTACCATCCCGATGGGTTATCTAACTTAGACTCCTCCCTCTTTCCGGCCGGAGGGCGGTACCAGATAACTTCTTGGGCCTCATTAAAATGCTGTGACTCAACATCTTCTTGGAGAACATAATCCTCTTTGCCACTGATGATGACATGTGCAGTATTATTGAGGAGCTGTTCAGAGAGATACTCTCTCATACCAAGTTGGACGCCAGCGATGATGACATAGATCATTGAAGCAAACGAAATTCCCAAAAAAATGAGTGTCGTCTGTTTTTTCTTCGCGAGCATTTGTCTTATGGCAATAAAGAACATTGCTTAGTCCTTATGCGAGACTTTGAGTTTGTCAGTTTCTTTTATATCTCCTTCAAGTAGCTGTAACCAGACTCCTTGAGAGGTTCCCACTTTTACTTTAACATCACTCGTTTTGCCGTCTCTGACTCGCTTTACTCGGTCGTTCTCAAGAGCGCGGGCCGGAATTAGCAGGGAGTTCTTGTGGGTGCCCACAACGATAGAGACGTCCGCGCTCATACCTGGAAGGACTTCCTTGGGGAGAGAGGTGACCTGAATGACGACGAGAAATTCTTCTTCGCGGGGATAGATTGATTCGACCTTGCCCTCAATCACTCCAAAATTAGAGTCGTGGAAGGTGATTTTTGCTAACTGATCTCGCTTAACTTTAAGGGCGCTACTTTGCTCGAGCGAAACTTCCAGGTAGAGATTTTCAAGACTTTCCACCTTGATGAGTGGAATTTGAGGAAGCGCAGTTTCACCTGCGTTGATATTTACCAGGGTGACGTGACCATCAATGGGTGAGCGGTACGGCGCACCGGTTTCAAAGCTAATGAGAGTATCTCGCGCCGAAACGCTATCTCCCTCTCGAACAAAGACTTTTGTGACTTTGGTGAGAATGCCTATTTTCACATCAAACTTATCTCTGGCCTTGACTTTGCCCATTCCAAAGACTGCCTCGACCACGTCTGAGCGCTTCAGGGAAACTTCTTCATAACTATTCTTTCGAATAAAGAAGAGCGCCACAATGACTAGTACGGCGACTACGAGAAGGAGGAGAGCAAAGAATTTTTTTGATGTCTTCATGCGAGATTCCAGGGAGGATTTGTCTCTAGAATCTCGCAGTTGAAGCGTTAGGTAAAGTTATCTTGATAAGTAGCGATTCAGGTCAATGGCGCCAGACTCAATGGGGCGCTGTTCTTGATAGTGCTTATTAAACCAGCCATGAAATTCCCAAAACTTAGAGTCAAATCTTGAGACTGCGTAGCGCGAAAGAAAAGCCTCATAAAGATCATTCTTCTTAGGTTCGGAAAGAGCACTGGCCAACTCTGCAGCAGCTTTAGGGATATCACTCTCTTTGATCTCAAGGTAGAGATTTGGGTAGCTGGTTGCGATAGAGGGCAAGAGATTCAGTGAGTCTGTCTCCGGCCAGAGGCGCTTATCTTCGACAAAGAGCATATTAACGTTGTAGTGCCCACGGTTGAGTATCAGCGAAAGCGCGTAGGAGTCTTCTTCGTTTGGAGTTTTGACTTTAATAAGCATGGTGTCTGGAAAGTTCTTAGGGAAGGGGCCTCTTGCGGTCAGGAGTGGGGCGAATTTCTGCTTTATTTGTTCATCACTCTTTAGTTCGCTCTTAAAAAAATCCTGATCCCAGTCATACTTGAGAGCTTGATTCTTTGGTAGACGCTGCTCTTTTATCTGAGAAATCGCAGCTATTTGCGCCTCTCTGGCATTGAGGTTTTCAGCATATTGAAGTTGGGTGTCTATCTTTGAACCCTGGTAGGTAAATGATCGCTCCATCTTCTTCGTTACCGTTTGCCCAGTTAATTTGATGAATTCACCGACTAAAGTCTTATCCATTTTTGGTGAGTCCATACTCCAACTCTCACGAGCGCGAGATCTGAGATTCTTTGGGAGGAGGGTAATAAACATATCTTCCGAGGAGATACGTGACAGTTCCATGTAGAGTCTTGTGTTGAATTGATGTGGAATCGCACCAAAGAGGTCGTATCCGGCCACTAGGTTGTAGTAGATATCTTCGAAGATCTGATAGTCCATAAGCCAGATGGTCTTAGGGATATCTCCGCGCGCGCCAAAAAGTACATCGGAGCTATCAAAGTGTCGGTATATTGTGAGAATTGAATTGGGGTTATGTCCGTCGCCGTCCCAGATGCTCTCAAGTGTGAGTGGCTTATTCATACGCTCATAGAGAGACATCTTAAGACTATGTGCTTGCCAGCGCTTGCGACGAAGATCGTTGAAGATGCCAATATGATCTTTCTTGATCGCTGGTGGCGCCATGAGATTGGCAAAACTATTAAATTCAGTATCCAGGTTGGCCGACAAATCATACTCAGGGTCAACAAAGATGGTCCAGAAGTGATCATTGATGACATTGAGTGCAGTTTGGCCGCGGCAGACTGGGCCCTTCATAAAAGTCATTACAAAGTAGCGAGCATTGTCTAGAAAGAAGCGGTAGCGAGTATTTCTGGGGATAGCTCTGAATGTCACAAAGGCATTGGCTCCAGCAGCTCCGTAAGCCGGTAGCTCCCGCTGCTCAACTTTCCAATTGCCTTTGATAAATTCATTTTTAAAGCGATTGAGTTCTCGATCACCAAGTAAAAATACGGTGTGGGTTTTAGAGACGATGCTTTGATTTATCACTTTAAAGCGATAAAAGAATTTTCCTTTGATTGGGTCAAAGGGGCGCCTCGTACCTATCTCGCGCGGGGCTCCTTCTTCGTTTTCAGCTCTTACTAATTTGAAAAACTCTTTTGAATCCGAAAAGAAGTTTATGTCGGCAATGAAGAGATGTTCATAGAGGTACCGGCTTGAAAGGACTGTTTTTGGATCTGCTTTATTAAGTAGAGATTCCCACTCTTTAATACGGGCAACAATTCTCTTTGAGTGAGTTTCAAGAAAATATCCTTTGACTGCATCACTTGGACCTGGCGAACCTCGTTCGAGCCACTCTTTAAGTGTCGCCTTTTCGCTATCTGTGAGTGTGGGAAGACCATAAGGCATGGAGAGCTCATGCTTGACCTGCATGATAATCGCTGGAATTGCTCCGGGCTTTAAGCAGGTGCGGCTACTTTCGGCGTGAAACTCGTAGCTCTCATAGTCAGAGTGTCTGGTCATATTAGTGAGGTTAATAAGAAGAGAATTTTCTTTGTCACCAACTACATCATAGAACCCCTTATCTCTCCACTCTTGAATTGAATGAGCATCTACTCCGAGCCTGGTTGGATCGTTTGGTTTGGCCAGGGGAAAGTCGTAGGGATTAACTCTATTGGCCCCGCGTGTGAGACCTTCATAACTTGTGAGATTGAGCTGGCAGGGTGAATTGTAGCAAGAGTGACAGGCGATACATTTGGCATCAAAGATGGGCTGAACTCTCTTTGTATAGAAGTCTTCCTTGACCCAGTGAGGGTGGTTTGTCACTTCCATCTGTGAAAGAGGAGCGGCCTTGCGCCCAGGTTGACAGCCAAGGAGGCAGAGAAGTGTGAGTGCGAGTGTGAAGAGAAGAGATGAGCGTATAATCAAAGAATCCTCTTTAGTTGACGTTCTAAAGAGGATTCTAGCAATTTTTTTATTAAAGGACTATCTCGCTTTGACGGCGAAGATCATGCCGTGAAGTTTCGCTCCGAGCCCGTAGACGTCCTTACCAATCATCGCGACCTCAAAGCCAAAGCCATCGCTTGAGGTGACTTCGACGGCAGCATCAAAGTCAATTCCTTGATTGATGAGAGTGACCCCGGCGGTAGCGCCAATATCATATTCACCGATGAGACCTTCTGGGCCATCGTAGATGCGAACTTTTGAGCTGCGAATGCGCATTGATTTAATATAAGCGAGCTCAAAGCCGATGCCCGCACTGTAGAAACGGATTTTGACTGGTCTTCGAATAATTCTACTTCCACTTTGACATGTGACTACACCGTTGCCGCGAATGACTTGGGCGCCAATTCCAATGCTAATTGAAAGTCCCTTGGCGTTGCCATCGAGATAACAGCTGTAGGCTCGATTTTCTGCTTGAGCAGTTTGCGAGAAAATGGCGAGTAATGTGATCGGAAGTAAGAGACGGCAGAGTGTTCGAACTGAATACATGATTTTTCCCCTTTAGAATTTGCATGCTTGTTAAAAGGCAGAGCCATCGATGCGAATAAGATGCCAAAAGTTTCAGCAAGTTTTGTGGATAACTCAGGTACTTGATCAAAACTTGAAAGCTTACTGTCGTGATGTGTCTTTCATTTTGTAAGGAAAATCGTGATGTGTTCTTTATTATCTTACAAACACAGTGTTAGAATAAGACCAATGAAGTTAAGAACAATGACTCGCAATGCGTGATAAGGATGTTGCCATTGAAGAAATTGACGATTGTCGCCAAGTTATTTTTATTTTGTCTCATAACGCCCACTCTCGCCGCCCAGTACGTCAAGTATAAGGTCGATGAAATTCAATATGGAACCTCTTTAGGTGGTCGCAAGTTAGTCGCCTATAAACTTAGTGATAAAAAGTTAACTCCTCGCTTTGCCGTCATGATCACCGGGGGCGTGCACGGCAATGAGTACATGGGTCTTGTGGCCCAATTTCCGCATGAGTTCGCCAAAATGCAGAGTGTGAAGAACTATATTGCCATGGGCGGAGTTGTTTACTTCGTTCCCAAAATCAATCCAGACGGTGTGATGGAGGGCGCTCGCGCCAATGGTGAGGGGCTCGATCTCAATCGTACATTTCTCAAAGAATACTTTTCTGAAAAAAGAGAATCCGCTGAGCTATCTAGGTGGTTTGAGAAAGAGGCAAGTGAGAAAGGCTTAAAGCTTGTGATGGCCATGGATTACCACTGTTGTAACGGCTCACTCATCTATCCAGAGATTTCTCCTGACCGCCCAGGAGTTAAGAAAGTTTTCTATGAGCAGTCATTTGCTAAAATGGCCGAGCTGATGAAGAAGGAAGTGAACGGAGCTTATCGTACAGGTGTTACCAAAGAAATGTTTGGCTATGAAACAAGAGGAACGCTCAAAGATTATTGGTTTCACCGCTATGGCACTCTCTCTTTTACATTCGAAGGGATTTCTCCACGAGAGGAATCTAAAAACGTTGCCGCTCACTTGAGTTGGTGGAATCAAATTTTTTCTGAACTTTCAACAATCACTCAGGATAAAATCGCCTACATCTCTCCTGAGTGGGCAACGTTGCCCACCGAGGAGAGTGCTAGGCGAAGCGCACATTCAGAGTAAGAAAGCTTATTCTGAGTACATTGAGTCCGTCTGAACCCCAAGAGCATTAAATGTCTCGGTATTCATACGACCAGTAGATTCAATTCCTTGGTTAGATTGAAAGTCTTTTAGAGCGCCACTTGTTTTAGGCCCCCAGCGTCCATCGATCTCACCAACGGTGTATCCTCTACTTTCCAATGCCTCTTGAACTTCACGCACCTTAGTCTGACTTAGCTTGTTTTTCATCTTGTCAGTCCGCTCGCTCATGTCCTTATTCATTCTATCGCGTTTTTGATCCATCACTGAACGATCGGAGCGGTTTGGATAAATATTATCCTTGCTGTAATCGTGATTCGTGTTGGCGCTACTAGAACGAGCACTTACGGTAAAGACTGGTGCTGATAAACAAGCAATTGCACATAGGGCAGCAGTACTTGAAAGAATTTTCTTTGTAACCTTCACTGCTTCCTCCTTGGGTAAGGGTTACTATCTAGTAATCTTTAGCTGCACTTTACATGCCATGAATATGGGCAATAACGGAGTACTGACTAGCCTACGTCAAAAGAGATGCCCTTCATTCTGAAAGAATTAATTTGAATTTTTTAATGACTCATCTCATTTAAATAAAGTACCTACAAAGTAGGCGAGGGCCGCAGCGATTGCACCTATGGCAAAGGTTTTTAACCCAGAGGAGAGCTTGGTTTCAGTGGTCCAATTACTCTTCATTGAGCCAATCAGAAAGAAGGCGATACCCGTCAATGTACATGAGAGTGTAAAACTCGGTTTTACGACACCAAGATAGGGAAGTAGTGGAATGAGACCAAAGATTGAAAACGCGATAAATGTAACGATTCCTGCTTTAATCGCCGAGCGAGTCGCACTTGAGAGTCCGTACTCTTCTTTTAGCATAAACTCTACCCAGCGATCTTTATCCTTAATATAGAGCTCTACGGATTTCGTTAATAAGTCACCTTGAAAGCCCTTGCTTGCGAGAATTTGTCGGACTTCTTCTTTTTCGCCGTGTGGGTTATTTTTAATTTGCTCGTACTCAAATTCTTTAATGAGTGCATGCTCTTCGATTTCTGTGCGAGTCCCAAGGTAATTGCTCGCGGCCATGGAAAAACCATCTGCAATCAAGTTGGCCATACCGAGAATGAGAATCGTTTTAGATTCTAGATTTGCACCTATCACACCAGAGACCACGGCGAATGTTGTGACTGTTCCATCAATTCCGCCATAGACGAAATCTCTCAGATAGCTATGTGTTTGATTTGAATTTAGCCGCTCCTTAATTTTGTCAGGGTGGTGGCTGTGGTGAAGGTGTGAGGGAAAGCGCTTATTATCTGATGTCATGGGTGAAGTATACTTCACAATGACTAAACGTGAGAAGCTTAGTGTTTGGCCATGAGGGGCTCATGAGGGGCTAAAGACGCCCGAGAAAGAGATGAATAATAAGCGGACAACTTTCATAGTGACGAGTTCGTTGCGGCCTATATATATAGCTCTTGGATGAGAGCAATCGATTTCCTAAAAAGTTCATCAATTGGGCGCGTGTCATATTCTCTCCAATCTTTTCGGGGGCGCTGCCAGTGAAGATTTGCATCAAACGTGCCAATAAAGCTTACTGTCATTATGATTTTAGTGACTTAAGGCTTGTTGAGATTAAATGAATTTTGAGTAGCTTAGTGTAGTTGTCCACATTGAGTTTACTCTCATTGGTCGTAAAGAATGAAAGGTCCTTTCAATATGTAAGTGTTGAGTGCGCTAAGTCTAGGGAAATGAGAGCAACCATGGCCGGCACCGGGCCTGCTCTTATAGAAATGAGATTGTGACTTAACCAAGGAGGAACAATGCTCTATCTCAGTTTAGTATTTTTTATCATTTCATTGGCAGCAGCGCTCTTTGGCTTTGGAGGGATAGCAAGTGCCTCAGCAGGAATTGCTCAGATTCTCTTCTTCGTCTTCATTGTGGCCTTTATTGTATCTATGATACTTCACCTGGCCCAAAGAGTTGATCGCAAGAGCGGGGTTTAGGGGAGGTTATACTGTTTGCGTTTACGCCACAGTGTAACGCTCGTAATGCCCAAAATCTCAGCTGCTTTATCGTAGTTGGACTCCTGAGAGAGCACATATTTAATGTGCTCTTTCTCGAGTTCTTCCAAGCTGATTAACCTTCTCTCAACAACAGTAGGGTTGTCGTCACTAACGCTAGACTTCCCACTTACCTGGCCATCTGAAGATTTTTGCGAGGCAGACTTATAGTTATTAAGAAAGCTCTCTGGCAGGTCCTTCTCACTTAGATTTGAACCAGTGGAGAGAAAGCAGAGTCTTTCAATAAGATTTTTTAGCTCTCTCACATTTCCTGGAAAGGTGTAGTTGAGAAGTTTCTCGTTGAGTTCCTGGTCCATGACAAAATCGTCATCGCGGTTCATTTTTGAGCGCGTCTCATAGAGAAAGCGCTTAATTAAAACGGGGATATCTTCCTTGCGATTTCTAAGCGGCGGAACTAGACATTCAAACATATTGAGTCTGTAGTAGAGATCTTCCCTAAATGTACCTTCTTGAACCATTTCAGCCAGGTTCTTATTAGTAGCCGCAATAATTCTCGTATCAACTTCTATAGGCTTGTTAGAGCCTACTGGCTCAATCACTTTTTCTTGAATAAAGCGAAGTAACTTTGCTTGACCCGCTGGTGGGAGCTCTCCAATTTCATCGAGAAAGAGTGTGCCACCCTTGGCCTCAAGAATTTTACCGGTCTTATCTTTGTGAGCTCCAGTGAAAGAGCCCTTTTCGTGACCAAAGAGTTCAGACTCAATCAGATCCTGAGGAAGGTTAGTACAGTGAACCTCCATAAAAGGACCATCGGCACGAGTTGAAAAATTGTGAATAACTTTGGCCAATGCTGACTTACCAGTACCACTCTCACCCGAAATGAGTACGGTTGCATCTGTTGCAGCAACTCTTCGAACGAAATCCTCTAGGTGCTTCATTGAATGGGAAGAGAAGCTCTCAAAGTAGGTCGGGCGATTATTTTCTTGGCGCAGCTTTTTATTTTCACGCTTGAGTTCAACAACTCTCGCAACTTTTTTCAGAAGGTATTCGAGCTGTTCCTTTGAAAACGGTTTAGGAAGATAGTCAAATGCACCCTCCTTAATTACTTGGACTGCATGGTCAAATGAGGCATAGGCAGTCATCATAGCGCAAAGAGTGTCGTATTTGCGCTTTTGAACTTCGTTAATTAGGTCGATGCCAGTGGCCTCTTCCATTTTAAAGTCTGTCAAAATGAGATCAAAGAGCTCGATATCTAGCAGATCGAGAGCTTCCGCAACGCTTGAAGCTGTTTGAACTTTGTGGCCCAGCTTGCCTAGGCTTATACCAAGAGTGGTTCGAATATTCTTATCGTCATCAACGAGTAGTATTTTTAATTCAACCATTTTTGGTCTTCTCCGGTCATTGGTAGGTGAATGCTAAAAGTAGAGCCGCCATTATCGCGGCGTTGATAGGTAATCTTGCCACCGTGAGCGCGAATCACTTCGCTTGCGATTGCGAGACCTAGCCCAAGTGAGCCCTTCTTCTTACCTTGGTAGAAAGGTTTAAAGATCATGGCCTCATCCTCTTTAGAGACACCTGGACCTTCATCACTGATGTGAAGGATGGCCGAGTGTCCTTGGTTTTCAAATTGGATTTCAATTGTTGAATCCTCGGGGGAGACGCGGTGGGCGTTGAGGACAATATTGCTGATGGCCCATGAGAATTTGATGGAATCAATTTTTACATGGCATTCGCGCTCTTGCTCATCATTTGTCACTTTCAATTTGATGCGCTTATCAGAGAGGATTACACGGATTGGCTGTAGGATATTAATAACTTCATCAAAGAGGTTAACATCCTTCTCATTAATATTGAGCGTTGAGAGCTCTGAGCGACTAAAGCGGACAAAGTCGTTTGCGATGGCGCGGATTTTAATCACGTCTTCAGCAATCGTACTTGAGAGGGCCGAGCACTCGGGCGAGGACTTAATTTCGTCAAAATCGCCAAGCAGCTCTGTTGCTGTTGTGAGTGATTGAAGTGGTGTTTTAAGTTCGTGGGAGAGGACGGCCACAAATTCTTTTTGGAGCTTTTGCTGCATAACTTCTTCAGAAATGTCCTCAAGCATGTAGAGGTCGCCATAGTAGCTATTGTCTTCGTGGTCGATAATACTTCTCTTGCGAGCGAGAAAGCTCTTTTGCTCATCTCGTACATGGATTTCTTTTTCACTAGCGTCCGGCGCATCGATAATTGGAGCGAGAAGATTAAAGGCGTTCGGGCAGCTCTCTTGAAGGTGCTCGAGTTGTTCGCCACGCTCGGCAGGATCGATATCGAAGAATTCATAGAATTCATTATTAGCGTGGGTTAACTTACCGGCTTCATCGATCACAAAGACAATGTCTCCGATAGAATTGATGATGTCTTTGAATTGTTGGTTGCGAATGCGAATGCGCTTTAGCTTATCAAAATCCGACTCCTGAAGCTCGCTCCATAGTTGCGATAGGGAGTGATTGAGGTCGAAGTGTTCGCGGTAGAGTGGAGAGGGCAGCGCCAAGTTACTATCCAAGCTTGGTTTGAGATTGAGCACTTGAGAGATGTCGATGAGGGGAATCGAGAGCCTTTCAAACCACTTTCTAGCAATGAGAGTCAGCAGTAGAGTTGAGATAAAGAAGGTGAAAATTGAAAACCAGATGAATTGATTTTGCTGAGTAAGGTATTCTTGTGTGCTTTTAATGTGGATATCAGCAAAGACGCTCTCGAGTCTTTTTAGGTAGGGGAAAATCGTCGTTTGCAGTGGTGTGGGGGTTTGGTTTTCTGCGAGATTTTCATCATTTTTAATGATCTTGGTGATCGCTTCTAGGATTGTCTGCTCACTGCGAGTCATTGTCTCGCGCTCTAATTGCATGGAGCGATCGATTAATTCTTCAAGAAGCCCCCGTTGCAATTCTCCAGGAGCGCGGTTGAGTCGTTGTTGATCAAGTTCGACAGTGAGCTCGCGAATCTTTTGAAGATTGGTAGAGAATTCTTGTCGCTTATAAATTTGATTTTCAAAGTGGAAGAAGCGAACTGTGATGGCGGCAAAGATTAAACTGAAGATGACAGCAATGGAGAGAACGAGAAAGGTTAAGTACTTGAGTGACTCGGCCTTAATGCTCGGTAGGTTCTCACGACTGTGTTGTTTAGCGCTCATGGTTGCTCGACTGCGTTGATCTTTTATTTCATTTAATTAACTTCAGAATACCCTGACACTAAAGTCGTGTCCGGCGCTCCATTATGGTTTACTATGCGCAAAAAGTGTAATTTTAAGGTTAGATAACTCTTGGAAAGATTAATCTCTCTTATCTATCTGTATAAAATTTATGTAGTCTGGCATGTGAGCTGCATAACTCCAGCGACTTGGGGCTTCGCGCATTTTATGGAATCAATTCTGCATCTTTATAAGTAGGCACATGACTCACATTGCCAGAGCGATGTGCGCCACGTTGCTTCACTAGAGGAGGATGTATGACTTACTTTGATAAAACTGCCTTTGCTGCAAATTGGCCCACCTTTCGCGGCTTCTTTCAAAATAAATGGGAGCTCATGACGGAAGAGGACTTTGAGAAGGCCGAGGGCGACATCGATCGTCTCATTGGAATCTGGGAAAAAAGATACGGGCTTGGACGCGATCGCTATTACGAAAGTTTATTAGAGATTCAAGATAAGTTTAAGTAGCCGCTCATTTTATTAAGTTATTTAAGGTTGAGTTTAAGAATTTAGGAATTAAGGAAATGTGCTTGCTAAGCCCCTGAAAGCTCTGAAGTAAATGTCGGCATACCTATTGCACCTATGTTTAGTATGAAAGTAGTAATCACAGGTCTATGCCTAGTACTATTCATTTTCACCGTCACTTGCGCCCTTATCGCATTCGAAGGACCTGGCAACAGGAATTTTGAAACGCTGCAAATGGGCTTCTACGGCGGGTTAGTGGGATTTATTGCATCATTGCTCTATCTCTTTCACTCATCGATCAACGCGAAAATTAATATAGAAGAAAAGAAGCGAACTGATTCTTAGGGATTAGTCGCAAGCAAAAACCAAGGAGGTTGTTATGAGCGCGGATGTAAAATCACAAAAAGTTAGAGATGCACTCAAAGTCCTGGACTCAGTTGCCAAGGAGTCGTCAGAGGATTTAGAGAGAATGTTGCGCTCTGACTATAAGAATTTTAAACGCACACTGACTCAAACAGTGCCAAAAATCGAGCATGCTCTAGAAGACTATTCGAGCGCTGCCATTGATGCACTTGATACGGCCAAGCAGTTTGCTACGGAAAAAGCTACGGAAGTCGCTCATCAGGTGGATGGATCAATAAGAAAGAATCCCTATCCATTTATGATTGGCACGGCCGTTGTCGGTGGTCTCGTGGGGGCCGCATTGGCGCGAACATTAGATCATCACGCTTCATCTTCTCGCTAAGAGGATTGATTTTAATTGGGGGCCGGCGCTTGGCCCTCAATTTATTATCAAAGTATTGGGAGGATATTGTGAGAGAGTCTTATAGGGATAGTGCGGGTAAACTTTTAGCCGCCAAGAAGCTGCAGGGTGAAGTCGAATTGATGCTCTTTTATAGAACATTAATTTCTCGCCTCTTAATTATTCTCTTTCTTGTAAGTCTGAGCTCAATGTCAACCTTGCTCCTGGTTAGGGAGATCGTGATCGCTATAGAAAGTGAAGTGGTGAATATACCCATGCTGGCCACATTTACGATAATTTTGAGTGTGACAGTTTTTGGCCTTTATTTCTTTTTAAGAGAGGATGTCTTTCTCTCGAGAGTTTTAAGAAAGACCTATAAGCTTAAGAATACTGCTCCATCGACATACGGCTTTAATGCCTCCGACTCAACGACTACCTGATCTTTCTCACTGCTGAGAATTCTCATTGTGTGAAGAGGAAGAGCATTCTCCTTCTTGCTAAAGAGAAAGTAGTTCTTAATCTCTAATCCCTCTATATTCTCCTTAAGAATCTCTGTGACACTTTTAAGACTTGAAGACTTACTCAAGCTTGCAAATGAGTGCATCTTCCCAGTGTAGACAAAGATCGCCGCCGCGGGGTTATCAGATAGATACTTAGAGAGAACTTTTGCCATATGCTTGTCGCGCTCAATTAGGTTTTCACTAAAAACTAAATCGTCAAAGAGCGAGCGCTGATCAATGGCGAGTATCTTAAGGTTTTTCTCCTTCGCAACCTTCAGCATTTCAAGATAGCCTTCATCATTATAATTCCAGGCCTTATCTAAAACTTTTTTTAATTCCTCAAGTGAGAGTGTGCCGGCGCTATAGGCATCAAGTGCTATTTGGTCTTCTACATTGAACATCTCAAGGGCAAGCACGTCGAGGTTATGGGCCCTTCTTATAATTTGGGCCATTGATTCTTGGTTGAGTCGATCAATGTGGCGCTCGCCAAAGAATGTTATCTGGGCGTTTTGAGTAAAATTGTGAGTCTCCAGTTTTGATACCTGCATATGAGAAAAACTCTCAAACCATTCACAGCTATTGAACTTTCCCTCTTCCTTGCAATTGATATGCAGTCTTGCAAGTGCTCGAGCATTGGCGGGTGTTTCAATACCCGTAAGCCACATGACTTCCTTATCTCTAGGGGCAAGAAAGTGATCATTGGGAAGTGGTGCCGAGTGAAGGGCAGAGGAGATAAGGAGTAAAATTATCGACTTCAAAATCATGGCCCAGGATACCTGGGCCATGAGTGAAGTGTGAAAATGTGAAAAAATTACATTAAGCGAGATACTTTAGGTGATGCTTGATGTGATTACCTAGGAAAGTGGAGATGAAATAGTAGCTGTGGTCATAACCATCTCTTAGGTTTAGCTCTAGCGGTTGCCCCTTCTCAATGCAGATCCTCTTTAGGTGATCACACTTGAGCTGTGACTCTAGAAATTCGTCCTGCCCGCCTTGGTCAACTAGGATGGGGGCTTCGTGCTTGTTGCCTTGTGCGATGAGTTCATAACTATCGTACTGTGCCCAGCTTGCGCGATCTTGGCCCAAGTAGCCACTGAATGCCTTTTCGCCCCAAGGGCAATCGGATGGATGACAGATGGGAGAGAAGGCCGAGATTGCTTTAAATTTGTGACCCATTTTTAGACCAATTACGAGTGCTCCATGTCCACCCATAGAGTGGCCCATGATTGAGAGCTTATCTATTTTAAACTCGGCTTTGATGAGAGCAGTGAGCTCTTGATCAATGTAGGTGAACATTTGATAGTGATCTTTGTAGTGATCAGTCGTTGCATCTACATAAAAGCCAGCGCCAGAGCCGAAGTCGTAAGATAGGTGTTCACCCGGAAGATCTAGTCCACGAGGAGACGTGTCAGGACAAATAATCATGGTATTGGTCCCACTCAAATGTGAACCAACACCCGCCTTTGTAATGAAATTCTCTTCGGTACAGGTCAGACCAGAGAGCCATATGATACAGCTATCAATTTTTCCGTCTGGAATATAGGTAGAGAAGCTCATCTTAGTTTTGGTCACTTGCGATTCGTGTGACCAGAACTGAGTTTTGCCTGCAAAAGTCTTATGGGTCTTGATGAGATTAACTGTCATTTTTGTCCTTACTTAGTCGAATTTAATAACACTTCGAATACTCTTACCTTCCTTCATGAGAGTGAAGGCCTTGTTGATGTCTTCAAGGGGCATGGTAAATGTCACGAGATCATCGAGATTGATATCCCCACTCATGTACTGATCTACAAAGCCTGGAAGTTCAGTGCGTCCCTTAACTCCACCAAAGGCAGAACCTCTCCAAACTCTTCCTGTGACAAGTTGGAAGGGGCGAGTGCTGATTTCTTGACCGGCTCCGGCAACACCAATGATAATGGATTCTCCCCAGCCTTTGTGACAAGACTCGAGAGCCTGTCTCATGAGGTTAGTATTACCCACACATTCAAATGTGTAATCAAAGCCACCATCAGTGAGTTTCACGAGGTGAGCGACGAGGTCGCCGTCAACTTCTTTTGGATTTACAAAGTCAGTCGCGCCAAACTTTTTGGCCATTTCAAATTTATCAGGATTGATATCAATGGCAAAAATGCGAGCTGCTCCTGCCATCTTTGCTCCTTGGATAACGGACAGGCCGATGCCTCCAAGTCCAAAGACACCAACTGTTGCACCAGCTTCAACCTTGGCGGTTTTAAGTACTGCGCCGATACCGGTAGTCACACCACAGCCGAGTAGACAAACTTTATCAAGAGGAGCCTCTGGGTTAATTTTTGCGAGTGCGATCTCTGGGACTACGGTGTACTCCGCAAAAGTTGAGGTACCCATATAGTGAAAGATTGGTTTTCCATCTTTTGAAAAACGAGTGGTTCCGTCTGGCATTAGACCCTTGCCCTGAGTTTCACGAATGCGCTGACAGAGATTTGTTTTTCCGGAAGTACAGAACTTGCAAGTCCCACACTCGGGTGTGTAGAGAGGAATGACGTGATCTCCCTCTTTAAGGCTTGTGACACCCTCACCAACTTTCACAACAACGCCACCACCTTCGTGACCAAGAATTGCTGGGAAAATGCCCTCAGGGTCGACACCAGAGAGTGTGTAAGCATCTGTATGGCAGACGCCAGTAGCGTGGATCTTTACCAGAACTTCGCCTTTCTTTGGTCCTTCTAGGTCAACAGTCTCGATTTTTAAGGGTTCACCTGGTCCCCAGGCTACAGCGGCTTTAACTTTCATCTTTTCACTCATCGAAGACCTCCTAAGGGGGATAAATGTATAATTGTAACCATTTTAATAGGCCGCCCCGACCCTTGACTACGCATTTAAATGGAAAAACACTGTTTCTCTATGGAAACAATTAAATGGCTACAGAGTGTTACTGTCTTTAGCAAAGTGGCCCTCTATGAGAGCTACTCTCTAGCGGCCAAAGAGCTTGGTGTTTCTAAGTCATTTGCCAGCAAAACTGTGCGTGAGCTTGAAGATACGCTAGGGGCGCAGCTTCTTTCGC
This sequence comes from Bacteriovoracaceae bacterium, assembly GCA_048267245.1. Lineage (GTDB taxonomy): Bacteria > Bdellovibrionota > Bacteriovoracia > Bacteriovoracales > Bacteriovoracaceae > JBLWXV01. Next base: position 685,720 of record JBLWXV010000002.1, read on the forward strand.
GCTCCACGCGTAAGGTCGCGCTCACTGCGAAGGGGCGGGATTTTCTCTCCCGCTGTAGTTCTTCGCTAGGCTCACTCGAGCACATGAGGCTTAGTGCTCGCGATCTTACTGAGACGGTTCACGGTCCATTGCGTATTAGTGTGGCCGGAATTTTTGGTGAGCGCTACATCGCCCCCTTAACTTTTGAATTGTCCAAGAAGTATCCAAAACTTGAGATTGAGCTCAACTTTGAAAGTCGCATGGTCGATCTCATCGCAGAGAATTACGACGTAGCTATTCGAATAGGTGAAATGGAGGATTCTTCTTTATTTGCCAGAAAGATTGCCACGCGAATGGAATTTGTCTGCGCTTCTAAGGAGTATCTCGCCAGGGCCGGCTTCCCTGAGTCGCCGCGAGATTTAAGTGCACACAATTGTCTAAGTGTTGGGACTAGGGAGTGGATCTTCGAAGAAAAGGGCAAGAAGCTCTCCGTCAATATCGCAGGGAACTTTAGAAGTAACAATCCTCGGGCCGTTCTTGAAGCAGCGCTAAGTGGAGTGGGCATTGTGCGGCTACCTGGCTCCTATGTCTCCGGTCACATTCAAACAGGAGAGCTCGTGAACCTCTTAACCGAGTTTGCCACAGCTGCAAAAGACATATGGGTGGTGACGCCTTATCGCAAGGAAATGAATGCCAATGTCAAAGTCTTCATTGAGGAACTCGAACTCTTCTTTGCTGAGGTCAGTGCGGGCCTACCTTTTTAGTTTTCTTGAGGGGACCTCTTAGTTAAGTTTTTATGATATAAAATTTAGATGCGTAGGAGATTTTTACTTCACCTATTTCTAATCATAGGCGTCACTTTACATGGCCGTGCTATTTATTGTGAAACAGCTCCCTTGGAAGTTGGGCTCTTCTACATTCCTTACTATTTAGAATCTGAGCATGAAGGTGTGTTTAATAAGATTTTACTTGAAGCTGCTCGAGTAAATAAAGTTTATTTGAAAAAGAAGATTTATCCTGCCAAAAGATTATTGAAAAAGTTTGAGGAGAGGGAAATCTCTGGTTTTCTCCCATCGGTTTCAGACTTTAGAGGAGAGGGAGTGGTAGAGACAATTCCCTTCTATTACAAGAAGGATTACTTCTTTTACCATCGACTCAATAGACCAGATTTTGCGGCTGAAAATTCCACTAAGAAAATTTCTGTTTGTCTCACCAGAGGCTATCCTTATGATCAGAAGACACTAGCAGATTCAAGATACTCCTTTACCTATGCTGAATCTGATAGCGGTTGTTTTAAAATGCTTGACGCTAGAAGGGTGGATGCTCTTATTTGTGAGCTGGTCACCGGCATTTTTTCACTAGAGCGAGAAGGCTCTAGTGAAATTCGAATACATCCAATTGAAATTTCCTCTTCTCCGGTTTCGATCGCTTTTCGCAATGACAAGGATGGGGTTCATTATGTGAAAATTTTTTCTCAAGCTCTAGAGAGTTTAATTAGGTCTGGCGTACTTGAAAATTCATATTTCTCGCAGGCCAAGAAGATCGCCGCTAAGTATGGCGTAGATTTTCATCCACTTAAAAAGTGAGCATGCCCAAAGGATGGGCATGCTGGATTTCTGATTTAAGAAGCGAGTTCGTCACTCTTTCTTGAGATGAGCTTGTTCCAAAAACCGCTCTTGGACTCTTCCTTAATCTCTATTTTCTTAACTGATTCCTGGGCCGTTTTGGGAATTGCTAGTTGTAGTACCCCATTTTCAAAACGTGCCTCAATATCGTCAGTTTTTACATCTCTTGGAATTTTAATGGCCCGCTCAAAGCTGCCATAGGTTCGCTCTGAGTAGTTGGCGTCTTCCACTTCGGCCTTTCTCTCACCTTTAATTCTCAGAATATTATCCTGAACTTCAATATTCACATCTTCCTTATTCACACCCGGAAGGTCGACACTCAAAATATAGTGTGACTCTCTCTCGGCCATATCTAGAGCTGGCATAAGACCAAACTCTCGGCTGACCGGGGCATTGCCGAAGATGCGTGCGAGATCGTTCTCAAAATCATCAATGAACGCAAAGGGATTGCGGGCCATATTTCTGGAAACTAAAGAATTTCTCATAAATACCTCCTTGGGAAATCTTAACTCTATTGCTTCCCTTTCACCAACAAGGTGAGATGGAATTAAGCAGTGTCAAGGTTGGGATGATGAAGAATTTATTCGAGAAGAATTATCTATTGAACATCACTTAGACTAAGTGGGAAGGAAAAATTGCCTACCAGTGAACTGGTAGGCACTTAGATTAGCGCAGGCTAATTTCGATTTGTTTTTCTCTACCATCTCCAATAGAGGTGGATTTTACAGCATTGTCGCCTTCGAGTTGTTGGTGAACTATACGGCGCTCATAGGCTTTAAGTGGACGAAGGAGGACTGGTTTTTGCCCAGAGATCACTTCTTCCTTGGCCTTTAAAGTCATGTCGATTAGGCCTTGCTCTTCTTTCGGATCCATTTCTCTACGGCGAGCTGGGCGATCCCCTCTCTCTGGGCGAGGTGCTCTCTCTTTTCTTGGGCCGCGATCGCCCCTGTCGTTTGGTCTTGGCTTATCACCAGAACCCGAGCGCGCACTCTTCTTTGGAGCGCGAGAGTCGTCGGTAGACTTAGTTTTTGAATCGAGATTCACATGTAGTCTTACATTACCTGGAAGTTGAATTTTCTGGGTGAGAAAGACTTTGATGAGTTGTTCAAAAGCTTTGAGCATTTCAAAGCCATTTCTGGCCATCATACGCTCGTCATGTCCGGAGAAATTAACTTGAATATTGGGAGCGTTAAAAGAGACGTTCACATTGAGTTCAAGTCTGGCCATGGCGAGAATGTCACTCACGTAAGGAGTGATGAGCTTCTTATAGATTGGCTTAAGAACATACTTGTATGTCGTTTTTCTTGGGCCAAAGAAGAAGAACTTGCGCGCTGATTGTTTTTCAATAGTCGCTTCAAGAAGTGTTTCATCAAGGACCTGAAAATATCCAAGCGCCGCTTTGTCGGCGTCTGCTTTTGAAGTTGTGGTGATATAGAAGAGGCGTTGATCACCTGTTTTCTCACTCGCAACAAACGGGAGTTTTGACATGGGAGTGTAGGCCGGCAGCAACTCGCGCTCAGGCTTCTTGTCGGCGCGCTCTTTTCTGTCACTTCTCTCTGGGCGCTCTTTGCGATCGCGCCTGTCATTTCTATCGCCTCTGTCGTTTCTATTTGATCTCTCAACAACCTGAAGAGTTTTAGAGTCAATATAGGGGCGTGCCACAATGTCAGTTGCGAAGTCTTCGTCTTTGAGACGGAGCTTTGGAATTTTGCTATCGATGAGTTCATAGATGGCATCGAGGTGCTGACAGTCTTCGTGGGCGCAAAAGCTCACTGCACGACCTTCTTTGCCTGCGCGACCAGTTCTGCCGATGCGGTGAACGTAGTTGGCCGCTTCAATGGGCATCTCGTAGTTAATGACGAGGTTCACGTCTTTAATATCGAGGCCGCGAGCAGCGACGTCAGTACACACGAGAATAGTGACTTCTTTATTTCTAAACTCTTCCATCAAGCGCGTGCGCTTGTTCTGTGGCAGGCGGCCTGAGATTGGCTTGGCCTTAAAGCCCATGAGGATGAGCCACTCGGCAACCAAGTGAGTCTGCATTTGAGTATTACAGAAAATAAGGGCGTAGGCATTTTCGTGATCGCGAAGAGTCTTTACGAGTAGAGGCATTTTTTCTTTGGCCTCAACCATCGCAATTGAGTGATCGATATGATCGACCAGAAGCGAGTCTTCATTGAGCTTGAGCTCAACTGGGTGCGAGCGGAATTTGTAAGCGGTACGAAGTACATCGAGGTTGCTCGTGGCCGAAACCATGATGAGTTGGCGCTGGTCATTGACGCGCGAAAGGATGTACTCAATTTCCTTTTTAAAGCCCATGTCAAAGAGGCGATCGGCTTCGTCAAAGACAATTGCTTTGGTATTTTTAATATCGATGTCTTTTTGCTTGGTGAGGTCGCAAAGTCTTCCTGGTGTGGCCACGAGTATGGTTGGCTTATTCTTTAGAAGTTCTCTTTGCTTATCAATATTTTCGCCACCGATGAGACAAACTGAGTGAATGCCAAGTGAGCCTCCAATTTGAGTGAAGACTTTATCTGTTTGCTGGGCGAGTTCTCTCGTTGGAGAGAGGACAATATAGAGTGAGTCAGTTGAACCTTCAGAGCGGGCCCTTAAAACTTGTTCAATTATTGGAATGGCAAAAGAGCCAGTCTTTCCACTTCCAGTTTCTGCCTGGGCGAAAATATCTTTTCCTTCGAGAATGGGGCTGATGGTGATTTCTTGAACAGCTGAGGCTTGGTTAAAGCCGATGTTTTGGAGGGATTCAATTAGAGGGGCCGATAATCCGAATTCTGTGAACGCTACTTGTGTATCCATTGGGTCCTTATTTGTGTGCGAGGCAATATATCATTGTTTTGCGTTATTTCATTTATTGGTAGCCGTTTTAGTATCATCAACTTAGGGCCTCTATCAAGTCACAAGGCCTCCTACGGCTCTACTGTGTTGTAAGCGCCGAGAATCTTCCAAGAGAGGGTGTGTTCGCTTAGATGCGTCAGACAGTCCTTGACGCTCTGGAGTTCGAGATTGCCCATGAAATCGACGAAGAACACGTAGGCAAAGGGGTTTGAGGGAATGGGGCGCGATTCTATTTTAGTGAGGTTGATGCCGAATTTATGAAAGGCCTCAAGAGAACTTGCGAGTGCGCCGGGGTGGTGGCCCACTTGAAAGGCGAGACTGATCTTGTGATGAATACCTGGCACTGCGCCATCATCGAGATGGAAAGTGAGAAAGCGGGTGATATTGCGCTTTTGATCCTGGATATTTGAATCGAGAATATCAAGGCCGTAGACGTCGGCGCACCACTTGCCGGCAATGGCCGCGTGCTTGGGGTGGCGCTCACTGGCTATCTCCTCGGCCGCTCCAGCGGTATCAAAAATAGCCTCGCCCTTGAGGCCTCTCGTTTTTAAGTAGCTGTGGCACTGAGCGAGGGCGATGGGATGCGAGCGCACGCTAACGATATCTTCGATTTTCGCGCCCTTCTTGGCGAGTAGGTGGTGATTGATCTCTAGATAGGTCTCGGTGGTTGCAAAGAATTTGCGCGCAAAGAGCAGGTCGAGGTTGATATTAACTAGGCCCGCGATACTATTTTCAACGGGAAGAATTGCCCAATCAATTTTCTTTTGTTCAAGCGCCTCGCAGACGTCCTCGCTGTCGTTAAAACCTTGGGAGACGAAATTTTTAATTCCGCGCGCTTTCATTGTCTTAAAAAGCGCTTCTTCCGAGTAGGCGCCCTTCTTACCTTGAAATCCAACTTTTAAAATCGGTTTATCACCCATGACGTCCTGTCCTTGTCGCATGTCATCCAAACATGGTATATGGGTGCGATACGTAATGATAGATTTTTCTGCCCAAACGGCCAATTCCAAAGGACGCGTCCATGATTAGTACCGAAAATATTGCACTTGCTTACGGCGGCAAGAAGTTATTCGAGGATGTAAATATCAAGTTTACTCCAGGAAACTGCTATGGCCTGATCGGTGCCAATGGAGCGGGAAAATCCACCTTTATTAAGATTCTCTCTGGTGAAGTGGAAGCTCAGTCGGGAAATGTTCACATTACTCCAGGGCATCGCCTCTCAATTCTTAAACAAGATCACTTTGCCTATGATGACTACGCCGTGCTTGAGACAGTGCTCATGGGCAATCAGCGCCTCTTTGAGGTGATGAAGGAAAAGGACGCGATCTACGCTAAAGAAGATTTCTCAGATGAAGACGGGATTCGCGCCAGTGAGCTTGAAGCTGAATTTGCTGAGATGAATGGCTGGGAAGCGGAGAGTGAAGCGGCGATTCTCCTCGATGGCCTCGGTATAAAAACTGATCAACACCAAGTGATGATGAAGGATCTTAAGTCTGAGGAGAAAGTTAAGGTTCTTCTGGCGCAAGCGCTCTTTGGAAATCCCGATGTTCTGCTTCTGGATGAGCCTACCAACCACTTGGATATCAAAGCGATTCAGTGGCTAGAAAACTTCCTCATGGATTTTAAAAATACCGTGATTGTGGTTTCCCACGATCGTCACTTTTTAAATAAAGTGTGTACCCACATTGCTGACATCGACTTCGGTAAGATCACAAGTTACGCCGGTAACTATGACTTCTGGAGAACTTCTAGTGAACTCGCCCAGCGTCTACGTGGTAACGAGCGCAAGAAAGCAGAAGAGAAGGCAAAGGAACTCAAAGAATTTATCCAGCGCTTTAGCGCCAACGCCTCTAAGTCTAAGCAAGCAACTTCTCGTCAGAAGCAGCTTGAAAGACTCAATATTGAAGATCTTCCAATTTCAACGCGCAAGTATCCCTACGTGCAATTTGACCAAGGTCGCGATGCCGGTAAGGATATTCTTCGCGTGAATGGGCTCTCTAAGACCATTGATGGAGTGAAGGTTCTAGACAATGTGAGCTTCACTCTCAATAAGGGTGATAAAGTTGTTTTTCTAAGTGATAACGACTTGGCCGTGACGACACTCTTTCAAATCTTAGAAGGGGAAGTTAAGCCTGATTCAGGTGAATTCACTTGGGGAGTGACGACAACTCACTCTTATTTTCCAAGTGACAACACTAAGTACTTTCAGGGCACTACTGCCAATCTTGTGGACTGGCTTCGTCAGTACTCTGAAGATCAAACCGAATCTTTTATTCGTGGCTTTCTTGGCCGCATGCTCTTTACGGGTGAAGAGGTTCTTAAAAAGCCTAGTGTACTCTCAGGGGGAGAGAAGGTTCGTTGTATGCTCTCTCGCATGATGCTCTCAGGAGCGAACGTACTTCTTCTTGATGGCCCAACCAACCACTTGGACCTTGAAAGTATTACTGCTGTGAACGACGGCCTTATTCGCTTTAAGGGCACAGTGATGTTCTCTTCACACGACCACGAGTTCGTGCAGACGGTTGCCAATAGAATTATCGTGATTAACGGTAAGCTAGAAGATGATCGCTACACTTCTTACGACGATTTCTTGGGACTTAGCTAGTCCCAACCAATCACTTGGTAGCCCTTGTCTGCCAAGCACTTTTCAGTAAAGCGGCGCTTAAGTTGATCTGGAGTGATGGCCCCGGCCGTTCCTCCAGCGGCAGCTCCTACAGCAGCACCTCTGGTTAAGCTACCTAGAAAATCTCCGGTAAAGAGTCCGCTCACTGCTCCCACCGCCGAGCCCACTGCGGCCCCTCCACCTGCACCTTTTAAAATCTGCTTTCCCTTGGAGCTGGCGAGAAATTTATCTGCCTTCTCTTCACAAGTCTTAATGTCGGCCTTAGCGACCTCCGCGCCCACACTTTCATATTTGGCGTTGGGGTAGAGGACTGGGGCACTTGAGCAGGAGGCGAGGAGGATTAAAAGGGGGATTAGTTTTTTCATCCTTAAAGCATACTCCAAAATGGTTGTAAATATAAGTACCTGTAATTATAGACTTTAGGTGGACTTTAAAAAACGAACGGTCGTGCTATAATCTATTCATGAAAACAAAAGGAATCGCCACAAAAGAAACAATTTTAAAAGCCGCCTTCGACTTCGCAGGGCAATTTGGCTTTGAGGCCCTGAGCATCGGAAAACTCGCGCAGAGTGTGGGTCTCTCCAAGTCGGGGCTCTTTGGTCACATCCAATCTAAGGAAAAACTCCAGTGCATGGTGCTCGACTTCGCCGCTGACAAATATACCCGCGCGGTAGTGAAGCCAGTCTTAAAAGAGCCAAGAGGCCTTCCTAGACTTCAGGCCATCACAAATAATTGGATGAAGTGGGTCGATGACGAACTCGCCGGAGGTTGTCCGCTCCTTGCCGCTGCGATTGAGTTTGATGATAGGCCAGGCCCAGTACTTGATCGCGTTCGCTTTTGGTATCAGCAAAAGATCGACTTTTTAGTTGGCGCCTGTGTGATCGCGAGAGAGGTAGGTCACTTTAAAAGTGACACTGACTGCGAAGCACTCGCCCGTGAACTCTACTCACTGATGATGGGCTACCACTTATTTTCAAGACTCTTAAAGGACACAAAAGCTCGCGAGAGATTTCATACATCTTGCCAAGAACTCTTTTCTCGTCATGGAGGCACTCTATGAACACACAAACACTAGTCAAAATGGTTCGAAACTCAGCGCCCGTAAAAGTAGGGGAGGCGAGTCAGGGACTTGTGGCCTACTCTCTTGAAAAGCTCTGGCAATATCAACCGGAAGCCTTTTATCACCTTGCTCACGATGTGCTCTTTTCGGCGCGTCCGATGGAGATGAAAGATCGCTGGGTAAAACTCTTAGAGAGCGCGGTGAGAGAGGATCTCTACGTTCCAGAAACTGAAGGCCATGTGGCGACATACCGCTTTGGTAGTGGGCCCGCGATTATATTAGTTCACGGCTGGGCCGCGAGAGGCATGCAGCTCTCGGACTTAGTCCTTCCCTTAGTGGAGCGAGGTCATAGTGTCGTGGTCTACGATCAACCGGCACACGGAGAGTCGACACTTAGGTCGACCAATATTTTTAAATTTGTGTACTCACTTAAAAGAGTGATTGAGCATGAGAAGAATGTCGTGGGACTCGTAGGGCACTCAATGGGGTGCACGGCCATTAGCGCGAATCTCCAGTGGTTTCCGTGGATACAAAAAGTGGCCTTGATGGCGCCACACGCGAATCTTGAAACTGAGATGATGGGCTGGATCACAAGTCGTGGTCTCACTACTGAGATGGTTCGCTCACTGGTGAGTTGGCTCGAGACTCGCTATGAACTTTCATTTTCTAAAATCAATCTCGATGAAGTAGGGCATGCGATTTCATCAGACGTGCTTCTTATTCACGATGAAGATGATGATGCGACCAATGTTAAAAATTCTGTGAAGCTCGCTGGGATTATTCCAGGGGCCGAGCTCTTTACCACTCAGGGGCTCGGGCACTACCGAATGGTGAGAGACCCGCTCATTCGCGACAAAATTGTGGAGTGGATGAGAGCATAATGAATATCGAAGCAAAGGTACTCTCTCTAATTTCAAAGTTGGATACATCTAGTGACAAATCGGCAGAGAAGACAATTGCCAGTTTGGAAAAAATTGGCGCAGTGGCAGTCGCTCCCTTAATGAGGGCAGCTATGGACCTCTCGCGCCCTAGAGTAAGAAAGTGGGCGCTACAGGCGCTTGGCACTCTTGGTGATAAGCGAGCTGCTAAATTATTGGTTGAGGCACTCAAGGATGAACGCATGACTGTTCGACTTCACGCACTTAAAGGCCTAGGTCGAATGAAGTATAAGAAAGCCGCCCCAGAGGTAGCACTGCTGTTAAAAGATAAGAGTGGCGGTATCAGGGTTAACGCACTCTATGCCTTGATTGAATTTGCTGATAAGAGTGTCGTACCCAAGATTCAAAATGTCTTAGGTGATGAACAGTGGTACGTGAGACAGAATGCCTGTGTGGCGATGGGAAAATTTAAAGTGAAAACATCAGTTCGCAAGCTACGCGAACTAGAAAAGAACGATGAGCGAGCAGCCGTGAAAAAAGCGGCTCGAGAGGCCCTCGCTCTCATCGAGAATTAATCTAGGTCTTTGAGCAATTTCTTGACCCTTTTTTGCAGGTCAACCAGCTCACCGTACTCCATGCCCGCAAGGCTGTGGCTAGGGGCTAGATCTTTAGGGTCACCACCAGTATTTTTAAAGGATTCAAGGCGATTATTGATATTATTTCTCAATGTTCTGAGCTTCTTAGGCGTCCAAGTCTCTAACTGGCTAAAATCTTTCATTTTTTCCTCTGAAATAGCTATATGAATCGCCGTTTTTAACACGGCCTGTGTGACACGGCCATTCTTTCAATAGGGCCTTGAAGCCTAGAGCGCTTATGGTATGAAAAAGCTCCATAAGTGAGGAATTTTGACACAGTTTAAGCGCGTCCATATTGAGATTACGAATATCTGCAATTTGCAGTGTTCGTTCTGCCCGGAAGTCGAGCGCGACAAGGGCGTGATGGGTCTGGCCGACTTCGAGACCCTTTGCGCGCAAGCGGTGCCCCTCACTGAGCGAATTTGCTTACATCTCATGGGTGAGCCGCTCACACATCCCGACTTTGATAAGATCCTCGCCATTGGCTCTCGCTTGGGAGCTAAGTTTAATATCGTGAGTAATGGGCTTCTCTTAAAGAAGTGGGCGCGAGAAATTGCGAGCGAATCTAGTGTGGCCCAAGTGAATCTCTCACTTCAGATTCACGGGGATAACTTTCCAACTAGAGACCCGAGTGCCTACTTGAGGTCTGTTCTCGCCGCAACCTCATACCTTGAAGAAGTTCGCCCGGATATCTACATCAATTACCGCTTGTGGAATCTTGGGGCCGAAGCACTTCATAACGAAGAGATCTTTCAAGCGCTTGAAGACAAGTACCAAATGGCCCTTCCTCGGAGTGTCGATGTGAGAGCGGCCAATAAAGGGGTTCGCATCACTGGGCGAACGTATCTGCACTTTGATAGTCGCTTTGATTGGCCGAGCTTTGAAAATCCTCATCAAGGGGAGATCGGCTATTGTTATGCTCTTAAAAATCACGTTGGGATTTTAACCGATGGCACGGTGGTGCCATGTTGTTTAGATAAAGAAGGGGTGATGCCGCTAGGTAATGCCCTCACGCAGACTTTAAATGAAGTGCTCTCAACTCCACGAGCACTCGGTATTCGTCAAGGGTTTGATCGCGGTTGTCGGACGGAGAAATTCTGTCAGCACTGCGATTTCATCTCTCGCTTTGATCGCAAGGCCCAGGGGCTGGCGATGACGAATAAGCTAAAGAAGGTATCAGATGTTGAAGTTTCACTCTAGATTTTCACTCGCGCTCACTCTCGTTCTGTGTAGTGCTTTTTTCCAAAGCGCCTATGCCAAGAGAAAGATCATTAATGGCGAGATTCCGACTAGTCAGCATCCGTCCTACTACAATACTGTTGCCCTCATTAAAACTGCTGATCACAAAATTTTTTGCACCGGCTCGATCGCGAGCGAGAGCTTGATTGTGACGGCCAAGCACTGTTTGGCCGATAAGAAGCTTGGTGATTTTGAGATCTTTATTGGCCAGTCGACCCTTGATCTTGAGCATGGAGTGATTATCCCGGTGAAGCGCTTTCAAGTTCGCTACCCAACTGATTGGGAGATGAGTTTTCCAAGTGGGGACATCGCTTGGGTTGAGCTCGCCGGAGAACTTCCAACATTTGCTAAACCGCTTCGCATTCTCTCTGATAAGAATCTCCTGCCTCTTGGTGGAAGGTACGTGCTCGCCGGGCATGGCAATAAGAATGCCAGTGGCAAGATTGAGGCCGGGGAGAAGTTCTTCTCTTACACTAAGCTTTCTAGCTACGAAGATAACGCTCGCTTTAGAGATGTCATGGTCTTTAAAGGTGATAAAGGGCAAGGGGCCTGTCACGGGGATAGTGGAGGGCCTGCTTACGTTGAACTTCCCAACGAGAAGGGCGAGCTTGAGTGGTTTTTAATTGGGGTCACAAATGGCTTTGATCTCGTTTTAACACCTGGATCGATGGGCCATACAGGCGATCCCGACTTTCCCTTTCACGTTGACTGCTCTCAAAATGAAAATCTCTATACCTTTATTGGAGGGCATGGGGATTGGATTGAGAAGAGTTCTGGTATCTCTCTTTATAAGACCGCTCCTTTTAAAGAGCGTGCTTGGGAAGATGAGCGTGAAGTAAGCACACTTAAAGAATGGTGTGAGATGAAGAGTCTTGCCAGTCCTGAGTGGAACACACTCAAAATGCTTATCGACCAGAAAGTTGATACGCTTAGAGGAGAGGAGGCGAGGGAGTTTTACCTTAGTTGCGATAAGATTGTAGACTATCTTTCAGGGCTTGATTCGATCTACTTTGATGGTGAGAAGATGATTGATGCTCACTATGGGCTTTCAAACTTAAGTCTTCTTCCAAAGTTAAAGTCTATTCGCTTTTCAAATATTAAAGGGCAGACGATTGAATATTCAAAGCTTCACGATCTCGCCCTTGATTCGCTGGCTTTTTATAATACGAAAGTAAGTGACCTGAGCTTTCTGAATTCTACGCTTCAAATAGATACGCTCGACCTAACTAAGAGCGAGCTTCAATCACTGACGGGCCTAGGTCCTGAGAATGAAGTGAAGGAGCTCATACTCTCTAGTAACCCACTTAAAGATGCTAGTGTGCTTGAGGACCTTCCTGAACTCACCTCTCTGTCTCTGGCCAATACTGAGCTTGCAAGTTATGACTTTCTCTCAAGCCTCACTCATTTAAAAAAGCTTGATCTTGGAAGTAGTGACTTTAAGGACTTCTCGCTTCTTCTTTCACTTAATAGTCTTGAAGACCTGACTTTAAGTGACATGACGGTTGATCAACTTGATTTCTCTGGCATGAGCGAGTTACAGCGCCTTTCTCTTTCAAAAATGACTTTTAAGAAAGTCATTTTTGGAAAGCTCGCAAAGCTATTGACTCTTGATTTTTCGAGCTCCAGTTTAAAAGATGCTGACATCGCTGAGTTTGCTTTGATGACTTCACTAGAAGAGGTGATGCTCACCTTTAATGAGATTACTGATTTGACAGTTTTCTCAGGACTGCAGTCACTTCGTCAGATGAATCTTTCAAGCAATCCGATTAAGAGTTTGGGCCCGCTTGGAAGTCTCTCAAATCTTGAAGTATTAAGAATTTTTAGAACACCTCTGGCAACAGGGGAGATTCAGAAGACTCCAGAGAATTGTCCACTGAGTGGAGCAAGCGTCTTAACTCGCTTTTGCTCCCGCTAATTTAGAGACTTTTGTCCTTCATCCCAAGTCTTCCCACAAAGGGGAGCTTGAGGGCCGGAGTCCAAAGGTCTAGACCAAAATTTAGACCCAGAATATTTACCTCAATACCCTCGGCCACACCCAGAGAGAAACCTAGCGCTCCAAAGAGGCTAAATTGAAATCCTGTGCCTGAAGCAGTCTTGGCAAAGGGAAGTGGACCTTCAATCCAGTCCTTTCCAATGGCGTGGGGAGGCAGTTCAATGTCGAGTTCAGGAATATGGCGAATGAGATAGGCAATATAGGTATTGCTATTGGGCCCTGGCCATAGTCGGTATTGGTCAGCGTAGGGATAATTGGGAATTAACTCTTCTAGTTGAGCAATGATTTTATCGGCGCGCTCCCCTCTGGCCTCAAAAATAATCTCTGGGGCAGAGTCAAACCACCTGCGATCGGGGAGGTCTTGCTCTGTGCTCACGGCGCTCTTTGAGCGTCTAAGCAGCCAGCCAATGACTTGGGTGACAGTGTACTGCTTGTCACTTGCCTTTTTATAACTAATCCAAGGATGAACGGCAAAGTTGCCACGCCAGCTAAAGGCCCTGGCGGTGTAGACTTGAACAATCGATTCTTTAAGTTCACTGGCCTTGGGGGCGATGCCAACGCTATCTCGGGAGGCGCTCCTCCAGTCCTTGGCCGAACTGCAACTAGAGAGAAGACCTGTGAGGGTCACAATAAGAGCGAGAAAAGTAAAATTTTTCATACAATATCTTCGCATCATGGCCTATTTCAGGTCTAGAAAAATTGAGCTGTCTAAGCGATGTAAGCAATTACTAGAGTGAGGATTGCGGGCAGGGCCTGAATAAATAAAATGTTTTTTGAAACACTAAAGGCGCCGTAGAGTCCTGCAAGTGCGACACAGCCAAGAAAGTAGAATTGAAAAGTTGAGGCAATTTCAGGGTTTGCTGTAAAGAGTGAGTAGAAGAGTCCACCGGCCAAGAAGAGGTTGTAGAGCCCTTGATTTGCGGCCAGGGCACTTGAGCGATTGGCAAAGTCCACGTCGGTCCTGAAAATCTTGCGGCCAATATCTGAGCGCCAAAGAAACATCTCCAGCGCGCAGAAGAGGACGTGTTGAGTTGCAATGAGAGCGACGAGAACTTTTACCAATACTTCCATATCTCTTCCTAAAAGTGACTCATGATTTGTTGACCCATATCTTCGAGCTTTCTCACTTCCTTTAACTCTACTTCAGCGTCAGCAATGGCTTTTTGAATGATCGAAGCCTTTCCTATACTAGCGGCAAAATTAATGGCCTCGGCATCATCTCTAAAGGCAGCTCCCTTAGATAATCTAGAGGCTAGGGCCGCCACTTCTTTAGAGTTTTCACCAAAGAGATCGATGAGGTCGATGTGGTGAGCAACGTTTAGGTTTAAGCGCTTCTTTGCTCCTCCAGAGAGTTTGCTGGGATAGCTAACATAAACTTCAGGCACGCGAGTAAACTTACTGTAGGTCTTTGAGAGATCTCCTCTTGCTACGAGTTCGCGGAGCGAGTCGGAGATGGCCTCAGTACCTCTTGAAATACTTCCTGGATTTTTAAAGAGTGATCTCAGTTCATTGTAACTCGCGTCTTCAGGAAGAAGCGAGCCTTTTGTCACTTTGAGTAGCTGATAGGCGACACGCATTTGCTTATCAGTGTCTCTATCTTGTGGATTACTAATGAGGTACTTGATTAGGTCGGTAATAGTTGTGGCCTGAGATGCTTTTACGGCCTCTACTAGGCTTCTAAAGCTTAAGAGAAATACCTTCTCTGCTTCGCGAGCGCGCTCTGAAGCTGGGGCGCGAGTTGATGAAGTCATCCATTCTTGCCATTTAGCACTTTGCGCTTGATAGCTCTTCCACCACGCCTTATCACTCATAGGCTTTTTGCCATTTTGACCCAGATCCATTTCGTGAAGGACTTGAGTTGGGATCATCGCGCCACTTGCAACCAAGTTATAGATGAGTGTGGCGACAAATCCCTCTTTAGATTCTAGCCTTGCAGGTGAATCGATCTGACAATTTTTTGCGAGGTCTGTGGTTGAGGCGTAACCTTCATCACTATAGAAGCGATCTGAGAAATTTTCCCAGTTCATCACTTTGATCATATCTTCAACGTTAATTTCTTCTCCTCTAAGAACTCGAGCGACAAAGTCCTCAGCATTGAAACTTGAACTTACACCAATCTCAGCAGCACTTATACCCTTAATGCTTCTTAGTGAGCAATTACTGGCATCGTAGAGATTGTAGAGATAGCTATTTCTTCTGACGAAAGTTTGTCTGTTAGCAAGAAATTGCATGCCTTTAGAGAGTTTCGCGTTGTAATTTCCAAAGAAGCGTCTGCGCTCTTCTTTACTCATGTTGAGAATCTTCGAAGCGGCAGTTCCATAGAGTGCCTCGAAACCCTCTGCCAGACCCTCACTAAAAGCAAGGCTTGGGTTAGAGACAATCATTGTGTCATGACCATTCTCTGTCATATTTGAAGCCACAGTGCTCTTATTGCGAACTGATTTTGAGAGCAGTTCGCTATGCCAGATGTGAGTGAACTCGTGAAGGATGACGTCTTGTAGAATATTTTGCTTTGGATTATTAATGAGTTCTTTGAGCGAAAAGATTTCATGATCAAAGAGAAACATGTTTCCTGAGCGAGGAAGAGCTTTTTCTTTGTACTTTACTTCAGCTTTTCTAAGCTCCCCTTTAGGTGTCATGTACTGAAGTTCACCTTCATATTTGCTTCTTAGGTCAAAGAGTTCATGAACGACGGCAGCAGGTCCAACTTTCTCATTGCCCACAAGTTCGTTTTCTTTGCGAATAGTGAAGTAGGGGAGAAATGAGTTGATTTGATAGGGCTGGCCGGCATTGATTTGTCTCGAATAAGAGAGAAGCTTAAGTGAAGTTTGACCACCAGGATGCTTAAAGAATTCATGAATATTATTTTCAAGACTTGAATACTCTTTGGGCTCCACAATGTCATAAGGTAGAACTTGTTGTTTAAAAAGGGCCATTCTAAGAAGTGTGCCAATTTTAAATCGAAACTTCGCAGGTAGCGGAGTCACAGGAGCGATTTCGCTAAATGAAGTGTAGGTTGGAGTAGCAATTTTTTGCTCTTTTAACTTTTCAAGTTCTTTCGGTTCTTTATCAAAGTTAAAGAGAGCATGACTCTGGCCTGAGGCCAGAAGTAGAATCAGTGCAAATGTAGTTTTCATGATTTCCCCTAGGATAAGACTTATTAAATTCTAACCTAGGAGAAAATCTGAGGCAGCGAGCAGGTTTTACCAGGTGCCGATATTTTCTCGCTTACTCCACTTTGGGTGAGGAGGGAGGGCTTGACCTTTTTGAAGTAACTCTACGGAATGATTATCAGGGGAGCGAATGAAGGCCATGTATCCATCGCGAGGTGGGCGGTTAATGGTAACTCCCATGGCCTCAAGCTCTTCGCATTTTTGATAAATATCATCGACAGCAAATGCCAAGTGGCCGAAATTTCGACCGACACTATACTCTTCCTCTTGACCCCAATTGTAGGTTAATTCAATTTCAGGTGCGCCTTCTTCTGTGGCCAGGAAAATCAGACTAAATTTCCCTGCTTCATTATCAGAGCGTCTGATCTGCTTTAAGCCGAGTTTGCCCACGTAGAAATCCAGGGCGCGATCCAGATCCTTCACTCTGAGCATGGTGTGCAGAAACTTCATACTGTCTCCTTATTAAACTATACGAACTTTGTTGGTTTTCTATTGCTTAAGGGTTACATCTTATGGGATTTGCACCGATACTGATAGTGAGATGAAGAAATGTTTAAGATTTTTACTATTAATGATGTTGGGTTTGGTCGTTTCTTGCGAAGTTCCTTTTAGTGGAGGGAAGAAGTTTTCTGAACTTCCAATCTTCAATAACCTTACAGACTCCATGCCTAAGCAAAAGGCGAAGGAAATTAATCGCAGTGTCGATCGCGGTGAAATTACCCAAGCAATTAACCAAGTGGTTGAGCCCCCAACCAGTGAAACTGCTGACTGCGCTACTTGTGTGGAAGAGCGCGCACAGGCCACTCCACCAATAAAGACCGTTGCCAATGGCTCCGGTGATTGTCGATATTTCTCTTCATGGGTTGATCAGGGCGTGCCAAAAGATGCACTCAAGCAGGCACTCTCTTACTATCAAAAGAATAAATCTTCTTTCAGCAATCAGCGCTATCTCTCTATTGCAGACTATTCACAACACTCTGGGCGGAAGCGCTTTTACCTACTTGATATGCAAACGGGAAGTGTTTCAACCGAGCATGTTTCTCACGGTTCTGGCTTTTCTAAGAGTGAGGGAGTCAATAGGGGTGACGCCACTCACGACGGAATGATTGATCGCTGTACACAGCGAAATGGGACGCGAACTAATATGACGAGAGTTGGGTTTTTTCGCACATCAAATTTTTACTTTTCAACAAGTCACGATCGCTCAAAGAAAGGACGTAAGGGCTGGCCGAATTTGAATGTCGGTGAAGGGCGAGTTAATGGAATGAGATTGGTTGGACTCTCTTCAACAAACTCTGAAGCTCTTGGGGCAGGAGTGGTGATGCATGAAGCGTTCTATAATCAAGATGCCATGGCCGCACGGCCTGCTAAGATGGGAAGAAGTTACGGCTGCCCGGCATTTCTTCCCGGCCGAGGCGCACCGGTAATGGATAAAATCTCTGGGGGCTCTCTCTTCTATGGTTATACCGGTGAGTTGTGTAAGAGTGAAATGAATCGCGGTCCCCTCGCTCAAGTCCCCCAGTGGCGTGGGATGTGCGAATAGTCATGTCTTTTAGAAACTCCGTTGCTATTAAGTAGCTTCTTTTTATACCGGAGTTCAAAATATGTGGCTAAGATGCTGTAATCTTGTAGCAATTTCTCTAATTTTCTTTAGTGGCGCACTGCAAGCCAATGAATTGAGTGTCAATTATGGGGTCGATGGCCACATTCGAGGATTTACCAAAGAAAAGAATGTCTCTACACGCCAAGATAAGGATCAGGGTTTTGCCCAGCTTCTGCGCGTGAAGGTAGAGTTTCACCATCAAGAGGGAATTGCTGTGAAGACGCGCACGATCCTGTCTGGTGACAAGTGGGATGGTGACACTCCTGGAACGAATACCAGCGTGACAGGAAGTTCAGACAATGGTGGTGGCGGCAATGACGTTCGTCTCGATTACGGTTTGATTGAATATAAGAAGAATGATTGGACCTTTAGTGCTGGTAGACAAGTGGCCAATTGGGCCCATTGTTTAACCACTTGTGATGATCGTCGCGACCGTGCACTTGTGCTCACTAACTTTGGCGGAGTCTACACCGCACTTATTTATGACAAGCGAGTTGAGGGAACGATCGACAGAGATACAGATGATGGCGATATGTACGCTGTTCTCTTTCTAAAGTACGGCGCTAATTATGAAGCAGGATTTCTGACCGCGTATTGGAATAATAATGACGGCACATATGTGCTTGGTGGGGCATGGAATATTTCTCCCTATGTGCGCTTTACCTTGGGCGACTATAAATTCAACGTTCTCGCCAATTATATCGGCTGGGGCGATAAGACATCTTGGTTTAGTGGTCAGCACCACGTCTACGCGGTTTCAGTAGAGAGAATGCTTGGATCAAGTTTTAAGGTAGAAGCCCAGGCCCTCGAGGTTATTAATGGCGGCTACTTGTCGACGGGCTATGACACTTATCTTTCTATGGTCAACAGCAATCCGGATCACAACCAATCTCAAATTCAGGCGGCCCGCATTGGTGGATTCGGCACCTTTACTGGTGGTAAGTCTCAAGATGAATCGCTCTACACTGCACGTGTGAGCTATCTCATGAATAGTGATTGGACCTTTTCACTTGCTGGCGGTGCCTTTTCACTTTATCAATCATCAACCCGCACAGAAACTGATCTCTGGGCACTTGATGGAGTTGTCACACATCAACTCACTAAGCACGCAACCATTAAAGGATCATATGGGCGCATCTTTGGTGACTATCACTTAAATGCGGGCTCGATTACTTTAGCCGTTGCCTTCTAAGTGATAAATCTTGAGAGTGTGCCTATTGCACACTCTCACATGAATTAAGTTCTGTTTCGAAAATTTCATTTAAACGCTTGGCCTGCTCTCTTTGTTGGGCCGCAGGGCCAAGTTCATTTTGAAGTTCATTGCGATAATCATCTAGTCTGAGTCTTAGCGCTTGAGTTTGACCAGTGACAACTAAAGTACAAAGTTCTCTGGTATCAATCTCAGAGAGCTCTCCCATACCGTCAGTCTCTGTGGCATCGACATCAAAGAGCTTGCCCATGAGAAAGGTCGTAAAGTCGCTATACGCGATCAAATCTTTATAGGTTTGGTAGAAGAGATCAGGGGAGCTATAGCTAAATTCACGGTATCTCTCGAGTGCTTCTTCGCCGTTTTTCGACTGTAGGAAGGTGAGAATCGCATGGAAGCTTCTTGAGGGCAGTGAGTGAGTCTCAACGACTTCACGAGCAAGTTTCATAAGCTCTGGTAGTTCTAGCTTATTAAAGTCTGAGCGCAGGTCGCGGATTTTCACATCGGCCGCTTTAAGTACGGGGTCTAGGTAGTAGATCACACCACCGGCCACGAAGTAGGGGTTGCCAAATCCAAGTCCCGGATTACTGGCAAAGTATGTTCCCATCTTTCTTGAATAAATGGTTCTGAGCATTCCTCTATTGCGTGCAATATCCTTATATCCTTGTTGCGTAAGGATGAATAGGCCCATGACCTCTGCAAATGATTCACTCTCATGAACTGAATGAGGGCTCTCTCCACTAGAATTATATGTTCCTGGAAGAAAGGTTTGATCAAGGCAGTGGCCGATTTCGTGATAGATAGAAAATTTGGCCAAGGTTTCATAGGGAAGCTTTGGGAGTATGCTCTCGGCCGCTTGATTGTCGTACACTTCTTTAGTTCTAAGACCTAAGATTCTTTCAAGCTCTAGGCGCTGATTGCTATTTGGTGAGGCGTGAAAAACTCCACACATCTTGTACTTATATTCGCCAAACCCTCCATCAAGTAGTGGCAGGGCCACAGCTGAACCTTTGAGCACGGTGAGGTAGGGCTCGTACTGATCGGCATCGCGCTCTGAAACTTCTAGTCCAATCTTGTCAAAGATATACTCTTGAATCACTTTTAAGCGCTTACTCTTTTGTTCTTTGCTATCACCAAAAGCCTTGGCGGCGAGAAAGCGAGTGTCGATTTCATCTTGGTTGAAGATGAGAATAGGGTACTTCTCTATGGCATTTTGATATTTTGATTGAGCTTCGTTAATGATCTTAGTGAGATTCACCGGCATATCTGAAGCAAGTGATTGTGAGGTGAGGAGTGCTGTCGCACAAAAGGAGAGTGCTCTTGCAATCAATTTTATTTTCATAGAACCTCCGTGAGGAGCGACCATATACCCTAGGGCCAGTTGGGTGGGGTAAAATGAAAAAATTTCAGGTGAGATTTAACGTCGCTAAGGTCATATTAGTTGCCAGTGAGCTCGAGCAGGATTAGCCTTGGGCAATGGAAAATACGCTCAAATCTCGAGAGTCCCTCTACGTTCGCCTTCTAGCCTGTATACAGTTTTCTCATATTGTTGATTTTGTTGTGTTGATGCCCCTGGGCCCAACTCTCATGGAATCCCTTGGGATTACACCGGTACAGTTTGCTTCACTTGTATCTTCTTACAATTTTAGCGCTGGGGTAGCGGGCTTTCTCTTTGCCACTATTGCCGATAAGTTTGATCGCAAGAAGATGCTCATGATCTGCCTGACCGGCTTTATTGTGGGAACAGTCTTTTGTGGCCTTGCGCCTAACTTTAATTACCTGCTTGGAGCAAGAATCGTAACGGGAATTTTTGGAGGCATTCTAAATGCACTTGTCTTCACAATTGCCAGTGACCTCGTCCCTCCAAAGCGCCGTGGAAATGCTATGGGATTAATCATGGCCTCTTTCTCCGTAGCTTCAGTATTGGGGGTTCCCATCGGGCTTTCGATCGCCGATGCTACATCTTGGCACTATACCTTCTACTTCATTGCCTTTTTTACACTCTTTATTTATGTAGCCGCTTTCTTTGTCTTTCCCAATATGCCGGCCAAGGAAAATACAGAGAGCGCCTTAGAGACGCTTAAGCGCTTTGGGCAGGTTCTTGGGAGAACTCGCTACCTAAGCTCTTATCTGCTTATTTTTATTGTCCCTATGTCCATGTTTTTGCTCATTCCTTTTCTCTCTCCTTTCTCGGTTAAGAATATAGGAATTGATGTACACGATTTAAAGTATATGTACCTCATTGGTGGAGCTTGTACGATTGTTTCTGCTCGCCTTATTGGGAAGTTAACCGACCGATTTGGCGCCTTGAATCTCTATAATATTTTAGTCGTGATTTCCACGATTCCGGTCTATTGGTACACGCATACCGGGCCGATCTCTTTTGGTCTCTACCTGGTCTTGTCGGCCCTGTTTATGACAATGGTTTCAGGTCGCATGATTCCATGTATGACATTAATTTCGATGGTTCCCTGTGAGAGCGAGCGCGGCAGTTTTATGAGTCTGACTAATTCAATTCGCTCAATTGGGTCGGCCTCTTCTACATTCTTAGCGGGACTTATGATCTCTGAGGGCGTCTCAGGAGAACTTGTCGGTTTTGGTCGAGTGGGACTCCTTTCCATTGCATTGATGTTCGCCACGATTGTGATTATCATTATTGTTGATCGCAAGAGAAGTGAGCACCGCTACGACTCTGATGAGGGTAGTGAAGGCGGTTTATCGCCCGCTCAATCAGGAAAGTGATAATGCCAAAGTTGACACGTATTCTTAAGAGCCTGAAGTTTGAAAAGGCGATGGATATCCTCGCTGGTGGACCTTCAAGTGTTTCAGAGATTCTCTACAATGTTGAGAACAAGGCTTTTAAGTCTTCAGCGAGACTAAAGGGCATTAAAGCTGATTTGGCCTTGTCGCTCAAGATGATTAAGCAGACAGTGAAGGGAGAATATAAGGGTCTTTCAAATGACTCATTAGTGATCTTTATCGCGGCTTTTCTTTATTTCTTAAATCCGCTTGATCTCATCCCAGATTTTTTGATGCCCATTGGGCTTACGGATGATTTAAGTCTTCTGGTGTGGGTGTTTGCGAAATTCAAAGGCGAGTTGGAGAGCTACAAAGCGTGGCATGACTCCAACTCACATTCAAATTAATTACATTCTAATACTAGGAACCTGTAGAAGTTCATCTAGAGTTGCGGCTTCTCTTTGACGAAGTTGTACTGTGTTGTCAGTCATTGGGACTACTTCACCTGCATTTTGGTATTCAGGTTCAGCAAAGACTGTTGGCGTACCATCTACGATGCCGTGCTTATTAAGTGAGTGCTTGGCCTGGTCGTGCACGACTGCTACAATTGCATTTGGATTTCTAAAACTTGACCAGTTTTGCTTAATCTTCAATTCACCAAAGTCAATTGAACTGCGACCATTGACTGAAACAGTTCCAAGTACTTTAAAAACTTTGCTTACTGTAAACTCTGCTCCAAATACCTTTGAGGCCGACACCAGATACACTGTCACATTTGACTTGCTGTATTTGCCGAGTCCTTCAACGCTAAATGGGCGAACGATAAAGTCTCTTGCCTGTGCTGTTGCTAGCGAGAGAAAGAGAGCACAGAACCAAAACATGAGTGATTTCTTTGCGAATGTCATACGAATCTCCAATATTATCTTTTAATTTCTGAGTAAATTTTTAAATGTCCGTTCTTATCAAGTTGGGCAGCTACTTTCTTTAGAGAGATACCACCAAGATCATCGGGAATCGGAATATCATCAGTTAGCATATATCCTTTCATATCGCCATTGACCTCGGCGAGTTTTTCCTTAACGGCCGCTCTCACTTTAGAACCAAACATGCGGATGTACTTATCTTCAACCGTCGCGCTGTCGAGATCAATCGAATCTACTACCATCTTTACTTTGCCGTCACTTGAAATCGGAAAGTCTAGATTGAGGTCAAAGTTGATATGGATTGGGTTCTTTACAAAAACAGCTGCAAAGCCGGTTACTTTATACTCAATTTCAAGCCCCATCTTCGTCTTCGGGCCCTTCATATTAAGGTAGGGAGTTTTGACGAGTTTGATTGATTCTCCAGAATCGAGGGCGATTTCGTTGAAGTAGCCACGCTCGCTTGAGAGCTGGATGACTCGGTTGAGCACGCCTTGGTTGAGACTAAAGATAAAGTCACTAGTGCCATTTCTTGTATCAATTAGATTGGCAGGAGCAGAGGCCATATGTGATGGCGAAAGCGCTCGTCCAGTGCCTCTGATTGTGTCGTCAAAGCGGGCATCGAAATCTAGCAGTAGATTTCCTTGGTGGTATTTTACTTCTTGAAGCCCTAGCGCCCAGACAAACTTGGGCTCACTCTCACTGGGACTACCAGGAGGATTCATTTGGTTTACTTCTTTAAATCCCTTTTCAAGAGTCTCATTGATTACGGTACCAAGTGACGCTGGAATTTCAGTTTCCATTTTTTCTTGGAGAAGGGTTTTTACTCGCGAGAGAATATTGTCTTGTTGCTCTAAGAGAAGCTTTTCAATTTCTTCGTTTCTAAGTCTTAGCTTTCTTTCATTAATTTGGACTTCAACTTTTGGGAGAACTAAGGGCGAGGCGAATGTATAGCCAAGAACTAATTCGTCTAGATTTGTATTTGGTGTGAGAACATCAATTCTAAACTTGCCTCGAGACTCTTGGTAGAAGCCTAAATTTAATTCGATCTCTAAGGGGCGAGACTCAGTCTTAGTGGAGAGTTCGAATTGATCAATACCGAGTTCACCAATCCAGGGATTGTTAAGGTCACTGCCACGAATTTTGCTGACGTTCACCAGGATATTCTTGGCGGCCAGTCTTAGACTAAAGATTGCGGTGTAATTACTCTTGAGCTCACTTCTGGTAGGTGGAAGTACGTCTAGGGAGACTTCTTCCCACTGGGCCTTAAAGAGAATGTCTTCCACTCCTAATTTGAGTTTGTGACTATCAAGATCTAGGCCCTCAAAGAAGCGATTGAGAATTTCTTTTGCCTGTAGAATAACTTCCTTTAATTCAGGGTCTTCTACTAGGTCCTCAGTTTTTGTTTCCTCTCCGATAACTTCTGTACCCGGAAAATAGATATTTCCGATTTCGAAGTTATTCGTTTTGATGAGCTCTTGGAGATTCTCTTTAAAGTACTCCTGCCCCTTGGGCGTAATGGCGAGCCCAATTGCATTGGTGAGAGGGAGCTTTGTCGCCGCATGGGTATTTGTAAGTCCAAGTAGCGCCAGTAGCGTAAAAACGAGTGTTTTGTAGGTTGTAGTCCATTTTTTCATGGGTGGAATTTATCATGACCGCGTTGCGCGGTGCGTGATTGTGTAAAAAGGATAGGTTGATCTTTAAAACTGATCAAGATGAGCCAATCTTTATGCTTTTTTTAGATCAATCACAGGCATATTCTTGTTTCAAGAACGAAATCCAAAGGAGGATTCAATGAGATTATTCAATATTTTCAGTATTTTAGTAACTTGGTTTGCTCTTAGCTTCGCCGCTCAAGGTGCAGACGTCGATCTCGCTGCTTCTAAGTTTACCTGGAAGGGCACTAAGGTTACCGGCGAGCACGTGGGCGAAGTAAAGCTAAAGAGCGCCTCAGTGGTTGAAAAAGAGGGCAAGGTCGCTGGCGGAGAGTTCGTGATCGATATGACAACGATCACTGTGACTGATCTACAAGGCGAGTGGGCCGATAAATTTCTCAACCACGTAAAAACCGACGACTTCTTCGTTGTAAACAAATACCCAGAAGCAAAACTGGTTATTAAGTCAGTGGAAGGCGACACTTTTAAAGGTGACCTCACAGTAAAAGGTAAGACAAATCCAGTAACTTTTAAGGCCAAGCAAGATGGCAAGAAGTACTCTGGAAAGCTTCAGTTTGACCGCACTAAATTCGACATTGTTTACGGTTCAGGCGCCTTCTTTAAAGGCCTTGGCGATAAAATGATTCATGATCAAGTTGAAGTCGATTTCCTAGTCGTCCTCAAGTAAGTCTCTTAGCGCTGCAGGGCGCAGCCCCCACTGACCCTGCAGCGCTTGACTCCCTCTCTCTTCTTTTCTAAGTTTCAACTCCTGGTCAATGTTCTTCCCACTAAGGCCAGCAGAGAGTTGAGACATGTCTGAATTTCACGAAACAAAGATTCCTCTGTGGCTTAAAGTAGTTACATCTTTTGCAGCTATTACCTTTGTAGCTCTTAGTCTGTGGGCCACGGCTTCACTTAATAAAGATCCCAAGCAGGCCCTAAAGTATCGCCAAGTAGTAGTTCAAAAGAACTTCCGTGCTCCGGCCCCGGAGGCTCAGCAAGCTCGCCTGGCGTCTTCTTACTTAGAGTACCTTCCCATTAAGCCAGCGAAGTGGGCGAGTGAGCCCTCGAAGCTGGTCTCTGTCTTTAAATGGACCTCTACTATTGTTGGCGTGGTGGCAATCTCTCTAGTTCTGGCCGGGCTATGGAGCGTTCGCCGCCGTTCAGAAGACCATCACGAGCGCTTTATAGAGGAACTCTATGCCAAGCGTTTTCACGAGCTCAAACAGACTTTTATGAAGCTGTTAGGACGAGTGTAAACTTTACTTTTAACTGTAAACATTGCCCAATTCCCCTTAAGATATCACTATGACAACAGCTAAAGGCCCTTCGGCCGTCCATTCAGTTCGACTTAAGGAGTCCCAGGAGGAGTTTCTCCACTCGCTCCAAGCGGGCCTTAAGGGGACAAATGACCTCGCTGAAGTCGATTGGAGCTTGCGCGAGTTGCTGGGCTTACTTGAGCAGTATCAGGGTCCATTTGAGCTTCTCTCAGAGATGATTTGTGAATATGTAAAGCTTCAGAAGGCTTCGGCAATCCTCACTGACCTTGAAAGTAATAGCTATTTTCAGAGTGAGGGGAGCTTTAAAGGCCAAATTGATGGCATGAAGGTTGAGTTTAAGAAGAAGCTCAAAGAGTACGATCAATTCAAGCGTCAATGCCTTAGCCTTATTTCTAAGAACTTGGAATTGTAGCGTATTCACATTTTTATAATGTATACAAAATCGCAATGTGTTGACACCTCAACTCTTGCCTCGCTATTTTGATCTCATATTGATCAGATGCCATTCTTGGCAAAGGAGTGAGTGTGAGACTGCTGGTTTTGGCCTTGTTGGCCGGAGTGTCGAGTTTAGGATTGGCCAACGATGCCCCTAGTAATGTCGTTTTAAAATCTAAGGATATTTACATTGATGGAGAGGCCAAGGAGAAACCTGCCGCCGCTATTAATAAGATTCCTGTTGAAGACGACGAATTGAAGTTCTTTAAGAATGAGCTTCAAAATGTGAAAAACCTCAACAAGTCCTTTAAGATCAAATCCAAAACCCTCGCGAAAATGGCCGAAGAAGCTGATCAACTCAAAGAACAGCACTTGGAGTACATGGAAAATCGAATCGATTGGGAAGTCGCCATTGATGACTATAATAAGCAAGCAGACTGTATGTCTAAGGACCCAAAGTCGTGTTCGAAATTCCTAAAGCCTAAGAGAAAGTCACGCAACCAAGAGGCTGCTCCTGAAGCTTCGCGCGCTCCGATCAATCAACAACCGGTCGAGATGATGATGCTTCCAGATGAAATGATGATGGATACTGGCAGCGCACCGGCCAGAGCTGAGTTTTCAACAAAGGATTTTGTCTCTGGAGTTGATAGTGTCATCGCTGCTAACTCTGATCTCCTTGGTGACTGTCTTAATCGATACGCCTCTGACACTCGTAGAGATTTTAGTGTTGTCTACGCACAATTAACTATCAATCAACATGGCGCTCTCTCGCACCTGGGTATCGAAAACCCCGAAGCTATTCCCAATCGCGATTTACTAAGCTGTATGAGTACGGTGCTTCACTCTCTCGTCTATCCAAGTGGTAACGCCAGAGAAGTCAAAGTTAGAAAGCCATTTTCTCTTGTGATTAAGCGCTCTTAATATTTGCCGTTTGGCGCACTTGTATGAGTGCGCCTATCAAAAAGAGCGATAAGGCAAAGACATTAGTTACAATCGTGACACTTGGTAGTCGCTCTATCAAACTTGAAGTGAGCATCCCGGCTATACAAGAAAAGATAAGAGCAGTTATAGAGACTGTGATCATTAATCCATGTCCTCTCACTTTACGATTTAAAAATAAACTTGGAAGAATCAAGACCGCTAGAGTGTGGATGGGCCCAAGGTTATAGAGACAAATGGCCAGGGCCGTAAGTCCCATCCATTCAAAGAATTGATTCCTTGGAACTTCTTTGAAGAGACAAAAGTTAATGGTCTCTTTTAAGTACTTACTTTGGCCAATCAAAAGAGCACCAAGCAGGGTTAATGCGAGAAAGGTTGAAATCATTCCAAGCTCTCCCCCTACAGTCACGATGTCTCCAAAGAGGTGAGAACTTAGGTGTCCATCAATTTTAGGAAAGAGTGTGAGTAGGGCGAAGTCAGCTGTCATTGCAATCAAGTAGGTCGCTAGAATCTTTAGGTCATTTCGCCCAATTAGCCTTCGGGCTATCTTCATCACAAAGAGAGAAGTCACAAGTTGTAAAATGAAGAGGAACAGCTCGGGCAGGTTGTGTCCAAAACTTAGTAGGGCAATAAGGTGGAAGACAAAGTAAGCCAGTTGAGCCATTGGGAGTAATTCTAAGTGTTGCCCTCTGGCGCAATAGTGAGGACCACATAGGGAGAGTGGAAGACTAATTAGAATGGCCATGAGCGTGCTTGGCCCAAAGAGAAGGAGAATATCAATCATATTGCCAACCTCTTAATGTTTCTCGCCCCCTCAAAGAGTGAAATATGGCTTACAACAATGAGGGCCTTTATCACTCTCGTTGAGAGTAAATCCTTAAGGAGGAGACTTAGCTTTTCGACTCCTTCTTGATCCAGGTGATTGGCCGGTTCATCGAGAATAAGTGCCTCTGCCCCCTTGGCCAGGCCCATTGCGAGCATGGCCCGTTGTCTCATGCCACCACTTAATTCTTCCCATCTCATATGAGTCGGAATATCACTGAGCAGAGTATGTTCAATCTGTTTTGGAATCTGAAAGAGAGCTGCAAGTTCTTTCATTGTAAGTGAGAGGTTCAGTGTGGTGGGGACATCTTGAGAAAGTGAGCCAAGTTTAAATGATGATTCAATGATGCCTGAGAGTGGTCGGAGATTACCTTGCAGTGTTTTCATGAGTGTCGATTTACCTGAGCCATTAGACCCATTGATCAGCAGGATTTCTCCCTCTTCAAGCTCAAAGCTTAAAGGGGCGCTTAGGGGACGATGATAACCAAAACTCAGATTGGAAACTCTAATCAAGGAAGTCCTCCACTAAGTGCAAGGATTTCATCACTCAAAGTTTGTATGTGATCAAGATAGCTCTCTTCTTTCATAAGCGCTGAGTGAATTAAAAAATTTGTAGAGGCCTGATCTTTGAGTTTATTTAAAACTTTTATATTGGCTGTTGGTCCCGCCAAAATGAGTGAGACGTTATGATTCTTAATTTTCTTACTGACTTCAAGTAATTCTCCAGCAGAGGGAGGTACACCTGGAATGCTTTCAATACTTCCTTCGGAGTGGAGTTTAAAGTCCGAGATAAAGTAGGTGTACTCTTTGTGGTACTCCATCAGAACGAGGTTCTTTCGGGTTGAGAGCTTTTGTTTAATTGAACTCACCAAGTGATCTATCTCATTGATTGCTTTTTTGGCATTCTCGGCAAAGATTGACTGATTGGCCGGGTCAAGCTCAGAGAGTTTTCTTTGGTAGTAGATAAGAATTTCTTTCATTCTAATGGGAGAGAGCGTGTAGTGAGGATTTCCTGCCGCATGAACATCTCCCATCGAGCGATCAACACCATGGGAGTGCGTTTCTAGAGGGGAGATGGCCTTCGAAGTATCACAATCACCAGGAGAGCCCTTGGCGATTCTTTGGTTAGCGCTCTTTTCAACAATTTTTGGTAGCCAACCGATTTCAAGCTCAAGTCCAACGTAGCAGAGTAAGTCGACATCGCGAGCTTTAAAGATAAAGCTTGGGAGAGTCATGGCAAAGTGGGGGTCTTCATTGGCACTAAGTAGTGATTCAACTTCGATATGATCGGCACCTACAGCTTTGAGTGCCCAGGCGAGGTCGGGAATTGTCGTTAGAGCTTTAATCTTGGCATTCACTTCAGTGGTAGTGAGTGAAATGAAAAAGAATAGGAGAATTATTTTTGTGACTCTCATTTGAGTTCCTAGAAGTTATGGGCAGCGTGTGAGCCCAGAATAAAAATAAATTGCATGAGGACCTGAGTATCTTTACTCGTTGTTTCTCCCTCTTCTCTTGTAAATTCGTGAGAGGCGCTGAGTCTTAAAGTAGAGAACTCACTGGCCTTAAAACTAATATTAGGGGCGAATTCATAGCTGATATTGTTGAGTTTTCTTTTGGAGATCGCGTCTCTCTTAGATAAATTCTTGAGCGCTCCCGATTGAATACCTGTGGCCCAATTGGAGTTTATTCCCTTTTGAAAGTAGAAATAGCCTCCAAGGAGTTCATTTGGAGAAGAACTCTTGGGGCGCTCATTCTTAAACCAAATTTCACTTTGGATGAGATAGTCGAGAACTTTTTGAGTTTGTGATTTTAGGGTGAAGTCTAGTCCAATGAGAGTAAGTGCAGTTGAGTTTTGGTCTTTGCGGCCAAGGTAGTTGAGGGCGTATTCAAGCCCTGAACTGCGAGTAAATTCCTTGAAGAAACTTGCTCTGAGGTAATGAGTTGGTGACCTAGGTTTTGAACCTGCACTGTGAGAATGTCCATACTTGTGACCACTAGTCACTCCAATGGTGAGATCGAGATAGAAGGGCAGAGGTAGTAGAGATGAGAACTCAGCGCCAGAGTCCAGCAGACCTTCGTCGGCAAAGAAGGACTTTTGAACTAGAGGAACTTTAGTGAAATACCAGTCGTGCTGATGAGTGGGATTGAGCTTTCCAAGTCCCAGAAAGTACTGGCCTACTTTAGCGCGTACTCCTGGAATAAGTTTATTTGATGAGAGAGTGAGTTCGTGGAGCTCGAAGACGGTTTCTCCTGATTCATCATGAGCGGCTGCGCTTAAGGTGGCATCGAAGATGTGATCAACAGGAGCGTAAAAGGTCATCTCCGCCGAGCGCATTGTGAGTTTGTCAGTTGCACTTGATTCTTTATTAACACCTAGGTCATAAACCATGTCCCCCGCTAGTGAAATATTAAGGGGAAGCTCTGCGGCCGAGAGCTTGATTTTAGTGAGTAGCAAAGCAGTGATAAAAATTAAACGTTTGATAACGCCCTCCCTGGTCCCTTGAGGGAGATAATATTGCTGCGCTTTCCTTTGAAGCCCCAGTAAGTTCCTGAAGCGCGACCAACTCCAAGCCAAAAATCGAGAGCAAAGTCCTCGCTATTATAGAGACAACCACCTTCAAATGAACATTCGTCAGAGTCTTCATGAGCTCCGCTGTGCTCCCAGAAGAGGAAGTGAATATCAGAGTGATCATTGTGAAGATCTAGATCGAGGTGGATTTCACTTAGCCCCGCAAGTTGTGGAAGTTCGTATTCATGTACGAGTTCATCCTTTTTAATCACTGCGAACAAGCTGGAATCAGTTCTTTTAAATGTAAAAGCAATGCCATTTTCTAGGGCCGCATTAGCGTAAAAGAAAAAAGTTATCTCTTCACCAACATCAATCTTAAAGTGTAGTTCAAAACCATGGGAGGAGTTTCCTCCATTAGAAGTAACGCCCGAGAGAAGATATTTTTCTGGAGCAACTTCAACTGCGCTTACTCCACCAATGAGTGAGTCTTGCGACCCAAAAAATAAGTCCCTGGCACCAGTGCTACCTCCTGTGAGTTCACCACAGGAGGTTATAAAAATAAGTGAGAAGAAAAGTGTGAAGCTAAGTAGAAATTTTATTTTCATGGATTATTCCAATTAGAGTTGTGGCTCGTCTTCTACATCAGCCTCACTCTTGTAGTGGCAAGAGTAATCACTTTCACCGGAGTGAACATGACATTGCTGAATATAGCTCTTGCCCTGAACGCTCGCGCGCAACCAGAAGTCTTCATGGGCGTGGTCGTCGCCCGCGACTTTTGACTCATGAGTGAGTTTCCAAACTTTATAAGAATCAAGGTCGGCCAGTGAGAGAGCACGTCTTCGAAGAGTTTTTTCAAGTCTAGCAAGTGCAATCGTGCTCACTTCATTCAACTCACTGAGTTCCTTAAGTGGGAGGTGATGACCATCTTCATGGCAGGCCATGTGAGCGCCGTGCAGGTGACAGTCATAGGTGAGGGCGCCAGGGAGAGCGCGAGAAAGAAGAGAGACTTGGGCCTCACTATTAGGAAGCGCAATAACTTCTATTGCCCAAATGTTTTCAGGGGAGACTTCATAGCTAGCTTCTATACCCGCTGCGAGAGCAGCATCCTGAAGAAGACTTGCTTGAACCTGGGAGAGTGGAAGGGCAAGAGCGAGTGCAATTTTGAGGAATTTTGACATTTTTGACTCCATTTCTTGGGATTTTCTCCCAACATACTCCTGGGATTATATGCAAGTCAATTGCATTTTTAGTGATTTGATTTATTGATAAATACCTAATCTTCCTACTATAGCCATGTATTGCACTGGGTTATAATAAAGTCTCTATCGACTGAAAAATAGGTTGAAGATTGAAGTTCTATTCCTTACTCATTTTTATTTCTCTCTTGTGCACTTCAAGTTCACAGGCTTCGTGGTGGCCCTTTGGAAGTGATTCCGATGAGACTTTTTATGAGACTCGTGAGGAGTTTGATTTCCCTGCCTGTCAGGCCTTTGCCACGAAGAAGGAAGAGTCATTTGATATCGCTTGTACAATTGCCAATTATTCAAGCGCTCAAAGTAATGCGCAGGAGTTGGTGAGCACGAGCGGGAAAGTTGCCACAGAACTTCATAAGAAATTCTTATTAGAAGACATGAGAAAATTTGTTCTGGCCGGACTAGAAAAAAAGCTCACTCATCAAAGAGATGTGAGAAATTGTTTTTCCTTATTGGCCGGCAGGCACTCTGACATTTCTGAGTGGTGCCTTAATACAACAGAGACTATGAAGGATCAGGCCAGGGTACTCTATCCACAGATGAGAGTTCATATGGCGCTTATGAGACCAAAGGCAACACTCTCTATTGGTGAAGCTCCTAGGCTTGATTACGACGAGCACCTCTATCACGAGCGAGGGGCTAAGGGCCTAGAGTCTATCGATCCCTCTGAAGTCCCAGCGATTCAGGCCCAATTTGATGAAGAGACAGAGACTTATCGACAAGAGTGGTTTGAACTTCATCAAGATAAGGGATGCATTTCAAAAAACCAAGAAGGTCTCTACGACTTTACAAGTGATCGCTGTCCCAAAATGCACAAGGTTGTACTCAATGATTTTATAAGCTCAGAAAGGCAGGCAAAGACGAAGGATCACGAAGCACTCTACAAGAAAATACTTGGTGCTAACCCGCATTTTGCCTTTCTCACTACAGCTCTACTTCCTAAAGATGAAAATGTTTTAAATCTTCAAATGTCTCATGCCATGGATGATCTTCTCAATCAAGGCTTAGACGAATACGAAAGGTTGAGAAAGACTCCAGTAGAAGATACGTCATTCTTAATGAGATACCCTGAAATTATCAATTCTTACTTAAGTGCTAAGGGTCCAGATCAAGCAAGTTGTGAGGGACTACAGCAATTGCATGATAAGTACGGAGAGGGTGGTTGGTACGACTTAGCAACAGACCTAGGTCTAGCTGCTGCGGCCATTATCGGAGGCGGAGCTTGTATTCTCACTGAGGGTGCCGTTTGCGCCTTGATTGTCGCTACAGGTTCAGAGGCAATCTTCTTGGGGCGCGATCAAGATAAGCTCGACAATGGGGTTTCACTCTACAAGGCGGGTTTAATTTCAGATCGATTTATTGACGACCTCGAGACAGCTCGCAATTTTACGATAGCGATGGCACCACTTTCATTTATGAAGTTTGACAAAATTGAAGGCGCAGCTTCAAGTTTTGCTAAGAGACATCTCTCTCGCCTTGCGCTCAAAGAGACCGGTCATTGGCTTCACTATGTGGCCACTTCTCCTCTTCAAAATAGATCTTGGATTCGCTCTGCCCGTAGTTCAGCTGCTGATATTTACTTTGATGTTGAAAATGCTGCGCTCAAGCGCCTCAATGATAATCTTGGGGATAAGAATTTAGTCACCGCCGTGACTAATATGCACAAGCACTTGCTCTTTAGTGAGGTGGATTCCTTATTAGCAAAGTATCCAGGTGTAAAATTAGAGCGCTATTCTGACTTTAAGTCTTCACGCTTTGCTTTCTCATTTAAAGATGGCGTAGTACCTCCAGGTTTTCAAAAAGATTTGGATGAGGTTTTAAAACGAGTTGCAGAAGACTTTGATGAAGCGGTTACTAAAATGCCGGGAATCAATCTGAAAGGAGAGACTCCACATCTCTGGTTTAGTGCCGGTGTTGGGGCCAGTGCTGATGAAGCCGGTTTGGCGAGTCGCCAAGCGAGAAGCTCTGTTCGTGTCGAACCGGGGGTGCGTAGTTTTGATGAAGTCAGTGCGGGGTTAGGAAGCTTAAAGTCTAATGTGGAGTCGTCGCGAGCAAAATTAATAGAGAGCTTCTCTGGAAATGAGAAGTCTAAGCTACTCACTACAACGAGTGAGGGGATAACTTTGCCCTCACTGGAAGTCTTTGAGCTCATGAGAAAATCAAAAGATAAAAAGCCTTCAGAGTTACAAGAGATTTTTAAGAAGAGATTTAATCTGTCGCTAAGTGAAGATGAAGTCTCAACTCTTAAGAAGTACACGAGCGATGTTGACCAATTCTCACCGGGTCTCTGGATCGAAGAGCGGGTACTTGCCAACTTAGATGAAGCGGAGATGGGAGGATTCTCGGCGGACTTTAAAGGTATGGGAGCAAAGAATATTCAACAAGTCGCTATCGACCTTGCTACACCAAGCAAATCACTTTCTGAGACCGTCGATCTTCTGCGAAAGGGGGAGGCAAAGGTTACAGAGGGATTTGACTCAGCAAAGTCATCCTATCAGGCCCTCATTTCTAAAGAATTAGATGAGATGGGAGTGAAAGTTGTTAATAAATGTAGTGGTGATGACTGTGTAAGTCTTCCGGCCCAGGCACTCTCTAAAGATCAGCAAGAGAGAATTCTCAGCCGCATCGCTAAGTCAGGAAACCCTGATGGCTATAGATTGTCATTTATCCCTCCTGGGATAGCGGCTAAAGATCGCACAAATTTGGCCGTACATGGTGAGCTTATTGAAAAGGAAGTGAGGGCGATGCTCACTGGCTTTGGGCAAGGGAAAATTGCACCTGAATTAATGTCTGATCTTGCCATTGGAGTGAGAATGCCGAGTAAGGTTGGGGTTGGCAAGGTGGAACTTGTTCTAGCTTCTGGTTCACAGAGTTCAGTTGATCGAAGCCTTCGGGCACAATTAAATGAAGCACTTGAGAAGGCTACCGCCAAGGTCAATCAGGATTTAGCTGATGAACTTGGCGGACGTTTTCAGTATCAAAGTGCCTACTAGCGATCGAGTCGCAATCCCTTTGAAACGAGTTTAATTTCTGCAAGACCTAGTAACTTGTCAGTTACAATCGCAAGCAGTGCAGAGGGAATTGCGCCTAGAAAGATCAGATCATTATTAACCGTCGCGACTCCGCGAAAGATCGGATCCCCAAGTCCACCCGCTCCAACAAGTGCTGCAAGAGTTGCGGTCCCAATCACAATGACACTCGCCGTTCTGATTCCGGCGAGGATCACTGGCATTGCCAGGGGGATCTCAACGCGCCAGAGTATTTGCCAGTTGGTGAGACCAATTCCTCGTGAAGCCTCAATGAATTTCTTGTCCACAGCTTCAATTCCTGTATAGGTATTGCGCACGAGGGGCAGGAGAGAATAGAGAAAGAGAGCGACGATTCCAGGTAGTTTGCCGATGCCCATCAGAGGGATTAGAAATCCTAGTAAGGCCAGCGAGGGCACTGTTTGAATAGTGTTCACAATGGTGAAAACTGGAGTGCTAATGACCGGAAAGCGCGTGAGTGCGATGCCCGTTGGTAGGGAGATGAGCAGAGCGAGAAAGAGCGATCCAAAGGAGAGGATTAAGTGTTCTTTTGTAATTTTTAAGAGGTACTTTCTCTTCTTATAAAAGTAGCCTATGAGACCAGACTTCTTAACATTTTTAAAGTCTTTAACCTCTCCGGCCAAGAGGCCCTTTTTTACTAGGAAATTTCTCGCCACAACATCAGGTTCGAGTTTTTTAGAATCGACTTGATTATTGAGGGACATCATTTCCTTTTCACTAATTAGACCATCAAAATCATTAAAGAGATCTTTGAGAACCGGAAACTCTTTAATTGTCTCTTCCTTAGTGAGCCAGGCGGCGTAGTAGGGAGGAAAGAAGTTGAGATCATCCTCAATCAAGCGAAGATTGTAGGCCGCAATTCTTCCATCCGTGCTGTAGGACATGATCATGTCGACTTTTTCATCGCGAATTGCCGAGTAGGTGAGACCAGCTTCCATTCCAATGAGATTTGAGTTTGGAAAGTTGAGGCCATAAGCTTTTTGAAAATTTGGAAGGCCGTCATTGCGCTCCATAAATTCGTGGGGAGCGGCCAATGTGAACTCGCTCTCATTACCGACAAGCTCACTTACAGTGGCCATATCGTTGAGCCTCTCATCAGTTGCTCGTACAGCGAGGGCATAGGTATTATTAAATCCGAAGGGAGGTGACCAGACCATACCATATTTTTCTTTAAATTCTTTCTTTACGATTTTATAGATTTTATCCGGGTCTCTCTCGTTGTCATTTCGCTTTAGAAAGTAGATGTATCCTGTTCCTGTGTAGTCAGGGTAAATATCAATGGTGTCACTTTCTAGGGCGTCGAAGGCTACCTTGGTGCCACCTAGGCCAAGCTTCTTTTCCACTTGTACGTTATACTTTTCCTTTAGCAGAATCGAGGCCATCTCACCTAAGAGATAATTCTCAGTAAACTCCTTAGAGCCCACAACTATTGGGCGCTCGGCATACACTGAAAAGGCCATAAGTAGGGTTGTAAGTATCGCTGTATATTTAATCATGAATGCGCCTCAAGTTGTCCGGTAACAAAATCTCTCACAAATTCATTCTTGGGTTCGTTAATAAAGTGGTCACGATCGCCAATTTGCACGATCTCACCTTTATTCATGAGAATGACGTCATTGCCTAATTTAAAGGCTTCGTCCATGTCGTGGGTGACGATGAGAATCGTTTTACCGAGATGTTTGTTGAGATTTAGAAATTCCTCGTGCAGAGAATTTCTCGTAATGGGGTCAAGAGCCCCAAAGGGTTCATCCATTAGCATGACTGGTGGATCTTCCATAAGCGCCCTGGCTATACCTACGCGCTGCTGTTGACCACCACTGAGTTCAGCAGGGTAGCGCTTGGCATAGATTGAAGGAGTTAGGCCCACGATCTCCATTAATTCATCACTGCGCATATTTCTCTTCTTCTTTTCTTTGCCAAGAATTTGAGAGAGTATCTCAATATTTTCTCGCACAGTGAGGTGGGGGAGTAGCCCCGCTTTTTGAATGACGTAGCCAATTTTTCTACGCCACTGAATCACATCAACTTCATGACACTCGCTATTATTGACCCAAACTGAGCCACTGGTAGGTTCTACTAGGCGGTTAATCATTTTTAGCGTTGTTGTTTTACCGCAACCACTGGTACCTATGAGACAGCCAATTGAGCCCGTCTCTATCTCAAAGCTAATGCTATCGACGGCATTGGTATTGCCCCCATAGCATTTAATGAGGTTTTCAACCTTAATCATTACAATTCCTTGTCAGACATTATTGTTAACTGGTGATAGTTTAATTGCCTGTCGGAGCTCTAGGGGATTTAGATAAGACCGCTTCGGCTTAACCGAACGCATCGGGTACTAGGATTCTTTTGAATTGAGATGATAGCTATGGGTTTTGATCTGATTGTCTCTGAGAGCGCGGTTGAGACGCTTTCTCACATCGTGCTTAAGATTCCAGGACAGGGATGGACTAGCGGCCCAGCCGGCAACCCAGCACTTGATGGCCTCCCTCTGCATATCCATAACCCAAAAGACTGGACGTTCAAATCTCTTGTGATCAAAGAACTCTGATTGAGCGAGGGATTCGATGGCAATTTTCTCAACTAGATCGAGATCGCTCTCGGGCGAGACGAAGAATTCAATCGAAGACCAAATATAGCGATCGTAAAGCGAGTAGTTTAAGAATTCTTTTTGAATAATTTTTGCATTGGGGATGACGTAGCGTCGCCAGTCCCAGACTTTGACGATGGTGTGGGTGAGATTAATCTCTTCAATCGTTCCGTACTGATCATCTATAAGAACTGTGTCCCCAATTCGGACGGTTTTAGAAAATGAAATTGTCATTCCTGCAAAGATATTTTCAACATAGGGTCTTGCTGCGATACCAAACATAAGTGAGACGGCACCAACGACTAGGGAAGTGTAGACGCTAGGAATAGTTCCTAGATGAGGCCCTACAACTAACAGAAGCCAAATTGAAAAAATCAGGGGATAGATAAAGCGCTTCATATAAGCAAAGCGTGTTTCAATATTTTGAGTGCCCTTTTCGAGTGCGAAGAGAGTCGGATCCTCAATGGGAGTTTCGGTGGAGACGGCCTCAAATTTTTTGCGCGACTCTAGTGTTTTTAGCCGCGCTTTTTCAGCTCTCGCAATTGCAATATGAAGAACACCAAGAACGGTGAGCATCACGATTGAAACAGCGATAGAATAAGAGACCATGGTTAAACTTAAACTCATGGCCTCTTATCGACTTATTAATTTAAATATTTAGAGGGCGTATTCGTAGAGGTGAAATCCCTCTTCGTAGTAGGGCTTCATAAGCCCGTCTTTCCAGGCGAGAATTTTTTCTCGATCGGTGAATTTTTTTACAAAGCCATATTTCTCATAAGCCTTGATGGCCCACGTTGCCTCTGGATGGGCGATGAGAACCATTTGCTTTTGACCGCGCTCTTTTGATTTCATTTTGGCGAAGTCGATGAGGCGTCTGCCAATTCCTTGACCGACATGCTTTGTGCTTAGGTAGATATAACCAAGGTAAGTTGTCTCTTTAAAATACTGCATTGAGATAGTTCCCACCGGCTCTTCATTCTTTTTGCCGAGGTAGAAGTCGCGCTTCTTAAAATTTTCTCGTTGCCAGTTTTCATCGACGTAATGTTGGTCCATATCCTGAGGGGCCACAAAAGGCTTGTACCACTCCGCACTAGAGCGAATTAACTTTGCCACTTTGGGCATATCACTCTGCTGGGCACGATCAATTTGTAACTGGTTGGTCGACATGAAATCTCCTTCTACGAGTTGATGAACTTCTCTATTATCGAAAATTGCGCCAAATAAGCCCAGAATTGTCTGTTCAACTTCGGAAATAACGAAAATCTAGGCCTGTAAGCTCTTGATATTCTGTGGGAGTGGCCAGCTGCGGAAATAGTAGTATATTGGGTTAAACCTAACTACAGAACTCGTGTAGGAGCCTCATTGAAAAAGCTAAAAGATATCAATTGGAATCACCTTTATTGTTTCTATGAAGTGGGTCGTGCTCAGTCGCTCAAGACAGCGGCAAAAATTCTCGGAGTGGCGCCCTCAACGGCAAGCGAGCAGATAAAAAAACTAGAAGAGTCGGTGGGGACAAAGCTCTTTACCCGCTCCTCAAAGGGATTGATGCTCACCAGTGAGGGGTCAAAACTTTATGAGCACGCTCGCGATGTATTTGAAGCAGGAAGTAAGCTCTTAGATAATTTTTCAGATGCCGATGTTGGAGGCTACCCAGTCACGGTAGGGATCGAAGAGACGATCTCCTATGATGTGGCCACCGAGTTCACCTCACAGTACTGGGATTTTTTCACCCCCTTTGGCACTGTAAATACTAGTCGCGCACTAGAGCACAATCTATTAGTAGATAGTATCTTGGAAGGGAGAATTGACTGGGGTATCTCAATTAAGCAACCGCGAAGAAAGGGGCTCGATTTCGCAGAGATTGGCTCTTTTAGCTTGGTGTTTTGTTGTGCCAAGGAGCTGTATGACAAATTTATCGACCCAAGAGACATCATTCGCAATATCCCACTTGCTCAAAGCTCCTGGGATTCAGGTTTAAATAAAGCCATTGAGGACTACCTGAGAAAGTATGATATCTTTCCCAAGGAAGTTATCTATTCAGATCATCTCGAATTTGTGAAGAAGCTCTGTAAGCGCGGTCGTTGCGTGATGTATACCGCAGAGAATCCACTCGAAGAGTATGATGACTTAACGAAATTTCAAGTGGGAGAACCGCTTCAAGTCGTGCTCTATGCCATTTGGAATAAGTCTCAAGAGAATATGCTCTCAATTAAGAAGCTCAAGCAAATGGTCGTTCCGAGCCTGGGTCAGGTCCCCTCGCACTATGACGATTTGGACTGGCAGATTGGGGTCTCTGAGGTCTCTGACGATCTCTTGAAATAATTACCCACACCACTTTCAGTCGAAGATAAATAGAGTATCTTGGGCCCAAAAAAATTGGGGACCCAAATGAGAAACTTTACTCTATTTCTAAGTCTACTTATCGCTTTGCTTGGCGCTCAGGTTGCGAGTGCTTGTTATAAAGAAAACCAAAGTGCATTAAATTCACTTCTTGATGTGACGGGTGATAGCTTCTATTACCAGAAAGATAGCGTTTGTGATCGCCTCGAAAAATTTGATAGCTCTTCTTATAATAAGCTCTACCTAGAAGAAGTTCTCGCCATTCATGCCTACACGGAAAATGCCTACTATAAGGGAATAAATAAAGTTCTTCGCGGCCGTGGAGTATCTAAAGAAGAGCGCGCTCGCTACACGCCGATCATTGACCTCATGAAGTCAGGTCTTGGAAAGTTGCCAGTCTATAAAGGTAATGTCATTCGTTGGGTTTCATGGTCAGAGACATCACTTAAAAGATTGAAAGTGGGCGGAGTTAAATTATTTAAGGCCTTCACTTCAAGTTCAAAAAAACCAAACTTTAAGTGGAGTGGAAATACAAAATTATTAATTAAGGCCAAAAAAGCTCACTTCATTGGAATGATCTCTCAGTATCCAAGCGAAGAAGAAGTTCTCTTTCCTACAAACTCTCGCTTTAAAGTGACAAAGGTTGAGCTGTCGCTTTGCTCAGGGTGTAAAAGTGTTGTTGAGCTTGAGCAAGTAGAGTAACCTTTACTTATGATGAAGAACATAATCACCGCACTCTCTTTAATTCTTTGTACACTCTCGCCCTTGCAAGCCGAGGAGATTGGGAGTGTGGATACTGTTTTTAAGATTCTTGGTGCCAATCACAAAATTGTGGTTGAAGCCTTTGATGACCCCAAAGTTGATGGGGTCACTTGTCACTTGAGCCGCGCTAAGACGGGGGGGATTAAAGGATCTCTGGGGCTGGCAGAAGATACTAGTGATGCTTCTATTGCTTGTCGTCAGGTAGGGCCCATCTCATTTAAGAGCGAGTTAGTTGCCGGAGAAGAGGTCTTCACCAAGAAGACAAGCTTTG
Source organism: Bacteriovoracaceae bacterium (assembly GCA_048267245.1). Taxonomy (GTDB): domain Bacteria; phylum Bdellovibrionota; class Bacteriovoracia; order Bacteriovoracales; family Bacteriovoracaceae; genus JBLWXV01. The sequence goes on from JBLWXV010000002.1 coordinate 726,150, forward strand.
TCTTTAAGAGTATGCAGGTGGTTCGCTTCTACGATAAGAAGCGCAATACATTGATTTATTTAGTTTATAGCGACCGTGTCATTGAGGGTTCTCCCAAGAATGCCATCTCTACGGTTCCAGTCATGCCTTGGCGATAGCCCAAGAAGCTTGTAAAATAAAGTATGAGTTCAGAATTAGCTAAAATAAAAATTGGTGACTATCTTAAACCAAGCTTTGCTCTTGACCGCTTGGGTATTGAGAAGTTGCGTCCTTACCGCGTTCACGAAATCGAGGCTTCGAATATTTTTATTCGCAGTGGCTTTGGTATACTAGTTCCTGTGCATGTCTCAAAAATCATCGAAGCTGAAGACTTTGGTCATGAGGTGAAGAACGTTCTTAGATCGCGCACATGGATGCACATTTCTAACGAGCAGGGTGAGAGAGAAATCCTAAAATTTGGTCTCTAATTTTCTACCAAAAATTCTTAGAGCATTTTTCCAGAGGGCTTCTTTAAGTTCTTCTTGTGGTATCGCTAAGAGCGAGGTGAGTTGCTCATATCTCTTAGTGATCAAGATCTTTTCGTCATCACTCTCAAGCAAGAGTTGAGAGAGCATTTCTTTATCGAGGTACTTTCTTACTCGTGAATTTTCGCGCTCTAGAGTTTTGCCAAGGCTCAGTATGTGCCCTTTAGAGAGAATCTTCTGAGCAATTTCTTCAGACGCATTGAAATCGTGAAAAATGAGAGTTCCGCTATATTGATACTCTTCAATTAGGTTCAGAATTTCGTCGTAGGCTTTCACGCTGTGAATGACCACTACTTGTATCTTGAGTTTCTTGGCCAGATCAATTTGTCCCGAGAAATACTTTAATTGCTCGGTCCACGAAGTGTTGGCAACTCTATCAAGTCCACATTCGCCAAGGGCGAGAAAAAAATCACTTTCCATTACTTTCGTTAGTTCTGCACTGAGCGCTTGGAGGCTGCTGTCTTTGGTGAACCAAGGGTGAATTCCTAGAGAGAAAAAGCCTTCTTTTTGAACCCAAGAGTGATTATGGGAGAAGCTTCTAAGTGTAATGATCTCAGGAGCGAGAGAATCGCTATGAGAGTGAGCATCGAAGTAATATGCGCTCACTCTCTACTCGCAATCTCTCCCACCACAACCGAGCTTGCGAGAAAGGCAAAGGTGCCCGTAATAAATGAAGTCGTGCCAAATCCATTGCTGCAGTCGAGCTTGAGATTTTCATTTTGAACAGGGGCGCTACAAGTTTCACCATCCGGTGCCGGGTAGGTGAGTTCCTCGGCGCTAAAAACGCAGGGAATTCCCCAGCGCTTCTTATTTGGAAATCCATATTGAGAGCGCAGTTTCTTGCGAGCTCTAAAAACCAAGGGGTCATTATAGGTCTTGGCCAAATCGACAACTTTGATTTGAGAGGGGTCTTTCTTCCCGCCTGCACCGGCGCAGGTAATAATGGGAATTTGCTTTTCTACGCAATATGCAATCAAGGCACACTTATTACTTAGTCCATCAATCGCGTCCACGACGTAGGAGTGATCACTGGTAATGAGAGATTCGATATTATCAGAGGTCAAAAAATCTTCCACCAGATTAACTTTGATCTCGGGGTTGATATCTTTCATGCGACTAGCGAGAACGCCAATCTTTGACTGACCAACTGTAGAAGTCATGGCCGGCAATTGGCGGTTAGTATTTGAAACACAGACTTCATCAAGATCAATGAGAGTGAGTTCACCCACTCCAGAGCGCGCCAAGGCCTCGGCCACCCATGAGCCTACGCCACCAAGACCCACAATGCTCACGTGAGAATTCGCAAGCTTTCTAAGACCGCTCAAGCCATAGAGTCTCGCCACGCCGGCGAATCTCATCAGAAATTCTTCACTTAATTCATTCATGGCTAGCTAAATAACACGTTGCAACCAAAGAGTCGAGCCCTAGGAGCGCAATTGGTTGAGGATTCTTGGCAAAACCGCTAGGTCAAAGAAGAGTCCAATAAAAGCGTTGATAGCTAGTGCTAGGCCAAACTCCCTAATGGGGAGAAAGCCAATGGGGGCAAAGGTTAAAAAACACAGAGCGAGAATTGTGGCTGAAATGAGGATAGGGGTAAGGGTGGAATTGAGGAGGCGAGTAGTGCTCTCCTTGGTCATGTAGGAGTGGATAATGTGAAAGGTTCCATCGACAATCATTCCCAGCGAAATAGAAAAGGTCATGATAGTCGCCACATTAAAGGAGAGCCCAATCACTTTAAAGATAATAAGTGAGAGTCCGAGTGGGAGAATATTTACAAAGAGAAAGGCCCCGAAAACTCTAAAATTTGGGTAGAAACAAAATGCAATCAGCGCCATGACTAAGAGTGATGTTGAAAAGCTATAGGCGAGGGTCTTGATAAGATTGTGCTGAGATTTAATTAGGGTGTAGTAGAGTCCACCAAATTCATATGGGTAGGATTGTTTACTGAGTATGTCTCTCACTTTAAGAAGCATCGCTTGATAATCACTTGAGCTTAGTAGTGGCCCCAATATTGAGATACGGTAGTAGTTCTCATTTACAAGTCCCTCTCGTAGAGGACTTGGGATTTGACCTAGGAGTGCTGACCACGCATAGGAGTTTGGAGCGAAGACGTCTTCCTTTGTATAAATACGATTTGCTTCTCGAGTAAGGGTACCGGCAGAGATAACTTGCTGAGCGAGCTCGCCCTTTAGTTCTTCTTCAATTTGATTTAATTCGAGTGCTTGTTGATACTCAAGACCTTTAATAGGGATGAGTATTTCTAAATTGGGATTTCCAACAAAGTTGTTATGAATAAAATCTTGACCCAAAGTGGTTACGCTATCTGTTGGAAAATAGTGGGCAGCTTGCGTGTGAATTTCAATAGATCTTGCCACAAAAATTCCTGTGAGGAAGAGAACCGTAGCAGTTAGGAGGAAGAATTTCATCGACTTTATACTGTGATAAATGAGGCTTGTAAGTTTCAGGCAGCGAGCCGGAAGCTGGTAGCTACTGGGAAAGATAATATCGTAGATGGCATTGACGATGAGAATGTGGATAAAGTGAGTGATAAGAATGAGCGCCGCACTTAAAAGCGCGAAAGAGCGGATAACAGGTATTTCAGAAAATGCGAGGGAGCCAAATCCAATTGCCGTGGTGGCCACCATTAAAAGAATCGGGCGACGCTTTTCAATGATGACTTCTTTAAAGTTATGAGACTCAAGTCTCGTAAGGCAGAGGTGCAGTCCCATTGTGAGATTAAGAATGAAGGTCATTAGAGGGATTGTGGAAGTCACCATGTCCATCGTGCCTAGGGTTAGTTTGATGAGAGCGAGTGAGACTCCAGTGACCAAGAGGGAGGGCACGAAGATTAGGGCCGAGAGAGCGAAGTTTCTAAAGGTTATCAATAAGCCTAGAAAGCAAAGGAAGAAGGTAAGTGGAAAGAGGGTAGTCTGAATCATCTTAGAGGATTCATCTAGCTCATAGTTAATGTAGGAAACACCTGAAAAGGCAAAGTTAGAATCGAGGTCACGGGCAAATGGAACGATTGATCTTACTATTTGAGAGGCCTCATTGCGATTGGCGGGCAAAAGAATAAGCGCAGCTACTCCGGCGTGAGAAGCTAGTTTTACCGCCGATTTTTCATCACTCTTTAATTTGCTGGCGGTGAGAGTTGAATCAGTTAAATCAAACTCGTCATCGACTTTTTCAAGGACTTGATTAAAAACAGTGATATTTTTGGAGCCCAGGAGCAAGATATCCGGAGAGGGAAGCTTCTTTAAGAAGTTTTCATGGGCCTGAAAATCTGCGCGCTCCATGAAAAGACTTTCATGATTTTTTTGAGTTAGGTCCTGCGAGTAGAGCAGACAACCTAGGCATATTAGGGCAAGTGAGAGCGAAATAAGTTTACGCATCACTTTCTACTTTGAGCGGAAAGGTTAGCTCAATAGCGAGCCCCAGCTCAGGGGCATTGTAGGCGCGAATACTGCCATCGTGTAGTTCAACAATTTTTGAGACAATACTTAGTCCAAGTCCTAGTCCACTCGTTCCAATAGTTCTTGCTTTTTCACTTCGGTAGAAGCGGTCAAAGATTTTATCAACTTCATCATTGTTAATTCCTGGTCCTGAATCTATGAATATCAATTTGACCTGATCTTCATCGCTCACAAGCTTGGCCCAAATTTTTCCCTCGGTTTGAATATGCTTGAGCGAGTTTGAGAGAATATTGGAGACTGCAATCTTCATTTTGTCGGCGTCAAGATTGAGGGTGAAGTCTGGGGAAATATTATTTATCAATTCGATATTTTTTTCCAAGCCCCACTTTTGATACTCACGCTCAAATTCACTCGTGATGAGTGAGGAAATGTGAGTGCGCGAGAGGTTGAGAGTGACTTCACCGGGCGAGCTGCGGCCTATATAGAGCAGGTCACTTACTAATTTATGAAGCCTATTCACCGAATTGAGAATGTGATTGAGAGTTTCTTGGTAGTCGCCCACGCTGCGTTCTTTAAGTAGGGCAACTTCCACCTCTCCTTTAATGATGGCCAGGGGGGATCGCAGCTCGTGACCGGCGTCACTTGTAAATTGACTGAGTCTCGCTTCACTTTTAAGGCGTTTTTCGATTTCAATTTTGAGTGAATTATTAAGTCTATTCACGATGAGATTGTTAGATTTTAGAATTCCAAGGATGAGAACAAGCACTGAGAGAATGAGCCCAAGACCTCTGATGGCGAGCTTTTGATTCTTTATTTCTGCTATGACCTGATTTCTCTCATATGTTTTTGGCGGAATTTGCATTTCCATGTGCCACGGAAAGCGATCGACTACTTGGAGCTTTTTAATAAGGACAAATGGTTTTTCCATATCACTTAAACCTGTGGTGTTAGACTCATTTTTAAGTACCACAGGATTGATTTCGCGCTTGAGCTGATAAAAGGGATCATTAAAGAGATCAGTGAAGATATGAGTTTTTATCATTGCGGAGATGACTCCGGCGAAGTTTCCTCTATGGTCATAAAAGGGCATAGAGTAGACAAAACCAGTATGATCCGCGGCAGTTTCTAAGCCGCGATTGTCACAGACTATAACTTCCATTCCCGTGGTTGCTGGGAGTCTCACACCGTTGACCTCATTGAGTGTCGGGTATTGATCAGCGAAGTACTTCATATGTGATGAGATCTCTTTTAACTCATAGGTCTCAACTCCGAGGTGTTCTTCTTCCTCTTCGTGATCTCTTTGGTCTCGCTTTTCCTCAGGCTCGAGGGCAATGAGTTCTTTGGGGAGTTCTGTCGGCGAGAGGCCCTCAAACTTTGTATAAAGAGGGGCAATATAGATTTCTGAGAGGGCGACGTCCTCTGAGATCGCATCAAAGAATTTTTGAAGCTGCTTCTTATCGAGTTCATTGAGTGAGCGCTTATTGGCCAAGGCCCTAAGCTCGGTTGTGAAGGCCATCGCCCTCATATTTGTATAGAGTTGCTCAAAGATCGTTGTGACCTTGTCGCTTTCAACTTCCAGCTTAGTCTGGTGAACGCTTAGGAACTCCTTGATGAGATACTCCTCATTGGAGATAGAGATGAGCCAACTGCCTGTGACAATAAGACTTACGATGAGAAAAGTGAGAAGCCTTCCGATTAAATTCATAGGGACCTTACGACTCAATCATATAGCCCACACCACGAACCGTTTTTATCAAATCAAAGTCACCAATTTTCTTTCGAAGAGATTTGATGTGCACGTCAACGATGTTGGTATTGGGATCAAAGGTATAGCCTCTGACATTTTCAAGTATTTGGGTGCGGGAAACCACGCGGTCTCTGTTTCTAACGAGGTAGACCAAAAGTTCAATTTCAGTTTTTGTTAAATTGAGTTCGCTATTATTTTGAAAAACTTTATAGGACCGAAGGTCGATGAGAAGTTCTTTAAATTGAATAGTCTCACTCTCTTGATCTGCGCTTCTATTTCGCTTTGTGATCGCCTTAATTCTCGCTACCAGCTCGCCAAAAGAGAAGGGCTTAGTCAGATAGTCATCACAACCTAGCTCCAAAAGATCAATCTTGTCTTTCACATCGTCTTTGGCCGTGAGCATGATGATGGGCATTGTGATTTTTTGAGTGCGAATATTCTTAATGAATTCTCTTCCATCCATGACAGGCATCATATAATCGACAACGGCAATATCAAAGAAGTCACTCCCTCGCTCTTCTATTAAGCCAAGTGCTTGTTTTCCATTTTCAGCACAAGCGGTAAAAAAGCCCGCTTCTGTAAGCCCTTTATTAAGAAATCGGGTAATTCCCGCTTCGTCTTCGACAATGAGGATATTCATAAGATGCCCCTAATTCCCTTTATTCAGCATTCTACCGCCAATCTTAACTGATATGGTCAATCTTCATCAATTCTTCATTTAAAACTCGGCCCAATTTCATCTTTTGCAACGAAAATAGATCTAAGAAAGAACGAGAGGTTCAAGATGAGTTTGAATGTGGCCAGAGAATATAAACCCATAGTTTCAAGTAGAGTATCAGTTGCTCTCTTTGGACTTGTGAACCTTGGTCTTTTCTTAGTGGCGATCAGCTGGCTCTACCTTTTTCTCTTTAATGAGCGAGCCAAGGAGCAGGCCTACTTCAGTTTGGAACTTGGGACATTGGGAAGTCTCGCGCTAGACATCTTCTTGCTAAGTTTTATGAGTTTGCCGCACTCCTTCTTACTTGACTCGAAGTGGCGGGCCCGGACTCAGCGAATCGTTGCTCCTTCGCTCTTTGTCACTCTCTACTCTGTGCACGCGAGTTTCTCGCTCATTGCGATGTTCTATTTTTGGCAACCGCTTGGGGGCCTTCTCTATCAACTTGAGGGGAGTGCGTGGGTGATTGTGACTATCTTAAATGTAATGTCATGGCTGTACATGGGTTATGCGCTTTATTCGACAGGAGCGCTTAAACACAATGGTGTCGAACAGTGGTTTAACTACCTACGAGGGAGAAGCACGCGCCATGAAGTACCCTATGACTTGGCCTATCGAAGCTGTAGGCACCCCATTTTCCTTGCCTTCTTTCTCATGATCTGGGTAGTGCCTCAGATGAGCTTGGGTCGGTTAGTTATAGCTATCTATTGGAGTGTTTATCTCGTCTATGGCACTCTTAGAAAGGAGGAGAAACTCCTTCGAAATGCCAAGTACGCGCGATATGTGAAAGAGGTTCCTCCTTATCCGTTCTTGCCAAAGAAACCATTTAAGTCCCTTTTAAGTAGAGGTTAGTTAATATGAAATTTCTCTCAATTCTTCTCTTTGCCTTCTCATTATCTCTAGCGCATGCTCAAAACATTGAGGGGAGCTTTAAACGAGCAGATTTTGATGCGGCCAAGAATAGCGCTGAATATATTCGCTTCGAAGTATTTTCAACTAAGGTCGGAATCTTTACAAGTCGCGTTCCTGGATATGCTCTTGAAGTGAAGGCCTTTGCCGATTTAAATCAAGAGCGCGTAAGTGCTATGAATCTAGTGATCGAAGCAAAATCCCTAGATACCGATGGAGATGCACGAGACGAGAAGCTTCACAACTTGTGTTTAGAAGTCGCGAAATATCCGCTTATTAAAGTGAGTGTCCCAGGTGCCGCACTTATTGGAAGCGAAGTTATCCTTCCCGGCGTGATTCATATTCGCGGCAATGAAAAGCCGATTAAAGTGCGATTAAAGACAGAGAGAGTTGAAGGCGAGTTGATTGCCGAGGGAGAGGCGCTCTTAAGTGTATCTGCACTTGAGATCCCAGACCCGTCAATTGCAGTGGCCAAACTCGAAGATAAGATCAACATCTTCTTTAAACTCAAGCTTAGCTCAAAATAGGAGGATGTATGTCCTATCTCTTAGATATTGAAACTGCCTTTCCAAAAAATTATTACGAGCAAGATGAACTCATTAGTTCACTCAAAAAACTGTGGGAGAAGAAATTCTTCAATCCTGATCGAATAGAGCAATTTCATCGAAACGTGCTTGTCGGCGGACGCCATCTGGCGCTTCCTCTTGAGCGCTATAGTGAACTAAAGAGCTTTGAAGAAAAGAATAACGCTTGGATTGAAGTCGCAGGGGATCTTGCGTATGAGGCCACGAAGAACTTACTAGAGAAATTTGATCTTCAAGCTTCAGAAATATCTCTTATTGCTAGTACGACGGTGACCGGAATTGCAGTTCCAAGTTTAGAGGCGAGACTGATGAATCGCTTGCCCTTTAAACCTAGTACAAAGCGCATGCCGCTCTTTGGCCTTGGCTGTTTGGCCGGGGCGGCGGGACTCAATCGCGTTTTTGATTATCTCGAGGGGCACCCTACTGAGGCGGCACTCTTTATTTCTGTTGAACTCTGCAGCTTAACCCTACAGCCCGATGACTTTTCGGTGGCCAACCTTGTCTCTACGGGACTCTTTGGTGATGGTGGGGCTGCAGTTCTAATGGTTGGACGCGATCACCCCTTGGCGGGGAGAGCAAAGTTAAAGTGGAGGGGAGGAGTCTCTAGGTTCTTTCCAAACTCCGAGCGAGTCATGGGCTGGGATGTCGTCGATACAGGATTTAAAATTGTGCTAAATAAAGATGTCCCCGATATTACATTGAGGGAGCTGCCTGGAATGACAGAAGATTTTCTCTCTGGCTTTCACGCCACTAAGAGTGATTTGAATTTCTTTATGGCCCATCCTGGTGGGCCTAAGGTTCTCGAGGCCATGGAGAGTGCTCTAGGGCTTTCAAAAGGAGCACTCGAAGTGAGCTGGGACTCTCTTAAACGCTATGGAAATATGAGCTCTACCTCGGTGCTCTTTATTACTAAAGAAACAATTAAGTCACCTAGAGCGCGCTCAAGCTTGGGGCTCATGGCCGCGATGGGGCCGGCGTTTTGTGCCGAGCTTGGCCTCTACGAGTGGGTTGGGAGCGAGTTATGAGTATAGAGCTAAAATTATACTTAGCGCTTGTCACTGCCACGGTGATTCAGCGTATTTACGAGCTGTTTTTAAGTGCTAGGAATGAAAAAATTCTAAAGTCTCAAGGGGCAATTGAGATTGGTCACTCTCACTTTATTTATATGAAGGCACTCCATGCGCTCTGGCCAATAGCCTGTGTGATAGAAGCACTCTTTCAAAAAAGTGCTCCAAACCTCTGGGTGATGGGAATTTTTGCAGCGATTTTTTTTACCGGTCAAATGCTTAGAATTATAGCTATCAAAACCCTAGGTGGACGATGGAGCGTGAAGATTCTCGTCATTCCAGGGGCCCGCCCTGTCACTGGTGGAATTTTTCGCTTTATAAGACATCCCAACTACCTTGGAGTTGTGCTCGAACTCTTTAGTCTTCCCTTGATTTATGGGGGAGTGTTCACTGCAATTACCTTCTCGATTTTGAATGCCTGGCTACTCAAAGTGAGAATTTCACGGGAAGAGACGGCACTGAATGAAGCCAACGACTATATTAAGTTTTTCAACTCTCAAAATCGATTTATTCCAACTAAGGGGCATCCTCATGTCAGATAGAAATACACTTGGCCTCGTTACAGATATTCTTCACCGCGTGTGTGATATAGATCAGTCGATTGAGATCACCATGAAGACGAGATTCATTGAAGATCTAGCCCTTGATAGTATGGGAATGTTAGCGCTAAGTGCAGAGTTAGAAAATCAATTGGAGCGCGTGCTTTCTTATAACTTTGAAAATCCTCCCCTTAGTGTTGGAGACTTAGTGAATTTGGTCGACCTGCAAATAGAAGAGGTAGTGAATGAAGACTCTCTCTAGAGCGCTCGAGAGAGCGGCTAATGGACCCTATGGAATTAGTTTTTATGACCTGAAGGCAAAGTCAGACTTTCATTCGTATTCTGAACTCAATGAGAGAGCAACCCTCTTTGCTCATCACTTGGCGCAGTTGGGAATAAGAAAGGGCGATGTGGTTGCACTGTGCCTCATCACTGGTCCATTCTTTATCGAAGCCTTCTTTGGTTGTATGAAAATTGGTGCGATCCCGGTTTGTAGCTATCCTCCTATGAAGCTTGGGGACTTAAAGTCCTGGGCTACGAGGACGGCGCAAAACTGGGAGCATGTTGAGGCAAAGATTGTCGTCACTGAAGATGTACTCACCGGTCTTGTCGCTCACGCTGCGTGCCTGGCCGACATTGCAGTCTATGGACAAAAAAACTTTGAACGCCCGACACTTCACTGTGATTTACCTGAAATCAAGAGCGATGACCTCGCCTTCTTGCAATTTAGTTCAGGAACTACCGGTCGCTCTAAGGCTGTAGCGCTCACTCATGAAGCGGTAATTCACAACATAGAGATGATCCTCTCTACTTTCTCAAGTGAGACGCAGTCCTGCGCCTCATGGCTGCCACTTTATCACGATATGGGTCTAGTTGGGGCCTTGCTCTCAAGCCTCTATGTCGCTCGTCCCTTGGCCTTGATGAGACCAGACCACTTTCTCGCTCGCCCAAGGCTATGGCTTGAAGTGATGAGTGATTCTAAGGCAACTATCTCCGTTGCACCAAACTTTGCCTTTGGGCTTTGCCATAAGAGAGTGAGTGATCTCTCGGGATTAGATCTCTCTCATTGGAAGATCGCACTGTGTGGAGCTGAGACTGTTCACGCCGAGACGCTCAATCGTTTTGCTATCAAATTCTCCGCCATCGGCTTTGATGAGCGAGCTCTCACTCCGGTTTACGGAATGGCCGAAATTGCCCTGGCCGCCACATTTAGTTCTATTAGCACCCCGCCAACATGGAAGCGCTTTGATGCCAATCATCTCGCCTGTGAATTTAGTGCCCGTGAGATCTCAAGTGAGGAACAAGGCTTTCTTGAACTCTCTAGTGTTGGAAAGCCTCTTCAGGGAGTTGTCCTTAAGGTCTTAAATGATCAAGGGCAAGAGTGTGGTGAGGGAGAACTGGGTGAGATTACTCTCTCCTCGCACTCTATGATGCGCGAGTATTATAATGATTTCGTTCGCACTAATGAAGTGCTCACTTTTGGTGAACTTCGTACAGGTGACCTAGGCTTTCTCTACCAAGGAGAGCTCTACCTCTATGGCAGAAAAAAGGAAGTGATCATTCACAAGGGGCGCAACTTAGATCCCTGCCACATTGAGATTTCTCTTCGCGATGTTAGAGGAATCAGGGCAGGTAGGATTGCTGCGTGTGCAGGTCTTGATCAATCTGGCCAAGAAGAGGGATTCTACTTATTTGCAGAACTCTCAAGCTCTCAAATGCCAGGGCAAGAAGAGGAAATGGAGATTAGAAAAGCAATAAACAGTAGCATTTTAAAAGAAGTAGGAGTTAAACCCTTTGACATAATTTTACTACGTCCAGGCTCTCTTCCTCGCACTTCTTCTGGAAAGATTCAGCGCTCGATGGTGCTACCACGCTGGAGAGAGGGAGAGTTAAACCCTGTGCAAGTTGGGGGGATGATGAGATTTGGACTGCTCTCAATCTCTGGTCATTTAAAGCAACTTGGAGCTCGTTATTTATGAAGCCAGTGAAGCCTCTACGCATTTTGATTGTCGGTGGAGGACCCGTTGGTCTTTATCAGGCGATTGAACTGGCTCAGGCAGGTCACACTGTTGATCTCGTTGAGGCCCAGGATTGGCCGCGCGACAAGGTTTGCGGTGAGGGAGTTATGCCCGGAGGGGCCAGGCTCCTAGAACAAATGGGCGTCCTTAAGTTTTTAGAAGGCCACGAGGTGGCGCCCTTTAAAGGAGTGCGCTACATAAGTGGAGGGAGTGAGTGTCTCGGTACTTTTCGCGAGCAAATGGGACTTGGCATTCGTCGCACACTTTTAAGTAGTGCTCTCTACCAAAGGGCGAGAGAGTTTCCAAATCTCAATCTTTACTCCAATACTCAGCTAAGTGGCATCGATAATCTTGAGGGAGCGCCAGTCACGGCCCAGCTGCGAGGGGCTATCCACAGTTGGAGCGGCGACTTTATCATCGGGGCCGACGGCATTCACTCAAAGACGAGAAGACTTCTGGGAGTGAGAACACTCTCTTTGAGTTCTCATGAGCGCTTAGGCGCGAGACTTCATCTCAAGGTAAATTCACAGAGTGATATGCCTCAGGAAGTGCAAGTCTACTGGGGCGATGGGGTGGAAGCCTACCTCACTCCCAATTCTGCTGACACTCTTGAGATAGCTTTTTTGTGGTTTAAGGATCGCTATCAGGGAGCGGCCGCTAATCTAGAAGCCTGGCTCTGGGATCAATTTCCAGAGCTTCGGGAGCGCTACTCTAGCGCGGAGAGAATGAGCACATTTCAGGCCCAGGGGGGCTTTGCTAGTAGATCGGAGCGCATTTGTGGCCGCAACTGGGCGCTGGTAGGCGACAGTGCTTACTTCTTTGATGGCATCACCGGCGAGGGACTGAGCCTGGGCTTTGGAATGGCCCGCACTCTCGCCTGGGCCATCTGCGAGGGAGAGGTCAAGGCCTATGGGCGCCAAGGTGAGGGCCTGATTCGCCACAATATTTATTTGACTCGATTGGCACTCTTTCTTGCTAGGCACTCGCGCGTGCGCAGCTGGTTGATGAGTGGGCCCAGAGAGCGCCTGATGTCTGCTGTGGTGAGGTTTGCCGCGCAATTGAAGGTGAAATCAAGTCCTGCGTCAGAGCTTTTCAAATCATCACCCAAGCGGCATAATAGCAACGAACTTAATTACTTAGGATAAGACATGGATATCCCTCTATCGATTTGGATGTATATTTGCTTTCCCGTTTGCTTTATCGGCTTTTCGTGGATGATGGCCCGCTCGATTATGGACAAAGAAGCTCCAGTTAGTCGCGAGCAAGAGCAAGGTCCAAAAGCCTAAGTTCTCCTGTCATTTTTTTAATCTCTCTTGTCTGTGAACCCTGCTTCGCAGTAGGATTTGTCATTGCTATTTTCTAGGGGTGTAGAGCAGTGGCAGGAGTTGATCTCTCCACTAAAATTCGCAGTCTGTCTCCGGTACTTAAAGACTCTCGTATCGAGCGCGCCCACGCCCAGCTTCTAAGCGAGTTGGCCCAGAAAGGCCTAAAGTTTAAACCTTATATTTGGATATCCGACGATTGGTTTTGCCCAGATGGAGCTCCTGGCTTTGCCGTTCCCTTTTATCTTTTTGACGACTCTCTCATGGTTCTTGAGCGCAAGATGATGGGCCGTTGTGAAGGGGCGAGTGAGCGGGAGTTGATGAAGCTTATGAGGCATGAGTGTGGTCACGCCATCGACAATGCCTTTGGCCTTCGCCGCAAGAAAGAGCGCCAGGCACGCTTTGGTTCAAGCAAGACCCCTTATCCCAAGAGTTATATTCCCGATCTCGATTCACCAGACTATGTGACACACTTGGGAGATGGATACGCCCAGGCCCATCCCGATGAGGACTGGGCCGAGACCTTCGCCGTTTGGCTTGGAACTTCAAGTCTTACTAAGTTAAAGCGCAGGTATCAGGGAACCAAGGCGTGGGAGAAGCTTCAGTATGTAGATCGCCTTATGGATTCGCTCAAAGGGCAATCGCCTAAGCTCACCGTTAAGTGGAAGTGTGACCCAGTTCATGAGCTCTCAATTACGCTTCAAGAATACTACCGTGAAAAGCGCAAGCTTCATGTGAATCACCGGGCTCTCTTTGAATTTGATGAACTCAGATCTCTCAAGGTAGTTAGCGATCAAACTCAATTCACAAGACTTCTTCACAAGGGACTTCATTTTGATCTCGCCCACAAGGCCAGAGCGAGTGTCGCCGTGGCCGAGAAGATCGTTAGAGAGCTCGATCGCTCACTAGAGCAGGGCCGACTTGGAATTAGCTCAGAGGCCAGTTATACTAATAAAGTCTTGTTGGATTTTCTCACCAAAAAGACCTCTCAGTATTTAAAAGAAGAGAGAAACCGAATCATAATGTAGTAGGCGCTTTTGAAATCAAAGAAGATCGCTGTCCTCATGCATGAGGCACTGGTGCCACCTGAAGGTGTTAAGCTCTCTCGCAATGAGAGAGAAAAGGCAGAGTATCGCACCGAGTACGATGTAGTGACCACCCTCAGAGAGAGTGGGCATGAGGTTGTTTGTCTTGGTGTCTACGATGAACTCTCGGTCATTAAGAGAAATCTTGAAGAGTATAAGCCTCACATTGTTTTCAATCTTCTCGAAGAATTTAATGGCAATACGCTCTTTGACTCTCACGTCGTGAGCTATCTAGAACTTATGAAGATTCCCTACACTGGAGCTGGTCCACGTGGACTTATGCTCGCGCGCGACAAGGCCCTCGCTAAGAAGATCATGAGTTACCACCGTATTAAGACGCCAAAATTTTGGGTTTATCCAAAAAGTAAGAAGGCTAAACTTAAAAAGTCGATGGAGTTTCCTCTCATCGTAAAATGTTTATGGGAAGAAGCAAGTTATGGAATTGCTAAGGGAAGTGTCGTTACAAACGAGGCCAAGCTCCTAGAGCGCATTGCCTATATTCACGAAACGTTGGAAACCGATGCTCTTGTTGAGCAATTCGTAGTGGGCAGGGAAATGTATGTGGGCATCTATGGCAACGACAGACCTAGTGCCCTTCCTGTTTGGGAGCTACATTTTAAGAATGTAGATGAACCTGAAAAGGAAATTTATTCGGCCAATGCGAAATTTAATGAAGGCTATCGCAAGCGCAAGGGAATTGCCACGGCCGCGGCCAAGTTGAGTCCCGAAGAGGCTATTCGCATTCAATCAATCTGCAAGCGCGCCTATAAATGTTTAGGGCTCTCTGGCTACGCTCGCATTGACCTGCGCTACACCGATAAAGGTGAAGTCATGATTCTCGAAGCAAATCCAAACCCGGATATTTCTTTTGATGATGAGTTTGCCCTGTCGGCGGCGGCCGCGGGCAAGAGCTACTCAGAGTTACTTGAGAAGATAATGACACTAGGATTTAGTTGGTCTAAGCGCTTCTTGATATGACATTTTCTAACATTGATCTCTCAAGTACCTGACCATCACTAGGTCCTAGAGATTGTCGTAGAACGATTCACTCTTTTTATTTTTTGATCCCTTGGCAAAGTGATTTCTGACACTCTATCCTGATACTAGATCAAGACTTAGTAGGAGGGAGTTTTATGATACAGCTTAATCGCTTATTAGTGCTTTGCTTTGCCATTTTTTCACTTTCAACCTCTCTCTACGCCGAGACTGCTCGCGAAGTCGTTGAAGACTACTTCCAAGTTGAACAATTCCTAAAGAATATTCCTAGAGATCCTAATTGCAGACCAAGTAATGATTGTCTTAAAGTTGCCTGTGCTAACGTAGGTCGCTTTGAGTGTGACGACGCTCATGAGATTGATCAAATCAGCCGCGCTTGTCGTGGAAATTGGGGCGGAGAGTGTGTGCTCACTGCCAAGAAGTACTTAGGACGTTTTGAAGTTGATCGCCTTGAAGATATGGTGTCGCTCCTTGAGAGCTGTAAAGGAGTCTACAACCTTGATTGTGTGGATTACACTTGTCAGCGTGTAGGAAGATTTGGCTGTGACACCTTAGAGGAAATTGCGAAAATTAATCAGATGTGTGCTGGACGCTAAGGATGGCACCAGGGGGATGCTATTTTGACCAAGGATCGGTTTTAGAGAGCACCTAAGCTGCATAAAGAAGGGCCTCCTATTTTTAGGAGGCCCTTCCATTTTTAAGAGTGAGTTTTCACATGAAGAGAGAGCGTCGCGGGGATGTCAATAATCAGGAGTCAAAGCTGGGAGGTCACCTAGGGGTGATTGAGAATTTGATTCGAAAGTCGAGAACACTGGCTGCACTCGTGATTGGGCTTGTGATCATGACAACCTTCTCAGTAATTCTCGGTCTTTCACTAGCACCGGCGGTTTGGTTAGTGATGTGGGTCTACCAGGTTAGCTCTCACTTAGCCTTTGAGTATAGAGCACTCAGCTGCGCTCTTGCGCTTGGATTTTCATTTCCCATTTTTACTTTCTGTCTGATTTTTATTGTTCCTCTCTTTAATAAATTATTGCCGTTGCCGGTGAAGGCATACCGAGGACCCTGGTACGCATTGCCTACAATCGGTTGGTATGTTCACAACTCTCTTACCTACCTCGTGCGCTACACTGTGCTTGATCTCATTACGCCGTCACCTTTGAACGTTCTCTTTTTTAAAATGATGGGCATGAAGATTGGGCGCAATGTGATGATTAACACATCTAATATTTCAGATCCCTGTTTAATAGAGCTTGGTGATCACGTGACAATTGGCGGCTCGGCCACACTTATGGCCCACTATGGAATGGATGGGTACCTGGTGATTGATAAGCTCGTTATCGGCTCGCGCTCAATGGTCGGATTAAAGGCAAGTCTCTTTGGAGGCGTGCATATTGGAGCAAACGCTATGATTGCCCCAGGTGCTATCGTGTATCCAAAAACAATTGTGGGTGATGACGTTAAATTTGGGTATCGACAGGAGTTTCGCTCTGATCCTGCTGCTGATCAGACTTCTTTTGGGGGAGAGGACACTTAAGGCCGTGAATTTTAATCTGACCAATGTCGATTCGCGCCTGTCTCGTCTCTTTATTAAATTTAAAATACACGGTTTCACCAGTGAGATCTTCACGACAAGAGAGCTCTTTTGTCTCTGGGACCCCTTGGCAAATGGCACTCACTGGAAGGGCGTTGCCCTTTTTGAAGATGAGCTTCGTCGCACCCTTGTGGTCGTAGACTATTGCTGAGAGATTAGGTCCCTCGCACACAAGGCTTGCTGCCGACGCGCTCTGGGTGCAGAGAACGCTTAAAATAATTGCGTAAATAGCTGTAATTAGTGTGTTTTTTCTCATACCGCCCAATTATATCCACTTCGAGGACTCTCGGGCTTGATATTGAAAAACTTATAGGGGGCCGTCAACTGGCCAGGCGCTCGACTAAGGCTTATCTGAGCTCAAAAACCGGCATACTCTGGTAGTGGCGCAGAATCTCTCCCACTTGGTCGTAGTCATAGTCTTGGATGAGTCTTCCAAGAGGGACGTTGCCGGGGCGGTGAATAGGGAGTCGATAGTCGTAGCCATATTCTCTCACTTGATTTTGCTCGCACCACTGGTAGAACTTCGTTGTTTCCTGCGCGGCCTTATCGCGGTCGTCATCTTTTTGCGGGAAAGTACACACGACTTCAGTTCGAATGATTTCCTGATCGCGCACCATTTTCGATTTAATGAGCTCTAAGTCCTGGTCTTTGTAGCAATGAAAAAGGCTCTTGCCGATGGTGCAATAACCAAGCATGAGATCGCCATAGTGAAGTTCGAGGGTCTTGGCGAGATGGTCTTCTTCGCTCATGGCAATATCCTTCGTTTTTCTCAGGAGAAAAATGAGATATTGAGTAAATACAGGAGAGTCTAGTGCCGACCTATTTTGCTCTATCTGATGGATGAGAATATTTAATTCCTTAAGAGCGGTGGTGGTTATGTTATTTAAGTTCTTATCTTCGAGCTGCTCCATAAATTCATGAAAGCGAAGATGGAGATAGTTCAATCTCTCTTGCGAGAGTTTGCTTGCGGCCACCAGCTCGCCCTCGATTGTCACGATGGCCTCGCGGTTAATTTGGGCAATCAACTCATTCATGCGCTCAACCCGAAGCTCAAGATCTGCAAGGCTGGGGCGATGACCGAAGGAAAATCCGTGGGGATAGTTGTCCGCAAATTTGAGGGCCTCTGAAGTGACTTGGATAAATTTCTTGGCCGCCGCACTCTCACTCAGTTGGTAGGTAAATGCTTTGCGATCACCCTCATTATTTTGAAGTTCAAAGTGTAATTTCATTTCAATAGGGTAGCCACAGATGGGAGAAACGCAAAGTTGATAATGAACAGCTTGCGGGGAAGTTCTCACTTTTGGGGGACGAGATTTCAAGTTCTTATCTTACATTTTTTAATTATCACTAGATTTTTTGTTTGTCTTTGGCAATGTGTTTTCAATAACTTAATTTCGAGAAAGATTTCTTAGGTTGGGACTTAATCTCTAAAGCGAGATGATCGCCCTATGACTAGCATCTGGATTGTCACAGCTAATAATTCTCAAAAGCTCTTGTGTGAAGCTTCCCTCGGTGGCGCTGAACTGCGCTTTTTTCCAAGTTGGGAGGCGTTGATTGCCGAGTTGGTGGTGACGGCGGAGTCGTTTCACCCTCGTTTTTGCTTTCTCTATGATTTCTACCCCAATCAAACTAAGCAGTGGTTGCCAATGCTTCGCGATGGCCTGAACC
This sequence comes from Bacteriovoracaceae bacterium, assembly GCA_048267245.1. Taxonomy (GTDB): domain Bacteria; phylum Bdellovibrionota; class Bacteriovoracia; order Bacteriovoracales; family Bacteriovoracaceae; genus JBLWXV01. The sequence goes on from JBLWXV010000002.1 coordinate 744,307, forward strand.
CAGCTTCAGACATCGTTCTCTTTGGGCCTGCGGCTGACCTTGTCAGTATGCAGCGCTACTTTCAAGAAAACCTAATCATCGACTATCTGGGACTTCCACTCAATGCCGCGAGAGTTCTCGCTAGATTTGAGCGAGGCAAATTGAAGTCCGCTTAGCGGCGATACTTTATTTTTTAATTCATTAGTGGCCATAATCAACTCATGAAAATTTATGATTTGATAGTTATTGGTGCTGGCCCTGCTGGAATTAGTATGGCGGCAGAGGCGGTGGTCCAGGGAATTGACTCTGAGAAAATTCTTATTTTAGAAAAAGCACCAGAGCATTCGTGGATTATTCGCAAATACTACCCTGAAGAAAAATTGGTCACGGCCAATTACAAAGGGCGAGACGCCGTTTGTAGTGGTGTAATGTGTCTGAGTGATTCAAGTAAGAAAGAGACTCTCTCTCTACTAGACCAGACGATTCGCGACTACCGCCTGCAGGTCAACTATCGCGAGGAAGTGCAGTCGCTTAAGAAGGAAGATAATCTTTTCACCTTGGTGACCAACGCGAGCGAATATCAATCCCGAGTTGTCGTTGTCGCCGTTGGCGTTATGGGCAAGCCCAATAAGCCCGACTATGAGATTCCAAGTGAGATTAAATCAAAAGTCTTCTTTGATATCTCTTCTCCTCATTTGGCGGGAAGCTCGGTATTGGTTGTGGGAGGGGGAGACTCGGCCAGTGAGTATGCTCAGTACTTAGTGCAAAAAGGAGCGTGGGTCGATTTTAGCTACCGCGGAGAAGAATTTAAGCGCATGAACCCAATCAACCGCTCAAGTCTCCTGGAGCTCGGGGCGCAGGGGAGAGTTGAACTCTTTTTGGGGACTAATATCGAGAGTCTTAGCGCTAAGGATTCTGGAATCTTCGTCTCGTTTAAAGATCGCCATGATCTCAATCGTCGCTACGATCATATCATCTATGCCCTGGGCGGAAGTACTCCAGAGAATTTTATGTCTCTCCTAGGGATAGAATTTGAGGGGGGAAAACCCAGACTCACAGAGGGTCTAGAAACATCAGTGCCTGGACTTTTTCTAGTTGGAGATTTATCTGCTGGAAGAACTGGTGGATCAATTATTTCGGCCTTTAATTCATCACATATGGCGATGGCCGGAATTTGTCGTTCGTACTTAGAATGTAATGGAAATTAATTTGTAGAGTTGGCCTGAACATTAACGATCAGGCCAACTTTTTTGCTTGGTTAGGCGATAGTGGTCGCGCTTAGGCTCACGCGCTCAATGCCTGATTGAAAATCTGACATGAGAGCATCAAGATCCTCAGCTGAGCGATAAGAGAATACTTGGCCCCAAGGAATTTTTCCTTGAAGTGAGAGTCTTGGTCCGCCCACCATTAGTTTTACGTGGTGAGGAATAAAGCTCACGAGTTCTCTTAGATAGTTTGATAGCTGGTCATTAAGCGTCTTATTAATTAGAGGACTAATCCCCAGACAAATACTATCAATCTTCATCGCCATAAGCGTATCTTGTAGAGTTGATAGGGGAACGTTGCTTCCGAGGAAGAAGACGTTGTAGTCCCACTCTCTTGCAAGAAGTGCTGATTGGATAATGTGAAGTTCATAGGGATCGCCCTCTGGTGAGGCAATCAACATCGTTGGACGACCCTCTTGGAAGGGCTTGCCACCTCCGAAAGCGACCGGGCCAACATAGAACTTCATCAGTGTGGTAATTGTTTGCTTTTGAGACTTCGTTAGTGATCCAGCTTCGTGGAGTCTCCAGACTTCTTCAAGAAGGGGAGTCATCACTTTGTGAACGAGATCTCTTGGTCCAACACCCTGAATTACTTTTTCAAATTCGTGACCGAGAATTGAGAGTTGGTAATGTCTAAGAGCGAGAATCATTCCTGTGAGAGAACTTTCAAGCTCAGAGTGAGACATATGATTCATTTCTTCATGGTGTGAATGGTGATTTGAGTGACCATCTTTAAGCGAAAGGGCGCTCAGAGTTCCAGACATTCCCATTGGAGCAACATCAACACTCTCAAGTAGATCTTCTAGAGAGCCATCATCCATTGGGGCGAGTTTAGAGATTGTAAAACCTGTCTGGCACAAGCGACTCAAAGTCTGCAGGCGTTTAACATGCTCTTTGCTATAGAGTCTTCTACCGGCTTCATCTCTCGCAGGAACTACTGCAGAGTGTCTTCTCTCCCAAGCTCTGATTGTGTGAGCTGAGAGACCGCACATTTTAGCAACAACTTGAATTGAGTATTCCATATAATCCCTTCCTTAAGAAATCCTATTATTAAACGGCCGTTCCGACCGGATTTCGTTTTAATTAAAGCTAAGGCCTGGGGGGGGCTGATTCAAGTCAATTAAATGTCAAACTGTTGCAAAGTGGCTTCTAGAGCGGGTTTAAGCGTGTTTCGTAAGATTGAAGGTGTTTAAGAGTGAAAGAGTTCAAATGTGAAAACTTGCGTTATGTAGAGAAGTTGACATTCGGCCGACAACTAACAGAGTGCAGCAGCAAAAAAGTTCACAAATGTCGCGCTCAGTTACTCTTATTGACGCAAAAAGATAGTCAATAGACGAGTCTAAAACGAGCGTTCGTGTGCCAAGGATTTCTCCTAAAAAGCTTCACTTTGATTAATTGTAATAACTAATTAATAGCATATTCCTGCTCATTTTCATCAAGAAGCGTGCTTGTCAAAGAAAAGTTGACCAGAATTAGGCCATCGCCGACACTAACTTAAATCAAAAATTCACTGGAGCAGGTAATGAATAAACTTCTAGCATCACTCGTTCTCTCGCTTTTCCTAGTCAGTGCCCACGCCCTCGCTACAGATGTCGTAGTGGTCACAGGCGAGGGAAAGGTCAACGTGACTCCCAATATGGCCATTTGCCAATTTGGTATTGAGACCAAGAATAAAGAGGCCGTGAGCGCTCAGAGAGAGAATGCTAAGATTGCCGATAAAGTGATAAGTGGGATTCGCAAGAAGTTTAAGCTCGAAGATAAAGATGTAGTGACCACTTCATTTAGAGTGAATGCCAACTATGAGTATGGCGGCAGTAAGCGAATTTTTGATGGCTATCTCGTTTCCAATAATATCCAAGTCAGACTTAGAGACGCTCAGAAGTTGGGAGAGTTGCTTGATTACCTAACAACTAATGGAGTGAACCTCATTAATTCGATTTCCTTCTCCCACGACAAGATCGATGAGCTCATGAAGGACGCACTTAAAATCTCTGTGGCCGATGCAAGAGCAAAGGCCGAAATGTTGGCCAAGGAGGCCAAGCGAGATCTTGGCAAAGTGCTTAGTTTAGTAGAGCGAGGGGCGAGTTATGAGCCTCCAACTCCTATGATGGATGGAAGAATGCACGCCAAGATGGCACTCTCGGCAGCACCTTCTACACCGATTCAAGCGGGCGAGCTAGAGATTAACTCTGGTGTACAAATGACCTTTGAATTGAAGTAGGTGAGTGTTGGCGCGAAAAATTCCAGGCCCAGAGCAATTTGAAAAATTCTATAGTGATATCTATGCCGAGCGCTGGGAGACTCTCAAAGAGTCTCTGAGCTCAAGCCATCAAGCGGTGGCCTACACGGGGCCATTCATTGATAAGGATCTAATTCCCGCCCTTGATGGGGCCAGCGAAGTGAGTGAACACGTTTTTTTTAGAGACGGTGTTTGGCCACGGCCTGAGCTGGTGGATTATAGGGGAGAGGAATTAAAGAACTACTACTTACTCGACTACGCTTCTTATATTTGTGCAAAACTTTTGGCCACACCCGAGAGAGATTGCCGCTACCTCGATCTCTGTAGTGCTCCTGGAGGCAAGGGGCTAATTATCGCGGGGATGATGAGTGAGGGAAGTACGCTTATTTGTAATGAACTCTCACAAAAGCGACGAGAGAGATTGAGGACTGTGGTAGAGGAGTATCTTCCCTCCGATATTCGAGAGCGTGTAAAAGTGACAGGCCATGATGCCGGACGCTGGTGTCTCTATGAGAAGGATGCCTTTGATGCTGTCTTGTTAGACGCTCCTTGTTCATCAGAGCGCCATCTTTTACAAAAGCCTGTGCATTTAAAAGATTGGGCACCTGGCAGAACGAAGCGCCTTGCACGCGAACAGTGGAAGTTGTTAAGCTCGGCTTATCTGGTGCTAAGGCCAGGAGGCAGGCTCGTGTATTCAACCTGTTCAATTTCTCCCTTTGAAAATGATGAAGTCGTTCGCAAGTTAGTTCAAAAGTACGGCGATCAAGTAAAGGTGAGTGCAGTTGAACTTCCCATTGGTGAGGCAACCGAATTTGGCCACCTCGTTCTTCCTGATAAATCTAATCACGGGCCTTTATATATCTCACTGATTGAGAGGATAGCGTGATGAATGAAGTCTATTTTGATGTGTACGGCAAAGTTCAGAAGGTCATGTTTAGGCAAACACTGATGAGAGGCGCACTCGCGCGCGGTCTCTTTGCTGCAGCTTCAAACGATCCCGCTAATCGCGATCATGTCTTTTGCTATCTCAAAGGCGATGAGGGGGCATGCTCAAACTTACTTGAGAGCTTAAAGAGTGGGATGAAGCTCAATAGTTGGGGGGCGCAGGTGACAGAATTAAAGTTAGCACCTCCAACTGATTTGCGAGACTTTGCCGACTATGAAGTGACAACTAAGAATGTCGATGACATTAATTGGAGTAGTGGAGTGGAGTTTTATCTCTAACTACTTATTGGATTTTTCTTATGAAGCAAATACTTCTAGTCAGGCATGCAGTGGCCTATGATAGAGACGACTGGGCCGGGCACGACTTCGATCGACCATTGACAGAAAAAGGTATTGAGAAGTTTAAGAACTCAATGTCTGGACTCAAAAAAATTGTACCTTCCCTGACGGCGGTGTACTCAAGCGGACTTTTGCGCTCGCTTCAAACGGCACAGATTCTTTGTGACTCTTACTCAGTCTCGCTCAATAAAGAGGCGGCACTCAATCACGGCAACCTTCCAAGAGATATCGAAGCATTTATTAAACGCACAATGAATAAGCGCGAAGGGGTTGTCGCCTTTGTCGGGCACGAACCAGAACTTTGTCTCTTGCTCTCCCTCATCACGCCCCTTGAACTTGAAGACTGCTTCTTTAAGAAAGGCGGCATGGCGCTTCTAGAGCTAGGCGACGATGGATATAAACTTCTTTGGAAAAAGAAGAATAAAGAGCTCAGAAAGCTCTAGTAGCTAAGATCCGTGTGGCGAGAGAGAATGAGTCCTGGCTTTGAGAAAAATTCGCTGATGGCCTCGTAGATATCTTCTTTTACATCACTTTTATGAACAATTTTAACTAGGCTGTGACCAAAGTTGAGCCAAGGGTGTGAGACGCGGATAAAGAAGCGGAGTCTCTTGAGTGCGGCTGCCTGATCAAAGTATTTAAAGGCAAGATTCGTAAAAGCGAGCACAACGCGTCCGTATTCATAGGCTTCACTTTCAATATCGTCGGGAGCACTTCCAGTGCGCCCTGGTGGAGGAGCAAAGCCCAGACGCTCACCAAGTTGCCAAAGCATCCAGGGTCGCACAGTTAAGGACCTACCGACCATTACGAGGTCGCAATTGGTCTCATTAAGCATGCGCTCGACATCTTCAACGACTTGAATGTCACCGTTTCCAATCACAGGAATGGAGAGCTCTTTTTTAAGTAATTTTATCTGCGCCCAATCGGCCTTTCCCTTGCGCTTTTGCTCGGCGGTGCGCGGGTGAAGTGTTACCCAGGACGCGCCTGCCGCTTCAATTCCTTTGGCAAAGCGAAGCAGGATGTCGGGATTATTTTGTTGTCCGGCCCTAAATTTAACAGAGACAGGAAGCTTTGTATTTTGGCAGGCGATGCGCACGACTTCACTTGCGTACTCTGGATCACCCATAAGGGCGACGCCATAGTTGTGGCGAAGAGCTTTTCTAACCGGGCAGCCCATATTTATATCGACCCCACTCACGCCCCACTCTTCGAGCTTTTGCATGGAGTGAATGATAAAGCGCTCTTCATTGGCGAGGATTTGCGGGACTAGAAGCTCCTCTTTAGGGTGGAGCAAAGTTTCAGGAGTCGTACCAAGCTTTTGAACCATCATGCGGCGAGAGCTCAGCATTTCGGTGGGCCATATCGTCTTTGCCCCATCAGGCAGATATGAGTGAACGATCTCTCGCAAGACCACGTGGCTGAGCCCAACCATGGGGGCCAGGGTTATAGGGAGATTCACTTCAGAGAGCGGTGCAGATCTATGATTCATGGAGTTTACTTAGCGCATTTGCGACACTGGCCAAAGAGCTCAAGGGCGTGGTCTTTGACTTTAAAGCCTTTGCTTTTGGCCTCTTTTAAAAGGTCGTCGAGTGGACAGGTGTCGAGCACTTCTACCTTGCCGCAGTCTTCGCAGACGATATGGTGGTGGTGGTGACCTTTTTGAAGAAGTTCGTAGCGCGCAAAGTCTTCTTGAAATTGAATCAGTTTTAAGATGTTCTTTTCTTTAAACTGTTTGAGAGTGCGAAAGATAGTGGCCTGATCGCAAAAACCATCAGGGAGTTTTTGAGCGACATCATCAGCACTATAGGGACCGTGGCCGGCGAGAAAGATTGAGAGGATTTCAAGTCTTGGCTTGGTCACAGACAGGTGAGCACTCTTGAGAATTTCCTCAGGCGAGCGCTTTGGCCCGTGGTCATGACTATGTGAATGCTCGTGATTTCCCATGCTTTATCTTTAGCAGGTTAGATCCCCTTTGAAAAGTTGTGGCGTGAGTCAAAACTCTTTGGTAAATATCCGAGAATGAAGAAAAATCCAGTATTTCATGTGATTCCCGAGTTAGAGGCATGGCTTAGCAGTGCTCAAATTGAAGAATTTAAAGTTCAGTGCCTGCGCGCGTTTAGAGACTTCTGGCCCGAGGGAGCTCCGATTGAAAACGCCCAATACGCTCATCTCAATGGAGAGCAGCGATCACAGCTGGATAAGTGTGCCGAGGAGGGAGGGGACGCTGATGCTCTGGTGCTCACGTATGATCTCCCATTAGTTACAGATAGAAAGTCACTCATCTCCTACAAACGTCAGTTGGGGCTTGTGAGAGATAAGAGTGCTGAGCAGATTAAACTTATCCAGCTCGTGGTGAAACTCATTCACGAAACTGATATTGTCCCCGAGCTCTCAATTATTCATCAGGATGAGAAACTTTTAATTCTCAATAAGCAAGCGGGTCTACTGGTCCACCCTTTTAAAAAGCATACCCACGACCGCTATACCTTGATGTCACTTGCTCGAAATAAGGTTGGCAAGTATGTTTATCCTGTTCATAGACTCGATCGCGCTGTTTCGGGCGTTGTCGTGATGGGGCTTGAATCAGAGTATGTGAAGCCAATTCAAGAGATGTGGCATCACGATGAGACGGTTAAAGAATATATTGCTCTCGTTCGAGGAGACCTAGATGAAGAGGGGGTGATGAACTTTCCTCTATCTGATGAGAACGGAGTAAAGAAAGAGTGTGAAACTCGCTACTGGACGCTTGAGCGCTTTACTGACCTCGCACTTGTTAAGGTTCAGATATCTACAGGGCGCAAACACCAAATTCGTCGCCACTTCTCTCGCCGCGTGACTCCTGTTGTAGGAGACACAGTTCATGGCAAGGGTGACGTGAATTACTTTTTTAGAGAACACTTTAACTTTGAGAGAATTTTTCTCCATCATCTTGAGCTCACACTTAAGAATCCATTTGGCGAGGGAGTGCTCAAGTTTAGAAGTGAACTTCCAAAGGATTTAGAAGCAATTTTGGCTAAGCTCAGAAGTGGGGAAGTGGTTTTTAGAAGAGAGAGAAAGAGCGCCCCTGACGTGGAGTCAGAGGCGGAGTCACTTTAATTAATTACCAAGTGATACGTACACCGGCACCGGCACCCCATACATCGCCTGTAAGCTGGCGATCTAGTTGGGCGTAAATGCGAACGAAAGGTACGTTGAATTGGATACCTGCAAAAGCTCTAGGCGTAATCGTATCTGGATTGTCATCCTGACCTTCGTCGATTGTCCCTGTTAGAGTCGTTCCTGGAGGAGCTCCTGAAGTTGAGATATTTGCATCAGAACGAGCTTTACCCTCAGCTTTACCGAAGTTGATATCTGCGCCAAGACCAGCATAAGTTGAAAAAACATACCCGAGCTGAACTCCGGTAGACACTTCAACTGGAATCGAAATAGTGCTTACTTTTGCACCTGCGGTGATAAGGCCGTCTACAGTTGCACTTGTTGACCCTGAAGTATAGGTACCTGACTGTCTAGTCGAGTATGAAACATCAAGCTTTGAGTACTCGAAGCCCGTAATAATATCCAAGCCTGTCCAATAAAGCATTCGCCCTGGAACAACCGAGATCGGGTCTATGTATTTATAGCGAGCATGGAGTCCAAAGTTGAAAATGTCACCCTTGATGTCACTTTGGTCAAGCTCATAGGTGAAGAAATTTGCGAATACCTTCATTTTATTAAAGTCGATGAATCCAATTTCACCAATATCAAATATTCCCATATCAAGACCAACCATCAATGCGGGCTGAATGCCTACACCGCGAAGTTGATTGGCATCAACATCGCCACCAATGAGGTCACCAAGAGAATTATTACCAACATCTGCACCTAATCCAACGCCAATTCCAACTACGAAAAGATCAATATCGTTAGCGTAATCCACTCCGTTTGACTTATTTGCCATGACTGAAGAGTTTGCCATGCCCTTTAGGTAAGTGCTCGCATCAGCATCCGGTAGATCTTTGTTAACAGCAGTTTCTAGATCTCTAATTGCTTGTTGGAGATTGGGGTCACTACAGTTTGCAGCAGAGCCGTTACAAGTTACTTTAAAAAGTCCGGCTTCAGCATAGAAGGGAAGGGCAAGGGTCAGCATCATTGCCGTCCTTAGAAAAAACTTCATGTCAATTCCTTGGTTATAAAAACGGTATAGGTATAGCCTAGTTGAATTTGAACGCTTGTAAAGTTAGGAAATCTTGCTCTAAACCCTATTAAAAGAGTCGAGCACATCGAGGAGCTCTTGAAGCTTGAAGGGCTTGCGCAGGGTTGCGTGAATCACGTGTCCTTCGTGCTCTCGGACAGTCGGATTGCCACTGATGAGAATGAATCGTCCATCAAAACCGGACTCTTTTACTTTCCAAGCGAAATCATTTCCTAGCATACCGGGCATATTCTGATCACTTATAACAAAGTCATAGCTCTCTAGTTTCATGCTCTTTAGAGCGAGATTGGGATCATTGTAGGTGTGGACTTCACAATTTTTACGCTCAAGAGCCTCCTTGAGCATCTCTGTGAGGGCCTCATGATCATCGACGAGACAGATTTTTCTCTTCTCTTCAAATACCTGTTCAGCCGAGCTCTCGCTCTTAATTCCAACTCTTGGAAGCTCCATCGTAAAAGTGGTGCCCGAACCGGTGGTGGAGTCTACGGTTATTTTTCCACGATGTTCACTAATGACATTATAGACAAAGTAGAGGCCAAGTCCCGTGCCCACCCCAAGTGGCTTCGTTGTGAAAAAGGGATCAAAGATACGAGAGAGGTGGGAATTGCTGATGCCTTGTCCATTGTCTCTCACTGAGATGTGAATCATATCCGCAGTGTAATTTGCGGCAGTCACAGTGATTTCGCCAGGGCCATTTTCGATGGCGTGATCAGCATTAATGAGCAAGTTCAGAATGGCTTGAGCAAAGAGTCCGCGGTCACCTTTGACGAGAATGCTCTCTTCGGTGAGATTTGTTTTAATTGTGTGATGGCTGGAGATTGAGCTCTTAAAGAGTTCAACTGTCTCTTTGATGACTGCAATGATATCGTAGGCTTCGGCCCTATTTTCTTGGGCGCGACCGTAGGTGAGAATATTCTCAACAAGCGACTTTCCTTGGGAGAGAAAGCTCTCTCCTCTTTCAAGAATAGTGGTTCGTTGCTCTTGCGATCGGTCTTTTCTCAAGAGGAAGAGAGTATTTGATATCCCTTGGATGATATTGTTGAAATTGTGGGCAATACCACTACTGAGTGTTCCAAGAGCTTCCATTTTTTGTTGATTGGCCATTCTTTGCTCCATCGCAAGACGATGAAGCTCGAGCTCTTTTTGCGCCGTAATATCAATGACAAGACCATTAAAGATATAGTCTCCTGCGGGGGTCTTGTCGCACTTGATGATAATGCGAATCCACTTTCTCTGCTCACCCTCAACCACGATGGGCGTGTCCTCAATATAGCGGCCCTGACTCATGAGCTGCTTCTTTGAATCTTCTAGGATCATATTCCACTGGCCCTTTTCAAAGTACTTAGCGGCCGAGGTTAGATCTTGTCGGTGGGCAACCGGGTCTATGCCAAAATAGCGATACAATCCTTCACTTAGAAATGTGACGTTTACTTGTTTCCAATTTCCTCTTAGTTGGAAAATAAATCCAGGCAAGTTTGAAGAAACGGTTTCGATGCGCGATTCGGACTCAAGAAGTGCTCTTCTCTCATCTTCTAGAATTTGGAAATCTTCTTTGAGTTGCTCGCGCATTTTATTGATGGCGGAACTAATGCTCTGAATTTCATCTTGATGAAAAGGTGTTCGTTGTAGGACGAGGGGGTTGTCCAGGTGATCGGCATCAAGCGTACTGGTGTAGCGTGCAACAGATTCTAGATGTTTTCCAATTAAACTGCGATAGAGACTCAAGATAAAGAGTGAGACCAAGAATGTCTTTAGGGCATTGCCAAGGAGAATAACGGCAATTCTACTTCTTAGTGTCGAAAAGAGAGGCTCTAGTGAGAGTGTGATGGTGAGATCGCCAAGCTTTCTCTTTTTTTCACTATCATTAAAATAGAGCTCGACGTTCTTTACCATTGGGTGAGAGGGGGTGTAGTTCCCGTTGAGTAAGAACTCGTCTCCAGAGTCGGTCATTAGATAGACTGAAGAGACGGCCGGATATTGAGAGAGACCTTTTAATTGAAGTTTAATCTGCTCTTCGTTGATCATCCAAATACTATTGGCCAGTGAGTCTTCGATGGTTCCAAGAACCTGATCAATTTGGCGTTCAATAACTCTCGTACCATCGCGGTACTCCATGAGAATCTGAAATATTGTCAGCAGCAAGGTGATGAGTGAACTGAAGATGAGCACGCGCAAGAGCATGGCGCGTCCGAGGGACTGGACCCTAAAAAAATCACCTATGTACTTAAAAATCTTCATGTCTCTCTATTCTACTCATCTTGTCCTTTAAGGGGCAAGGCAGACATTTTTATCAGAGTTAGAGCTTTGCGCCATTACGGATTTTACTTTGCCAGAAAGTCCCAAGGCCCGCTATAGTACTTCTTTACTCAATAAAGTTGGAGGAACAATGGAACTCACAAAGAAAACTGCTGACTATAGTATTTTTAAGAAGAGAAACGGACGCTTTGGCGTAAAGAATGCCGCTGGTAAGTGGGTTAATGCTGCTGATAAAACTGCCATCCTTTCTAAAGAAGGTATGATCAAGCTAAGTCCAAAGAAAGCAGCTCCTGCTGAGGAATCAGCTGAATAATCTATTCAGTTTTTATTGATGCGATTATTTGCGGCCATTCCTCTTCCCGACTACGTCCATGCCGAATTGGCGATGGTCTTTTCGCCTATGGACCATGCTAAGTGGGTTGAGGATGGCCACTATCACATCACTTTAGACTTCTTTGGTGAAGTCTCTAAGCGCGACCTACAAGAACTCTACGACAATTTAAGAAACCTTGACTGGAGTGCCTTTAAAATTTCACTTCAAGGGGTCGGCTACTTTGGTTCGAGTAAAACTCCTCGAGTAATCTATGCAGGTATTAGCGAGTGTGAAGAGCTTCACTCTCTCCAACATAAGATCCACCGAATTGCTAAAGAGCTGGATCTAGAAGTTGAGGAGCGAAAGTTTAAGCCCCACGTGACACTGGCCAGGCTCAAGGGTACACCCTATGAGCAAGTTGGGCCCTTTATTGCGCAGTTCTCATTGCTGCGAACCAAGCCCTTTGAAGTTTCCCACTTTCATCTCTATCGCTCTCACCTAGGTGGGACGAGTGCTCACTATGAAGTGTTAGAAACGCTTCACTCAAAAGAATCTTAATTCAGCAGGAATTTGATAAATTCTTGGCTCTTTAAATTTCCACGGCAAGTGGAGTTCACTGGCGATGAGTCTTAGTCCTCTAGGGTCTTTATTGCCCTTGCCGTACTTGGGATCGCCAAGTACCGGGTGGTCGATCGCTTCGAAATGCTTTCTGATTTGATGTAGTCTTCCCGTTTCAAGCTCGATTTGTACAAGAGTGCTCTTTTCAAGTTTTTGATGGACTTGGTAGTGGGTGAGGGCCTCTTTACCCTCTAGCGGTCGATCGATCACGCCCACCATCTGTGCCATCACACCTTTTACTTCTGCTTGGTAGATTTTAGTGATCTCATTCTGAGCAAATTGACGACTAAGTAGTGCGGCTGCTTTTTTATTGTGGGCAAAGACCATAAGTCCGGCCGTCTCGCGGTCGAGGCGGTGAATGAGATAGACTTCCTTTTTCTCTTTTTCAAGCAGCCTTAAAAGTGAGCCCTCATCTCCATAAGGGGTTCCCTGGGCGAAGACTCCAGCAGGCTTGTACCACACGCTATATTCTTTTCCATTTTCTAGGGCGAAGACGCCACTCGTATCAACATCATTGAGTCTACTGTCATCGTAAACTTCGTAGACTTCTCCCTTTGTCACAGCAAAGGTCGCGCGGCGAATGCGCTTTTTCTTTTTGCCCACGTGCCACACACCGCCGCGGGTGAGAATGACTTTTAGTCTAGACTTTGAAATTCCAGTTTTATGGGCGAGAAAATCAACCAATGTTTGTGGGTCTTCGGCGCCAACACTTACCTTGTGATGAACTTTAGTGTTCATGGCGAGGTGGCAGGTTGATGAGATTGCTGCGATCGGCGGCGAGGGCCAGTCCCTTGTGCTCTTCTCCGATTTCTTCAACGCTGATGAGCTGATGAATTCCTAAGTGCAAGCTCTTGGTATTTTCGTAGCGCACTCTCAGAGCATCGGCACTGGGATCGAGAACTATTCCACTCTTGGGGGCAAAGATAAAGTCGCTGATGCGAATAAAGCCTAGCCCTAAGTTTGAGTCAGTGATGGTGCGAACTTTAAGAGCGCTTGTGCGCTCTGGAGCACTCTTATCTGGGTCGCGGAAGGTTACGATATAGTGACTCTCACTCATGGCGATCTCTGATCCTTGGACGTTGTTTAGGGAGACTGAAATCTAATTGCTCTGCACAAGAGGGTCAAGCTAAAACTTCAATTGCTCCTTTCATAACTAGGTGAAATTCGATAATTTATCACCATAGGTGAGGTGGGGATGAGTGTACTAGGTGCCAGTTGGGATGAGTTTCTAGCAGCAGAGTTTGATGAGTCGTATATGAAGGACTTGATGTCTTTTCTCGCTTCTGAGCGCGCGGCCGCAAAGGTCATCTATCCCGAGCAGACCGAGGTCTTTAGCGCCTTTAAAGAGACACCACTTTCAAAGGTAAAAGTCGTCATTATTGGACAAGATCCCTATCACGGTCCAGGTCAGGCCCATGGCATGTGCTTTTCCGTCAAAAAGGGTGTGCGCCCGCCGCCCTCACTAAAGAATATCTACAAAGAATTGGAGGCCGACGTGGGGGTGCGCGCTCCCGATCACGGCTTTCTCGGTCACTGGGCGCAGCAGGGAGTGCTTCTTCTCAATAGTGTGCTCACCGTTGAAGCGGCAAAGGCAGGCAGTCATCAAAAGAAGGGATGGGAGAAATTCACTGATCGCGTGATCGATGTTCTTAATACTCAAAGAGAGGGACTTGTTTTTATTTTGTGGGGGGCACCTGCCCAGAAGAAGGCTGCTCGAGTGGATTCGAGTAGGCATCATATTATTAAATCAGTTCACCCATCACCACTCGCGGCCCATCGAGGATTCTTTGGCACAAGGCCATTTTCTAAGACTAATGAATACTTGATTTCACAGGGGAAGGGGCCAATTGATTGGTCACTTGATTAGCGAGAAAACTCACTGCGCACCGACTCAGGAACTAGCTTGAGGTAGTCCTCCACTTTTAAAATGATACTTGCAGTGAGCACGCCTGGGTTAAAGGCAATGATTTCATTTTGATAGATTGATTCATCAATATAGTGATCAAAGTCGAGAATTGGTCTGCCAAATGGAGGGAGTGCCCCCTTGCTAACAGCGGCGAGCTCTCTTAATTCCTCTTCACTAGCAAAGCGAAGCTTTTGACTATTTAAGACCTGGCGTATTTTCCTAGAATCTGCCTCTTTGGCCGAACTCAGAGTGAAGAGCTTATAGGAGTGCTTGTCTTTTAGAAGTAAGGTCTTGCCTCCAAAGCGCTGCTCAATCCCTCTCTCCCTGGACGAGAGTTCACAGGTGGGAGTGGGCGCGTGTTCAAGATATTCAAACTTGATTCCCTCTTGGTGAAGACTGGTTAAAATTTTCTCTGTTAATGTTGCCAACGCTGAGCCTCGCTTAAGGGGATTCTTCCCGCCACAGAAAATTCTATCGTCTTGGTTGGAGAGATAATAATTTTTCTCACCTGACCTAAATTTGAAAAAACCTTCTCACTTCGTCTGGCCCAAACCCAAAAAGAAAACTCTTCAGGAGGAGTTGGCAAAATTTCCCTTACTTGGCGATAGGGAAATTCGCGATCTGGGTAGTGCGCTTGTAGGTGCGCTTCTCGCACGCCCATGGAGAGGCCCTTAGTATCTGCGAGCCACAAATACGAATGCTCACTTCCAAGGTCGCGATCCTCTACTACTATCTGCGCCATTTGATCGCAGACTCTTTGGTGCTGACAGATCTGATTTTGAAAGGGAAATTTCTCTCTTTCATACTGCTCTTTTTTTGAGCTTTTAAAAATATAGAGGGTTTGGTCATGTCTGATCGAACTTCGCAGTTCACATTGATCATAGAGCTCTAGGCCCGGTGCGAGGTTGAGAAGGGTTGCTACTAAATCTCCATGGCTTTCAATACACCACACATAAAATTGCTCACTCTTTGCTAGCTCTTTTAGCTCTGCAATGACTTTTGAGAGGAGAATTCCAGTCGGCAAGTAAATAAAGTAGTGGTTGCCCTTTGGGAGTGACTCCTGCAGAAGATCACTAACGATATAGCCCTCAGTGGTCTGTCCCTTTGAGCGCGCAGAGTTTTTGGCGGCTTCTACTCGCTCGGCAACGAGCTCAAGTGAGAGCACATTAGTCTTTAGACCAATAGCTCCAGCAAGGAGACTTCCCTTGCAAAGGCCTGCCCCTACATCGATGAAAATATCATCACTTTTCACCAGCGGGTGAGTGAGCATTTGGTGGTAGTCTGCAAAGCTAGTGTAGAGGGCCTCGGCCGTAAGTCCGTGACCGACGTAGCTCTCTTCATTTTTCAAGTGATCACTTGAGATATGGGATTCAATCTCATCGTGACAGAGATTAAAGTAGGCGAGGCAACCCTGCTCATCGGCAGGGTTGAATTTTTCTAGTAGTGCCATGGAAAGCGCGTGTAGTCCTGCTTTCGCTTTTCGAGGAAGGCATCGCGACCTTCGCGCGCCTCCTCAGTACCATAGGCAAGTCTGGTGGCTTCACCGGCAAAGAGCTGCTGACCGACCAGGCCGTCATCTGGAAGATTGAAGCCGAACTTGAGCATTCTCATAGCGGTTGGTGATTTTGAATTCATAATGGCGCCCCATTCTAGCGCTACTTTCTCAAGCTCAGCGTGGGCAACGACCTTATTAACCATGCCCATATCAAAAGCCTCTTGAGCACTGTAGTCGAGACCGAGGAAGAATATTTCGCGGGCGCGCTTTTGACCAATCATTCGTGCGAGGTAAGCCGAGCCATAACCAGAGTCAAAGCTAGCGACATCGGGATCGGTTTGTTTGAAAATTGCGTGCTCGCGCGAGGCGAGGGTGAGGTCACACACCACGTGCAGACTGTGTCCACCGCCCACGGCCCAGCCATTGACTACGGCCATAACAATTTTTGGCATAAAGCGAATGAGGCGCTGAACTTCGAGGATGTGTAGACGTCCAAGTTTTGCTGGATCAATTGATCCCTCTGAACCTTGGTATTGATAGCCATCTTTGCCGCGAATGCGCTGGTCTCCGCCAGAGCAAAAGGCGTGGCCACCATCTTTTGGCGAAGGCCCGTTGCCAGTAAGGATGACCGATCCCACATCACTCCACATGCGAGCGTGATCGAGGGCGCGGTAGAGTTCGTCCACCGTCTGCGGGCGAAAAGCGTTTCGCACTTCTGGGCGATTAATGGCGATTCTCACTGTGCCAGTTTCGCGAGCGCGGTGATAGGTGATGTCTTCAAAATTAAAACCGGGCACTACATCCCAGGCACTTGAATCAAAAATATCAGAAACCATCTATTCCTCCTCGCGAGTCATCAAATTTGAAAGAAGTTTTAGCACGGACAATTTAAACTGTCGCCCTAGCGCACAAAAAAAAGGCCAGGACAAAGCCTGGCCACGCGGTAGATTCTGTCGTTCGTTTGCCTATTTGGCCCAGCGGAAATTCTCAAGTGTCATTGACTGCTCTGGTGTAACCATGCGGCCGATGCCGTGGATAGGAAACTTTCCGAGCCACAATTCACCTTTCAGAATTTGGTCGTCGCCCATGAAGCTTGTGAAGAAGTCGACTTCCTCAACAAGACCGGCGTTGAGAGCATCTTGAACGGCGAGCTTGCAGGCCGTGAAGCGGCCCATTGAAAGTGAGAGCTCTTCGATCATGCCACCCATTTGTGAGCACATGACGAGCATGAGGTCACCTTTTTCAGGCGTCATGATCTCTTCACCAGTAATTTGAGACTCTTGGTTGAACGTTCCCTGGCCCGGGATAGTGTAGGTCGCGCGAAGTGTATATGAATCAGCACCAGCATCGTAGCTAGTCACCTCAGTGGCGAGAGTCATTTGTTGACCGCTCATTGACCCAACGAGACTCGCTTGATCGCCAATTCGAGCACTATTGGCCATGGCACTTGAACTAAGAATAATTGCAAAAAGAGCAAGCAGTTTCATGATTCCTTCCTTGATAATGAAAACAAATTTAATCTAATCTTCTTAAAAGGCGAGGGCCTTCGTCAACTTACTCACTTTGAGAACAAAGCAAAGTTAACTAATGTTAGGAATCGCTTGCTACGCAATGAGGCAAGTCGCTACAATGAACTTTTTATTCATTCTTTTGGGAGAATATCGATGAGTGAAATCCTTTTGGTCAGTGCAACAAAGGGCAATAATTATAAACTCGCGCAAAGTATAAAGCAGATTTGTGATGAGATTGGGCAAGGGGCCCGAGTGATCTCGCTAGAAGATTACCCGCTCCCTCTCTACACTCCCTCTGAAGAAGTTAAGGGAACTCCAAAGGAGGCAAAGGACTTGGCCCTGGAGCTTTCAAATGCCCGCGCTGTGATTTGGCTCTCACCAGAATACAACGGCACCATGGCCCCCATTGTTAACAATGCTATTGCCTGGGTCAGTCGCAGCAGTGAAGATTGGCGCGCGGCTTTTAATGGAAAATTTACAGTTGTGGCCACTCACTCTGGGGGCGGCGGCTTTAAAGTTGTTGAGGCGATGCGCTTACAGTTGCAGCACTTGGGAGCTATCGTGCTGCCAAGAACTATCATGACTACTTTTCAGAAAATTCTAAATCCTGAATCGGCCAAAGAAATTCTGGCGCAATTGTGTGAGCTTACGAAGAGGAACTAGTAGTCCTCTTCGTATGAGTCGAGCTGATCCATGCGATCGTCTTGAGCATTGTTAAAATCTTTCAGCGCTTCTGAAGGTGTGCTTGGTCCAGCATTGTCATAGACGGGCGCATCTTCAGATTGAGGAATATATTCTTCTGTGTCGGCCGGTGGTGCTGCTTCGTCATAGTAGTCATCAGCGGCTTGGGCCGGGCGGGACTCTGGTTCATAGTAGTCACCATCATCCATGACATCGTCTTGGGCAAAGGACTGAGTGAGAGTGCCGAGTAGGACAAGAGACAGAAGGAGAGCTAGTTTTTTCATAGGTATTCCAATGGACATTTAAATTGCGCTAGAGCTTGCGTATCTCGATTATGACGCAGGCTCAATGTTTTCCTTTGACCATTATATCCACCTTGGCGGCGACGTCTAGCTTTTCACACACCGCATGGGACAAAGGGGTGAAATCACGATAATCTTGCCCCATGAATAGTATTAAGACACAAGAAAAAAACGGTTATACCCTGATCGGTTTGGCGAGAGCGCAAAAGCTCAACGCCCTCAATGAAGAGATGGTTGTGGGGCTGCGAGAGAGTGTGCTTGCTGCCAGAAACGGGCCGGTTATTCTCTATGGTGATTGTGAGCGGGCCTTCTGTGCTGGCGGCGATGTCGCTGCCGTGGTGAGTGGTGGACCAGATGTGGAGCCCACCTTTTTTGCCCAAGAGTACCAAGCCGATCTCTCCCTCTGGGGCATTTCAGATCGCCTGAGCACATTGGGTCACGGCGTGGTGATGGGCGGAGGACTTGGACTCTTTGCCAGTGCTCGCCAGCGTATTGTCTCAGAAACTACCCTGGCAGCAATGCCTGAAGTTACGATTGGATTCTTTCCCGATGTGGCCAGTCACTATTTCCTAAGGCTCTACGCCGGAGATGAAGTCGCTCTCTTTATGGCGCTCACAGGTGCTAGGTTAAATGCTAAAGAGCTGATTGAAACAAAGATCGCCACTCACTTTCTTCACAACACTATGATGAAGCAGTTGCAAGAGCGACCTGAGCTTCTTCTAGAGCTCGATCAGATGAGTGCGGAATATAAGGGGCAAACTCACTATAAAAGTTTGGATAATAATCTTGGTCGCTACAAAAAGGAAATTCGAGAATTTCTCTCACTTGCGAGTATTGAGAAAATGAATGAGTGGGCAAGGGATTACTTGACCTCTAATGAAAAAGGGTGGCTCGTTCAGTGTATGAAAATTTTTATTGAGGGGAGTGATCTTTCAAAATATCTAAGCTTGAAACTTTTCACTCGTCCTCGCTCAAACAGCGCTGATGAAGCGTTTGAACTCGATTTGCGAATTGCCCAGTGGCTCTACCGCGCGCCAGATTTTAGAGAAGGTGTCAGAGCACTACTTGTGGATAAAGATAAGAATCCAAAGTGGAGTGAACTCACTAGCGAATATAAAGATCAAATCGATGAACTTTTAAAATAGGAACTCAAATGAAGACAACTTACGAGACTTTAAATGTAGAAACTCAAGGTAAAGTGGTGACTATCACTGTTAACCGCCCTAAGGCCCTCAATGCTCTTAGCATTCAAGTTCTCACCGAACTCAAGGAATTGCTCACGGAGCTCAATACTTCAGACTTTAATTACACTGGAGTGATTCTCACAGGAGAGGGTGAGCGCGCCTTTATTGCAGGAGCTGATATTAAGGCGATGGAAGATATGGATAGCACCAGCGCTGATAACTTTTGCAAGCTAGGCCAAGACGTCTCTCTCTTGTTTGAAAAACTTCCAATTCCAGTGATTGCCTGTGTGAATGGCTTTGCCCTAGGTGGTGGTTGTGAGATGGCCATGAGCTGTGACTTTATCTACGCCACAGAAAATTCAATTTTTGGCCAGCCAGAAGTTAACTTAGGTCTCATCCCAGGCTTTGGTGGAACGCAAAGACTCGTTCGCTTTGTTGGGGCGCCAAGGGCCAAGGAACTGATCTATAGCGGTCGCAACGTAAAGTCTGATGAGGCCGTAAAAATTGGACTTATTCAAAGACTCTTTAGTTCTAAAGATGAAATGATGACAGCCGCCAGAGAAACTTTGGCCTTGATTGGCACAAAGTCGCCACTCATTGTTTCAAAGTGCAAGGAAGTGATTTGCGCTGGAGAGTATGAGAGTATTGAGAGTGGTCTCGATTTAGAGCGCACGGCATTTTCATGGTGCTTTGGAACTGAGGATATGAAAGAGGGGGTGCGCGCCTTTATTGAAAAGCGCGCTCCAGATTTTAAAGGTCGCTAGAGCTTAGTTCTTCTCTTTAATGGCCAGGGCGACTCTTTTAAATGTTTGAGAAGCTCCTGGCATCCCTCTTCCAATTTTTTCTGATAGCGATCTTCAATTGCAAAGCGCAAGCGATCTTGTCTCGTTGCCTCTTGAAGCGAGAGAGCATTTCTCGCTTCGAGCGTATCAAAGACTTTAATTTCATCATACATTAAGTGAAAGACCTGCATGGGGGCAGGTCTGAGCTCACCAATCGGCCAGTAAATTTCAAGCAGCTTATAAATGCGAAGACAGGCCTCTGCAGCTTCAACTTGCCCCTGTAGAAAAGCACTGGCGATGATCTGCAAACTCTCAGGGACGTTCTCTTTAACAATGATCA
This sequence comes from Bacteriovoracaceae bacterium, assembly GCA_048267245.1. Lineage (GTDB taxonomy): Bacteria > Bdellovibrionota > Bacteriovoracia > Bacteriovoracales > Bacteriovoracaceae > JBLWXV01. Next base: position 764,651 of record JBLWXV010000002.1, read on the forward strand.
TCGGGTTGGTGAGGTTCTGATAGCGCTTCCAGGCAAACCAAGCGGCGATGCCAAGGAGAAAGCATAGCGAGTAAACAATATAAATGAGTGTTGTTTGTTCCATATTCATTAGCTGCTGGCCGATTCGTAGTTCTTAAGTGCTAAGTTCCATACCCATAGTAGTAGCGCAAAGAGGATAATAATGGCCACCACTACTAGAATAAGCAATGGCCAGGCACTGGGGTCATAGAGAAAGTGAACGGCAGGTGATCCAATTAAAAGGAGTGGGATGGCCAGGGTGAGGACCTTGCGCGAGAGTCCGCCGTAGATAAAATCGGGCCAGCGGCTCAGCGTCTGCATCTGCATTCGAAGAAAGTTTATCCCCAGTCCCTCTTGGGTCCAAAACATGAGAGTGGAGACCAGGATTTCAATCACCGCAAGTAAGCAAAAGCCTAGCAAAATGAGAACGGGAAGTAGGGGCCACTGCCACCATAAAAGTGGAACTTGCTGGCCGTAGTAGATGAGCGCGCCCCAAATCACAAAGATATTGAGGAGCGAGCTCGGTCTAAAGTAGCGAAAGAATACTCCAAAGAGCGAGTGAATTGGCCTTAGAAGGACAAAGTCTAATTGACCGGTTCGCAGCTGAAGCGAGAGCTCCCAGAAAGACTCTGAGAGAAAGGTCATATGCAAGTGATCGATGGCAAGCATGAAAGTGATGAAAAAGAGCAGTTGCTCTCGGTTCCAAGGGCCAATCATTGCCACGTGATTGTAGATAATTTCCACACTTGAAATTGCTGAAAAATAAAAGGTGAGGTCCATAATGATGAGCAATAGGAAACTTGCTCTAAAGGACATCGCCATCGTTGTTGAGGTACTGACAAACCCCCAGTAGGTATTGAGGTAGTGAAAAATCGTCTTCTTCATTACATACCCGCCGCGGTGTAGAGTTTAATTCCCCTGCGCCAAATTCCCTTATTAATAAAGATAAAGATGATCGTCCAACTCGCGATCATCAAAATACCTTTTGTGAGAGAGACCTCCGCCCCCATGAAGAGCTTAATGGGGTAGTAGGTGAGGTAGGGAAAGGGCGTAAAGTCGAGAATCTTCTGCGCCCACTCTGGAAAGAGATCAATGGGAATGATGGCGCCAGAGAGAAAGGTCGAGAGGAGCTGGAGCATGACTCGCAAGATCCAAGTCTCCTCAAGCCAAAAGCCAAGGAGCCCAGTGAAAAATTGTAGCGAGAACCAAAAGCAACTCACAATGAGGCAAAAGCCGTAGCCAAGTAAGATAACTTCTAAACTTGGAAGCGCGACCAGACCAGTTAGAGAGAAGCAAAAAAGCGTGACACCTGTTACTAGAATTTGAAGTAGCTCAAAGGCAATAAAGTTTGCGGTGTGAAATTCCCAGAAATTAAAAGGGTAGATCAGATAGGTTGAGATTTTTCCCATGCGGATATCTTCAGCAAGATTCATGGCCGCGTGGCCTTGGGTGAGAAGACCAACCACGAGGGCAAAGCCGTGGTAGGTAAGCATGCTGGAGAGGTCGTAATTGCCAATGGTCATCTTTGATGCCTCTTCGCTTGAAGGGGTCATAAAGATAGCGCTCCACAATTGATACTTAATAAAGAAGAAGACGAGTGCAGGGCCAAGCACTTGGAGCAGAAAATTTAGGCGATAGGTTGTGTACTTGGTCCAACAGACTTTAATGGTCTGAAGCCACTTCATCAGATAGAGCTTCACGATGGGCGTCTCTGCATAATTTCAGGGTTTTCCATGAGAGTTTTCATTACTCTCTCAATTGGCATTTTCTCCGTTTGAAACTCAGTGACGGGAGCAAACTTGAGAATCTCAAGGGAGATATCTCGCAAAATTTCTTCTGGAACGCGCAACTCAACTTGGGTCTGTTCCTGATTCCACTTGGCATCATAGCGCTTCCAAATTTCGGCCTCTGGGTTTTGAGCTGAATCAAATTGAAAGCTCACGCACTTCTCATTTCCAAGGATGCGCTCAAAATCGCGCAGTGGTCCGTCAAAGGCTTTCTCTCCCTTCATAATTAAGACCAGGCGATCGCAAAGTGCTTGGACGTCGGCCATGTAGTGAGAGGTGATAATAATTGTGGCTTCGTGAGTGCGGTGGTAGTCGAGAACAAACTCCCGAATGCTCTCCTGCGCGAGAAGATCTAGTCCGATTGTGGGTTCATCGAGAAAAATTACTTCAGGTGAGTGCAGAAGGCTCGCCATCAATTCCATTTTCATGCGCTCTCCAAGAGAGAGCTTTCGGATTTGAACTTGCAAAAGATCTTCAACATTTAACATCGAAGACATTCTTTCAATTCGCTCTTTAAAGGCCGGTGTCGGAATTTCGTAAAAGCGTTGAAGCAATTCAAAGGAGTCCATGGCGGGAATGTCCCACCACAATTGCGATTTCTGACCCATGACGAGGGCAATCTTTTGACGAAAGATTTTCTCTCTCTTGCTCGGGATGTGACCGGCAACTGTGAGTTCTCCACTGCTTGGGACCACAATTCCCGTAAGCATTTTCATGAGCGTTGTCTTGCCAGCACCATTGGGACCAAGCAGTCCAACGATCTCTCCCTTTTTAATCTCGAGATCAAAATCTTGAACAGCACTTTTAATATTGTACTCGCGCTTAAAGAGTCCCTTGAGAGAGCCAGCGACTCCTGGCTCCTTTTTATACGAGCGAAAATTCTTACTAAGTTGGTTCGTCTTTATCATTAGCTTCTCTTGAATTCGATTTTAAAGCATGCTCCTGCACCATTGTCTGGCATGAGGGTAATCTCAGCTTGATGACGGCGCAAAATTGCTTGGGTGATCGCAAGTCCTAGACCTGTCCCTTCACCTTGTTCTTTTGTCGTGAAGAAGGGGTCAAAGATTTTTACTTCATTTTCTGGTTTAATACCTGGCCCATTATCTGTGTAGATGAGGGTGAGGATATTGCCTTCTTTTTTGAGGTTCAGTTTGATTGAGGCATTGGCCTGACCCTTAAGAGCGTGTAGACCATTGTCGACCAGGTTGAGAATACACTGGAGGAGATCTTCGCCAGGGACAGGTATTGGTTCGTGAAGATATTCACTCGGTCCGGTGAGGACAACCTTTCCCTGTGCTAGGCGTGGCCCATAAAAGAGTCGCACTTGAGAGATGATCCAGCTAAGTGTGCAACTGCCGTGGCCAACCTTCTGTGGTTGATAGAGGTTTTTCAGTGTTTCAATAAATCGCTTTGAGCGAAAGATGGTGTCTTCCGAGATTTGAAGTTGCTTAATGGCAAGGTCGATCTGACCGGCGCGAAAATTCTCTCGCGCATTCTCAATCGCCATTTCAATCACTGTGAGGGGAGTGCCCATTTGGTGAGCGATATTGGCGGTGAGTTCACCCATTGAGCGCAGACGCATATCGTGGATTGAGCGCTCGCGCTCTCCGGAGAGCAGTCTCTTTTCAACTTTTCTTTGCGAGTGAGCGACGATGAGTATTCCAGAAACGCTTGTGAGGTAGATGATTGGGCCCACCACAAATTCTAGGCTAATGCTATTTCCTAGAAATGGAAGTAGTAGAACGAAGCCAATAGAAATCACTGAGATCCAAACACTAGTAGAGAGCTTGCCATAGAGATAGCTCACTAAGAGTGGCAAAATTAGCATGGGCGTGGCCGAGAAGAAGACTCCTGGACTTGGGTCGATGAATATTGTCACCATAACAGAGAGAGTGCAGATGAAGCCAAAAATACCAGCGGCTTCACGATAACTTTTACTATTGGCAAGATAGAGTGCGTAGAGCGAGCACAATATCCAGAGAATTGTACTGCAAGACAGGAGTATTTGATGCGAACTCTTCCCTGGAAGCAGTAGGCTTGCCGGTAGTGAGAAGAGTAGGATCGTGCAGTAAATTGAAATAATTACAGAGAGCGTGCGTGAGCGCAGCTTCTCCTCGGGAAGATTGAGGTCTCGGGCGGAAAATACCGATTCAATTAAGGCACTAATTTTCAAAGGATCCCCAGAGAGTGTTTGTTTGAGTGGGCTATCTTAATCCTTTCTGTTGGAATCGAAAAGATTACATGTGCAGCGCGCAATTAGGTCTTTTGTGATAGAAAGGATGGGACATAGGGAGAATGCTCGTTGAAAGAATTTCTGATGCCCATCCTTTTATTGATATTATTTGTCTCGCTCTTGGCCGGCGCTGATGCCGCTGGCAATAAGTCTAAGAAATCGCATAAACCAACTAGTGGAAAGCGAAGCTACCTAAAGTACTAACTTAGTAGCTTGCGATCCTCACTCTGCTGACTTTCATCAATAATGTCCATTTCTGCTTTGATGAGATCTTGGTACTTCCTTGCGAGGATTTGATCGCGTTCACTGGCGCCCTCTCTGGCCGAAAACTCGCAGAGTAGGGCGTAAGCCATCGTTTCACCCATAAAAAACGCTATTTCACGGGCGTTGCGCTCTAGGGCTTCTCTGGAATTCTCGCTGAGCTCTTTGAGTGTCGCTGCTAGCGTTTGAATTCTCTTGTTGATGAGGGAGGCTTCAGTTGTTTTTAGCCCAAGCGAAATCTTCTTTAGGTAAGAAGTGTAGTGCTCCATCGCCGCTTCTTCACCTAAGGCGCGTAGGGTATCGAGACTGAGGACGTTGGTAGTCCCCTCCCAAATTGAGAAGACTTGAGAGTCTCTGAGGATGCGAGGAATGCCCGTATCTTCGATATATCCTGCCCCCCCAAAACCTTCAACCAATTCACTGGTCCAAATCATATTTCTCTTTGCCGTCATTAGTTTGGATATTGGCGTGAGTAAGCGAAGCAGAGCAGAAGCCGCCTGGCGCTCACTCTGGGCAACATTCTTTGACTCGGAAATTCCAAGAAGTTCAGTGGTGAGGAAAGTCAGCATGAAAAGACCACTAAATTCTACTTCTGCCCGAGCGAGCATGCGCGAGTGAAGAGGCCAGTCGATGATCTTATTTTTAAAGGCTTCTCTTTTTTGAGAGTAGTCCTTAGAGAGATTGAGAATATTTCTAAAAGATCCGATGGTGGTGCAGGCGTTGTAAATTCTAGTGACGTTAAAGAGAGTTGCGATCGTTTTTACTCCCTCGTTACTTTGCCCGAGCAATGTGGCCGGGGTGCCGATGAGTTCAAGCTCAGCAGTGGGCAGGGCCTTTGTTCCCAATTTATCTTTGAGTCTCAGAACTCTAATATTATTGAGAGCACCTTTTTCATCTCTTAGACGAACGCAAAAAAGTGAGAGACCTCGACTTCCGCTTACGCTCTCTCCTTTGTCGTCAACAATTCGGGCAAGGGTCATGCACATTTGAGATGTCGTAGCTGAAGTAAACCACTTTACTCCATAAAGTTTCCACACTCCATTTTCCAAGCGCGCGATGGTCTCAGTTTGACCGACATCAGAGCCACCAGTTCTCTCGGTCATCCACTGACCTGAAGTCCAAAACTCGCTGGGGTCGCGACTGGTGATGTGATCAAATCCGTCTTGAACTTCTTTGAAGTTATAAGTCTCAATGAGCTTGGCCGCGCCATCAGTCATCGCCAGGGGGCAGGTGTAAAAGGCACTGGCCGGGTGAAAGAGGTAGAGCTTTGCAAACTGGTGGAGGCGGTGAGAGGTTCTGCCATCTCGTTGGTAGCCAAGAGCGATTAAACCCTCCTGCGCTGAGATGGCATCGAGTTTTTTCCACGCCTGTGAGGTTTTAATTTCATCAATGCGCTCGCCCCACGCCGAGTAGGGAATGTGAGTGGGAGGATTATTTTCGGCCTCAAGACCAAGCTCTCTAATTTCACTATCGATTCGCTTTGAGAAAGCACTTAGGTCTGCATGAGCTTCCCTAAATTCGCTCTCACTCATCTTAAAACGAAGGTAATTGCTAAGTAGCGGATCCCTTTCATAAGAGTTGCTCTCAACTGGACCTGGCTGAATAAATCCATTCTCACTCATCTCTTCCTCTCTTTTTAGGCGCGAATACTCCAGTCTGAGTAGATGGCCTCAAGACGTGGTCGAATTAAATTGTGGTAGCGGTTAAATAGATCGTAGCGACTGTCATCTTTTGAAGCGTGAGTGGCCAGTACGCGTAGGGTTTCCATATACGATAGGCCCTGGCATAGAGTTTCCGCATGAGTCATGAGTTTCTCTATATTCTCTTCCGATTGCCACTTCTTAATATCAAATATCTCTCCAGCTTCTGGACGCAAACACTTCACTAAGAGCTTAAGCGTGTTCTTTTTGAACTCGTAGTGAGTGCCCTGGAATTCTTTTTCGCTAGCAGGGGCCGAACTCACGAGGTTTCTCGTTGGGTGCTTGGCCAGAATGCTCGCAAAGAAAGCTTGAGGATTTTTCATGGTGTACTTTAAGAAGTCCTTCATCGCCATAAGGGCCTGGATTTGAGACGTTCCCTCGTAGAGTATCGGTCCAAAGCTGTCGCGGTGAAGGCGCTCAACTGGATACTCTCTCATAAAGCCGTAGCCACCAAGCACTTGAATCGCTTTTTTAGAGAGATCGACGTAGGCTTCAGTTGCGTAGTACTTAACAAGCGGCGTGCGCTTTCTAGTCCACATCTTTGCCTCTTTAAAGAGCTCACCTTCTTCTTTTGAGAGCTCCCCTGAGTTTTTCTGTTTGGTAAGTAGGCGGTGGTAGATATCGTAGTGAGAGATAGTGTCGACAATCATCGCGCGAAGGGCGTCTCTCTCAGTTTCAAAGTCAGAGAGATTGCGCTTCATCAGAGGAAGTTCGGCGACTGGTTTGCCAAATTGCTGGCGCTCACTTGCATATTGTCTGGCGTAGGAGAGTGAAGCCTCGATGCCTCCAAGGGCTTGTACGCCTGTGCAGATGCGAGCTTCGTTCATTAATTCAAGCATGTACTTAAAGCCGTCACCTTCATTTCCAACAAGATGAGCAATTGAATTTTCAAAAACCACTTCGCAGGTAAATGAGCCGTGTAGACCCATTTTGTCTTCATTCTTAGAAACCCTAAAGTTTACTTTATCTCCGTCTAGAATGTGCTCTACAAAGAACATCGAAAGCCCAGCAAGTCCTGAATCTTGGCTGCCGGTGCGAGCGAGGACAAAAGCTACGCCACCACCAGCATTGGTGATAAACATCTTAGTGCCATTAATAGTGTACGTACCATCTGGATTCTTCTTGGCAGTCGATCTCATTGAGGCGAGGTCAGAACCGGCGCCTGGCTCAGTCATGACCATCGCACCACTTGATTCACCGGCCATAATTTTGGGAATATACTTTGCCTTAAACTCATCTGAGCAGTAGCGATAAATCATATCTGCAATTGCATTAAAGAATGAGAGCTGGGCGCAGGCGCCGATATAGGCGCGCGAGAGAAATCCAAGGTTGAGAATATGGAGCGAATTAGGAGTTTCCATACCTCCCCATTCGCGTGGCATATTGAGTGCCGTCACTCCAAGCTCGGCTGCTTCACGGTAGAGTTTGTTAAGAAGTTCGTTGGGAATCGTGCGCCCTTCTGAGTCGACCTCTCCGGCACCTTCGCGGTCGAAGCCCTCGGCCATTTGTTCAACGGAGGTGCCACACCAAGCGCCAACATTGCTCTCCAATTCTTCGAGAAAGTCGATGACCTCTTCCTTATTATTTAGTCCGTCTTCTGTTGGATAACTTGGGTAATAGAGCGGGAGAATTTTGTCCCAGTTAATGGCATTTCTAAAGAGCCATTTCCATTCACTTTCATCGCTGTAGTAATTCATGTGTCCATCCATTTGTAACGAGTTAGCGCTAATAGGCTAACTCAAAATGGTCCATGGAGTTAGGCGAGGCGCCCCGTGCGCTCTTCAAGTCGGAATATCTTGATAAGAATAGTCAGGCACAAGGTGAGAACAAGGTACATGCTGGCCACGGTGGTGAGGGTGCTCACTGGCTCGAAGGTCTCGCTTGAGATGCGCTGACCGGCCATGGAGAGTTCAAGTAGACCAATGGCCGAAGCAAGAGAGCTATCTTTTAAAAGGGCGATTAAATTATTGAGGAGCGGAGGAAGAACTACCTTAAATGTCTGCGGTAAAATCACGAGATAGAGAGTTTGAATATTGCCAAGGCCTAAACTCCAGCTCGCCTCCCACTGGCCCTTGGCAATGGTGTCTAGACCGGCGCGAAAGACCTCGCTATTATAGGCCCCCATATTTAGTCCGAGCGCCAGACAGGCCGACTTAAATTCATCTAAGCCAAGTTCTGGAAAAAGAACCGGCAGGGCGAAGTAGCAAAAGAGAATTTGAACGAGCAAGGGAGTGCCGCGCAAGAGTCCCACCACAACTGAGGAGGGATAGCGCAGGTAGAAAGGGCCTTTGGCCGCAGCTGCGAGTAGGGCCCCACTGATAATTCCAATGAGACTGCCCCAAAGTGTCAGCCAGATGGTGGTCTTTACACCTTCAAGCAGAACGTCTGAGCGCTCGCCAATTGGATGGCCAAGATTGGGCATAAAGTGAGTGGCAAGTTGAATCAACATCCATAGCACCAAGGCCAGGCTTAGGCAAAGTCCAAGAAGTTTTAACGTGAGGGGAAGTTTCTTCACTTCGCGCTGATCTCAGTTTTAGGAGCGTCGCTAGGACAGCGAACGTCTTGGGAGAAGTACTTTTTGCTAAGCTTTTCGTAAGTGCCATTCTTAAGCAGATTTGCCAGGGCGCCATTGAGGGCCGTGACGGTTTCGCTATCTCCCTTGGGAGCGGCCATCCCAACTTTTTCAACAAAGAGCATCTCTCCAAGTTGAAGATTTTTATTCTTGTGCTTTTCCATGGCCGACTGAGCGACGAAGCGGTCAGTTACCATAGCATCAATTCTTTTGAGCATGAGTGCTGTGAGTACATCAGTGTCTTTTGGGAAGGACTGGATGGCGGGGGCTGGAGTGAGACCCTTTCCAAGTTTTTGAAGTTCTTGAAAATAAGAAGAGCCTACCTGGGCTCCCAATTTCTTTCCCGCAAGCTCTGAACTTTTTGATGGACCTCCCTCATTGGCGAGGATGATACCTCCTGTGCAGTAGTGCGGATTTGTGAAGTCCACGCTTAATGCGCGCTGTGGAGTGATTCCGTGAGAGGCGATAACTAAATCAAAGCGCCCTTGATCAAGACCAATTAGAAGAGATTCAAAAGGAAGTGTGACCCACTCTACCTTTAAACCCAAGTTCGCCGCGAGCTCATTTCCAAGCTCAACTTCAAAGCCCGTGAGCTCCTTTCCCTTAAAATAATTAAATGGTGCGAAGGCCCCCTCGGTGGCAATGCGGATCACTTTCTTGCTTTTAACCTCACTCCACTTGGCATGGGCATTAAGATTAAGAAATGAGAGGCTGAGGCAGGCGAGGGCGAGGGCCTTAAACATGAGATTCTCCAAGAGAGGTTTTCTCAAGTTTAGGGTGCGAAAGAAGTGCTCGTCAAAGAGAGAATTTAGATGCGTGGCCCCGCAAAGAGAGCTTCGTCTGTCTCTTCAATAGCATCTTCAGTGCGAAAGCTCGGGCAGCTTGCTTCCAAGTGGTCGATTTTCCCAGCACTGGAGAGAAAATTATTCACGCAGAGGTAGGTGGTGGCGAGTGACAAGGAGCGTGAGCACTGAATCAGAACTTTGTCGCTCACACAGCTGAGATGGACATTGTAGCTGGTTGGCGAAGCCACATGGGTGGCAATACTGCGGTAGCGCTCATGCAAGCGATCTTGCACAAGAGGGAGCATGCGCGATTTCAACTGGGCGAGAAAGAGCAGGTGGTAGTCTGCCTGTGAGAGTGTATCGAGGGCGCACTGGTCATCTTGATCAAAAAATTCTCGCGGATCTTTAAAGCTGTGATCCAGCCAATTGAGCTCAGGGCCTTCCCTGTGCATTTTTTCCTTACAGGCACAGAAGGTAGAGAGGGATTTTTTTAAATCGGTGGTAATGCGTGCGTCTTTAGGGGGTCCATCAATGGTTTCTGAGAGGAGTTTGAGAAGTCCTTGGGAGAGAGTTTCCGTGCAAGAGTCCGAGTAACTTCTCTCCTTGGAATCTATCGTAAAGGAGTAGTTAAGCGCGACTATTGTCAAAATACCGAGCGCGAATTGCTTCGCCATGGGGGCCTCCATTGTCATGGCCCTCTCTACCGGTTCCCCAATTTAGTATATCATATCTTCCGAAAGCCCGATCAGCAGGGGATTTCTTACTCTTTTCAAAAATAACCCACGATATTTTAGGCAGTTATAAAGAATGTAGGAGGACTTTTTTAAGGCTTTGTCGTAATCTAGAGGGATGGGACTGGAAGCAAATAATATGCGTAAAAGGCGCATCTTTCTTTATTCACACGACACGTTCGGGCTGGGCCATATTAGGCGCACGCTTAAGATTGCCAATGAACTCGCGCAGACGGGTCAGGCGAGTATTTTAGTGGCCTGTGCGAGTGTGAAGGCTGGCAGTTTTTTTTCCCACGAGGGGATCGATTTTATTAACCTCCCTGGTATCGTCAAGCAGCCAGATGGCAGCTATCTTCCTCGAGATCTCGATCTTGGTTTAGAAGAGCTCGTGAATTTGAGATCGGATATTCTACTCTCTTCAATCAAAAGTTTTAATCCCGATATTATTCTCATTGATAAAGAGCCTTTAGGTGTGGGAGGAGAGTTGCTCTCTGCACTGGACTTTGCTCATCGGACTCTCAAGGACTGCAAGATCTATGCGGGCTTTAGAGATATACTCGACGATCCAGCGGCACTCTTTAAGGAGTGGAAAGAGCGCGATACTCTGCACATTCTTGAGCGCTACTTTGAGGGGCTGCTCATTTATGGAGAGAGTGAAGTCTACTCCTTTGTGGAGGAGTATGATCTTCCTGAAAACCTTAAGAAAAAGACTAAATTTCTGGGCTATATAGATCCCGGAAGTGGGCAGCTATCACACGAACACCGAACATTTCTTCCCGACTTTAAAAATGATTGGCCAGTGACCCTCGTGACCGCCGGAGGTGGCGGGGACGGGCAAGAGCTCATTGGGCCTTTTGTCGAATTGCTCATTCAGAATCCAAATATAAAGCGCAACTTCATTCTTCTCACTGGCCCTTTTTTAAGAGGGGGCATCGCTAAGCGAGCTTGGCAATTAGGTGAAGAGAGGGAGAATGTTCAGGTTCTTCACTTTATGGCCGAGCCCAGAGTGCTCTTTTCCAAATGTGATCAAATCTTCTGTATGGGTGGCTATAATAGTCTTTGTGAAATCATCTCTGAGGGCGGGCATCCCTTTGTTCTGGGCCGAGTGAAGCCGCGTATGGAACAGAGGATTCGCGCCCTGAACTTTGAAAAGCAGGGATGGTGTCAAGCCATCACACCTGATCAGTTTACAAGTTCAACCCTTATGGAACTCCTGCAAAGCAAGGTTCGACACAGTCCAGGGCTGCCCTTTAGAGCGCGAGGTTTGACAGAGATAAAGGAGCTATTTTTAGGCTTGTCATCCTCTTAACTGCCCTTATGCTGGTGTATGTAACATTTTTTTGGGACGTCCAGGCATGAGTGTAAATCCGCGCGTAAGAATTGTTAAACCCCATTCATTTGAAGCTGAACAGCACTTCTATCCCAAGGCGCTCAACTCTACGATTCACCCTTTGGTAGAGCACTTCTTTAATCTCTCAATCGATAGAATCGTCAATCGCTACGTGCACCTCAATCCCATGGTTGACCCAGCGATTCTGTCGGACATTTTGCATGCTAGGACCTCCCACTTTTTTTGGGGTGGGGCGGACTTATTCTATGTGACGACCGACAAGGGCAATCGCAAGATGGTGGTGCTCGAGACAAATTCCTGTCCCTCTGGACAAAAGTCGATGCCTTCTTCCCACGATGCCGATGATCATCGCGGCTATCACAAATTAATTAGCGAGAGTTTTTTAAGTGAAGTTAACAAGCGAGAGCTTCCCGAGGGGGCACTCGCCGTCATTTATGACAAGAACCTCATGGAGACCTCTGGCTACGCCGCCACAATAGCAGAGCTCACTGGAGAAGAAGTTTTTCTCATTCCACACTTTGATGGAGAGAAGCACTTTATTCGTTTTAAAGACGGGGTAATGATCTATACGGATGAGAAGGGCGTGGAGCATCCCATTCGCGCCGCCTTTCGCTATGTCACTCAAAAGCCATGGAATCGCATCCCGGTTCAAACGAAGACTTTTATCTTTAACTCGACACTCGTCTGTCTTGCCGGTGGACGAAATAAGCTGCTTGCCTCAAAAGCCTATGAACTTTTTAATGCTGAGATTGCTACTCATGGTTTAAAAATTCTCTATCCCGATACGGTGAGGGATGTGAATAAGCCAGAGATTCCTCTTTGGGTTGAGCGCTTTGGTGGCAGGGCGGTGATTAAGGTTCCCTATAGTAATGCAGGTCAGGGCGTCTACACGATTACTAATCAATCAGAGCTCGACGCTTTTATGAAGCTAGACTTTGCATATGAGCAATTTATTGTTCAGGCGCTCATTGGTCATTCGCGCTGGAGTTCGCTCTCAAGCGAAGGGACCCTCTATCACATTGGGACCATTCCCAATAAGAAAGGAAATATCTACGTTGCCGATATTCGTATGATGGTTTGCAATACACCCAACGGCTTTAAGCCCATCGCTATATATGCCAGAAGAGCGCGCTCTCCACTTGAAGAGGAGCTCCATGGACAATCCTGGGATGTATTAGGGACTAATCTCTCAGTTAAGGTGGGCAATAATCAGTGGGACTCGGAGACCTCTAGGCTTATGCTTATGGACCGCAAAGATTTCAATGCTCTTGGAGTTGGAATTGATGATCTGATCGAGGGCTTTATTGAGACGGTTCTCTCTGTACTTGCCATCGACCAAATGGCCACGAGACTGGTTGGTCCCAAGGGCAATTTTAAAAGCAAGCTCTTTAAATCCCTAGATAGGGACGAGCAACTCTTTAGTGAAATTCTTCTAAGCTAACTGCCGAACTATTGGCCTTGACCATTCCCTGTTGCCAGCCAATGACTGGGGTAAAGATAGTATCAATTTGATCGCCATCGTAGCTAATTGAATCGAGTTCACCAGTTAGTATTTTTAGGTCTGAAGTGACAAAGATCACATCACTATAGTCATCAAAGGTTTTATATTCCCTAATGAACGCCGTTTCTTCCATCGAGTTTTCAAGATTTAAGAGGACGCAGTAAAAAGAGCCCGAGCCCTTTTTAATAGGCACTCTCGGAACAAAGAAACTTAGTTCGCGAATCTTTTGTTGTAAGAGGGCCTCGCGCTGCTCGCGGTCTTCAATTAAGGTCTTGTGATTGAGTACGTGAAAGACCATTTCAATTCCATAACGGGCCTGATCTTCTGGGCGAATGGCCAGAAGAGCGACGCCGTCTTCCGGGTCCGTCATCATATATTTCTGAGTAAGTGGATCAAAGCAAGGAGCGAAGAGCACTTCATCAGCACTTAGTTCGCTCGTTGGGTTAATCAGAATGACTTGAGGTTTCTTATCATCGGCCACAGCGCGAATGAGATCTCCCAACATGAAAGTGAGGTAGCTTTGACCTTCTCTGAGTGGAAGTTTGCGGTCAATGCTTGTAAAGAGGGCGTACTCGCGCACACCTGCACTCTCACTCAGGGCCACAGGCTTTTGCGCTTGATCCACAAGCACTTCCACTAAAGCATAGGTTTCAAGTTTTAAATTGGGCTTAGAAGAAATTCTTTTAGCGAGATTTAAATATGAATAGCTCATTATTCCTCCATGGATCGCGCGCCCATCATAGCAGCTTGGAGGAAGGCCGTCTGGCCTAGATATGCTCTGTGTTATCCCTTTAAGAAAGGGAGATCGTCTTCGCTTGGAAGAGGAGGTAAAGTGAGTGATTCAAAGTTCTTACTGTCGATTGTGCGCAGCCTTCTATTAAAATTCTGCAAAAAGGCCCACAAGATCTTAATTGCGATGCGTGGCTCCCTAGCGAAGAGGTCAAAGAGCGCAGAGCGTTTAATAATCATGCACATTGTGGGTGCACTCGCTGCAATTGTCGCCGATCTAGGGGCTTGATCAAGCAGACTCATTTCACCAAAGAATTGCCCGCGCAGAAGTTTAGTGATCGCCTTTTCTTCCTTAATGACCACAACTTCACCGGTGAGAAGAATGAACATCTCTTGGCCCAGATCATTCTGTTTCACAATTGTTTGCTTGGGAGAAAATTCTTTTACTTTAATAATCTCAAGCATCTGAACAACCTGAAGGTAGGTGAGTCTTTTAAAAAGAGGAATCTTCAGAAGAATTGCAATCTTCTTATCGACGCGTGAGTTCTCGCTCGTGTCGCGGGCGAGTTGATCTACTCTTGTGACGAGTGAAGTGATATTATCTTTTCCGCCTTTAAGATTGGCAAAGGCAATGAAGCCTTTAGTGAGTTCATCAAGATCAGTCTTTTTAAAAAATTTCTTAACGTCCACACCATCGAAATATCCGCAGAGTCCATCTGAGCAAAGAAGAAATGTATCTCCTTCCATCAACTCCATCGTCAGGACGTCAGCCTCGACATAGTCATTGGGACCTATTGCTCTAGTGATAACATTTCCACGAGGATCTTTTGCTGCTTCCTCAGGAGTGAGCTGTCCGGTTTTAACTAATTCATTTAAGAGAGAGTGATCCTCAGTAAGTTGGTGAACCTCACCACCACGCCAAAGGTAGACGCGGCTATCTCCCACGTGGGCGACGAAGGCGTCTGGCCCACAAAAGAGGGTGAGCACGAGGGTCGTTCCCATACCGCGCTTACCGGGATCTTCAATGGCCATATCCCATACTTTCTTGGAAGCACTGGCCACGGCCGTTTTAATAAGGTTGATTACTTTGTTTTTATTTTCGCTATTTGGCGAAGTTTTGTAGTCTTCTAAAAGAGAGGCTTTATCGGTCAGGTAATTAATTACAAATTCTGAAGTGACTTGACTAGCGACCTCTCCTGCCTCGGCGCCGCCCATTCCATCGCAGACGACATAGAGATTAATATCAGGCGAGAGCGCAAAGGCATCTTCGTTGTGCTTGCGCTTTCGGCCGACATTAGTCAGGGCGGAATGGGTAATTTTCATACTCTAAATCCATTTTAAAAATCTATGGTTCTATTTTATCCATAAATTTGTTCAAGGAAATCTTTGAGATCTGAATAGGCTTTTATTTCCTGCTACTTAGATGGTCTGGCACCAAGTGTTACAATTTTGCTAAAACTCACAAGAGAATGGATATGAAAAAGATCAAAATGATCACCTATTCAACAGCAGCGATCGCCGCAGTTACTGCACTGGCAATCAACTCAACTCCTGTTTACTCTAACTCGTTTACGAACTCTATAAAGAGCTTCTTCAAAGTGGATGAGAAGGAGAGTGATGCAAAAGGTGAGCAGGCTAAACAGCAAGCTCCTAGTCAATCTGCTCCAGTGAATGCACCTGTTGCGCAGGAGAGTGAGCGTGAAGAAGCGCCAGCGTCTCCAGTGACGAGGGCGAGTGAGGCAAATATCTTAGGCGAAGAGCAAATTGCAAAGAAGCTAGTTGAAGAGCCAAATAATGTAAATTATCACTTTGAGTTAGGGCAGTTAAAACTTTTAAAGGGCGATGTCGATGGGGCGAGAACAACTTTTTCTCAGCTCTCTCAAATTGCAGATGGCTCTAAACTCTCTCTCATTGGCTCTGTCTTAGTAGATCTTTTTTTAGGAGAGACTAACGAGGCTTATAAGAAAATGAGTCAATCAAGCCTAAGTTCTGATCCTGAAATTTTAACTCTCAGCAGTTGGTGTATGTTCCTAGGAGGAAGTGCGCGAGCTGCGGAGACTATTATTGCCAACGCTTCAAAAGTCACTAACTCAAGAGTGGCACTTGGCACCTTGGCCACCTACTATGCAGCAACAGGCAATTATGATTTGGCCCAGACAACGTTGGCGACTCTTTCTCAGTCAGGCTTTATTCCGGCGCAGGGGCTAGTTGCAAAATTTCTCATTAATTCGAGATTTGGGGAAAATAAGGATGCCTTCTCTGACACGTTTTCAGAATTAAGAAATAAATTTCAATTACCTGAGCCAGTTGTGAGATTGATCATTGCTAACGGCTATATGCTCGAACTCAATTATCCAAAAGCCGCTGATCAATATCGAGAGATTGGTCCAGGAGCGTCGGCTACGCTTGCAGCTGGGGCTAAAAGAGTATTGGCGAGAATTGAGAATACAGTGGACCCCCTTCTTCTGAACTACCATCGTTCATTGACCGCGCTCGCCATAAAACGAAAGAGTACTGAACTCATGAGTCGCTCTCTCTCGGCATCACCTAGGGCAGTATTGAAGTTAATCGCTTCTATTGAAGAAAGAAGCGAAGAGGCTTTAGTTGAGTCTGAGTTTGAACGATTTGTTGTCCGTGGGTTAGGGGCAAAGTGGTATCGAGAGAAAATTGTTTCATTAGTATCTGAAAGTGATTATTCAACCGCTATCTCGAAGAAATTAATCGCAAAGGAAAGTGTTGATAAATCTATTTGGAGACCCTGGGATTACTTCTCAAAGATCCAATTGGAAGAAGATAAGAAGTTTAGCGATGAAGAGATATTTAAGATCATAGATGATATTTCAGGCTCTATGCCCTCTGAAATGAGAGGTTACATAAAGCTAGAACTTTTGCTTGATCTCTATCTAAGATCGCTTATATCAAAGGGGGATATTTCAAAGGCAAATGAGTACTATCAGAGTACTGATGCATTTAAGAAATTCCTCTTTTCGAAAGTTTCAAAAGAAGAGCTACAGAAATACCTTCCTTTTACACAAGAGGATTTTGAACTACGTCTTAAAAAGAAGATTGGGAAAATTGCGCGAATTATTAGCGATTCAAAACAGTTCTCAAGTTATCTCTCGAGTCAACGAGACTCTGTCGCCGTGATGGACCAACTGAGACAGAATCCAAGTTTAACGGATGAACAGGCAAAGAAGATGGTTGGTGAACTTTCTGAAGGGAACTGCGCTAAAGCAGCTATTGATTACTATTTAAGTAAGCGCTTCAAAGGGAAGGATACTTCAATCAAGTACCAGGGCTACTTAACTTGTATTGCCAATGAAAGTAACGACGCAAAACTCGTCGATAGAAGTGCTGGGATTTTTGTGGAGACACTTTTTAACGCCCAAGAGTATCAGCCACTCATTAAGTTCTACCGTGAAAATGAATCGTGGATATCTAGATCGAATGGTTATGCATCTGTGCACTATATTGATGCGCTTGGAAGATCTTCTGGAGTGGATGAAGCTAGGGCGGAGGCTAAGAGAGTTTGCGCCAATATTGAAGCTGAATTCTGTATGAAAATTAATTCTGAAATTATGCCAGAGTTAGAAAAGAGAAGACTACTCGTTGGTATTTCAAAGGCGAGTGAGCTTATTAATCAAGCTCAAGCGGCAATTTCTAAGAAACAATATGCAAGTGCCTTTTCATTGTTAGTTGAAGCGAGAAAGCAGGACCCCCTGAACCCATTTATTTACATGCACTTTGAGTCACTCTATCGAATAGATGCCAAGTTCGATTTTCTTACTCAATACACGGAGCTAATAACTTCTTACTTAACGAGTCCCAATTTGGACGGGGGAAAGAAGACTCAGTTGATGGAGAGAATCTTTAAACCTTGTGAGGATGTTAATCTGCCTTGCGAGACTTTAGTGACAGTGGTGAGAGACGGGAGGTTTAATGATGTTGCGGAGGAGGTCCTAAAGCCTGCCTTTGCGGCTCAACTCATTCGCTCTGGCGAACTCGAGGAGGCTAAGAAGGTCGTAGACGAGATGACTCAATCTGAGAATATTATGTTGCAACGCAAGGGTCTCAAGTTAAAAACGACACTCACAGAGATAATTAAACGAGTGAGAGATTCGAGCTCGTTTGATAAAAAGATTTTGCAAGATATTGAAAAAACATCTGTTTAATCTGGCTTTTAATCTCCGTGTTCTTTATCATGAGATATGCGTTCGGATCTTCGTCTCATTTGGAGACTCACACTTTTTAGCTTAAAGGCTAGGTATCGCAAGACCTACGCTGGTTTTATATGGGTTGTGATCAATCCACTTCTAATGTACGGGGCCCAGGGCCTCGTCTTTAAATACTTCTTAAAAATAAATATCGACAATTATATGCTCTTTCTTTTGGGTGGCTTACTCCCATGGACATTTATTGTTTCTTGTCTGAACTCTGGGACCTCTCTCTTTCAAAGTCAGTCGAGAATTTTAAAATCCTTTGATGTGAACCCCTTCGTTCTCATTTGCAGCCAGATTCTGGACAACACCATTAATTTTTTGGCCGCCTTCTTTTTGATCCTGATTCCCTTAATTATTTTTGGGCAGACCAAGACCCCAGGTCTTTTTCTCTTGCCTATTTCACTCGTTATCTTAGTGACTGGAACAATTGCACTCACGAGCTTTAGCGCTATTTTGCAAGTTTTCTATCGCGACACGCGATTTGTGATTCCCTTCCTCACAAGTATTCTCTTCTTTCTCACGCCAATTTTCTATCCACGGGATTTAGTTCCCGCAAATTTTCAGTGGGCAGTGGACTGGAATCCAATCTATATACTCATTCAAGTATTCAGAAGTGTCGTCTATGACTACTCCTTCTATAATTACTTTGATCACTTTTTAAAATCTGGCGCTCTCTCAATAGTTTTGACGATAGTGACTTATCTTTACTGGAAATATAAACGAAATGAATTCTACCTCTTCCTCTAGTGACACTATATTAAATGTAGAGAAGCTCGATGTTTGCTTTCAGGTGGATATCCACGGCAGCACCGCACTTCGAGATTCATTTATCTCTTTTATGAAGTCGCCGTTGAAGAATATGTTTAGTCCAGCAAAGCAACTCAAGGTCATTAGTGGACTCGATCTCAAAGTAAAAAGAGGTGAGAAAGTTGGGATACTTGGACTAAATGGTGCTGGCAAGACGACGCTTTGTCGCGCAATCGCTGGAATGTACCAAGGAACGGCTGGCACGATTAGTGTTAATGGCACGGTACGCTCCGTCTTTGATACAACAGTTGGTGTGATCCCTGAACTTACGGGAAGGGAGAACGCCGAACTACTTTGTGATTTAATCTATCCCAATCTAACCAATCAAGAGCGCGCGGCGGTGCTTGCAGATGCTCTCGAATTTAGTGAGCTTGGCGATTTTCTGGATGTGGCATTCTTAAAATATAGCAAGGGCATGCAGGTGCGCTTGTGTCTTTCAATTATTTCGGCCAGACCTTGTGACTTACTTATCCTAGACGAAGTCTTTGATGGCGCCGATGCATTTTTTCAAAAGAAAATTTCTAAGAGAATCTTAAATTTAATTGAAGAGTCGGGGGCGGTTCTTTTTGTGAGTCATGCCCCCGATCAAATTCGACTGGCCTGTAATCGCGTCGCTGTTCTTGCCGATCGCAAGATTATCTTTGATGGACCAGTCGAAGAGGGTATTCGCTTTTACTACAATCGCTACCGAGATCTACTCGATGGCAATATTCGTCCACTTCAGACTGAACTGTCGTAGATCATTCCCAATTTTTCTGCCGTATCGTGTGAGAAGGGCAGGCGGGTGTTGCGATTAAAAGTCGCCCCGGTGAGATTTGACTCTTCAAAATGTGCATTGCCAAGATTAGCACCTGTGAGATTTGCGCCTTCGAGATCACAGCGTAGAAAATGAGTGCGTGATAAATTGGCAAAGCTCATATCGGCGTTTCTTAGAATACATTCCTTGGCACTGGCATTCTTAAAGCTTGCACACTGAAGATTCGTTTCGTTTAGATTTACGCGAAAGAGATCACTTCCGGCCACATCGGCGTACTCGAGATTCGCCCCTTGCATATTGCTGTGGAGAATCTTTGATCCCGACATGCGCGCTTTCTTAAAGTTTGTGTCCTTGAGATTGCTATCGCGGATCGTGGCCTTGTTGAGATCACTACTCTCAAAAGTGGCCTTTCTCAAACAGCTATTGCGAATCAATTTGAGCAAATGAGGCACATTGTCAAATTGGCAACCAGGCTGGTTGATATTCTTAAGGCTTAGTCGCCTGATAGCGTTCTTCTGAACGCTAGGTTCTGTTTTTTGCATAGCTCAATCCATTGTTCTACGAACGTTTATGACTTTCTTAAAGAACAATTATTGTTCGACGGGTCTAACAATAAAAGGGTGGCCGAGTCATGAGTTCGGAATGGGCGATGCGTAATTTTTAGACAGTTTTTTGAAGACTACACATATTTACAGCCTTGAAGTGATTTAACTGCTTAAAAACACGAAGAATTTATTGGCCTCAAGATTGTAGTACAAAGCAGCATATAGAGACTGAGAGTTTTGCTTTTACCTACTAGGAGAGAGAGATGAGATCAACCTTATTCGTGGCCTTGATGATGATTGCTGGGCAAGCCTATGCCGCCAAGTCCATCAATCCGATCCAATTTTGTAAAGAAAAGAAGTTGCAAACCAACCTTTGCGATCAACTCGAGTGGGGTGAAGTAAAGGCGAGTGCTGCAAACCTTAAGAACTGTCGCGAGAGACAGTCTTCAAATACTGGTGATTCAAAGTGTTCAAAGGCCGTGGCCGAAGAACTCAAGCGCCTGCGCATAAATGAGGGGAAAATCACGCGCCAAACATTTAATGAGAGCGAGCTTAAAGATGCTGGTTTTGGACTTCCCATCGTTGCCCAACGCCTCTTTCACGTGAATGGCCAACTGATGGAGACAGAAGAGCTCACTAAGCCCGATGATCTTTGTACTTACTTAGGCTTTTCTAAGGCCGAATCGGCGCAGATCAGCAACACCCTTCATAGCGAAGGAAGTATGAGAAATAAGTCGATGCGAGTTTCTGACCACAGTGGATTTCTTTCAGTTAAAAAGAAGATCACCATCGACAATTACGATGGCTCAGATGCTGATGCCCACGTTCTTAAACTCTACAATCAAGTGACTTGTGTGCGAGTGGACGATGAAAAAGATAAAGAAGTCATTAAAGACGTCGACACCATTCTAACTTATGTGGGTCAAGAAATTGGAGCACGCCGTCTGGCCCAAGCTCAAGAGCGCTCGGTCAATAATGGTTCACGCTCAGCTAAGGACGAAGAGGATGAAGTGATCGAACACGATGCTTCAATTAGCGACTTTCTCTTTAGTCCATCTGTTTCAAAATAACGCAATCCGTTGGCGGCAGGTCCGCCAACATTCCCATCAAATGAGGGAAAATCGGTGTCTTTATGGCCCCATTTTCCCTTTCATGAAACAATTAATCTTTAATAAATCACTAGATAGACCCTCAGCCCTTGAGGTACCATCTATTTTTGAGTAAAAAGGTTTTTCAATATTTTTTTGGGAAGGACTAATGGCCGAATCTCTCTTATCTATTCGCAACTTAACGATTGAGTTTAAAACTGACGAAGGTACTGTTCGCGCAGTGAAAGGACTCAACCTTGAAATCCCCAAGGGCCAAACCGTAGGCCTAGTAGGTGAGTCGGGCTCCGGTAAGTCAGTTACTTCGCTTGCAATCATGGGTCTTATTCCCAATCCCCCAGGAAAAATTACTGGCGGCGAGATTCTTTTTAACGGAGTTGATCTGACTAAACTCTCGCAAGAAGAACTTAGAAGGATTCGCGGCAATAAAATCTCAATGATTTTTCAAGAGCCGATGACTTCACTCAATCCAGTTTATACAGTTGGCAATCAGATCGATGAAGCCTTGATGCTTCACCAAGGAATGAATAAGAAGCAAGCTCGCGCTCGCACCATTGAACTTCTCACGGAAGTGGGCATTCCCACTCCCAATGAAAAAGTAAATGCCTACCCACACCAGATGTCTGGTGGTCAAAAGCAACGTGTGATGATCGCCATGGCCATGGCCTGTGAACCTGATCTTCTCATTTGTGATGAGCCGACGACTGCACTTGATGTAACGATTCAAAAGCAAGTTCTCGAACTCATGTTCAACCTGCAAAGAAAGCACGGCATGTCGATGCTCTTCATTACCCACGATCTCGCGGTTATTGCCGACATCGCCGATCACGTGGCGGTTATGTATAGAGGTGACCTCGTTGAGAGTAAGCCATCTAAGGAACTCTTCACTAATCCAGAGCACTCCTACACTAAGGGTCTCCTCGCTTGTCGCCCAAGCCTTGAAGAAAATCCGCAGCGTCTACTCACTGTGGCCGACTTTCTCGAGACAAATGAAAAGAGCGACGCGAAAACGATTGAACTTCAAAAGCAAGTTAAAGTTCCCAGAAAAATTGACGAGTCAAAGCACCCAGTTCTTCTTGAAGTGAAAAATTTAAAGAAATTTTTTCCAATCAAAGGCGGACTCTTTGGTCGCACAGTCGACAACTTCAAAGCCGTTGATGATGTAAGCTTTGTTGTTAGAAAGGGAAGAACACTTGGCCTTGTGGGTGAATCTGGTTGTGGCAAGACGACACTTGGTCGCTCACTGCTCAGACTTATCGAACCAACTGAAGGAACTGTGATCTACGATGGCACTAACGTGACTGATCTCAGCCCGAGCGATATGCGTGCCATGAGAAGAAGAATGCAGATCATTTTCCAAGATCCGTACTCATCACTCAATCCGAGAATGACAATCGGTGATATTATCACTGAGCCGATGGTGATTCACGGTATCGGTGCCAATAAGAAGGAGCGCTACGACCAAGCGGCGTGGCTACTTGAGAAGGTAGGCCTCTCTGGAGATCACCTCAGTCGCTACCCACACGAATTCTCTGGTGGTCAAAGACAGCGTATCTGTATTGCTCGCGCCCTTGGTCTCAAGCCAGAATTTATTATTTGTGACGAATCTGTTTCGGCCCTCGACGTTTCTGTTCAGGCCCAAGTACTCAACTTGCTTCAAGATCTTCAGGAAGAGTTTGGCCTTACTTATATCTTCATTTCTCACGACCTCTCAGTGGTGAAGTACATCTCTGATGAAATTGGCGTGATGAATAAGGGTAAGATTGTTGAGTACGCTAGTGCCGAAGATATCTATAAGAATCCGAAAGAGGATTATACCAAGAAGCTCTTAAGTGCCATTCCTAAAGGTGTGCCCAAAGAGCTACTCATGCGCCACTAAGGCCATCATCTTTTGATCAATTAACTTTTCTACTAGGGCCTCACTATCGTGGGGCCCTTGTTCTATTAGGACTAGGCTATCTAGGTATTGAAGTTCGTCAAAGAGGCGATCAATCAAACGGTTCATGCTCTCGAGTCCTTAGGGTGGTTAGTAAGGAGTGGTGATCCTCGCGAGTATATATGGTAACACGAAAGTTTGATTGATCAAACAGTTAAGAGTGTGAAATTTAAGTACTTGAATTTACTTCTTTTTTGT
Source organism: Bacteriovoracaceae bacterium (assembly GCA_048267245.1). Lineage (GTDB taxonomy): Bacteria > Bdellovibrionota > Bacteriovoracia > Bacteriovoracales > Bacteriovoracaceae > JBLWXV01. The sequence continues at coordinate 787,888 of JBLWXV010000002.1, forward strand.
ATTGGCTTGATTAATACCGGCCTCATAGGCGGCGATTTCTTCTGGGGTGAGGGAAGAACCACTCATGGTCTTGATACTTCCCATGGACTTCTTCTTCTCTTCGCAATCGTGAGTGGCCCCATCGTCTTCAAGAGGGATGAACTTGCGGCCATCTTTGAGCCAGGAAATATTTTTTCCGCAGAATTTGCAACGGGCCATAGGTCTTCCTTTAGTAGTAGCGCTTGAGGGCCTGGGCCCGCAAAAAAGTATTTGTCTCTACGCAATAGGCGCTCATCATATTGCCGAGGTAGCAGCCAGTATCGAGTTGTAACACTCGCTTCTGGTGGCGCCATTTTATCCCGTTTAATGGCGTGTGCCCAGAGATGTGAAGTATTTTATGTGCAGGATCAAGTGAGCGTTCATCGCGGTTCCACATAAGATTGGACGCTGCTTCAAAATAAGTCGCGTCACTTGCACTCTCGTCGAGCACTTTTTCAATATCCTTCTTACTGGCTAGGGCATGGGTGACTAGGAAGGGATGCTCTTCATTTTGATTTTCAAACATCAAAGGCAGATCGGTGAGTTCTCTGATGTGATCACTGGGGATCTTCCAAGAACTTGGATTCTTGGGGTCAAGGCCATAGGACTTGAGCGCCATATCCCCCCCTTGTTGCAGCCATAGCACAAGGCATTGCTCGCGGTAGAGAGCGAATTCCTCCTCATCGCCATCGGGGTAGGTGCGCTCAAAGTGCTCGCGCATCGTCTCCAGAGTGTCGGGAAAGGGATTTTCCTTAAAATTCTCCGGAGCAAATTCGAGGAGGATCTCGAGCATGATAGCTTCGTGATTGCCCATGACGGTGATGGTTCGATGCTTGGGGGAGATCAGGAGTTGCTCGACAATCTTTGCTGACTCTGGCCCTCGGTCAATCAGATCACCTACGCTCACCAGCACTACGGTGGCGTTGTGTTTTTTAGCGTGACGCTCAATACTTGAAATAAGTTTCTCAAGTTCGTGGTCACAACCGTGAATGTCGCCAATGACGTAGTGGAATTCTTTCATGCAGTGCTTAGTATAATGCACTGTTGGTTCAAAATTCCAGTGTGGGTGGTTTCTGGGGGAGATCCTTGATTGAGTTTGGGGTTGTGCGGCCGCGTGCTGACGCTTGCTGGTTCCTGGCGGGTCCCTAAAACCTTTGGCTTGGAATTCGCGAAATTTGGATTAATTTTTGAGGTTTGGAAGTTGTGCGGCCGCGTGCTGACGCTTGCTGGTCCCTGGCGGGGCCCTAAAACCTTTGGCTTAGAACTCGCGGAATCTGGATTAATTTTTGAGGTTTGGAAGTTGTGCGGCCGCGCGCTGACGCTTGCTGGTCCCTGGCGGGGCCCTAAAACCTTTGGTTTTAGTTCTCAAGACAAGGCGATGGGGTTAGACTCTAGGTAGTTTTTATGCGGGAGCAAAAGGAGAAGTCATGCTCGACATGAAGTTTGTAAGAGATAATGAAGACGCGGTTCGTAAAGCGATCGAACTCAAGCGTGAGAAAATTAACTTGGATGATGTGCTCAAACTCGACGTAGAAGTTGTGGCACTTAAAAATCAGGTTCAAGAACTTCAAACTAAGAGAAATGCTCACTCAAAGAAAATTCCCGCCGCCTCTGCGCAAGAGCGCCCAGCTCTGATTGCAGAGGGAAAGGAAATCGGGGCTGAGCTCGATGCCATGAAGCCAAAGCTCACTGAGCTTGAAAATAATCTGCAGTCCATGCTCTTGCGCCTGCCGCAACTTCCTCACCCAGATGCGCCAGTGGGCGATGATGAGAATGGAAACGTTGAGGTTAAAAAGGGTGGGACGCTTCCAACTTTTTCTTTTAAGCCCCTAGATCACGTTGAGATTTTAGAGCGCCACGGCTGGGCCGACTTTGAGCGCATTAACAAAGTCTCTGGATCGCGCTCTTACTCGCTTAGAAACGAAATGGTAATCACTGAACTAGCGATCCACCGCTTGGCGATGGACGTTCTCATGAAGAAGGGCTTTAACCTCGCTTCAGTTCCAGCCTTTGCAAGAGAGGCGGCGCTGGTGGGAACAGGTCACTTTCCCAACGGCCGCGACCAAGTCTACTTCCTTCCAGAAGACGATCTCTATCTCTCTGGGACCGCCGAAGTTCAAATTAACTCTCTTCACGCCGGTGACATTCTCGCTGAGAGCGATCTGCCGATTCTCTACGCGGGCTACTCACCATGTTTTCGCCGTGAAGCAGGCTCTTATGGACGCGATGTAAGAGGGCTTATGCGCGTTCACCAATTTATGAAAGTTGAGCAGTATATTCTTTGCAAGAATGATCCGGCCGAAAGTGATAAGTGGCACAAGATGCTTCTTGAGACCTCTGAGGAAATCGTCAATATGCTCGAGCTTCCCTACCGCGTAGTGGAGTGTTGCACTGGAGATATGGGAACTGGAAAAGTTCGCATGTACGACGTTGAGTGTTGGGTGCCCTCTGAGAATCGCTACCGCGAAACTCATAGCTGCTCGGCCCTTCACGACTGGCAGGCCAGAAGAACTAATACCCGCTACCGCGACAGTGAGGGCAATGTGAAGCACGTTCACACCCTCAATAACACTGCGATTGCGACTCCAAGAGTGTTGGTTCCTTTTCTTGAGTGTCATCAGCAAGAAGATGGAACGATTAAAGTTCCCAAGGCCCTGGCCCAATATCTTGGTGGCATGACAGTGCTTGGAAAGAAGTCGTGAGTTACTTTGAGTCAGAGGCCCATGCAGAAGAGTTTCGCCACCAACTCCTTCGCGCTTATGAGGGAGAGGTCGACGTTCTCATGGCCTTCGTTGAAGTCTTTGTAGAACACTCCTTAAAGCTAGTCGATGAGGCCCGTGCGGCTTACCGCGGGGGAGACAAGGATGAATTTGTTCGTCACATTCACTCCATCAAGGGCTCGCTCTCTCAACTTTACCTCTCAGATCTCACCGCAAGGGCAAGTGAGCTTGAAAAAGACGCACGCAGCTCGGGAATCAATCCAGGCATTAGTGCTCGCTTTGAAGAGCTTGCTAAAGAGCTTGAGCTGTTGAGTCGTTGGCTCTCTGAGCACTTTCTCGCGAGCAAGTAATGATTAAGGTCGCCCTCATTGATGATGAGCCGATGGTTTCTAACCTGCTTGCGGGCAGACTTAGAAAGAGAAATTTTGAAGTCATACTTGAGGCCGACCCACTTAAATCAAGTGCATTCGTTGACGAGCATAGTCCTGATATTGTCCTACTCGACGTTGAGATGCCCGGGATGAATGGGCTGGAAGTTCTTGCAGAACTTCGAAAGACCTATAGTTCCATTGAACTACCAGTGATCATGGTAACCTCTCATGATGATACAGAAATGATTGTGAAGGCCCTCAGTAGTGGTGCCAATGACTACATCACCAAGCCTGTTACGATGGAAGTGGCAGTTGCGCGAATTAAAACGCAACTAAAGATTAAAGATCTCTATCGCGATGGTGTAAAACGCAAGCAACTTGAAGCCGTCACGGCCATGATCGTGACCTATAATCATGAGATTAATAATCCTCTGATGGTTGGCTATAGCGCACTTTCAAAGCTTAAGAATGGAGATCAGTCTGCAATAACAAAGATGCAAAAAACCCTCGATCGCATCCGCGATCTGGTAAAAAAAATCGATTCTTTAGCCAAGAAGGAAGTGTCATTTGTCGATTACTCGGACGTTAATATGATGATTGATGTCCATCAATCGGATAAAGAGGAAGATCTTTAAGAAATCCCAGAATCTCTACTGAAGAAATATCGCGGGAGAAATGTGGCTCTGAGGGCCTTGGTCCTGCGCTGGGATTGACTTCAGGTGGTGGCAGATTCTTAGAGATGCAGAACTCATTATAAAAATCAAATTTATATGCGCGCTCTGGGTGAACCAAATTTAAAAGGGGAGGGAAGTTCCTAGCCTCTGTTTGGATTAATTTCTTAATGGTCCATCTGACATCGTTTTCATGGATGAGATGAACTCGCTCCCAAGGATCTTTAATGACTTTGGCACTAAGGAATTTTCCTGGGTGTCGATTGTGATCAATGAGACCACCGGGGCGAATAATGGAGAGGCCAGAGGGGAAGCGCTTTCTTAGTTTTTGTTCATAACCGGCGAGCAGCTTTCCATTATCTGATATTGGCTTTGGAGAAGTTTCTTCATTGCAAATGCCCTGTTCACCATACACCGATGTCGAACTAATAAAAATAATTCGCGCTGGTTGCACCTGTTCAAAGATAATTTCCAGCCCCTCTCTGGGAGGAGAGGAGATAATTAAGGTATCGACTGATTTTGGCAGAACCTCTGGAGAAGCTCCCATCACATAATGCACGCCCTTGGCCCCGAGCAATTCGAGTTCGGCCAATTTTGACTCCGTGGCCCTAGTCGCAATCACGCGATAATTCTTTGAAAATTCTTTTATTAGAGGAGTCGTGAGGTGACCCGCTCCAAGAATCAAAATCTTAGATTTCATCTAGGCGCCTTTGTGATAGTCTTGAATAGCTTGCATGACAATTTGTACCAAGGTATTCACAAAAGATGAAAACATTTAGCTCATTCTTTTTTATTCTCACACTGATCTGTTCAATCTTTAGCGGATCACTAGAGGCCAATAATCTCGCCGGTGCAGACCCCAAAATTGCAGGAACTTTGACCTATGCCAAGATGATGCCCGGCGATCAATTTGACGGAAAAGTTATTCTCGAGCTCTACCAAGGTGACAAGCTCTTTGCTCAAACAGAGATCCTTAGACCGCGCTTTCCCCAGGCCTACTTGGTGGGTCCAAAGAATGCCGTCACTCCGGGTGTTCCCTTTGAAGGGGAGTTTCGACTAAGCGCGAGACTCGTCGGTGATAAGGGGACAAAAATTGCCCAAGCCAGCAATGCCAAAGTCTTGGCCGGTGCTCGTGGTATTATGTTAGAATTAAGCGAGAATTAGTTTCTAAATCTAGGGAGATATCGTGGACGAATTAAAAAATGGCAGCTTCTTGGCGTTCAAAGGATTTGCAATTTTGCTCGTTGGTAGCGCTATCATTCTCTCAATTGCCCTGGCCGTTTTAGTTCCCGTCGGCTTTTTCCTCTAATTTTCACAGCGACTAAATAGCTCTTCACCCGCCTCAAAATACCTTTGAGGCACGCCTTGTGCGTTGGCAATGGCAATGGGATAACTCCTTCGCAAATTTCCCTCTCGCACAAATCCTTCAATATGAAGATGATCAGCTTCACAAAATCCACTACAACCTACTTTTGCAATGGGCTCCCCGACATTGACCCAGTCTCCAGCGCTCACTCTACTGGAAGAATGCTCTAGGTGAGAGTAGAGAGTGTAGATGTTATTGGCGTGCTCAAGGATGATGTAATTGGCCTTGGTGAGAAATTCTCGCTGAGGTTTTCCGCGCTGAAAGTGATCGACAACTTGAATGACCTTCCCTCGCTTCATGGCCCTCACTGTGGCGCCAGGTGAGGCCACAAGATCAAGCGCGTAGGGCTCTAATGAATGTGAGTGAGAGAATTGTCCAAAGTGGGCCTGAATTATGCGAGGCCTATCTTCTTTTCTAAGCGGAGCTTGGTAGACCTCTTGGCATGGGTCTAACTTATCTTTCCCGAAACCGACATCACTCCAGGCGAGTCCAAGGTAAAGGAGAAATAGGGCCATTTTTTTAATAGAGAGATCATCGGGTAATTTCCCGCATCCATTTTGCCTGTTAATTCGATCACTCCTTTGGCGCGAGCTTGCTTAATGAGTTCTGCCAGTAGGAGTTTTCCAACTCCCATTCCTTGATATTCATCGGCGACCACAATCGCAAATTCAGCAACACTGGGATTATTGGGGTCTCTCACAAACCTTGCCACGGCCACACCCTCGGGGGAGCCATTCTTAAGGGTGCTCACCCCAAAGGCGCAGTGAAGTTCGTGGTCAATATTGGTTAGGTGGTCCAATTCACCAGGACTAAAACCCTTTTTGGCGGCCAAGAATCGGCGGCGAATCGTGTCTTGAGAGAGTTTATGCCAAGCGGCCTCAAGAAGATCTCGATCTGAGGGGATAATTGGGCGAATGAGTGCCTTGGTTCCATCCCTGAGAACGACTTCTAAGCTTTCGAATTTGGAAGGGATTTTGGGGTCAGAATTCATATTCACTTTATCCCTGGCCGTTCTAGTTTTGTCTATTATAGCAAAAAGCTCAATCTACGCGATAATGATTGCATCAATAATATATTGCCGTCGAGGAGTTAAATCGTGAGAGTTCAGTTTAGAAGTTTTGTCGCAACTTTGGCGCTAGGCCTTAGTTTTACCTTTTCTGCCCATGCGGTTTCACCTGGCAGTAGCGCACCTGCCTTTAAGCTTCCAGGTGTTGATGGAAAGGAATATGAGCTCAATCAATTCAAAGGAAAGACCGTCGTACTCGAGTGGTACAACCGCGGCTGTCCCTTTGTAAGAAAGCACTACGATTCAAAGAATATGCAAGACCTACAAAAGAAGTATGTCGGACAAGATGTGGTGTGGTTGACAATTATTTCTAGTGCCAAGGGCGAGCAGGGCTACGCCGATGAAAGAAGTGGCAAGGCCGACTATGAGGGAGAGGGCATGGGATCGACTGCTCTACTTCTCGATCCGGATGGCAAGGTGGGAAGGCTCTATGACGCCAAAACAACTCCCCATATGTACATCGTAGATTCTAAGGGTGTGCTCGTCTATGAAGGGGCGATAGACTCTACTCCTTCAACCAGTAGCAGTGATATTGCCGGCTCAGAAAACTACGTCGATGCCGCCTTGACGGAAGTGATGGCCGGCAAGAAAGTTTCAAAAGCTAAGACGAAGCCCTATGGCTGCTCGGTTAAATACAACTAGGCCCTAAGTTTCTTCTCAATTGGGCACCATCATCTTTGACACCTGCTCTTCACCCTCTCTAGAATAGAGTGAAGATGAGATTTCAAGGATGAGGTGTCTATCGTGGGACAAGAATATCTAGCGCTCAAAAAAGTGGCGCAACTCTTTGGTGGCAAGGATGCCGCCGCAGTCAAAGAACAAATTTTACAATTAGAAGAAAGGGGAGAAATCCCTAAAAGCACGCGCACTCAAATGGGAGCGCTCTTTGGCCGCTCGTGGAAGCACGAGGATCTAGCAAGTATTGGATCTAAATTGGGCTTCTTTAAGAAGTTCTCAGATCCCCTCGCTGTTTGCATCTTTACGACCAAGGGTGGAGTGCTCAAATCAACTCTAGCTCTTAACCTCGCGCGCACGGCCGCTCTTCACGGACTCAAGGTCTGTGTGGTGGGACTCGATATTCAAGGTGATATTACCAATGCACTTGGATTTGAATCAGATATTGATGAGAGCGATGACCTCCAGGGAGTGCTCGCCAGACTTGGGCAAACTAAGGGGCTCTCAGAACTCTTTACTCGCCAAATTAAATTGGAGCAATTGCTGGTTCCCACTGACATGGACAATCTCCAACTCATTCCTGAGACTCCTGAGCTGGCGGCCCTAAACGACACTTTAATGAACCTCAATCGCCGCGAGTTCTGGCTCAAAGAAAATGTAGTAGACCCGCTCAAGCGCTACTACGATTTGGTGATTATGGATTGCTCGCCCAATTGGAATCGTCTGACGACCAATGCATTGGTGGCCTGTGACGCTCTCATTTCTCCCCTTGAGTGCAAGATTAATAATTTTAGAAATTTTAAAGTCTATCAGCGCTTTCTCTCGGAATTTAAGCACGACATGCGAATTGATTTTGAAACAATTTTTGTGCCTACGCGTTATAGTTTGAATCGCAAGCTCAGTTTGGATATTCGCGATTGGTATCAGCAAAATATTGAGGGCTGTACGAGTGTGGGAGTTAAGGAGGCGCTTTTAGGTGAGGAATCGGTTGCGATGCATCGCTCCGTAATTGAACACGACCCATATAATGCGATGAGTTTAGAGATGATGGCCCTTTTCAAAGAGGTGCATCACAGGTTATCCCAGGTACATCCAAAAATTCTGCAAAACCACTCATTTGAGGAGACTTCCGCGTGGCGCTAAGATTAGGGGACGTCGAAAAAAATCATAAGCAAAGACAGGACGTAAAGCCGGACTTTGGTGGTGTTACACTCAAGCCTTGGCAAGGTCTTGAGCAAAGAGATGACGTGCGCCGAGTAAAGAAATCCGAACTCGCCATTTCGCGCGCGCGAGAAATTGCCAAGCGAAATAATGAAATGGCCCAGAAGCTTCGCGATGGATTTGTGGGACCTCAAATTGCTGAAGGTCTTGAGCGCGAACTTGCCGAGCGTGAGAAGGCACTTCTCATTCAGAGCACTGATGGTGCTTGGGGCAAGCGAGTGGCGATTAAGAAAGGTTTCATGTCCTTTATCAAGGACGTCTTTCGCCCGAGTGAATTAAATTAATCAGATGTGAGCAAGAATTATGAGTCAGATGAGTAATAAGCAACGCAAGAAAATTAAGCGTGAAGAAAAAAAACAGCGCATTCTCAAGGCCAAGAATCAGTCAGAGACTAAGGTCGTTCAGAATGAGAAATTCCACACTGGCAAAGTCATGGCGAGTATTATCATTGTGATGGCCGTGCTTGGAGCTGCCGCTATTATCGCCGCCTATTCCTAGGATATTTGGCAACTAAGGATCATCAATGTATCAACCAGGTCAACGATGGCTGAGCGAGGCAGAGCCCGAGCTCGGTCTAGGTATTGTTATAGAGCTCTCTCCTGCCCAGAATCCCAAAATGGTTCAGCTCTCTTTTCCCGCTTCAGGAGAGGCGAGAAATTATGGCATTAAGACTGCGCCCCTAAAGCGTATGCTTTTTCGCGTTGGTGATAAAATCACTTCTCACGATGGCGTCAGTATTGAGGTCGCTGATATTGAAGAGCGAGAGGGTCTCTACTTTTATAAAGCTGATGGCGGTCAGGAGTTGTGTGAGGCTGAGCTCGATGATCGCACTGCCTTTCACCGCCCTGAGGAGCGCATCTTTTCCGGGGCAGTGGATACTGACAGGCTCTATAGTTTAAGAACCCACGCTCTTGAAATTAAGCGCCACGTCGCCCTCAATCCCTATCGCGGGCTTCAAGGCGCGCGCATGGCGCTCATACCGCACCAGCTCTATGTGGCCAGTAGTGTGTGCAGTCGTCCGTTTCCAAGAGTGCTTCTCGCCGATGAAGTGGGTCTAGGTAAGACGGTTGAGGCTGGCCTTATTCTTCACAATCTCCTGCTGCGATCGAGGGTGTCGCGAGTCTTAATTATTGTTCCTGACTCACTGGTGTATCAGTGGTTTGTGGAAATGCTCAGACGCTTTAACCTCTCCTTTGCCGTTGTCAATCAGGAGATGCGCTTAGAAGAGGGGACAAACCCTTTTAAAGATAATGAGCTAGTTCTCTTGGGACTGGGACTACTTAAAGGCTCTAAAGTCGCGCGCGACCTCTTGGCCCAAGCCGAATTTGATTTGCTCATTGTCGATGAGGCCCACCACATTAAATGGTCTCAAAAAGAGCAGAGTCTCGAGTTTGAAATTCTCTATAAGCTCTCCCAAGAAATTCCGGGTCTTCTACTACTCACGGCTACACCAGAGCAGCGCGGAAGTGAGGGCCACTTTGCTAGACTCCACTTGCTTGACCCCGATAAGTTCCCCTCATTTGATTCATTCTTAAAGCTTCAGCGTCAATTTGAAAAAACGAGTGAAATCGGTGAACTCATCCTCTCAGGGGCGGCCCTTCCAAGCGATTGGAAGGAAAATTATCCAGCGCTAGCACCACTTGTGACTGGGGACAGTGTAGCCTCGGATAAGAAAGAAGAAGCACTCAGACTCTTAGTGGATCTCTATGGTACTGGTCGCATGTACTATCGCAATGCCAGAAAGAAGATGGACGCTGACTACGGCTTTTTTCCTAAGCGCGTTCTTCACCGCTATCCTATTAACTTAGATACAGAAGTTGAAGGGGCAGGCGATGACGAAGGAGTGGGCAAGGGTCTAGAGTACAAAGCCGCTTGGGTGCTCGATTTTTTAAGTTCAAATCCTGATAGAAAGGTTCTCTTAATCACTCGCTCAAAGAATCGCGTTCTCTTTCTTGAAAAATTTCTCAAGGAAAATGGAGTTGGGATCGGAGTGGGGGTCTTTCATAGTGACCTCGGTCTCATGGCGCGCGATCGCCAAGCCGCTTACTTTGCCGATCCTAAAGGGGCCCAAATTCTACTTTGTACAGAGATTGGTTCAGAGGGCAGAAACTTTGAATTCGCTTCTCACTTAGTGCTCTTTGACCTACCTCTTAAACCTGATCTACTCGAGCAAAGAATTGGTCGCCTCGATCGCATTGGGCAGAAGTTTGATGTGAATATTCACGTTCCTTTTGTCGCTAATACATGGGAGCAAACTCTTCTGGATTGGTATGATCAAGGTCTCGATCTCTTTAGTGCTCCTCAAGGAAGTGGAAACTTTCTCTTTGGTGAATTTAAAGATGAGCTGCGCGCACTTCTAGAGAGCAATTCTCCTTTGAGCGAAGAACTACTCAGCAAGACTGTTGAGAGGAAGCGCGAACTCGATTCTCAACTTGAAAAGGGGCGAGATCACTTAATTGAATGGAATTCGTTTAACCGCGAAAAGGCGAGTGTCATTCAAAAGGCAATTCGCGCAGAGGATGAATCGCGCAAGCTCAGAAGCTTTATGGAACAAGTCTTTAGTGAGCTTGGAGTGGATGCAGAGGATCTCGATGGTACGGTTCTCTATGTGCGTCCCGGAGATAATATGTATCTGCCATCTTTTCCCGAGCTGCCACCAGACGGAGTTCGCATTACGTTTGACCGCTCAACAGCTCTCTCAAGGGAAGACGTGACCTTAATGACCTGGGATCACCCCATGGTGATGGGAATCTTGGATCTAATTAGCAATGGCGAGCTTGGCAATGCCACAGTGGCCACAAGAAAGAGTGCCGGTAAGAAGACTACCTTTCTTGAAGCTTATTTTATGGCCGAAGTCATTGGAGAGCGCGAACTTGAACTTGAGCGCTTCTTTGCGCCACTTCCTATTCGCGTGTTGGTTGATAAAGAGGGCAATGATCTCTCTTCTAAATGGGATGCTGATACTCTCAGTTCTAAGATTGAAGAGGCCCCAAGAGAGGTTCTCGCTTCACTAATGAAACTCTCTCGCGACGCTCTCATGCCATATATCGAAGCGGCTAAGACCAGCGCCGGTCAAAAGCTTGAGTTAGAGACAACTCTGGCCATTGAAAAGGCACGCAATCACTTTGAAAGTGAGCTTACTCGCATCAAGAACCTGGAAGCCCTCGTGGGTGAGGATCTCTCCTATGAAACTGAATGGATGGAAGATCACTACCGCCGAGTATTGTCTGCGCTTCAGAGTATTAATCTTGGGCTAGATGCTATGAGGCTTATCGTTTAAGACTAGCGAGAAAAGTTTTTTAGATCATTTTCAGTTAAGCAATTGTCGATTTTTTCTCCGTAAGCTTCTTTGAGGGAGGCTACGGAGTTTCCTGCCATGAGGTCATTGAGTGCTTTTTGACAGAGGGCCTGGGTGTACTTAATTTCAATTCCAGCGCAATTGTCTTTAAATTCTCTCGATTGGTTTGGGTATCCCTTATAGGCCATCATAGAGAGTTCATCGCAGGTGTCACTGTCATAAACTTTCTTGGTGCAAGCGGCTAGGGCGAAGATCGAAAATACGAGCAGAGAGACTGTGAGTCTATTCATCTAAGATTCCCTCTTCCTTTAGAAACTTCTTAAACTTATCAAGCATGGCGAGATCATAATTTCCAAGGTCATCAATCATCATCGTTTTGATTGCCTCGGCGGGGGTGATATTTTCAGAAATTATCTTCTTATCGTAGCTATTGACCATCGAGAGGATTTGTTCGCACTTTGATAGCTTTGATTTTTTCTGTGGGCCATCACCGCTAAGAACTTCCTCGTGGTTGATAACTAGTTCTTGGACGTGCTTGTTTACATAGGGTTTATCTACGAGGATTTTTACAGAGTCTTTCGTGTGGAGACCATAGAGTCTCTTGTCGTCGGGGGTGAAGTTCTTTTTGGGTTTTTTGAAAATAAATTTTTCTTCATCACTAAGCTTAGTCAAACCAACGTCATGAACTAATGCGGCAGTTCCGAGGTCATCAATTTCTTCTTCTGTACACTTTAGCTTTTGAGCGAACTTCACGCTAAGTACGGCGACATTTAAAGAGTGCTTGATGATCTCATCGTCTTTTGCGGCCTTCTTGCCAAAGATTTTCTTAAGTGCAGTTGGGTTTTCAAAAATCACTTGGCGCAGAGACTTCGCCGCTTTTTGAGTCGCCTTAAAACTGCGCTCACTATCTGGGTCACGGTGGATATTTTCAATGGCCGTCTCGCCTGCGGCTTCGACGACAGAAACCTTTTCATCAACACTTGAATTGGGATCGTTGACGACTTCACCTAGAAGTCCGTCGAGAAAGTGCTGATAGGCGACTTCTTGATCTACTGGAATGTAGAATTTTGCAATCTTCTGCTTTTTGAGCTTTGAAAATTTCTCATCATCAATAGCGGCGCCATTTTGAATATAGAGGAGATAGTGCTCTTTAAAGAATATATAGAGATCGAAGGTTAGATCTCTCCCCGGCTTTACCGTGCGTATTCTTATGGGGCAGTAGAGTGAACTCAAGGGAACTCCCTAGCGAGACAGCATGACTTTTCTCGTCAAGTTTAATATGTTTGTTACTACCATTATGACCGAAGGTGCTGCCTTGAAACAGTTAGAAATTTTTTTCGATTTTCTCTCACCCTTTAGCTATTTGGGAATATTGGAGTTTGAACTCCTACAAAATAAGATTGATTGTTCTCAGCTAGAGCTTACCTGGCGCCCAGTCTTAATGGCAAATGTGATTCACGCCTATGAAACCAAGGGGCCAGCTGAAATTGCTTCCAAGCGAGACTATCTCTTTCGCCAAATCCTGCGCTATTGCGATCGCACGGATACTCCGATCAAAGTTCCTAAAGTCTTACCGTTTAACTCGGGTGAAGCCCTCAGGCTTTGCCTCTACTTTGATTCATTGGGGGTTGATATCTCAACTCTCGTATTCACTTTCTTTAAGGCGGCTTGGGGAGAGGGCAGAGACCTCTCGGATTTAGATGTGCTTACAGAACTGATGAATCACTGTGGACTCGACTCCCAACAAGCATTGCAAGAGAGTGGCTCTAAAGATGTGAGAAGACTTCTCAAGGGCAATCAAGCCCGGGCCCTAGAGCTTGGAGTATTTGGAGTGCCAAGTTTCGTGTTGGACGGTGAGCTCTTCTGGGGGCGCGATTCTCTTGCAGATCTAGAAGATGTGATCACGCATGAGCGAGAACTTCCTATGAAGCAGCTCTATCAAGAATATCTCCAGCGCTTTAATTCTTAGTATTCGTAGGTGTCAGCTTCTAGTGAGGAGCGAATGAGCATCTCTTGCTGATTGAGATCAGATAGTAGCGTATCCCAGTAGCCATTTTCTCTAAAGTAGGGAAAGGCGTGAGTAAAGGCCGGATCATCACAGCGTTTAGACAGCCAAGCGGCAAAGTGTAGAAAGCGCAGTGTCCTCAAGGGCTCTATAAGCTTTAGCTCTTGGTAGGAGAAGCTTCTAAATTCTTCATAACCTTCAAGTAGCATTAGTCTCTTTGCGTTGGTTTCTTCATCGCGCCCTGGAAGACACAGCCAAATATCTTGGACCGCAGGTCCCATCAGAGTGTCGTCAAAATCGAGGAGAAAGGGACCCTCTCCCTCGCGCCAAATAATATTTCCCCAGTGACAATCGCCGTGGATTCTAATGAGTTTTGCTTCATTAAAGAGGGGAGTGATCAGCTTGATAATGGACTGCGCGCGCTCGTGAAAAGAGTCTTTGAGATAGGAGGGCATGAGGTTGATCTTCTCAATGAGCTCGAGGCTACCCTGGCCATAGCTTTGAGGCGAAAGGGTGAGGCGGTGAGAGAATTTGCGAGAAGCTCCAACGCTGTGGAGGCGACCTAGGAGTCTGCCAGCGATGAGGAGCTGCTCATCGTTCATCTCATCTGGGTGGCGACCTCCGCGCTTGGGGAAGATGGCAAACCACAACTTCGTAGGTTCGTCATAAAAGAGTGTCTCACCATTGATCACGCATGGAGCAATCACACCTATCTCGGCCTCTTCGAGGTCGAGGAGAAATTGGTGCTCTTCACTGATCTGCTCGCGACTCCATCGCCCTGGTCGATAGAACTTGACTACAATACTTGGGCGCTCTTCAAGTTCAATTTCATAGACCCGATTCTCCATGGAGTTGAGCGCCAGGCAGCGACCAGTAGTGGGCAGCTCAAGCGCGTCTAGAGCGCTCAAGACAGCGTCTGGACCGAGCTCATAAAAATACTGGGTCTCATTATCGCCCCACATCTGCTTTGACATCTCTCTCTCCCGAATGGCCCATCCTATCTCATTATTGGGAAAAAATCTCCTGCAATCCCTGGTTGCTTCAAAGACTTGTTTATAATTATTTACATGACAAAGATTGCCCATAACGCACTTAAAAAGACGAATCGCCACTCTAACCTGGGTCATCCGAAGGATTACTCCAAGTTTCGACGAATAGATGGCTCACATCCCTTTCAAAAGGCAGCGCCCGATAGTGTCGTGAAGTATAAGGCAAGACGTCGTCACGGTGGCAAGGTGGTCTTCTTTAACTTTGACCTGGCGACTTCAATGGGACTCATTCCCAAAGGGCATCAGAGTGAGCTCAACTCTGAACTTGAAGCAGAAATTCTAAATACCTTCTCGCTGGTCATTATTAATGAATATGACCAAATGAATAAGATCGAATTTGATCCGAAAGATATTCTTCCGGGCGAGTATATGGCCACTCGCTACCTCCAGTTGCAGCATCCCAATAAGCAGGGCAAGACCAGTGGCGATGGGCGCAGCGTTTGGAACGGGCACGTTAGTCATAAAGGCGTGACTTGGGATATTTCTAGTTGTGGAACTGGGGCCACCTGTTTAAGTCCTGCCACTCATATCTACAATAAATTCTTTCAAACGGGTGATCCCACTATTAGTTATGGATGCGGGTACGCCGAGACAGATGAAGGTTTTGGCACGCTCTTTTTTAGCGAAGTCTTTAATCGAAATAGCATAAGTACTGAGCGCGTTCTTGCGATCATCGAATTTGAAAAGGGTATCTCTATTACCGTTCGCGCTCATCAAAATCTCATTCGCCCCAGCCATATCTTTGCTCATTTAAAGCAGGGAAATTATGAAGCGCTTAAAAATGTCGTTGATTACTACATTGAAAGACAGGCCATAAATGGGGAGTGGAGTGATATCCCCGAAGCCCCTAAGGCGCGCTATCACTACTTTTTAGACCGCGTTTGCGCCGCCTTTGCTAAACAAGCTGCCCGCTTTGAAGACGATTATATTTTCTGCTGGTTTGACTGGGATGGAGACAATGTTCTCATGGATGCCGGGGTTATTGACTACGGATCAATAAGACAATTTGGACTCTATCACAGTGAGTATCGCTACGATGATGTTGAACGCTATTCAACTTCTATCAAAGAACAAAAAGATAAGGCCCGCTACACCATTCAAACCTTTGCTCAAGCGGTAGATTTTATTCTGACTAAAAAACGCAAGTCGATTAAGGACTTCAGAAGCGCCAAGGTACTAAGAAATTTTGAAGAGTACTTTGTCGAGCAGAAAAACCGAAATCTTCTCTATAAACTGGGCTTTAATGACGAGAATCAAACTTACTTGCTAAGTAACCATCATAAGACCATTGAAAAGTTTAGGGCAGTCTTTCATTATTTTGAAGCCGCTAAGTCGGTAGAGGGACTCCATGATGTTGAGGATGGAATTAATTGGAATGCCATTTTCTGTATGCGAGATATCCTACGCGAATTGCCTCAACTCTACCTCTCAGGAGTAGAGCGACTAAGTCCTGAGAATTTTATTGAAGTCATCAAGAGCTCTTATGCTATTGCAGAAGACTTAGAACTTACAAGCTACCGCAAAAAGAAGATTGAAGAATTTCAAAAACTCTACTTAAGTCTTGCAGGCAGTGTCGCCACTTTTCACCGCACACCTCTAACGACAATCCTATTACAAATGACGATGAGGTCGAGCGTTATTAATAAGTATGACCGCGTGACCGGTGACTCAATTGGCATTATCGTTGAAAAGATCATGTCTCATAAGCCACGCTTTAAGCCGCAAGAACTCTATGCACTCTTGCGCGACTTTATTGACTACCAAGACCTCAATCCCGATGGACCTCGCCGTAATCGATCAAGTGCTCCTAGGGAGATTAAGAAAGAGAAATTCGTAAAAGGACTAGTGAAGATTGTGCGCGACTACCGAGAGGGTCTGTGAAATTAGTTCTCTTTAGTGGTGGTCATACTTATGACAATGTCTCGCTCTTAAAACATTCTCTTAGACTCACTGAGCACGCTGATCCACTGCTAACTTTTATTCCCAATTCAAGTGTGGACGGTGAAGTGGAATTTGAGGAATTTGTCTCAAGTTACACGCCCTTTGGAGTTAGGCGCTTTCTTTATTTTCCCCTCGACGTTCCCTTTGACCCTGTCATGGAGGAGGCGGTTCTAAAGAGCCAGCTCATTCATATGGGTGGGGGCAATACCTTTTACTTTCTCAAACATCTTCGTCGCTCGAAATTTCTCTCTAAGCTCAAGCACTTTGTCAAAGATGGTGGAGTCTTAACTGGTCTGTCGGCCGGAGCAATTGTGACCACGCCAACGATAGAGACGGCCTCGTTTCCTAGCTTTGATTGTGACGTCAATGAAGAAGGGCTTAGAAATTTGAAGAGCATGGGACTTGCTAATTTTCACTTCTTTCCCCACTACAAAGCGAGTAAGCGCTATGACCGCGAACTTGCGGCTTTTTCAAAACGTCTCGATGTCGCTTTGATAGCTTGTCCGGATGGAGCGGGAGTCGTGGTCGATGGGGAAGATCTCATCTTCGCTGGGCGCACGATCGGATTTATAGGCGGTAAGAAGGTGCTGTTAAATTCTGGCAAGGCGCTAACAAAAGATAAGGCTATTACTCACTCAGAGTATTTTCGCTCAAAAATTAAGACTTCTCTTGGTGTGACTCACCAGTAGTCACCTGCGGTCTACTAGGTCTGGTCCAAAGAAAAATGAGCACTCCAATTCCACTTAATGTGACTACAATCTTTATCCAGATCGCCACATTCACAAAAATTAATGTGTAACTAAAAAGGAGAGTGATCATCACTGTTGCAAGTACCTTTGCTCTCGTTCCCACCACACCGTATTGTTCCCAGTTGTAGATGAGCGGCCCAAAGAGTTTGGTGCTCAAGAGCCAGCGATGTAACTTGGGTGAGCCCTTTGAAAAACAATATGCGGCAAGTAGAGCAAAGGGGGTTGTGGGCAAAATAGGAAGGAATGCCCCGAGCACACCAAGCACGAGACACAAAAATCCAAGGGCAATAAAGAGAGCGTTCTTAGGGTGTTTGAAGATCATCGACTAACTGACTCTCGCTTTAAAAATGGCCCGGTAGGGCGCCGGGTATCCCTCTATTGTAAGTTCATCATTATCTGGGTCAAGGAATTCTGCGAGAGACTGTCTAGGGGCGGGACACCAAGGAGTGAGGCGCTGCTCTTCTACTGTAGTCTTTCCAAAGTGAAGAAGTTCAACATCTTTAAATTTACTGCGCAGGAGCATATTTTCAAGACAGCTCACGGAGGGAACAAACCACACATTCTTCATCTTGGCATAGCGATCTTCGGGAAAGAGGGCGATGCTCTCCTTGCTGGGAATCACGATTGACTCCAGAATTAGTTCTCCATTTTTCTTAAGGGCACTCTTGAGCATTTTTAATTGCTCTATGGGATGGCGGTGGTGGTAGAGAACTCCCATGCTGAGAATGAGGTCAAATTGCTTGGGCAAGTCCCCAACGTGTTCAACTCCGAGCATTTCATACTGAAGCCCTTGAGCGCCGGAGAGTTTTTGTAGAAACTTGAACTGAACTTCGTTAAAAGAAACGGGATCAATTCCCAGTACCTGGCGCGCTCCCTTGGCGTAGAGTTGGAACATAAAGTAGCCATTATTGCATCCCACATCGAGAATGCGCGCGCGGGTGAGGTCGCGCCCTTGATAGATTTGATTCTTGAGTCGCTCCCACTTGTAGTCTGAGCGCCATTCGGCATCTATTTCTAGGCCAAAGAAATTAAACGGGCCCTTGCGCCAGGGAATGAGGTCTGTGGCAAGATCCTTAATCTGCGTCATTAATTGATCGGGTAGCGGAGTGCTGCTCTCAAAGTGAATCACTCCCTCGCGCTCACACACGTAGCAATCACTGGGCATCGCTAGCGCCTCTACACGAAGTTCAAGATCGCGCAGCTCACGCGAGCTCTCTTGGGTGCGCCAGCGAGCGCGCTCGTCGATAATGCTCTGGATGTGAGCGGGAAATTTGAAAGTCATTACTTAATCCCCACGTAACAAGCAAAGTTATACCAGCGAAAGATCATCTCGCTCTTTTGAAATCCACTTTGCCTTAGCATGGAAACTTGCTCTTCTTGAGACAGAGGAATCAGCACATTTTCTAGCGCCTCTCGCTTGCGCGAAATTTCTAACTCGTCGTAGCCATTTCTTCTCTTAAAGTCATAGTAGAGGTCGGTGATGACGTCTTGAATTTCAGTGGTTGGCGATTTAATTTTCTCGGCCAAGATAAAAAGACCACCGGGTCTTAAACCCTGGTGAATGCGCGAGAGGACTCCCACTCGCTCAGCGAGGGGAATGAATTGCAAGGTGTAATTCATGATGGCCACATCAATATTGGTTTCGGCCAAGTCACTTGCCCCAAGGCAAAAGAATTTAATATTCGAGTCAGTGTATTGCGAAGCCTTGGCACGGGCCTTATTGAGCATGTCTTCTGAGGGGTCTAGCCCAATGAGTTTTGGAACAGTGCCTCCTTCCTGCTTAAAAAAATGCTCGAGCATGAAGAGAGTACTTCCCGTTGAACAGCCAATGTCGACAATTTTGTGACCTTGATCCCACTGTCTCTTAGAGACTAGGTCGAGGATGACCTGGTGAATTTCGGCGTAGATGGGAACCGAGCGTGAAACCATATCGTCAAACACCTGTGCAACGGCGCCGTCAAATTTAAACGAGCTCATGACCTCGCTGCGAAACAGTTGATCGGTTTGACTTTTGTCTAAGTAATCTTGCTTTTTAACCACAAAAAAATCCTTAGCGACTGAGGGGGAAAAGTTATTGGGCGCAGTGTAATAGGGGAGGCTTCCCTTGGCAAGAGAGTCTAGTCTATAATGACGGCTATGAGCCGAGACTTAATTAAAGACAATTATAATGCCCTCATTGAGACGGGAAGCTTGCTGGGTCACGACCTCTCCGGTCAGTATCACGTGATCCAATTTTGCCTCGATGAATTGGCCACGCGTCCGCTCGATGAGCAGACGAGGCGCTTTATTGAGCGCATTGGTCAGAGTCTCGATGAACTCATCCGCCTGACAGAGGGGGCCAGGCGAGTTTTTAGAGACTCTTCGCTGCCCCAGGGGGAATTTCAAGACACCCTGTCGCTGGGTGATGTAATTGAACTCGCGTGTGGTCACTACTATGTTCACGCCGCTAAATCCTTTCCGGCAATTGAGAGTCAGGTCAGTGGGGCTAAGGATGTAGGGGTGAGTTCGTGGGAGCAACTCTTCTGGTTTATGATCGCTCCCACTCTAATGGCCAGAGTGCAACTTGGAGCTAAGAATGGAAATTCAGAGCTGGTAAAATTTGCGATTGAAAGCGCGAGTGAGGATTCCTCTGCGTGGACAGTAAAATTTGAAGTTGGCGATCTTGCGCTCCTCGGAGATCTGGATGATCCTTCAGCTTTTCTAGGTGAAAGAGAAAAGCGCTTTTGCTGGGGAAGTAAGTTACTTAGTGATTCACTTCTTGGGAATATTCCAGTTAAATGTAGCAAAAGTGCTTTTGGCTTAACGTTTTCAAATAGGTAGTTTTCATGGGTGTTTTATCTGATAAGGAAATCTGGGTTCTCGAAGATGACAAAGGATGTCTCTTTGTCTACGAGCAAACCCTAGATCACCGCTACGTCACAAAATACTTTGAGACTCTCGACAGCTTTTCAAAAGCACTTGAAGAAGTTTCTAACGACCCCGGAACTGGGCCGGCCCTCATTATTGCCGACCTCATGCTCTCGGACGGTAACTTTCTAAACTTTCTTACGAACTCAGAAAATACTAAGCTCATCACGATGCCCTTTATCGTGGTCTCTTCAATTGACGATATCGATGCTCTTCGCTTTTGCTTTAAAGAGGGAGCTCTCGACTATCTCACCAAGCCGTTTAAGAAGAATGAATTGCTAGTGAAAATTGAAAATGTTCTCAGCGGTTCAAGTCGACCCAAGATGGTTGAAGGGGCGAGTAAATCTATTGATATCGGTGGCGTTCAAATCACTAACCTCACCAGTAAGCAAATCCAACTTCTCAATCTCTTTTTGAAAAGTGATGATCGCAGTATTTCGCGCCAGGACATTCTGGAAAAAGTTTGGGGTGACACAACGGTTCATCCCAAGACCGTCGATGTTCACCTCTA
Organism: Bacteriovoracaceae bacterium; assembly: GCA_048267245.1. Lineage (GTDB taxonomy): Bacteria > Bdellovibrionota > Bacteriovoracia > Bacteriovoracales > Bacteriovoracaceae > JBLWXV01. The sequence goes on from JBLWXV010000002.1 coordinate 808,456, forward strand.
CAATTTGCGTCGCAAGCTCCACGGCTATGGCTTTCTCATCCGCTCTGACGGAGGGGGTCGCTGGTCGCTTATGTCGGATCGCTATTAGACTTTAGCACTCTCTTAGAGAAGCAAACTTTTCATTCTCGTGATGGGCAGTGACACTAGGCTTTGGATGGCTTAGAATACCGCTAATTCCTTAAAAATTTAACGCGAAACCCTATGGAGATTTCATGAGTAAAGTCAAAAAGACTCTAAAAGTCGGCGACAAATCCTATGCCTATTATTCGCTTAAAGAGGCGAAGGCTTCAGGACTGGGCGACATTGATAAACTTCCTAAAAGCTTAAAGGTTCTTCTTGAAAACCTTCTTCGCCACGAAAACGGCACGACGGTTAACTGGGACGACATCACAGCTGTAAACGATTGGGTCAAGGCCAAGACGAGTGATCGCGAAGTCGCCTACCACCCGGCGCGCGTGGTGATGCAAGACTTTACTGGGGTTCCAGCTGTTGTGGATCTTGCGGCCATGAGAGAGGCGATTGTAAAAATTGGTGGCAAGCCAGAACAAATTAACCCACTCACTCCAGTGGATCTCGTCATCGATCACTCGGTGATGGTTGAGCACTTTGGCAACAAAGAAGCTTTTGAAAAGAACGTTGAAATTGAATACGAAAGAAATATGGAGCGCTACCGCTTCCTGAAGTGGGGACAGGGCGCCTTTAAAAATTTCCGCGTGGTTCCTCCAGGCACAGGTATCATTCACCAAGTAAACCTTGAGTATCTGGCCCAAGTTGTTTGGACTGCTCAGAATAAGGCCGGTGAAACTGTTGCTTACCCAGACACATGCGTGGGAACTGACTCGCACACCACGATGATCAACGGACTCTCTGTTCTTGGTTGGGGTGTCGGTGGTATCGAAGCTGAAGCGGCGATGCTAGGCCAGCCAGTGACAATGCTCATTCCTGAAGTCGTGGGCTTTAAGCTCCACGGAAAACTCAAAGAGGGTGTGACTGCTACTGACCTCGTGCTCACAGTGACTCAAATGCTTCGCGCTCACGGAGTGGTTGAGAAGTTTGTTGAATTCTACGGCGACGGGATGAATGAACTCTCACTTGCTGATCGCGCGACTCTTGCCAACATGGCGCCAGAGTACGGTGCAACTTGTGGCTTCTTCCCAATTGACGATAAGACTCTCGAGTATATGAGATTCTCTGGCCGCGAAGAGGAGACCATCGCTCTGGTTGAAGCTTACGCAAAAGAGCAAGGTCTTTGGGCCAATAAAGGCGATGCCGATCCTGTCTTTACTTCAAGTCTCGAGCTCGATCTCTCATCTGTAGAGCCGTGTCTCTCAGGGCCAAAGCGTCCACAAGACCGCGTTCTTCTAAAAGATATGGTCCCAGTATTTGAAAAAGCGGCGAGTGACACTTTTAGCTACAAAGACGCTGCTAGCTTTACAAAAGAGTACAAGGTAGAGGGCGAAGACTTCACTATGAAGAATGGTCACGTTACAGTCGCTGCCATCACTTCATGTACCAATACTTCTAACCCAAGTGTTCTGATTGCTGCCGGTCTCGTGGCCAAGAGAGCTCACGAAAAAGGCATGAAAGTTAAGCCATGGGTTAAAACTTCTCTTGCTCCTGGCTCGCAGGTTGTGACCGACTACCTAGTTGAGTCTGGTCTTCAAGAACACCTCGATGCCCTCGGCTTTAACCTGGTAGGCTACGGCTGTACAACTTGTATCGGTAACACCGGTCCACTTCCTCCAGCAATCAGTAAGTGTATTAACGACAACGATCTACTCGCTGTTTCGGTACTCTCTGGTAACAGAAACTTTGAAGGTCGCATTAGTCCAGATGTGAAAGCAAACTATCTTGCTTCTCCACCACTTGTTGTTGCCTATGCTCTGGCCGGTAGTGCACTCGTTGACGTTGGCAGTGGAGTGATTGGTCAAGATAAAGACGGAAAGGATGTGTTTCTCAAGGATCTCTGGCCTACAAACGCCGAGATTGCTGAAGTCATGCACAAGCACCTCTCAAGTGAGATGTACCGCAAGCGCTACTCAAACGTATTTGCCGGTGATTCTCGCTGGCAAGCAGTTGACGCTCCTAAAGGCGTTAACTTCGATTGGGAAGAGAGCTCAACTTATATTAGAAACCCAACTTTCTTTGAAGATATTGAAAAGGGTGCCATTGATTCTTATAAAGTTGAAAATGCACGCGTACTCGCTCTTCTTGGCGACTCAGTGACAACTGACCATATCTCTCCTGCGGGCTCAATCTCAAAAGGTTCACCTGCCGCGACTTACCTGGAGAAAAATGGTGTCGCCAGACACGATTGGAACTCATATGGATCACGCCGTGGTAACCACGAAGTGATGATGAGAGGCACATTTGCCAACATTCGTATTAAAAACGAAATGGTTCCAGGTGTTGAAGGCGGATACACTAAGCACCTTCCAGATGGTGAGCAGCTCGCGATCTACGACGCCGCAATGAAGTATAAGAGCGAAAATCGCGAACTCGTCATCATTGGCGGAAAAGAGTATGGCACAGGCTCATCTCGCGACTGGGCCGCTAAGGGAACTTTCCTTCAAGGCGTCAAGGCGGTGCTTGTTGAGAGCTTCGAGCGCATTCACCGCTCTAACCTAGTGGGGATGGGTGTACTTCCACTTCAATTTCCTAAAGGGGTGACTCGCAAGACTCTTGGACTTGATGGAAGTGAGTTAATAACTCTTACTCCAAATAGCGAACTTAAAGCTCGTATGACTTTTACCATGACGATTGAGCGCGCCAATGGAAATAAAGAGACACTTGAAGTTCCTTCACGTCTAGATACATTTGATGAAGTTAACTACTTTAAAAATGGTGGGATTCTTCAATACGTTCTTAGACGTTTAAAGGACGAGTAGTCGAAGCTTTCTAAACTGAAGTAAAATAGTAGGGCCCTCTAGATTTTAGAGGGCCTTTTTTATTGGAGGAAAAATGAAATTGCTAAAATCCCTTCTGGTCGCGGGCCTGCTTTGTAGTTCGGCTTTGGTACATGCTGACGATAGTAAGGTTGAGACAGATGTGAAGGAAGTTTCAAAAAAAGTAACCAAGCGAAAAGGTTATTGTTCACCTCTGGATAAAATGACTGGGGCCAAACACTGTAAGGATGTTGAAACCAGTGATGAAAAGAGAGTAGAGAAGGCCGAAAAGAAGCTAAAGAAGATTGATAAAAAAGTGCAAAAACGAGACGACTACTGCTCGCCACTGGATAAAATGACCAATAAAGAGGGTTGTGTTGGCGATAAGTAGTGGCCCTTTTTAGTCTAATTAAGCCCCAGTGCCCATTTGCTGGGGCTTGCCCAAATAATTGACACTTTTACCTACCTGCAAAATTGTCTCCCCTTAAGTTTAACAATTAACGACTTTCTGACGTTTAGTTCACATGCAACCAGACACTTTTTGTCATGATGTAGAAGGACATAAATGTCACACTTTGCGCCTGTGCGGGAGTGGGTTTATCATTAAAAGATACGTCTAATTGGAGAATCTATGACCATTTACGCTCGAAGCTCTATTCTGACGGCCACTTTTTCGGCCGCACTGATGCTCTTTTCCTCGGTGGCCTTTGCCCGTGGTGATAGCTCTCAGACATTTAAAAGAGAAAGTGCTTCTGTTGATAGAGATAAGCTAATCGGTAGAAACTTTAAAGCTTCGCTTGAAGGCTATCACTTTCGTCGCATGATGATTGACGATGAAGTCTCAGCTAAGGCCTTTGATGAGTATTTAAAGCGAATTGACTATGGAAAGCAATTTCTCCTCAAGTCAGATGTCGACAAGCTCAGCACCTATAAGAAGAAAATTGATGACGAGCTGGAGCAGGGGGATTTTAAGCTTCTCTATGAAGTTGAAGATCTGATGAAAAAGCGAATTGCTGAAGTTGATAAGATGCGCACCGAGATTTTTAAGAAGCCATTTGACTTCAACATCAAAGAAACTCTCGAAGTAGATGCTAAGAAGCGCTCTTTTCCTAAAAATGAAAAAGAGAGAGAGGAGCTTTGGAGAAAAATTCTTAAGCAGCAAGTTCTCGATCGCTACATCAGTTATCTTGATGGAGAGACGGATGCCGATATCGATAAGGCCGACGCCGGCGAAGAAGAGAAGTCTGATGATAAGAAAGATAAGAAGGTAAAAGCTCCTAAGATGACTGATAAGGAGATGCGCCAAAAAGCTCACGATAAGATTAATGAAAAGTACACTAAGTACTTTGCTCGCATGGCAAAGGAAGATCACGACGATTATCTTGAGCGCTTCCTCAATTCGATTGCGGCCGTCTATGATCCGCACACAAATTACTTTCCACCTAAGAAAAAAGAGGACTTCGACATCGATATCTCTGGTCAGCTAGAGGGGATTGGTGCCGTTCTTCAAGAGGATGGACAATTTATTAAGGTCGTAAAAATCGTTCCCGGTGGCGCTGCTTGGAGACAGAAGGAACTTGAAGTTGATGATGTCATTCTCTATGTTGCCCAAGGTGATGGAGAGCCAGTTGATCTCGTTGACATGCGTGTAGACGATGCCGTGAGATATATTCGCGGTAAGAAAGGAACAGAGGTCAGACTTACTGTTAAAAAATCTGATGGGACACGCAAAGTAATCCCAATTATTCGAGATGTTGTACAAATTGATGCTTCTTACGCTAAGTCATCTGTCCTAGAACTTAAGAGCTTAAAGAATTTTAAAGTTGGCTATATTCACCTGCCGAAGTTCTACCGCGATTTTGATGGGGAGAGTAATCGCAATTGTACTGATGATATTCGCATGGAACTTGAGCGACTTAAGAAAGAGAAAGTCGATGCAATCGTGCTCGATCTTCGCAATAACGGCGGTGGTGCTCTTGAGGATGCTCGTCAAATGACTGGTCTCTTTGTGAAGGATGGCCCAGTGGTAAAAATTAAGAACTACAGAGGTGACTCTGCCGTGCTTGCTGATGAAGACCCAAGCATCACCTATGGTGGTCCCTTGATTGTGATGACCAATAGATTTAGTGCCTCGGCTTCTGAGATTTTGGCCGGTGCTCTTCAAGATTACGGCCGCGCTGTGATCGTTGGTGGTGAGTATAGCCATGGTAAGGGGACTGTGCAGACTGTGACCTCTCTGATGGGTGGCAATAAATTTTTAGCCGCTCTTGGTCCAGATCTAGGGGCACTTAAAATTACGATTCAAAAGTTTTATAGAATTTCTGGGGTATCAACTCAATTTAAAGGAATTACTCCAGATATTATCCTTCCGGATCTCTATGGATATACGGAGTCTAGAGAGCAAGATCTCGACTATGCTCTTCCTTTTGACACTGTGGCCGCCGAGAAATTTGAGCCGTGGAAGACTTATCACTACGACATTCCTGAGCTTAAAAAGAAGAGTGAAGCCCGTGTGAAGAAAGATGCTCGCTTTGCCAAGATTATGGAGAGTGTGGACTATCTGACTAAGCGTAGAAAGGACACACTTGTGAGCCTCAATATTGATGAAGTGAGAAAGCAGGATAAGGCCAATAAGGAAACTTCTGAGCGACTTAAAATTACTAAGAAGTCTGAAGATTTGGTTGTCACTAATTATGAAGCCTCTCTTCGTGCCCATGAGAAAGTAACTAAGGGTGATGAGAAGCAGTGGCAAGAAGACTTTAAGCAGAGAAAAGACGATTGGATTAAAGGACTTCAGCTTGACCCGAGCATCGAGGAAGCAATGTTTATTGCTCACGACATTGTGAATTCTCTCAAGGGACAAAAACTAGGAATGGCCGGTCACTAAAATGTTAGATACCACTGAACTAACGATGGTAATGGAAAAGCTAGAGGGTCTTGAAGACGAGGCCCTCGCAGTTAAACTTCTTTCTGAGTTTAATGAAAAAACGAGTCGACTTGGACTCCTATTGCGCAACCTTGATCCCAATCTCGACCACAATGAGTGGAAGAGAGATTGTGATAAGGCGGCCAAAGAGGTAACTGAGATTACGAATCGTATACTCAATTTGTAAGCTTGTAGGGGAGTTTGAGTGAGCAGTGCAAAGATAAATGGAAAATCTAAGGGGAGTGAGACATCCGACTCTGATGAGTGGGATTTTAAAATTGATGAGCCCCAAGATAAAGAGGATAAGAAAGAGAAACTCTCTCTTAGAAAGCCCTCCGAAAAGAAAGTTCCAAAGCCAACTCGCTTAAAATTAGAAGATCAAACAAATGTGGTGAGAAAGAGTAGAACTGCCCTTGCAAGAGAGCAAGGTCCTACTAAGAAAAAAGCTCCAGCTGAGAAGGTGCCCGCTAATTTACTCAAGAGAGGATTTGCTTTTATCTTTGATCTACTGCTTTTTGGAGTAGGAGCTGCTGCCGCCGTGTTCCTCGGCGCAACTCTCACAGACATTTCTACGGCCATCATTACAACTATTGGGTTGGAAGTGCCAATTGATATTGATACTTACACCGTTATTGGAACCGCACTTTTTTCTTACTTTGTTGTTAACGTCGCGACAGTTGTCCTCTTTAGAACAACTATTGGCAAGGCAATGATGGGACTAAGAGTGAGAGGTTATACCTACGTTGACTTGTCTCTCTCCTCGGCCGTGGCCAGAGAGTTTCTCTTTAAGCCATTTTCAATGCTCTTACTCATCGATTTTGTGATGCCGCTCTTTAATCGCGATCGCCGCGCCTTACACGATTTCCTCTCTGGAACCATGGTGGTTAAGAAGAAGCGTCGCTAGAATTTTCTACTCAACAGTGAGCTGTTGAATAAAATCACTCTCAGATGAAACTGCACTCAAGGCCGTCTCTTTAGAGATCTTGCCTGTTTGAAAGAGCTCCATAATATGTTGGTCAAAGCTCTGAGAGCCATTTCCACCGGCCCCTCGATTATCTTCGAGCACCGTTGTAATGCGCGCTAGCGGCTCTTCTCCTAGAATACACTCTTTAATACCTGGTGAGGTCACCATGATTTCCTGGGCAATCACCACGCCTTTTTCACCTTTCTTTTTGAGCATGCGCTGAGAAATTGTAGCAAAGAGATTCTCTGAGAGTCTCTTTCTCACATCCTCTTGCTCTTCAGGGGGAAACATTGAGATGATGCGGCCAATGGAAGTGACTGCATTTGTCGTGTGAATGGTTGAGAAGACCACGTGACCTGTCTCAGCAGCTTTGAGGGCCGTTGAAATTGTTTCGGGATCTCTCATCTCGCCAATTAAGATGACGTCCGGATCTTGGCGCAGGGCCGATCTGAGGGCCGAGGTAAAATTATCAGTATCTTTTCCCACCTCTCTTTGAGAGATTCGGGCCTTCTTTTGATCGTGAAGATATTCAATCGGATCTTCAATAGTCACAATATGGCAGGATCTGCTTTCATTAATCTCATTAATCATGGCCGCTAGAGTTGTCGACTTACCACTCCCGGTTGCCCCAGTGAGAAGAATTAGTCCTCTTCTTTGGCCTGAGATCTTTTTAAGGACAGGGTTCAGCCCGAGACTCTCAATGGTCGGAATTTGTGTATTTACAATTCTTAGAATAATCCCGAGTTTTTGATTGTAGCGAAAGAGGTTGTAGCGAATGCGACATAGCCCTTCAATGGCAAAGCCACCATCGATTTCATTGATCTCATCAAGCTTGGCGGCCAATCTATCTTCTCCAAGTAGGATTCGCGCAATGTCGCCCATGTCTTCAAGCGTAAAGCTCTTGGTCTGAACTGGAATAATTTCGCCATTTATTCTTAAGCATGGTGCTTCATCGGTTCTTAGGTGAATATCACTGGCTCGATTTTGCACGGCCACTTGGGCAAGACTGGTGAGATTTTTAAGTGTAAAGGCCATAATTAATCCTTAGATTTTCTCGATACTAGTAAGGGCGCGAGGAACCATTTGGTACTCGAGCCATTTGCGTGAAATACAAGCGTGTCCGCCAATGCCCCAGCCTTCTCCCCAGCTGTTAGCGGCGATATAGCAGTAGTTTCCTTCCTTTACTCTAACATCTTCTGGAAGTGGAATCATCCCTACAATCACTAGGGCATGCCCTTGGGCGTGCTCGTCCATCGCTCCAGTGACCTCATTTTGCGAATGCAATAGCAGCCCCTGCGTTTGATAAAAGCTTGGAGTGAGGCGCACTCCAATGACGACCGGATGTTTCTTTGATACTTCGCCTGGAAGTTGATCAAGGGAAGTGAGATTGCGGTAGCTAATATTTAATCTCTCACCCTCAAAGCAATTTTGCGGCAGTGGGATTTGAGTTTGATTTCCACTTACAGTTTCGGATCGATAGGGACACTGCTGCTCTTGTGGTATCGGATTTGATTTTAAGTATTCAAGACCATTTGTTACCCAAGAGCCCCTTCCTTCACAGGGACTTTGTTGGCAAGTGGGCTTACTGGCATAGTAGAAAAACTGCTCCGAAAAGCGTCGGGGAGACTTTGTTTTAGAATTCAAGTCTAGAATTTCTAACGCCCTCACCGCTGCAAAGGCAGCACAAGTAGGGCGCTTTCCTTGATCTTTGATCTCTAGATCCATGGCCCCAGAAATCACAGTCTCTGGGCCAGCAAGAGAGTGGGATGGACCTTTAAGCAGTAGGCTCTTGCCCTTATATTCAGGTCTGGCAGAACTTCCAACATTTACAAGATCTTCTAGCGAGTAGGTCTGTTCTTTATACTCATCAACGCGCTTGAGAAAATCTTTGCGCTTAAGTGCCCACTTATCTCTAAGTTCTTGAGAGCGTTCATTGTAAGCATCCCTGCGAGCGTTTGCGCGCTGGTTGTATCTCGCGCGCAACTGTTCGGCGCGATCGCTTGGAGCTTTTTCAGCAGCGCGAACTTCTTTGAGGCGCTGGCGATTTTTTTCGAGCATCTCCTGTACTTTCTTCTCCCCCGCTGAGAGTGTCTTTGGCGTGGGCGTAGGGACTGGAGTTATCGTTGCATTTGCTGTTGCAGTGGGGGTGGGGGGCACTGTCGTAGGTCCGAGCATGGACCTCAGCTCAAGGAGAATAACCTCGCCTTTGGTCTGGGACCAAAGCTTTGTCATGGGGCAAATGAGAATGAGAATGAGGGCAAAACTTTTCATGAAACTATCTTAAACGGGACTTTCTCAAATGGGGAGGGTAGAATAGCCCGGTGAGTTTAAATCAGAAAAAACCTAAGATTCTCATTATTCGCCTCTCAAGTTTTGGCGATATCGTCCAGACCATGGCGGTACTGGCCCCACTGCACGAGAGATTTCCAGAGGCCCAAATTGACTGGCTTGTGCGAAGCGATAACGTCTCAATCCTACCCTGTTCTACTCAAGTTCATCGCATTTGGTCCTTTGATCGCAAGTCAGGTTTTAGTGGACTAATTAAGCTGGCACTCAGCCTGCGGGCCGAGGGCTATACTCACGTCTACGATGCCCACTCCAATTTGCGCTCTCGCATTGTTAGCCTTTTTCTGTGGCCAGAGAACTTTGTGAGAAGATCCAAAGAGCGATTAAAGCGCATTCTTCTCTTTAATTTCAGAGTGAATAAATTCCCCTGGCCCTATCGAGGCATGCACAGTTTTCTGTCTCCTCTCAAGCCTTGGGGAGTGAGGAGTGGGGCCTCTCTCATTGACACCTGGAGCTTCACGCCCGAACAAGTGAGAAAGTGTGAAGAGCTCTTAGGAGAGACTCGCCCCTTTGTAAGCTTGGTTCCCTCGGCTGCCTGGCCAATGAAGCGCTGGCCACAGTCTCATTGGGAAAAGCTCATTGAGCTAATGCCGCAAGTACACTTTGTCCTACTTGGCGGACCGGGTGATCACTTTCTCGCTGACATTCAAGCGGTGGCCCCTGAGCGGGTGCTCAACCTTGCCGGCAAACTTTCCTTGGCAGAGAGTTCCTATATCGTCACGCGCTCTCGCTGTGTGGTCTCTGCAGATACGGGACTGCTTCACGTTGCTGATCTCTTGGGAGTTAGGGCGATTGCATTGGTTGGCCCAACAGCCTTTGGATTTCCAAGTAATCCTCAGGTTGAAATTCTAGAGGTGGATCTTCCCTGCCGACCGTGCACAAAAGATGGCAGAGGCAAGTGCGTGCAAGAGGTCTATCAAAAGTGTATGGTAGACCTCACGCCAGAACTGGTGGCCAGTAGACTAGGCCATCTCTTTTCTCAATCCCCATAAGAGATGAGAGATATAGGGTCTTCTACTTTCTTTAGTCGCAAGCATTAAGAGCTTCGTAATTTTTAGATTCTCTGGATCTGAGTACAGAAGAATCATCATTTCTTGAATAAAATTTGTACTTAGCGTGACGTAATTATCAGTGCCAACACCAAGGCGCACGCCCTTCTTTTCCCACCACGAAAAGGGGTGATCTTTGTAGTCTGGGAAAGCTCCTGTGAGCTTTAAGTTTGAAGAGGGGAGAGCAACGAGGTTGACCTGTTTTTGAATCATGCGATTGAGAACGTCGTGCTGATAGTGTTCAACTTCTCTTGCATTGTGAAACTTACTCTTAAGAAAGAGTGTTTCCTCTTTGGAGTCTAGCGCTGTGCCGGCCAGAAGTTTTTTTAGAATATCTGGGGCCATATTCATATCGGTGAGCTCTTCTTCATCCTTTGAGCCCTTGGCAATTGCAATGCCCTTTTGATTGAGCTCTATCACTCTTTGGTATAGTCTGTGGTAGTAGAAGTTGGGGTTAATTCCAAGCGAGAGTCCGTGCTCAAGCGTGTCGATTTGCCAGATGTTCATGGCATTATCCACACTCTGAATCCCACGACGCAGGTTTGTCCAGGTCTCACCGTGGTGGGAGCGAATTGAAAAGCCGTGGTACTGAAGCTTTCTAAAACCAGCTCGCAATTCTTCAAAGTGCTTCTTTCTAAAGAGCGAGCGCTCATCGCCGACGGTGTCGATTTCACACATATGAACGGCAAGCTCTGGATAGCGATCTATAATCTCTAGAATGCGATCAACTTGATGTTCAAAGTGCGCTCGCTTGGTTGAATAATTTTCTTTGTCAAAGAAGTCAGCCTCTTTTCTAAAGCATGGACTGAGAATGAACCCAAAGGCGGGATACTCTCTTTGAAACTCTTTAAAACCTTCAAAAAGTCCTAGAACGACATCTTCCTCAGTAATGTTTTCAATCCCAGGAATTTGCTCACTCTCTATTGATGTGGCGCGCGAGAGGGTAAATTTGAGGCGGATATTTCCCACATTAAATTCTTCATAGAGTGTTTTTGCCATATGATAGGCGGCTTCTCTATGGGCTTGGCGATCAGTGAGAATTAGCTTGGGAAGATAGAGAATTCTAAGGTAGGTTCCAAATTGCTCTCCATCCTTGAGACGAATGAGCCTGTCGACATCTTCTACACTATTAATTGGAATTGAATCTTCACCGTAAACTTCTTTAATTTTCTTTTCATAAATATCTTTATGAGGTCCACTTAGTAGCTTAGCTAAACGCGGGTAAATAAATTCAGCGTCGAGTGAACCGGTTAAGTGAATATGCTCTTCATGATAGTGCAGGGGAAATGATTTAAAGAGTTTGAAGAAAGCTTCGCTCATTGGGTGGCGAAGTAGGGTTTCAATATCGACTTGATCTTGTTGGAAAGCGGCCAGGAGTCTGTGAAACTCTTGAATACACTTTTCTAATACAGGCTGCTCCTTAACTCGTGGCCCTGAGAGCATGAGTTCCAGAGTATCTGAGAGTGAAACCCCATTGGTTTCACTGACTATGAAAATTAGGTGCTTAAAAAGCTCACCTTTAAGTTCTGTACGCTGTGGTGACATGTTATTCCTCGCTTTCTCCTATTATAACTGAACTTCTGCTTCTAGGAATCGGCTTGATCATTATGATCACTATTTGGAGGGGGAGGAAGAACCGGTAGTGAGAGGGCCTCAATAAGCTTTATGTCACCTTTTGGGGGTGGGGCGATTGAGAGTCTCTCACGAAGCTCATCCATTGTTAGGGGAGGGCGCTCACTTCCAATTGCTGCATTTACTTGATCTAAAAGCTTGGTATCACCCCAGGTGAGGAAGTCTTCAATGAGCTTAGATTCGCTAGGAAACTTTACCTTCCACTCAGTGATTCTCGTTGAGGCAAGGCCCTGGACTTGAATCCAGCGCTCGCGTCTCTTCACTAAATCTTCTAGAGATGTGTGACTTTCTTGCCGCTCCTGCCTTCCAGAGAAGTCTCGAATAATAGGGGCCAGAAAGATGCCGACCAGAATAAGTACAAGTCCAGAAGTGAGCAGAGTGAGCAAGTTATCAATAGTCATGCCCTCTATTATGCCAGCTTCGATTTGCTTGTGAGGAGAAAAAATTGATCTGGGAAATTGAAGAGCTAAAACTGCCATTGAAGTTTAACTGGGCCCTCTCAAGGGGCTCAACGAGTGAAAAGACCAATTTCCTAGTGAAGGTCAATCGCGAGGGGATTAAAGGCGTGGGTGAGGTTGCCTTTAATAGTCGCTATGGCGAGAGTAAGGAGAGTGTTTTACTCGAGTTTAGGCGCTTCACTGAATCGCTCACAGGCGAACTAGATACGCTATCAGACCTCAATAATTTTATGCAGGAATTAGACCTCTCTTGCAGTCTTCGCTGTGGTCTAGAGATGGCCTTTGTCGATTTGCTCTCAAAGATGAGTGATGAAAGTATTGAGAAGCTTCTTGGTCTTCAAGTTATTCAGTCTGTTAAAACTTCATTTTCAATTCCTGTACTCGATGTGGATAAAGTCGGGGAGTTTTTTAACGAGTATCAACTCTCTCGCTTTGAATCGATAAAGATTAAACTCGCTGGAGATGGACAAGATTTGGCGAGAATCAAAGAAGTTCTCTCTCTTGGAAAACAAAAGATTCGCCTCGATGCCAATGAAGGATTCGAGTACTCGCGCAATGTCTTGGCCCTGCTAGATCAGCTTCCCCTTGAACGAGTCGACTTTATTGAGCAGCCAATGGCCGCTAATAAGATTGAAGAATATAAACTTCTAAGAAGCACTTCTCCAGTGCCGGTTATTTTGGATGAGTCCCTTACGGATACTAGGGTGACACAAATTATTGCCGAACAAGGACACGGAATTAACGTTAAGTTGATGAAGTCGGGTGGGTACCTAAAAGCGATGGCACAAATTAGAGAGGCGCGCAGCCTAGGGCTCAAAGTGATGATTGGCTGTATGGTTGAGACAAGTCTGGGCATCAGTGCGGCGATGAGGTTGTGTAAAAACGCAGACTTTGTCGATCTCGATGGCTTTCTTTTTCTTAAGCAAGACCCATTTAATCTGGCCTTTGAAGAGAATGGGAAGCTTATTAAGAATGATCTTCACTAGTGAAGGAATTTTGTTTCAATGAAAACGTGATCAGGCTCATGTTTTTAAATGTAAATGAAGTATTAAAATCTGGCGATAGTCTCCTAGGAGAAGCTAACCATGTTAAAGAAAATAAGTTTTGAATTGTTCCTGATTGTAAGCTTTGCTTCAATCTACTTTCTTGAGGGGCACCCGCTACTCTATTTAGGGGTGGGTGTTGTCTTGGTGGGCCTTGTTCACGTGAAGATGCGAAGAACCTATCAAAAATTGGATGCACTTTCTGAGTCGATGGAGAAGGTCAAAAATACGATTAGCGGAACGAATGAGCAAATTTATTCGAGCTGCAATCTTCTTGACGATTCTACAAATGCCCAGTCGAGTGCCATTATTCAGTCAAGTGCCGCAAGTGATGAAATTAGTGCCATGCTTGCTAAGGCAGAAGCCAATGTAAAGCAGGTTGTCCAATCTGTTTTTTCAATTAACGAGACAATTGAATTAAGTGGTCATAACGCCAAGATGCTTGAAGATAATTTTCTCGCCACACAAGAGGCCAATCAGAATGTTATTGAAATGATGGCAAGCACTGTCTCTCTTTTAAAAGAGCTCACGAGCTCATTTTCAGAAGTAGTAAGTAAGACAGCAGTGATTAACGATATTGTTTTTCAAACGAAGCTTCTCTCGTTTAATGCCTCGGTGGAAGCAGCAAGGGCGGGAGAGCACGGCAAGGGGTTCGCCGTTGTTGCCGAGGAAATTGGAAGTCTGGCCCAGATGAGTGGGCAGAGTGCCAAGGCAATTAATCTCACCCTTGAACAAACTGATAAGAAAGTCTCTCAAATTATTGAACGTATTAAAAAGAGTAGTGATCAGATCTCACTCCAAATTCAAGAGCAGGGGGCCCAGACAGATAAGATCATGGGTGAGTTTAAAGGAAATTTTGCCCGAGTCAAAGAGGGAACAAATTCTATCGGAAGAGAAGTTGACGATCTTCAAATTGCTTCTGAGGAGCAGTCGCGTGGAGTGAGTGAACTTAGAGATGCCATTCATCAAGTGAATGAATCGTTGCAGAAAAATACTTTGGTTGTTTCTCAAACTGCCAAACTTGCAACTGTTCTTAATGAAGAGATGAAACACTTTGATTCTATCATTACTAGTTTTAATAATGACTATGGTTTTGATATCCATTCAAATATCGACGAGATTCCTTGGGAGGATCGTTACGCCCTTGGCATTGAGATGATTGATAGCGAGCACCAAGATATTCTTGCAGGAATTAACGAACTCATTAGAGCGATGAATACTGGTGACTTTGCTCGTATTGGTACCGCTTTTGAGTCTCTTAAAGTGACTACCCTCGCTCACTTCTCTGATGAAGAAGATTATATGGTGAGCATTGGGTATCCCTCTCTCGACTCGCATAAGAAGGTTCACGAAAATCTAGTGGGCAAGCTTCTAAGCTTTGCCCCACAAATTGCTGATGGCACGCTCGATCGCCCGATTCTTGCCAGCTTTCTTCGCAACTGGCTCTTTACTCATATTATGGGAATTGATGCTAAGTATGCTGAGCACGCGCACTCCGGTCATCACTATCATGGGCGCGCTGCTTAGAAATAGAATCTAAAATCTAGATCGATCCGGTCGTACTTTGGTGTGTTCTGTCCCATAAAGCGATGCTGATAGGACACACCAATATCAAATGGTATGGCAAATGCTCCCTTCTGATAGAGCTTAGTGGTAGAAAAGTCCAAGGCCACTTTGGCCGTATGTGCGATCTTATCTGAACCATCGGCTAAAATATCATTTGCCTCTTCATACTTCGATTCATACTGAGCACGCTCACTGAGTGAGAGCTGGTAGCCAGTGCTCAAGCTCAACCAATCAATTCTATGCCAAGTGACAAATGCACCGATTTCATAAATATTGCCAAGCTTCTCTTTAAATTCGCCGTTACTTCTTCCAATTGGGACATCTCTTGTCTCGGGAATTCTAAGTGTTTTGGTGCTTTCAAATTGGTAAGTGTAGCGAAACTTAGAGTCAAAGCTAAAATCACCACCACCAGGTGTGATTCCGGCCATGGCCTCAACGAAGAGATCTGTTTGTCCGTCTCCAAAGGCAAAGTCTTGAAGATTGTCTGGATCATCTGTGCGACCAGTTGGAAGAGTGAGTCCGAGCCCAACTGCTAGTCCGCGATCGGGCATATTGGTGAGACGATAGAGTGCTCCAACATCAATATCACCAAGTCCAGCGCCTTCCCAGTCTCCAACAGGTTTATAATTGTAGTAATTGACGATCACAGATTGCAGTAGCTCTCCATTGACATCAAAGAGCTGATTTGTAACTTCCTTGACCCATTGGGCGGCATTAGAGTTATTGACTGCCTTTTGAACTGCCTCATGGTTAGAAAGAGAGGTCTGCGAGACTTGCATCTTTACATCGGCGCGATACCAAGAGGCCGAAGCATAGAGGGTGAGTCGATCAGTAATGCCAATTCCAAAACCTCCGCCGGTAACTGAAGCTTTGGCGCTGCCATCGATCTTAAACTCACCAAAGCTAAACTCTTCATAAGCCTCTGGTGAAGCGGACTTTAGTGCATCAAAGTAGCTCTTAGTAAATGACTCGGCATTTTCAAGCGTTTTTGCGTCGAGGGGGACAATCGCTCCAAGTTTCTCTTCAGAGCTGCCTTGAGTAAAGTTAGAGGTTACGTTATTGGTCGTCACCTGCTTGATCACAACAGTGCGCACACCCTTTGGGAGAGTGTCGTAGATGGCGCCATTGGCTCTTGAGCACAACGCACCTATGGTGAGAGAGAGCAGGGTAATCCTATTCATGGGCTCATTATGGGTTAAAATAGGGGGCGGCCCCAGCTCGTGAGTAATGATTATAGGGGCCGATTACTCCCCCAACAGCATGAACTTTTTTCATTTATCTGGGGCCAGATTTAGTCTCGTGATAGATCTGTCCCCATGAAAAGTCATTTGAAGCTTTCATTTCTTGCCCTGGCCACTTGCCTTGCACTTTCAACTAGTTGTGCGAGAAAAGATGCTATTACCCCTAGTTTTGAGGCCCGAGGGCTCAAAGAACAAGGGGTAGACCACCTCAATTTCACTATGGGTCTAGAAGAGGAAATTGAGGGCACCACAATGAATGTCGAACAAATCCCAGTAGTGGGGGGAATTGCTGGCAATTTGGTTCAGGCCCTCGCCAATGCCACTATTGAGCGCCGAGAAGGGCTCACTCTTGAGCTCGCGGCCCAGGTTGTGGAGCTACCAGAACTTAGAAGAATCGATATGCGCTTCATTGAGAGCATTATTATTGAAAGTGTTCGCATTGAGATTCCAAGTGAAGTTCGCAGACAGGCCCAGACTATTCGTGAAAGCACGCGCGGGCAAAGCGGCTCATCTCATCTGCTTGAAGATAATCTCGATTTCATTTCTAAGATTGAAGTCTACTTAGAGGCCGTAGATGAGCTAGATCCGGATGAGCGTGTTCTTAGCACTAATGAGCTCATTACTCGCTGGGGCAATCAAAGGTTAGAAAACCTCTCAAGTGCTGCCGTGAGAGTGCTTGAATACGATGCCGAGACCGATGATGTCGGTTGCGCCGGCGCGTGTTTAGATCTTAGACCCGTGGCCCAAGACCTCTCGAACTATCTTCCTCGCTACGGGATTTTTAAAGTTCACACAAAGATTGTTCTAGGGGCCGTGCCTGAGGGAAAATTAAAGGTGAGTGGGCAGATAAAATTTCGCATCAATATTAATCCACCTTTTTAGTCTAACTTCCATTTTTTGGCGCCAACTTTTTCCGCTTCTGCGGTAAATTACTGCAATTTGATAAACTGAAACTTGCACACTGAAATTCAACTGAGGTCAGATATGCATCGTTTCAATCCATTGCTCACTCCGGCGCTAGCCGCTCTCCTTCTACTCTCAAGCTGTGCAGGTCTAAGACCATTATCAGTAAAGCAAAAGAGTGAGAATCGCGAACTCGAGGTTGCAGAGACAACAGAGACAAAAGATACTTCTACTAAAATGACCTTCACTGAAGCCTTGCTCTCACCAGTGCACAAATTGGCCGAAGTGACAGGTAGTGAGAAGTCTCATCAAGTGGAAGTAGTGAGTGAAAGTGCACCGCTTGATGATGAATTGATTGAAAGTGCAGATGGAGACGAAGTCGATAATCTGAGTGTCGCACTTGATCAGTCAACAGAGACCACTGAGCTCGATCTCGAGTTAAGCTATAAAGAAGATCACTATAAATTTTGGCTCAATTACTTCACTAAGCGCGATAAGGATCGCTTTATTAGGCACCTCACAAATGGAGAGGAGTACCGCGAAATAATTAGGGCCGTATTAAAAGAAGAAGGACTACCGGCAGACCTTTTTTATGTAGGACTTATTGAAAGTGGTTATAACTTAAGAATTAAGAGCCACGCGGCCGCCACTGGCCCTTGGCAATTTATGAAGGGTACGGCCAAGCAATATGGACTTCGAGTCGATAACGCTGTTGATGAGCGCTACAATATTTATAAGGCCACGATTGCGGCCGCCAAGTATTTTCGCGATCTCTACAATATCTTTGGCAGTTGGGAGCTTGCCCTTTGTGCCTATAACGCCGGTGAGTACCGAATCATTAGGGCCATTAGAAAGGGCGGCACTAGAGACTACCGCGAGTTAGTCGCAAAGAAGCTCATTCCTAAGGAAACCGTTTACTATATTCCAAAAGTTGCTGCGGCAAGAGAGCTCTCTAAGAAGAGAGAGCAATACGGGATCAACGTTACTAAGAAAGATGGACGATTCTATAAAGACACAATCCTTCGCACTGTGAAGGGGAGATTCCAGGTTTCAAAACTAGCGGGAGATCTAGGTCTCAAACTCTCTGACTTTAAACTTCTAAATCCAGATCTTCGCCACAATTATATAAATACCGGCAGACGTGGACACCGAATCGTGCTTCCTCACCAACTCATGACAAAGTTTGATAGTGGAAAGCAATTTAAGATTCGCTACGCTAAGTCTACCAAGGTGGCGACTCGCTCTCTTTATCACAAGGTAAGAAGAGGGGAGAATCTCACGTTGATTGCTCGTCGCTACGGAACTTCTGTTTCTGCACTTAAGAAGATTAATCGCCTCAAGGGTGACACTCTCTTTGTCGGTCAAAAAGTTAAGCTTGAATCAAACGCGACTCACACAAGAGCAGTTGCAAGTGGGAGTTCTCGCTCTTTGGACGATTCAGTTGTCACTTATAAAGTGAGAAAGGGCGACAATCTCACGACGATCGCCGAGAAATTTGGCACCAGCTACCACGCTATTAAGCGTTTAAACTCACTTCGCTCAAGCAAGGTCTATATTGGGCAGAGACTGAAGGTGCCCACCAAGTATAATCTGAAGGTCTATACGGTTAGAAGAGGGGATACGCTAACTCAAATTGCCAAACGCTTTCAAACCACTCTGGGACAATTGATGGCGGTAAACTCTCTTCGCAATGGTCAAATTTATCCCAATCAAAAGTTGAAAATTCCAACCGAAGGGTAGAAAGTAGAGCAGTGGAAAATAAAAGAATTGGCTTTGATGCCAAGCGGGCACTGCATAACTTTAGAGGCTTAGGTAATTACTCTCGCTCTGTTATCGAGGGGCTGCTTAAGCATTATCCGAGTAACGAATACTTTCTCTTTTCACCCACCCCAAAAGACTCTCGAGCTCTTGAATGGCTAGAAGCCTATCCTGAGCTTAAGTTGGTTACTCCAACGGGAGCATGGAGGGGAGCTCAGAGCTTATGGAGAAGTGTATGGCTTGGAAGGATCGCTAACTCCTATAAGCTTGATCTCTTTCATGGACTCAGTCACGAATTGCCACCCTTTGGACTTAATTGCGCAAAGCTGGTCACCATTCACGACCTCATCTACTTGCGCTATCCAGAGTACTTTCCAGTAGTTGATCGAGTGGTCTACAACCGAAAATTTAGGAGTGCTTGTAAGAGTGCTGATAAAATTGTGGCAATCTGTGATCAAACCAAACGAGATATTATTAATTTCTTTCATACGGAGGCTTCAAAGATCGAAGTCGCCTATCAGTCAGTGGGAGAGCAATTCTATGAAACTCTCTCATTAGAAGCTGTATCGAGTACCTTAAGCCGCTATCAAATTGAGAAGCCTTACTTCTTCTACGTGGGCGCTCTTGAAGCGAGAAAGAACGCTCATATGCTAGTGCGCTCTTTTGGGGCTATTGCAAATGAGGTGAGTGCCGATTTAGTGATTGTCGGTAAGGGTGGCAAGTACGAAGAAGAGTGTAAGCAGATCGTCACAGATCTCGGACTCAATGAGCGCGTCCACTTTTTAGGGGGCGCGAGCTATGAAGATTTGCCTGCGCTCTATCAAGGAGCGCTCGCACTGTGTTTTCCCTCTCATTTTGAAGGTTTTGGAATCCCAATTGTCGAGGCACTCTTTAGCCAAACACCAGTGATTACCTCCAAGGGAAGCTGCTTTCCTGAGAGTGCTGGCCCAGATAGCTTATTTGTAGACTCTGAGAGTATGGATGAGCTTGCCTTTGAAATGAAGCGAGTGGCCAGTGATGAGGAGCTAAGAGCGAAGATGGCCAGTAGGGGCCATGAGTACGCGCAAAGATTTCATGACTCGCAAACAACCAAGCGCTTGGCCCAGATCTATATGCAAGTCATGAAATAAGATTATTTTTCAGTGATGAGATTAATATTGGTAAGCTCAAAAGTCTTGAGCTGATCAAGAAGATTGATCACTCGCTCATAGCGGACTTCCTTATCAATGCGAAGTTCGATGGGAGTGAGCTTATTTTTAATTTCCTTAAAGTTATTGGCGAGATCTTCGAAAGTTGTCTCTTGGCCATTGTAGGCAACCTTCTCCACTCCAAGCTCAATTGTTACGCTCTCGCGCTGCTCCTGCTTACTTTCACCTGTGGCGGTCTTTGGCAGACTTAGTAAAAGGGCCAGTTCGTCCTTTCTAAAGACTGTCGAAACCATAAAGAAGGCGAGCAGGGTGAACACCACGTCAATTAGTGGTGTCATATCAATGCCAGAACTTTCTCTGCTGCGCTTTTTCATAAGTACCTCGCGTGGCCTAGGCCAAGAGTTTAGCTAGGACTTTCTTTTCAAGCGTAGCTTCAAGTGAGTCGAGCATTCCAATTAGGTAGCTATGGGCCACAAAGTGTGGAATGGCAACGATAAGACCCCCAATGGTAGTGATGAGGGCAAGTGAAATTCCTTCGACGAGTTGACCTGGATTTCCAAGTCCACCAGTTTCGCTCATGACTTTAAATGACATAAAGATACCAATGACAGTACCTAGAAGACCCAGAAGAGGGGCGATAGTGGCGATAATCTTAATTGAGGCCAGTCCCTTTTCAATCTCACTAATGTAGAGCGAGAGTTCTTGGCGAGCAAGCTCGATGATGGCACTCGGATCTTGTCCGTCTTTAGCACCCACTTTAGTGGCCAGAGAGCCCGCCGTGTCGTCTGTTACCTGGCGCTCGCGCTTATAAACAAAGACCTTTGAAAGAATTACGGCAAAACCGACGATGTTGAGAATGAGCAGAATGTACATGATTGAGCCACCTTGCTCGATATATTCCCATAGTCGCATGAACCATCTCCCTGGTAGATTTCGCAAAATTGAGTCTTTATTGTGCCTTAAGCCCGCTAGATTAGGCAATAGAGCACTGCGCAGATCGGCTATTGTCACACTTTTGCTCTTGAATTCGTATACCCCATGGGGGTATACATTAAGAGACCCTTTCTGGAGGATGAAATGAAGACTATTTCGCTAAATGTTGAAGGAATGAAGTGTGGCGGATGCGCCAAGAAGATTGAGTCTGGACTTGAAGAGATGGCCCAGGGTGAAGTGCATGTTGATCACACCAAGGGAAGCGTTGAGCTGAACTTGGCCGAAGGTGTGCGCACGATTGAAGTCAAAAAGGCCATCGAGTCACTAGGAGCATTTAAAGTTATCTCATTTGAACAGAAGTAGGAGAGTGCTATGAATTCGAGTGAGACTTCACAGACATTCAAAGTGACCGGCATGAGCTGCGCGAGTTGTGCAGCTGCAATTGAGAAAGCACTGGGGGCGAGAAGTGAATTCTCAGATCCCAGTGTCAATTTTGCCAGTGAGAAAGTAAGTTTTCGAGTAAAAGAGGGAATGGACCCTGGCGAGGTTTATCAGCTAGCCCATGAAACACTCGCTGCTATCGGGTACGATATTGTCTCTCACGACGAAGAAGTCGATTCAGTTAAGAGCGAATTGACTTTGTTACAAAAGATCGAACTCTACTACTCCTTTGCTGCCTCAGTAATTATTTTTATTCTCGCCATGACCCCCTGGGGAATGTCCCTGGATATGAAATTGAACGGCCTAGTTCAGTTGATCCTCATTTCACCGGTATTCTTCTATGTCGGCAGGAGTTTTCTTAGATCTGTATGGCACTTTTTTAAGAGTGGCTCATCTAGCATGAACACCCTGATTGGATTTGGAACACTCACGGCCTATATCTATAGTGTGCTCGTCTATGGACTTGGGGCCACGCGAGCGCAGGAGATGGGACTACAATATGTGCTCTACTTTGAATCGATTGGCTTCATTATCAGCTTTGTCATTTTTGGCAAGCATCTAGAAGATAAAATTAAGCGCAGGGCCCGCAGTGGACTTGAAGCTCTCTACTCTCAAGGGGCTAAAAGTGCACTCGTGAAAAGGGGAGAGGAATTTGTCGAAGTGCCCGTCGCAGAAGTGCAGATGGGGGAATTCATTCGTGTAAAGCCGGGGAGTAAGATCCCGGTTGATGGGAAGGTGAGTGAGGGAAAGACGAGTGTAGACGAGTCGATGCTCACCGGAGAATCGCTACCAGTTCTCAAAGAAAAAGGCAGCGAGGTCTTTGCCGGAACTCTCAACGGAGAGGGGGCAATTTTAATTAAGGCCACCAAGGTGGGAAGTGAAACCTATCTGTCTGAGCTTATGAAGTATGTGGAGAATGCCCAGGCGCAAAAACCTCAAATTCAAAAGCTCGCCGATAAAATTAGTAGCGTTTTTGTTCCAAGTGTTTTGGTGCTCTCGGTAATTGTCTTTATTCTTTGGATGGTTCTTCCAAGTGAGCCCAAGTGGGGAGTCGCCATCGCCCATACCGCTGCAGTTTTAGTGATTGCCTGTCCTTGCGCTCTGGGGCTGGCCACACCTACTGCCGTTGTCGTGGCCTTAAGTGGCGCTCTTTCGCGCGGACTGCTAGTGAGAAGCGCACAAGTCCTAGAAGAGGGAGCGCAGATAGGCGCGGTAGTTGTCGATAAAACTGGCACACTCACTTATGGCAAGCCAAGCGTTGCTACTTACAAGCTTCATGATCAAAACTTTGAATCAATGGATATCCTAGCGGCCGTGGCCACTTTGGAGTCGTACTCAGAGCACCCCCTCTCTTTGGCCCTGGTCAATTATGCAAGAGAGCAGGGAATTCAAGAGGGCGATCCCGATTCCTTTGAAGTCTTAATCGGTGAAGGAATCAAGGGAGAGTATGATGGGGCGAATTGGCTCATTGGTTCAGAAGGACTTCTTCGTCGCCAAAATATTGAGCTTTCAAATAGAGACTTTCAAAAAGACGCAACCTTGGTCTTTGTGGCAAGACAGGGCGTTCATATCGCCACATTCGCACTCCTCGATCAAGCACGTGAGGGGATGAAGGAGATTATTGCCAACCTTCAAAGTCAAAATGTTCAGGTGATCATGGCCTCTGGAGACCGTGTGGAAGTGGCGCTCGCCATTGGCCAGGAGTTGGGGCTCAATGAGGTGCACGCGCAGATGGACCCGATGGGCAAGGCACAACTTCTCAAGGAACTCAGACAGCGCTATCAGCACGTGGCGATGGTTGGAGATGGGATGAATGATGCCGCGGCCTTAATTGAAGCAAATCTCTCCTTTGCGATGGGGTCAGGCACTGAGGCGGCGATGCAGGCAGCTGATGTGACCATTGTTAAGAATGATTTATCAAAGATTGCTGAGTTCATTTCACTCTCTCGAAAAACTCACCGTGTGATTAGGGAAAATCTCTTCTTTTCATTTATCTATAACGTCGTGGGGATTCCACTGGCCGCTGGTGCTTTTGTCTACTGGGGAGTGAGTATTCCGGCCGCATTTGCTGGACTTGCAATGGGGCTCTCTTCAATAAGTGTGGTTTTAAATTCACTCAGAATTAAGAGTATCTAGGAGCTATTATGGATCACAATCACGCCGACCACCGCGCTAAGCTCAACCGAGTGAAGCGCCTTGAGGGGCAAGTGCGTGGAGTGGGCAAGATGATTGAGCGCGGAGACTACTGTGTCGATATTCTCACTCAATTGAGGGCCATCTCTCGCGCCGCCAAGAATTTAGAGCTCTTGATCCTGGAGGATCACGCCTCACATTGCATAAGTAAAGCTTTTGAGGCGAGTAAGGAGGAGTCTGATCAAAAAGTTCAGGAACTCCTCACTATCTTGAAAGGCTCTCTCAAGTAATCCCCCATCGTCCGATAAGGGGTTATGAGATTTTTGCCACAGCTCATATTCTCGCTCTTACTTTTGAGTCCCTCAAGCTACCTGCTCGCCAGGGATGTGGAAGTTCGTCCGATTCTCTTTGATCTCGGTGTGGTCGAGCTCAAGGACCGCCCACAGGTTGGCGATGACGTTGATCCCGTGAGAGCAAGTGAATTGCTGCGCGATCAACCCTATATGAGTGTCATGGTGAGAGGAGAAAAATTTCAACTCTCTCGCTCAAAGAGTAAGTCAGAGATATCCATCAACGGTCTTGGAGGTTGTGAAGAGATTTACTTCTACAGCGAATCCATTGGGTGCCGCCTTAAAGCGGACTATGCTCACAGACCAAATATGCTTCACTTAAGTTATGAACTAGAAACTCTCGTGGGCCCCAGAGAGCGCGAAGTACTTGATGAGAAGATGATTCTTTGTGAGCGCGCCCCTGACGTTGAAGTCGACCCCAGTGAGAGTGCGATTTTTGACGATGTCTACTTCATTAAATTGGAGCTTGCCTCTCTTAAGGGGGAGGGTCTAAGTCCAAAGACCGGTCTCTATCTTCAAGAAGATCGCATTCAAGAAAGAGAGAGAGTGCTCAACTCATTTATACGTTTTTGGTCAGCGCAAACAAAGAGTAAGTATGAGAAATTCGAACAATTAAAATTGCGCGCCGATCTCACACTCTCTCATTTTGAGACCAGCTATTTAGGATGCCCGATTTCATTTAGTTTTAGTGAGCACAACACTTGCCACGTTGAATCCAACACGGCTCTTGAAGTGGACCGCGCTCGTTTTGAGTGTCACACCATCGCTCTTCAAGGCGGGAAATTGTGGTGTGACGGTGCTCCCTTTGAATTTAGCTCTAAGTGTCCGCTCGGAGCGGTGGCCGGGCGCTCTGTCGCTGGGGCCATTCCAAGTGGGCAGGGAAGCACTCACGTCTACGACGGAGCAAGGGCACCGAGTAAGGAGAGCGCAACCGAAAATCCACCATTTAGCGGCTCGCGCGAACCTGGAAAGGTCATTTCCAAATAGTGAGTCTTGTATATATTTCACACGTAGGCCTGTGACTGTTGAGAAAGAGAGGCAGAGGTGCCAAGATCGGCCGAATCTTGTAATTACTGCAACTTCGGGGATCAAAATGAAATTATCACTTATGATTTTTACTCTTTTTTCACTTGGCCTAGCTAGTGCCACAGCGATGGCGACAGAGGCCGATATCACCGGTATTTTCAAGCTTACTTCTGACAATGCCAATGGAGAGTGTCCTGCGCGCGTTCGCGTTAGTTCGATTGAAGATGCAGTGACCTTTGCAGCTCTTGGTGCCTCTGAGAGTCTAGTGATTGAAGATGGGGAGAAAGAAAAAATTAAATTAAGTTCTAAAGAGAGCTACCAAATCAAAGGGAGCATCGAAGATTTTGAACTTAGACTTGAAGGCCGCTACTGCAAAGGTAAGGTTTTTAAGAAATGTGATGATTGGGAAGTTCTTGCGATGATTGATACAAATGGCGAAGAGCTTATGATTTCTCACAGAGCAAGTCCCTATATGCCACGTTCTGGCTTTCCTAACGGAACTTGCTCTTACGTAAGAGGTCTCTAAGACTTTAAATTACTTTAAGACCTGGGAGAAGAAGCTCATCATTTTCTCCCAGGAAGCGGCGTCTGCCTTTTGATCGTAGGCAATGGGAAGGTTGTATTGCTTGCCAACTTTTGTCGCCGCTGGATTAGTGAAGGCGTGGAGTGCTCCCGGATACTCCACAAATTCATAGCTCACTTCCTTGTCTTTCATCTCTGTTTTAAATCCAGCAATCTCCTCTTTACTTACCAGCGGGTCAGCTGCACCGTGTAGAATAAGAAGCTTTGTTTGGTAGTCGCGCTTGTCAGTTTTGGGGGCGAGGTTGCCGTGAAAGCTTACAACGCCCTGAACATCTAGCCCCATGCGCGCACTATTGACCAGAACGCCTCCACCAAAGCAATAGCCGATTGCAGCTACACTCTCTTTTTTGACATTCGCTTGCTCTCGCAGCACTGATAGCGCCTTTTGTACGCGGGCGTAGACTTGGTTGATATCTGACAGCGCTGCACCCGCTAGAGCGCCGGCCTCAGTGGGATTGTTAGCAGTCTTACCTTCGCCGTACATATCCATCGCGAGGGCGACATATCCGGCGCGGGCCAGTTGATCGGCGCGCATGCGAGCATAATCATTTAATCCCCACCATTCGTGAACGATGAGAACACCCGGAAAGGGGCCGCTTCCCTCGGGCGCAGCAAGGTAGCCCTTGTAAACATCCTTTCCTATATCATAGGAAATTTCACGTCCCTGGGCCCAGACATTTGAACTTAAAAATAAGAGAGAAAAAAGACAAATGAATGCTTTCACAAGCGAACTCCTAGTTTGCTAAAATGGCGATAATCGCCTTAATCTTAATATGTTTTTTTATCTACGCCAAAAGCAACAAATGACACAAATAGACAGGAGTGTGCAGATGAAGCGCAATATCGTTATCACCGGCTGCAACAGAGGAATTGGCTTGGAACTCGCTAGACTCTATGCAGAAGCGGGCGATCATATTTATGCCCTCGTCAGAGAGAGCTCCCCCGAGATTGAAGCAATCGCCAAGCAAGTCGTCACTAAGATTGATGTGAGTGCCTCCATTTCTGAACTCAAGTCTAGTTTAAAAGATCTGCCCGAGATAGATGTGCTCATTAACAATGCTGGACTATTTAAAAATGAGAAGTGGCCCCTTGATGATCAGCAATTAGCAATCATTCAGTCGCAATTTGAAGTGAATACACTTGGTCCACTCAAAATCACGAGTGCACTCAATGACAAGTTTAAAAATGGCGCACTTGCCGCTTATATGAGTTCGCGAATGGGCTCGATCGTAGACAATACAAGTGGCGCCTACTATGGCTATCGAATGAGTAAGGCCGCTTTGAACATGGCGGTAAAGAGTCTCTCTATGGATTTGATGCACCAAAATGTTAAGACCTTGGCGCTACATCCGGGTTACGTGAAAACGCGCATGACTGACTTTCACGGGGAAATAACCCCGCAAGAAGCGGCGAGTGGGCTATATAAAATTTTAGAGACCGCCTCTGAGCGAGAAAGTGGAAGCTTCTGGCATAGTAATGGTCAAGAATTAGGTTGGTAAGAGAATGCTTAGAACGATATTTTTTCCTTTCTTAGTCTTAATTTTTCTTGTTGGTTGCGCAAGTGAGTCAACTAAGTCGAGTGATACTTCTTCAGTAAACTATGACCTCGTCATTAGTCGCAAGCGCCAGGAGCTTGCCCGTGAAGAATTTATTAATTGGTTAAAAGGCGAGCGCAGGCAGCTAGGGGAGAGAGCGCAGGGATTAGAGGGAGCTCTCTATGGAGCTTCCAATAGAGGTTCCTATCAGGAAGTCTCAAGTAATCCCACATCTGGAGCATCTGGCCCGGAGAATTTTAACATTCAGATGACAAATCTCGAGCTAAAGCGATTGCAACAGCAACTCGATCAGGTGAAGAGGCAGATGAGTACCATCGACGCCGTCTTATCCTCACTACAGTAATATGAGCGAATTAAAGCGACTTAAAAAAGTATATATTTTCTTCTCTCTTCTAGGTCCAATTCTAGTCGCTATTATTTTCTATTTATTTTCAAGTGAGCAGACACCATTTATTTTTGTCCCGACGATTCTTATTTTCTGCTACTTACTTAGCTATATTGGCTATCGCTTTCAGCGAGATAGTGCTCGAGAACTTAGAATGCTCTTGCAAGAGGTGAAAGAGTTTAGAGGGCTGGTCGACTCTACTCTCTTAGTGGCTTCATTCACTGTTGATGGTGAGATTATCTTTAGCAATGATCTCTTTAAGAAAATCAGTCAGGAGCAAGAGCTTCTCAATTGGGATGAAGTTTCAAAAGAGCTCAGAAGAACTGGTGAATACAACGGAGTCATTAATCTCTCGCAGAGTGATTTAAACTATCAGGATGTGAGCCTGTCACTTCGACCTGTTAAGGGGGAAGCCAATGAGCTCAGTCACTACATTCTTTTTGGGCAGTTAAGAAGTAATGAAGCCGAACTCCTAGATAAAGTTAAATCAAGTGAAAGAGCTCTCCTTGATGTGTCCTCTATCCAAAATAAGTATTTGCACCAACCCAGTGATATGAGTGCATTTGGGGAAATTATTAAAAGTCTCTCTCACTTTATTGGAGCTGGTGAGGGGCACTTCTATAGTGTCGAATTTAATAAGTCGTCTCGAGACGGACAGTGTAACTACGTTCTTGAACACTTTTATTCGTATTCGCTCAGTGAGAGCGAACATGGCAATCCCCCTTTTAAATTTAAGCGAAACAGTCTTGATCGCACCTTTGAGTACACTCTCGATATGAAGACTGGGCATATTGAACACACCGAAATTTGTGTGATGAAGAATATGCTTGGCATTTTCTTGCGAAATGAGGGGGAGGTCATTGGTTGTGTTGGCATTAAATTTCAAGGTGAAAATTCTGTTGTTGCATTAAAAACGCTAGCTCTTATGGAGCCGTATATAGATATGGCCTCTATTCTTTTGAGCTCGTCTCTTTCTAGGCAGAAAGTAGAATCTCTTATTTCTCAATATGAAGATGCCCAGCAAGCGGCCAAAATTGGAAGTTGGTATGTTGAATTAGATGGCTATCAAGTGACTTGGTCATCAGAGATGTATCGCTTCTTTGGTTTTGATCCGAGTGGTCCACCACCGACAATCGAAGAACATCGCAAGATGATCCACCCTGATGATTTAACTATTTGGGAACAGGCTGTAAATGATCTGCTAGAGTTTGGAACTCCCTATAGGGTTGTTTTTAGAATCTACCTCGATGGCAAGGAGACTTGGCTAGAGACTAATGCCAGTGCCATTGTGGATGAAAATGGGAAGACAATCGCTGGATTTGGAACCACTCAAGATGTCACCGAGTCGAGACAGCTCCTGGCAGAGAATATGCGCAAGGAGCAGACGCTCTCGACTATTCTTCGCTACGTTCCCCTCTCAATTATGACTATCAATGCCAGCGGTGTCTGCAGTTACGTCAATAAAGAGTGGTCAAGGCTTACAAGTGCTTTGACTCATGAAACACTAGGGCGCAAGTGGCTTGATTATATTTTTGAGGAAGACCTGGAAGACATACAGAGTCGACTAGCTGCACTGAGTGATGTGGGCCCAGACGTTCAAAAATTCGAACTTCGAGTTGTTAATCCCAATGACGATCAGGTGAGGTGGACCTCGGCGCAGCTCATTCGAATGAATTCCATGGAAGAAGGAGAGTCAGGCTACCTTCTCACACTTCTTGATATTACAGAAATTAAGCGAAGTGAGCGCGAAGTTAATAAGGCCCTCAATCGACTTGAACTCGCTCTCTTTTCTGGAGAGCTTGGATTGTGGGATTGGAACCTGACCACCAATGAGATTACATACGACGATCGCTGGTGTTCGATGCTTGGCTATCATCGCAGTGAGATTGATCCCTCTATCACTGGCTTTAGTTCACTTGTTCACCCTGATGACTACGAGTTTGTATTTAACAAGGTTGATCAATACTTGCGAGGTGAGATCACTGACTATGAAGTCATCATACGCATGAGGCATAAGTCAGGTCAGTGGGTTCCGGTATTATCTAAAGGCAAGGTTATTGAACGCAGAGATGACGGCACACCAAAGCGCTTTACGGGTACACACCTCGATTTCACAAGGCAGGCGGCAATTGAGAGTGAACTTCGAGAGGCAAAAGAGCGCGCTGAGAAGATGACAAGAGTTAAAACGGTGTTTCTTGCAAATATGAGTCATGAGATTAGATCTCCTCTTAACGGCATTGTGGGCATGTCTGAGCTTCTCGAATCACATGTAGGTGACGATGAGGGCAGACAATTCTTGCGCTCTATTCAATCTTGTAGTGAAACTTTACTTCGAATTATTGGTGACATCCTCGATTATAGCAAAATGGAAGAGGGGCGCTTTGATATAAATGTTGGCAAGAATAATCTCAAGCAGGTTGCATTTGAAGTCGTTCAAAGCTTTGAGGGAATCAAGCGCAAAAAGAACGTAGATCTCGTTTTTAATTGTGATCAAAATCTTGATCACGATTATATCTTTGATAGTGTGAGGGTGAGGCAAATTCTTTTTAACCTTCTCTCAAATGCCTTTAAATTTACTCAAGAAGGTGAAGTCACTCTTACTATGAGTGAAGTCGATGAGAGAGAAAATATTTTGATTGTGGTTCAGGATACTGGTGTCGGTATCGCTAAAAAAGATGAACACCTCATCTTTGAGCGCTTCTCACAGATTGACTCTGGTATGACAAAATCCGCAGAGGGGACTGGACTAGGTCTCGCGATTGTTAAGAATCTCGTGAGTTTAATGGGGGGAAGTGTTCGCTTTGAATCTAGTGAAGGAAAGGGAACTTCGTTTATCATTAAAATCCCTCTTGTTAAGGCCGTGGCCAGTATTGCTCTTGAAAATATTGATGTCTCATCACTATTCACTCCGGCCATTTCAATATTGGTGGCCGAGGATAACCCCATAAACCAAGCTCTGATGAAGAAAATGCTCGAGAAGGCCGGCCACATTGTTACAGTCGTTGGCAATGGAGAGGAAGTGCTAGAGAGGCTTGATTCGGGTGAGCGCTTTGGGTTAATCCTTATGGATCTTCAGATGCCAAAAATGGACGGATTGAGCGCTACTAGAATTTTAAAGGAGCGCTTTGCTGATGGCCCTCCAGTTGTGGCCGTCACTGCAAACGTCTTTGAAGAGGATAAACTTGCTTGCCTGGCTGTTGGGATGGAGGATTTTATTAGTAAGCCTATTCGTCGCGCCGAGCTTGAACGAATCGTCTCTAAATATGCTGAGCGCGAGCTTACTAGGAAAACGAACTAGTGCATTTATTTCTCAACGACTTTTCTAAGATTGATGACTACGAGTATCTTAAACAGAGCAATCTTGATCAAGAACAAATTTCTACTTTGATCTCCCATAAAGATGACTTCTTTCGCTTAAAAGGGGCCAGCTATCAGGATCAACAGTACCACTCAAGTGTGATTGATGGCATCTACGGATTTAATATTGCATCCACCGAAGAGTTGATTGCAAGGAGTGCTGCTACTGTTTACAGCGACTTTGAGGTTTGGTCCGGTCTAAAACCGGAGCAATTGCAAACTCCCTATGACGAATTAAGAAGGGTGCTCGCAGATTGTGACTTTCAAGATGGTGAGACTCTTATTGATCTTGGCGCAGGCTATGGGCGCGCCGGTATCATCGTGGGGGAGCGCTTTCCTAATTCTTCTTTTATTGGAATTGAAGTGGCCAGTGAGCGCGTGGCCGAGGGCAACCGAATCTTTTCGGATTTTAACTTTAGCCATTGTGAACTTAGGGCGCAGGAAGCTCATGATCCCAAAACCATAATTGATCCTGCCAAAATCTACTTCATCTATGATTTTGGCCTTCCATCGCAAATTGAGCAGACTATCTCGCGTCTGTGCGAGCGGGCCTTTGAAGAAGAATTCTATGTGGTCGCCAGAGGCAGGGGAGTGCGCTCAATAATTAACTACAAATTTCCTAAGCTCTGGAGTGCTTACAATCCACTTCACGGGGAAACTTATAGTATCTACTCAACCTTTAAGGATGTTAAAGCGAGCGAGCAATCACTTTAAGGGCGTCTACCCAAGTAAAAATTCCAACGAGTCGACCACTATCAAGCACCAAGGCGGAGCCAATTTTTCTATCTGCCATTGTGGCGCAAACTTCACTTAGTGGAGCATCGACGTTAGCGGTGTAGGGACCTTCGGTGCAGGCATCTTCTACGGTGAGTTCTTTTGGGTCCATCTTCTCAAAGCTCTCGAGGAAGCGAATGTCGCGCTCTGAGAGTATTCCAACCAGTTGACCCGCGCGCAGCACTGGGAGATGGCGCACACCCAATTCTTGCATCTTCTCTGTGGCAAACTTGAGGTTTTGATCAAATGTAATTGTGTGAGGAGCCTCTGTCATCACATCACCAATCTTTAAACTCTTACTCTGCTTGCTCACAAAACTTCTCCGTTAGAGATTCATAACCTTAAGCTAAATATATGCCAGAACCATGTCTCAGACTATGATTTCTATCAGCTGTCTAGCCAGTGTTAATGAGAGTCTTGTAACTGCTTGACGTCCACAATGGTGATTAAATCAGGATGTTTTGGCAGCCTCACTCTAAAGAGTGTGCCCTTTCCCTCGGGACCATTTTCTACCGAGATCTTGCCTTCGTGTTTGCTGATAATATGCTTCACAATGGCCAGACCAAGTCCGGAACCCTTGATTTCGCTCGAGCGCGAAGGATCAACTCTGTAGAAGCGCTCAAAGAGTCTTGGGTGGTGTTCTTTGGGAATCCCTGGGCCATCGTCGAGAATTTCTAAGATGTCATAGAATTCGGTGCTTCTCCATGTGACCCAAATATTGCTGTCGGTGTTTGAGTACTTGTAGGCATTGTCGATGAGATTGGTGAGCACCTGTTCTAAGAACTGTGGGTTTGCCCACACCGTTTCAACTTGATACTCGCTATGCACTTGAGTTTGATTCTCAGTGTAACTCTGGCGAACGTTAATGAGAACGGATTCAGTAATCTCTTCAGTCGAAATCATTTCTTTGACGATCTTTTGTCTTGATTCAATTACGGAGAGATTGAGAATGTCATTAAAAAGTAGAGTGAGGCGATCGCTATTACTTTCAATTCGCTCTAAGTATTCGCGCATATTTTCAGGTGAAAAATTATTTTGGGACTTTAATAATTGAACGTAGCCCTTTAGCGCAGTGAGAGGAGTTCTCACTTCGTGGGAGACATTGGCGACAAAGTCTTCTCGCATCTGTTCAGCGAGCCTTCTGCTAGTTACGTCGTGAAAGACGCAAACCGCACCAAAGATTTTTCCGCGGTGATCAATCAGAGGTCCAACTGTTAGGTCAAAAAAGTAGGTGTCGCTACCATTTTTGACTGGCATGGCGATATTACTTCTCTTAATTGTCTTTCGCTTATTGAGAGTCTCTTCAAAGAGTTCTTTTAAATCGTGATTTCTAAGGGTTTCCCAAATCTTAAAGTCGTAGAGGGCGCGCTCCGCGTGCTCTCTTGGCATAAAGAGATCTTTAAAGTGCTCATTGGCAAAGAGGATGCTCTCGTGGCGATTAATAGCGAGAATGGCGTCTGAGATCGACTCCATCACAACAGCTAGCTTAGAGTGCTCTCTGCCGAGTTCTTTAAAATTCTTTTCAAGATTCTTTTTCGCGCGCTCAAGAGTTTTCTCAACTAAGAGCCACTCGTTATTAGGAGCGATGAGATAATTTTGCTCTTCTTTATATTCGCGCCCAAGCTTTCTCATCTTATCAACTTTTTTGAGAATTGATTTAAGTGGAGAGGCCACCTGAAGTGTGGCCCAGAAGCTCAAGAACAGAGCGATGATAATTAGTGGCGAGAGAAAGAGAAAGATTGTCCACTGCATGTCAGAGAGCAGTTCGCGCACGCGCTTTAGGGGGATGGCCTGTCTGATAATATACTTAGTTCTCTCTGGCGGAGGGCCTTCGTAGGCAATGGCCCCATAGATCATCTCTTCATTTATGGAGTCACTATGACGAAGAGAGCTCCCCATGCCAAAGTGTTTGGCTTCCTCAATCTCTGGGCGATTGGCGTGGTTATCAAGAAAATCAATATTCTTGTAGTTGTCACAGACAACAGTCCCATCCCAAGCAATGAGGGTGTAGCGGGTGTTCCAAGACTTTTTAAATGAGCGGCACCACCCCACAGCGTCCATCTGATGAGTTGTGAGCGTGTGGCGCACGAGCACCAGCGACTCATACATCTGGTCTTTGGTTTGATTGGTAATGTAGATATGCATGTACCAGCGAGCGACACTGCCCATGGCGATAATGGCCAGGACGGTGAAGATGACTTGAACGAGAGCAAGTCTTTTAAAGAAGCGCCAGGGGAGACGGTCTATATAGGCGCGCAACTGGCCCCTACTCTTTTTGTCTTTTAAAGTTGCCTCACCTTTCAGTGCTGAAAAGTAGGCAGAGATTTTTTGAATATACTCTCTCATGGGCCCCGGGCCTGTGGTTAGCTAATGCTAGCGACTCGGTATCCAATACCACGAATGGTTTCGATGAGCGAAGAGTTTTCCTTGAGTTTTTTGCGAAGCCCAAAAATGTGCGTATCGATAGTTCTGTCAGTGACGTGAACAGGTCCTTCTTGGATGAACTCCACTAATTGATTTCGAGTGAGAACCTTGCCTGGCTCTTGGAGGAAGGCCACCAGGAGTTTGTACTCTGAGAGAGTGAGGTCGAGTTCGCGCTCACTTGACCACGCCTTACACTGGTTGGTGTCCACCCTTAGAGGCCCTTGCATGAGGGTGTTGCTATCTTCTTTTTTGTCTGTAGAAACGCGGCGAAGCTGTTCATTGCGACGAAGAAGACTTCTCACTCGGGCCATGAGAATGACCGTATCAAATGGCTTGGTGACATAGTCATCGGCACCGGCGTCTAGTCCTTCCACGATTTGCTCGGGGCGGGTCATGGCAGTAAGCATGAGGATTGGCGTCGTTTTAGTCTCGCGGTAGAGGCGTAGAAACTTACAGATTTCAAGGCCATTGCTTCCAGGAAGCATGCGATCGAGAATGTAGAGGTCAACTGGCTCTTTATTATTTTGGATAAATTCCAGAGCATCTGAGCCGTCGGCAAAAATGGTCACTTTGTGACCGTCATTTTGCAGGTGGAGACTCACGATATTTGATAGATCTTTCTCATCTTCGACTAAGACAATATGCGACCCGTTCATGGCGACTTCTCCGGTTATTTCTTATCCAGTTCTGGGTGTCTAATATCAGTTCCCGACTCAAGGAAGATCACGTCTTCAGCGATATTTGTCGCGTGATCTCCAATGCGCTCAAGGTTTTTAGCAATGCGAATATTGGCGTGCCCGTCCTCGAATTTTTCTTGGCCCGCTTTCATGCGCTCAAAATTCTGCTGCATAATGTGTTGGTAGAGTTCGTTGATTTCGCGGTCCATTCCAATCACATCGCGGGCGAGGGTAGTGTCGCCGTAGAGAAGAGAGTCGATGCAATTTTTAACCATCGAACTCACGAGTTCACCAAGACTATAATTCTTGGGATTGACGGCACTTAATTCTTTTTCAAAGCGCTTAATCGTCATGGCCTGATCTCCCATGCGCTCAAGTTCGCCGTTGATTTTAAGCGCCGCCACTGCGGTTCTTAGATCTTTGGCCTGGGGCTGCTTGAGGGCGAGGAAGGTCAAGCAAGAGTGGTCGATCTTCTTATGAAATTGATTGATTTGATTTTCGAGCTCTCGCGCTTCTTCAACGCTCTTAGAAGAGTCGAGGGAGAAGACGATGGATTGCTCCACCAAAGAGGCCATCTGAATGAGGTCATTTTTGAGGGTTTTTGCGCTTATATCCATGAGCAATTTCTAGCTTAAGCAGCACTCATCGTCTAGTGAGTGCGAGCTTCCTAGCACAATCCTAACCAAAACGCCCTGTGACGTAGTCTTCGGTCTTACTTTGGCGAGGATTGGTGAAGATCTGTTCGCTCGTGCCGTGCTCGATCATTTCACCGAGTACGTAGAAACTAGTGTAGTCGGCGATACGGGCCGCCTGTTGCATATTGTGAGTTACCACGATGACAGTGACATCTTTTTTAAGTTCGTTCATGAGCTCTTCGATCTTGGCCGTGGCAATGGGATCAAGCGCTGAGGTCGGCTCATCCATGAGAAGAACGGGAGGATTAACGGCCAGGGAGCGCGCAATACAGAGGCGCTGCTGTTGACCACCTGAGAGGCTGGTTCCTGGGCGACCCAGCTTATCTTTAACTTCGTCCCACAGGGCAGCCTTTTTTAGACAGTGCTCGGCCACTTCAAGAAGTTTTGATTTCTTTTTGACGCCTTGAAGTCTTATGCCAACTACTGTGTTTTCAAAGATAGTCATGCCTGGAAAGGGATTGGGCTTTTGAAAGACCATGCCAATCTTGCGGCGAAGATCCACCGGATCAACTCCAGAGGCGAGGATATTTTGACCGAGCAGATTTACTTCACCTGAGGCGCGAGCTCCTGGAACTTCTTCGTGAATGCGATTGAGGCAGCGAATATAAGTGGATTTGCCACAGCCCGACGGGCCAATGATCGCGTTGACGGTATTCTTGGGGTAATTCACGCTAATGCCTTTGACGGCGTGGAAATTTCCAAACCAAGCTTCAAGATTTTTTACTTCAAGGACAATGTCATTGCGAATCAGATTCATAAATCCTACTTTCTTAATTTTTCAAAAATACTTCTGCGGGCCAAGAAGGCGCGACTTCCTAGGTTGAGGCCAAGCACGATAATAATGAGAACCAATGCCCCGGCCCAAGCCTGCCTTTGCCAATCTTCAAAGGGAGAGATGGCATACGTATAGATTTGAACAGGAAGTGAAGCCATGGGTTCAGTTAGTTTAGTCGAGAGATAGACGTTACCAAAGGCGGTAAAGAGCAGGGGGGCTGTCTCCCCAGCGGCGCGGGAAATGGCGAGCATAATCCCAGTGATAAGGCTTGAGAGTGAGCCCTTCACCACAATAAAGAAGATCACCTTCCAGCGCGGAAGTCCCAAGGCGAGACCCGCTTCTCGAATGTGATCGGGAACGAGCTTTAAAATTTCTTCAGTTGATCTAGTGACAATGGGAAGAATAATGATTGAGAGGGCCAAGCCTCCGGCCATAGCACTAAAGTGCTTCATGGGAACTACAATGAGAAGATAGGCAAAGATTCCAATAATAATCGAGGGAACGCCCGTGAGGAGATCGATGGCCAGGCGAAGGCCGGCCGCAATTTTACCGCGTCCAAACTCACTGAGATAAATGCCACAGGTAAGCCCCACTGGAATGGCGATGAGACAGCCAATGCCAACTAAGTAGAGTGTGCCTGCAATGGCGTGGGCCATGCCGCCGCCAACTTCGCCCACAGGTTTTGGAAGCTGTGTGAAGAAGTTGAAGTCCAGCGAGGAGGCGCCTTTATAAATTACAAATTGAATGACGAGAAAGAGGGGCGCCAGCGCCACAAAAGCTGCTAGATACAGCAGCGTTGTAAAGAGATGGTTCTTAAATTTTCGAAAGGGGAGATTATCTTTTTTAACAATATTCTTCACCCTTAACCCCTTTGTGAGCGCTCGTTCATATGAACGATAAAGCGCGCGGCTAAGTTAACAATAAGAGTGATCACAAAGAGGAGGACTCCTACTAGGCATAGGGCAGAGAGGTGGAGGTCGCTATCAGCTTCTGCATATTCATTGGCGATCACACTGGCCATGGTAGCGGCGGGGGCAAAGAGTGAAGCCTTGATCTGCGGTTGGTTTCCAATCACCATGGCAACGGCCATGGTTTCACCGAGGGCGCGCCCAAGCCCGAGCACTACACCGCCCATCATGCCTGAAAAGGAGGGCTTAATAATGGCCATTCTAAACATCTCAAGGCGAGTGGCCCCAAGTGCGAGAGCTGCTTCTTTTTGGTGTACCGGAACACTTCTAAAAACCTCGCGGCAAATGGAAGTGATGGTTGGAATTATCATGAGAGCGAGAATGAGACCGGCCGTCATCATACCGATACCAAAGCTTGGACCTTGAAAGAGAGGGATAAAGCCAAACCACTCGCGAAGAAAGGGAGCGAGTGTGTCCTTAACAAAAGGACCGAGATAGAAAATCCCCCATAGGCCAAGGACAATGGAGGGAACGGCGGCAATGAGCTCGACGAAGGTTCCAATAATTTTGCCCACCCAATTGGGGAGGACTTCATTAATAAAGAGCGCCACACCAATACTCACAGGTGTTGCGAGCAAGAGGGCAAAGAAACTACTGACCACGGTGCCAAAGATAAAGGCAAGTCCACCAAATTCATCTTCAACCGGATTCCACCAGTCGCTGGTCACAAACTCTAGACCAAATTCGCTAATGGCCGGCATGGCGGCGTTGATGAGAATGATCACGAGAAGAATGAGAACGATGATGACGGCGGTCGCGATCCCTTTAAATAGGCGATAGGCGAGTAGGTCTTGCTGGTGCGGAGAAAGCAAACGGCCCGGAGGTGTTGGTTCTGGGCCGTCGTCTTTTACTTGTGTTGTTTGCAATACATTTTCCACTAGCTAGTAACCTCTAGTTTGAAGTGGACGCGATCAATTTACTTAGAGAATTGATCGTGTAGCTTCTTAGAGAGTTTTTCTGGTAGCGGAGCATAGTTTAGCGAGGTGGCCATTGATTGACCAGTCGTCATCGCCCAAGAGAGGAATTTCTTGATTTCGCCAATTTTCGCATCACCCTTCTTCATCGGAAGGAGAATGTAAGTGAATGAGGCGATTGGATAAGCTCCCTTAGCATCAGCGTTAGTGATAGAGACGCGAAGATCGCCGTCAAAGCTCTTAAGACCAGCTGCAGAGAGTGAAGCGCTGTCAGTTGAAGGAGCTACGAACTCACCAGCAGGATTTTTGATATTGGCCGTGGCGACATTATTGTGCTCAGCATAGGCAAGTTCGATATAGCCAATTGCGCCATCAGTTTGTGTGATGGTGTTAGTTACACCTTCATTACCTTTTGAACCAATGCCCACTGGCCACTTGAGAGTTTTGCCCTCGCCAATTTGCTCTTTCCACTCAGGAGAGACCTTCGCAAGGTATTCAGAGAAGACCGCAGTTGTCCCAGAGCCGTCGGCGCGTCTGACAACGAGGATATCTTTAGCAGGAAGTTTGATTCCATCGTTAAGCTTAGCGATGCGCGGATCGTTCCACTTAGTCACAGTTCCACGGAAAATATCAGCTACGAGCGGGCCATCGAGCTTGAGACCTTTTTGAATGCCTTCAACATTGTAGGCCACTGTCACCGCGCCAATTACTGTTGGAACGTGCATGATTGGGGCGCCACTTTCCTGGGCCGTTTTGAGCTCTTCGTCTTTCATCGGCGCGTCTGAGGCACCAAAATCAACAGTGCCTTTCATTACTTGGCGGATACCGCCGCCGCTACCAATTGATTGATAGTTAAAGCGAACATCTGATTGAGTTTTTTCGTATTCAGCAAACCATTTTGAATAAATCGGGTAGGGAAATGAAGCTCCGGCGCCGTTAATTGTAGTGACAGCAAACGAGCCAGTTGAGCACAAAAGTAAACAAAGCATTAAAAGCTTAGACATAGGTGACTCCATGAGTAACTGAAATGGGTTGTGCTCTTTTTATAGCAGAGTGATCAGGGAGTGTTTGTTAGGATTGTGTTAGTGAGTCTTAATGATTTGATGGTAAATGCTCCAAAGAAACCAGACTTTCTTTGAAGCATTTACAAAACAAAAAAAAGTAAAGGCAATTAGTTGAGCGTGCTGGGAATATAGAGGCGAAACAGCTTGTCTCTCGAGCGACGAATGGCACATTTTCCGTCGTTCTTTTTGTCGATGAGATACTGGTAGAAATCTGGAAGAGTGTCGGCAACTTCTAGAACTGATTTGCCTTCGTGCTCTCCAAAGTCTACGAATACTTTGTCTTCTTCAATGATACCGGTGACAGGACTGACGTCTGAATAGGCCATGCTTTTCCCTCCTTAGAATAACAGCAGCGCTACGGGCAAAAGTTGCCGCTCCGTTGGCAACTTTCTAGATGTAAGAATAGCCTTTTTGATTTTGCTTTGAAAAGGGCCTAATTAATTTTTTCAATATGTTAGACTAGGTTACTCGGGAATTAGTGAGCTAAGTCTATGTAAGAACGCCGGGACCCCGACCAATAAAGAAGTTTTTAAAGTATCCCACCATCATGCGAAACTCCTGCGGGTACTGATCGGCGATGAGAATTTTTACTAACTCGAGCGCATCAAAGAGCGAGCAAGCCGCGCGATAAGGTCGCTCGGCAATCATGGCAGAGATAATATCCATGGTTGAGACAATCATTGTTTCAAACCCACTGAGCATCAACGACTCTTCCGTCGTGGGCTTGCGGCCAAGATCTTTTCCAAGCAAAGAGAAAGAGTGGTGGTTTTCAATAATGCGCAGGTGATTAGGGCCAAGTGGAATGCGCCCTTTGAGAATATGCACTGAGTGCTCAGGGTGTTTGGCCAGCAATAATTTATCGGAGTGAGAGAGGTCGGGCGTATCGTACTTGTAGTGTGGAATAGCCGACATACCAATGTCTTTAAAAAAACTTGTCACAAAGAGTGTTTCAACTTCCTTCTCACTATAGAGCGGCGACTGTTTGAGTACGCCAAGTAAGAACAGGGAAGACAGCAGCGGTTGCGCGTAGATGTAGTGGTGGCGCTGCTTAATATAGTCGCGATAGAGTGGTACATGAATTTCTGGTCTCGCATACAGAAAGGCAGCAAGATTTTTAACACTCTGATGTTGTAAGAGGAGTTGCGTGTCGTTAGTGGGGTCGCGGTAGAGGTGGGCCATATTCAAAGTGAGAAGCCCAAACTGCTTTTTGCCTTTTTCAACTGGGTCATCAATAGAGAGCGAACGCGTGTTGGTGCGCAGAAGATTTTGATGGGCCTCTACAAGCGTGGCGTGATCACTTCTCTTTACCCAAAAGCGAATCATTCCCTTTTCAATGAATTCCTTCAGCACCGATTTTCCAATGTAGGAGTAGGCTTTGAGAGCTGTTTTGTAAGCTCCCGCCGAGAGGGTATAGAGTTCGCAAGGGCACTCGGTAAAGTAGAGTAACTCGCGCAGAGAAATGGGCACGAGGTCGAGACCGAGGTTGCTATTATTTATAAGATTATTGATTCGTATCACAGGCATATTTTAACCCGATGCCGGGCCAAAGGGGAGATCGGCGGAATTTGCTATAATGTTCTTATGTTTGATTCAAGATTCACAATAGCTAACATCCTGGCGCTGATATTCTGCGCTCTCGCCGCGCGGCCTCTGTTGGCATGGCAGACCATTGATCCCAATGAATCGCTGACTGTTTACGTTTGGCTTCCCGATAGCACTGATCCCATGAAGGGGGAGTGCTATGAAATTGACCAGAAAACTCGGGGAGAGAAATTTAATACTAAGGTCTACACCTCTCGCTGTCGCCCAAAGAAGCCCGGCTTTAAATGGGTGCCAGGTGCAGATGGAATGAGCGGAACATGTTACGAAGTAGATCCTTCAAGTGGAGCCCAGGGATTTTCCTATAAAGTGAGTGCTCGCGAGTGCATCCCGGATAATGCTGAATTTATTCTCGTTGAGGGCCAGTGCTATGCTAAGGGAATTATGAAGGATGGCACTGAAATTCTAAC
Source organism: Bacteriovoracaceae bacterium (assembly GCA_048267245.1). GTDB lineage: Bacteria > Bdellovibrionota > Bacteriovoracia > Bacteriovoracales > Bacteriovoracaceae > JBLWXV01. Next base: position 849,438 of record JBLWXV010000002.1, read on the forward strand.
CAAGACCATTCTCGACGATTGCAAGCCAAAGAATATCGAATATGAATTTAAATTTGATGCCAAACAGATGCGAGGCGATTGTATTGGCAAGGACCCTAGTGGGGCAAGTTCCTATGTGAGAAGGGTGGAGCTCAGTCGCTGCAGGCCCAAGCAAACCACCTACCTCTACGATGATGCTCGCAACAAATGCTACGAAGTCGATCCAGTCAGCGGACCTGAGGGCTACTTTAATAATGCCGCCCTCACTCGATGCTTAGATAAAAAGTCGGCCACCTATGCCTTTATAGATGGCAAGTGTATGGAGAAGTCACTTGGTCCAGAGGGACAGGAAGTGATTCTCGATACCAAGCTAGATAATTGCAAGCCAAGTAGTACTCAGTATAAATTTGAATTTAAAACTCAGTATCACGGCGATTGCTTTGAGGTGGATGCTCTCACTCTTGGCGAGCAGTATAAGGGAAGGGTGGATGTTAAGTTCTGTCGCCCCCCAAAGACTGTCAGATTCTATGTGCCGGGCTTAAGACAATGTGTGGAGATAGATGAGGAGACGAGAGGTCAGAAATTTGCCGTTAGAACTCGAGATAGTGAATGTGAAGAGTTTGTCTCTGGCCCTAAGTGGGTTTCTAGTGAGAAGGATATTTACGAGGGCAAGTGCATGATGAAACTGCGCAAGGCCACAGGGGTGGTGGTCGATGCGGCCGTGCTTGATGAGAAGTGTCGCCCCGAGGAAATTCGCTACGACTGGATACAGAGCGAAGAATTCCAAGGCAAGTGCTACGAAGTGGATCGCAAGCAGGGGCCTGGTATTTACTCCCATAAGGTCAACACCCGTCAGTGTTATCCCAACCCACAAAAGCTCGTCTATCGCCAAGACCCCACCAGCTTGGCCGGTCGCTGCTTGATCGTCGATAGTGAGACTGAAGGCAAGCGCTTCACTCTTCAGGTCAATGCTAGACGCTGCAAAGATGATATGGGCCTCATTTCTCCCGCCCCTTAGAATCGCCCTAAGAACTTGGCACTTTCTTGGCGGACCTTAAAGAATCTAACTGCTTGATTCGATCTCTTTTATTTGCAAGTACCCGCCTTAAGCAGTCGTTAATAGGTAAATTTTAAATTTTAACTCTCGATGCGCTGGATTCCTGGCGAGAAGACGTAAGGCCACTGTTAAACTGAGGTCGGTTTGCTCCACAAAAAGGTAGTAGAGCGAGTGAGTTGTTTGAAATTATTGAATCAAAAAAACTTCAAAGAGTACTTAGAAGCAGATCGCTTGGATGCAAACTTCGACTTCTTTAACGATGGAACTATTGCACTCCATTGGACCAATTGCAGTGAGCTTCGTGAGCACTTTAAAGATCGCTACAAAAGTGGTGAAGACCATCTATTGGGGGCGATTGATAGAGAGCTCGAGTCGCTTAAAAACGAAGCACTCTGGCTTCGCAATCGCCGTGGCATCTTAAAGATGACGCTCTTTGATCTCTATCAAGCCTATAGTGATTCACTACTGGCCCCGCTGCTCTTTAAGCAAGAGGGCGAGGATCAATATTGTTATTCAACGGGCACCGAAGCTGGGCCATTTTTAAGTCTTGCAGGACTGTCATGGATGAATCCAAGACTCTATCGCCAATTTGTCTACGCCAAAATTATTCGAGGACAACTTGGAAGCCGAGATTTTAGAATTAACGTTGATGTCGATGTGAATTTTTCTCTCGTTTCTAGACCACTTGATGTCTCAAGAATGAAGCTCACCCAAGTGACCTGCTATGGCCTGCTCTTTGAGCTTCCCATTGGCTACCGTCTGATGAGCCACAAAGGGATTGTAGATGAAGAGATTGATCTCTTTCTTCCCAAGGGACTCAATCTGAGTGGAGAGGGAGATTTAAAAAATCTCGCTCAAAGCCTAAAGCGCCACTCGGATAAAATGCAACAGAGTAGTCTCTTGAGTGCGAAGGTTCTCTATCAAGCCGATCGCCAGCTGCAAAAGCAGTATCTCTATTTAAAGTATGAGGATTTTAGAGGCGAGCAGGCGCAGGAATTTGTCGCCTTCTTTCTCTCGCTCTTAGGTGAGGCCAGAGAGCAAACTCACGAGCTCTTTAATAGCGCAGCTTAAAAATGAAAAGAGAGGAGCGCGCTCCTCTCTTAACTCTCTCATTTCTCTTAATCAGCTTTTATTTTACAACGATGTCTTTTACACCAACGGTACCAAGAACCATGACTTTCTTTGAAAGAAAGTGGATGTGGTGCGTGCGCTTTCCATCCTTTTCAAGTACCCAGTCATCGCCGAGGCGAACGAGTTCGAAGTCGAATTCTTTGCGCTGGCCATTTACACCATTGTGAAGCACATCCATTACCAGCTCACCACCGTTGTGGCTCTCAAAGTTTTCACTCTTGAGTTTTAGGATTTCGTACTTGTCCTTCTTCTCAACAACAAAGCCATCGAGATCTAGTCTTGAGACCGTAAATGTCTCTCTGCCTAGCGTGCTACCCTTTACTTTCGGGTCAAATTTATCTTTGTGAAACTTGAGAATGTCTCCAGTCTTGTCACTGACTTCGAGAATCAGACGGTACTGGTGCTTTGATTCTTCGTTACTAATAGTGACGATGTTAATTTCTCGGGCAAAGGCCCTGTGAGCAACAATTGTTAAAAGAAAGAGAGCTACAAAAAGTTGAAGTGATGCTTTCATCAATCTTCTCCTTGTGACTAGGGCGGTCTCGTTATTGGGGCCGCATGTTTTGTGCGAGCATATTTACTCCTATCCCCAATCCAGGTGTGGCCAGGTGAGAAAAAATAATAGGGCGGTGTCATTTTAACCGGCTGAATCCTGGTGATCTGGGTAATCTTTACAGGGATTTTAGCGCTTTAAACGGGGGTCGAGAGCGTCTCTGAGGCCGTCACCAAAGAGATTAAAGCCCAGGACGATGGCGAGGATGCAGACTCCCGGTAGGGTCATTAGCCAGGGAGCGCTTTCAATATAGGCGCGAGAGTCGGCGAGCATGGTGCCCCACTCGGGAGTGGGCGGCTCGGCCCCAAGGCCCAGAAAGCCCAGCGCTGCCGCGTTGAGAATCCCATCTGAAAATCCAAGGGTCGCCTGAACGATAAGAGGGGCCACGCAGTTGGGAAAGACTTCTTTAAAGAGTGTGCGCCAGGGTGAAGCCCCAAAGCTAATGGAGGCCGTGACGTATTCTTTTGATTTTTCGGCCAACACACTTCCGCGCACGATGCGAGTAAAGCTTGGGATTGAAACCACCGCCACCGCAATAATGGCGTTGGTAATACCGGGACCAAGCACGCTCACCACAACAATGGCGAGTAAGATTGAGGGAAGGCTCATGAGAATATCAATCACTCTCATAATTAAGCGATCGACAAAGCCGCCAAAGAACCCGGCAATGAGACCGAGTAGGGTTCCGATTGTAGCTGAGAGCACGACCACGCAGGCGCCAATAATGAGGGAGAGTCTAGAGCCATAGAGCAAGCGAGAGAGGGTGTCTCTGCCAAGGTCGTCAGTACCTAGCAAATGGCCCACAGAGCCTGGAGGCAGAGTCAGGGCATCCCCTTTCATGCTGGTGGGATCGTAGGGGGCGATAAAACCCGCTAAGAGGGCGCACACAGTAAAGAAGAGCACAATCGCAAGTCCAATTAGTGCACCTCTGTTGTGAAAGAGAATTTTTGTGGCCTTGGAGGGAATGATTTTCATCTACTTACTTCCCTCGCTATTTCTCATCTTGGGGTTGGCCCAAAGGTAGAGCACATCAACACTTGCATTAATGAGAACGACCATGGTGGCAATGCAGAGTACTCCACCTTGGATAACGGGATAGTCGCGCGCATTAATAGAGGCCACCAGCCAGCGCCCAATTCCTGGCCATGAGAAAATCGTCTCAGTGAGGATCGCTCCGGTGATGAGACTTCCAAACATTAAGCCCACCACGGTGATAATGGGAATCATGGCATTTCTGAGAGCGTGTTTAACCACAACCTTATAGGGGCCAAGGCCCTTGGCCTTGGCGGTGCGGATGAAGTCTTCGCCGAGCACTTCTAGGAGACTCGATCTCGTCATGCGCGCAATCACGGCCAGGGGAATGGTTCCCATGACTATACTTGGAAGAATGATATGGTGAAGAGCGCTCACAAAGGGAGCAAACCCATCAAACTCGCGCACCTCTGAGTTGGTGAGAGTATCTAGCAGAAGAAAGCCGCTGGTGAGGGGGACATCATACATCACCGAGAGTCTGCCAGAGACCGGTGTGAGTCCAAGCTGCACGCTAAAGACGAGAATGAGAAGTAGTCCCCACCAAAAAATCGGCATGGAGTAGCCCAGTAGAGAGCCGCCCATGAGAAAGTAGTCAAAGAATTTGCCGCGCTTGGTGGCCGCGATCACTCCTAGAGGCAGACCGATTAAGATCGCCCAGAAAAGGGCCACAACACCAAGTTCGAGAGTCGCAGGAAAGCGCGCCAGGAATTCCTCCATGACCCCGCGCTTAGAGACAATTGAGGTCCCAAGGTCTCCGCTCATCACTCCCTTCATATAGAGTAGGTACTGAGTAAAGAGAGGTTTATCTAAGCCTAGATTTCGCTGCATCTCTTGGTAGACTTCGGGGCTTGCCCCGCGCTCTCCAAGCAGAAGCATCACCGGATCTCCAGGGACTAGGCGCACGAGAAAAAAGGAAATCAGCGTCACCCCAATTAGAGTAGGGATGGCGCTGATAAATTTTTTGAGAAAAACTTGAAGCATTACTTATTGCTTGTGAGCAGTCTTAAAGATGTCGTGACCGAGTGGATCGATCTTATAGCCCTCAACATCACTACTCATTGCTCTAAAGATTGTCGAGTGAGCGATGGGAACCCAAGGTGATTCTTTGTGAAAGATCTCCTGGGCCTTCTTGTAGAGTTTGGTGCGCTCTTCAACACTGGTTGAGAGCTTGGCCTTTTCAATGAGGGCCTCAAAATCTTTATTACACCAGCGAGCAAGGTTTGATCCGGCCTCAACTCCTGCACATCCAAGAAGAACTGCTAGGAAATTATCTGGGTCGCCGTTGTCTCCAGTCCAACCCATTTGAATCATCTGGTGCTCACCCTCGCGCGACTTCTTTAGGTAAGTTGGCCAGTCGTAGCTTGTTAGCTTGACCTTAATGCCAACTTTGGCGAGATCTTCTTGCATCATCTCACCCATTTTCTTTCCATTTGGATTGTAGGGACGAGTCACAGGCAGGGTCCAGATTTCAGTTTCAAATCCTTTTGCAAGACCTGCTTTCTTTAGTAGCGCGCGAGCTTTTTCAGGGTTGTAGTCATAGCCCTTAATTTTTTCGTTGTAAGACCAAATTGTGGGAGGAAGAGGATTCTTGGCCACCTTAGCGTGACCGTGATAGATGGCCTGAATATAGGCCTCTTTATTGAGGGCGTGATTAATCGCCTCGCGCACGAGTGGATTATCAAAGGGTTTCTTCTGAACGTTCATGGCAAGATAGCCAACGTTGAGACCGGCTTCACTTAGTAGCTTGATGCGCGCTTCTTTTTTCATGGCATCGATATCAGCAGGGGCCGGCTCAATAATGAGATGGCACTCACCATTTTTAAGTTTCTGGTAGCGAACTGTGGCGTCTGGAGTAATGACAAAGACCAGGCGCTCGCTCTTGGCGTTCTCTCCCCAGTAGTCGCTAAACTTTTGATAGCGAATGATATTGTCTTTTTGGTAGCGAGTAAAAACAAAGGGACCTGTTCCTATGGGCTCGTTATCAATTTGATCTTTCTTATTTTCGCTCGCCAGTTTATCGGCGTATTCCTTGGAGAGAATACTCATAAAGCCCATGGCCATATTCGCGAGGAAGGGAGCTTCCGGGCGATTGAGTTCGAGTCTTACGGTGTAGTCGTCAACTTTCACGACGTCTTTAATAATGGAGGCCATCTCCATACCTTCAAAGTAGTCGTAATTGCCGCCGCCCACTTTGTGGTAGGGGTTTTCTGGCAGGCGCTGGCGATTGATACTAAAGATCACATCATCAGCATTAAAGTCGCGACTGGGAGAAAAGTAGGAAGTCTTGTGAAACTTAACGCCTTTTCTCAGGGTGAAGGTATAGGTCTTCTTATCTTTTGAAATCTCCCACTCAGTTGCCAGGGCGGGAACAATTTCCGTCGTGCCATATTTAAAATCCACTAGGCGATCATAGACCGTCTTTGCAGAGGCATTTGAACTTGTGCCATCAGTGGTGAGTTGTGGATTGAATGAGCTTGGTGATCCCTCACTACAGTAGACAAAAGTTGAGGCGTGGGCCCCACCTGCTAAGAGTGTGGCGAGAGTGGTGAATGCAATAGACTTCATCCAGCTGCTGCAGCGAAAGCTCGAGATCGACATGATGGCCCCTTCGTGGAGATGTTTGTAAGTAATTAGGTCAACTAAAGAAATTCTGACTGAACCCAAACAATCTGACAACCAAGAGCACTGCAGCGAAGGCGAATTGTCTTAAAGCTTTACTGACATAGGGCGTTCTAGGCTGATGCCATCAAGTCCGAGCTCGCATTGATAGGCGAGAATTTTCACCCCCGCTTCACTGGCAGTCTTGAGAAGTTTGGCATATTCGGGGTCAATTTCACTGGCCGCGCGAAAAGCTTTCACGTCGGTGCGATTGACCACAAAGAGCATGGCGGCCCCATGCCCAGTGCGGGCAAGTTCTGTGAGCTCGCGCAAATGCTTCTGAGCGCGAGTGCTCACTGAGTCGGGAAAGATGGCCATGCCGTCATCGCCGAGCATGGTGGCGTTTTTAATTTCTACATAGGTCATGTCAGCGGGCGACTTACCTTGGTTGCTGGTGAGAAGAATATCGATGCGGCTCTCTCCAACCTTGGCCTCAGGCTTGAGGTGGTCAAAGTCTTGGAGCTCAGCGATGCGCTTACCAAGCAGGGCCTCGGCCGCAAGCTTATTGGGGAGTCCAGTGTTGACGCAGATCCAAGTGGAGCCGTTGTGGGTCATTTCTAGAGTATACTTAAGCTTTCGCTTGGGATCGTCGTGAAAACTGACGGCGCACTTCCAACCCGGGCTCCAGCAAGTTTTCATACTTCCGGTATTAGGGGTGTGGGCCACAATGATCTCACCGCAATCGAGCTCAACGTCGGCAAAAAACCGCTTATATCGATTAAGTATTTTTCCCGTCTGTAATTTCTGATTAAATTTCATGACTATTTATTCTCTTAGCAAAATTGATTTATAGGCAAAAACTTTAACTTACCCAAGCCTCGTGTGGCCAGCGTGAGTCGTGTTAGAATAGAGTGATCTAGCTAAAGGATATTAGAGAGTTATGGCCCAAGCGCTATTAGTTTCCAACAACGAAGTCTTAAACGACTTATACGCATTGAACCTCGAGGTTTATGTGGGAACTAATGTGACGGTTAAGAGCAAGCTCGATGAGGCGCTCAAACTCCTTGAGCTCAATCCAAATTTCAATGCCATTATTGTGCTCGCTCTCATCGATGGTGAGGATGCGGGCAAAGCGATTTTTGATTTCTGCCAAAAGAATAACATTGAAGCACCCATAGTCGTTATTGGTGTGCAGAGTGAAGTTCCTAAGGAAGAGGCGAGTGTGCTGCCGGCAAGCTTTAATGTGCGCGCTCTGGTGCGAACGCTTGCCAAGCTCCTTGGTATCACCGCTAAGGATATGGTCGATAGTGTTGTTCCAGACTTCTATCCCATTCCGGTGAAGCTCTTCTACAGTATGAATCGCATTCCCTGTCAGGTGTACTACCGAGTCAAGAAGAATAAGACTGAGAGCGACTATATTCAAATTGCTCGCAAGGGAGATTCCCTTGAGTCTGGCGTGCGTCGCTATATTGATGAAGGTGTGAATACTCTCTACGTAGACAAAATGTTTCGCCTGGAATTTATCAATGCCGCGAGCGAAATGATCGTCAATCGCCTTGAAACTGAAGACCTGGGCCTTGATGAAAAGATAGAAGTGACTGAGCAGGGCATAGAGATTGTGGCCGACTCGCTCTTTACTGATAAGAAAGTAACTGAAGAAGTGATTACGATTTCAAAAGCGTGTATTGATTCAATCAATTCCGTTATTGAGAGCAATCACCGCTTAAAAAACCTCCTGGCCAGTTTGATGGCCAACAAAACCAGATATGCCTACACCCATTCTATTCTGGCAACCTATGTGAGTAGTCACATTATTAAAAATATTAGCTGGGGTGGGGAGAGTCACGCAGAGAAGATTAGCTTTGTGCTCTTCTTTCACGATATCTTTCTCATTCCTCTCTACAATAAGTATCCAGAGCTGAAATTTGAAGAGGATCTACTCTACAATGAAAAGCTCTCTGATAAAGAAAAAGAGATCGTCCTCAATCACGCCAAGCTCGCTGGGCAAGTGGTCCAAGACTTTCCTCGTTGCCCGATGGGAGCTGACGTACTCATCACTCAGCACCACGGCGTGACTAGTGGTGAGGGCTTTGCCGTAAAGTATAAGGACGATATCTCACCACTGGCCAAAGTGATCATTGTTGCAGAGGGCTTTGTTGAAGAGATGATTAAGTCAGTAGACGAGAGCGGTGCCTACAACATGCCAGATATCATTGCTTCACTTAAGAAGCGCTTTAATCGCCATACCTATATTAAGATTATCGACACTCTCGATACGCTTGAAATGCGCTAGTTAGGTCTTAAGTTTCTTTTCAATGGCCGTCAGGCAATCTCTGAAATGACCCACATTAAAATCCATGCGCATATTGGCCAGGGCCTCGCGAAGTGAGCTTGGAGAGAGCCCCATAAGCGTCAGTCTAGAGACAATATTTCCAGACATAATAAAGAGTGAAGAGATCGCGGTGAGGCGACTGGCATTGAGCTTTTGGGGGAAACCTGAACCATCGGGGAGCTCATGGTGCTCGTAGATAATAAAATCAGTCTCTGGGAAACCTTGAAAATTCGCCACTAGCTCTGCGGCCTTTTTAGGGTGATTTCTAAATTGTAATTGTTCTTCGTCACTAAACTTTTCAAGCTCGGGATCATTGAGAGTTCTAATCTTTGCGAGCTCTTCGTTGGTGAGTGTGCAATCCATTAATAGTGAGGCGAGTCCCAATTTCTTTCTTACGATATCAGACTTCCAGTCTAGACCATCTGAGATCGCTTCACAGAAGTAAGCGGTCAGCACTGCCTGCTCGGCAAAGTCCTTAGTCTCAAAGGGAAAGAGCTGGAGGATTTGCTTAAACTTACTGACAGCATCGTAAGTGTGGCCAATGGAATCAATTACCTTTGTACACAGCTCGATCACCGACTCAGTAACACCGACCGTGCGCAGGTATTGTTGAATAACCATCGCCGCCTTAACTTGAAATTGAATGGCCTCGCTGACCGGTTTGATTTTCTTACTAAATTTCACCTGCAGTTGAGCAATGGAGTCTTCGAGAAATTTGAGGTACTCATCTTTTTTCAAATAGAGGTGGCGAATATTTCTTCTCGAGAGGGCGTTTATATCGGCTTCCGTATAAGGTTTGCCGGCCGAAATCACGCGCACATATTTAATTGAGGTGAGCTCTTGAAAGACGTCGTAGGGAATTGAATTAAAGAGGTAGAAGTTTCTGATCTTCATTGGGAGCAGCTCTTCTTTATCTAGCTCCTCAATTGAGGCTTCGAACTCTTCTTTCTTGGCCCAGTCGAGAGACTTGGCGATAATTTCTGTAAACTCTTCGACCTCAAAGGGGCGCTCGAGAATGCCGTTGATCTCATGACCATTGTAGAGATCGTGGGAGACGCGGTCGCGAATCATTGCCGGCATGCCAATGAAGACTATGGGGCGCTCGCCGGTGACGTCGATAATTTGTGAACAAAGTTTTGTAGGGTCATCACTCTTGATACTTGCTTCGATCATCACCACGGCAAAGGGGCCCTCGAAAGTGAGGTATTCAATTGCCTCTTGGCCTTTGAGAGAGCAGACCAATTCGACTTTTGGAAAGTGGGTGTGGAAGAGGTTGCTGATTGGCCTCCATTCTTCCTTATTGTCGCAAATGTAGAGCGCCTTCAATTGACTCCTTCCAAGTATTGGGGTTATCCCTCTAGTATAGGGGTAAACGCCAATAGCCCCAAGTCCCTGGAGAGTTTTTCTTTTAATTTTAAAGACTTGTAGGCATAATAGGCTTCATCAAGGGGAAATGAGAGATGTTGAGTCCAAAAGAAATGGCCACTTTACTGCTTGAAACGGGCTGTGTTGCCCTCAATGTCAAAAACCCCTTTACCTATGCCTCAGGTCTAAAGGGACCAATCTACTGCGATAACCGCCTGCTTCTGGGCAAGGTTGAAGCGCGAGTGAAGGTTGTGAAGTCGCTGGTTGAACTCACTCAAAAAAATCAACTCAAGTACGAAGTTATTGCGGGGCTAGCAACTGCGGGGATTCCTTATGCCGCATGGATGTCCGACTCCCTTTCAGCACCGATGATCTACATTCGCAGTAAACCCAAGGGGCACGGCAAGGGCAAGCAAGTAGAAGGCCCGTTTAACCTCGGGGCGAAGGCACTTCTCATTGAAGATCTTGTGAATCAGGCTTCGAGTATGGAAGAGGCAACCCTAGGAGCTCGCAGCGAAGGACTTCAAATCACTGATGCACTTTGTTTGGTCAACTATCAAATGAAAAAAGCGATCGAGCGCTTAAATAAGTTGGAAGTGAATCTCTACAGTCTTACAACTATTGATGATTTGCTCGAAGTTGCGCGAGATCAGGGCAGGATGAGCGCGAGTGATTGCGATATGCTGCGAGTATGGCAGCGCGACCCCATGCATTGGCTCAATTAAGTTTATGGCAGTAGCCGTTGCGACGCAGCCCCATTCGACAAAACTTTAGCAAAACTGATATGTTGCCGATAATTAACGCCATAATGTCATAATTTTATATGTTGATTTTAATGTAGAACGTGGAGGATGCATGTCCCAGAAAGCGAAGTTAGAGCTAGATGGAAAAACCTATGAATTAAATATCATTGAAGGAAGTGAGGGCGAGCGCGCTATCGACATCAGAAAGTTGAGGGCCGATACAGGAGTCGTCACGATCGACAATGGATTTATGAATACGGGCTCGTGTGAGTCTGCTATTACTTTTCTCAATGGTGAGAAGGGGATTCTCAAGTATCGCGGTTACCCCATTGAGCAACTTGCTGATCAGTCTAACTTCATTGAAGTTGCCCACCTTCTTCTAAAAGGAAACCTTCCCAGTAAAGCTGAACTTGCTGAACTTGAAGGAGCGATTGCTTCATTTAATAAGCTTCCTGAAGGCCTAGAGAAAATGATCGACGCCTTCCCAAAGGACGCGCACCCAGTGGGAGTACTCTCTAGTACGCTCGTAGCCCTCTCTGCTTTCTACCCTGAACTTCTCGGGGCGGAACTTACGGCAGCTGAGCAAGACCGCGCCCTCGCTCTTCTCATGTCTCACACGAGCATGATCATGGGCCGCTTTAATAAAAGATCAGTGGGAGAGACTCCTGTCACACCCGATTCTTCACTTGGCTACAGCAAGAACTTCCTTCACATGATGTTTGGAAAAGAAGTTGATGAAGAAGTGGCAAAAGCACTAGACGTACTTCTTATTCTTCATGCTGATCACGAGCAAAACTGCTCGACTTCAACAGTGAGAGTAGTGGGCTCAAGTCACGCCAATATCTTTGCTAGCATGTCAGCTGGGGTAGATGCCCTTTGGGGACCACTCCACGGTGGAGCTAACCAAGCTGTTCTTGAAATGCTTGAAGAAATTCAGAAAGCTGGTGGCGACTATAAAATGTTTCTTGGCAAAGCTAAGGACAAGAATGATCCCTTCCGTCTCATGGGCTTTGGTCACCGCGTGTACAAGAACTTTGATCCGCGCGCGAAGATCATTAAGAAGGCATGTGACACTGTCCTCACAAAACTTAATATCCAAGATCCACTCCTTGATATCGCTCGCGGTCTCGAGGCAGAAGCTCTTAAAGATCCATACTTTGTAGAGCGCAATCTCTATCCTAACGTAGACTTCTACTCAGGGATTATCTACAAAGCGCTTGGTATCCCAACTGCAATGTTTACAGCGATGTTCGTGCTCGGTCGTCTGCCAGGTTGGTTCTCACAGTGGAAAGAACTTCGTGACAACCCAGCTAATAAGATTGCTCGTCCACGCCAGATTTACGTCGGAGAAAATACTCGCGAGTATACTCCTATGAATAAGCGCTAATTAAATTTTCGAATCTGACTTTTTAGAGGGCCCAATTTGGGCCCTCTTTTTTTCTAATAGGAACCAATGCCAGCACCTCAACTCGCTGAGATTTATCCTCATCTTCTAAGTTTTCTTAAAGAGCATGAATTGATAGCGCTCCTAAAGAAAATTTCAGCAGGCTTTACCTCTGAGAGAACTCGCATCGGAGAGTATGTCAGCGAGCAAGATTTAGTGAGCGCATACTGCAGTTACTATCTTCCTACAAATATTCCAAAGCTCGATTTTCTCTTGGATCAACTTCCCGGGGCGATTATTGACCAAATGAAGTCACTGCCTTTTGTGGACGTTGGCTGTGGTCCTGGAACTTATTCAGTAGGCTGGCTCACAAAATTTCAAGAGGCTCCTGCCGTTCATCTCGTTGATCAGTCTTCGCTTATGCTCGATCAGGCCCGAAAGCTCATTGAGGGGCTGGGACTTTCTCCAAAGGTTGCGACTTATTCTCCTGGAGTACCGCCCATCGATGGGGGAGTCATGCTCTTTGGAAATAGTCTCAATGAAATGGGTGCCAAGCGAGGACTCGAACTCATCGATTCTCTTGGGCCTGAGTTTGTCATTCTCATTGAGCCCGGGACAAAGCAGAGCTTTACTGAGGTGCTTGCTCTAAGAGACGCCCTCATTAAAAGAGAGCTCATGCCAATTTATCCCTGCGCCAAGGCCTTCTCCTGTCCCTTGCAAGGAGTGGACGATTGGTGCCACCAAGTTCTGCGCATGACCCACGCCCCTGAAATTGAGCGGCTCTCACAACTGGTTAGTCTCGATCGAAAGGTGATGCCCTTTATTGCTCACCTCTACCAACGTAGGGGCGAGAGCTTTAGGCAGGCCCACTTCTTGCGCTTTTTGATTGAGACGAAATTTTCATTTATGTGGCAAATTTGTGCCCCCGATGAGAGCGGCACACTTTTAACCCAGAAGATTGAAGTGATGAAGCGCGATTACCCGAAGAAAATTGTCAAGAGACTCCAAGAGGCAAGTGTGGGTGAGAGTTTCACTTTTCAAGTAGTTAAGAAATTAGAAACTCACCAAAGAGTTATCCTCACCAGCTTTGATGGGGAAGTTCTTACCAGTAAGTAATTCTTCGATCAATCTTTGAGCGCGTTTTTTCGTAAAGTAGTTATGAAAAAACAAAATTCAATTCTTTTTCTCCTTTTCTTTTGTACTTCACTCTTTGCTCAAGTTGGTCTTGAACTGCCACCGCCCCCGGCCGGATTTCAAGTTCAACAATTAGATGAAGACTTTGAAATGGGTGGGTTTAAAGAAATGGGAGGTGCTCACGTTCTTGAAATTAAGGACAATCGCCCCCAGAAGCAATTGCCAAACTCAGAGCTCGTCTACCAATTGGTTAAAACTCATCTTCCCTACAATGTCATTCAGAGTTGGGATCAACTTGATTACGATCGATTTTATATCCGCATGAATTCGATTAAGACGAGCGACTTGATTCGACTATATGATGGGATCACTGCCAAACAAGTAGAAGCACTTAAACGCGACTTTAAAAAATATGAATAAGCTAATAATTGCTCTGGCAATTTTCTCATATTCCTTTGCTAGTTTTGGAGCTTGTCCCAAAGGTGCAGAGTCGGGAAAGACAATTCTGTTCTTTGATTTAAATGACAATCCTCGCGAAATTGAATCAACAAAGAGAGCAGCTTGTAAGCGCGGCGAGTCTGTTATCGTTTTACCAGAGAAGGGAAAACAATTTAATTCTGAAGAACTCTATCGCTTATTAGGCTCGTTTGAAAAAAATAAAGTCTCTGTAAATAGTCTTGTGATTTCAGGACATGACGGCGGAGGACAATTTGGTGGAACCAATGGATTTTTCTCTAAGCAGATGCTTTCAGAGATAATAGAGAATTTTCCAGAATCGCGAGATAGCGTGAGCTCGGTCTTGCTGCTTGGATGCTACACCGGGGTGAAGCAGGAAATCTTTGATTGGAAACAAATACTTCCAAATGCCAACTTAATTGCGGGTTACGAAGGGCAAGCACCACTTGGGGATAAACCAGCAGGACACAGCTATATAGAGGGAGTATTACTTAAAGAAAAGGAAATGAATGACGTCAAAAGTAAGGCCGAGCTTGAGAGATTCTTAAAGAAAGGCATCAAGCACATATCATCAATTTCGGCGGCAATGTACATTCATCCAAAAATCTGTGCACCAGGAACAGAGCACGAATCAGGTTTCTATTTTAGACCTCTTAAAGGAAAGGATTCACTCCAAGATCTCGTCACACAAGAGTGTTTGCGAATTAAAGTGGGTGAAGGACCTTTGATGCTCTCTAAGTTTATGGCCTATTATCGTGGGGAGAAGGAAATCCCCGAGCAAACTCACAGCACTGAACTTAGAATGATTTATAATTTCTTTAGAGAAAATGGTCATTGCTTTGAGGGAGATCAAACATACCCCACAGCAGATAAAGTTCTTTTTACTCTTTTCTTTGATGGAGTCAAAAAGAATTATGCTCACCATAACGAAGAGCTATTTAATCAATTTGCTGAAGAGACAGAGAAGTTCGTTGAGTCTTTTGATAAGCATTTTGACAATTATGTCGATGAAAAAACAATGCTAATAAAGATACTTAAAGAGCGCGCTGACATTGCTGAGAAGACCTACGGGGAAGAACTGGCATTTTTCTCAAGAGAGTACATGAAATTGTATTCAAGCATATCTCACAATCTTTTGCCTGGACCTAATTTTTTCGAACAAGATACCTCTAAACTCACTCCCGAAGAAATGGAGATATATAAACGAATGCAAGCATACAACGTTTACGCTCGCTATCTCTCGCAGATGAGTTATATGCAACAGGTGAGTGGAAGAGGCGAGAATTTGAATCCCGAACACTTAAAGCTTGCAGCAGAAAAATTTGAAAATTTCTTAGCTAACAAAGAAGATTATCGTGTGAGCCTAAAGTCGAGTGTTGAAAAATTTGAGCCTCCAACTAAAGAGTTTATCGAGAGCGCTTCAAGAGCTGAAATCCTCGCTAAAGCTCATGAGGTTAGTAAGTTCAATGGACTTGAAATTTTTGTTAACAATGTCTCAAACGGAAATATTGTTCAGTATTCTCTCAATGATTCGCTGGTGAGCCTAAACTGTATTCCCTTTGAGTGGCATGAGTATAACGAGATCTCCCGACGAACGCCTCCTGGATGCGGTGGTATTGGTGGAGAAGCCGGTGGTGGCGGTGAAGACGAAGATGAATTAGATACGATTGAGAATTAAAAGCAAAAAAAAAGGCCACTTTCGTGGCCTTTCTCTTATCAAAAATCTCAGTGAGATTATTTCTTTTGCTTGGCGTACATAGAACCAAATTTTTTCTTGAACTTTTCGATACGGCCTTCTGTATCGAGAATCTTTTGCTTACCAGTGTAGAACGGGTGTGAAGCAGATGAGATATCAAGTTTAACAAGTGGATATTCTTTTCCATCAGTCCAAGTACCTGTTTGGTCAGTGCTGATAGTAGAGCGAGTAAGGATGTTGAAGTCACTTGAAACGTCTTGGAAGATCACTTCTCTGTAATTTGGGTGGATGTCCTTTTTCATATTTTAACCTTTTGTTTGGCCTGCTGCTCGGTATACAGCTAGGACTTATTTGTAGCGAAAAAGAGTATTTAAGAGACGCGAGTCTCGCACCTGACCCGGTTTATGTCAAGCGGCAATCGGCTTTAGTGGGCCTGGCAGGTAGAGCAGCCGTCCCCGCTCTTATTCTCGCTGCGACTTGCAAGCTCCCAATGGCCGTACTGCTTATTGAGTGCTCCTAGGGCTTTTTCAAGATCTTTAAACTCTCTGGAGCTGATCTCTTGATGGTCTTTATCTGCGACGATCAGAAAGTAGAGCCACTCCACGCCATCGGGGGCGCTGTCACTGGGGGCAGCTCCGAGGCTTAGGTAGGCCAAATAAGGGCCATTTTGAAAGAGGCTCTCACGCCAGTTGGACTCATATATTTTGACTGTAGACATTTAAATACTTCCTAAAAAACCTGCAAATATCACATCTGCGCGAGCTTTGCACTTGCCAAGATAGGCTCATTTTGGTTATCTTACGGAGCCTAAAATGAGATTGCCAAGTACGTTAGTACTTTTTGAATGAGAATTTGGAGGATATCGTGGCCAAGGGACCTAGAGTTATTATCACGTTGGAATGTACAGAGGCCCGTAAAGAGGGGAAGTCACCTTCTCGCTATACGACCACTAAAAATAAGAAGACGACACCAGATCGTCTCGAACTTATGAAGTACAACCCCTTCCTAAGAAGACACACACTTCATAAAGAAATTAAGTAGTTAGCACTATTGCTTTCTGCTCAATTTAATATGTTTAGAAAGTCTGTTCAATTTCTATAGAAAAGAGAAGCTTGTAGCTTCTCTTTTTTCTATTTTTTCCGCCTAACTATCTCAAATTACACTGCTAGTATTTGCTAACCGAATTTAGTTTTCCACCCAAGTATTCCGATAGGAGAGGGTAGTGACTATCTTTTGAAGGCTGAACATTGGCACTAAAAATTCTCATTTGTGATCCCGATGCTGACTGGCTCGCAAGCGCCAGAGAGTTCTTTATGGAGAGCGGCTATGAAGTCGCGGCAGTGAGTAATGGTAAGGATGCCCAAGTCGCACTCTACAACGATAAATTCTTTGCCGTGCTTCTCTCAAGAGAGACGCAAAATCACACTGGCTCTCAAGTTCTTCGCTTCATTAAAACTAATTACACCAATCAGCGCGTACTCTTTGTCATCGGAGCAAGAGACAAGGATGACGAGGCCACTAGCAACAAGGCCGAGAGCGAGAAGTATATTAAGATGGGAGCGACTGAGGTCCTCTTTAGACCCTTTGAGCTTCAAGATTTAAAAGATGCACTTGAAGGGCATCAATCTCTTGGAGATTTAGTGGCCAATCTCCCAAAGAAAGAGGGCGTCTCTGATGAAGTAGAAGTGGCCGGTATTGATGAGGATTTTACCGCCATTAGAATTGATGACTTCTACTCTTCGCAAGCTGTTCTATTTGATATTTACATCAAGCTTGGAGCAAAGAGATATATCAAGATTCTTCATGCTGGCGATACCTTTGAAAAATCCAGAATTGATAAATATAAGAACGATAAGAAAGTAGAGCATCTATACTTTCACAAAAATGATCGCCGCAAGTTCATTCAGTTTAATAATTTCATGGCCGCTAAGGCGGTCGAAAATAATGCAATTGGGGCAGAGACAAAAGTTCGAATGATGAAGAACGTCTCTGAGAAATATATCGAAGAAGTTTTCACTCAAGGTTTAAAACCACAAGTGATCGATCAGGGGCGCGAGGTTTGTGAGAACGTCTATCGGATGATCGAAAAGGAAAAAGATCTCTTCAAGCTTCTTCGCTCTTATCAAGATTTCGATGCCAGTGCCGTAAGCCACTCTTTTCTTGTAACTCTCTTTGCCAGCTCGATCATTAAACAATTTGAGTGGGAGTCCAAGACGACAATCGAATCGGCCGCCATGGCATGTATGTTTCACGATATAGGAAAAATGAAATTGCCCAGAGAGCTACTTGATAAACCTGCTTCTACAATGACAGAAGAAGAGCTCGAACTCTACAAGAAGCATCCTGAGTTAGGTTTTGAAATTGCCGATGGCAATCGCATGCTCAATAACTCAGTTAAACAAATTATTCTTCAACACCACGAGTGTTTTGACGGCACAGGTTTTCCCTATCAAAAGAAGGGAAGTAAGATACTCACGCTTGCAAATATTGTTGGTCTTGCCGATACCTTCGCCCATATCTTGACAGAGAAGAAAGTTCAGCCAGTTGATGGATTAAAGCTTCTTCTTATTCAGCAGGATGTGGTGAGTAAGTTTAACTCTATGATTATTGAGAACTTCATTAAGGTCTTCGTCGACCCGTCAAAAGTTGTCAAAGACAACGCTCTTCCTTCTAACTCACGTATCGTTAGTAAAAAAGCTTCTTAATCGAGAGAGTTCTAAATTGGCTCTGTCTTTTTTGAAAGAGACCAAAGTGATCTTTGTGAATGAGAAATGGATACTTCCTATCACTTGCTGAGATCATAAAGTTCTCACGCTTTTCCATTTTTATATCGGGAAGGGCCGCAAGTGGCCATGTGATCTGATAGCTAATCTCTCTATTCTTATCATCCGTGATCTCGATGACGTAGTAAGGAGTGGCGAGGTTCTCTTCAATTTTTTCTTTGAGTGCGTCTGTTTGCTTATCAAGAATGATCTGGCTCTTAAGTGAGATGAGTTCTTTGAGATATTCTTCAACTTTGCCAGGCTCTAGCACCTTGCCGTCCTTAGTCTGCCAATTATTATCCTTGTGAATAAACTCAAGTTGCAGATCTTTCTTTGAAGCACTTCCACGGAAGAGAGAGAAGCTAGCAATCGAATTCACTTCTACTGAGAAGATTCTGGTGTCGATGAAGAGACCGAGGTCCAATTTTTCAAAAGGATAGTTAATTGCGTCGATGTGATAGATCGCCTTCTTTTTTTCAAAAGTTATGTAGGTCGAATTATCAATTGGATTGACCAGACCAACTTGAAGGGTGTGTTCAGTGCCGTCTTTTGCATTAAAGCTCACTTCAAGTTGTGGGCGATCGAGAGAGAAGTTAGAAGTATTGATCAGATCCTTTTCGTAGATCTTTCTAATTTTGAGATTTCCAAGCGCCTCAATAATTTGAGTGATGGTAGATTCCGTGGCGGGATACTCGCGGGGAGAGGTCATCTGCCAGATTCCGTGTTGATCTCGCTCGAGGGTAAAGGAGCCGAGACGGTTTTTAATGGTGAGATGAGAAATTGAGTCTAGGTCACTGGATTTAAGGACGGTTTGATATTCACCAAGCTCGTGCAAGGTTTCAGTGGGGGCTTGGAAGAACTCACTTAAAAGTGCGCTCGCTATCAAGACGATGAAGAAGCCACCTACCAGCCAGGTAGAGAAGAGTGATTTGTGTGATCTCATGCGTAGGAGCAAATGATACTTCCTGCTAAAGTGTGCCGGAAGTCCATTATAAACCTATCAAACGGGGCGTGACTAGAGATCGAGGTCGTCGAGTTCATCAAACTCGTCGCTGTCTTCTTCTTTGGGCTTAATAATACCCTGAGGTTTAATATCGGGCACCACTGGCTCGATACTCTCGATGAACTGTCTAAGTAGAGTGCGCTCGCCAGGACGTAAGTAGGTCCATTTTGCTACAATGCGATATGGAAGGGCATTCTCAGAAATGATTCTGCTCTTCATATTGTATTGGCGGCAGTAGCGAATCTCAGCGCACAACCTAAAGCGTTTAGGAATTTGAAATTCAATGACAATCGATTGGCCAACTAGCAATTTGGTCTGACAGAAGAAATAGATTTCATCCATTCCCACCTCGGCCATGACTGTTTTTCCGTTGAAGATTTTATTCTCAGGGAGGTTAGGTCGGCGTTGAAAGAGGGTGACTACATTACTCTCTGGGGCTTCACTCTCATCAACAACTGTTCCGCTCTCCACCATTGGCGTGGCCAATTGGGGAGCTTCATCTCCTGCTTCTGCCATAGCAGCTTCAAAAGGATCAACTTCAGGGGCAGCTCCATCACCTTCAGTAATGGCTTCGGCCATGGCGGCTTCAAAGGGATCTGGGGCATCTGTAGCGGCTTCGCCACCACCCATAGCCGCTGCCATAGCGGCGCCGAGGTCGTCTAGCTCCTCTCCACTTGAGCCCATCATAGGAAGGACGTCCGCGGACTTGCCTTCGTCATCATTGCCTGCAGCGTATTCTTCGAGGAGATCTGTAATGGCCTGCTTGCGATCAGCTCCAGGTCCCATGTGGGTGAGGCGCTTTTCGATCACGGCTTCGAGTTCATCTCGCAGAGTCCACAGTCTAAGTGAGATCTTCTTAATGTAGACTGGGTCGTTTGAACCACCGTAAATCATCGCGCTCCCTTCCTGGTCGCTATTTTAGCGTACTAATCACCCTAACATTTTCTCTCATTTAATGGGTTTTGTAGAGTTAGCGTTATACTGGAAAATATTTCCATCTTCGTGAGCACCGGATCATGCCAATAGGGTTAATTCTACTCACAAAGTTATGTTGATATTCAGTTTTTAAGACAATGGATTGTCTGCAAATAAATGGTCTTTGGACCGCATTAAAACTCCAAGGAGGGAGTATGAACTGGAAGAGATTAAGCCTTGGGGCAGCAGTATCACTAGCTGGCCTTTCACTCACAGGCGTCGCAAGCGCAAAGCTAGCTCCCCATATTCCGGGTGAGTTTATCGTTAAACTTAAAAGCGGAGTGACAAAGTCGGAATTGGGAAGTCTAAAATCTTTGGGCGTAGAAGTTCAAAGTGACCTCAATGTCGAGTTTGGATCTTTCTACAAAGTTAAGAGTGTTGGAAACAAAGCTAGAACAGAAGAAATTCTGGCCGAGCTCAATGCTGATCCAGCAATCGAGTATGCAGAGCCTAACTATATTTATGAGCTTGTTAAGCCAATTAAAGAGCAAACACTCTCTGATATTCTCTCACCAGTAAGCTTTGATGCTGAATACGCGACTCCAAATGATCCAAAATTTGGTCAACTCTGGGGTCTAAGAAATACCGGTAATAACGAGCCAAGTGGTGGTGCTGGTCTAGCTGGTGCCGATATCGACGCTCTAAAAGCTTGGGATATCACGACAGGAGATCACTCCGTTAAGATCGCCGTAATCGACACTGGTATCGATTACAATCACCAAGATCTCGCGGCCAATATGTGGACTAATGAGGCCGAAGCTAATGGTCGTCCAGGTGTGGATGATGATGGCAACGGTTATATCGACGATATTCACGGTTAC
This sequence comes from Bacteriovoracaceae bacterium, assembly GCA_048267245.1. Classification (GTDB taxonomy): domain Bacteria; phylum Bdellovibrionota; class Bacteriovoracia; order Bacteriovoracales; family Bacteriovoracaceae; genus JBLWXV01. Next base: position 870,459 of record JBLWXV010000002.1, read on the forward strand.
GACTTTGCTAACAACGACGGCGATCCAATGGATGGCAACGCTCATGGTACTCACTGTGCTGGGACAATTGGTGGCGTTCACAACAACGGTGTGGGTGTCGCTGGTGTAATGGATAACGTCACATTCGTTGCGGTGAAATTTCTAGCTGACAGTGGCTCTGGTTCACTTGAAGGCGCTATTAAGTCGATTGATTACGCCACAAAAGTTGGCGTTGATCTCATGAGTAACTCATGGGGCGGCGGTGGTCGCTCTGAAGCTCTTAAAGAGGCTATTGAGCGCGCCAATGCTGCTGGCATTGTCTTCACTGCTGCCGCTGGTAACAGTGGAACTAACAACGACAGCGCTCCTCACTATCCATCAAACTATGAAGTTGATAACGTGATCTCAGTTGCTGCAACAACTGCTCAAAATGGAATCGCCTCATTCTCTTGCTACGGCCGCAACACTGTTCACATCGGTGCTCCTGGACACAGAATTCTCTCTTCAACTCCAAATAATAAGTACGAAGTATTCTCTGGTACATCAATGGCCACACCACACGTATCAGGCGCTATCGGTCTTCTAATTGCCGAGCATGGCCGCATGGACCCCAAGGCCGTGCGCGAGCGCATAATTGCTACTAGTGAGCCAACAGCAGCTCTTCGTGGCAAGACGATCAACGGTGGATCACTTAACGCCTACAACCTTCTCACAGACACGCGCCCAGCTCGCAATGAACCAAAGCCAGGTGCTTGGAGAAGTGTGGCCCTTAGTGATGTATGGGAATCAGCTCACCCGTATGCTGATAACGCTTCAGAGTCTAAGACTTTCAACGTTCCAGGTGCCAAGTACATGCGCTTAAAAGTTAAGAAGTATGATCTTGAAAATCGCTATGACTTCCTAGAAGTTGCTGACGCGAGCGGCGCTGTTGTTGAGAAAGTTTCTGGAACAGGTACAGACTACGCCTCAGATTATATTGAAGGAGAGACGATGACTGTGACTTTTAAGTCAGATCGCTCAATCAATAAGTGGGGTTTTGAAATTACTGAGATCGAAGTTCAGTAGTTAAATTCGAAAGAGACCAACGCAAAAAGGCCAAGCTTAGCTTGGCCTTTCTTATTTCAAAGAAAAATCTAATTTAGATTCTTATTGGAAGAGGTGCTTGTACTTGCGTACAAACTTAGAAAGACTTCCAACTTTATCTAGAGTGCGGATAGCACTTGTAGAGAGTCTAAGCTTAACAGTTTTACCTGTTTCAGGGTCGAATACTCTCTTTGTTTGCAGGTTAGGCTGCTGAGTTTTCTTAGTTTTGATGTTTGAGTGTGAGACTTTATGTCCAACTAAACGGCGCTTTCCAGTCAAATCACATGTGCGTGCCATAGCGAGATCCTTATTCAATTTGTGTATAGTTAACAAATAATGAGTGAGTGGTTATAACCTGATTGGGACGCGACGACAAGGGTAAAAGATGGATTTTATGCACCAAGTCTCACAATCTTAAAGATTCTATCTTGACGAAAATCCATCACTTTCTTGAAAGACGCGTGCGCGATTCTCACTTACAATAGACCGGTAATACATTGATTGGGGATAGACATGCAACTTTCACGGAGGAAGTTTCTGTCGTCATGGACGGGAATGTTGGCAGGAAGTGCCTTTTACCATGGCGGCGCTAAGGCACTGGAACTAGGTGCACCATTAGAGCTCAAGAGCTTTTCTGAGTCTCTTAATCGCAAAGATCTCAATACGAACACCGAACTAAGGCGTTTTTGCTTTGGTTCGTGCAATTCACACAAGCAGGATCAACCCCTGTGGCGCCATATTGCGCGCGCTCGACCGGATCTCTTTGTCTGGCTTGGTGACAACGTCTACGGCGACACCGAGGATATGGGCGAGCTCAGAGAGAAGTATCTACTCCAGCTCACTAGGCGCGACTACCGCTCGATCGTCGAAAATATTCCAATTATTGCCACTTGGGATGACCACGACTTTGGAAAGAATAATGGAGATCGCCACTATCCCAAGCGCTGGGAGTCTAGAGACGCCTTCTTTGATTTTATCGGGGAAGATAAGAACTCTAAAAGACGCTCTCGTCAGGGGATCTACGACTCCTACACCATTGGGCCAGAGGGCCGTCAGGTGAAATTCATCATGTTTGACTGCCGCTTTAACCGCGACTCAAGAGAGAAGGCGGGAGGAGATATTCTGGGTGAAGAGCAGTGGCAGTGGTTTGAAGAGGAGATGAGATCGAGTACGGCAGATATTCACTTCTTTGGCTGCTCAACCTCGATGATTTCGACCAACCTCTCAACAACTGAAGATTGGGCAGACTTTCCAACTTCATACAAGCGCTTCTTTGAAATCATTGAGCGCTATGATGTGAAAGCCCCTTATTTTCTCTCAGGCGACAAACATTTTGCAGGCTTCTTTCACAAGTCTGAGGGCTCACAGGGAATTGTCTATCACGAGATGATGTCTAGTGGGATGACCCACTCGGTTCCGAGTGTTTATATTCCAGTGGTCAATCACTACTACGGCAAGGCCAATACATATTGTGATCTCAACTTTGGCGACATCGTCATTGATTGGGAGGGCTTTACCCCTAGAATGTTGTGTCGTATTCGCGGCACCGATGGCCTAGTTAAACTTCAACGCCTCTATGAGATCGATCAAATTACCGGCAAGTGGGTGTGGCTCTAACTAAAGAGCTCACTCTCAATATTGCCAAGCCCTAGCTTTCTTAGATAGCTCTTAATGAAGTTTTGATTTTCTTTTTTATACCAAAAGAAGAATGTTCGCTGCTTAGTTTTATCATTGAGCGAAATTGCCGTCTCCACAGGTTTCATCGTATAGGGATGAATTCCCGAGTAGTAGATCTCAGTGGCGAGTGTCATTGGAGTCGGCGTAAAGTCCTGAACCTGCTCTAACTTATAGCCTAGTTTCTTCGTTTTAGCAGCGAGCTTGGCCATGTCCTCCGGTTTACAACCCGGGTGAGAACTAATGAAGTAGGGAATGATTTCTTGGCGCAGCTGATGGCGCGCATTCATTTGCTCAAACTTCTCTTTGAAAGCCTCAAAGAATTTGAAGCTAGGCTTTCTCATCATGTGAAGTACGTGATCCTCTGTATGCTCTGGGGCCACTTTTAGCCTTCCTGAGACGTGGTGAGTGATCAGCTGCTCGACGTACTCGTTGTCATCTTTTTTATGAGGCGAGTTTTCATCAAACATCAAGTCATAGCGAAGCCCAGAGCTGACAAACGCCTTTTTCACTTTCTTGTGCTCGGCCACTTTGCGGTAGAGTTCCGTCATCGCTTTTGGTGAAGTGTCGAGATTGGAGCAAATCTTTGGATGTACACACGAAGGGGCCGCGCAGCGATCGCAAATCTTCTGATCAATTCCCTTCATTTGATACATATTGGCCGAAGGCCCACCGACGTCAGAGATATATCCCTTAAAATCTGGGTCTCCGGTGATTTGCTCAAGTTCGCGTAGGATGGACTCTTGTGAGCGACTGGCGATCATTTTTCCTTGGTGAGCTGAAATGGTGCAGAAGCTGCAGCCACCAAAACAGCCGCGATGAGTGTTGAGAGAGAATTTGATCATCTCATAAGCACTAATCGCCCCGCGACCTTTATACTTCGGATGTGGAAGTCTGGTGTAGGGGAGATCAAAAGAGGCGTCGATCTCTTTAGAGGTCATTGTTTGATAGGGAGGATTAATGATCAGTGTTTCATCGCCCACATCTTGAGTGAGGCGGGCGGCAAACTGTCGATTGGATTCGACTTCCACAAAGACGAAGTTGCGCGAGTAGCGCTTCTTTGATTTTAAGCAATCTTCGTGTGAGGCGAGAGTTCTCGTCTTCCAATTCTTATTCTTTGGCAGAGCCTCCGAGCGCGGCTGTAGAAATGCCGTTTGAGGAATTGTCTTAAGTGAAGAGAAGGGGACGCCCTTTTTAAGTAGCCCCATTAACTCTCTAATCGGTTGTTCACCCATGCCATAGACCAAGAGATCGGCACCAGAGCTGGTGAGAATATTGGGCATTAGTTTATCGGCCCAAAAATCGTAGTGTGTCACTCTTCTTAGAGAAGCCTCAATACCACCAATAATGACGGGAGAGTCGGGGTAGAGTTCTTTGAGAATTTGAGTATAGGTTGTAGTAGCGTAGTCAGGGCGGTGATCAGTTGAGCCGCCTGGAGTGTAGGCATCATCACTGCGCAGACGCTTGCCGGCAGTGTACTTATTGACCATCGAATCCATATTTCCACTGGTGACGCCAAAGAAGTATTTGGGCGCTCCAAACTTTTTAAAGTCGCGGTGATCACCGCGCCAATCTGGCTGGGAAATGATGGCAACCTTTAGTCCCATTGACTCCAGAATCCTTCCCATCACTGCGGTTCCAAAGGCGGGGTGATCCACATAGGCGTCACCGGTCACGAGAATAACGTCGAGTTCTTCCCAGCCGCGCTTCTTGGCCTCTTTCATCGTGGTGGGTAACCACGCGGTGATAGGCAGTTGTGATTGTGGAGGATTTGTTGTCATAGCGGGCAGGTATATCAAGAGGCGATGGGCAGAGCAATGGGGGCTAAAAAAAAGGGGGCACTAAAGCCCCCTATAGATTTCATCGGGCCCAGTTTACTCATCGTCCTCTGAATCGTCTTCTTGGTGGTTTCTACGCCCCTTGCGACGCTCTTCGCGCTTTTTCTTGCGCTTGTCTTTGTCAAAGCCCTCGCCGCGATCCTTAGGCATGGGGCCAACCTCGGCTTTTAGGTCTTCCTTAAGCTCCTGGTGTCGCTTCTTCATGAGTTCGCGAAATTCCTTCTTTTTGGACTTTAGAGTTTCTCTAAAGAACTCCTGGCGCTCACTGCGACTTTCCTTCTTAAACTCCTTGAAGGTCTTTTTAATTTCACTTCGAATTTCTTTATTCTTATCCTTTTCCCCAACTTCTAATTTATTTTCTAGCTCTGAGAGCTTGGAGAGAAGAGATTTTTGCTTCTTATAATTTTCATCCAAAAATTTCTTTTGTAACTCGTAGATTTCTTCTTCATGTTTTTCACGCAGCTTTTGATTTTCACTAATAAAACTTTTAAATTGCTTTGAAAGCTCAGCTTTTTTCTCGGCCTTCTCATCTGAATATGCGCTTGTCACACTCAGGCTAAGGGCCGCAAGTATTAGTAAAATTTTTCTATTCACTCGGTTCATGATTAGCTCCTTTAAATCATGTTGGTGCCTGTTCTACGCAGGAGGCGGCCAAATAGTTTCACTCTTATTCTAAGTCATTAATTTTTCATTAGGTTAGGGAAAAAATGAAACTATTTTGGCCCAAACGCGTATGATTGAGTGATGAGAGCACTGGCGCGGGCCCTTTCACTTGGGCGCAATCCATTTAGAAATCCGTTAGAGTCCTTTACAGACTTAGAACTCGCCGCGGGGATGAGAGAGAATGATCACAAGTGTTTTGAGGTCTTCTACAATCGTCACAAGCAAGGGCTCTACTTCTTTGTCTTTAGAATGACGGGCAGAGAAGATGTAAGCGAAGAGATTTTGCAAGAGGCCTTCCTCAAGTTCTTTGGTTCCATCGGGCGCTATGATCATAATCAAAGTCAGGTTCGCACTTGGCTTTTTAATATTGCTCGAAATTGCGCTATTGATTTTCTTCGCAAGAAGACAGAACTCCTGACAGAAGAAGAGGAGAATTACTCACCAGAGCTGAGTGAAGAACTTCTCTCTGAGCAGGAGGAAATCCTCTTAAAGAAGCTTCAGCGCGCAGAGCTTCAGGCGGCGATTGCCAAGTTGCCGGTCTCCCAGCGCGAGGCAATTCTTTTGTGGATGCAGGATTTCAGCTACGAAGAGATGGCGCAAATGGGAGATAAAACGGCCCAGGCCATGAAGAATCTTGTAAACCGAGCGAGAGCTCGCTTGACTCAGCTATTGGGAGAAGGTCAGTTATGAAAACTCTAAAATCTCAAAAAACTAAAGACCTCTACCGAGACTCGCTACAAGTTAAACTCTCTAAGAGTGCAGATGCTCGAGTCTGGTCCAATATTGAAGCAGAGCTTGAGAAGCAATCAAAGAAAAAGGGAGCGTGGCTTCAGCTCTCCCTTGCTGCCAGCGTAGTGTGTGCCCTTTTAGTGGTGGTTATCATGCGCAATAGCCCCTCTGCTCCCAGTCAAAGTGGGGCCGAGTTAGCGGCGAGCGAGATTGACCAGATTACCGATGTGACGCTGGAAATCGATGAAGGGCTCGCCAGTACTCAAATACTAGCCTATGAGGACTATGAAGATATGGGCATAGGTAGTGAGTACGAATATTAAACACCTGAAATTATTAGGGTAGAAGAAATACTTGGGCCCTTTTTAATACTGGGCTTAGGTGGTAAAGAGTCTTCAATATTTTATTTTGGAGACTTAGATCATGATGAGAGCTTGGGGCCTGCTTCTGGCCATCACTACCGCTTTACTTATGCGATCACAATCGCTTTGGGCGCAGCAGACTCCAGCTGAGACTCTTCTGAGTGCCTACGCCTCTCAGTGTCCTAATGTTCTCACACAAAGTGTGAGGGGATCACTCTTAAGCGTTCAGAACTTGGCCAGCGTCATTGCTGAATTTAAGGCCGACACCAATTGTTTTGGTGCTTCAAGTGTGAGCAACGTGGTGACTAGCTACGATCGTCTCTATCAAGAGTATGAAGTTTATCAGTCTGATTCGAACTCGCGCGCGGCCCTAGAACATCGCATGGCCCAGTATACGAATATGCTTGCTGATCCATCGCTCTCAACTGAGGAGCGCAGTTTTCTCGCCAATGAACTTCTTTTGGCCCAAGCTGATCTCATTAATATGGAAGCCGAAGTTAAGCGCTTTGGACTCTTTTCTAGTCGCTATGCTACTGGTGCTAGTACGATGCTTGGTAGCGTAGAGGGATTCTTGGGGTCGTGGGCATCTAATCCGGCTTGCTTTAATGGCAAGAATTATCTGCTTGCGAGCTTGCTTTCAAATTCACTCATGTCCGCGGCCGCTTTTAGTGCTCCAGGCACTAGGCTGGCCCTTAGTAGCGCAGCAGTTGTGGTCCAGACGCTCTCAAAATATATTCACGACTTCAAACTCAACAAGGATATTGCAAAGCTTGATGATATCAAGCTCCCCTTGGCCATCTCCTGTGTGAGTGAGGCGCTCTCAAATCAATTCTGTGAAGCCGATGAATCGATGGATGTGGTTGATCAGTTTAGAGATGATCTCAATTCTGACGAGCCTCAATTTGAAGGGCTGGAACTCCTTAGCTACCACCTTACAGAATTAGGCCACTGGTTGAGTGAAGTTTACGCAGGATCGGCGATTACTTCTGAAGGGGACTTGGTCAACCGTGAAAAGCCAATTTTGCAGGCCGAATTTCTTCAGAAAGTCAGGCGCTATACTCAGACCTTTGCAACTCTTCGCCAGCGTATCTTTGAAAATATTAATTCTAGTAATGATAAGAGTGAAGCGATCGCCATTGCGATTTCTAGCCTCGTTATGATTATGGAAAACCCCTCGCTCACACCTTCACCATCAAATTCATGGTCTAGTTCGTCGAGTAGTGTGGAAAACCCAATTTTTGTCTCTCGAGACCGCCAACTTCTGCCCTACAAACTCTATGATGAGACGATCTCAAGTGTGCCAGTTTGCCCTGAGACACAGAGCTCTTGTAGTAATCTACTTGAGTACGTGCGCTCAAAAGGACTCACTCTTAACTTGAGTGACTGGGCCAGAGCTGTGAACGCGGCAGTGGCCGTGATTAATGAGACTCTCGATATTGTGAACCTTGAGCGGGCCCGCACAGTCTCTGTGGATTCATACTCAGTGCTCGTTCGCGCCAACCGCGACTTTCGTGGCGAAGCCAATGCGATTCAAGGCTTAATTAAAGTATTAGACAATGCCAAGAGAATTGAGGGAGTCCTCTATGATATTGGCTGTCGTCTTTCTGATCGAGGCTGCCAGTCGGGCGAGGCGGGCTTTACTCACCGCTACTATCCACAAATCGTGAATGTCAGAAGAACTTCAGAGCTCACAGAGACAGTTCTCTCCCTCATTGAAGAGGGCTTTAGACCCGGTCCTATTGATAACGACAAACTCCCAAGAGAGTGTCGAAGTGCAGCTGAGACTTTGCGCACGCTCGGAATCGAAGTTGAAGGGGATGAGGTCGACAATAAGAGCTTTACCATCACATCGTGTATTACTAATCTCTTAAAGCTTGCTGAGCGAGGCAATGACGTCTACTTTTCAAAGATTAGGGATATGGTCTCTTATGAATTGGAAGCACGCTTTGCCGCCGGAGACTTTTCTGAGAATGTTGAAGATATTCTCATGGCCACTCGCTCAGATCTTGTGAGCACACTTCTCAATTCATACTCAACGGCCAGTCAGTCAATTTCGCTCGCCGAAGTTTATCAGGGACTGCAAACAACTAAGACACTTACCCGTAAAACTTTTGATCAGTTTATGGAAGTCTTTGAGAAACCAGTTATCAAAGGCTTAAAGAATCCTGATATGACCAAAGATGAAGTGGCGGCCTACTGCTTTAGGATGCTTCCTTATCTTGAGAATAAGAAAGATGACTTTATTAAAGAGATTTACGATACTTGTGAGGATGCAAAGCTTAATTTCTACGAGAACGGTCCAACGCTAAAATGGTCGCATCATGTGGTAAACTATAGAAGTAATTCGGGACTCAGACGTCAAGTCTATGCCGTTAACCCCAAGAAAAGTAGGGAGGATCGCTTCTGCGCTTATCGCCAGTACATGAGAAAGAATCGTCTCATGGAGCAGAGAAGAACGAGACGCCACTCGGTTTTTAAGGAAGACTTTCAAGCTGCGCAGAAATCGTTAATTCATTTTGATAACGGAGTACTTTAAAAAGATATTCTCATTTCTTCTCCTGGGTGTATCTCTCTACGCCCAGGACACGGCCCAATATGCGACTAGCTCTAGGGCCCCTGCCTCGCTAAAGCCCAAAGAGTCTCTAGACTTAAAGGTTCACTCAGATACTGACTCAGAAATCTCTACTGAAGCTCTCTTAGCGATAGCTTTTAAGGAAGTGCGCTCATTACTTGATAAGGTCGCACAGGAGTGTGCAAGCAATGATGACGATTTTCTCTACGAAGGAGCTTTTGATCCTCTATATAACTTAGACGATCCAGACAGTGCTAAGGCGATTGCGAGCAATTTTTCATTAGTTCTTACTGAAACAATTTTTACGGCCAAATACGACATCGCACTTGAAAAATATAATATCCTAAAGACTCTCAGTGAACTTATTGCTCCTGAGGATCTCATAGAGCTAGAGCAGGGCTTCTTAATATGCGCGACAGAAAAAAGAGAACATTATATCGAGCTTGTGATGGAGGGGCTCAAAGAGGAGAAATTTAATTTCATCTTTAAAGACATACTCTATTTCGATTTGCTTCGCTACTTAGAGGTTTATTTTAGAAAGTCTATTCCTGATATTCAATATTACGAGCATACTTTGCGCCTTATTGAGAGCCTAGAGGTCTTAGGGGCAATTCCAACCTCGGAGAAAATATTGATTGATAATCTACTTTCTAAAATGCAAGGGATAGAGATGATTGATCAAGATCGACCCGCTGACTTTGACACCTATTCTGAGAGTTCAAAAAATGCTTACCGCTGGGTAAGATTTATCGAGATTCGGGCAAATAATTTAGAGATCGCCAACGAGATAGGAAGTCGTCTCTATAATCTTTCAAGTGCCTTTGATTCCTCCAAGTGAATTCAACAATTGATTCACAATTTCAATGTGCTACTATTTTCTTGAACTTTGTTTAGCCACCGGGGTTTCATTGGATTATAGGTTTCGCCTCATCAGCATTCTTCTGACCATCACGACCATTGTGATGGTGGTTCTCTACTATATGAATGAGCGCAGCTATCATAACTCTTTTGAGCAAAGATATGGCTCGATGAGTTCTAAAGCCCTCAAGTCAGCAGCGCCAACTCCAACTCCCAGTCCGAGTCCAGCTACTGGGGGGGCCCTCGCTCCTCCAGTTCCAACTCAGAGTGCGCCCCAGATTGACCGCGCTAAATCAGATGAACTCAGAGGGAAGTGGCAAGAGATGAAGCAGATGCTTCAAAGTTCTGCTAGAAAGTGTGAGAGTGCGTTGGCGCGAATCCTTCCCGATAATTCCTTAATTGATGTTGATGATCCATTCTACGACAATCCCGATGCTGTGGTGGCCAAGTATGTGGATATCCTCCAAGAGGGCCTACTCATTGATCAGGCGATGGAGGCGACATCAATCTTTAATGAATCAGTTCTCAATGTTACTGAGATGAATTTTCTTGAACTCAAGCAAATGGAAGAGGCCTTTGATATTTGTCGCTCCCAACGAGCACTCGTATTTATTGAAACGGTCTTTGAGGCATTCACAAAGAAAATGTGGGCACCAGTCAAAAGGGGACCGTTAATGCAGCAGACGCTTGGCTATCTTCAGTACAGACTCGAACTCTATCCCTCTACTGCGCAAAATATCACCTTTTCTCTCAATCTCCTGCTTGGTCTCTCTGTTCAGGGTTTACTTCCAAAGGAATTGCAAGCAGATCTCGATGACCTCTATGAAAAAGTCATTGAATCCCAGGAACTCTCGCGCGAACTTCCCAAAATGGATCGCACCCCGAGTGTAAAGCGCGAGCTCTACCGAGAGAATTATGCCAATAATCGCTACATTGCCGGTGAGTTGCTGGAACTGGTGAAACGAATGGGGAGTGCTTACTAGTTTTCCATACAGAGGTAGATCTTCTCACTGGGAAGACCACTTTTTATAAGCTTCTCTTTAACGGCACTCATCATCCAAGCTCGCTGGGCCTTAATGTATCGAACCTTGCCATCAAAGCTTCTAATGAGCTCGCTACTATGAAAGGAAGAGTTGGGATAATTCTTTTCGACTTGGTGATAAACATCTTTAGTAAAGCGCACGACACCAAGAGAGAGGTAGTCAATGCTATCCCAACCGATCTCACTTTTAATTTGGTCGATGAGCTCTTGATACTTTTCAAGCATTTCTTCGCGGTAAATCATTGGGTCAAAGTGAATCCCGAGACGATGAGACTCACTTGCGAGTGCTTTCATGGCCCTAATTCGCGCCGCGAGTGGAGGAGTCTTTAAGTCGTGTTCTTTGACATCCTCGGCCGGAGTGAGGCTAAAGCTCACTTTCACATTAGAAAGGGCCTTTAATTTTAAAAGCTCTTTAATATTGGCCGACTTTGTACGCAGCTCTAACTTGGCGTTGGGATATTTTGAGAAGAGCTCATAGTAGAGAGGCAACTCGCCGGTGAGATGAGATAGGGCGAGGGAGTCGCTAAATTCTCCCGCGTGAAACCAAGGAGAGTGAGAGTCCTCTGTCTCCAAGATAGTCTTTTCTATCTCAGCTAGAATTTCATCGTGATTAACAAAGAAAACCAGATCGGGAGAGTGGAAGTGTCCTTGGAGGTAGCAGTAGGTACACTCGTAAATACAATTATAAGCGTGGATATAGTAATAGTGTGGGTCTCCTGCCTGGCCATAGGCGTCTGGGGCGGGCTTGACTAGCGTTCCTCTTTTTTTGGCCACAAAGAGCTGCAAGTCTTCTCTCTTTTGAAGATAGGGCTTTTTAACTCGATTAAAAATCTCTTCAGCATCGTCAATTACTTTGACTGGAACTTTAGAAAAGCGCTCTCGCAAGTTTTGGACAACTTGGCTATCAATGACCTCTCTCTCTATTAACAGTCGACTAAACATCAAACTGCCCCGCCTCTATGACAGCTTTGAGCTCTGTGAGCGAGAACTTAGAGAGCGCCTGTTGTAAGCGCTCTAAATCCGCTTCAGTCTGGAGTTGAAATTTTAGATTTAAGTGAGTGCTCTCAAGTGGCCAGGGATAGCTAACTTGAATGCCACTCTCTCTTAGACTCTTTGTTTTTTCAAAGATTTCATCTTCTAGTTTCTCTCGAAAAGGGTTCAGGGCGCGCGAGAGATTTTTAATCAGGGCGAGAGTCCTCTCTTTGGGGCGATCAAATTCTTGGGACTCTAATTTCTTTATATGAGAATGAAAAACCTCAGCTCCTAGCTTTGCTTTAAGTCCTAGGAGTTGTCTCTCAAGCGTGGTCGTGAGGTAGAAGAGACCTAGATTATCTTCACTAAAGAGTTCGCTTGACTCGCTAGCCTCGTTCACTGTTCTGGTTGTGCCTTCATAGTAGCTCTTCAGTGAGTGCGACCAAGTGATTGCTTGCTCTTTGACGATCTCACAAAGTTGAGACGACTGCTGTGCTGGTAGGTCGCTAATGAGTTTGAAAGCGCGCCACGGGGTTTTAAAGACTTCGCACACTGAGGCTATCGACCATAGTTCGCGCTCAACTAGGGGAGCAAAATTGTCGAGGGCATCGGCCTTGTCTTTTGAGAGCACGCGCTCTTTGGCGCTAATGCAGTCAATAGAGGCGCTCTCGTCACTTGAAGTGAAGCTTTTAAATTCGCCCTGGGCGTAAACGGTTCTCACTGAATAAATACTCTCAGTTTCAAGACCGGGGCGAACCCCGGCACAGACCCCGAGATTTATGACTTCACCGATTTCCCTAAAACGCGTGAGCACACTGGCCAGGCGCTCTCTAGGTGTCCATAGGCCTTCGCCGCAAATGAGGATGAGACCAAGTTCCGGATGGGAGTGAAGCCCTTCGAAGGGGTGTGCCAGCGCAGTGGCGCCAGCGAGGAAGGCGCTTGCCTCGGCGCGGTGAGCAAAAACCAGTAATGTCTCATAGTTGAAGTCTTGCATGTTGCCCCTTATAGTGCGCAAAACAAGCGGTGTCACCCGCTAAGCACTCGCCAGGATAGATAATGGATAAGATCTCACTTTTTAAGAGCTTGAATTTGGGAAACCTCGGCTTTGGCGCCGCCAGTATTAGTGGGGAAGAAGGGGGTTACTCCTTTGGCCGCATGAGTGAAGAAGACGCCCTCTCTCTAGTGAGGGAAGCCTTTGAACGCGGGATAAAGCTCTTTGATAGCGCTCCGATATACGGCTTTGGCCAGAGTGAGCGTCGTCTGGGGATGGCCTTTAGGCCCAGTGAGCGCGAGCGGGTCTTTTTAATCTCTAAGTGTGGCGTGAGCTGGCACGACAATCGCCGCGTGAATATGACCAACGACCCGCAGGTCTGCCTGGGCATGCTTCATCAGTCACTAAAAGATTTTAAGAGTGATTACATCGACCTCTACATGGTTCACTGGCCAGATGAAAAGGTCGATATCAGAGCAACTCTTGAGCCCCTAGCTAGAGCGCAGGAGCAAGGAAAAATAAAGTACCTGGGCCTATGTAACACCAACCCCGAAGAGTTGGCCCTCGCCCAAGAAGTGGCGCCAATGAAAGTGGTTCAAAACGAGCTCAATCTCTTTTCTCGCGCGAGCGTTTCATTTATTGAAGAGTCCCTTGCTGCGCAGGCGATAAGTTTTATGAGCTGGGGAACATTTGATAAGGGCATCCTCACCGGTAGAGTTTCAAAGTCGAGGAGCTTTGACTCTTCTGATTGTCGCTCGTGGGCGCCCTGGTGGAAGGCCATTAAAAAGGACGAGCGCTATAAAGTGGTTGAAAAACTCAGTGAGCTCTTAAAAGACACCCCCTATACGCTTCAGTCGCTGGCAATGGCCCATAATCTTTCAATTTCTGGAGTGGACATGGTTCTTTGTGGAATGCGATCAACCGAGCAGCTTGAGAGCGCCCTCTTGGCCAGTGAATCTTTGGCCTCTGGGGAGATCATTGCTGAAGCGCTTGAGATCAGTCGTCAGGTGAGAGGGGAGTAGGCTTTCCTTATTACAGGGTGTTGGACGATCATTGCCAATGTGTGTCAGATATGGTTGAAATGCCCCATATTTTCCCTGATCTTTGAAGGAGATACCGTGAAGAAGCTCGTGCTCTGCGCTCTTGCCATTGTTGCCCTCAATTTTTTCTACACAAGCCCCGCTGACGCTTCATTTGTAGTGATTAATCCACATGTGAGTGTTGCTCCCAATGCTGTGGTGGCCACTGTGGTCAATCCCTATGGGCGTCCAATAATTTGTTCTGGATTTGCCTACGGCCGCGCCGCATATTCGGGCACAGTTTTTAACTCGTACATGAACGGGATCGTGATCTACCCAGGTGGATTCTACAATCTTCACGTCTATAATCAGTGGGAACCGTTTGCCAACGGATGGGCCAATATTCAGTGCCGCCTATACTAGTAGGCGGTTCGCGCTAGGCGCGGGATGCGACCTTTAAGGCGGTAGGCCTTAGATCGCAGATCGCGCTCAAAGTAGTGGCCACTAAAAGTCCCGCGCACGCGGTTCAGGGTGAGATAGACAAAAGAAGTCTTGCCGGTCATGACAATAATCCCTTGATCATCTTCGGGGTGAACAAAGAAGTATGAACCAGCATTCTCACTGGTTGAAGTACTAAATACTCCGCGCTTTTCATCCGAGAGTTCTACTCCGCCAGTACCCTTAAATTCTTTGCCATCAAAAACAAAGTCCGAACGAATTGAAAGGTAGTAGGTTTTATCTCCAGCGTCGTTGAGGAGAATTTCACCTTTTGATGTTCCTTGCAGGCGATCAAAGATTGTCGAGTGGCGCGAAACCGGGGAGGCTTCTGCAAGGAAGCGAGTCGGGTCTTTGAGGGTGCCATCCTCGTTAAAGAAGTCACTCTTTTTCATGGTGCGAGCAATTTTCTCAAAGACACTTACTGTCTCAGAAAAATTTGAGTTCTCAGCAAGAGGAGTGGAGGCCAGGGTGGGAAGGGCAGAGCCTGACTCTTTAGAAACTTCGCCCCATAATCTGGCCCATTCATTATTCTTAACACCGAGATTGAAAGTTTCAAGTGTGGCCTTGGTGGCCTTGCCAAGAATGGAGAGGGCGCGGGCTTGCTTGCGCTCTGGATCTTCAATGCTCTCCCAGGCGCCCATTTCTTTGCGGTCAATTTGCTTAAAGCTCTTTGCTAGAGAGGCCACTTTGGGGGCCATTTCATTGGCTTGCTCAGTCTCAAATTCAGAGACACTTCCAAAGTAGAAGCCGACGGCAAATGAGAATATAACGCCAAAGACGATTATTTTATTATCCACGTCATTAGTTTAAAAAACTTTCGCTCGCCTGTCTGTTAAAAAGATTGTAGCCATAGAGGATGATTATTTATTCGCCCTCCTGTGAGCCAAGCTTTGAGAGTTTTGGCATTGAAATTCCCATCAGAGAGAGTCGCTCAAGTCGCGTGGTGAGTGAGCTGCGCGAGCGCTACCCAGAATTGGCCGAGCAAATCGTTTTGAATGTTGAGCGCGGTACTTTTAAGCGCTTTGATCGCCGCGATCTGCGCTACGCCCACGACCGAGACTACGTGCGCGCACTGGTGGACACAGATCCCACTGAGGCACTCCTTAAGGCCTATGAGTTGGTTGATGAAGAGGGGAATTATAACCGCTACAATCCTGCAAATGCTAAGCGCGAACTCATCGAGCTGCGCGATCTCATGCTCGATCACGCTTCGTTGACCATGCTTGCTGGCTATATCGCGCTAGAAGAGGATTTTTGCTTCTATCTCGGTGGTGGGATGCATCACGCCATGAGTTTTGGTGGTCGCGGTTTTTGCCTCGTTAATGACGTTGTCATCGCTCTTAAAAAGATGATCGCCGACTTTCATATTCGCACTTCGTGGATCATTGATGTGGACGCTCACAAAGGCGATGGCACGGCCGAGATTTTGGCCGGAGATACTGAGCGTCTAAAGTGCCTGTCTATTCACATGAAACGAGGTTGGCCTTTGAATGAGGGTGATGAAGATTCACCTTGGCGCATTGGAAGTTTTGTCGATATCGAAATTGATCAGGGGGAAGAGTCGCTCTACTGCCAGAAACTCTCGGCCGGACTGGATGAGCTCGATCGCAGGTCAAAGCATCGGCCAGGGCTGGCGGTTATTCTCGCTGGGCAAGACCCCTACGAAAAAGATGAGCTTCCAAGTGCGGCTTTAATGAAGATGACTAAGGAGCAGCTCCTTGAGCGCGACCTTCTGATTTACAATTACTTCAAAGAAAAAAATATTCCCCAGCTGTGGCTTATGGCAGGTGGATATGGGGATCACGCCTATGAGATCCCCCTCCAATTTATCTCACACTTAATCGAAATCGGGGCTATTCCAAAATCTCGTGAGGCATAATGCGACGGTGTGGCCTAAAGTAGGTGCGCGGAGAGAAGTCTAGAAGATCCGTTACTTTGGCCATGTAGATACAGGCATACTTCTCTACTTGATCGGCAAAACGAGACTCTTCAGAGCCGGCCCTCATCATCTCGCCCCAGTGTGGGTTAAAGAAAGTGCGGTAGCTATCGAGAAGGCTTCCAATTTCGGTATTTGCGCGCTCAATTTCAGCAAAGAGGCGATT
The DNA here is from genome assembly GCA_048267245.1 of Bacteriovoracaceae bacterium. Classification (GTDB taxonomy): domain Bacteria; phylum Bdellovibrionota; class Bacteriovoracia; order Bacteriovoracales; family Bacteriovoracaceae; genus JBLWXV01. The sequence goes on from JBLWXV010000002.1 coordinate 886,841, forward strand.
AATCTCTTCTTTGTCGATATTTTCACCTTGTTCGTACTTTCTCATTTCAAGGTCATTGAGCTTCTTTTCGAGCTCTGACTTCTTGATCATCATGTCGTCGATCTTTCTCTGAGTTTCATCACTCTTAATCACGCCTTCTACTTCCTCTTTAAGAGGGTCGAGTACTAGGGCCGTGCGCCAATTGAAGGTCTTCTTTAAAGTCACAACGTCGCCATAGATATGATCACCTAGGTACAGGATCTCTTCACCTTCAAGCCCCAGGTCCTCTTGGAGTTTCTTGGCGTTTCCACCTTGGTAGATGCCATTTACGACAGGGCTGTCAAAGTTTTGCATGTGGCCTGACTTGGGATCAATTGAGAGATAGCTAGAGCCTTCATAGAAGAAGCGAGGCTTTTTAGAAAAAGTAATCACGATGTCAAAGACCTCGGTCCAGTCTTTGTGCTCTTTAAGAAAAGGAGTAATGGTGTAGTCGAGCAAAAGCTTAGTGTAGTTGTAGTCTGAGTTGGTGATCACCCACAATTTTTTGCCATAGCGCTTAAAGCGCTCTAGGAGTTTGGCGACTCCTGGATCTTTGATAATAAATTCATCAATTCGCGCCTTGACCTGGTCCTTGAGTGAACCATCGCGATGGGCGAGGTCAACGGCATTTTTCACGTCGTCGGCAATTGAAGTGAAGTCGGGCAAGGCCAAACCTTTATCTTTCATGTCTACAAGTTGAGCAAAGAGAACGCCCTGAGAAACCGAAAAATTTGTGTCTAGAGACTGAAAGTTCTCATCATTGAGATCAATCACTCGGTTTGAGTAGATGTCTTGTTGTTTTTTAAACTCTAGGGGAGTGGTGCCGTGGTAGGCAGTCTTCACTTTTCCAAAGCGAGAAATCTTGAGTAGATTTCCCTGTTTTTTGTCGAGAATTAGACCCTGAATTACTAGGAGTGGATCAAAATTCAAAGCAGAGATCTCACTGGGGTAGCCATAGACGCTTACGAGCTTTTTCAGAGCTTCTTGATGGGCAAGGCGTTCGAAGTTTTCAGTGTGGTAGCGCACGAGGGTATAGTCCATATCAAAGCCGATGGCCTTGATCTTCTTCATATTTAAAATTCTGTTGATAAAAACACTCATTTATTGTCCTTAAGTAGGTCCTCTTTTGGGGCCTGTTTTCTCTATAACTGTCTCACGTTATCATATATGCAATCATGTGAATATGTCATTTCCTTCGGAGTTTCCTATGATCCTAAAAGGCCGTAGTTCGCGATTGTTTTTCGTTGTTGCCACTCTAAGCTGCTCACTTTTTTCACAAGTCTCGCTTGGAGCTGAGGGCCCTGAACAAAAAGGCGAGAGGCTGGCGCGCCAATATGAAAAGGCCAACGACGGTTTCGTGGGGGAAGAATCTGACATGGAGCTCGTGCTCATCGATGCCTATGGGCAGAAGGTGACTAGGGAGCTAGAGGGCAAGGTATTGGAAGTTAAGGGAGACGGAGATCGATCACTTTCAATTTTCAAAAGTCCCCTCGATGTTAAGGGCACTAAGATGCTTACGCACTCACATAAGAAAGAAGACGACGACCAGTGGCTCTATCTTCCGGCCGCTAAACGAGTAAAGCGCATTAGCTCTTCCAATAAGTCCGGCTCATTCATGGGAAGTGAATTTTCCTATGAAGACCTCGGTAGTCAGGAGCCAGAGAAGTTTAGCTATAAGTGGTTGCGCGCTGAGAAGCTGGGAAAACAAGATATTGATGTGATTGAGCGAATCCCCAAAGATAAGAGTGGTTATTCCAAGCAAATTATGTGGATGGCCAGCAGTATTGATAATCCCTCAAAAGTTGAATACTACGATCGTCGTGGAGAGCTACTCAAAACTGCAAACTTTACTGGCTACAAGAAATTTGAAGTTGCAGGAAAAACGCTCTACCGCGCTGGCAGTATTACGATGGACAATGTCCAAACCAAGAAGAAGTCGATCTTTACTTGGAAAAATCGCAAGCTCGGTGTGAAGATCGATGAGAGTGAATTTGAACAGAGAGCTCTCAAGTAGATGAAAGTTCACCTCGCCCTCATTTCTCTTCTAGCACTTGGAAGTGCAAATGCCGCTTGGGAAGGGCAGGGGGAAGCGGCTTTTGAATTTCGACAATTTGAAAGTGACACCGATCAAAATACTGTGGAGAGTGTTCCCTCACTCTTTACTCGAATTGACACCAAAAATGATGGGGAGATTATGGACATGGCCTTTAGAGGCTATGGACGTGTGAGTGAGAGAGAACCCAGTCGAAATATTCTGCGCTTTGAAGATGCTTACGCTCGATTTCCTGTGGGGCCAGAGGGGGATTGGTCTTTCTTTGCAGGTTATAAGACCTACAACTGGACTGCCACTGAAGCCTTTCACCCCGCCGACGCCGTTAATAGTCGCAATCTCGATAGCGAGTTTGAAAATTTTGAGAAGATGGGAGAGCTCACGATTGAAGTAGAAATCCCTGTATTTCGCGGGAACTTTTCTCTCTTTTATTGGCCCCGCTTTGAAGCTCCTCATTTTCCCGGGGCAAAGTCTAGGCTTGGCACTGGAGTTGACCTAGATAGACCACGGGTTCTAGGCAGCAGTGACCCCCTTGATGATAGTGTTTGGAGACATCAATTTGGAGCGCGCTTTTCTAACGTTTGGGGTGACGCCGATTTTTCTCTTCACTATCTGAGACATATCGACCGCAACTATCCATTACTTGGAGATGCGAATTATACTCAAGTTGTTGTTGGCGGCTCAACGATCACTATCCCTTCAAAGACAACATTGACTCCCTATTATTTTGAGGCCAATCAAATTGGTGGAACTCTCTCTTATGTGAGCGGTGCTCTTATTTCCAAAGTTGAATTTGCTTGGAGACAGTTTGAAACACCAGTTAGACCGATCTACAACGCCGCTACTTCAACATTTCTCTCGCCCAAAGATCATCAGGAAGTTGCACTCGGATTTGAATATCTACTGGGTCATGAAAATGGTCTGGAGTCCTACTTTATTTTGGAAGGAAATACTTTCTTTGGGCTTGAAGAGGCCGAGCGTCAAGCAATCAGCGTCTTTCAAAGAGATGTTCTCTTAGGCTATCGTCTGAATTTCAATGATGACATGGGAAGAGAAGTATTTATCTCGACGATTTTGGATCTCGAGCGCACACATGAGCGCTTCTTCCAGGTGAGCTATGCCCAGCGACTAAACTCATATTGGAAGGCGAAGCTCGCCCTTCGAATCTTTGATGCACCAAGGGAGTCAAGCACTGGCCTACCGGTAGGTCTTGAACTCTTTGACCGCGATAATTATCTTCAATTGACACTCAGTCGCTTCTTTTAAATCGAGGAAGGTATGGATTTTAAAAAGTCTGGTTTCACTTATAAAATAAGTGCATTTGTTATTGAGCATCCTAAAAAATTTCTGCTGTTTTCAATCCTCTTTATCGCGGCTTTTATACCAGGGCTTCTTCGCTTTAACGAAAAATATGACGTTAGAATTTGGTTTAGAGAAACTGACCCGCAAATTGAAAGGCTCAACGCTTTTGAGCGTCACTTTGGGAATGATGAAAACTTAGTTTTTGCCATGTATTCCGAGTCTGGAATCTTCGATCAACAGAGTATGAATACACTCGTTGAACTCACTGAGAAGACCTGGCTTATTCCAGAAGTTCTTCGCGTGGATTCACTCACAAATTATAGTGATACCTTTGGCGAGGGCGATGAAATCTTTGTCGAGCCCTTTATCAAGGAAGGTGAGTGGGAAGACTCATATCTTAGTGAGCGCCAAGAGCGTGCCTCTAAGCACCGAGTGCTGCCAGATTACCTCATAAGCAAAGACGGTAAGTCAGCTATGGTATTTGCTAGGCTTGTTCCTACCTTGGAAGGTTCCCCCAATTATAAGCTAATCGTTGCAAAGGCGCGGGAGTTGATTAAAGAACTCAATGAGAAAGACCCTGAAGCGCAGTTTCATCTCATTGGCGAGGCCGCGGTGAATGATGCTTTTAGAGAGGTCTCTTGGAATGACAGTGAGAAGATCATTCCTCTGATGTTTGCTCTCATTATTATCTATATGCTCTTTACCTTTAGATCTATTAGCGCAACTCTCTTGCCGCTCACTCTCATTGGAACTTCAATTCTTGTGACCTTTGGCTTTTGTTTTTATTTAGGTATGGACTACAACCAAATTCTCTCAATCCTTCCAGGAATTTTGGTGGCAATTTCTATTGCCGACTCGGTCCACTTAATTGTCACTTACCTTCAATTTCGAGGCATGGGCCACGATAGTAAAGAAGCCGGTGTCTACGCTCTTCATAAAAATTTCATCCCAACGTTTCTAACCTCTGTCTCCACTATGATTGGCTTTTGGAGTTTGATGGTTACAGATCTAATTCCCATTCGAGAGATGGGTCTACTGGCCGGAGTGGGGACCGCTGTTGCATGGGTGCTTACTATTACAATGGTCGCTCCTGCGATGGTTTTGGCCCCGATCAAAATCTCTCCTCACTTTAAGATCTTTACGAAGGATCTTTCGCCACAACCGTGGTCGATTAAAGCGACAACTTTTATTCAGAAATCGAGCTTTTTGATTGTCGCTGGGTTTCTCATTCTCTCTGGCTTTTCGATTTGGTATGGCTCAAAGGTCGTCGTGAACTCTAATCCCTATGAGTACTTCAGTGATCATATACCTCTCAAGCAAGCCAATGAATTTGTGAAGGATGTCTTTGGAGGAAACGCAGGGCCAGAGTTTGTATTTGAGTCAGGTGTGGTCGATGGAATTAAAGACCCAGAATTTCTTGCGAGGATTGAGCAGCTTAAAAATTGGCTCGACTCAAAAGAGTATATCAATAAGACAATTGATATTATCGATATCGTCAAAGAAACTCACCAGGCGCTCAATGCTGGCAATCCAGAATTCTATAAAATCCCGCCGGAGCGTGAGGCCATTGCCCAAGAACTCTTTCTCTACACAATGAGTTTGCCACAAGGAATGGATCTCAATAATCGCATGACTCTAGATAATGAATCGATGCGAATGAGTATTCTCTGGTCTGTATTTGACACGAGAGGTTGGCTCGATCACGTAGATGAGATTGAGCAAAAGATGAAAGAACTTGGTATTCAGGGGCACGCAACTGGTAAGTTCCTTCTCTTTCAACGCATGATGGACTATGTCGTGATGACATTCTTGCAGTCAATTACAATGGCGATGATTTTAATTGCGATTTTAATGATGCTTCTTCTGCGCTCTTTTAAGCTTGGGCTACTTTCCATTTTCCCCAATATTCTACCTCTGACTTTTGGGGCGGCCTTCATGCACTTAGTTGGGATTGATCTCAATATTGGCTCGGCCCTTGTGGCCTCAGTCTGTCTAGGCATTGCTGTAGATGACACAATTCACTTTCTAACAAATTACTATCGACTGCGAAGTGAGGGACACTCCATCTATGACACTATTACTCGCGTCTTCACCTATACTGGTAGTGCTCTTCTGGTGACTACGGTCATTCTGGTCAGTGCATTCGCTTTATTTATTATCGGCGACTTCGTTCCCAACTTTCACTTTGGACTACTGTCTGCATTTGTACTTGTTGTTGCACTCATTACGGACGTTGTCTTTCTTCCAGCGCTTCTATTTTCAATTGACAAGATTAAGCAGAAAATCAGTTAGCAGCTTCACCCTTACTCGAGCTCTCGGCGTCTTTTTTTAAGGTGTCGACGAGCTGGGCGAAGGCGCGGTGAGAACTCTTGATGAGTTGTTCCTCACTGTGAAAATACTGTGATTGCTCTTTGAGAAGATCTTCATCGTGGCGACGAAATTTTTCAACGATACTTTTTGACCTCGTCGTTGAAAAGTTCAGTGCCTGAAGTCCAAGTTCGCTCGCTTCAAGAGCGCTTGCAAATGTTTCTCGAATGATATGTTTGATGCCAGCTTCCTTTAAGAGAAATGCGTGGTGGCGATTGTGGGCCCTGGCAATGATTTGGAGATTGGGAAAGTTCTTTTGCACTAGGCCCACTAATTTTAGTGAGAGCTCTTCCTTGGCAATTGAAATAATAATGAGCTTTGCTTTCTCGGCCCCCGCATTTCTTAGTAGATCGATACGAGTGGCATCGCCGTAGTAGACGACATTGCCAAATTTTCTCATGGTATCAACTTGCTGGGGATCATGTTCAAGGGCCGTAAATTCAATATCACAGGACTTGAGAACGCGGGCCGGAATCTGACCAAAGCGACCCAGGCCGGCCAGAATAACCTTTGGCCCAGAGTCTGGTATCTCGTCTTCCTTGGGAGCAGATTGGTTTGAATCTAGGTGCTTAATAATTTTTTCAGCTATTGAATAGAGAATCGGGGAGAGCAGCATCGAGAGAGTGACAATGGGAGTGATGATGGCCGCTAGTTCTGGGCGCACAATTTTGAGAGTTAGGGCGAGGGCGATGAGAACAAAAGCAAACTCGCCACCCTGGCCTAGGGAGATCGCCAGCTTGAGGGAGCTGGTCTTAGCTAGTCCTGAGATTCTCGCAATTAAGGTTATGAGAATAATTTTAGACGCCATCAGCGAAAAGGTTCCTAGAGCAATAACTTGCCAGGATGTCTCAAAGATTTCGCGCTCAAATTGCATTCCAATGCCGATAAAGAAGATCCCCAGTAGGAGGCCTTTAAAGGGCTCAATATCAGTTTCAAGTTGGTGTCTATACTCAGATTCTGAGAGCAGAATACCTGCGATAAAAGCTCCTAGCTCCATTGAGAGGTGAATTGAGTGCATGAGGTAAGCGACAGCTAAAACGATTAGAAGAGCAAATGTACTGAAGAGTTCCCTAAGCCCAACACTTGCCATGTAGCGCAGAAGTGGCCTCGAGCCAAAGTGAAAGGCGATGATAAATCCTGCAAGAATAATAAAAGACATTATCCCTGGAGCGCCGGCCGAGAGAGTTGGGTCGGTGGCGAGGAAGGGGAGAATGGCAAGTACCGGAATGACTGCAATATCTTGAAATAGGAGGATGCTGAACGCTTGGCGACCGTGCAAACTTCCTAGCTGGTTAAGTTCAGAGAGCATCTGCAGCACCAGGGCAGTCGAAGAGAGAGAAAGGCCAAAGGCCACGATAAAGGATTCTCGCAGTGTAAAGTTAAAGCTCAAGAGAACTAGGCCGTAGAGTATTAAGCAGGAGGTGATTTGAGCGACCCCACTCGTGAGCATGATTTTTCTCATCACCCACAAACGCGAAGGTTTGAGTTCAAGCCCAATAATAAAGAGCAGAAAGACCACTCCAAATTCGGCCAGAGTGCTCATTTGTTCACTCATCTTTATGATGTCAAATCCGAATGGACCAATGAGCGCACCTGCACAGAGATAACCCAAGACTGAGGAGAGGCCAAAGCGCTTAAAAATGGGAATGATAGCGACGGCAGAGGCGAGGACAGTTATAAAATAGAGGAGGATTGAATGTGATTCCATAGGAAAGATTTTAGGGGAATCACCTAGGCCCGTCACTTACTTTAAAGCGACAAGCCTAGATTTAAGAAATTAAAAATCAGAGATGCGTGAAACAGTCTCTGGAAAGTCGATAAATGGATTGCGGTTACCCTGAGCATCTTCAATGAGGTCATTGCGCTTGAGCTCTTTGGCATCTACTGGGTCTTCATTGTGCCACTTGCGAAGGTAGGTTTCCTCAAGTTCTGAGATATGCATACCGTACTTAGCTGCCATGTAAAACATTGCGCGGGCTACGTTACCACGGTGTCTAAGTGGAGGAGAGAACGAGTGTGTTCTCGTTGTGCGACCAGTTTCAGGATCAATTGCATCACCAGCTTGGGCGATCTCACAGTCAGGACGCGCATCTTTGCCACGAACTTCAGCAAAGGGGTGGTTACCTCTTGTCGAGTTAGCTCTTGAATCAGTGGGGAAGAGGTGGTGCATGTCACCGCGAAGTGGCTCTCTCTTGGCCCCTAGTGATTGTGGCCAAGTGTGCTCAACGTTCATGACCTCATTCTTTGGAATGGTGTTGCGGCCAACACTGCCGCGAATGATGAATTCGCAGTAAACGTCTTCAATGTAGTCCCCCTGCTCATCTCTTTCGAGGTAAACAGTTCCAAAGAGGATTTTCTTCATTGATTTATTGTAGCCGAGGGGTTTGAAATTTTTGTTGGAAGCGCGCTTGATAACTGAGAGGAGGGAGGAGTCGGTGAGGTTGCCATCTTGAAGTTCTTGGCGATCACTCGGCGTATAGTAGCTCGTCAGAGCGTAGAGTGATGATGTGTAGCAGAGCAGGATGGCGATTAGTAATGTTTTCAAATCTCACTTCCCTTTGAGGTTTCAATTACTTTAGCAGGACAAAAAATCCGAGGACAAGGCTCAAATTATCAGGATTAGATTAAGAATGCTCGAAGATGGATACGACGACAAGCGTATATTCTGTAAAAATTAAAATAACGCGTTTAAAGGAAATTGATATTATTGGATTAATGCAAAGCGCGCCTAAGTTGTAGGCGCGAGCATGGCGAGAACTCTCTCAAAGAAGAGCACATAGATAAAAATTGGCAGGGGAAGACCTAAGAGGGTGCCAATCATATAGTCCCTAAATTTTATTCCTGAGAGCGCCAGTGTGTAGTTGAGAGCGGGGGCGGTTTGAAAGATAACTCGCAAGCAAAGAACGATTGCTACTGGTCGCCGATGGAGCTTTAAGAGCAGGCGCTTCACCCAAGCATATTTAATTTCGCCAAGAATATTATGACCAAGCCAGTCGATTGAGAGAAAGATGAGAGCACTACTAATGAGTGCGCTCACTAGAATGAGGAGCCCGCCGTAGAATTTTCCAAGAATCGCGATCGCCGCGGCCAAGAAGATAAAGCCTGGGATCTGCATCAGGTTGCCCACTGTAAAGAGGAGAATGAAAACGATAGAGCCTAGCAGGGCGTTCATTTCAAACCAATCGTGAATCGCGGCCACACTTAAAACTTCTTCAAGTCCTAAGTATTTTCGAAGCAGCACCATGCCTATAATCACTACGGCCAGTAGGATAACCCGGAGAAATTTTGCATTGGGTAACTTGAGATTTCTTAAAGCGATCATGAGCTATCAGAGCATAGACAAGGCATGTTTACAACTAGAGTGGTTGAACAGGTGGGCCGCTCTTGGCAACAGGGATCAATCAAGGTTTATTGTGGAAAAGGTGGTTATGATGAAGTCAGTCTCTCTTAAAATCTTTGGATTATTCATATTTCTTACTCACTCATCTCTCTGGGCCTGTGATTTTTCAAATCCCCATAGCTTCTCCTGCCAAAATGAAACATTTGCAGGGAGAATATTTCCGTTAATGCCAATTAACTTTGCACTCTTAGATGAAAATTGGGTCCCTTCTCAATTTACGTCTCGAGGCGGGAAATCTCCTTTTCTTACTGTCAGTGCTCGATCTCGTCAGACAAGAACTTGCGCGGTTCTTAATCAAGACCGAACTAGGGTTGGTGTGATGAAGTTTCGCTTCACTAGAAATACAATTAAAGACGTTAGAATTTCACAATTTGGCTCGCGAGGTAGGAACTTTAAAAGTCGCTCAAAGATAACTTTTGAAAATGATCACACCATCGTTTTTGGAGCAGGGTCTGAAGCCTTTCGCTGTAGAATTTTTCAGCGAGTTGGCGCTCCTCACTTAACTTGTCAGTACTTTATTTCAGGAACCTTTATAGGCTATCTAGGACTGCTCTCTCATCAGGTTTCATGTAATTAATTACCCCAAATCGTTTGTGCAACTTTGTATTTTTTAGCATAAACGCCTTCATTAAATTCAGGGTGCTCATTTAGGATGAGAGAAATAGTTTCTTTTGAGATACTTCTAAGCCTTAGAGTCTCACACGCGAGTAGGTGACAGAGATTAAAGACTGCGCTTGGGGCCGGCAAATTATCCGAGCGTGTTCGTTTGGGACCACCCTCTCCCCGTGGAAGCTCGTGGTGGTTGCTTACAATACTCACTCCTGTTTGATCAGAGGGCCAGAGTTCCTCCACCACTTGCGCGGCCTGAGAGCAGTGGTCATAGAAGTTTGCCTTTTGCGCTGGCAGCGAATTCATTTCAAACTTCAAATCTTCTTTCGTGGCAAAGAGGTCGTGGAGAAAAGACGCTCGAATATGTGATTGAAGAATTTGTGATGTCGACCAGTTGAGGTGCTTGTAAATCATCGCTCCTAAGTAGCAGCATAGAATCGAGTGGGAGATGATAAAGGGCTTTGTCTCCATCAAGCTTTTAAATTGCTCTGCAACCATGTCATGTTTATCAAAGGCCTGGAGCGATTCTTCAATCGCTTCATCAACAATCTCTTTGACAATTCTATCGACTCCAAGGTTTTTGGCGAGGTCTTGGGAGATTATAAATCCCTCTTCCCAAATTTGCTGGTACTTCCTCACTTCATTAGTCTCAACGTGTTCAAAAACATCTTTCACGAAATGTCTGAAATCTTCTCTCTTGATAAAAACAGTATCATGTCCTTTGAGTTTAAAGTGATCGACCTGATCCTTCGCTTCTGCACCCGCTCGGATGGCGAGAACTAGTTTCTCCTCTCCAAGTCGAATATAGGCATTAGGGCAATATGTAATGTGAGAGTCGAGTAAATCTAGGGAGACTTTTATATAGGCTGAGAGACTTGAGCTTTCAAGTCTCTCTGGGATTTCAGCGTTACTAATAATATCTCTGAGGTGAGTGAGGAGAATATTCTCGTCAAAGGGCTTGGGAAGATAGAGGTTTCCTTTGTTTTCTTTTTCAAAATCCTTAAATTCTGGGTAGTCACTTAAAAAGCCCCCAGAGACGAGGAGGAAGGGCGTGGTGTTGTTGGCATTTTTCAGATAGCGATAGACCTCTCCTCCATTTCCCGGGTTCATATGGTAGTCGCAAATAACAACGTCAAAAGGGTCTGAGCTTTTAAGAATCTCAATGGCCTGATTTCCATTTTGAGCAGTTACAACTTCGGCTTCAGTAATTTCATCTGTAATTAAGAGACACAATAATTCTGAGAGCTCTGGCTCATCATCAATCACCAAGAAACGTGGTTTCATTTTAGCTGTTCTCGCTGTATTGGGTAGGGAGTTCGACAACGAACTCAGTGTGGGCTGAGGAACTATTGTAATAGAGTCTTCCACCATGACGTTTGATCATTTGAGAAGAGAGGCTTAGACCTAGCCCAGTTCCCTTATTGACTTCTTTCGTGGTGAAGAAAGGATCGAGGATTTTGTCGGCGACTTCGGGGGGAATTCCCTTGCCGCTATCAATGACTCTAATTATTACTTGCTCATTATCAGTGAGCGTAGTTATTTGAATCCATTTCTCATTGAGATCTTCAATGGCGTCAACGGCATTAGTTATCAAGTTGGTGATAACTTGAGTGAGCTGAACAGGCTGGGCCCTAAGAGTGATATCACCAATAGGGAATAGAGTTGTCACCTTTATATTCTGCTTTTGCAATTTTGATTCTGTAATCTCGATTGCGTCCTCGATAACTTTTTTAAGAGAGCAGCTCTCTAGGGGATCTCCCGAGCCATCTCTTGAAAAAAGTTTGAGCCCGTTAATAATTTTAGAAATGCGATCAATATTCTGACGACACTTCTCAATACTCTCTTTAAATTTTGGAGGTGTACTATCCATGCCTAGGAGCGCTTTATCCATGCTTCTTAAGTGTAGGTTAAAGATGGTCAGTGGATTATTAATTTCGTGGGCCACCCCCGCGGCCATCTCTCCAAGGGCCGCCAGGCGAGACTGTTGATCGAGTCTATTTCTCTCAACCTCTAGCTCTTTTTGAAGTTGATTGCGGCGATTGAGATTGGTCATATAAATATTGTATATCTTAAAGCCTAAAGCCGAGACCATTGCAAGGACTAAGATAGAAGAGATGATGGCAATATTTGAGAGTCTACTAAGCTGGGCCAGAAATTGATCGCGCTCGGCACTTGATTTTTCGGCGTAGTCAAAGAGAGCGTTGGTGCCCTTTTGTTTGGCAGTTTCAAATCTCTCACTTTCAATGAGCGCTTTGGCTTCTTGTGTTTTACCTTCTTTGATAAGGTAGAGGAAGTCCTGCTCTAGATTTCTCTCATCTTCTCTGAGTTTGATTAAGTCGACTTTCTCGTGCCCTTTTTGTCTCAGTTTTTCCTGTGCCTTTAAAAGATTTTGCTCAAGTGTATCGGTGAGAGTTATGTAAGTTTCGATGAGTCGATCGTGATTGTACTTATCAATGAGGTCTTCTCGCAGATCGTGAATGCGCTCTGAGAGTCTAACGTTGATAGCGTTTCTCTCTACCAGTGGAAAATGGTAATCATTAATTGATTCTAGGTGATTGTGATTATAGCGCAGAAAGAAGCTCACTCCGATCATATAAAAGAGCAGCACTGAAATTGTAAACAGGGTTAGTCCGACAGGAAAGAGATGTTCTGGTGGACTTTCAGTCTTCATTAGAACACTACTTCAACACCTGCAGCAATTATGCCCGCAGTATTGTCCGGGTTAATAGAGAGCCGAGTTGAGTTTCTATCTAAGAACTTAAGCGCAGTGTACTCAATCTTCCAAGTGACATTGTCATGGTGAAAAAAGTTAAGGCCGGCAATTATCGATGAAGAGATATCTCCAAAGCGATTAGATGAGACCTTGGTGTTTCTCACATAGGTCAGGTGTGGCATTATTTTATCGATGAAGGTATATCCCACAGTCGCGTAATAGGCTTGATAGGCGCGAAAAAAATCGCTCTCAGTATCAAAGCTGATCCATTCACCCATGATTAAAAGATCTTGGTGAAGATACTTCGCGCCTAAACTCCAAAAATTTGTCTGACCAAGATTTGCATCGGTGCGCAGTCTCACTTGTTGGTTTCCGGCACCTAGGTTTTGATGTATGTCGCTATAAATAAAGCTTTGATCTTGCCCTTGAACGTACGAGAAGTTCAGCGTGAGATAGTCAAAGTTGATAAGAAGTTGAGTGCCAAAAATATTTTCAAGATCAAAGTGAAACTCAGTTTTGTCAGCGACTACTCCTGGGCTCACATAGCCCTTTGGGCTTGTCTTAACAGATTCATTGGTACTACCAGTAAAGAGATAGAGCTCAACACCAAGCAGGTCAGTTGGACGCGCCTTAAAACCTAGCTGTGCACCATTGAAGAAGTCGATTGGATTATTGGAGTAGACTTGATCTGGGAGCTGTAACCATGGAAAGAGGTGACCCACATCCTTGTACTCTGAGTGCATCCAAACTGGAATCTTAAGTCGACCAGCACTCAACTCAAACCAAGAGTTGGGCATATAGCTCATGCGAGCGATGTCAACGAAGGGCTTGTGATTATCCACATTGTCTTTTGAAGTAAGTTGAATCTTGAAAGAGTAATCGTCATTCAAGCTATGGCTGAGGTTTATTCCCGCCTTTGAGAGTGTTTGAAAGTCTAACTTGTCTGAGTAATTTGTTCCCTCAATGTCTAGCGGTTTTCTCATTGCAGCAGTGAGATGACCGTGTATAACAACGGCTCTTGCTTGGAGTGAAATGAGGAATAATATAAAAAAGACAATGTTTTTCACTATTTATTATTTCCCAGCATATGAACTTGAAGGAATTTAATTTAGAATAAAGAGTATAGTAGACTCTGTCCATTGAGGACTGTTTTAATGAAGATGCTGTTAACCATTATTTACATTGCTTTGATGACACACGCCGCGGTCGCGTCTGACTTCAATGTCATTATCAATAACGGCAGCAACATCGTTTCAGATGGCTTAACGAAAGAGCAGTTAAAGTCGCTTTATCTTGGCTATCAACTCTACTTGAAAGGTCAGCGCGTTCGCCTGGTTCATAGTGATTTAAAAAGTGAGGCCATGTCAAAGTTCACATCTGTCGTACTTGGGATGAACTCTCGCGAGTTCTCTGCTTATTGGCGCCGCAAGCTCTTCTCCGGCAAAGGAATTCCCCCACGCGAATTTGACGATCAACAAGATCTCGTCGCTTTTATTAAAAAGAATGACAACACCATAGGAGTCCTGGGCAATCCGGGGCCTCTCTCTGCCCCCATTCTCATTCTTCCCTCGGAATCAATCTCCGTTTTTCCTAGTAAAAACAGTTCTTTAGCTAATAACTAAGGACATGTCCCCGCGTTTACTTCTTGGCAGTGGTCATGTCTGTTAAAAAGTTTTGATCTTTAACCATCTTATTGTGCGTCATTTACTTTTGAGATAGATAGTCCTCACAAACACACCTAGGAGAATTACATGAAATCTATCGTTCTTGCTGCCGCGTTCGCTCTATCACTTGGAGCTCAGGCTTTTGACCTACCATCATTTGGTTCATCTGATTTTGCTGCAACTTCAGCTTATGCTCTTAAAGTTGCTGAGAAAAAAGCTGACCTTTTTGCTGCTGATATGGGACTTGAAGTTGTTTCTGTTGAAACTCTTGACCAGTCTCCAAGATCGCTTAAGGCCTCATACCTAGCGACTACTAACTCAGCTTGTAAATTCGTAGTTTCAGTTGGTCTTTTCTTTAGATCAGAAGTTGAATCTACTTCAAACTGTCAGTAATTATTTAGCCCCCCAAGTTGATGGCCACTTAGAAGTTTTTAGCTTCTTTGTGGCCATTGCTTTGAGTAGTTTAAAATTTCTCTTTTTTGATAATCATCAAAACGATCGCTCTGCTGGAGTGCATCTCTAAAGACCTCTAAGTAATATTTTTGATAGCGATAGTATGAGGATTCATAGGTTCCCTTATGAATATCCTTAAGGGCCTCTTCTTTCATTTGATCGAGATTCACAGTGGAAGAACCTATCAGGCGAAAGAACTTCGCGTTGTCAGTAAGTCCGAGAGCTTGATAGGCGCAGCTTAGTTCTAGTGCCTGATGCTTATTTCCGAGAAGCGCTTCTCGGCGCATCTTGGTGAGGAGTTTTGTTTGCTCACTACAAGTCGATCGCTTGAACTCTTCACAGCTTATGACCGCTCCCTGCTCTAGAAGGTAGGTGTTACTAGAGTGAAGAAGCTCTCTATGACAGTGATTGTCTTCGCTACCACAGCTGTTAAAAATATTTCTCGCAACTCTGTAAGCGCGGTACCCATTTAAAATGCCTGGAGCTAGAGGGTTTCCAAGAAGATTTTCGACACTTGGCCAGGACGTATTTTTAATAAGAGTCCTGTAGTCCTCAGATGAAATATTTGGAAGAAAGGCGGCCACACTCAAGGCATTGGCCGCAACCAGTGGAGTTGCCCCACTTGTGCCACCAAAGAGCGAGTCTTCCCCTTTGCCATTGATGCTAGCTAATTCTTCATTTCCTGGAGAGAGAGTGAGGACCAAGTCATTGGTTTGCGAGGTAAGACTCTGTAGACCATTGGGAGCAAGAGCACCTATGAGAAGAGCTTTTGAATTGAGTTCATTTGGGGCCACTGGATTTGGATGATCGTTGCCAGCAGCGAGAAACCAGAGTGTTCCATTGGAGTCAGTTAGCTCCGTAAGTTTTGCTGTATCAGATTTACTCCAGCCAACGGAATTTGAAATGACTTTGGGAAACTGACCTTGCTTTTCAAATTGCCTAATGTGATAGGCGTACATCGGAACCGCCACAGCTCCAAGATAGATTAAGTCATAATTTTCACTTGCCCCATAGGGGTAGGGGCCACCTATAAGGTTCGCAACCATTGTACCGTGATGAGCAGTCATTCTTCTGCGACCATTTAAGTATGGTGGGACATCAATCTCACGCGTGAGTGGAATATGCTCTCTTTCAAAACCAGTATCAAAGATTGCAAGGGAGGGGGTGCTCAACTCAAAATGACTTTGATCAATTTTAAGTTCGCTGCGAATCAGGTCTGAGCCAGTATATTCTTGTCCCCAGAATTTTGAGTAACTCTGGCCTTGGCGCTCACAAGCATTGAGTGTGTCTTGAGCAAATGAGCTTGAAAAAACCATCGAAAGAATGGGAAAGAGAGCGAAGTATTTCATAGCGCTATTATGGCTTTGAGCGGGCTTTGGTGCACTAGCGCTGAAAAGTCTACTGAGTGAAAAATTGAGTGTCGACTTTTTAGACGGCCCTATAATCACTTCTAGCAAGCTGGGGGAAGGACCTAAAGGCTGGCATGCTATTTCTAGAAATTATCAAAGTCTAGGAATCTACATGCAGAATTTGACCTATCGATCACTGTCTCTCTTATCAACTCTACTTCTTATGATTTTTTGTAAGAGTGCCATGGCCGGATCAATTATATACCCTCTGGATGACCCCCAGGCAGCGATTAAAACAGAAGTGTTAGAGCTCATTGATGAGGTGATGGGGCCATCTAATAGCGCAAGTTACGTGGACCATTCTGGCAAGGTCCTACTGTGGGCGAATGAAGCCCATGTGATCCCTGAAACGAGTGCCGGTGAGGAGAACTATAAACTCTCATCCCTTCCAAGCTTCACAGCTGCAACGCCTGCCAATGAAGCCCACCTACGACAAGAGATTACCAGGCTATGCCAGTGTAATATTGAGGGCAAAGAAATCGCGGGAATCCTAGTGGCCCAGGTGGATGTCGCTGCTCGTATGTATTTTCGAGCAGGCTGGAGTGGGCATACGGCCCAAGATGTGGATGGAGATGTTTCGCCAATTGTTATCATTTATCACGAATTTAGCCACGCTAAGGACTACCTTCAAAATCCAGAGTACTTTTTTGACCTAGCTACGCAATTTGATCGTCGCTGGAAAAATAAGGCAGAGGAGAGTGCAGTGATGCAACAGAATGATTTTGTCATCACGCTTCAATCAAAGCTTGGAATTAGAAATGCCCTTCGTCGCTCTTATGGGAAGAATACACTACATCAAGTTTCTGATTATTTGGATAGAACAATCGATTAGACAATTCTTGCGCTAGAGAAGTACTCTGAGAGATAGCCACCATCAGTTGAAATTAGACTAAAGTCAATTTCCTCATAGTTGAGGTCGAAGAATTTGTTAAGATCAAAGCCTAGGCTCAGCGAAAGGGATAGGTAATCATCAGTTCTAAAGTAGGGGGAGAAAGAAGCTAGGTCTTCAAGAGTGAGTCCCGTTTGCTCAGCAAGCTTTTCAATTTTCAGAGAGTTTACTTTACTTGGGTTTAGTTCTTTCATACAGCATCCACATTTTTCGAGGTTACTTTTCTAGCTTAATGACTGGCCAATCCCAGGCAAACATCGGTTTTCGATGTTGACAAAATAGTTGAAATTGCTATGTTTAAATTATGCTAACCATGTCTTCGTAAAACTTATCCAAACTACATCCTCTCCTTTTACCTAATTTTGTTTACCCGGCCGCTAGCTGCGATTAGAATAGTGGGAATCCTCAGCAAGGGAGAGATTTAACATGTATATATGGTGCGTCGACGACGAAAAGGAGAGAATTACGCTATTTGCGAGACGCTTTCTTTTGCCTAAATATCATGTGCGTATTATCTCCTCCCTCAGCGCTTTTGAGCGCGCACTCTCAGGTCCTGAGTACATTCCTGACCTAATTTTTGCCGATTATAAATTTGAAGGCGAGGGCAATATTATTGATTTTATATCTGAACGATATAATCAGAACTTCCCCTATCATTTTATGATTTGTAGCGCGTATTACGATAATAAAATGATTCTACATGCCTCTCAACTTTCTTCAAATGCGATCTCCGCTATTCCAAAAGAGCTTGAGCTACAGAAGCTCTTTGATGGTTTTATTCTTCCCGAAGAGCGTCGCTTTGAAATAGATGCTTGGGTGTATAGAAATAGAACCAACCCAGAGTACTACTATCACAAGTTTGGGCTTGAAATTTCAAAGCAAAAGCCACGAGAGATTTTTGAGTATATTATTCGAAATAGTGATCAGGATACTTGCGCGCAAAATCTATTGGAGAATCTCAGTTACGAGAATTACTCCTATCCTGAGAACACACTCCACAATCATCTCTCGGATCTTCGAAAGACAATCTCACTCAATCCACATCTAGACTTTGTTAATGATGATAGGGGTTATCGAGTTGAAAGGAAGCTTCCGAATGAAAGACTTTTGGTCGATTAAAGAAGGCCCTGGCAATTGTCTTACCCGATTCACTGAATATCTCAGTTTGAATACCAAGGGCCGCAGACATAAAGAAGAAGTTTGTTAAACCCAATCTCCCTCTTGGCTTTAAACCTCGTTTGGCCAGTAAGATAGTATCTTCTGAAATTGCCCCTTCATTTGATACCTCAAAGGCGATTTGATCCTCATGAGGAAACCATCTCATCTTAACGCTCGTCACTTGGGTCGAGTGCTTTAAGGCGTTGGTTACAAGGTTCATAATGACACTATCAAAAGCAAGATTCTTATCCGTATAGATGACTGTTCCCGGCAAGAGCTCAGTTGTCATTGCAAGGCTAGGCTCAATGCCGGAGCTTCTGAGTTTGTATTCAATCTTAGCTATATAGTACTCTACGCCAACGGGTTCTTGCTCAAGGACGTGCTCCATCGTTATTTTGCGCTCACTCTCTAGTGCTTTGACCATAGTCCTAGACACTCTTCTTGCCTCAACTTGAATTTGTTCAAGAGTTTCGATGAAGTGGGCCGGGTCGTATTCATTTGAATTAATTTTCTCAATTAAATACTCAGCTCCCTCTCCCATGCCAATAATTCCCTCACGAGAGTCGTGAGCAATGGTATTGAGAAGTGAGCTTCTAAGAATTTTTACTCGTTCAGAATTTAGAGATTCTTCTAGTGCCGAGAGCATGATGTTCATTGTCACTACAATGAGACTTCCCGAGGCAAATGAGAGTAGAGCAACTGTGTAGCCAATCTTTTGCATTTCCGGGGCAAGGCGGCCAAAGCAGAAAAAGATTGAATTGGGTATATTGGTAGCGATGTAGAGGAAGATAAAAATTCGGTAGAGCTCTTCACTCTTCATTTTCATTGTCTCTTTAGAGAGCAGAAATTTCAGAATGAAGTAAGCTGGAATACACTGAACGATTACAAGAGGAAGGGTGAGGGCCGTAAACTTAGTCGAAATGAGGCCTGGAATGAGATCATCAGGAAGCACAAGATAGAGGATCGATCCTAGAAATGTTGCGGCCATTTCGTAGAGAAACCACTTTTTAAGACTTAAAGTCTTAGAGGGGTGGGCGTAGAAGATAATATTGGTAAAGAGTACGATTGGAATCACTAGCAGTGAGAAGCTTGCCCCGATAAGGTAATTTGAGCCTGTGGCGTCTGCAGCAATTGAAAGTAGGAAGTGGAGGATAACAAAGAACCAAAACTGGCCAATGAGCTTTGTGTACTCCTTTTTATATCTCAGATAACTTACGTAGACATAGACCATAGGTCCAAGGATAAAGAGCGAGGCAAGCAGTAATGTAGCAATGAGTTGGGAGTTCACTCTAAGGCTTATACAAAAAGCGAACTCCCTTTGACTAGGCTGCGTTCAAAGATTTTTTATTGCCTGTAAAAAAGCTAATTCTTGGCTCTAACATTCTGTAATCACTAAGGCACACCTCAAGCTCTCTGGCATAGATGGCCCCAAAGTGAACCTTGGCAACTACGTCGTAGAAGTTGATTGGAACACTTAGGCGAATCGGTGGCGTTTGCCAATTCTCATAGTATCCCTTTATTGCACTCTCTTCATTAATCATGGCGGCACAGACGTCGAGTCCTTTGCGGTGGAGACTCCCAGCGGTGATTATATAGAGCAGGTCGGTCCAACGCTTAACTTTAGGCATTCCAGAAATTCCCCCCACAAGCTTATGACCAGGTCTTCTGCCGAGCTTTGTGAGAGTTTGAACTTTCTTACCTTCAGCTATTAACACATTAATTGATTCTTGATCCCAGTGCTCTAAGAATCGATCGTCTTGATAGGCCATCACATTTAGGTCAGGATGACCGTAGGCAATCATGATGACACATTTTCCTTGATGAAAGATTCCAACCAACTCTTCGGCATAAGAGAGCTCGTAGCGATAATCAATCTCGCTCTTTATCCCTTTATAGTCGGCATAGATTTTCCAAGACGTTTGATAGCAGTCGAGGATTTCTTCATAAATCGTAAGAGCATCACCCTCAAATCCATTTGCCACATTACTTAGAATATAAATATCAATGTCATTGATTGAAATCATCTTAAGCTACCTTTTTGAATGTTGAAGAGATGAACTGTTCTTTTAGTGTTAGTAGGAGTCGCGAATAGGCAAAAGCACTTTGCTCAAAACACTCTAGGACGAGCCTCTGCTCATATTCTGGAAGTGAAGAGATTACTTCATAAGCCTTTTGAACATGATCTTCGTCTTCTTCTGCGTGCACTCTAAGAAAGTTAAGTGCACTCTTGGGATAGTAGGCAGAGAGCTTATCTACAATTTGAGGGCCAATTTCTGAGGCGGCAATTTCTAAGAGGAGAATGTAGCCAAGCAGCGCGTATGGGGATTTGTGCTCAACTTTGTAGTACATACTTTCGTAGAGCATCTTGGTCGCAGGTAATTCTGAGAAATTCTCAATGTCATACCCAAGTGACTTGAGATCTCTCAGTGCGAGCAATTGGTGATTATGCTCTTCTGACATGTGTTTAATGAAGCGATTTCTGCTAGCAAGATGCTCTTCGCTAAAGCGAGAGGCACTAGCGCAAAGTAATGGGATCGAGTGGCAGACAAAGTAGTAAGACTGTGCCAGATAGGCAGCGTAACACTCTTTTTTGTCCCAAGGAAAATCTACAAGAGTATTTTCGATTAGAAAAATTCCGTCCTTTATTAATAATTCATTCATATCTCTCTCTTTGTTTATAGTTGTCTCTTAATCTAATGGGCGTAGCTTTGAATTATTAGAGAGGTATGAATTACCGCGGTTAAGATAATATATCTGAGGTTAGTGATCACTTGGTATCTAGCGCGTTTACAACTTGTAGCTTGACTCGGGGTGCTACGCAAGCGCTTGAAATCTCGTACTGCCGAGCAGACTTAAAGGCGAGGCCTAAATTGTCCGATAGGATTAGTGTGCTATTGGCTAATAAAAAAATACTCATCCTAGCTTGCTTGACGCTTGTCAGCCTCTTTGGCTGCGCTCAGAACTCACGCCAACCAAGCTCACAAGATCAGATTAACCCAGAGGCAAAGTCAGAGATCTCGCAAGTACACTCACGTGTGGAGAGTGAGCAATTTCATCGGCTCAGCAATGTTAGCGTGGTCTATGCTAACTACGATTTAATTAAAAGAGACTTTCCAGTGGTTAAAGATTTGAGCAATGATGAGATTGATCAATGGCTTATTCACAATGCAGCTTTTATGTCTTCGCCCAATGCTAAAACTCAAGCGGCCAATACTCAAGTGCCAATAGTGAGTGGTGAAAAAGCAAAGGGGTATAGACCTCCACGCTATGGTAGAGCGGCAGTCTTTGAAGCTCACTTTGGCGATGAGGCGGTGGGCTTAATTGATGTTAAGGGCGTAGGGCATTTTTTAAATGCGCGAGCAGGTCCAAAGTCTGATGGATTGGCGACACTTGGTGAGTTGATTAGAGAAGTTCTATTTGAGAAATTTATGGCCATGCTCTTAAAGGACTCTAATTCAACTCGGGGAGTGGTCGGTTCATACGCCATTTTAGATCCTGGATTTCGGGTGAAATTTTCAGATGGGGCCACAAAGCCGGCCGGGATTTTACTGAGACAGGCCCATGACCGCCAAACTGATCATGGCTTTCTCTCTCACCCCCAAGAGCGCATGGATCTAGCAACGGATTTTAAGCGTTACGGTGTCATTACACACAATAATATTCAAGGCACTAAGGCGGGAGATCTCTTTGATTTTGGTCATTACTATATTGAAACCTCTGAGGGGGACTCTGCTCTAGGGGCCAGGGATAGTCTTTGGGGGTATAACCCTGATTTTGTGGCCGGGCTAGATGAGGTTGATCAATTCTCTCCTTCAATTGTAGATAATCCTAGCGAAACCTCAAACTACTTGGCCGAGCGATTGGCAAGTGGTGAGGCATCCAGACAGGATGTTCATGAGTATTACAAAACGTTCTTTGAGAAAGTAAAATTTCCCAATCTGATTGAAGGGAGTAGTTGTCAAAAACTACTCGAGTCAATTCTTCTTCCCAACTAATCTCAAGATATCTAAGCATTATGAGTGGGCAGTGAACTCCATATGAATTATGGGATCCTAATGATTTTAGCGAAATTCATTTTGGAGCATTTCACACTTTCTTAACAAATAAAGCGCTATTTAAGAGTCGCCGATAATTTGGTCTATCAAAAATTGATATTAATTGGCAGACCTCTAAGGGAGACTCAAATGAAATACCTTGCTTTGTTTATGCTACTTTTTTCTTTTAATACCTCTTCATTTGCAAGCGATGACATTCAGGCATCACTAAAAACACTAAAGGAAGTCTTAAATAAATATGGTGAAGTAAAGGTTGAAGGCACTGAGAAAGCTGATGCTTTGACTGTACCTGCTCTCTATTTTGGAAAGAGAAAGCTCAACAATAATTACAGCGCGGTTGATAATGTTAAGAAAAAGCATGGAGGCACGGCCACAATCTTTGTCAGAGATGGTGAAGAATTTGTGCGAATAACTACCAATGTAATTAAGGACGATGGCAATCGCGCGGTGGGAACAAAACTTGCTCGAAACGACGCTTATAATACAGTGATGAGCGGACAAACATTTTGTGGACGAGTTGATATTCTTGGCCATCCCTATGATACCTGCTATGAACCGATTAAGGACGCAAAAGGTAGTATTCTTGGCATTTATTACGTGGGCTACAAAAGAGATTAATTTGCATTTTAGCTAGTTCTACCAGGATATTAGAATGAATAAGAAGTTGAGGATACGAGAGCGTTTAAGAAGTTTTAGAAGAGGATTGGGACCGAAGTTATTGGCCCTAACACTAACTCCGTTGCTACTTTTAGGGATGCTCTCATTGGTGATCTATCACCAAATAAATAACCTAAATGATAAGTTAGAACTTGTTCTCTCTAATACTGTTCCTTCAGTTACCACTAGCATGCAGATTAACACTCATCTCTCAAAACTTGAGGGGGCTTTTTGGCGTGCGATGAATTCTGAAAATGGCTCAGATGATTACTTTAACCATGTCGTTGAAGTAGAGTCACAGCTCGATAATCTCAGTTTTGCTTTTGATCTTTACTTGGGTTTTGAAATGGGGGAGAAGGCCTCGCACTTGCGTGAGAAATTTAAGAAGGATTGGAACGATTTACACCTACATACTGAAGAGCTAGTTGAAAAATTGAATAATGCATCTTCAGATATTAATGAAGAGTTTTATCAAACCAAGATTGCTCCAGAAATCAAAGAAATCTTTGATGTCATGTCTGCTATTGAACTCAATAATGTCGATGAAATCGAAAACTACAAAGCAGATGCTACTAAGAAGGCCAGAGACACTTTACTCTGGGGATTTGTGACGACTCTTGTAATTTCGCTCGTATTTTCTGTTTTAATTAGTGTGAAACTCATAGATGTTTTTTCTAAGATGAGTTCTGACCTAAACGTGCAGGCCCACTCTTTGAAGAATTCTTCTCAGAATCTCTTTAATACAAGTGATTCCTTATCAAAGTCATCAAATCAAGCGTCTTCTTCTATAGACGAGGTCTCTTCCTCAATGGATGAAATCAAGGTGAAGATGGGACATTGTGAGGGATTTTCAACGAGTGCTCTAAAATTGGCAAGCGGAAGCCTCCAATCAATAACTGAAGGGAGAGCGATCTTTTCAAATATTAAGTCTTCGGTAGAGCAGATTGATTCCACAACTAAAGATTTTAATCATGTACTTGAAACTAATAATAGTGAGTTAAAAAGAATCATCACACTCATTGATGAAATTGGAGAGAAGGCAAAGTCGATTGACGATATTGTTTTTCAAACCAAACTCCTTTCTTTTAATGCTTCGGTAGAGGCCTCTCGTGCAGGAGAGCATGGAAAGGGATTTGCGGTAGTAGCTTCTGAAATTGGAACTCTTGCTGAAACCTCAGGTGAAGCGGCCAAGGGAATTTCACGCATTATAAATGATGGCCGCGCTCTAGTTGATGATGTTCTAGAAAAGGCGAGCTCCAGTCTAAATACTGCGACAGGAAAATTGCAATCTCAAGTCAAAGACTGTGAGCTGAATGCGGCTAAAGGACTTGAAAAAATGCTAACTATTGAAGAGAGCTCAAGACAATTAAGTACATCTGTAAATTCAATCTCTGAAGCGATAAAAGAGCAGTATATAAGTGTTGAGCATGTCTCAGAAGCAATGAATCAGTTAAGCCATCAGGCTAGTGAGAATTCGCTTCACTCTAGTCATATAAAAGAGACCGCAAAATCTGGTCTTAGTCAGGCCGACTTAATTAAGGAAGTTGTCGATTCTCTTGTTCAAGTCGTAGGCAAAGTATAGAAGAGGGGCCAATATTGGCCCCCTAGAACTATTCTTGTTGTTGCTCTCTTGGACCCCTGGCCGGCTTTTCATATCCCTTGGCTTTTAAACATGACTCCAAAGTGGCCCTATCTTCATCGGTTGGTCTCTCTCCTGGTTCTGGCTTGGAGAGGTTATTACTACTAATACATTCGTCAAATGCCGCTTTAAACGCGCTATCTTGCATGCCACCACCAGGGCCTCCACGGCGCCCGCGCCCCTCACCGGCATGGGTGCTTAGAGTAAATAGGCTTAGAGTAAAAAGGGCAATTAGTGGGATCTTGTGCATAACTCTCTCCTGCTTTGGGCCTTGATGGCCTGTATTCATCTAGAGAGAGTTTGCACTTAAATCTTGAAAGAATTATGGAAAGTTTAGAACTCTTCGAAGTGGGCATAATCCTTAATGAGCTCTTGCTCACATTGATCAGTTCTCGACTCTAGATCCAAGCTATTAATATCCTCAAATCTTTTAGTTTTTGTATTCCATCTTTGAAGAGTGGCGTGACCACTAGGATAGAGTGACAAAACTTCATTTGGCTGGTCGACCAAAGCCGCGCAAGCACTTAGAACTTGATTATCTCTGAGGGTAAAGCTTGTTAGGAGAAGGTCTTCATCACCACTTTTAAAATTGAGAGTTAGCTCACCAAAAAACGGCAGACTATCGATTTCAAAGTAATCATCATTTTCAAGCGTCTCGACCTGACCAGCTGAATTGAGGAGAAAGATAACCTCACTAGCATCTAGATAGTCGGCCTTGATCTTCATTCTAAATTTACCAAAGTTCGCGGCGTGAAGTTGAGTGCTTAAAATAAATGCAATCAAAAGAGCTAGTCTAGACATGAGATACTCCTAAAACATTGTTTAGGAGTATCTATAGCTTTTGAATTACTTTGGCCAAAGCAGACTATTTTTTACACACTAGAGTGCAGGGTAGTCCACATAGCCCTCGCTTCCACCTTGATAGAAAGTCTCTGGGCGCGGTTCATTTAGAGGAGCATTGAGCTCAATGCGCTTGGCGAGATCTGGGTTAGATATGTAGAGCTTGCCCCAGGCAGCAGCGTCAATAGAGCCGTTATCAATAAGGGTCTGTGCCTCCTCAAAATTAAGCTCTTGATTACCTATGACCACACCACCAAATTGCTCCTTAAGATAGGGTGTTAGGTAGTCGCTCTTTGAGGATTCACGAGTGAAGATGAAGGCGATCTGGCGCTTGCCAAGCTCCCTTGCCACATGGCCAAAAGTCTCTCTTGGGTTATCATCGCCCATATCGTGGGCATCGCACTTGGGAGCAAGGTGCACTCCAACGCGATTTGCTCCCCAGATTTCGATGGCAGCATCAACGATTTCAAGAAGAAATCGCGCTCGATTCTCGAGCGATCCACCGTATTGATCAGTTCTTTTATTTGTAGAGCTTTGAAGAAATTGGTCGATAAGGTATCCATTGGCCGCATGGATTTCAACTCCATCAAAGCCTGCCTCCTTGGCATTCTTTGCACCTTGTTTGTAGGCCTCAACGATAGTTTTCACTTCATCTGTCTCAAGTGCTCTTGGAGTTTCATACTCTTTAATTGGGCGCACAAGACTTACATGTCCGGCAGGCTTTATTGCCGAAGGGGCGAGGGGAGTTTGACCATTTAGAAAAATTGGATCTGAGATTCTTCCAACGTGCCACAATTGTAGGAAGATCTTTCCACCGCGCTCGTGAACGGCGTTAGTTGAAAGCTTCCAGCCCTCTACTTGCTCCTTAGACCAGATGCCTGGTGTATCTGCATAGCCGACTCCCATAGGCTCAACACTAGTGGCCTCTGAGATAATGAGACCTGCGCCAGCTCGCTGAGCGTAGTATTCACTCATCAGCTTGTTTGGAATTCGCTGCGCTCCGGAGCGAGACCTCGTAAGGGGAGACATAATAATTCTGTTTTTAAGTTCTAGGTCGCCTACTTTGATAGGCTTTAATAAACTATTCAAGACTGTACCTCTTTGGTTAGTTGTTTGTATTTCGCTCTATTAGAATGAAGAGTTCTGGATAGACGCCTTCTAGTTCTGGGTTAATTGATAGAAATTTTCTTGTCCCCTCAAGTCTCTCAATCAAGATCTGTGCTTCAACTAGGATTCTAATATGATGTGAGAAAGTAGGTTTGCTCACTTCATACTCAAAAGTTCCACAGGCGAGCTCATGCTCCTTTGCCATTAAGAGTTGTTTAATCACACTCATTCTTATTGGGTCAGCAATTGCCTTGAGTATTTGATCTATGGGGGGAAGGTTAAGTTTCTTCATTGTTCGATAATTATCTAACAAGGTGGTTGCCCTGTCCACGAGTTGGGAGTATTGTTTGATAAATATCTAACATTCACTTGGTTATATAATGAATCAGACAATTAATCGCTCAACAGTTTTTATGATGGCCATTGCCCTTGGCGCCATGGTGGCCAACCTCTACTACGCCCAGCCTATCGTGGCGCTCATTGCTCAAAGCATCGGACTAAAACCTGAAGCCGCTGGACTCGTGGTCACACTCACGCAGGCGGGCTATGGCCTTGGAGTGCTATTTATCGTGCCGCTTGGAGATATCCTAGAGAGTAAGAAGCTCATCCTCACCATGATCTTCTTTTCTATTTTTGGTATTCTTGGTCTCGCATTTGCGAGTACAGTGACAACATATTTTTTAGCGGCGCTCATTACGGGTCTTGGAGCCTCCGCAATTCAGGCGTTAGTTCCCTTTGCCTCTCACCTGGCAGAGCCCTCTAAAAGAGGGCAGGTGGTTGGAACCCTCATGAGTGGACTCATGGTTGGAATAATGCTCTCGCGACCTATTTCAAGCTACCTCACAGACCTCTTTTCTTGGCATGCAGTCTTTGTTCTCTCAGCAGGCCTAATGGCCTTTGTCGGCATTGTCTTCTACTTTAAATTGCCTGCTAAGAATTCAAGCGCCATAAAGCTCAAGTATCCCCAGCTAATCTCCTCAATGGTGACACTCTATAAAACTGAAGAGATCATTAGGAGAAGATCGATTTATCAAGCTTTTCTCTTTGCTTCTTTTTGTATCTTCTGGACTGGTAGCCCGCTCTACTTAGTCTCTCCTGAATTTAATTTTACTCAAACTCAGGTCGCGATCTTTGCTCTAGTGGGAGTGGCCGGAGCTGTGAGTGCTCCCTACGCAGGGCGAGCTGCTGATAAAGCTTATATCAGTTCGGGAACAATTCTCTCCCTCTCTGCAGCCTCTCTTTCATTTTTGCTATCGCACTTCTTCCATGCTGGCTCAGCACTCTCTATTGGAGCTCTCGTTGCCAGCGCGATCCTACTTGATGCTGGTGTGAGTGCGAACCTTGTTCTGGGTCAGCGAGTAATTTTCTCAATGCCTGCCGAACTCAGAAGTCGTATCAATGGCCTCTATGTCGCCACAATTTTTATCGGCGGGGCAATTGGCTCTGCGCTTGGTGCTTGGGCCTATGAGCGAGGTGGTTGGGAGCTCACTAGTTGGGTTGGCTTTGCGATGCCTCTAGTTGGGCTTTTGTACTTCTTTACAGAAAAGGCCGACCTGCGCCTAAAGATAAAGTCCTCACTCCATTCATAGAATGTAAATCTAGGGAGTTGGCTCCTTGGGAAATTGAAAAAT
Source organism: Bacteriovoracaceae bacterium (assembly GCA_048267245.1). Classification (GTDB taxonomy): domain Bacteria; phylum Bdellovibrionota; class Bacteriovoracia; order Bacteriovoracales; family Bacteriovoracaceae; genus JBLWXV01. Next base: position 914,802 of record JBLWXV010000002.1, read on the forward strand.
CTACACAACTTGTACCCTTAAAGGGAGGAATTAGATAGGAAGAGCTAATTCTAACCCCCGGGTAATTTATGAAACGCAGTTTTTCTCTGACCCTTCTCGCTCTTCTTACTCTCTCAAGTGCACACGCTGATATATTTGGTCGTGATGATAGGGTGGATCTTCTTTCAACTTCATCAAAGAATGAACTTGGACGCGCAGTCGCTGTGGGAGTGCTCAACTCACTCTGGACCGATTTGGGGACGGGGCGATCAGAACTTTGGGCAGATCCAATCTCGGATTTCATGTGCTCTGATGAGCGCTTTAATTCCCAGGCAAGTGTTTCTTATGCCTGTACAGGATTTCTCATTGGTGAGGATTTGCTCGTGACGGCCGGCCACTGCGGGACGAATACTGGTGAGGTGAGAAACTCAAGCGAGAATTACTGCGAAGCCTACACTTGGATGTTTGACTATCGCGCGGACACCGATCCGACTTCTGTTCCAAACTCTGATATCTACAAGTGTAAAGAGATTATTTACGCCGTTCAGCAAGAGATCGATGGCAACTCTCACGACTTTGCACTGGTGAGACTAGATCGCAAAGTTGAGGGGAGAACGCCTTTAAAAATTGCTAAAAAAGAGGCTAAGCTCGGAGATGCAGTAACAATGATTGGCCACCCAATGGGGCTTCCTCTCAAATATACTTCAAATGCGCGCGTCTTCAGAGGTGAAGAGGGGAGATCATTTTTAACCAATCTCGATGCATTTGCTGGCAATAGTGGTAGCCCAGTTTTTAATTTTAAGAACGAAGTTGTGGGCGTACTCATTGCTGGTAACCCCGCTCTGGCAACCTATCGCGATTCAAAACTCGGCTGCGATCGCTTTAATCGCTGTGATGAACTTGGAAAGAATTGCACTTCTCTTCCAAACAATAACGACGCGGATGGATTTCCCAATACATTCTCTGAAGTCCAAAGCATCTTTCACTACGTTGATTTGATTGAGGGGAGTCGTTAGAGACTCTCTTTCCGACTAAAAAAGTCGGTGGGTAAAGGCTACTCCTGCAAGAGCTTTCTCTCCTTTGCTATAATGATTGTATTTAGCAAGGAGAGTTGTCCTGTCAGAGAATTCAATCTCACTTAATTTAGAGTTAAACCTCTACGGTAAGTTTAAATACTCACCGATTCCAATCAATTTGCGCCAGTGTGGTGATGTATTGATTGTGAAAGGGGCCAACGGGGCAGGAAAGAGCACACTTTTAAAGACCTTGTCAGGTCATTACGATCCAGATGGAAATTCCCATCGCGTTTTAATGTCCCAAGTGAGTTATTGCGGGGCCCAAGCGCGTGGCATGCTCTATCATTTAAGCGGCAGAGAGAATCTCAAACTCTACTTTCGCTACCAAGGGATGAAAGAGAGTCCGGATTTTGAGAACTTCTTACTTCATCCAAATTATCAAAGTGCTCTAAACACACCCTTTAAGGATTGCTCCAGTGGGATGAAGAAGATGCTGCTACTGTGCTTTAGCCTTCTGACACCTGCCCAATTCTACATTCTAGACGAACCCCTGGCCCACCTCGATGACGAGGCGAGTGAAGAGGTATTGGCAAGAGTGCAAGAGTTGCTTGAGCGATCAAGTGTGATTGCTGCCGATCATACTGGGAAGATTTTTTCACGTTTTTCATGCAAATTGATAAATCTCTCTGACTATCAATCAAGGGATGTAAGTTGTTAGGATTTATTTTCTCCATTCTCTTTTCTCGTTTGCGTTCACAATTTAAAGGCTTTAAGCTCCAGTTGATCTATGTCTTCCAAGATATTCTCTCTCTCTTTATTCTCTATCAAACCTCAGAAGCCTTCTCACATGTCAAAACGACAGAGAACTCTCTCTTTGGTTATCTTTTAATAGGTGAGTTGGTATTGAGGCTTCCTACCACCCTCATCTTTACTCCCTTTGAGCGAATGAGACCTTGGATTGAGTCAGGCGCTCTGGAGTATGCAATTGGATTTAAGGGGGGGCCTAAGAAAGTATTTATCTATGAGTCATTTTCGTTTGCTCTTATCGATCTCATTAGGTGTCTGGGCACATTGAGCTTGTGTGCGCTCATTTTTAGCGACTATATTAATCGCGATTTATATATTCGAGCAATGATTGTTGAAATCACCACCATGCCGCTCTTTCTTATGATCGGACTGGTCATGCTTCCACTAAGCGTTTTCTACACATGGGGACGCATGGTTGTGGGCAGGGTCATAGGTGTGATGGCCATATTTAGTGGGGGATACTTTCCATTGAGCTTTCTTGGAGAGTCTCAGCATGTTTTAACTCATTTAAACCCACTTACAATTTATATTGATTCTATAAGAGTGGGCCTTAATTTAGAGAGCTTATTCATTTTGCTTTTACTCTATGTTTTTGTTGCGGGCCTCTTTTTTCTAAGCTCTTCACTTCTTATAAGAAAGCTCAAGAGTGGAAGTTGTGAGGAGTTAAAGGGGTGAGAGGACTTCAATTTCTCTACAATCAAATGATTCATCAATCAAAGATGAGTGCTGAGAACATTCAGCAACACGCAATGGGCGCACCATTTTTTCATATCGAGCATGATCAAAAGTATCAAAACGATTGGATAAGGGTAAATTATCAAAACTATCTCTATATCAATGAGGCAAAGCTTCTTACAGGTTTATTTGAGCAAAGGGCCTTGAACTATTCGTGGCTTAAGGGCGTCTATCTTGTAAGGGAGATCTATCCGAAGAACTTCGCAAGACCGATGAGTGATCTCGATTTGTTTCTCTTAAAAAGTGAAGAGGAAGCTTGGCACGAATTACTGTGCTCTCAGGGATACCTTCGAAGAGAGTCCCAGAGTTCACTAAGCTTAAATAAGATTGAGTACATTAAAATTCTTTCTGGACAGCAAGTGTGCCTTGAAGTTCACACCTCGCTCTACTATGAAGAACATCACATGATTAGTAGGGATGAGGATTGTCCAAAGTCACTTGAAGAGCACTTCGTCTACCTCGTCTACCACTATATGAGACAGCACAGTGGAGCTCGTCTGGTATGGCTATTAGATCTCATAACCATCGCGGAACTGAAAATTGTTAATTGGAAGAGAGTTGAAGAACTTATTGAGCGCCGGGGATTGGGTTTTGCTTATCAACTTATAGCAATGAATACAGATGGCATTATTCCCTTGAACTCGAATTATTCAAGACCTCTAATTCGTCTAAATCTACTAAAGACCCACACCAGAAGTTGGAGATACTATCTTTTAAAACACATAGTAAAAGGATTTAGAGGTTCTCTAAACTATAATTTTCGCTGGGTGAAAGAGAAAGTAGCAAATAAATTTTTAAGATCAGCCTAAGAACGCGCTTAGGTGCATGTCGAGGATAGTACTTTAGAATTGGCCAACCGCTCTTTAAGGGACTGATTGCCATGAATTGCCCGTCTCTGATTACTCCAACCAACTTGCCAAAGAGTTTTCTCGCTACCTGAGCATCGGGGTTTAACGAATTATCGCCCTTAAAAAAGAGATAGTGATAACGGTGAAGAACAAACTCACTACCTTCACGGTAGTAGTAAACTTCTCCAGGGATTGGGCGATTTATCTCGGAGAGATCAATCACTGCCAAGTCTTTGTTTTGCAGTAGCGGATACATGCTTGTTGCGTCGGCAATGGGAATCGTAAGAATCTTATTTTTCTTCATACTCTCTGTGCCTCTTTAATTGATTGCCAGACGTCCTGAGAGTAGGGAAGAATTTTAAGCGGATCGGAAAGCTCGTTGTTGGCCATTCCTAAGCAATGATTACAATTTCCTTTAGCCGCTTCAAAGCCTTTAAGGTCACTGTTTTTGATATTGCGCCACTTATTTGCTACGTGTGAGTTCCACAGTGAATGAAAATCACTTTGTAGCAAATTTCCAATTGGTTCTCTCACTTCGATACAGCCAAGCAAATCTCCATAGGCCGTAACGGCGCACTTTCCCTTTGCGACATTACAAACATAATCATCCGCGCTCTCGGGGGATGGAGTGTTGCCTTGAGTCGGTTGGAGTGACCTCTTGTATTTATAATACTCAATGAGTTGAGAAGGGGTGGCCCGAAGTTCAGTTGGGGATTTATCCCCCGAGAACTTTGAGGTGATTGTGACATCATCTCTCACTTTAATGCCGAGCTCTCTAAAGTACTGATCTAGCCTTGGAAAGTCAGCGATAGTCTCTTTGTTAAGTAGACAATTCACTCCCACATCTAGCCCTTGATTTAAGCAGTGGTGGATCGCGCTAAGTGCTTTATCAAGCGACCCTCGTACTTGAGTGAGGTTGTCATGAAGTTCAGATGAAAGGGAGTACACACTAAAAGTGACCTGTCTGACTCCATGGTCTTTAAGTTTTTGAGCATCCTGAGCACTCTTAATGAGCAGTCCATTCGTAATCATGCTGGTGTGAAAGCCCATGCGTGAACTCATAGATGCAATTTCAAAGAAGTGAGGATTGAGCATGGCCTCGCCGCCCATGAGAATAATGTAGAGTGTTCCTGCGCTTCTCAACTCTATTAAGACTCTCTCCCAGTCGGCAACTGTGAGTACTCTCTGGGGATCGTCTTTAAATTCATCAATATAGCAGTGGCGACAGCGCTCATTGCACTTATTGGTGAGCTCTAGAGAAGCTTGGAAGGGAATGTGCTTTGAGGAGCTTAGGTTTTGCCACCTTGAAAGGATGTCCATTATTGTCTCATGAGAATATTTTTCTGGAGCATCTCCATTAGTGTGTCTTGGATTTGCCTTTGGTGGGCCCAGACTTGTTCACTCTCATAATATTGAGTGAGTTCAGTACAGATATCTTCGAAGCTCTTAGGGGTTTCAAGTAGTTTAAAAATGAGAGTGGCGCTTTCATTTAATTCATGTGCCATTTGATTGTCTGGCGTGAGAACCAGAGCTCGCTCGTCAATAAATTGAAAAGGTATAGCTGCGACTCTCATAAAATTACCTTGGATCGAGCTCATTCCATACTTCCTGGTTTTTGGGAAAGGTTAACTTCGCTATTTTTGTTATTTGGGCAATCTGGGTGAGAAGAGTTTGAATGTGCGAAGATTCTTTTAGAATGTCATAATACGAGGGAACACTTGAGGTTAAGTAGAGTAGAGCTTGTGATTTTGTAAGAGGAATCACCTCAAATTTCTCTCCCTTGTTTAACCAATAGACTTCGCGAATTGGTACTCGTTCAATCTCCTTGCTTTCATATCTTGCACCCAATCGTGATGGTGAGGCAAAGAGTATACCATCTTGGTATGAAATAATATTCATATCATCAGAGAGAGTGAGCCTTGGAGTCGCGAGCTCCGTTATTGTTGTCTTTCCATATGTCGAGTGACCAAGAAAGAGTATTGCTTCTCCATTATGGCAGCGTACACAGGATGAATGAACGATCGCTTGATCTCTTTGGGCGAGGTAGCTCGGCAACAGGTGCCTGAGTAAGTTGAAGATTCCATCGGTATTGTTTGGGTCAATGAGAGCAATGTAAGAGTCTTTCTCTTGTCTTGCGTAAATAAAGTCTCGTTGAATGAAATAAGCTCCACTTGAAATGACCTGATCATCGCCTAAATCATCCCACTTCTTATCTGAGTAAAAGTACTCTGATTGATCACCAAGATGTATAAGCAAGTCGAAGTTTTCAAGTTTATGAGCTATCTCAAGAGTAAACGGAATTTTCTCAATGTCTATTCTCGTCCTTAAACGGATAGTCACGCCATGAAGTTTAAATATGTAGGTCTTAACTTCTGATGAAGTTTTAAATTGAGATAGTGCTTCTATCTTATGCCTTAATGACTCAGTCATTAGCTAAATAATCTTGAAGAGTTACAAGAAGCAGGAGCCGCTGTTGAATCCTTTCTTCTGCCTGCTGTACTGCCATTGCAAACGGCACCAAACGCTAGCAGTGATTCCGAGAGAATTTCTGGTACAACAAAGTCTTTCTTTTTAACTTCTGGTTGTGGAGCTCTTGAATTAGTTTGGTCGCATCCAGATTGTTGTTTGTGTGACATGATTATTGCCCTCGTGAATTACTGGCCAATGACTAGGAATATTCCACTGGTCTCTCTTTAACCAGTTTGAATTGTCTAGCAGAAGATGACCACCTCTTTTTAATTTTTTTTGTGCCTTAACTAGGCACTGCTGACGATAATGTCCGTCGACAACGATGAAATCAAAGTGCTCATCTGGAAATTCGTCTATCTTATCAACGTAGGGAAGAGCAACATCTAGACGGTTCTCATGCCCATCTACCGGGATATGTATACAATCTACATTCGTAATTCTCTTTTCGTTTAATTTCTTTTGCACAAATTGATGCCAACCAGGATCTTGTTCAATGGAGTAGAGATATTTGAGATGTCCAGAGAACCAAGTCGTCGAGCGACCCGAGCCCCACTCAAATCCTGTCATCTCTGGTGTGAGGTGATTTTTACAAAAATCTATTGCACTGGGGGCCAACCAGGGAACATCTGGATTTTGACTTTGATAGAGTTTAAATTTGAGAGCGTAAAAGAGCAGCCAGGGGCGTGGGCCGTAGAATTTAATTCTCTTAATTAACTTACTCATTCGTGCTCCTTGAAATTCTCTAAGCTATTTTCTCAAATAGAGCTTAAGTCTCAAGAAGAAAAATTCACAAAATTGTAAGGAAAGGTAAATTTAGCTTGCCTTCTTTGACTGTGAGGCAGGCTGATTGATTGGCTGCAAGGCCAGAGCAAGCGACTCTAGGACGTCTTTAAAGTGTGGAGAGAATTTTCTTTGCGCTGCAAGGAGAACTTCCTCGGGCGTTGGCAGTTGATCGCTTTGCTCGGATATGAAGTCCACAAGATAGGAAGAGATTATAAAAATGCGCGAGAGTGGGTGTAGGTCCGATTCTTTGAGCTGTTTAGGGTAGCCACTTCCATCAGGAAGCTCGTGATGCTCTCTGATAATTGCACTGGCGTCTAGATTCATATTGATAAATTTTGAAATGAACTCTACTGACTCATTGGGATGGTTGAGATATTTGAGCTTCGCCTGCTTTAAGTATGTGAATGTTGCAGCCTCCTCAACATCCATGGGCTTGGTTCCACTCTGATCTAGACTTATGTCACAAAAGAAGCTGGCAACTATCAATTTTCCTATCTCGTTTTGATCGGCTTTCATATGCTTCTTGGCCAAGATTGAAGAGGTAAGTGCAGTTGATAGTTTCTTTTCTTTATTTGTGAGGGGACCTTTTTTGCCAAAGATCTGAGTGAGTGACGAAGACTCTTTCACAACGCTAAAGACGTGATTGAGAAGGTCATTCATAACCCCCATAAAATTTTCATCAATGCTAAAGAGGGGGAGAACCTGTGCCACTAGGTGACACTCGCTTATTGAGAGCTCGAGCTTTTGGTTAAAGTCCATGGCGTGGATCTTCTTACTTTGCAGCTTTAGGTGATGGCGTATTCTATCGATGAAAGCTCTATGATCATTGCTACTAACCAAAAAGAGCGCCTCCGCTGAGCTTGCGTACCGACTCACCAGTTCTGGGTCAACTTCGTCCTCTTTGTTAAAGAGTTTTACTATCTTTGAGTAAGAGAGCCTCAAATAGATATCAGTGGGGTAGTGAGTGAACTTTAAGATTTGATACTTGTTTACAGTTGTGAAATCTCCCATTTCTAGACCTGAGCACGGTGATCTTTCGATAATTGAGACCAGTCTTGAGAGGGTGTGCTCAAATTCGCTTGGGCCATAACATGAGTTGAATATTTCGATGAGTGGATGGTACTTGATTGTTTTTATAATCGTCGAATAGTGATCGGGTGGTGTCACAATCAAAGTCGGAATATCTATATTTGTTAATTTTTTGTAAAGCGCAGGTGAGATTGAATTTTCCTGCGGGACGAAAACAAAGAGAAGATTACTCTCTTTTGAAGGCGCTTGAACTCTAGAGATTTGTGCTTCTTGCTTTTCAAGCACTTCGATTAGGTCAGCAGTCATCGTATATTGAACGACTTCAACATCTTGAACATTAAAGAATCTCTTGAATGCCTCAATGTGCTCGTTGCTATAGCAGGGTAAAAATACTTTTCTCACATTCGCTCTCTACAGATAGTTTTGCCTAATAGCTTATCGTAAGTGCGCAATTATAATTGAGTTAAGAAAGGTTATTATTGTAAACGAAAATCGAGTATTACTTGAGTATCTTAGTGACTTCCCCACATTCACCCAATGAGCACGGCGGACTGGCAACTTTCACCGCTAATATCTTGCAATCATTGAAGGATTTAGGACAATCTCCAGAGCTCGTTATTTACAAAAGGCCAAGCGATCAGGCCCTCTTGTCTCAGCTGCAACAGGATCATCAATTGGTGATTAATATTCACTTCATGGCAAGTTACTTCCAAACGCCAAATTGTTCTAAAGTTGTAAATTTTGTTCACGGCTCAGAGATTTGTCTGACTTCGCCTAATTTATTGAAGGCAATCTATAAAAAGCTATTTCGCCGCAAATTTTTAAAAATTCTAGAGCGTAGCTACTTCAATATTTTTATCTCTGAATTCACCCTTAAAGTGGCCGCCAAGCAAGGCTTAAGTCTCGATTACTCCCGAGATTTAGTAATTCCTAATTCGATTGCAATGGGTGGTGAGGAGAGTGCTGAGTTTAAGGTTAAGAGTATTTTAGATGACCGACTTGTCCTGTCTTGTATTGCGAGAGATGTTCCTCATAAAAATATTGATGGGGCCGTGCGCTTTGCTGAGTTACTTGCGGCCGTCTCAGCTCGCAAGGTAGAGTTGTGGCTCGCCCCCGGCACGAGCCGCCAATCTCACCTCGTAGAGATTTGTTATATCAGTGGGTCTGATCTTGAACGTGACGAACTTTATAAGAGAGCACACTTAAACCTGCTCTTATCCCTAGATCATCAGAAGCGAGGCTTTTTTGAGGGATTTGGCCTTGTTGTACTTGAGGCAGCACTCTATTACACACCCAGCGTTGGGCTAAATCAAGCGGGCCTTGTTGAGAGTATTCATCATGATGAAACTGGTTGGCTCTTGGGCAAGATCGATGAGTCAGAGGTTTTAGAGCTTTGGCAGAAGATGCAAACTCAGTATGAGATAGTTGCTAAGAATTGCTATGAACACACCAGACAATCTCATGGCCTTGAAGTGTATCGAAAGTTACTGGGAAGTCTTCTATGAAGGTCGCAGTAGTCTTTAATACACACGCTCTTGGTGGGGCCGAGAGGAGTATGATTTGCCAGTTGGAGCAAATGAAGAGTTGGGAAATAGAGTGTTTCATTCCCAGCTCACCAGTAGGGTCTAAGAGTGCAGTTAAAGATACACTTGAGCAAAAATTTAGAACTCACACACTCTCTCTTCCTAAGTCCTTCTCAAAACTTTCGCGCTCAGGAAGTCGGGGAGTCTTCTCACTTTCTCTGGCGGGACTCTCACTCACTTGCGGACTCCTCCTTTCTTCGAGGCTTCGCTTTAATGAGTATGATGTCGTTTATACGAATGGGTTGAAAGTAATGATTCTGGTGCTTTTTCACAGCATTCTAGCAGCTGATAAAAAATGTTATGTCTTTCACTTTCGTGACTATCTCGAAAGTTCAGTTGTTAGTTTCGTTATTCAAAAGCTGTGTACGCTCTCTCGCCATGACTTCATTCTTGTCGCCAACAGTGAGTCAGTGGGCATAGGGCTCAGAAAAAAAATGCCGGCCCTCTCTGAGAGCGTGAGAGTTGTCTATAACATCGCGACCATTGAAGCTCTAAAAGTCAAAGAGACTGACTCAAATGAGGTTCAGCCCGTGACTCAAATTGCTTTGGCTTCGATGATGGCACCGTGGAAGGGCGTTCACTGGGCGCTTACTTCATTGGCCCTTTCAAGGTTTGAACTTCAAGAGCTTGGGATAAAGACAATTAACGTCTATGGAGGTGAGATCTACCAGACGGTGGGAGAGCATCGTGGCTATTTTGCTGAGTGTAAAGCAATTGTAAGTAAACTTGGTGCTGATGACTTCATTTCCTTTAGAGGTATGTGTCCGCCTGAAGAGATTTTTTCAGAAAATGATGTGCTTATTCATTCGAGCATATCTCCTGAACCCTTTGGTAGAGTGGTCTTAGAGGCTTTTCATCACCGTGTGGCGCTCATCTCCACTGGACTTGGGGGATCGGGTGAGCTCATTGAAGCGCAAGAAAATGCCATGAAGGTTTATCCATACGATACACTCGGACTCTTGAGTGCACTAAGGAAAATTTCGCAGGGCGTTTCTTTTCGTGGGAAGCTCTTAAATAATGGATATAGATATTCCGATATGTTGAACAGGAAAAGTATTAAGCAGGTAGAAAATTTAATCAGTGAGTGCGAAAAAAGAAAACAAGGATTGGTCGCCAATCGAACTTGAAGTGCAGTTAGCTGCTCATGAGAGTGAAGAGAGCGACTTTAAAATCTCCTCGCAAGACGAAGAGGTGGGGATCCTTAACTTTTTTAATATTGTCGCTCCAAATGAAACTATCTCGGATGACTCTCAAGAAATAATCCCTGAAGTGATCAAAGAAGAGCTTAACTTTTTTTCATCACCTGCTCAAAATACTAATTCAGAACATTTAAGCATAGATCCTAAGTATCAGTTAAATCTCTTCTATCAAATCAAAAACCTAAATTCATTCTATAAAACGGCCAGGTCGTATCTCGCTGATTACAATCATGGGGTCAGAAGCTTTGCTATTGCTTGTGAGTATGCAGGCGAGCGCCCCTCACTCAATGCCCTTGCTCTTGCTAGTTTTTTTCAAAGCAAAATTGAAGGACTTAGTGTTTTTACGTTGGCGCCTAAGTCAGTGCTTGAGAAGTTTGAACATGAGAGTAGGGTTGAGCGCATTAAGGGCAAGAATTGCGGCGTTGATATCAATCTCTATCACTATGGCCCAAATATGACGGCAATTTCCCTTGAGGAGCTGGCCATTATTAATTCACAGCTAGATAACTTCAAAGAATTCTTTGAAGTTATGAAGATCCTTGTTTCTCGCTATGACGTCTCCTTCTGGTCACTCCCTCACTATAACGAGCTAAAGGATATGAAGAAATTTCTCTTCATTCTCACAAACTTCGTTCAAAATGTGTCGATCGTCATTCGTCGAGGTAAGACAACTCAACGAGGCCTTCGAGATCTAAAGCGATTCTTTCAAAATTACAACGTCCCCGTTAAGGGGGTTTTGGTGGAGGGACAATGAAGAAATTAGGTCTTCTTCTTCACGACACCACTATTGTTAATTTTGAAAAACTTTTTAACTTAGTAAAGAGATACCGCTATCTCGCACTTATTATGCCAATTGTTGCGGGACTCACATATTACAAGCTAGATCAGAAAAATAATAAGGTATATTTCCAAAGCTCACTTTTGACTATCAAGAGTAAGACCTCACAGCTTGGGGGATTTGATTCGAAGCTCTTTGAAGAGCAGTACAACTCACCTCTGATGGAGTTTAAGTCTGATATTAGCACTTGGCACTTTAAGACCTTGCTCTCAGAGAAGGTGCTTTCCTATGAAGGATTCTCGCAGCTCGTTCTTACCGGAACTGCTGCGCAGAAAGAAGTGACTGGCAGATCGATTTCAGAAGGTTGTAAAGGTGAGCACAGCTGTCTCATAGAGCAATTAAACTTTGTGCTCACAGGTCTTTATAAAATTAAAGAGACAGACCTCAATGGAAAGGGAAATCTTGAAGTTTATACAAGAGATGAGGCTACCACCTACCACTTAAGAGTCGCACTAGAGACTACACTGATAGAGTATCGCCTGAACCTACTGAAGTCCTCGTTTAAAAAACAGCGTGAAACTCTTGAAGAAATAGTCGAGAGCAAAAAGAAGAATATTTTTAAGAATGGTCAGGAAGAATCGTGGATGCTTAAAGAAGTAGAGCTAAAGCTTCAAGATACAACGACAAAACTGGCCAAGGCCGAGAGTGAACTCAGTCGCCTAAAAGGCGAGCTAACGAGATTAGACCTTGAGGTGAATGGCGTTGTGAGTGATAATAATTCACTTTCTGAGGCTAAAATCCGCGAATATAACCTCTTAAAAGATGAAGTCGAGGGAATCTCTCGAAATATCGCGCAACTTACTCTCTCTGGTGAGTTAAGCGATTTAGACCGATCAATCTTAACGAAGCTTAAAAGCGAGCTTGGCCAGAAAAGTAAAGAGCTTAGAAAGTATGGTCAGAAAGCGCAGGGAAGAATCGCTGAGTCAAATGATCGCGGGCGATACAATCGGAAGAAGACGGTTTTACTTACTGGAATTTCACAGAAAATCTCAGAAATCGATGAGCTTCGAGCTGAGAGACAACAACTTGTCCAGGAGAGTTCGCAACTCACAGATAAAGTGAGAATTGATAAGGTTTCTTACGATTATATCCAATCTCTAGAAAAGAAGCTGATTGAGTTAAAACTAGCCGAAGCAACAGTAGAGGCGGATGTGGCCATCGACTCAACTGACCCAAGTATTCAGGTTCTCTATAGAATGAGGCGATCGCTTGTGGTTGGATTTTCTTTGATGCTTGGTTTTATTGTCTGGCAATTAAGTGTGATTAGCTTTTACTTCTTTGATAATAGAATTTTCTCTGACGATGAAATTCATATCGGTGAAGGGTCTGAGTTAGAAATTATCGGTGAGACACCTATTCTTGGGTGATTCTTTTTTTAAACTTCCTTATTCCAAGTACCATTAACGGATAAATGAACGTCACAAATGTGTCTTTGAAGGGCTCAAGGTAGCTTGGGTTGAGTATGGTGAGATCATAAGCCTCCTTGATCGCACATAAGAAAAGTAAGATTGCCATTGATCGCTTAAAGTTATTCTTTGTGAACTTTAGCAAAAGAATAAAAAGAAACATGCCAACTAAAAAGTGGGCTATGATATCTAGAGGAATAACTCCATAGATTTTTGTATTAGAAATATAGCCGAGTACTTTTTTTATGGTAACTCATCCTTTGAATCAATTTGATAACACAAAGTTTTTCTCACAAATAGAGAAGATTTTTGTTTTATTACTAGGTCTTTATTTTACTTTAAATTTCATTGGAAGTCCGCTTGTAAAATACCTCTACCTTGCTTTTCCTTTTCTCATTGCTTTTTCCCTCCTATTTTTTCGGCCTCGTGATGTCTTGATCCTCTTCTTTTTGTATGTATGGATCGAAGGACAGGGAAGGGTGCTCTGGGGATATGCTTCATGGGCGCGAATTATTTTTGATGCTCTACTTGCCTGGGCGCTTTTTAAAGAGTTTTACTTCCAGCGAAGAATCTTTGCGCCAAAAGAAATTCCCGTTTGGGTTAAGTTCGCCATCTGTTTGCACTTTTTGATTTTTGTCCTAGAGCTTTTTAACCCTCTAGGTATTGGTCCATTGAAGGCTTTAGCAACTTCTAAAATTTATATCTATCCGGTTCTACTCTTTCTGTTTTTTAATTCAATTGAGTCATTTAAGGATGAATATATAAATCGTATCATTCGCTATACTATCGCGATAATTCTCATTCAATGCCTCCTAAGCTACTATCAAATGTATCATGGACATAAATTTATGCTTGGGATTTCATCCCACTATCTTAGAGCAATGGGCAATGGGAAGTTTATCGGTCGGCTCTTCAGACCATTTGGCACATCATTTGTCTCTGGGGGAATATCCACTTATCTCTACGCCCTTACTCCTCTAGTCTTTCTATCAAAGAAGTACACTCGCTATGCACTAGTGCTACTTCCCTTCATCTTTACAACTCTCTTTATTTGCCAAGTTCGCTCGGCGATAGTGAAGCTCTCTCTCTTTCTTGTTTTGCTACTTTTGCTGCAGATTCTTTTTAGGCAAATTAAAATGAGGAGCATCATTCAATTGGTCATCGCTGCTTTATTAACCGGTGGATTATTCTATCAATATTCAGATCGCACCCTCACATTTTCAGATGAAGTTGACCTCTCTGAATCACAGTCTAGACTTTCACGTATTACTGAGGGAGGACAGAGAATTGATCCGGAGGCGCTCTATGGCTTACTCGTCTATCGACTAAAAGATGCACCGCTTGGTTTTGGCCCTGGGCTTACTGGCGCAGCGGCTTCGCTTGGAATGGGTGAATTTCTCGCTAATAAATTGGTAAATGAAGGAGATGTCTGGAGTTATGACAATTTCTATCTCTCACTTTTTACGGACTTTGGAATACTAGCACTGGTCTATCTCACCCTTCTTATAGGACTTCCCATTGCCTCGGCTTCATTCTTTTGGCGCAAAAAGAGTGCGATCCCTCCAAAAACACTTCACCTCGCTACAGTAGCGCTTAGTGCCAGCTGTGTGATGCTAATCGGTAATTGGGGAGCGATTGGGCTTCCTTATAATCCAGAGTCCTTTTCATTTTGGTACTGGATGTCAATTCTGACTGTTGGCATTTCAACACCAAATGCCTAGACTTAGATTATGAAATATTTAAGAAAGTTTGTCGTGGCCTTGACCATTTCTAGTTTTATTTGCACTCCCACGTTCGCTCAGCAAGCGGGTGCTAGTGTGACTCTAGATAATTTTGTTTTGCCAAAGGATATTAAAGAGCCACCACAAAACCCTGGGGCCATCTTCTATTCCCCTACATCAAAGAATAAGCCGTTGATGCCAGTTAATTTTTGGGGTGAAGTAAAGAACTCTGGCCTTCACTACATTCCCACAGACTCAAATCTCATTAAGGGGCTCTCGCTTGCCGGCGGTCCTCTTGGCAGTTCTGACTTATCTGAAGTTAAGGTGACGAGAACCCAGAATGATGGCAAGTTAGAGACTTATAACTTCAGCCTGAATAAGGGTGGCGAGACAAAATCTTTTCAATTTGAACTACGTCCCGGCGATACCGTATTCATTCCTAAAGACACTTTCGAGAGTAATCGAGCCTATTACACCTCTCTCTTTGGGGTGTTTGCAACCATACTTTCTTCAGTTCTGCTCTACCGAGAAGTTAAGAAATAGCGATTCTTTATAAATATTTACAATTGGATCAATCTGCCCCGTAGAGCGATGCGTCTATTTCACAATAAAGTAAGTGTATGGAAAAGAAACACTTACTACAATTGTGCAAATATTATTACCCATTTAAGGGTGGAGTAGAGCTAGTAAGTGAGCTTGTCAGTAGGGCGTACTCTCTTCGTGGGCACAAGGTCTTCGTTGCCGCTTTTTCAGAGGAGAATGTCGAGCGAGAAGGCAGATGGTCTGAGCGCATTCTGGGCTTCAAGAAGACATTTACTTTCATGCAAGCTCCCTTTAATTTTCTTCTCTTCTTTAAACTTATCCCACTGATAAAAAGTGAGCAGATCAATGAATTGATGGTTCACTTGCCCAACCCACTCATGCATGAGGTGGCAAAGATTCTTAAGCTCTTCTTTGGGCGTCGTTTGAAACTTAAGTGTGTCTTTCACTGCGATGTCGTAGGTAAGGGCATATTTGGGAGAGCTTATAATTTCTATATTAAGCACCAAATGAAAATCTATGATGAAGTCATTGTTTCGAGTCCAAACCTCATTGATAGCTCACCAATATTGCGTGAGCTAGATAGGGAGAGATTTTCAATTATTCCTTTTTGTACTTTGGGAGAAGGCGCCTTTATTAGGAAGGAAGTCTTTAATGGGCACCTACTCGCGATTGGTCGACTCGTTCCTTATAAAGGGTTTGATTTTCTTATCAAAACAATTAATAAGACCTCACACAAACTCACGATTGTAGGCGATGGACCTTGCGCTGAGGAGCTTCGCAAGCTGGCCGGTCCAAATGTTAGGTTGGTGGGAAGTATCAGCGATGAAGAAAAGAAGAATCTTATGGCCCAGTGCTCGTGCATGGTTTTGAGTTCAAACTCAAATGCAGAAGCCTATGGCATGGTGATTGCCGAAGCATTTGAATGTGGTACTCCAGTAATAGCATCCAATCTTCCAACCGGTGTGACTTACTTAGTACAAAGTGAAAAGACTGGATTGATTTTTGAGCCCGGGGATGAAGGAGGACTCTTAGAGTGTTTGCGAAGATTAGAGACTGAAAATGGACTCCTCGCCCATCTCTCGCTAAACTCAAGAGAGTTTTATCTTTCTCAGTTGAGTTTTGAGAAATTTGCCGGGAGAGTGGCGGCCTGAAGACTGTACTCTATCTAAGTCCTAATAGTTATATTGGCGGCGCTGAAAGATTTATTCTCAATGCCCTTCATGGTCATCTAAAAAGCATGTCGTATCGACCGGTGCTGCTTTCATTGAGCGAGGGCGATCTCACCCAACGCGCAAGAGAGATGGGTGTAGATGTCTCAATTGTTAAAACGAAGTTTCGCTTGTTGCGTCCCTTTTCATTATTTTCCGCGCTCATAGAGATGAGATCATTAATTAAAGATATTCGACCGGATATTATTCACTCCACAATGCCATACTCTCACATTCTCTTAGGCTTACTTCGCACTTTTTTTGGAGTGCGATCACATGAGGTATGGTTTCAGCACGGCCCAGTGGGAGGAATGCTAGATCGAATAGCCTCTGTCTTCTGGACCGATTGCCTTTTGGTCAACTCTGAGTTTACTAAGACTGAGCACCTCAAGTCTGGTCTGCACCGCTTTCATAGAATTCAATCTATTCCCTTATGCGTAACTGAGGGGGCAAGGGAGTGGGAGCGTGAAGAACGGGGAGTTACTCATATTGGCTTTGCTGGCAGGATTTGCTCGTGGAAGGGAGTGCACGTCTTAATTGAGGCGGCAAATATTCTGAGGGAGAGTCGTGATCCTAACTTTAAGAAAATACATTTTCACATCTGTGGAAGTGCAATGAGTTCATCAGATCAAATCTACGAAGAATCTCTACATCTTCAGGTAGAGAAATATGGCCTAGAGGGAAGTGTGACATTTCACGGGTTCATGCCCAATGTTGTCGACTTCTACGAAAAAATGGACTTACTTGTTCATCCCTCGATTATCCCTGAGCCCTTTGGACTGGTCGTTGGTGAGGCCATGGCGAGCAATCTCTTAGTTCTTAGTAGTGCTAGAGGGGGAGTGAGAGAGCTCATTCACGAGGGAAGTACGGCCTTTTCTTTTGACGGCACCAGTGGAGACCTCGCCCTAAAAATTAGTGAGATTTGCCAGTCGGATGCCAGTGTTTTACAGGAAATTCGTGAGCGCGCTAAAGATCTTGTGACTACCAAACACTCCCTTGAGGCTATGATAAGTAAGATAGAAGATTGTTATCAGAATCTTTCTTGAGAACCATTTGAAATTCTATTGCCCGCTCGCTCCACTCTTTTCCACTTAATCCTTCTACTCTTTGCTTTGAGAGTTCAAATCTACTAGAGATTTCCTTTTTCTCAAGAAAGTTTTCTACTTTGAGTTTTTCCCTGTCAAAGAAGTACACTCCCTTTTCGTTCTTGATGAGCTCACTGGCGCCCACTTCGTCGAGGTTTGTGAGTATTTCACAACCCATGGCATACGCCTCAAGGAGGACGAGACCAAATGGTTCATACTTAGTTGGGAAGATAAAATAATCTGAAATTGCGTAGAAATGCTTAATTAAAGTCGTGTGAGTAATGTGCGTAATCCAATTAGGCAATTCTGACAAATGAGATTGACCCTCAGGCTGTCCGACGACGATAAATTCAATCTGCTCTTTAATTGGATTGAGCCATTCTATGGCCTCCAGAAGACCCTTTCTCTCAAAAGCTCCGACAAAGAGAAAGACCGGGCGTTTAGATTCGATAACTGACTTTATATCATGATGATTTTTCACAATTTCTCGCTCTGACTCTTCAAGTGATTCTGCACTAAGTGAGAATTCTCTAATATTAGCGCCAGAGTAGATGAGAGAGATATTAGATCTTGGAGTTTTAAATTCGTGCTCTAGGTATTCTGCGATAAATTGGGCCACGCAAATATACTGCTTATTCTTTGCTTTGTAGAAGATTCTTTCTTGTTGGCAGAGGACTTCGTAGTGGAGACGCTTGTACATTGCTTTAAGAAAGCCACCTGTAAGTTCTTTGAGGTATCTTCGCTTCCACTGTGAGTGAATGAATTGTATGTAGATGATAGAAGCCAGTGGGTTTGCTAGACCAATACTAATAGTTTGAGTTTTCTCTTTAGCGTTTAGGAAGAGATCAAAGAATGAGTAGATCTGATAGAAGAGAATCTTAAGCAGAGTAGGTTTAATATTATTGAACGGAAGTTTTTTTAATACTACTTTTCCTTCCAAATCTGGGAAGAGATCGTTAGGGGAATCACAAGTGAAGCTCACAATCGCGATACTTTCAATTTCATCTTTAGGATAGTGGTTAATTATTTCAATGAGTGCTCGAGAATGGCCAATTGTTTTCTTTAAGTCGTGAACATATATTCTCAGATTGACCATAGTTCTGTCCCGTAGGAGTATACTCATATGAAGATTTTAGTAATTTCTCATAGTGCCATCTTGAGAGTGAATCAATTTCTCTATGAAGAACTCGCTTCAAGAGGACATGAGATAAATGTTATTGTACCAAAAACTTGGAGTTCTGGAGGATTGGGAAAAAATCATACATGGCAAAATAATGAAAATGTAAGAATTATTCCAGTTGAAACCAGCTTTAGCGGCAATGGATCTTTATATTTTCTTAACACTTCTCTAAGAAAGATTTTAAAAGAATATAAACCAGACGTACTCTTTATAGATGAAGAGCCGTGGTCACTGATTATGCTCCAAGCGCTTTGGGCCCTGAGATCATTTAAAGAGATTAAATTAATCACTTATACTAAACAAAACATTTACAAAAAATATCCCTGGCCCTTTTCTCTCATCGAAAAATGGTGCTATCGCCGCAGTCATTGTCTTTTGAGTATTGGAAAAGAGTGTAGTGATGTATTAAGAGACAAAGGCTATAGTGGAACTATTGCTGTCTTTCCCCACGCCGTAAACTTGGAGCTCTTTCCCTTTATGCCGAGCTCTCGCTCTGCTGATCAAAAGTTGAGACTGGGCTATATCGGTCGATTTGTAGAGGCTAAGGGTGGGGCAGATTTGATTCATGCCGTAAAGTTATTAAAAGAGAGAGGTCTTGAAGTCGATCTCACTTTCCTAGGAGGAGGTGAGGCCCAGAGTGATTGGGAAAATCTGGTGAGCGAGCTCAATTTAGAGGGATGCGTCTTTTTTAGACCTGCTCTCACACATCTCGAAGTTCCAAAAGGTTATCAGACTTTTGATGTTATTTGCTTACCATCGCGCACGACTCCTAGTTGGAAAGAGCAATTTGGAAGGGTCATAATCGAAGCCGCTTCAACTGGTCGACCGGTTATTGGCTCTGACTCAGGTGAGATCCCGCACGTGATCAACTCGCTCTCCAATGGTCTTATTTTCTCTGAGGGTGATGCTGATATGCTTGCTAAGAGTATTGAAGAGCTAATTGTAAATTGTGAGCTCTATAATCAAATGGCCCTAGAAGGACGTCAACGAGTTGAGGAGCTCTACTCATATTCAGCAATTGGATCTGTATTTGAGAATTGTTGCTCGAGATAAATCTTTAATTGACCTAGCTGCTCGTCTTCATTTGGAATCTCTGACATGATGCCAATTTTCTTAGACTGCTTGAGCATATCGATTAGAGAGTCAATGTCATTAAAGTAGTAACACTGACCAGTGTACTTACTTTGCCACACACTTGCCCCACTTGGATTAGTTTTGTAACAGTAAACTTTTAGGCTTGCACTCATGGCCTCTGGTCCGACCATTCCAAAAGGTTCTGGCCAGAGTGAAGTGTAGAGTAGGGCATCTGCCCAGTGGTAGTGTTTGCCCATTTCATCTGGTGTCGCAACGCTCTCGAGCGTTACTATCTCACTGAGACCCAGTTCCCTTATTCTCTTGCTAAGTTGATCCCCTTTAGTGCCAGAGCCCACAATTCTTAAATTCATTTCCAAAGGCCATCTCTGATAGGCTTCTAAGAAGTTTAGTAATATGTTCACTCCCTTCTCTTCTACCAGTCGACCTGCCCAAAGGATATTTAGGTTTGTTTCGGTTGCTTCTTGAGTGCGTGGGTAGCACCTAAATACTTCAGGCATCACCTCAATTCTTTCGGCATCAATATCGTTTCTAACCAGTTCTTCTTTAAGATAACTTGAGAGTACGGTGATGTGATGCTCCCGCATGACAGAGAGCCATTCACGTTTAGAGAGAAAATTATTAAAGAGTTTGATTGGATTTACGCCCTTCCCACAGCCCTTGAGATAGTGAGTGGGAAGACAGTTCAGGCTTAGGGCACTTTGACAGGGTGAGAACTTACTTCCACTGGCCTTCCTTCCTGTTAAGCAGGTAAAGCGGTAATCGTGAATATGAAAGAGAACCTTTGCTCCAGGATTCTCTGAGATTATTCGCCTGGCCTTATTGGGACTGCTTAGGGAGTGGATCCAAATGATGTCATAGAGATCATTTGAAGTAATTTGATCACTTACTACGACTTCGTGTCCCAATTTTTCTAAGCGCCCTTTTAATACAAGTACAAAATTATAAATGCCTCCGGAGTTTTCTACTTCATCACTAGCAAGGAGAAATTTCATACTACTCCCTTGGGATTTCTTAGCAGGCGGTATTCATGATCAAAGAGCTGATAGGCAAAGAGAAGAGTGTTTATAAGACCCGGAACTCCATCTTTATAACCTTTTCGTTTAAATAAATTCATATAGAGATTCTTTAACGGATTTATGATTAAGCGAAGAATCTGTCCCTGCCCATGATTATAGTGTCTGGCCTCTAATTCGTTATCTCTTTTAATTTTATTAATGCGCTCACTGATATTTTCGGCGCTGTAGTGAATCATGCCATTTCTAAGAGTACTGCAATCTCCGGAGAGGACAACTTGTTCGTGAATGAGGCGTTGATCATAATTACCAGCACCCTTTTTAAAGAGTCTTAGGGGATGATCGACTCCTTTTCCAAATTTGAGAGTTCTTCCCATAAAGTGCATATATCTTGGTAGGCGATATCCAGCAATTTCAGTTTTTGAATTGATGATTTCTTTTATTTCTTGTGCGCACTCAGGGGTGATCACTTCATCAGCATCTAGGGCCAATATCCAAGGGGTACTCAGCTCGTTGATGGCAAATTGCTTTTGATTGGCAAAACCGCTCCAACTCCTTGTGATCACCCTTGCTCCTAACGCGGTTGCAATTTTTTGAGTTTGATCGGTACTGTGTGAGTCGACAATGACAATTTCTGAGGCAAGGTTTTTAATGGCCTGTAGGGTACGTTCGAGATTTCTCTCTTCATTAAATGTGATGATTGCTACTCCCAGCATCGCTACTTAACCCTTGCAATGACTGAAAGTGCCTCTCCACTTCCAAGCATCGATATTCCCTTGTCAAAGGGGTAGTAAATTGTCCGAAGTATTGAGTCTTTGTGGCTTGTACCAACTTCTCGCGTTGGTGCTCGTTGATTTGTTTGTGTTGAGTTGTTCTCGTTATTTTTCTTAAGAAGTCGCTTTGCTTTGCGATAGATATTTCCAATATTAAATATTTGAGATGTTGCTTGAGGGTAGTAGGGAGTCCAAACTCTTTCGATATGATATCCGCAGTTTTCTAGCAAGCGTATGAGGCTCGATTCACTAAAATGTTGAATATGATAAGGTAGAAGTAATCCCTTCCACTTCTCACCTTGGAATTTTGAAATGGCCGAATTGATATTTGGGACTTCAATTGCTAGGACTGCACCAGGATGTAGAATAAGGCGCATCTTATTTAAGAGCTCTGTTGGATCAATAATATGTTCAAGGCAGTGATAGAGGCTAATGGCATGATAGCGCTCTTGAGACTTGATGAGAGTTTCAATATCTCCTTGCTTAACATTTATACCCAGAGACTGGGCCTTGCCAACCGAAGTGGGAGAGAGATCAATACCTGTAGCACTCCACCCGAGCTCCTTTTGGGCCATGGCCACAATTTGACCAGCAGAGGAGCCATAATCGAGGTATTTTACTTCTGAGTTGGTTGGAAGGACCCGGGCAAGCTCTTTTAAGCGAATATTAAAGTAAAAGCGACTAAGTCCGTCTTCAAGGCCATTTTTAATATATCCTTCAGACGTCATACCCGAACCACCACAATCACTATAGTAGTTCTCACTCTCGTAGAGCGCCTTAATATCTAGAGTCTGACTCACTGGCATTTGGAGAAATTTATGTGAGCAGCGAAGACATGATGTCACTAGAAAGCTCTTTGTTGGATTTTCCTCAGTCGCAGCGTCGCAGACGGGACATTTCTTATACGCTTGTAAGAACATCTTTTCGTAACCTTTCGATAATCTTATGGGCCGAGAAAGTAGACTCATAATAAGTTTCAATTTGAGTTTTGATTGTTGATTCGACTCTCTTAAAGGAGTGGAGAAATGATTCAAGCTGTGGTTGAAATTTTCTAAAGTCGCGAGGGAGTAGGGTTATGCCTGGGCAGTTAAAATCATAAAGATTGCCCTGTCTCGGTACTGAGCTCACAACTGGGATTCCATGTTGAAGTGCAGTCATGACACTTCCTCTTCTTGTTGAGAGCCCATCACTAAAATAGGCGATGACTAGGTCGCAGCAACTTAATTCGTGAGAGTAGTCTCTATCTGGTAGATGACCATGAAATTTAAGATTTTCGCCATGAGGTGAAGCCAATTGATCACTTGAAATACCAAAGATGTTAATTTCAAATTTAGATTGAAAATCTGGATGTTTGCTTAGAAATTTTATTGTCTGTTCTATTTTCTTTGAAGGATGAAGGCCACCAATAAAGGCAAGCTTGATTTTTTTAGAGGCGACTTCACACTCTTGACTCATCTTTAGAATATTTGAATATGCCGGTAGCACCACCGCATGCTTTTTATCGTTAATTTTATTAATGATTTGTGCAAATTCCTCTGTCGTCGTGACTACGCGATCACAGCGCTCAAGATGAACTTTAAGTTGATAGCGATGAGTTGGGTGAAGAACAAAAGACCTTAACTCTAGGAGTAGGGGATAGTAGAGTTCGTGAAAGATTCCAATTACTTCAATATTCTTTGGTATCGAAGAGATAAATGAAGAAAAAGTTAGATTGATTCCCCCTCTTGGGTTGTACATATTTGGAACGTATTGAAAGATCACCTTTGTAGGGGCCCTTTTAATAAGAAACTTTCTAGCCTTTAGGAGTTCAGATTGTTTCCAATCATCGAGAAGGCAAGTATTCTCTGCCGGATGTCTTAGGTGGGCCGTCCTACTTGTGAGTATATCTAGCTCATAGTGTTTTTTCAGATCTTCTATAATGATATTACTGTGCTTACTGAGTGCATTTTCAATCTGGCCGCAATAGGGGGAAATGAAGAGAATTCTTTCACTCACTTTTCGTCCCCGCACTCTTGGTGATTTTAATAATGTAATTGTCACTGAATCTCTTACCCTTGAGAATTGGCATCACCTGAGTCCACTTAGTTTTACTGCCAGGGATGAGCCCATTTGGAATATACTCAAGGTCTAATTTCGCTGTTGGAATTGACTCCCTGAGAAGATAACTAAGGTCATAGACACCTAACGCAAGTTTGTGGGCAGGTCTATTTCTGGCCCCAAAGGCACAGTGGTAACCTCTAGCGATAAAGCATAGCAGGCTCCTGATAGATTCTGGATTGGGTGTGCTTAATATGAGATGTCCACCAGGGGTGAGTAGGCTAGAGAGTGATCTCGCAAATAACCATGGATTTTCCATATGCTCAATCACTTCGGTGCAAGTTATAAGATCGTAGTTTTTAAGCTCATGAACTTTCACGTCTTCAAGGTTCATCTTGATAAAGTTGATTTTCTTGCTCTTGATTGGAGCATAAATATGCCCGTCGATTGCAGTGATTGAGTTAAGAGAAAATAACTTCTCAATCTTTCCTGCGAGGCTTCCGTTGCCACATCCTATGTCGGCGTAGTTCCAGGAAGGTGCAGGCGAGAGTGCAGCAACGCATTTGATGACGCTCGCATGAATCTCATCACTTGAAGATCCTTCACTTGCAAGTTGCATTTGTAATTGGTTTGTAAACTCTTGCAAAGATTGCCTCGGTTGTTAACTTCCTTAAGTAAAATTTAACATAGACGATAGGGATTTTATTGGGGGAAAAAATGAACTTCGATAACTTCATTGCTCA
Source organism: Bacteriovoracaceae bacterium (assembly GCA_048267245.1). Taxonomy (GTDB): domain Bacteria; phylum Bdellovibrionota; class Bacteriovoracia; order Bacteriovoracales; family Bacteriovoracaceae; genus JBLWXV01. The sequence goes on from JBLWXV010000002.1 coordinate 938,892, forward strand.
TCTCACACTCTTTGCGGTCACTACAATTTTACTTCGTCGTGCTTTACAATTCTTTACAACGAAGGTGACCTCTCAAGCCTCTTTTTATAAAAGGCTCCAGCGTGTGACGCGATTTCGCTCTCAAGCACTTGTGGCCGGTGGAATTCCGGTGGCGGCAGTTATGTGCTTACTTTTTATCTTCGAATCTAGTATGGGCAACAGAATTCCCGCTCCCACGACCTTCACCTTTAGCTTCTTTGTTTTTCTTGGCCTAATTGATGATTTTTTTGAGCTTCGCTCTCTCGTGAAGCTTGGTCTTCAGGTGATAGCGCTTGGTTACTGGGTGAGTGGATTTGCCCTCAGTGGAGAGTACGCCATCGTATGCGGCGCCCTCTTTTTTATCTCATTAGGGCTAACTAATAGTGTGAACCTACTTGATGGAATTGATACACTTTCAACTCGCTTAGCACAAGTCGGACTAATTTACTTTACACTTATCGCGCTCACTTTCTCGCTGCACTTTGAGGCGGCGGTTTCAATTTTCCTTCTTTCGGCACTCACGATTTTCTCTAAGTATAATCGTGGATTAAATCCTCTCTATCTCGGTGAGACGGGAGTGAATGTCATTTCGATTACCTACCTCTATCTGTCCTACAATATCTATAAAGCGATTTCCCTAAGCCACAACTTAAAACTTGGTGCCTTTCTCTCGCTCCTTCCTCTTGCCTTCTATGGGACTGAGGTTTTGGTGTCATTTGTGAGACGTCTAGCAAATGGACGCTCACCCTTTGCCAAGGATCAATTGCATCTTCATCACATTCTAACTCTTAGGTATGGCTTTTCCCCTTTTAAGAGTGCTTATATGATTGCAATACTCTATTTTTGTTCGATCACTCTTGGGGCCTCACTTAGTCTCTCGCTAGGACTTCATCCCTTTGTGTCTCTAACGACCTGTTTAGCCTTTTGTGTCTTTTCTCAAGCTTTTATTGCCAGAGAGTCGTGGTCTATTCGCCCACTTTCACAAGGGATTGGCAACTTGCTCTTTAGAAGGGCCGCTTCCGAGCATTTACAAAATAATGTCATTAAGCTTGATCAATATCTAGGGACGCCAAAAAATGAGGAAATTCGCTCCGAAGGCAGTGATAAGCTAGCTTCTTAATCTTGTAACATTTCGCCTTATTATTTCTCTATAATCCCGATAGAAACACAGTGTGATGGCAAGGCTTAGTATTGTGCTAAGTGGAAATGCCACAAACACGTTGACGACAAATTTTGGCAAGCTGCAAATTACATAAGTGATCACGAATGTTGAGATGTGTTTAATAAATTGTCTTTCAAATTCTTTGTCAGTCCTTCTCGTGCTAAGGACCAGACTAACGATATTACTTAGTACGATTGCCCATAAATAGCCGTAGGCACCAAAGCCTAAGCATCCAAGCGAGACCAAAGCGATTTCGACAAAAAGGGCCTGAATTTCAATTGTATTTCGCGTCTGCGGATTTCCTCCAGCATTAAAAAATGGGGCGAGAAGGTAGCGCACAAGGTAGAAGTAAAATCCGATGGCGGCGATTTGGATGAATTCAAAAGCTGTCTTCCATTTCTGACTAAATATTAAGCTAGCAATATCTTGTCCGTATATCGAAAGCATGCTGTAGATTATTCCTATGAGTGGAAGAATAAGAGAAATCGCCCAAAGGTTCATATTCTTAAACTCGTCTTGCTTTGTCTTTAGCTTAGAGAGAATTGGAAAGAAGATTGAATTGTAGTTAAGAGCAATAAATTGTGGAAGGGCTACAATTCCCATAGTCCAAGATATAAGACCTAGAGTTGATATATCAAGCACGCGCCCAACTATGATTGGAAAAATGAGTGCCTTGAGACTCGGGAGGAGGGCACTCACTTGATATCTACTCCCTAGGGGGAGCATGGATTTAAATGTCTTTAGGTGAAGTTTTGGCAAATAGAGATTACGTCCCTGGATGAGGTAGAGCAGGGTGCCTGTTCCTGTTCTTAGGATATTTGCCCAGATGATACTGAAGGCACCAAGTCCTCTATGGGCGAGAATTAACTGAGTTGTATAGAGGACAAGTGCCTCTATGAGTTCGATTGCTGCGATTTTATTAAAGCGCAAGGAGCGCTCTAAAGTAATCTTTGATGGATTTCTCAGTGCGAGAATTGGGAGTGAGAAAAAGAGTGCGCGAATCATCTCGACCGCGGATTCACTCATTCCATTATAATTCGCTATTTGCGCAGCAAAGACGATAAAGAGTGAAGCAATAGCGCTAGATAGAATAAGTTGAACTGCGAGTGTGGTCTCAAGCTGTCTCTTGGAAGGCAATTGCTGCTGCTGCACGAGTACACTTGCAAGACCGATGTCACAAAAAAAACATGAAACACCAAACCAGCTGAGGATGAGCCCGAATGTTCCGTAGTCTTCTGGCACAAACCAAATGGCAAGAAGGTAGACAGAGAGAAATTTCAGCGCGTTTATAACGATACTTCTTAGGGCAAAGGAGATTATTCCACTAAGTGACGTTCTTTTAAGGTCCTTTAATTCCTCTTCGCTACTCATGGTGATTCTTCACTAGCACGACTCTTAGGTTGTCGCCTAATTCAATATGTTTAAACAGTGAAAAGATGAAGGCCAAAACCTTATAGCGAAATTTATTAATGCCCAAAAAACCATAGTACATATTATCGCTTTGATTAATCTTCTTAATTGTGAGGGATTTGGGGAGAACTGTTTTTACACTCTCTGGGGTAAAGTGCCAAAGGTGTTGCTTTAGTTGATAGCCGTGCCAAAGCCAAGCAGAGCCTCGCTTCATACCTAATGTATTAATAAATCTAATTATTCTTGGAATCCCTCCTTTAATATTGGGAACTCCAACAATGATGATGCCGTCCTCTTTTAGTTTACTGGCCGCAAGTTCGAGAAATTCACTTGGAACCTCTACATGTTCTAACACGTGATTGATCGAGATAATGTCAACACTTTGATCCTCAATTTCATCAAGTGTCGTCACCGATACCGGATGGCCAAAAGTTCTTTGCCCTTCGCTCACAACTGAAGCGTTTAGGTCAATTCCTCTGGCGTGGTAGCCATGATCTGTGGCGACTTTGGGAAGAAATCCCAGACCAGAGCCAATGTCGAGCCATGTGCCGGAGGGCTTAAATTTTTTTACGTCCCTAATTATTGGTTTTTGCATCTCATACCAGAGTGCACTATTTAGTCTGGCCCCCGCGAAATAGTCCTCATCTTGGTAGAGTTCTTCTTCTGAAGAGGTCTGTGTGAGCGGACGCGGAGTCGTGCGCATGAGTCCGCAACTGTCGCAGGTTACAATTTTTGCTCCCAAACTTCCACTTAGTAACTTATTAGAAGCAAAGGAGAGGGAGTGAGTTTGATGGCCACAGAGACAGGGGAGCGTCTCTACTGTTACAGAATCCAAGTGGTCTCCTCTTTTAATATTTGCGCTTTATTTCCGCCAATCAACGAGTTTGGTGGGACGTCCTTAGTGACTACTGTGCCTGCGGCTATGATAGAGCCGCTTCCTATGGTGACGCCTTTTAGTATTGTGCAACCAGCACCGATCCAGACATGATTTTCAATGGTGACTTTTGAAGGAGTAGAGGAGAAGTATTCTCCCACTTTTTCTAGTTCAATGATGGGGTGAAAGTCGTCATCAAAGATCTTTACATCAAAGCCGATAGCACATTCGTCACCAATTTCAATTTCTTTGCGAGCAAATATCTTTGCGCCCATGTTAATGTAACTTCTCTTTCCGATTGTGAGTTTGGCGCTGGGATAGAGCCAAATCGTGCTGCCGGCCCCAATGGTGGTATTGCCTAAAGTTGAGAATGTAGACTTGGGGGCAAGGTGTAGCAGGGCGCTACTATGGTAGAGCAGTTGAGAGTGTTCCATCTGTTGCACTCCAAGCCAGAGGTTGCCTTTTAAGCTTAGGATCGCCTCTTTGCTCACGCACATTCTTGAACCAGTTGCGAGGAAGATGCGATTTGGGCCAAGTGCTCGTAGGCCAATGGCGAGAAACGCATTGAGATAGAATCTTAGCTTTACAATAAAATTTCCCATGGCCAATTGTATCAAGGATTACCCCACTGACCTTAGTGGGTAAAAAGGGAAATATATTAACTTTATGTAAAGCTTATCAGATCAAAGAACTTGGTCTCTAGTCCCGAGTGCGAACTTCATGAAGTTCGATTTCAAAGTAGAGATCTGAGTGGGGAGGAATGATGTCGCCGATCTCGCGCTCGCCATAGGCAAGCTCTGAGGGAACTTTTAACTTGCGGGTACCACCGGCCTTCATTCCCACGAGTCCTTGGTCCCATCCCTTAATCACGCGACCTGTGCCAAAGACAAATTCAAATTTTCGCCCCTTGCCCTTAGAAGAATCAAAGATGGTTCCATCTTCAAGTTTTCCAACATAGTCCACCACAAGGAGTGCTCCGCGCTTAGTTTCCTTACCGCTTCCTTGAACAATGTCTTCAATGATGAGTTCTGTGAGGGCCATGATTTTTCCTTTTTTAAAAGTTAGTTTAACTTTTAAATATCACAGCTTTTTCGTCCACACAAAACTCATCTTAGGTCATTAAAAATGTGATTAAGGTCTTACTTCATTGACGATGGCCGATGTGTAGCACTTCGCACTTACGTAATCGCCATGATGATCATTGATATTGAGTGGGAATACAGCATCGAACTCTCTCGTCTCAACATCCCAGGTCCACGATGGAGTCCAGTGATTGGCCCTCGACTCAGTGGCGATCACTTTGTAATTGGGCGAGACAATAAATTCGATATTATCTACGCCACCATTCATCGAGAAATTCTCGCTTGAGTAGTTTAGGAGATCAAATTTGAGATAGCCCTTATATTTTTTGCCATTGTAGGGAATATTGGAAATATTGCGATCACTGATTGAGGTGTGATCTTTAAATTCAATTCCATTAATCACTTTTCTCACACTCTCTTCGATGAGAAGGTTGTAGCTTTGAATAAGGCCAATCTTTGCCTCGCCATCAAATTCGCCCATTCTTGCATTGAGAGTAATCTCAATTTCACCTTTCTTGCCATAGCAGTTAAATTCAGTGGCCATTGTGCTAAGTGAGGCAAAGGCTACAGCTGCAATCATGATATTTTTCATTCCAAGCTCCGGGTAGTGAAATTTTTTTGAGGAATTTACCACCACCTGAGATCGGGCAAAAAAAAAATGAAAATTTTGAAATTCTTACAACCAGAGATGGGCTTAAGCTGTAAGCGTGAGTATTTCCAGAATAAATCTGCTCATTTTAATAATAATAGCTTGGCGGTTTCTTTGTTTTGCTTGGCTGCATCGGGGGATTTACTAGCGAGTGAGACTACAATCGAACCAGCAATTAGTCCCAATATTTGTGAAGCTAGTAATTTGTGATTTTTAAAGTGGGCAAGTCGTAGCTGATCTTCGATAAGTGTTCCTAGCTGGCTGAAGTGCCTTTGAACACATTCATCAATCTCAGGGTCATTGCCCTCATCAAAATCAGAAAGGCCGCGAATAAACGGACAGCCAAAGTAATCAGGCTCACTAAACCACACTGACAGTGCATCGAAGATGGCAAGAATTTTTTCTTCTGGTGCTTGAGCCTGATTCATATGGCCCTTAACAAGTGTAAACCACCGCTCATCTTTTTGGCGTAAATACTCTGCTACCAATTTCGCTTTGGTAGCAAAGTGCTTATAAAAGGTCATTTTAGCCACTTCACTTTCAGAGATAATCTGATCAATACCAGTATGATGGACACCTTGCTTATTAAAGAGTCTTAGGGCGGTATCAATAATTCGAAGACGTGCACTTGAAACTGAATTTTTCTTCATAATTACAGCAGGATACCAATTGATAGACAGACTTGTCTATTTTTTGCTTGTAGATATACAGACCGGTCTGTATACTTTATCTCAAGATAGCAATTATGCTTTCAAGAGGAGGCTCTTATGTCACGCATTGGATATGTTGCTCCCGAGCAGGCGAGCGGAAAATTGGTTGAGACTTATGCTGCGATTAAAAAACAAATGGGTGGAGTTATTAACTTATTTCAGGCCCTCGGTAACAGCGATCAAGCCCTAAATGGATACTTGGCAGTTGCTGGATTACTCAAAGAAGGCAAGCTGACTGCTAAAGAACTTGAGACAATAGCACTTGTGAGTGCTCAATTAAATTCTTGTGAATACTGCACGGCCGCGCATACTGCAATTGGAAAGATGGTTGGTTTCAAAGAAGAGGAGACAGTCAATATCCGAAGAGGAAGAGTTTCTAACCCTAAACTTCAGGCTTTGATTGATTTTGTTAAAGAAGCGATTTCTGAGCGTGGAAAGGTGTCGGAGGATACTTTCGCTAAACTAAAGGGTCAAGGCTATACCAACGAACAGATACCTGAGATTTACTTGGCAATATCACAAAATAATTTTACTAATTACTTTAATAACTTCAATGGAACAGAAGTTGATTTTCAATCGCCGGAAGACGTTTAATTAAGTTTAGCCTGTGCTTAGTATTTAAAAGCTAAGTACAGGTTACATATTTATAATGATAGAATTGAATTCCAATCCTCTATTGCGAGAGATACATAGTTGCACTCTATGTGAGGGCCATTTACCTCTTCAACCTAAACCGATTGTTAATTTTAGTGAGCGGTCTAAGATTCTTATCACGGGACAGGCTCCTGGTATCAAGGCACATGAATCAGGGATCGCATGGAATGATGCCAGTGGAGAGAGGTTATGCAATTGGTTGGGAATATCTAGGGAGCAACTCTATAATGATAAAATCTTTGCACTTGTTCCAATGGGATTTTGCTATCCTGGAAAGTTAAAAACAGGAGACCTTCCCCCAAGGCGCGAATGTGCTGAACAGTGGATGGGACCAGTTTGTAGCTTATTAAGTGAAGTTGAACTCCATATTGTGATTGGCCAGTATGCGATGAGCTACTTTCTAGGTGAACGGGTGCGGGGAGTAACACAAACAGTAAGTAATTGGAGGAAATGGTATCCTGAGATGCTAGTACTTCCGCATCCATCTCCAAGAAACAATATATGGCTAAAGAAAAATCCCTGGTTTGAAAGTGATATGCTTCCAGTTGTTCGAGAACGAGTTAATCAAATAACAAAGAGGAATCAAATTGATAGGTAATAGTCGAACTTCATTTTCATTGCGCAAGCTAATTGTTGGGCAGGATGAGGTGCCTCTCTATGAGGCTTTGAAAGATCCAGCTGTTGTCAAGCATATGGCCAGTACGGGAATTACTGCTCACGATTGTAAAGCAATTGTCTCTGAGGCAGTAGAGCATTGGGAAAATCATCAAATTGGTTCATGGGCAGTATGTATAAATAAGCAAATTGTCGGGTGGGCCGGATTTAAATCCATTGGCGAGTCCAAAAGTAATAGACAATATGAGATTCTAATCGTGCTTTCACCACAGTTTTGGGGATTGGGTAGGGATATTTTTAATGAGCTCACTCTATTGGCAAAAACAAAATTTAAATTGAATGAGATTTATATGCTTCTGCCAGACACGAGAGGATCTTATCGGTTTGTCGAGAGGCTTGGTTTTATTTCAATCGATTCTGTCCTATACAACGGCCAACCTTTTCGGCGTTTTGTACTCACATTGATCTGAATGTTTCAAGACTCACCATGATTTATGTCCTTTATTTTTAATTTTTAGTAAAAAGTCTATTTTAGTGTTTGCCAGTACTCTGGTTTACGGTGGTGAAGAAGAGGTCTGAACCCCCAGCACTTGCTTCAAAGAGAATTGTGAATACGACTGCTAGGTCGATGTCTTAAGAGTTCACCCACTGTTAAGCGAGTACATCCGTTAATTCAGCCAGCGTGGCGCTACTTAAAAAATTTAGGAGGTTAACCACGATTTGCTACTAGTCATTGCTACCAAAAATTGGGTTCTACGGTGTTAGCCAAATTTTTAGTCTAAAAAAGACAACCAAATAGATGGCGCAAGATGGTGAGAGATTTTTCAGAGGAAGCAGCGAAACGCCCGAATGGTAACTGAGCGATACCATGAGTGTTTGAGTTTTGAGGGGTTAGCTAGGGGCAATAAAAAAGCCTCCGAAGTCGGAGGCTTTTTTTATAGAAATTTGGTGGACCCTAGCGGGATCGAACCGCTGACCTCTACGCTGCCAGCGTAGCGCTCTCCCAGCTGAGCTAAGAGCCCGTATTCGGTGTTGAATTTGGAGCTTTAAGATAGGAAAAAAGCGATGAGATGACAAGCAAATAGTGAATTACAATGAATTTGCCTTGTGTCAATTCAGCGGGCTATCACCAAGTGAACGGGAAGGCTTGCTCGGGAGCGGATATCAAGACCGCTTGAATTGAGCAGAGTGCCCTGGGAATTGAGGCGACGGATGAGGGCGTTCTCCTCATCACTGTCTCTGGGGGGGCTTCTTCTGAGGGTTTGCGCCCGAATGTAGACGCTCTCAATATCGTAGCAGCCTGCATCGGCGGCGTAGTAGGGTTGCAAGCGGCAATTGCCTTCATTTCGGGCGGCCCTGAAGATTTTGAACTTTAACTTGAGCCCCTTCTTTTCATCGTATTTTTTAAAGTAGTAATTCGCAATAACATCCCCAGACTTAAAGCGGATGCTTGGGTTGCCAAAAATAGTGCGGGCGCTGCGATTAAAGTCGCTCTTAATATTGTAATACCAATTCTTTGGCCCCCACTCGGAGTGGCGATAGATGATGCTCTTAAAGAGCGTCGTGATATGACCCCAATTATAAGCGTGGCCAAAGGCGCAGTGATCACCTTTTGGTAGTACGAGTGTGTGAATATTGGGAGGAAGAGAGTTTCTATGCCTTCCAAGAAGCTGGCCTAGATTGTCACTATATTTCACGATGTGATCGTCTTTAGCGTGAATTATATAAGTTGGAATCGTGAGGCGACGCACGTGATTTGAGACATCGTTTGCTTCGTAGAGATCGCGCTCCATCTGATAGTCTCTTCTACCATAGCGATTGGCGTAGAAGCGTTGGTAAGATTCTGAATTTAATTTCTCCATCACGCTCTCTAGAGCACTTCTTTTATAGCGCGAGAGATTGTCTTCACCAAAAATTCTATAAATTAAGGGGACGTCATAGCGAAGATCGTCCAAGATGCGGCGTAGGTAGCTCGTGCCCATAATCCCTGCGAGCGTCGAGCTAAACATATTATTAAAACTCTTTTTAAGATTAACTACCGCGCAGTGAGCAGTGAGAGATCTGGGATAAAAGCGCGAACTCACACCAAGCCCAAAGCTCTTGGCTTCTTGTAGGGATTGCTCGATTAAGAGGACGCCATTGGCGCCAAGACTATTTCCCACCAGGTGAACTTCGCTAATGAGTCTTGAGTACTTTGAATTTTCTAGCTCGTAGAGGACTTCGGCCAATTGGGCGCTCTCAATCAATCCTCCAAAGGAGATGCTCTTATTATTTCTGATAAAATCCTTTGAAGTCGTTGACTCCAAGTAGAGTGCATTAAAAGGCGCTTCGGTAGCATATTGCAGTAGGAGATTATTGGGCGAGCCTTCAAAAGTGCTATCGGCGTAGATACCACCTTTGATAATGACGAGGGGGGAGGCGGAGGAGAGTTTATTGTAGACAAAGATGCCTTTAAGAATTGATCCGTCTCGAAGGTGAAAGGTGAGTATTGAGTGCTCGCGATCATTGGTCATGGGGTAGCGGTTTCTAATATAGCGAAGAAGTGGGTGAGAGAAGCCTCTAATCTGTAGATGAGATTCACAGCGATTAAAGAAATCTTGTAAGCTCTTGTCTTGATGGACCGTTTTTGCAAGTTGCTCGCGAGAACAATTTCTCGGAAAGAGGGCGTGGTTCTTTCCATCTTCGTAGCGACTGGCCTTGATTACGTAATTGCTCTTATTGAGACTCTTGCTCGTGATGTGCCCATGGGTGGGAGTGGGCCAGAAAAGCAGGTAGAGAAGTAAGAGTATTATCACTGAGATAAGCACAGCGTGAAGGCGCCACGGAACGCGCTTACTCGTCAAATTGTGATGGTTATTTCTGGGCACAATGGACATAGAACATTCCTTTGTTTGGCATTGTGTTTAACCACTCATGATGCTAACTTAGCTAGTAACTATGATCTACTCGTTGATGAGGGGACTAACTCTCGTTCTACTTTTATTAGGCCAGATACTTCTTAGCGAAGTTCAAGGCATTCTAGAGATGCAGCACGACCATCATGTGCTTCAGAGCAAAGTCGTTTCAGCGTCATCTTCGCACTCACATAATGAATCAAGTGAATCCCAAGAAACCACTCATCATGGTCAAGATTGTGCCCTTCACTGTATCTGCCACCACGTACTAGTTTGCGAAGTGAAAACCTTTGCTAATCTATTATTTCAAGACTTCTCATCTGGGCGCTTTGTCTCGCGCTCACGCTTCTATCTAGATCCTACGCTAGATCCTTGGTTGCGCCCTCCGCTTAGTGCCTAGCACTTTATTTTCTTAATTCTATTTATTTTCTAGGAGAAATTATGAAGATCACCAATAAGGTGGTTTGTGCGACAGTATTTTTCGCACTAAGTTTTACACCTGTTTGTGGAAGAACTCTCAATTCACTGGGAGAATTGAGTGAGCATCTAAAGCTTCGCGGGGCAACCCAGAAGCGAATGGAGCGCATAGAGTTTGATCAATCCGACTCTGGAGAGTGGAAGAATCCAACCATTGAGTTGGGACATCAGTCTAAAGCACCCAAAGTAGAGCCTCAAAGTGAGTTTTCAATAGGACTTGGTCAACCAATTGAGCTTGGTTCAAAGATGAGGACGCGCCATGAAATGCGCCAGGCCCAAAGTGCTGGGCTAAAGCTTGAAACTCGCTCTCTTTTGCAGGAGCAAGTCTATCAAGTGATTTATCATGCCCAGGCAATTAAGCAAAAAGAGCAACTCGATCACACCTATGAAGAGGCGATAAGTTCCTTTCAATTGATCGTCAGGAGACTCAACAAGCTTCCGTCGCTGTCATTTGAAAAAATGATTGAAAAGGAAGCGCTGGAATTTGCCATTGAAGATTACAAATTAAAACACTTTGAATTGGAAGCGCAGCTTAGTGAGCACCGGGCCAAATTGCTCAATCTCCTAGGTGAGGGGCAAAGAATTTCAGATGATCTGGGCCTAGAGCTCAATCAAATGGCAAGTGAGAGGATTAACTCTCATGCGGACGTAACTCAGTCTCTGACATTTAAGGCGTTGGAGGCGAGTCTTGAGCTTCAGCGAGCAAGTTTAAATCTCGAGCGAGCTAATGCTTGGCCTGATATGGAAATCGGCGCAAATGTCGCGTTTCTTAAAGAAGCGGGCCAGAGTGATCAGCGCTTTGGTGTGAGCGTCTCTTTCGAGCTTCCAGTTTGGAATAGGAATGCCAGGCAGATTGGAGCTGCACGCAGTGAGCTTGGGTATCTTGAAAAGAATAGAGAACTCGTCCATTCAAAATTACAGATCGATCTCAAGCTCGCCGTTGATCGCTTAAATTCCCTCAAGAAAGTTCTGGCACAGTCCGGGCGAGGAAAGAGTATCGAGGCCAAGCATCGCAAAGCAGAGAAACTCTTTGAGAAGGGAGTCGTCTCCACGGGTCTCATTATTGAATTACACCGCCAACTCATAGAACTCACGAGTTCACAGTCACAGGCCCAACTAGAGTACATAGAGGTGCTGTGGAGAGTGTTGAGTTTAAGCGGCACTATAGAAATTTAGAGAGGATATTATGAAAGTTATATTACTTATAATTGCGATATTTTTTTCAAGAACACTTCTTAGTAGTGATTCTCACGAACATGAAAAGGGTGAGCTTCACCAATCTCATGATGAGCGAATAGAGGATAAGCATGAGCATGATGATCATGGCGACCATAATGAGCACGACGAGCACGACGAGCACGCAGATCACGATGATCATCATGGTGAACACGATGAACACGCTCACGAAGAAACAAAAGCCGTAGGCCCTGGGAAGGCGATTGAAGAAAATGACACTGAGAAGGGGATCAGGCTATCTGAGAGTGCACTTAAAAATCTCAAACTAGAGCTAATGCCTCTTAAGGCAGGACTTCAGTCGGTGAATAAGAAAGTCATCGTTATGCAAAAGGACGAAGCGCATATTTATCGCTACCGCGACGGCTTTTTTAAACTTATTAAAGTCAGTGTGAAAGAAGTGGGCGCGCAACTCAAAATTCGCCCTCTTAGTCACGTTAATGGAGATCAATATGTAGCCGCTGGCGCCGATCTTATTCGCATTAGTGACGTTTATGCCAACGATGATGCTAGTTACGGGCATTCACACTAAGGGACATCTATGATTAATCAACTTATTACATTTTCAGTAAAGAATCGCTTCTTTATTTTCCTTTTGTGCGGCTTGATGGTTGGCTGGGGTATAAAGAGTTTTAATGAACTTCCAATTGATGCAGTTCCTGATATCACAAATACTCAGGTGCAAATCAATACGCCAACAAGCGGTCTAATTCCCGAAGAAGTTGAGCGCATGGTGACTTATCCCATTGAGTCTGTGATGAATGGGATTCCTGGAGTCGAGAGTGTTCGTTCAATTTCTCGCTACGGGATTTCTCAAGTCACAGTGATCTTTGAGGAGGGGATGGATATCTACCGGGCGAGACAACTGACAAGTGAGCGCCTACAGAATTTAGAAATTACGGGGGGCTTTACTCCTGAGATGGGACCTATAAGCACCGGATTAGGAGAGGTTTTTCACTACCAGATTGAAGCTAAGTCTATTGCCAGTGACTCTCGGGAGCGGCTGCTTCAACTGATGGAGCTTCGCTCACTGCAGGAGTGGTTTATTAAACCACGTCTTTTGGCGCTTAAAGGTGTTACCGAGGTCAACACGATCGGTGGACATTTAAAGCAATTCTTTATTCAGCCTGATATTTCAAAAATGTCGAGTTATGGCATTCACTTTGACGACATTGAAGCGGCTATTGCTTCAACTAATAAGAATGTCGGTGGAGGTTATGTTGAACAGACTGGGGAGCAATTACTGGTTAGAGGCAGTGGTCTTTTAAAGAATATGCAAGAACTTGAGAACGTGGTCGTTAAGCGTCTCTCTACCCTTGAAGTCATTCGCATTAAAGACATTGCAAAGGTCAATCTCGATCAAGAAATGAGAACTGGTGCGGCAACTGTTGATGGAGAAGAAGCGGTGCTTGGAACTGCGTTTATGCTCCTTGGTGAAAATAGTCGAACGGTCTCACAGGTAATTGGCGAAGAGATAGAAGAGATTAGTCGCGATCTTCCTGAGTGGGCAAAAATTCGTGTGCTCTATGATCGCTCTGATATGGTGAACGCTACTTTGGGCACAGTGGAACACAATCTTATTATGGGGGCGGGGCTGGTGATTCTCTTCCTACTGCTCTTAGTTGGCAATTACCGCGCGGCCCTCATTACCGCACTTACTATTCCCATCTCTCTTCTCATGACTTTTATGCTCATGAAGTGGAGGGGCGTTTCGGGCAATCTTATGAGTCTAGGAGCACTAGACTTTGGGATTATTGTCGATGGCACTGTGATCGTCGTTGAAAATTGTGTGCACCGCCTTGAACTCAAGGGCAAGGAATTAGGGCGCGCCCTGACTAGAAAAGAAGTGGCCTCTCTTGTGACGGAGTCTGCTATTGAAATTCGCAAGGCCGCGGGCTTTGGCGAATTAATTGTGATTGTGGTTTTTATTCCTCTCTTTGCTCTTTCAGGAGTTGAAGGAAAGATGTTCGTTCCCATGGCAACTACTTTTGTCATGGCACTTGGAAGTGCCCTCCTTCTATCCTTTACCCTCGTTCCAGCTCTAGCGGCCACGGTCCTAAGTGGTAAGACTACGGATCAAAGACCATGGCCGATGAGAGTGAGTGAAAAACTCTTTAGTCCAGTTCTCGATCTTGCTCTAAAAGTTAAGAAATTAGTTTTTGGTTTTGGAGTTACCGCCATTGTTCTTGGGGTAATTCTATTTTCACGAATGGGTTCCGAATTTATTCCTCAACTTGATGAAGGGGACTTCGCCATTCAATTCATTCGGCCACCCAATATTTCGCTCTCAACTTCTCTTGAGTTGCAGCGAATGTCTGAGAGAAGTATCCGAGAGTTTCCTCAAGTTAAAGCAGTGTTCGCTCGCACCGGTGCGGCCGAGGTTGCGACTGATCCGATGGGCGTGAATATTTCTGACTCCTACATCATGTTAAGGCCAAAGGGAGAGTGGCCAAACACCGGACCTCAATCAAAGAGCGAACTTATGGAGGATATTCGCCAGAAACTAGACTCTGGTGTTCCCGCCCAGGTGCTGATGTTTTCTCAACCGGTAGAACTTCGATTTAATGAATTGCTCGAAGGGACGAGATCAAAGGTCTCTGCTAAGATCTATGGGCCAGACCTAGATGTCTTAACTGATAAAGCGCAAGAACTTGCAGGCATCATTTCACGCGTCCCTGGAGCTGGAGAGGTTGAAAGCGAGTCCAAGGGCAAATCTCCAATTCTTGAATACCGCCCAAAGATTGAAGTCCTCGCTAAATTAGGGCTTAACCCACTTCCAGTTCTCGAAGCAATAGAGACTGCCTTTGCTGGCAAGCAGGTGGGGGTAATCTTTGAAAATGTGAAGCAATTTCCAATCATCACAAAGCTTTCAAATGCGGATAGAGAGGACCTTGGAGTGATGAGAAATCTTCCCATTGGTATTGATGAGAACTATACCGTTCCCATCCAAGATTTGGCCGAACTTGACTACCAAGAGACTTTCACCTCAATCTCAAGAGAGAACACTAACCGCAGGGTGGCGGTCCTGATTAATCCGTCCACTCGAGATGTTGAGACATTTGTTCATCGATCGCAGGAACTGGTGGAAAAGGAACTCGATTTACCTGAGGGTTACTATATTGAGTGGGGTGGAACTTTTAAAAACTTACAAAGTGCCAAGAAACGTCTGGGCGTTCTTGTTCCGTTGGCCGTCATTGTAATTCTCGCCATGCTCTACGGAGCTTTTAGAAGCTTTGCTCAAGTGGGGCTCATCTTCTTATGTGCTCCCATGGCGCTCATTGGTGGTGTGCTTGCTCTTAATCTCCTCTCCATGCCTTTTAGCATCTCTGCCGGTGTTGGTTTTATTGCCCTGATTGGAATAAGTATTCTCAACGGGGTAGTGCTGGTGACTTACTTTAATAAGTTATCGCTAGAGGGGGTAGATCCAGACGAAGTCGTTAAGCGCGGAGCACTCTCAAGGCTAAGACCTGTCATGATGACAGCACTGACGGATATTTTTGGATTTCTGCCTATGATGTTCTCAAGTGGCTTAGGAGCAGAAGTTCAGCGTCCACTGGCGACTGTGGTTGTGGGGGGGATTATCTCTGCGACACTACTTACTTTGATTGTTCTTCCGGCACTCTATCGACTCTTCTATGAGTATATGAGACCTAGACAAGCTTAAAAAAATGGTCCCACATCTGTGGGACCTTGTTATTTACTCTTGAATTAAAGTTCTAGGAAGTGCTCTAAATAGAGAGCTCAAGATCTCTGGCCCACTCTCTGGGTTTACAGCATCGTAGGTATCGCCTTGAGCGATTGGAGCAATTCTCACTCCAGGCTCGTAACTTCCAAGGGCCATTTCATGTGGCCCATGAATTGGGATAATAATCTCAGTCAACCCAGTATCTGGAGGAAGAATTGCTGCGGCGGTTTCGACAAGGCCGTCGCTAGGTGAGGCAATGTGCGACCACGAGTGAACAGGAGTTCTGAGGAAGCCCGCCCAAAGTGAGAGGTCTGTAAGAGCGACCTTTGCCTCAGGAATAGATGGAAAGCTCACCCAAGTTAGGTCTGGAAAGAGTCTTTTAATCTTTGTAGGGTCGTGTCCTTCCCAAGGATCTTGAGAGAGGGACTCAACACCATTTAAAATGGCCCCGCGACCACTGGCACGAAGAAAGTTTCTTACGGCAAGTCCTAGTGGACCTTTGCTATTACTTAGATAGTCGGCAACAAAAGATGACCTGACCACACCACTTAGAGTAACCATCATCTTAATCTTCTTTCTATCCTTAGCTGAGAGCTGGTCTCCGTAGTTGAGGAAGTAAGTGATAAAGTCACTGGCGCCCTTACTCGCCGCCACAAGGACTACTTTATCGAGTTTTGGAATGCGCTCTTCAAGAATCTTTTTAAGCAGAACGGCGTTATAGTCGCTTCCTAGGTTTGGATCAACTTCAAGCATTTCAGATGTAAAGCCTAATCTTGAAACCTCTTTCGCTGCATTTCTAATGAGCTGAGCGTTGTCGCTATTGTCGCCACCGATTCCAAGAACCAGATAAACTCCAATTTTCTTGCGCTTTGCTGGATCGATGGTAGCAAAACTTCCCTCAAAGGTCAGATCTTTATCAAGTGTTGTTTGAATGATCTTCTTCTTTAATTCGCCCTTAGAAGCGTCGAGCTCGGCCAATCTATCGATGAGCACATCGCGGGCGCGAACGAGGCCTGATTGTTTTGAGACATCTCTTGCGTAGCTAAGTAGGTCTAGTGTCCCTTTTTCTGTATAGGCACTTGGAAGTGGTGCCATGATAGGCTTTTTACAATCTCCTCCCGATAGGAAGACATACCAACACTTCACTAGGTTCTGATCTGGATAGTTTTCTTTAATTCTAATTGAATTCCAAGAAAGACTCATTTGGCGTTCACTGTCTCCACGATCATCTTTATATCTAAATGATCTAAGATATTTATTGTCAGCATTGTACTCCAATTCATCATAGTAGGTTTTAAAAAGCGGATTGAAGTAAGTGGGAACGGGTCTCCAACCTGTGATGATTCCGAGTTTCTTGCGCCACTGTGAAACACTCTCAGAGCTTTGAACGCCTTCATTATTAAGAATGAATCGTGAGTAGTAGCCGTATTTTTGATTCATTTGAGCAAGTGTGGCCGATTTTGTCGGACATGAGACTTTGAGTTTCTTTAATTCAGTGAGAACCTTCTTGGCCGTTCTATCTGTTGTAAATTTAGAACAGTTGATTGATTCATCATAAGAAGCGTCAACGTAGTTTGAGATATCAACTTTATTACTTTGTACCCACTTCTTATTTTGACAGCTGATATAGGGGTTAATCTTTCTACCGAGTAGGTCTCTGTTCTTTCCAAGAATATCATTCCAAAAGCGAAGTCCATTGAAATTGGCCGCGAGGTCTCCGTAACTAAATACTCCCGTGCCCCACTTCTTGCCACCATAGAGAGCTTTCTCCCACCACACACCGTTGATGAGAGTATCCTCTATTGACTCACCGTTTTGGTAGAATTCATCAAAATAGGCAAAGCCTCGATCAAAGAGGTGTTCTAGTTTATCGATACCAATAACTTGTCCACCAACCTTGATGAGCGGAGACATGGCAAGCGCGCTCTTAGAGGCGCCAGGACGTGCTAGTACGAAACCATCCCACATGGTCCATTTTCTATAAATTGATTGGGCCGGTGTGATAGATAGTTTCTCTATCCGTGGGGAGTCGTTGATGAAGTCAACGATTTCACCACTGATGTGATTTTGTAGGTACTTTTGAAGTTCTTTATACAGTTCATCTTCTTGGCAGCCTTTGTTTTCTGCATTGAGAACAGCAATCGAATGAGAAATGTATTGGTTAATCTGGAGGTTGATTTCAGCCTTGGACTCTTTTAGAGAGTTACCTGGTCTTGTGAATTGATCAACCTCAGCAGAATGAAGTGATAAAGAGCATCCTAAGATTAAGATTGCGCTTGATACGTTCTTCATTAACATAATTCCATCCCATCTGTTTAAAGAATAAACGGCCTGGCTCTAAATCGTCTAAAGGTTAGACAATTTACTGGGGGGCTTATTCTAGATTTAATAGCTTAGTCGTTTCTTTCCCAATTTATGATCAAGAAGCATGCCAATAGTTTTCACTTTGAAAGCTACTGTCAAAAAATCATTCACAGGAAATTTTTTACAAGAAAAATGGCTGGCCAAGAGCGAATGGCCTATTCTGTCAAAAAAAATAAGAACATCTAAACCGATTAAACCGGGAAAGTTATGATTTTTAATACTAAGAAAATGATTTTAAGTGCAGTTTTTCTAGCTGGAGCCGCACTTCCTTTATTCTCTGGACATGCTTCAGGTGGTAGCGTTCCACTTTATTTTTGGGACAATCAAGACGGCTTAGTTCCTGCGAGTCAGTGTACGACTGAAATTGCGGCCGAAACAAAGTTTCGCGTATCCCATTACTTTGGCAATAAGTCTGAAGACACAGAAAATTTGAGAAATTATAACGGTGTAAGACAATCACACCTTGTTAATGGTTCACTAGTTAAAATTATTGATGGCCGCAAGAAGAGTCACTATGAATATGTTGAAGTAGTTGGCGTCAATCAAGATGATTCTGTTCAAAAGACAAGATGGTTCTCAGAGCGTCTTGATAAGGGCTATCTCTTTGATCGCTCTATTGAGCCAATTGAAGATTACGTTTTTGAAATTACAAATCAAAGTGAATTAGGCAATATTCCGGGAATTGAATCTCAACAAGTTAATG
Source organism: Bacteriovoracaceae bacterium (assembly GCA_048267245.1). Classification (GTDB taxonomy): domain Bacteria; phylum Bdellovibrionota; class Bacteriovoracia; order Bacteriovoracales; family Bacteriovoracaceae; genus JBLWXV01. The sequence continues at coordinate 957,422 of JBLWXV010000002.1, forward strand.
GGACGTATTGGAAAGTTCTCTCCGATCAAAACTACCTTAAATTAAATTGTGAAAATATGGATAAGAACCGCGACTATCTCGTTTTTCATGTCTACGATAAAAGTAAATCAGAGGGGCCAATTGCTCGCGTAGGGGTTTACTGGGATGAGACAAAGATTTTTAGTAGCCTTAAATCTATCAAGGCAAGTGACGCACTTGCGTTTCTACCAACTCTAAGAACAGATGATCGTCTTGATGAAGTGATGTCAGAGACGGCCGAGATTGAAGAATTGATTGAAGATGACGTTGATACGAAAGTCAAAGGTCTGTCTGACGGAATCATTGAAGAGGATCTCTTAGTTGAGTCAAATCAAAAAATGCTAACTGATGAAACTCTCAATAAAGAGCTAGATGAGGAATCGAGTATTCTCTCTGAAGAAGGGGGAGAGTCAGAGTCGGAAGCAGACCTTGCTGGGTCTGAAGAAGTTGAAACCGTCAAAGGTATTCAAAATGTTGTTTGTATCGGTAATGACACTCTTAATGTTCGCAGTGAAAACTTGGAAGACGTTCTCTTTACGGCCAAGAGAGCTGAAGTAGTTAAGGTTTTTCAAGGTTGGGGCGATAATGAAAAAGAAAGTGTTATCGGCGGAAAAACTTATAAATTCGTAAGAGTTGAGTTTCCTGAGAGAGAAGAAGCTGACCAGGTTATTGGCTGGGTTGCTGATGAATTTGTAAAAGCAAAGGAAGACTGTCCCTATACTAATGGAAGTACTCCAGTTCGCAATGAAGACACAAAAATCTCTGGGATTGATGATCCTGCCTGTTGTGAGTTTCCAACCGTTAAGAAGGTTACTCACTCATTTACTTCGGGGATGAGACGCTTTAATGCCGGCAGAAGTAGTGGCAAGAGACTGCACGCCGCTTGTGATCTCTATCGCTATAAAGACGAACCAATTATTGCCATTGGCCCAGGCCAAGTTGTGAGAGATCTCTACTACTTCTACCAAGGCACTTACGCTCTAGAAGTTAAGCACTCTGGTGGATTTATTGTTAGGTACGGTGAGCTCACAGGTAAGAAGGTAAGTGGAGTATCTAAAGGAAAAAACGTGAAAATGGGACAGAGATTGGGCTATATTGGAGTTGTGAATTCTGGTTGTTGTCGTCCAATGCTTCACTTTGAACTCTATAGTGGAAAGAAGAGTGGTGCCCTTTCTCAAAAAGGTAACCGCTACCAAAGAAGAAGTGATCTTATGGACCCAACTCCTTACCTACTAAGATGGCAAAGTGAGAAGTTTTAATGTTGAAATCTAATAAGTCTAAAGTCGTCCTCCTTCTGATAGTAATTGCGGTTGCGGGGGCGACAGTTCTACTCAGAAGTAATTCCGATAAGAGTGCCTCTCACGAGGCTTCAAGGGCCCAAGAGCAGGCTGAAGATATGGGTGAGAAAGCAGGGGCCGATGCTCACAGCGAACACTCTCACTCTCACGCTCATTCAAATGTGGCCCACCCCGACGTGAAGGCAAATCAAACGAAGGCCATGACCACTCAAGAGCGCGAGCGCTTTATTGAAGAGTCACTGGCCAAGATTAATAAGAACGAGCGCGAGTCCGTTCTCGCACTTGCGTCTGTCATGACTGAGTTTACGCTGGATCAGGGACATGGAGGAATGCCTGAGCTCGTTAAGAACTTGAAGGCCAAGAAACTCAATCCCTACGTTATGAATGATGGCAACGCCGACACTGGATCGCTTAGTGTGGTTCGAACTAAAAGTACGCTGCCTGGCACTCGTTATTTTCATGCGCAAATTTTTAAAGACGATGAAGGTCGCGATTTCATTCAGCACGTCTCCTTTGAGTTTAAACCTGGTGAATATTCTTTTGACGCTGTAAAAGCAGCGCTTATGAAACAAGCAAATATTACAAGTGCACCTGTTATTGATAAGGAGGGCTTCATCTCCTGGTCAGTCGGTCCCTACAGCGTTTGGGCCAAGGTGCAAACTCAAGAAGACTTTAAAGATGACGTCTTTAATGCCCACGATAAGAATGATGTCGGGACAATTAGAGCGGCATTTGAACTAGAGATTCATGATCACGAAGCACCCACACATCACGTACCCGCTGATGAAGAGGCGCCTTGAAGGAATAGTTATTTAGATTTTTAAAGTTATTGTAAAAGAGACTAGATAATTTACTTTAAGTTACTATTTAAATTGATATTGCTCATGTTAATTTTTAAATCTTTCGGTTAAGCTATTAAAAGCTAAAGGATTAAAGAGGAACATCTGAGTGTCGAATCCCGAGATCATTGCAAAAAATCTAAAGCTCCTTCGAAAAATTTCTCGAATTACTCAACAAGAGCTAAGTTCAAAATTAGAACTTAACTATCGCCACTATCAAAGTATTGAGGCCGGTAAAGTTGATTTGAAGTTGAGTACTCTTGAAAGGTTGGCAGATTTTTTTGGGGTTCCCCTCCAATGTTTTTTTGGTTCCGCTCTTTCTGTGGATACTCTTTGCTTAGAGTCCATTAACTTTTCAAATTTCTTTGTCCAAGTTCTAAGTGCTGAAGATTATGCTTGCTTAAAAGCCTGCCGCAGCTCTCATGAGATTACCGGGAAGGAGTCACTTGTCGGCGCTAAGCCACTCGATTTTGCCTACCCAGTTCAAGAGGGTAGGAAGAGGGCAGAAGCGAGTTTTGCTCAAGTTGCAAAGAAAACGATGGAAAAAGGGGAGTGCCACTTTCCTTGGAAAATCTGCGCTAACGAACATGGCAACTTCTGTTCTCCAGACCATGCAGTGGGTATCTCTCACTTGGATGTTTCAATGGTCGCGGTCGATTCTAGTGGAAAGACCTTATTCGTGGCCTTCTCTCCTAAGAACTTTACAAGTTCTGAGGTTCCGCAAATTTAGATTCTCTAAAATGGTCTCTTGGGTGGATCGAGATAGAGCTGCTTTAAATGCTCTAGGTATCTTCCGTAGTGGGGAGCGCTTTTGCTGAGTTCCTCGCTCTCTGGCAATTTTCCCGAGGTAGCCGCGGTCCAGGTGGCATTAACTTCTACTAGTGAGAGGCGGTGAAAACCTTCACTCCAAGTGCAAGGGAGTAAATTCATAAAACGACTCACTTCGGATTGATACGGGCCCATGAGAATTTCTCGCTTATATTCAAATTGATCTTTAGTGAGATTCACAATTTTCTCAGGGTGACTATTGTAGGCAACTGACCAAACCTCGACTTGATTCTCACTCTGCTTAGCGAGGAAGAAGCGGTGAACGGCGAGGGAGACATCTTGGTGGTGAGGGTGTGCATACTCACCGGCCGGACCATGAGTATAGACCGCGGCGATTGGCCCTTGTTCCTTAACAAATTGCTCAAGCATTGAGGTGAGAGTTTCCTGACTTAAGCGCTCTTCATAGCGATCGGGAAGATCCCACTGAATAACTGTTTTGACCCCCAACAATTGGCACGCCTTAGCGAGCTGGTTGCGCCTCTTTGATCCCATTCCATCGGCGTTGGCGTCTGTTGCCACAATCACACTCCAGTGAACATCTATAGTGGACTGTATTAGTCCGCCAAAGAAAAGTGTTTCATCATCTGGATGGGCAACAATGACAACATTGTGAGTTTGTACTTTCATGCGATAATACTAGCATGAACTTAATTCATTGTGACCATCCCATTCATGGCGTAGAACTAGCAAACAAGTGGTGTGCTACAACATTTCAATCGGCCCAGGGGATATTCCTGCCAGCCGGGGGAACACCAGAAGCACTCTACAAAGTTTGGAGCGAGACTAGACCGAATTTTTTAGAGGGTAAGACCTTTTATCAAGTGGATGATATTCTCAATGGTCCAAGAGCAGGCGAGTTTGATCGCTTCTTTAAAGAGCACCTTCCACACCACTATGATCAACTAGTGAGTGTGCATAATCCTATCGTTGGGAGCGCTCCAAGCGTTGCCCTACTAGGGCTAGGGGTGAATGGTCACGTGGCCTTTCATGAACCGGCCCTGCCAGATCATTTTCGCTATGGCTGTGTTGAGCTTGAGAGTGAAACACGCTTTTACCTAGGTCTTCCAGAGGGGACTTGGGGAGTGACCTACGGACTTTCAAGTTTCTTAGCTTGTCAGCATATAATGGTAATGGTCTTTGGCGCTCACAAGCGTGAAGTTCTCTCAAGACTACTTAACGGGGACCCGACACTTCCTGCGACAAAGTTGATGAATCATCCGGGACTCACAATTATTGCCGATCAAGCGGCAATTGGATCTATTGCTGCTTAATCATGATGAAATACTTCCTCTTTTCCTTACTTCTAAGTTTTAACACTTTTGCAGATGACAGCTATCAAAAGCAAAAGCGCCAAATTGAAGCGGTCATTCGCTATCTTGAGGGCAAGTGCAATCAAGAGGATAAAGAAAAGCAAAAGAAAGAGTGTCCCGACCCGAGTGCGCTCGAATCCTATCGCCAGCAACTAGATGTAATCAACTCTCTCATAGGAACTGTCGAGGGGACTTCAAATGGGGGGAGTCCAGCAGTTAGCGCCCCGGTAAAGACAGATGCAATTGCCACTACACCTGCAGAAAATGAAAATAAGAAATCCTTTTGTGATTACGAAACCTATCCCACAGGGCTTGTGGGGCCCATTAAATCAGGGCTACTCGCTCGTGCTGATTGGACAGATGAGATTAAGAAGAATGATCTCTTCACTATGGATTATCGATTTCTAGAAAAGGATATAGAGAAGGTTGCGAGCTTTAAGCGCGATCTCTCTTGCAAAGAAGATGCTGATTGCGAAATCCTGCTGGTTTCTTCGAAAGTTTGTAAGTTTGGAAGTGATCAAATTGTTATTAGTAAGAAGGACCGAGAGCTAAGTTCGCTAAAGGATTCTCTCAATGTGATTTCTGATACGGCCCTCAATCTCTCTACAAAAGAACAAGCAGCTAAGAGTTGCCCCACCCCTGAAGTCGAGTACCGAGCGGCGTGTGAGAAATGTCGTTGTGAGATTAAGATCGTAGAAGCTTCGCCAGTAAATTAAGCGGCCTTCTTTTTGCGGTCAATTTCCGTCACACCCTCAAATTGCTTTCCTTTCTCAAATTCTTGCTTGAGAAAGTCTTCAATCTTTTCAGTAGGAAGTGGACGACTAAGTAGGTAGCCTTGAGCGTAAGTGGCGCCCATTTTCTTAAGAGTTTGATATTGAGCTTCCGTTTCAACCCCTTCGGCAATTACTTGCTTTTGAAGTCCCTTAGCCATCTTAATGAGGTTTCTCACGATAACTTTGGTATTTGGATTCTCATTCATGTCTTGGACGAATGATTTATCAATCTTGATATTATTGACTTCAAGCTGATTGAGGTAGGCCATAGAACTATAGCCCGTTCCAAAATCGTCTAGAGCGATTGAAAAGCCCATATCGCGACAACGGCGGATCCACTCAAATACGTAGGTTCCACCAACGAGAACGCGCTCAGTAATCTCAAGCTTAATTTGCTTTGGCTTGAGTCCATTTGACCACACAGACTTTTGAAGAACTTCAAAGAACTTGGGATCATTCATCTGGCGACCAGAGACGTTTATCGAGATAAAGATGTCCGACTTATAGGCCTCTTCATCAGTAAAATTTTTAATTGCCTGAGCAAATTCCTGACAAGCCTTTTTAATAATCCATTGTCCCAGAGGAACAATTAGAGAAGTCTCTTCGGCAATTCCCATAAAGATATCAGGGCGAACCATGCCATGCTCTGGGCTGTCCCATCTGGCGAGTGCCTCAAAGCCACCACAAAGCCCGGTTTTAAAGTCAAAAATTGGCTGAAAGTGGAGGGAGAATTCTTCTTTGGCCAGAGCTTGGTGAAGCTCTTTTTCAAAGCGAATTTTTTCAATTACGTCTTTAGTAAAGTCGATTTCATTAACATGCTTTTTCTTGGCCGCCTGGATCTTTTGAACCAGAGTAGGGCGTGCACCCACGCGCTTATTGGATCTGCGAATGCGATCCATGAGCATGCTAATGAGGAGTCTGACCACTGGATCGGCGTCATCAAGGCGCTCAATCAGCTGAGTCTTAGAGACTACTGAGAGTTTACAATGGGACAGGGCGCGGGCAGTGGCCGAGCGTTTTGTTCCATCAATAATGGACATCTCACCAAAGATCTCACCGACGCCCAAAATGGCGACAGGAGTTTTCGCATCGTCTTCAAGACAGATCTCAACTCTTCCCTCATCGATGAGAAAGGCGCAATCGCCTTGTTCACCTTCGGTAAAGATGACCTCTCCTGGTCGATAGGAGCGTGTTAGTTGGTTTTTATTATGCCCATTTTCCATCACATATTTATCGGGTATGTCTGTGGGAAACTTAACGATAAATATGGATTTTATTTCCGGGCGGTATCAGGGGGAGCAATTCTCACGATATCATATAGTTAAGCTCTATTGAGGGAGGACTTCGTGTTCCAGTGGAAAAAAAAGTTTTTGAGTTTGGTGGCCCTATCGCTTCTGGGGTTTCCGCTTGAAGCGTTGCAGGCCAAGAATGTCGATTGCGTCCACTGTGGAAGGACCAGAATTGAAGTTAATTTTGAAGGAACTAATGTTGAGGTGATCAACACTTCAATTACTCAAATCACTGACGAGCTCTCTTCTTCGCGAGGTAAGGGCTTTGTGCTCTCGACGGTCGACAATAATTACATTTGCACGTTGCTGTCTAATCCCGCTCCTAAAGATGAAGACAATTTGACTATGTTTAATAACACAATTGAAAAATTTAAGGAAAAGTATAAGTTCCAAGATTTTATGCAGATTTACCCAAGCATTCACTGCCTTGGTGGACTCACTCTATTGTCGACAACGATTCTCTTTGGAAACTTAGAGGTGACAAGACAGCTCTATAAAATGCATGTGCCTCTCAATATTGTGAATCAATATGGTGAAACAGAATTAGACTTCATGCTTCGAACGGTAAAGACGGCAAGAAAGAAGGGAATCACAAATCTCTCCTATATTGACTTCTTTACTCGCGTCTTTAGAGGTCGCAAGGGCAAGAATTATGATGTGCCACTTCTCACTTGCGAAATCGAGGGCAAGTGTAAGTGTCCATTTGCACTCCCCAAATATGGGGAAGAGTGTACTCCACCACAGAACTAAATGACTCATTCTAAATCCACGCTCTATTTCTTCTATGGCACACTCCAGGATGCTGGGGTACTTGAAATTGTGCTCAAAGACCTTGCTGCTCCGATTCGCGTTGGTCAAGCATGCCTTCAGGGCCATGAGCTCAAGCGCGCGGCTGGAGAAGACTTCCCAATTTTGGTTCCCAGTGACACGCCAGGAGTGAGTGCTCACGGGACGATTTTCTCGGGTATTTGCTCAGAGGGGCGAGAGCGGTTGATATATTTTGAGGGAGAAGAGTACAATCTAGTGAAGGTCACTATCGATAACAAAGAAGTTTGGTGTTTTATACCAAGTGAACTTGGTTATGGTGTGGATGGCGATTGGAACTTTAGTACCTGGGTGAAGAATAAGCACACTTATGAGACTTATCTCAAACAGGTTGGAGACTACATGGCCTACTTTGGCCGTGATGAAACGTTCACTTGGAAGAGTTAGATTTTTTAAAATAAAGGGGAGAGTATGAAGAGATTTGGATTAATTGCTGGTTTACTCATTGGACTTGGATTACCGGTGAGCGGCTTTGCTCAGTTTAATGTTGGTAGCGATATCGCCTCCTTCGAACTCTCGGGTGACGATGGCGGTAGACTAGATGGGCAGGCTTGGTCGAGTAGTGAACTTGCGGGCAAGGTTAGTGTCGTCTTCTACGTTGACCCCGATGAAAAAGATCTCAATGAGGAGTTTGGCGAGCTTTTAAAAGAAAAGAACTACTCTAAAGAGGTCATCAACTACGTGGCCATTATCAATATGGAAGCCACAGCACTTCCTAACTTTTTAATCGCCAGTAGTCTTAAAGTTAAGCAGCGCAAATACACCAGCACTCTGTATGTTAAAGACTATAATAAGAAGCTCGTTAAAGCTCCTGGCTTTGCCGATGACACTTATAATATTTTGATCCTAAACACTGCCGGAAAAATTCTCTTCTATAAAAAGGGCAAGATGACTAGTGAAGAGATCACAAAGGCAATTGGTCTTATTGAAGGAAACTTTCCAAGTGTGAAAGGTTCTGAGAATGGCGCTTCTTAAGAAATTAAATGATTTTAAAGGTGGCGAACTCGAAAGAGTTTGCCACGAAATGCGCGAAATTTTCTTTCTAAGTTCAAGTGTACAGAGTTTTGAATCGACTGAGAAAAAGGAGCGCTTCTTTAATAGATGGCTTGGCTTCTACCTTAAGCACTATGGCGAAACCACTTGGTGCGCTCTAAGTGAAGAGGAGGGAGGCATGGTTCTGGCCTATCTGACTGTTTGTCCAAATACGGTTGAATTTAACGATACCTTTAAGCTTGCAAGTCTTGAGCTCTTCACGGGCTGCTACCAGCAGTATCCGGCACATCTGCATATGAACACTCACCCGAGCGCACGCGGTCAGGGATTGGGAGCGCAGCTGGTGAGCAAGGCCGCTCAGGAACTCAAGCAAATGGGGCTCTCTGGCTGGCACCTGATCACTGGAAAGGGCGAGCGAAATGTGACCTTTTACGAGCGCTGTGGTTTTGGCGCGATAGCCTCAAAGGACTTCTCTGGGGCCAGTTACCTACTTATGGGGATGGATTTAAGTCCTTGTAATTAAAAGCTTTGAATGCTCATTGGTCGTTGCGTGTCATTTTTATAGGGTATACCCTCTAGAGTCCAGGAAAGGGTTAAAATGCCCCCATGGATCAAACCCTAGTTGAAGTTAAATTAGAGACTCATCATGAAGACCTGCAAGCCCAGGTGAGGGCAGAACTTGGTGAGAAACTCAGCGAGTTTACGGATGCAAAGAGTGGACTGCGCGTTCTGTCTGGACTCATGGGAATCCACGAGAAAACTCTCAAGCGTCTTCTTGACGGCGAAAATAAGCCGGGTCCGCAAACTCTACTTAAAATCTACCGAGTCATTTTAGAGACTGATGATGACTCTCTTGTCATTCAAAAGACAACAGGACATGTGAGGGCAACGCTAAAGAAGGCATTCCCACACGTTCGCTCAACTCTAATGCTCAAACCTGAAATTGAGCGCGATCTTTTGCGAGATCGCACGCTCATGGAGATCTACGTTCTTTGTGGAACCAATGGTGTGGGGCGAGATTTTATTTTGTATCAGTACGGCCAACACGGCTTAACTCTCTTGAAGAAGCTCCAAGATTCTGGCGTCGTGACTTTAAACGCTAAGGGAGAGTTTGTTCTAGGCAATAAGCAGGCCTCGCTTGGGCATGAGGGCCTAAAGCAAATGGGAATGCATCTGGTTGACAAATTCTCAAGACCAGAGCAAGCCGATGAACTTGGAGAAAATTACCTGAGTCTCTACGCGGTAGGGCTTACAGAAGAAGCTTATCAGCAGTGGCTTAAAATTGAAGAAGAGGCTTTTGAGCGCAAGCTCTCTCTGGCCCGCGATGAGGCCAACCACGGTGACCTCAAAGTATTTACTTTTAACTGTACTGATAAGATTCAAGGTTCATTTACGAAAGGGCTCCATTAATGAAGAAATTACTAACGCTCTCACTTACAAGTTTCTTGATTATGGCCCAGGCTTTTGGCTCGATTGGCAATGGCATCGGAGGCAGCTCTGGTGGATCAAGCTCAATGGATTGGGGAGAAATCTTCAATAGCAGCGCTGAGTACAGGACCCACTTCCCATCGATTTACTATAATGGTGTTTCAATTGGTATCGATAACCTCTGTGATACCGGCTCAGAAGTAATTACGGCCAAGGAAATCCCCGTTCGAGTGAAACCTAGTGAAGGGGCGGCTAGCGATGCACCTAAAATTTTAGAATATCAAAGAGTGGCCATACCTCGCTGGAGACTTATCAGTGCTGTTTGCAAGGATACGCTTAAAGTTGATCCTTCAAGCGAGGCATGTAGTCAAATGCGATATGACTCTACTGTTCCACTTACATATAAAGTGAGAGTGGAGCCGCTGCACCCAAATATCGGAACCAGTGAAGCTTTTGAAAAAGACTATACAATCCCTTCATGTGAAGACTGGGATTATATTCGCAATCAGGTCAATGCCAGCGACTTTTGGGAGAGCTTTTTAAGCACCTGAGAGTAGAACAAAGATCCAAATCGCCATCCCAATAAGTACTGTGAAAGTAATTAGTGTCCCAAGGAACCTCGGAAGCGAGGTTCCGGCCCCTTTAAAGAGTAGGCCAAAGGCGTGAAGTATGCGACCGGCCACTAGCCCTTGTCCACAAATGTGAAGCCAGCTTAGATTTCCTCTGCCCATTTCGATCATTCCCATCAGGATGAGAGCGAGTGGAATGTACTCAGCAAAATTGCCGTGAACGCGAATGGCCAGGTCAAGGGGGAGTTGTCCCTTGCTAAGAATACCTTGTTTAAATCTCCAGCGATTGCGAACCACATTGAGTGAGAGGACGACAAAGAGAAGGGCGAGAATTCCCGCGTATAAGCTGGTTACCGGCATACAAACTCCTAACTAACGTGTACGAATCGATCTGATCATTCTAGAATGCCTAAGAACTCTTAAAGGAGAAAGGCCCCATGCATTCATGGCAGGATGAAAAGTCTACGATAGTGGTCCTTGAAAAAGGCGAAAAACTGGTTGAGTCCCTCACTAAATTTGCCAAACTCACAGGAATCAATGCGGCTACAATTCAAGGTCTTGGTGCGCTTGAAGATGTAGAGCTTGGCTACTATGACCTTCACCAAAAAACTTATAAGAGAACAACTCTCTCAGGTGACTGGGAGCTGGTGGCGATGAATGGGAATGTGACTTTGAAAGAGGGTGTCCCCTTTATTCATGTTCACGCAGCACTTGGGGGAGAAGACTTCTCTCTTAAGGGCGGGCATTTATTTGAAGCTGTAGTCGCGGTGACCTGTGAAGTGAGTTTAATTCCTCACACGGGATTGATTGAAAGACATGCACATCCAGGCATTGGGCTCGCGCTGTGCTCGCCCCATGCCTTTGAAGCTTAATTAGGCTTCAGTGGTTAATTCGATACAAGTATCGGAGTAGAAAATTCCAGCGAGTGTGGTTGCCTGCTTCTTATCAATATTCATGATAGAGAGCTCTGCGCCTTCGCTCGCGTTCTTTAGGCTTGAGAGTAGGTGGCGTGGGCCATTTGGAATGAAGTTTCTGCGAGTCACGTTTAGTGTCACGAGATTAGTTGTGATATCGACATCTTCAATAAAATATTTTTGACCGGCAGTAATCACCTCAACGTTTTGACCGTTGATCTTACCTTCAGTTTCAAATTTCTCGAGCTGGGCCTTCAAGTCGATAACTTTCACGTGAGCAATCCTCCATTTATTTTAATGGGCATTATGGCCAAAAGAACATCATTTGAATATATGCTTGCTGCACCGCTCTTATAAAAATGTCAGAGAAGGCCCACAAAAGTTTAAAGAGAATCACACCCTCAAGTCGCTCTAGAGAGCATAGAGTGAGAGTGTTCTCTTCTCCATTAGAACATCGAAGTAGGGCGAGGCCCTATTTCTCTCTTCCAAGACCCTGGCTTCCTCCCAAATGTGGTCAGGGTCTCTTGCTCTATAAAATGGAGAAGGGAGCCTGATTCCAGACTCCCTTTAGTTCGTTATGAAGTTTGCTATGGCAGGGTCAATTATTTAGAAATGCTCGATACGCCTGGAGCGCGGCTTGGTGCTCTTACCTGTGTCTCAGAGCTTGGTAGGCGATCTGGGCTAAAGACCTTAATTTGAAGTGGCTTTTGTTCATTAGCTGCGAGCATTGAGCGCTCTTTTTCAGAGGCGATAAAGACCGCAACAGCGTTGCGACAACCCTCTCTTCTACCGTCACCGCGACCATTAAGTGATCCAATCATGGCGTAGTAATTGTGGTGATCCTTCTTAATTCCTTGGGCCATCTTGTCGTGAATTTCACGTTGATTATCACAATAGGCTAGGACCTCGGCCGGAGCGCGCCCTTCTTTAAGAGCAAGGCTAGCTGAAGTCAGACCAGTTTGGACTGAATCATCATAGACCTTGTCGTACTGGCCTTTATAGTCTTCGATCTGCGCTCTTGTCATAAGAACTTTGGCGCTGGCGCCGAAGCTAAAAGTGAGGGCAAGAATAAGGGCCAATTTAAGTGCTTTCATAAAAAACTCCGTTGTTTGGTTTTATATAAAGCAAGGGTAGGGCCAAGATTCTAACTGTGATTTTAGGGAGTTACATAAGGGTAAGTGTAAAAAGGTAAGACTGTGCCCAAACTTTAGACAATATCATCCGGGTTGCAGTTTAACCGAAAGTTTAGGCCTACGAAGTGTGAGGCCCATGATAACTTAAAAGGATGGATCATTTTCTCTTAATTTTTTGTTGTTTAGCACTTGGGCAGCTCTGTCGCCGTGTTCCCAAATTTCCTAAGACCACCGCTCAAAGCCTCAACTCATTTGTGATTTATATTTCTTTTCCCGCACTTGTTTTAGTGCAAGTCCCAAAGCTTATAAGTGAAGTGAGCCCGGGCCCACACCTCTTAATTCCCGTCTCTATGGCCTGGATTCTCTTTATGGGAAGCTGGCTTATCTTTGGTCAGCTTGGGCCAAGGCTTGGCTGGACCAAGGCGCAGACCGGAGCGATCATTCTCACAGCGGGGCTCGCCAATACATCGTTCGTGGGCTTTCCTCTTCTTGAGGCACTCATTGGGTCTCAGGCCATTCAGGTAGGGATTCTTGTCGATCAGCTCGGAACATTTTTGACGTGCTCTACTCTTGGCATTTTAGTGGCAGGCCTCTATCAAAGTGGCGGCGAACATCGCCCCAGTAGAAGGCGCATTTTAAAAAATGTGATTCTCTTTCCACCCTTTGTCATTTTAGTGCTGACTTCTGTGGTGAGCTTTATGGGCATTGCCATACCAAGTGCGCTCTTGAGCGTCGCTGGCAAACTCGCTCAGACTCTCGTGCCACTCGCACTCTTTGCCGTAGGCTATGGATTAAATATCAATCCTCGCGCTATGGGGGCGCGGCTCATGCCACTTGGAATAGGGCTTAGTTATAAATTGATTCTTGCACCACTTTTCTTTCTCGCCCTCTATCACTTTGCCTTTGGTGCCAGAGGAGAGATGGTGCTCGTGACTCTTTTAGAATCGGCCATGGCGCCAATGATCACTTCGGCGGTGATTGCCAATGAGTATGAGCTAGAAGGTGAGCTTGCCAATCAGATGGTGGGAATTGGAATTATTCTCTCACTTGCCAGTGTTTGGCTTTGGAACTTTCTACTCGCCCCGATGCTCGCCAATTAGAGAATGAGCGTCTTTAAATATTCAAGCTTGTCGTCATCAAGTAGTTCATCAAAGGCTACACCCACTTTCCAAAACGTATGATCTTTTTGGTCGTGGATAAAATTAATCTTTTGCAGATAGCGAATATTTCCAAAGAGCTCAAAGTCTAAGAGGCGATTATTTGCTCTTTTAATGAAGAGGCGATCGCCTTGAAAGAGTCCCTTCACTAAATTTTCATCGAGAAGAAAAGAGATTCCTCCGTGTGAGAAATCAAAAATCTGAAGCATCATGGGAGATTTCCCAAACAGTCCCTGACTCTGTGAACTACGCATGACCTCGGCAAAGGAGCGCACGCGAAAGCCCACGTGAAGTCTTGGGGCGAGTCTATTTGAGAAGAGGTGAATTTCTTCAGGAAAGGGGATAGTGATATGGCCTTTTGAGAGGCGAAATTGTGTCTCTTTAAAGACAACGCCCTTATCTTTAGATCTAAAGTAGATATTGCGATCGTCTTTAAAAAATTTAAAGTCTCTCGACTCTAGGGGAGAGGCCGAGAAATTCTTATTTTTTAAATCGAGGATATTAATTTGAGAGTGGCGGGCCACGCGCTTTTCATCCTCTCTCTTTTGCCACAGCAGTACAGTCGAAGTATTGCGGTAGATCGAGTAGAGGGTGTTGATAATCTCCAACTTATTAGTGAGAAGATTATAAGTTTGGCCAAAAATTGATGTGGTTGTGTGTATTGTGCTCATGGGCCCATTGTACGGGAAGCCCTTAGAAAGGCGATTTTATGCAACTTCAATAGGTTGGAGATTCACTAAAAATGGTTTTTTGCCACAAGCTTGTGGCAGCGCTCTTGTAACGACTCACAAATTGGTTGGGAGTCGAGAGCGAAAAATGCGATTTGGTGGAATCACTCTGATCGGCGATACTCGTATCACTCAAGACATCGATCTTTTTTTATTGATGAAAGAAGAGAGAGTTTTGATTAAGGGGCCCATTACCGGCAGGGAGAGACTGGAAATGGGCCTCCTTTATTACTTGCTTTGCTTATCGAGAGTATTAAAGGGCATCGGAAGTAGATCACCAAAGCGCACTTCCTTTTTAATTCCCTCTAAATCCCCTAAGAACACTGGAAAGTCAGCACCGACAAATTCGCTTAGAACTTGTAAGCACAGAGCACAGGGAACTGTGACGGGACTTGTGTTGCACACGACGACGATGAAGGAATACTTGTGCTCGCCGTGCTGGGCGATACTCGAGAGAAGGGCGGTGCGCTCGGCGCAGACGGTGGCGCCAAAGCTAGCATTTTCCACATTGCACCCGTGGTAAATGCGACCTTCGCTGTCTACCAAGGCGGCGCCCACTTGAAATTTTGAGTAGGGTGCGTGAGCGTGGGAGCGCGCCTCAAGGGCAACTTTAAAAGCTTTTTCTTTAAGAGCTTCAGTGATCATTGATGAGTTCTCTGGTTAAAACTTGGAATGGGCTTGCCCTCAGGGCTACCAATAATCTTACCCTCACTCATCACTACTTTGCCACCGACAATTGTCTTGACTGGCATACCCGTCACTTTTACACCATCAAAAGGCGACCAGCCGCACTTGGTGGCCATCTCAGAATTTTTAAGTACGTGCTCGCGCCCAAGATCGACAAGGACTAAGTCGGCGTCGAGACCTTCTTTGATATCGCCCTTTGAGTTTAGGTTGTAGAGCGTACTTGGGCGCTTACAAAGAAGATCAATCATGCGCTCAAGCGTGAGTCTGCCCTGGTTCACATGGTTGAGCATGAGGGGCAGAGTGGTCTGAAGACCTGGCATTCCAGAGGGAGAGTTGGGGTAGCCGCGATTTTTCTCTTCCAGTGTATGTGGCGCGTGATCACTTCCAATGACGTCCACCGTGCCATCACTGATTCCCTTCCACAAGCCGTCTTGATGGTCTTTTGACCTGATTGGCGGATTCATCTGGGCCAGTGTCCCTAGGCGCTCGTAGCAGTCAGGTGAATGGAGGGTCAGGTGTTGAGGGGTCACCTCTACTGTGATCAGGTCTTTATTCTGAGCAAGAAAATCAATTTCTTCTTTGGTTGTGATGTGAAGAATATGAAGTGAGCGGTTTTCTTCCCTGGCCAAGGCCACTACACGAGTCGTTGAATCGAGGGCCGAACTCACATCCCTCCACTCTGGATGGGCCAAAGGGGAAGTGGCCGCATCTCTGATGGGCTTGCGCTCAATGAGGCGCTCCTCATCTTCAGAGTGAATGGCAATGATTCCCGAGGTCTCTCTAAAAATTTGGCGCAGAATCTTAGCATCGTAGAGGAGTAGGTCTCCAGTTGAGCTGCCTAAGAAAATTTTAATACCCGAGCAACCAGTGACGTCGGCCACTTTTTTAAGCGACTCGAGGTTGCTATCTGTTGCGCCCATAAAGAAGCCAAAGTTGGCGTAGCTTCTGCCACTGGCGAGATCTACTTTTACCCCAATTGACTCTGGGGTTGTTGTTGGAGGGTTGGTGTTTGGCATTTCTAGAAACGTCGTGACCCCTCCGAGCACAGCGGAGCGACCCCCTGTCTCGAGGTCTTCTTTGTGGGTGAGTCCAGGCTCGCGTAGGTGTACTTGAGTATCAATCACACCTGGCATAAGAATTAAGCCTTGGGCATCGATGGTTTCTTTGGCCGGGCCATCAAGAGAGGTAGCAATCTTATCAATTCGCCCATCGCTCACAGCGAGATCGCCGACAAATTTTTGGCCCGTCGACATAATGGTGGCGCCCTTGATGAGTATATCCCACATAATTAACTCCTTATTTTTTCCCCCTCATTCTAAGGCCGAGTTTGAAGCTCCGTAAAGGTTGGGCGAGTCGATGCCGAGTAGTGTTAATCACTAGAATTGGGGAGATTCATGGAAAGGGCAAAAGACTACGAATTTGACTACTACGAACGCTACTATGGACCTGCTGCCCAGGTTAAAAAAATTATAGAAAATTGTCCTTGCTGTGATGCCAAGATGATTATCACTCATCAGTGCGACAGCGGTAGTCTGCTTGTACACGAAACTGCTCAGTGTGCAGACTGCGATTTTGGCTCACGTAAGTTGATCCACAAACTCAACTAATACTTTTCAATCCAGTGGGCGATCCAGTCCTCACTGAAAGTAGTGGCGCGATTTCGAAATTCACTCGCGCCCTTTGAGACCTCAACGGCGGCATCACTATTGCCAAGATCGAGAACTTTGCGCTTTTCTTTGTCGATGACAAAGAGGCTAAAGGCGAGGACCCTTGGATTTTCGCCCCCACTTAGAATATATCCTGCCATATTACTCACATAATCAAGCGACCCAGTCTTGGCCCAAACGCGGTAGCGCTCGGCCGGTGCCTTAAAGCGTCCACTAATCCAACCTGAGTGACCGCCCACTGAGAGTAGAGAAATCAAGCTAGGCTTGGTGCTCGGCTTTTCAAATTCCTGGGCGAGAATTTCACTGAGATGTAGGGGGGAAATTTTATTCTCTGGGCACAGTCCACTGCCACAAAGGAGCGTGGGAGCAGCTGCGTCTTTAGGTGCGGCGTACTTTTGCGACAACCACTTTGTGAGCAACTCACCGGCTTGCACGGCGGTGGTGAAATTGGAGTTTACGCGCTTGGCCCCGTGAAAGAGCAGGGTCTCGGCCAGTAGGTTGTTGGAGTACTCAAGCGTGAGTTCAATTAAGCGCATAAAGGTTAGGCCCTTATGAGACCAGATGAGGTCTCCTTTTGAAGGACCCTTCTGCTCAGTTGCCTCGGGAAGAGTTATCCCCACGCTCAAAGCAATGCTTCTCATAAATTCTGCCGTAAATCGCGCAGGATAGCGCACGGGCAGATCTCTTTCAGCGCCTGGTTTTAATTTCCAGTCTGGGGCCAGTTCCCAGTTGAGCTCGCCACTTGAGCGTGCTGAAATTTCAAAGGGAAGCTTTGCCTTGCTCTTGGATACTTTGAGTGGAGCGACCATGGGAAGTACAGTGTTGTCTTCTCCGTAGACGTGAAAGCGATTAAAGTGTGATGAAAGAGCAGAGAAGCCTGGGTTATAAGTTTGATCTTCCCATCCGAGGGGCGAAATTTCTGTGAGGGCCGGAAAGAGGGACTGATCAAAAGTGAAGTTGCCCTCAAAAGATTTAAGCCCCTTCGTTTTTAGGCTTAGAATCGCGTCCATGAGCTCGGGGGCATCGAGCATCGGATCACCTCCACCCACTAGAGTGAGAGTGCCCTTCCAATGACCATTCTCACGGTTCTTAGTTCCACTAAAAAGTAAGCGCGTCTCCGGGCGATCGCCCTCGTCGAGTTGAGAGAGGGTATAGAGGGTGGTGAGAATTTTACTCACTGAGGCCAGCGAGTGGGGCGTATAGGCGTCGGCGAGTTCTAGTGGTGAGCGCGCCGAAATATCATAGAGAGCGAAGTTCACCTGAGAGCGATCGAGGCGATACTTGGTGAGCAATTTCTTTTGAACCTCGTCAAACTCTGGGCGCAGAACACTATCGGCCGCGCGACTGGGAGAAGCCAAGAGAAGAAAACTGAGAAGGGCTACGAAGATTGACATTTTCCTATGGTAAAGTGGCCCAGAAACAAGTTTGAGGTGCAGTGCGCATAAGGACAAGAGATGTTGAAGCTGCTAAGATGGGGCGCTATCAGGAGAATTTATGTCGACACTTGCCAGCTCAAAAAAGTTGCGCGCTGAGTATATTGCCCAAAGGCTTGAGGAACTCTTTCCAGAGACTCCCGTGCCCCTTGATCACACTGATGCCTATACTCTTTTAATCGCCGTCCTACTTAGTGCTCAGTGCACTGACGAGCGAGTCAATCAAATTACACCCAAACTCTTTGCCCGCGCTAATAATCCAGCCGCGATGGTTGAGCTCTCAATTGCTGAGATTGAAGCTATTGTTAAACCCTGTGGTCTCGGTCCGCGCAAGGCCAGTGCGATATGGAATCTCTCGCGCATTTTACTCGACGAGCACAATGGTCAGGTTCCAGCTGATATGGCCGCCCTTGAGCGCTTGCCTGGCGTGGGCCACAAGACCGCCTCTGTCGTGATGGCCCAGTCTTTTAACGTGCCCGCCTTTCCCGTTGATACTCACATTCATAGACTTGCTCAGCAGTGGCAGCTTACGAGTGGCAAGAATGTGGAGCAGACGGAAAGTGATCTCAAGCGCCTCTTTCCCAAAGAGCTTTGGAATAAATTGCATCTACAAATAATTTTCTATGGTCGTGCCTTTTGTCAGGCAAGGGGCTGTGATGGGCTTCGCTGTGATATGTGCCAAACTTGCTTTCCATCGCGAAAGCGAGCGCGCGAGTATAAGAAGGCTTAAGGAGAGGCCCCTATGAAATTGGTTCACTTAGCGTTACTTAGTGTGTGTCTCTTTTTTTTAAGTTGCTCAACTCTAGAGCGAGCGCCTCGTTCAGAAAATATCGAGCGCGCCCTAAGCCTCAGTGCTCAGGGAGAACTTGATGCGGCCATTGAAATCTTTGAAAGTGAATGCGAGAAGGGCTTCGTTGGCGCCTGCCTGGCCATTGGTGAACAGGTTGAAATTAAGCCCCAAGCTCATCTCAATGTGCTCCAGCTTGAAACGAGTGATCGCCAAAGTGTGATTCGCTATCAAAGTCCAGATGAAGAGCTGCGCGCCTTTATTTGGGATCAAGAAGAACTGCGACTGTTTTCAGTAGAAAAAATAGAGTTTAAAGCAATCATAGGGGGAGAGGAGATTGTGCTGACTGGTCTTAGACCGGGAAGAATATATCGCCTCGACCTCTATGCCCCGGAGGGCTCCTTTGTTAGTTCTCACACTTTTAGTTCGCTGGCGACAGAGGGCGTGGAGTTAAAACTCTCACTCGGGCCTAGTCCCTGTCTGAAATGTGAAGCGCGACTTCTCTTTGACGAGGCCCGCATTTGGGAGCGCGAACTGACGCCTACTTTTTTAGTGCAGAGAATTCTTGGCAACCAAGATGTAGAGCGCATTCGCTTGCGCGGACTCGATTACTACTTTGTCAGCGCGAATCAGGGATTATCTGAGATGAGCAAGAATAAAATTCTCGACATGATGTCAAAGTCTCGCCGAGGGGCCGTGGTTGTCTCGACTTCAAAACTAGCTGAAGGTCAGAGTGAAGAATCGCTCTATGACGGTCTAAAGAGACAAGTGAGAGCTCCGGTTATATTTATGCATAAAGGTCCTCTGACTACAGTTGGCCCGCGCGTGAATGGAATACTTCACAGCTACAATGTGGAAGTGAGTAGTGAAGCTGATAAAGTATTAAATCTTCAAACAAGTCTGGGAGTTCTCAAAGGACAGCTAGGCGAGAATTTCTTCGAGGTCGAGGTAAAATGAGCACACCAACATGGAAGCGCGATCAAAATAGTGGTCTAGATTATATTGAAATTGATCACCCACAAGCCACGAGTGCGGTCATTCTCTTACATGGCTATGGGGCCGACTGCACGGATCTCGCTCCACTCTCTCAGTATATGAACACTGATAATCCCGTATCCTGGTTCTTTCCCAATGCTCCACTTGAAGTGCCGATTGGCCCACATATGATGGGCAGAGCATGGTTTCCCATCAATATGGAGCGACTCACGATGGCCCAGCAAACGGGAGAGTTTGAGCGCTACTTAGCCGCTCATATTCCGGATGGCTTTCTAGCTGCAAGTGAGAGTGTCACGAAGTTTATAGACTCTCTGAAGGGACGTTTTGATAAAGTTGTTCTCGGTGGATTTTCACAGGGCTCTATGATTAGTGCTCAGGTTGCACTCAAAAACCCCAGTCTCTTAAATGCACTCATTTTGCTCTCCTCAACATTTGTGAGTGAAGCTTCTTGGCGAGACTTGGTATCTACTAATATTGACTACCCAATCTTTCAGTCTCATGGAAGTCACGACCCAATCCTTCCCTATGAGCACGCTAAGAGACTGAGTGAGTTTCTAAAAGAGCACACCCCCGACTTTGAATTTGTCTCATTTCAAGGCGGTCATGAAATACCTCCTCCTGTTCTGAGTGGAATGCAAAAACTCATCAACCGTGTGACCAAGGAGTCGTAGTGAAGATTACTGGCGACTTACTTAAATTGGAGGGAAGCTACGACAGTGCAACCTCCAAAGTAAGCTATCATCTCCCCCTGGGAGAGGAGCGCATTGATATGATGCCCTTTTTGGGTAAGAAAATTAAGCTCTCCTATGATGGTGTGATTCATTGTGTGGCCACAGGAGAGAAGATTAAGAAGAGCTACAATAGTGGCTACTCATATAAAGCTTTTATTACTCTCGCAGAGTGCGACACTTGTATTGTGAAACCTGAGCTGTGCCACTATCACCTGGGAACTTGTCGCGAGCCAAAGTGGGGAGAAGAGCACTGCATGCAGCCCCACATTGTCTACATTGCCAATTCATCGGGGCTCAAGGTTGGAATCACCCGCAAGGTGAATACGCCCTATCGCTGGATAGACCAAGGGGCGGTGGCGGCTCTGCCGTTGATTGAGGTTAAAAATCGTCTCACTTCTGGATTAATAGAGGTGGAGCTGGCCAAAGTTTTTAAGGATAAAACTAATTGGCGGGCGATGCTTCAAGAGGGCGATGTTGAAGTAGATTTAGAGGAGACAAAAGAGCTCATCTTTAATACCTTTGGCGACCTCTTTGATGATCATGAGGCCATTGAGGTTGAAAGCCCAGTGCTCGAGTTCATTTACCCTGTGCTTGAGTATCCCAAGAAAGTGAAGTCACTCACTTTTGATAAAGAGGCAGCGATTGAGGGGACATTGATGGGAATTAAAGGACAGTATTTGATCTTTGATATTGGTGTTGTAAATATGCGCAGGCACCAAGGTTATGAATTAACATTTGAAGCTTAGTTATTTGTTTTAAGAGGAATGAATGAAAGAAGTTAAAGATAAATTTTTAGTTAAGTCTCTCAGTAAGAATATGGCCCAAGAGCTTCTACTTGATACAGAAGTGAGTTGGTTTGGGGCAATACTCGACGAATTGCAAGAAGATGTAGATGACGGTGAAGTGGGGACGAGCTTAGATGCTCCTGGACTTTGGTTTAAAGGTAAGCTCATTCGCCGTTCAAACGGAAAGTTTGGAGAAGTTCTCTTTCTCACAGGAGAGTTGAGTGCGCGCTTTTACACAAATTGTGTGAAATCGGGGCGCTTAATGATTGATGAGTTTGATGCCGAAGTAAAAGCGGTCTTTGTCGATGTTGAGATGATCACACGCTACTCACTTGATGATGAAGTCAGTATTGAGTTAGAAGGCGATGAGTTTGAGCTCTATTCCTATCAAGACGATGTTGCCAATTTAGGTGAGGTTCTTCACGAGCACGTCTTCTTAAATAAGAATCCATGGCCCACACTTGAGGGAACTTCAGACTCGGAGGATGTGTGAGGTTTGCTCAGCTTCTCCTCGCTGTAGCTATTAGCTTGCTGCTTGCGAGTTGCTCAGGGACGAAGGTACGCGTCTTTCACTACAATATTAAAGAACTCTCGAGCGAAAAAATCCTCACCGACGATCCTCAGTTTGAAGCGGTGAGGGAAGTGCTCGCCATGCGCGATTTTGATATTCTCTCAGTGAATGAGATTCAGTACGATCTTCCAGGTGTTCCTCGCAAGGAGTTTAAAACGACCGGCGAGAACCTCAAGCTCTTTGCTAAGAAAATGAAAATGGGTCTTCAAGATTGGAATCAAAGTTTCAATGTCGCAAACACTGGTCAAAAGGCCAAGCGCCTAAAGAATGGCAACTATCCAGACAACCCAGCTCTCGCTGCTCACCGCGCCCTTGCAGATCAAGTAAATTTTGGCGTCTTTCCAGCGCAATACTCTACTGGGATGCTCACCAGGTATCCGATTAAGTCTGAGCTAGTCATTAGGGAACTTGAGTGGAAGCGCTTTAACCCGAATGCTGCACTAGAAGATTTTCGCGCCGGTGATGGCAAGGCGCTGCCAGATGATATGGCCCTTTTTGATAAGAATTTTAGTGATGTCATCCTTGATATTGATGGACGCGACCTGCATGTGATTCTTCTTCACGCAGTTCCAAGCTATCATTTTGGAAATCCAAAAAGTTCAAACTATGAGAGAAATCGCGATCAACTGCGCTTTCTCGAGTGGTATGTGACTGGTAAGACTGACTTTGAAACACCACTGAGCGAAGTTAAGCCCCTTGAAGAGGGAAGTCTCTACATCATTGTGGGGGATCTCAATGCCAGTTATCACGATGAGAAGAGCCCTGGAGGGCAGGTGCTGCGCCGACTGGCGACAGTATCGAACATGTGGATGAAGAAGCCTCACTACACTAACGAGGGAAATGGCTACTCTAATACTCCCTTTCGCTTGATGCTCGACTATCTCTTTGTGAGTCCTCAAATCAAAGTTAAGCAAGGGGGGATTCTCTATTCGAGCGCTCCTAGAAGACAGCTTGGCTGTGAGGGGCAAAAGTCAATGAACCTGCCCGGTGCTCAAGAGGTTGTGGTGAGCTATGAAGAAAAGGGTAAGACCTGCCAGGCCATAGTCACTAAGCTCGACCACAGACTAAAGGTCGCTAGCGACCATTTTCCCATCTGGGCCGAGCTCGAACTGCCTTAAGCTGCGCGACTAAAATCAAGGGCGCTCTCGCGCTCTTCTTGGGCCTCTAGGCTTAAGCGCGCCCAGGGCATACTCTCAAGACGTTTTTTCTCGATGGGCTCTTCGGTATCTTCACAGATGCCGTAGGTGCCTTGTTCGATTCGCTCGAGGGCATATTCAATTTCTCTTAGTCGCTCAAGTTCGCGCGAGCGCAATCCAATAGAAACATTTTGAATCAATGTCTGGCTTGCAATGTCTCCATCCTCGAGGCTCTCCTCGGGAACGATCATTAACTCTTCGCGATCAAGCGAGCGCATGTGCCCTAGCAATTCTTCCTTCATACTGAGAAGCTTATGCTTTTGGGAGTCGATAAATTTTTTTCCAAATAGCTGGGCCGAATTCATGAGACGTTCTCCTTTGCGCATCGGTGCCTGCAGTTATTCTATCGATTTTCTCATCAACAAAAACCACAGACGAAGGAATGCCCAGAGATTTACTAACAAAGTCATTTATTTCCACACTTTAGTGGTGAAAGCTTGATTTAACTTTAGTTAGTGCGCGCAGCTCAAATAGTGGTCAAATACTGGATTTTCTGGCCCATTTTTATGACAAGCCTCCCTAAATCACTGTAATTACAATTTTAAACTCCATGATTCTTTTACATGACCCCTTGGGGGCAAAAGGGGTTAGGTGATAAGGATTTGAACACACTTTTGACCCTGGGGCCGACTATGAACATGAAGCGCACACACATTCCTCTCATCGCTATGGCGATTGGACTATCTCTTAATACTTACGGACAAGATCTTGTTCGCAAGGAGACATGTGCCAGAGCTGACTCTACTGAAGAATTTGTCATGCAGGGTGATTATCACTGGAATATGAGTTTAGAAGATATCCTTGCTAAGGAAGCTGAGATTAGGGCCTCCGGCAAGCGACTCAAGGGGCGCGCCTTTGTAAATGAAAGCGGACAGGCGGTGATGCCAATTGAGATTTATGGCCAGGGAGAAAAGCATGTCGTTCTCAGCGATCGATTTATTTCAAGTATCACTAAGCAAGTTGAAAAAGCATTTGAGCGCGGCTATGTGAACGCTCTTATCTTTCCAGATATGGGGCACTCACATCTCTTTATCCCAAAAGCCTTTTACGAGTCTGAGCTTGCTCACTTGGGATCAAAGAATTTCGATATCCTTTATCAAAAAGTTTTTGATAATCCTGAAACAAAAGTTCTCTATCACACCGCCGAACAGCTGCAAATGGTTGACGAGAATAAAGAGCCAATTAACGATCGCACTCTTCAGTGGCGCTTCTATACCAGAAATATTCTGGGCGATCTCGCCGCTCGAGGTTCAATTGATCTCATCCACCAAGCTGATCACTCCCACAATACCGCCAGAGATTACAAGAATGATGAGTATCGCTACTGGGGTGCTGGCTTTAATATTTCAACCAGCAAAAATGGTTGTTTTAGTTACAAAGTAGGCAAAGAGACCTATTATTACGATCTCAGTTTTCAAGATTTGCCCTATTAAAATATGTTCGAACAAATTAAATCAGCGCTTCAAAAGCTTAAGCCTCGCCCTAGGACTCCCTATGAAAAGTTGGGGGGAGAGCGAGGCTTGCACCAATTGGTCGATGAATTCTACCGAGTGATGGATACTGCACCCGAAGTAAAGCGCTGCCGCGATCTACATCGCGATTCACTTCATGAAGCCAATGAAAAGCTCTTTATGTTTCTCTCTGGCTGGTTGGGAGGGCCAAACCTCTATATCGAACGTTTCGGACATCCTCGCATGAGAAAGCGCCACTTTCCCTTTGTCATCACTGCCATTGAGCGCGATGAGTGGCTTTGGTGCATGAAGAAAGCCTTAGAAGTTCATCCCAGCAAAGATAAATTTAAGACAGAGCTCTTTGAGAGTTTTAAGGCCTTTGCAGAACACATGAGAAACCATTAAACTATACTTCATTACTATATTATGAGGAGTATAACCATGATGGTTGATTGGGGTAGTCTGTTTTTAAGAGTTTCATTTCCACTGACAATGATTGTTGCCCATGGCTGGGGCAAAATGATGATGTTGTTTGCCGACGGTCCAATTCAATTTGCTGATCCTATTGGTGTGGGGCAGACCACGAGCTTGGTCCTTGCTGTCTTAGGTGAGGTAGTATGTCCATTTCTAATGCTCATTGGTCTTCGCACCCGCTGGGTCGCTATTCCAGCGATTATTACTATGGCCGTGGCCGCCTTTATCATTCACGGAAGTGATCCATTTGCTAAGAAAGAGATGGCGCTCATCTATCTCTTTGGTTTTATCGGGATCTTCCTCGTTGGCTCAGGCAAGTTTAGTCTCGATAAGATGCTCTCTAAAAACTAAAACACTCAAGTTATCTATACTACTTTTTTAGCTCTTCTATTCCGATAGGTTAGACATCATATGCCAGCAAGAATAGAAGAGCTCGTCTTAGAGCCATTCAAAAATTATCTTCTTATTGATCACATCGTTGATGGTGGGATGGGGGCAATTTATCGCGCCCGCTTTCTTGACGAGTCTATGTCAAAACTTGTCACTATTAAAATGATTAAGAAGAAGTTCTCTCAAGACGAGCAATTTAAAAAGCTCTTCATGAATGAAATTCGAGTGACCTTTCCACTCATTCATCCAAATATTGCCCAGACCTATGAGTATGGAGAATTCGAGGGAAAACTCTTTACAGTGATGGAGTACGTTGACGGGCGCAATCTTAAAGAATATCTGGTCAGGCTGAGGGCCTTAAAATTCGCTTTTCCAGTCGAAGTGAGTATTTTTATCACTGCTGAAGTCTGTAAAGGACTGAGTTATGCCCATAGTATGAGAGATCAGCTCACAGGCAAGCCTCTCAATATCATTCACCGGGATATTTCACCTCAAAATATTATGCTCACATTTGATGGCTCAGTTAAAGTCATCGACTTTGGTATTGCTAAGGCCGATACCAATGAGGACAAGACTAAGACAGGTGTCATTAAGGGAAAGCTCTCCTATCTCGCACCAGAGTACTTAACAGGGGAAGGTCTTGATCCTCGCTACGATCAATTTGCGACCGGTATTGTTTTGTGGGAGATGCTCTGTGGAAGACAACTCTTCACAGGTGAGACGGATATGGACAAGATGGTTAAAATCCACGCTTGTAAAATCCCAAGACCATCTAGTATCAATCCACGTGTTCCAGCAGACCTTGATCGCATCGTTCAGAAGGCATTGTCTCGAAATCCTGACAATCGCTTTGAGGATATGGAGCAATTTAACCGCGCTCTGGTTCGCAGTCTCTACGCCAATTTTCCAAATTTCTCACCAACTGACTTATCAAAATTTGGACCAAAGCTTTTTGCAAGAGAGATAGCTGAAGATCAGAAGATCTATCAAATGATTTCTGCTCCAGGCTTTATGGATGACATCATTTCAAAACTTCCCTCAGAGGTAAGGGATTCCATAGGTCCCCAAGAGTCTGTATCAGAGTATGTGACTCAATCAGATGAGACAAAGGAA
Organism: Bacteriovoracaceae bacterium; assembly: GCA_048267245.1. GTDB lineage: Bacteria > Bdellovibrionota > Bacteriovoracia > Bacteriovoracales > Bacteriovoracaceae > JBLWXV01. The sequence goes on from JBLWXV010000002.1 coordinate 983,805, forward strand.
CAAATGGCAAGTTTTGAAGCTCCGCCAGCTGTTCCTCTACCAACTGAAGAGGGTGATGAAGAAGTCCCAGAGCAAGTACCGGCACAGAAATTAAAGAATAAGAATGAAACTCGAACTGTTGCAGCTAATGAAGCTGATCTTAAAAACCAACTCTCTGAGCTTGTGGATGAAGACGAAGACGAAGACGAATATGAAGATGAAGACGAAGAAATTGTCCCCATCTACAAAAATCCCATCTTTATCGGCGCTGCTCTGGTCTTAATTCTTTTGATTGGTTATTTTCAATTTAGCTCTAAGCCCAATCAAAGAGAGGGCGGAGTGGTTTTTGAAAAAAATGAAAGCCCTCGCAACCAAGAAGCGCAAGTACAAACGGCCACACCAGTTGCCACATCCAGTACTAAGAAAGTAGACTCCGGAATTATTAAAGTCTCAAATCTAGATTTAGTGGCCGAGAGATTCTTTGTAAATGGAGAGCTTCAAGACGTTGGATACTTTCGCGAAGTAAAGGTTCCAGTTGGGCAAGAGCTTATCATTAGAGTCGAAAAAGAGAATTACGCCACTCACGTAGAAGCAGTGACTCTCACTGCGGAAAATCCAGTTTATGAAATGATCATTCCTCAGCGTCCCGCTCTGAGCTTTGGATATTTAACAACTCCTGGTGATTGTGCCAAGGGGAAGATTTTCTTTGAACTCTTTTCAGAGAGTCGGGTTGAAGACCTTCCTCTCAAACTCTATCAGTCGCGAATCGCATTTCCACTTGATCGAAATGCAGAAGGTTATACGGTTCCAACAGAATACGATATTCAAGTTAGACTTGAGGGAGATGTGAGTCGCCGAGTGGTCAAACTTCAATTTAAGGGTGACTTTGATCAAGTCAATTTGTGTGAGCTTCTTAAATGAAAATTAAGCTTGCGGTAAGCTCTTGCCTGCTTGGCGAAAAAGTGCGCTACGATGGCGGGCATAAAGAGTTAGAGACTCTTACTCGCGAATTAAGTTCGAAATTCGATCTCGTCTCAATCTGCCCTGAAATGTTGATGGGGCTCGGAGTACCCAGGGAGCCCATCTATGCGCGCGAAAGTGAGAGTGGCCAGCTTGAATTAAAGGCCAGAAGTGATGAGCAGGACCTAAGCATTTTGGCCCAAGAGACTTATCACAATAAAATTCAAAATGAATTAAAAGACATTGTTGGATATATCTTTAAGTCTCGTTCACCCTCATGTGCGCTTAGAGCACTTTCATTTAATCCAGGAGAGAGGGAAGTGAGTGGATTCTTCGCCCACAATATTTGCAATGATTACCCTTACTTGGTTGTGGTAGATGAAACAGACTTACAAAGTAATGTTGGAATGCTCTCGTTTGTGGTTAAAGTCTTGATTAAGGCGAGGGAGATAGACTCCAAGTGGGCCTATCTTTTTGAGCAAGTAGACTCTGTTCATAGTGAGAATTTCTTTGCACCTAGCAATTTACTTAAAAGTACAAATTTTCCAGACCTTACAGAGTTCAATTGGCTTAGACTATTGGCCAATCGCCTGTCTTCTTGACCAAAAGTAGAAGGCGTCCATCATCATCTTTCCCGCCATGAATGTAGAGACGGCCTTGAGCATGCCCACTTTAGGATCAGCGCTCATACATATCTGATGATTCATGACCAACCCAAGTTGAATATTGATAGGAACATAGAGAACATCAAGCATGCGGTGGAAAGTGTAGCGGTCTGTAGCTGAGCTGTACCCGAGTGAGAGTGGGCCCATAGATTGTTGATACTCCTGTTGCGCCATGGCCTCTAAGAACATCTCTTGTCCGGCCTCAATATCAAGTTCGGCTGGATCAATATTTTGAATTTCTTCTAGAGTCATCGCTACAGTGTTGCCTTGTTCATCTTTCTTACTAAAGAGCGCTAACATTTCCTTTTCATATTTCTCAAAGAGTCCTTCTTTATCCATAATTTGGTAGAGCTCAGAGAGAATCTTAGCCGCCCCGGGATCATCTTTCATGGCTTCAATTTCTTTTAGCTTCTCTTCGCTCTTTTCTCCAAAGAGTGTATTAAAGACTGGTCCATAAGCCGCAGATATAAGTGCGTCTTCACTTGCAGCGACAGCAAATGTTAAGGGAAGGCGGTGAAGCCAAGGTTTGAGATTAGGGTTTGAGAAGATATACTTTCCATTGATATGGCCAAAGAGCGAGGCCCAAAAGAGAGTCCACCCAAGTTCTCCATACCACCTACCATCTTTTTCTCGGTCCCAATTGATAAATGAGTATGTCGCGACGGCGCTACCTACAGAGCCCATTGTGAAGGCGCGAGTGAGAAGCTTGGCTTGCTCGGGAGTGGTTGTGGAAATGCTTTTGTTGCTACATTTAAGACTTAGGGATCGATAGATTTTTCCCTCTTCGTAGGCAGCTTTAAAAGCACCCCATTTGGCCCTGGTTTCATCAGATGTGGTTTTAGAGAGTTGGTTGTAGTGAGCTATTTCACGTTTATCGATATAATTTGTAATTTTCTTTTCTAGCTTTCTAAAATTTTTTACCCAGCGGTTCTTTGAAACCTTGTACTCTGGCGAGAGAACTTCTGGAAGTTCTTTTAGGATTTTCTCGCGTTCATCGCCTCTTGATCTAGCAAATTGAACATAGCTAAAGAGGCGCTCTCCCTTTTTCTCATCTGTTGGCAACTCTGGAAGGACCTGCTTTATCAGGCTTGCCTCCACCCCATCAACTTCGCTCTCCCGAATGAGATAGCGGTACTTTTCTATTAAGTTCTTAGAAAGAAGCTGTGAACCCAGATAATCCTCTAATATGCTCTCTGCCTCTGTGGGAACGTAGGGGACCTCCACAACCTGTGCGGCCAGTCCGGCACAACTTCCATTAAAGACGAAGCTTGCGGGGAGCCTCTGCGCTTTATCGGGCCTTCTAAATGTGGCGCAGGAACTGAGGAGAAGGCAGGCCGTAAGTGTGGTGGAAGTTAAGAATTTCATAAAGCGCTGATCGGTTGGTTGAGCTTATAACTCAAATAAAACCTCAATTTTTATTCATATTCTTACCATTTAAGTCGATATGGTCCTTATCCAGACTATTTTTACTCATGAAGAAGGAGATCATCATGAAATTATGGACACTTATCGCTCTTGCAGGTCTTATCTCTATTAGCTGTGCTAGCCACGATCAAAAAAATGCTGAGCGAGACATTGCCTCTGCACAAGTGCCAGAGTGTGTGATTGAAAAGCACCACAATAAGGATTGGTACCGCGTGAGCGTTTACGGCAAGCCCTACAATGACTATTGGTATTCATCTAAGAAAGTTGACGCTCTTAAAGAAGAGCTTGCTGCCGCTGGTCGTTGTCAGTAAAACAAACAATTTCTAACAATCCCTAGGGCGGCCGTCCTAGGGATTTCCAACCCTTTTACTCGCCTGACATAATTCTCTAGATCTACAATTTAGACAATTCAACTCCCACTCAAGGAGAGAGGTATGAGTAAGTTACTACTTTTAATGATGATGGCCCTCACACTTGGAAGTGTGCACGCTGGTGATTACGGCGATGACCTTCCTCCAAATGATCCCGGTCATCGCGATCCTGATACATACGTGGCGCGCGTTCATGGGCAAGTAAATTTTGGTCCATACATTAATTGTGAAATCACTAATAATGAGCCTTACTCTCACTACCAGATTTTGCACTACAACTACCAAATTAGTTACGTCGATCAGTGGAATCAAGTGAGGGTTGGATATCACCAGTTGGCCTGTGGCTTTGGCTGTGATGTCGCTCCCTACAGAACTGTGAGACTCAGTGGACCGCGCAATGGAGTAAATGTCATTGGTGCTCGCTGTAGTGCAACTGTGAGAGTCTACGATTACTCGCAAGGCCCAGGTGATGGCGATTACCCAATTCTCTCAGGTGGCGCCGACATCAATCAGCTCAACTAGTTTTAAAGCGTTTAACTATTTGTTCGACCGGCCACTGGGGATCATCTAGTGGCAGGTCGTGTCCTGCCTCTGGATGAGCGATAGCTTGGCAATTAAAGTGTTTGGCAAGTTTGTAAGAGCAAGTCGAGCGAGTGAGGCGATCCTTCTCACCTACAAGAATTAGTGGTTCTAAGGGGAGTTTACTAGGGACTTTGAACCTAGAAGCGGCTAGCAATTGGCGCACAAAGGTTGATCTCTTAAGCGGATTTTCTTGGTCTATTTTCACCCAGCGATTTACAAGTTCTTCATTAATATCTTTTAGATTTGTTGTGAGTTTCAAAATTGCACGCTCGCGTCTGGCCACATCAGAAGCGAGAAAGAGTCTTGCGATAGTGGTGATTGCTTCCAGGCTAAGGCGCTCGGTGGGTGAGCACAGATTTCCTGCACTGGTATTCATGGTCACCAGCGCCTCAAAATCCGCGGGATATCTTGAGACCCATTCAATCGCAATCATTCCTCCAAGACTGATGGCCACTAACCCCCACTTTGCCTCAGAGTTTTTGTCTTTTAACTTTTGAAATTTTTCGTGCAAAAGATCGGCGTAAGTACTGATGAGAGTAGGTGATTCAATCTCTTGCCACGCGCCTACACCCGGAAGGTCAAGGCAGATGACCTCGCCGCCCATCTCTTCTTTGAGAAGATTTGGGAAGTGATCCCAGTGAGGCTTGCTTCTTGCTAGACCGCGAATCAAGATCCAGTTCACTTGATCTCTCCCCAACTCTTGGGAGAGCGAACAGCTCTGAGAAAGAAATCGATGAGGAGTATGTGGCGCCTCATCACTCGGTCAAAGCGATGCTCTTTAATTGGGTGAAAGAGGCCAAGGGGATTAAAGATTTGAAAGGGGTTTTTCTTAATCCACATCCAACTCCCCATCTCAAGTGTCCAGGGAATAAAGAGATTGTCCTTGTACTCAGGAGTGCTCTCATGAATTTCATAGAGATAGTCCCAGAGATCGCCGTGGGTTGTGTAGCTGTCTGACTGGGACTCGATTTTGTAGATATGGTGGGGATAGGTTTGATCGAGCAGATCCTTGAGTCCAAGGACCTCTGATATTTTTGGAAATTTTGATTTTGTCTTGGCAAAGGGATACCAAAGACGGTCCTTCATTCCAAAGCCAGAGTGAAAGTCAATTGCGAGTGAGTGTTTAGAGCAGAGGGCCTCTGTCTTAACAAAGTTAATCAGGGTTTGAGATTCAATTTCCATCGGAGCATCGATCTTGCCGCGGTACCAAGGAAGATGTGGGCCCAGGCGGTGACCACTGACGAGCATGTGAATACTGGGGTCAATACTTTCGATGGGTGCGTTTCTCATAAGATCCACGCCGTTGGGATTTGATCGGGTGTTAGAGGCCATGCCGCCTGGATTGAGAATTGGAATCGCCACAATTCGCACGTCTTCTAAGCTCTTGTAGAGATGTTCGTCCCAGGTAAGTTGATGAAAGAGAGTGGATAGATAGGCAATCACGACTTGGGAGCCGATCTTTTCAAGACCATGCACTCCGCCCACTAGCACAAGTGTAGGCGCTTCAGGCTTTTCGCTGCCAATTGAGAGACCAATAATGGGAAAGGTGCGCTTATTGGTCTGAACTTCTGCCAGCTGATGCTCTCTAATGATTGGGAGTGGATAGCGGTCTATGAGTCGCTGCAAATGCTCTAATTCTGGGAGTCGATTAAACATATTACCTCTTGATCAACTCTTCTATTGTAAGCATAAACCTCGCTAGCGGCGAGGGTGTCTGCTTAAAAAAAATTTAAATCCAATAGCGCAGAAAATAGAAAAAGGGTCGCACGACAAAGTCTTGCGAAAAGCGCGATCTGACCTGGCGATAGCAAATGAGCTCAGAATCGCGAAGCGTTTTAGTCAGGAATGATCGAAGTTCACTTTTAAGTGAATCTTCTTCTATGACAAAGTCCAACTCGCGGTCGTGATAAAAACTTCTCGTATTCCAATTGCTCGAGCCCATCATATAGAAGTCATCAATGATAGTGAGCTTCGCGTGCAAAATAGTTGGTTTGTACTCGTAGAAGCGAACGCCGTATCTTGCCAATTCGCGCACTCCAAAGAAGTTAAACCAGTTAAATAGTTTCAGATCACTCTTTGCTGGCAAAACTATTTTCACCGAGACACCTTTAAGGGCCGCGCGCTTCATAGCAAGCCTAAGTCGTAGAGGAGGAACAAAGTAGGGGTTAACAATGGTGATCTCGCGCTGGGCCTCTTCGAGGCGTTTGACTAGGTTTTGCGACAGGCGATAGCGGCGTCTCTTGGTTTGATTGGCCCGCACGCTACTACCTACTAGGGGGAGCTTGGCCAGCGTAGCTGAACTCACTCCTTCTTCACTTTGCGCTTCCCAGCTCGCTTCAAAGACGGCACTCATCTCGCTCACCTCTGAATTTGTGAGTACTAGTCCTAAATCGAGCCATGCCTTTGAGTCGCTAAAGGCATTAAAGTGTTCGTGAGAGATATTAACACTTCCTCCAAATGCAATCTTCTTGTCGATGATTACCAATTTTCGGTGTGTGCGTTGATTGACTCTAAAGAGATCAGAGAGACTTGGAAGCGCCTCATGTCTCCACAGCACAGGGTTGTAAACTGAGAATTCGATTCCTAGTCTATGGCACCAATCGATGAGTACTGGTAGATGCTCGTGAGAGCCCCAACCATCAATGAGCAGACGTACTCTAACACCGTTTGCTCGCGCAATTTTTAAAGAATCAAAGAGAGCTGCGCCCGCTGAATCACTCGCAATCATATAGTATTCAAGGTCAATAGATGTGCTGGCCGCTTCAATTTGTCTTCGCATCTCACTGAAGAAATCATCGGCGCTCTCATAGAGAAACTTACCTAAGTGACTGACTTTGGGTGACGCATCTTTTGCAATTGCTTCCATTTTCACCTCTAAGTTCGGTGGCACCGATCTTTGGGGACTTTTTCTGGACGTAGAGAGTCCCATAGGATTGATTGAAACATTGATGTCTTAACATTAAAGGCCCATAACCAAATCTTAATCAAACTCTGGAAGACACCTGACATCAAATCATAGGATCATTAAGTCATTAGGGTTAGGATTGTTATGAGGCACCCAAGGAGGCAGCCTTGTATAGAAGTCACGAAGACCAAATTGTATCACCTTCAAACTTCCCAGTGGGTAGTAATACTTCTTTCACTTTTGACGAGTATCTTGAGCTTCTTAAAGAAGACTTAGATTTTCTAGAAGAGTTTGTGACCACTCCTTCTCAATCAAAAAATCAAAATGATGTTCTCGTCGCTCAGAAATTACTCGCGCGTGAACTTGAGGTCCTGGGCTTTGAGATCAATTGGGTAGCACCAAAAGATCGCGAGGGAGCACCAGCTCTACACGCCATTAAACCGGGACTTAGCGAGAGGGCGATCTGCTTTGTTGGCCACAGCGATACTGTGCTTGGACCACTAGAAAAATTCAATTACAAATATGATTCAGAGAATATGAGAATTGTGGGCCCTGGAGTCGCCGATGATAAAGGTGGCCTAGTTGTCGCTCTTCGCGGGATTCGCCGCTATCTAAAAGAGAACTCTGTTCACTTTTATAGTCTCCACTTTATCTCTTCACCCAATGAAGAGGTTGGGTCCCTTGGCTTTCACGACTTCTATAGCGAAATGGGCAAAGCAGCCGACTTCGTGTTTGGATTTGAGCCGGCCCTCTTTGATGGATCACTGGTCAACTGTCGCAATGGAAATGCTTGGTACCGCGTGAATGTAAAGGGCAAGAGTGCTCACGCTGGTCGATTTGGAGAGGTCTCAATCAATGCTGCTCACGAGCTCTCTCGCATCGTCTTTTCGCTACACGAACTCAATGACATTGAAAACAAAGTAAAAGTGAATGTGGGAAGTATCTCTGGTGGGACTGGTCACTTTAATGTTGTCTGTGGTGAAGCTCACGCCCTTATTGATATGCGCTTTCCCTGTCCGTCAAGTAGAGCGCGCCTGCATGAGGAATTTTCTAAAATTACCTCTCGTGCTCACGTCTCATGTTTTGAGAGTGGAGCAATAGGGGAGATCTCCTACTCTATAGAAGATGACTGTCCCGCGCTTGCTCTTACTAAGAAGGGTGAGGAACTAAGTCATCTACTCTGCGACATTATTGAAAAGTATGAAGGCGCGCGCCCAAGTGCTACACACACTGGTGGAGCTGCCGATGTGAACTACTTCTCCTGTCCTAGTACCGCCATTGTCGATGGTATGGGACCAATTGGGGGCGGACTGCACACAGTTCATGAATATGTTGAATTGCCATCGATATACACACGATCAGAAACTTTGAGAGAAGTTTTGATTAAGTTAAACAGGCCCTAGTGAATGAATCACTAGTGGCCCCAAGGAGGGAGACATGGTCACTGACATTTTAACTTCACTCAATATCAAGCCACTCATACCACGTGGCTGGGATATTCGCCTCAGCCCCCGCTTTCTCACTTATTCTCCCTCATTTGAAATTGAAATTGAAACCTCTAAATACTTACTCAAAACAGCGAGTAAGATGAGTGAACTCTTAAATGTCTTTGAGCTTCGTTATCAAAATTTTCTTGAGAGCACTAAAGATGGTGCCAGCATGGATGGCTACGACGTCGATGCTCTCGATAGTCTTTGTGATCATATTATTATCATCGATAAGGAGAGTTCAAACGTGGTTGGAACCTACCGCGTAATCTCGTCTCTCTTTAGCAATCACTTCTATTCTCAAGGGGAGTTCTCACTGGATCAATTCCTAAAACTTCCAGGAGAGAAACTGGAGCTTGGTCGCGCCTGTATTCATCACGGACATCGCAATGGCGCTGTGATTGATCTATTGTGGAAGGGAATTTGTCGCTATCTTAAAATTACTGATGCCAAGTATCTCTTTGGTTGCTCATCAGTAAAAACAGTCGACTTTGAAACGTCAAAAATCATTTATGACCATCTTAAAGATGAGGGCATGCTCAGAAATGATCTAGGGATTCGCTCTATTGGCAAGTACGCCATGGATATGGGGGCAGAGGCTATTCAAGTTGAAAGTGAAGAGCGCCAGCGCATTGTAAAAGCCTATCTTCCAAATCTGCTGCGCTCATATTTTCAGGCCGGCTCTCGAGTTTATGGGCCACCAGCACTTGATATTGAATTTGAATGTATCGATTTTTTGACTATTCTCAACGTCGATGAGATGAGTTCGTCCTATAAAAGACGCTATATGGGACAATAGAAATGTTTGATTCTTTGATTCGAAATTTGAGGGCGAGTACCAAGCTCGTCCTCTTTATGATCACAGTGAGTGCCTATCTGCTCACTTCAGCGCTCTTTTATCCACTGACCTATATTGACCCATTCTTTGGTCGCAAGTTTTTAACTAAAGTTATTTCTCTCTACTGTCGCATCGGTCTTTGGTTTATGAATATTCGCGTTTCAACTACTGGCGCGAAGGCCATGGCACCCAATTCTTTCATCGTCTGCAACCACACCGGCTATCTCGATGTATTGGTGCTTGCCTCAAAAGTTAATGCTTGCTTTGTGACCAGTCTTGAAATGAGAAGAGCTCCCTTTCTAGGCCAATTGTGTGAGATGGGTGGATGTCTCTACGTCGATCGCAAGTCGCGCGCGAATCTCTCACGCGAAGTTTTAATGCTCACTGAGGCACTTAGAAGCGGCCTTAATATTTGCGTTTTCCCAGAGGGAACTTCAACAGATGGCAGTGGGATCTTGCGCTTTAAGAGACCTCTTTTTAAATCCGCTATCGATGCTAAGGCCGACACGCAAACACTCTGTCTCAATTACACTAGCGTTGATGGTAGATCTCTTAATGAAGAGAATCGCGATTCAATCTTTTGGTATGGTGACATGACATTTTTTCCGCACCTGTGGAGCCTCTTTCAAAATAAGAGCGTGACGGTTGAGTTAAATTTAGGTGAGGTGATTAGGGGAGTTGAAGATTATACTGAACTCAGTTTGATCGCTCATGATCTTATAGAGCAGAAGTATCGCCCCATTCTAGCAGCGCCTACTTCTTTGCCCAAGGAGGATGCTGATCATCTGATCCCGCCTCTAATTCGAGGTGAAGTGCAATCTTTTCAAGAAACGCATCCTCAATAATATCTACTGCTTCCTCGGCGAGGACTTCCTCTTTTGTGAGGTCCTCATGCTCCTCTTCATTCCAGAGGCCAAGCACAACCACGGGAATCACATACTCTAGAGGGCCAACATTTTTGACGTGATCTCTGGCACTCACATGAATTTGAAATACTCCCGCACTATTAGTCCCAATGTCGGCGCGATCTTCTTTTGAAAAGATGAGATTATTGGTGTCACCACGATAGTGGGTGATAGTGACGGTTAAATCGATATTGCCAAATTCGGTTGAAAATTTAATCATCACTCATCCTACACTCTTACTAAGATTGGCGCCAATGACCAATGAGTCGACTTCAAGTGAAAATATTGTCCGCGAATACCACAAAGGACTGCTCTTTGGCGTCGCCGCCTATGGTGTGTGGGGGCTTGCTCCCCTCTACTGGCGACTCTATGAGGGTGTGAGCTCACTTGAGCTCCTCTTTCACCGGGTGTGTTGGGGCGCTTTGATCTTGATTATCTGGATCGCTCTCAAAGGGGAAATGGGACACTTTAGGACGATTTTCAAGCTGCGCTGGAAGCTACTTCTCTTGCTTGGTTCCAGTTTTTTGATCTTTGGCAATTGGTTCACTTTTGTCTACGCCGTTAACACTGGTCACGTACTCGAGTCGAGTATGGGCTACTTTATCAACCCCCTCCTAAATGTAGCTCTTGGGGCAATCTTCTTTCGCGAGCGCCCGCGCGCCGGACAGATGGTGGCCATTTCTCTGGCGACTCTGGCCGTGGTCTTGGCCCTCTATCATGGCGATGTGGGACGAATTGATATCTCACTTTTGCTCGCCGGCACTTTTGGCTTCTATGGTCTTTTTCGAAAGATGGTCAAAGTTTCGTCGACTCATGGTCTACTCATTGAAATGATCATTGCTCTTCCCATTTGCCTCTTCACCATTTTCTACTTCGCGCCACCAGAGTTTGGAGGAGGGGAGCTGAAATTCCTCGACTTTTCCACCGCTAGAAAGTTTGGACTGGCCTTTGCGGGTGTGCTTACTGTAGTGCCACTCTTTTCTTTTAATGAAGCGGTCACCAGACTGCCCTTGACCACCATGGGAATCCTGCAGTACTTGGCGCCCACTGGTCAGTTTCTGCTGGGCTATTTTCTCTATTCAGAGCCTATTAGTCCCATGCGCATCTTTGTTTTTGGACTGATTTGGTTGGCCTTGATAATCTATACCTATGAAGGTCAGCGCTACCGCGCTCGCAATGTTCTTCTCAAGAGGTAGTTTTGAGTTCACTGCTATTTAAAAATGGTGAAGTATTTATTGCTGAAGGTGATAGTGAGGTTAATGTTCTCTCCCTCACTCGCATTGTAGACTCAAGTCTAGAGGTAGAACTGATCAGCAAGCTCTCGGCCTTTTTTGATTTTCCCTTTGCTCCAGAGATCAATGTGTTGGGCACAGCTCCTAAGTGGCTGGGGCAAATTCCAAGCGGAAAGAAGATTACTTTCTATCCTGGCACCTTTAATCCCTGGCACGAGGGACATCTCAATTGCCTTGAACTTTGTCCTGAAGCAAATATTGTGGTGGTTCCCGACTATTCTCCCTGGAAGAGTGCGGGAGTTTCAAAAAGTCCATGGGAGCGAGTGTGTGAGCTTGCTAAAGTGATTGGCAAGAGCCAGAAGACTGGACTTAGTCTCTACCCTGGTTTCACTGTTCTCAGTCAACCGCATGCAACCTTTGATTGGTTAGATAAGCTTCAGGGCTATGAAATTTCACTCATTATTGGAATGGACAATTTTACCTCGCTCTCGCGCTGGAGCAAGGCGAGTGAGCTACTTAACTTTCTAGAAAAACTTTATGTGGTTCCAAGAACTTTTGAGAGCCTCAGCGATGAACTTTTAAAAGAAGCCTTTCAATTTGCCTCGGTGACGGCACCTTCACTTGAAGTCATCATTTTGCCTGAACATTCAGCGATGGATGTTTCCAGTACAGGTCTACGCAAACCGTAAATTTTTGGCAAAAAAAAAGGCCCACCTAAGTGGGCCTTCTTGGCTAGATATACTAGATAAATTAGTTCTTAACTTTCCAGTAGTATTCGATCACGAGCTGACCTTCGTATTCGAATGGAATGTCAGATGGCAATGGCTCGTCGATCTTAGTAGCTTTCTTCTTCTCAGTTCCTTCAACTTTGTAACAAGCTGGGATAGCTGGAAGACGTGGAGTTTCTTGTGATTGCTTGTAGAGTTGGTTGTTGTAACCTTTCTCAGTAAGTTCAATCACGTCACCTTTAGCTACGTGGAAGCTAGTCTTGTCAACTTTCTTACCGTTAACGAGAACTTGTCCGTGAGATACCATTTGGTTAGCAGCTGTGATTGATGGTGCCCATCCAAGACGGAAAACCACGTTACCGAGACGTGATTCAAGAGTCATGATGAGTGTATCCATCCATGCACGAACTTTAATTTTCTTAGCGTTCTTCACGTAGTTAACGAGTTGTTTCTCGCGAAGAGCGTAGTGATAAACTAGTTTTTGCTTTTCTTTCAAACGAACGGCGTAATCAGAAATTTTCTTTCTTCTGTTACCGTGAACACCTGGTCCGTAAGGACGACGCTCTAGTGCACCAGCTTTACCAAGACCTGGAAGCTCGAGCCCGAGTGCTCTTTGAAGTTTGAATTTACTGCGCTTAAAAGTACTTTTTGCCATTTTGGTTGCTCCAATTTCTTTTTTAATACGGTCTAATTTAAGCGGGTTGGCTTTAATCCACTCTTTCAAAACCCAGCGCTAAACTTCCCCGGGCTAAATCAGGGCACACCAAGCGTGGAACTTCGAATTTGTGAAGGGTTATCTAACCGACATCTTCACTTTGTGTCAACTGAGAAACTCCGGCATGAACCCCTTACCGTACTGATTTTCAATCCATTTGCTGTAGATTGCCAGTAGTTCAAGGGTTTTTGGACCCGGTGTGCCATCAGAAACCGGACGGGAGTCGATTTTTGTGATGGGCACAATGAGCTTCGTTGAGCTGGTGAGAAAGACTTCCTGGGCGTCGTGGAGGTCCTCGGGGGTCAGGTTATCCTCTTTCACGCTCATTCCATGATCTCTAGCGAGACTCATTAGAGTTTGGCGAGTAATGCCTGACAGGAGCCCGGCTTCAACAGGAGGAGTGTAATAGACGCCATCTTTCACGCACCAAATATTGCTGGTCGTGCCCTCGGTCACCTGACCTTGGTGATTGAGCATGATGGCATCGAAGACCCCTTGGTCCTTTGCCTCGGCCATGGCCAGGACGTTGTTGAGGTAGTTGCCCGACTTAATATTGGGATCGATGGAATTCTTTGGGTTTCTCTTAGTGTCGGCGATGATAACCGAGACGCCCTTTTCATACCACCAAGCGGGGTTAGTACCGAGCGACTTAGTGATGATTACCAGATTATTCTTTGTGGCGGTGTTGGGATCCAGAGAGATCTCTCCCTCGCCGCGGGTGATGATAATGCGAACATAGGCGCGCGCCTCACCCAGAGCGAGCAAAGTCTTTTCAATTTCCATTTGCAACTCGTCTTTAGTGAGTTGAATGGGAAGCGCCAGGCGCGAGGCCGAAAACCACAAGCGATTCAAGTGCTCATCAAGCATGAAGGGCTTGGAGTTGATCGTGAAGGTCACTTCGTAAATAGAATCTCCATAGAGAAACCCGCGATCAAAGACAGAGACAAAAGCTTTTTCTGGGCCCACAACTTGGCCATTGATATTGATTTTCATGGCGAAATCCTAGCACTAAAGCGGGGAGTGGGCGATACCCAGAATTATTAGTTGTGTAAGAAGGTAAGACTAAATATGAATTCCGGCGGTTGACGATGGACGTTAGAGATGGGGATAATAAATCAATGAAAATTCTAAGCCTTGCCTTGGTTCTCCTCACAGTACTCCCGCTCACTTTGTCAGCGGAGACCTACGTGCGATTTGCCGATCACTCCAGTAGTGATAGCACTGCCCAGAACGACTTTGTTCCCAATGCCGCCGAGGCAGTATCCTTCTTTGAATTAAAGTACGCTAAGCCCAGCGGGGATGGCACCAGTGAGGAAGCTCCGGGCACCGTCTTCGTCCCTGTTGACGGCGACACCACCAGCGAGACAATTCAAAATCAAACGCATTTTAGAACCAACGCAATTAACGGTCTTCCCGGCATGTCGCTTGCCAATGCAAATCGCGGGTATCTTCGCCTTCGCCTCGATCTTAAAAATGATCTCGGTGAGAGTGCTAAATTGTGGGTGGCGGCCGAAGATAGCTCGGGAACATACCGCGTTTTTGGAAAGACTGGAGCGACTCTTAATTATCTTGCCACCGTTAGCGACGGTCACGATGCCACTGGCTATTACACAATGGAGCTCACCGACTTATGTAACCTAAGTTTTATGGCCTCTAATTGCACGAGCTTTAACTCTACCTCGACTTCAACCTCAACTTCGATGTTGCTCTACTTCTTTCTCGATGTGGCCACCAACGACTATGATGACGACCGCGATATTGATCCGAGCACCTTTAATCACGGCGTCTATTTAAAACTCAATCTCTCTAGTAAGACGCTGGAAAATACGACGGTCTCTCTGGCAAATATTTTAAAGGGAGATGGTAGGCTCAAGCTAAGCTATGCCGGGGCAAATCCGGCCGATCTCGATACGGTCATTGCCTACTACACAACCTCAGTGGGCACTAATCCCGGCGATGAGCTCTTAAAAAATCTCGATGCTGGCGTTTTGAGAGAGGACCTGGTTTCGACGGAGACAAATGCGACCGTTGATTTAAAAGGTTTAACAAATGGCACTAGCTATCAAGTGAGTATTGGCTTTCTCAATAAGTATGGGTTTTCAACCAAGACATCTAATGCTCTCACGGATACGCCGCTAGATATCGAAGAATTTTTAAAGTCCCAAGCCTGCTATTTGCTCTCAGCGGGTTTTGGAGAAGAGCATTTTGTGATCGAATACTTCAAGGGATTTCGCGACCACTTCCTAAAGAAATATTATCTAGGTAGAGCATTTATTAACTTTTACTATAAGACTGCTCCAAAATATGCCCTTTACATTTACCAGCATAAATATCTCGCTCAGGTAGTACGTGGTGCAGCTTACACGCTCTACTTTGTCTTTATTTACAATGGTTTACCGCTTCTAGTAGCACTTTTTGGCGCACTTCTGATAAGATTTATTTATCTACAGAGTGTTAAGAGAAGCTCTGATAAACCTCAATAAACTTCAAGTACCAAAGAACTCATTATTAGGGTAAGATTTTCTAAACCCACTTTCTTGATATTAAGTATTTGAAGGTGCCCGTGAAGAAAATCTTAATTGTTGATGACGAACCAGATATTGTCGAATTGCTCCAAGAGGAGATGATCGACAATGGATTCGATACCATGATTGCCCTGTGTGGCAATGATGCTATTGAATTGCTGAAAACTCATCTCTTTGATGTTGTCATCTCAGACTTTAAGATGCCCAATGGCAACGGGATGGACGTTCTCAATTTCATCAATCAAATGAATCCACGCCCAGTTTTTTATTTCATCTCTGGCCAGGCCGATGTGTCTGTAGAGATGGCGATCAAAGCTGGCGCTCAAGACTTTTTCCCCAAGCCCTTTAATCTCTCAAAGCTCGTTGAGAGAATTAACACCGACCTTTTCTAAACCCACCTGCTGCGCTAGACTGCCCAATTCTGACTATCACTGATATGGAGGATCTCTATGGCAGGTCATAGTAAATGGGCCAATATTAAACACCGAAAAGCCGCTCAAGATGCTAAGCGCGGAAAGATCTACGCAAAGCTCATTCGCGAAGTCACCGTGGCCGTAAAATCCGGTGGCCCTGATCCAGATTCAAATCCTCGCCTGCGCTTGGCACTTCAAAATGCCCGCGGCCAAAATATGTCTAAAGACACAATTGAGCGCGCCATTGCCAAGGCCAGTGGAGCGGGGGCAGAGAATTACGTGGAAACAACTTTTGAAGGCTATGGCCCAGAGGGCGTGGCCATCTTTGTTGAGGCGATGACAGACAATAACACTCGCACTGTCTCAAATGTGCGCTCTTACTTTAATAAGTACAACGGCTCGCTTGGAAAAGATGGATGCTTGCAATTTATCTTTGATCGCAAAGGCCAATTTGTCTTTGAAAGTGAAAGTCTAAAACTTGATGAAGACGAATTCACACTTGAGATGATTGATGCCGGCGCAGAGGATGTGGAGGTTGATCAAGAAGTGGCGACTGTGACCTCTCAGATGGAAGAGTTTGGAAATTTGACTAAGGCCTTAAGTGATAGAGAGCTCGAGCCCAAAGAGGCGGGACTTGTTCGCATTCCAACGACGATGAAGGAAATCTCTGATGAGTCGCTTCCTACTTTGATGAAATTAATTGATGCCCTTGAAGATGATGATGACGTTCAGAAGGTCTATCACAATGCTGAACTTTCTGAGGAACAAATGGCCTCGCTCTAGCGCAAGGCCATTCTTAAACTACTTACTTCACGCCTAGAACTTCGGCGAGTTCGCCGTCTTCGTAGAGTTCCATGATGATGTCATTTCCACCCACAAGCTTTCCATCAACGTAGAGTTGCGGGTAGGTTGGCCAGTTAGAGTACTCTTTGACTCCCTGGCGGATATCCATGTCTGAGAGGATATCAAATGACTTAAATTCTACGCCCACGTGATTGAGTAGGCCTACTACATTGGCGCTAAATCCACACTGTGGCATTTCAGGTACTCCCTTCATAAAAAGGAAAACCTTAGAAGAGTTGATAAGACTTTTAATGCGATCGTTGAGGTTTTCACCTGTGGCTTCTGAGACATTGCTGCCAGTATTGGCCGGAAGCTCAGCGCCGCCAACAATATTAAATGGGTTCTTATTATCGCTCATATTTACTCCTTGGACTCGTCAATAACGCCCTTAGCGCGGGCCTTAGCGAGTGTCATTGTTTTAAGTTTTACTGCATGAATATCGCTGGCCAAGCGTGGCGACAAAATATCCATGAGTCTTTGGTGTTGTTCAATCAAGCTCATATCTTGAAATTGATCAGAGTACACATTGATCCCGAGGTGATCACTGGTGCCAGTGAGATCAAAAACTTCGATATGAGCGTCATTCAAATGGCTTTGAATGAGTTGTTTAATGTCTTCAAATACGTTCACGTAAAAATTCCTTTAAGCCTTAGGGGCGGCGGCCCAAAAGCTAGTAATCAAGGTGAGTGTGCGAAAGGTTAGTGTTGTCCACCCGAGGGTGCGGTGAAGCCCGCGGCGCGAGTTGTCTCCCTGTAGGAGTTTATTGCCACTCCAAATCATCACAAAGTAGAGCACAACACTTGAGAGGGCAAAGAAGAGGTGAATTAATAAAGGTGTGGGGTTAGAGAGTCCCTTAGTAGTCGTGTTAATTGCACTGCGTGACAACTCAATTTGTAGCACGAGGATAATATCCCAAATAATGACAGAGAGCATTGTACGAACGTGAATTTTTCGCACGCGCCTCTTCGTGACACCGAAGATCATTAGGGCCAAGATAATGGCCGATTGGACTTGAAATAAAACCGTTAGGTTCATGGACTTACCTTTAAAGGGATTGGAATCAGTACACACTTTAGAATAAATTTTGTGCATTCTCAATTCATTTCGCCCCCGCTGCCTTCGTGTAAAGAGGGTTTTAAGGGCGTTTAAAGCTAAGCCTTAGATGTCTAAAGGTTGAATAATGAGGGAGAGTAAATTTTGAACTCGCGTGCGACAGAACTTCTCGGGAAATGGGCGCTCATTGATTTGGAAACAACCGGGGCCGATCCGGCCATGGATCAGATCATTGACGTGGGCTACCTCCAATTTGAGGGCACTAAGCTCATTCGCTCCTACGAGTCTCTAGTTCGCTATGAAGACGGCCTGTCGCAATTTATTCAAAAGCTCACAGGCATCACAGATAAAATGGTGAAAAAGGCCCCACTCTGGTCGGTGGTTGAGCCGGAGGTGATGGAACTCTATGGCCATCACCTAATTGCCCACAACGCTGAATTTGAAAAGAGCTTTCTCTCGGGCTTCTTTTCAAAACTCGCTTTGAGTGCCGATGAGGGAGAGGGTCCTGAGTGCTATGAAGATAGCTTGCTTTTTTTGGCGCTCGCCTTTCCAGAGAGGTCCTCGCTAAAGCTTGAGAGCTATCTGGTTGACTGGGGCATTGCCGATGAAGAACTTCACCGCGGCCTATCTGACTCCGTGGATCTTTTAAAAGTTTTACTGGTTGCAAGCTCGCTCATCTCGCGCGACCGCGAAAAATCTCAGGCGCTAAAAAGTGTCATATCGAGAGTGGGAATTAAAGATTGGTGGTACGCGAAGTTCCTTGAGCTAGACTACGCCGATTTGCAAGAACTCGCCCAAGCTATCGACTTTGATCTAGAAGCCGCGACAGCGCGCGCACTTGAACTTGTGGTGTCGGCCGAGACGGTGGACCTCACTCAGAGTGCAGTGGATGACTTTAATTTTAGTGGTGAGAATATTCGCCAAATCCTACGCGATGAAGAACGAGTGAGAAAGGTTCTGCCTTTCTATCGCTACCGCGCCTCCCAAGAGGAGCTCGCTCTGAGAGTTGGGCAGGGATTTAAAAATCATGTGCACGCTCTCGTGCAGGCCCCGACGGGAACGGGAAAGACGCTAGGTTATATGTTGCCGGCGACCCTCTTTGCCCTCGAAGAACAGGCGCAGGTTCTCATCGCGACAGGGACCAAGACTCTGCAAGAGCAGGCAATGAATAAAGACGTTCCAAAGCTCAGAGCGCTTACGGGTTTGTCTGAAAATGAGTTAAAAGTCGCTCGGCTTATTGGCTCTTCTAATCACCTCTGTGAACTTCTCTTTCGCGAGGGACAGAATGAGGACGACTTGCTCGGTGAGGCGCGCGATTTTGATGAGCGCTTTAGCAGTGCCTACTTTGAAATGGCCTTCTTTCACAATGCCAGAAGTAGCGTAAAGGATGCCATTGTTAGACCGGAGCTTCCCTACGTGCTCAAGCGCAAGTTTTTGGCCTTTGAGCGCTTGGACCGCGAGAGTGCCGTTGATTTTAGATCGTGCACAGGTCAGCGCTGCCCTTTTAAAAGTGAATGCTCTTATATTCGTGGTCTACGAGAAGCGAGAGACGCGCATATCATTATCGGCAATCACGCCCTGATGTATTCGTGGCCGCGCGGCTTTGCTAGACCGCAATTTATTATTGTCGACGAAGCTCATAAGCTTGAAGGGGAGACTACTGGCGCTTTTAGTGCCGAAGTTTCTAAAGAGTTGCTTGAGAGTCTACATAAATCCCTCGTGCATATGCAGGGGATAGGTTCGCTCTTTTATCTCTTGGCCCAAAATGAAAGTGTTCCAGGCGAGAGCACGCCGCTCATTAAGCAAATCAGAGATGATGCCAACCGCATTGCAAGTAGTTTGCACGATCAGCTCTATGGGCTTGAAGACAATGTTCAAAATTACTTTATGAAAATGCCTCGCTATACCAGCGAGTATTGGAATGAACTGCCCATGGTCAGTCGCGAGCGCAGTGGCGATCCCCTGGCCGTCGGGCTCTATAACCGCTTTGATAGTATTCGCCACATCCTCACTCAACTCCACGACCTGCTCTTGCCCTACAGTGCACGCTATGATGTGAGTAAGCTTGATGATGACAATATGGTCATTGCCCTTACGCGCTTTGAAACCTTCTTTGGTCAAGTGGAAGACCTCTGTCAGGCGCTCAATATTTCCCTGGACGCCAAAGAGGGCTATGGCCACGCCATTCGCTACCTCGAGCGCGAGGGCTATGTTTTAAATAGCGCTCCGATAGATGTGGGTAGGGTGACTCATGACGGCCTACTGCAAACATCGGCCAGCGTGATCTTTACATCGGCCACCCTCGCCAACGCCCACGGTGATCTGGGCGCCAGAGGAATTGAGTGGGCCCTAGGCTACACTTACACCGATGCCGCGAGACGCTTTAAAGGCGGCTTTTATCTTCCGGCGACCTATGACTATAAGAATAAAACGAAGGTCTACTTGTGTGACGATACGCCAGCGCTCTATGACTCGCGCTTTGTTCCTACTATCTTAAAAGAAGTTGGGCATGTGGTGCGCGAACTCGAGGGCCGCAGCCTCTTTCTCTTTTCATCTAAAAAGCGCTTCGAAGAGGCGCGCGAATATCTGCTGGCCGAATTTGAAGGCAAGCTACCAGTTTTCATTCAAGGAATGGGAGCTCATGTGGTGGAGGACTTCAGGGCCAGTGGACGTGGGATATTGCTTGGAATGGAGTCCTTTGGCGAGGGAATTGATATTCCTGGTGAGGCACTACAATTTGTCTTCATTGATAAAGTTCCCGATTTGCGCCAAGACTTAGTGATCCAAAAGAGGCGCGACTTCTACGACGCCTCTCTAGGCAGTGAGTTTAGTGATTACTACTTGGCCCACCGAACGCGGGCCTTGCACCAAAAGCTTGGTCGCCTACTAAGAACTGAGAGCGATTATGGTGGAGTCATTATTGTCGACTCAAGGGTGAAGGGCTGGAAAGGAGCGACCATGCAGAAGCTCATGAAATTGATGGAGCCCTACGAACTTGAGCGCGCCTCACTCAAGCATGCCTGTAGTGGAGTCGTCGAATTTATTCGCTCCCATCCAACTGAAGCAGACGCTCAGGCTAATCCTCTTTCTGAAGGTTATTCAGGTATTTAACTTGAACCTTACTGCCATCATCTGTTCGAATGACGTAGGGGATGGTGACGTAGGGAGAGAGCCAAATGCGAATAAAGTCTTTTGAGGGGAGCTCGTCGGCCTTTTCTTCAATTTCCTCTGTGAGGCGGTACTGAGTGGCCTGGACGTTGTGGCCACCGAGGGCCATTTTTTCGGCACCTAGAGAGACCCTTTGGGCGGCGACAGTGTGAAAGTAGGGTTTCTCTTCATAGGTCCACTGATTTTGTGAAGAGAGAAATGAAAAGAGTGACTTTGAAGTGGTGTCCACCTTCTTTGCGCGCATAAAGAGCATGCTCGAAGAGGCCACTGGCGTGGTGATATGAAATTTGGGTGGAGTTTGGATTTCGACCACCTCTTCATCACCTTTATTTGTGAAGGTGTAGGTGATGATATTTCTCTTAGAGTCGTAGCGGTAGCTCTCGGTTGATTCTTGGCTTCCTAGTGAACGCTTAACCACAACCTTCATTGGAACGTAGTCTTTGTTGACGGTGTACTCCACGACGACGGAGAGCAATTCTCCCGTTGCGACGCGGCAGTGAATTTGCGAGTCAAAGAGCATGGTATTTTCTTTGCGGTCGCGGTAGACGTCAAAAGTCTCCTCTGAGTAGACGCTATCATTCTTCATGTACTGATAAGCCCCGCGAAAAATTTTGGTGTCTTTATCTTTTTTCATTACCTACGTCCCGTGTCGATGACCAAGCGAGTTCACAAAAAAAGTTTACCACGGAATTTAACCTTAAGGGCATGGGTAGATTTTGGCCGAGACTAGTCAAGAAATAGGGGCCAAAGAGATCTAGGCCAAGTATACTTGGCGAAAATAAAAATTGTGATATCGGGAGAGGGCCATGTTGTCTTATGAGTTCTATAAAGTGCTGCACTTTGTTTCAATCTTCTTTTTCATTGCTGGCATTAGCGCGACCTTCTTGATGAAGCCCGCTCCAAAATTTATTAAAATTATCACTGGCATTGCCAGTTTCCTCATTCTCGTTGGCGGCATGGGACTGCTCGCGCGCATTGGATTTAGCCACGGTGGCGGCGCATGGCCGGCGTGGGTTCAGGCAAAAGTAGGGATTTGGCTGGTTCTCGCCGCTGGTGCTCCTATTCTTGGCAAGCGCATTAAGAGCGACTCTCACAGACCTATCTTTTGGGTTGTCTCACTTTTACTTGCCGGAGTGGCCGCCTACTCGGCCGTGATGAAATACGGCGCTTAATTTCTAAGTGAATCAAGGGGAAAAGAGCTCGTGGGGGTACCGCGAGCTGATTATTTTTTCTCTACCTTCTCTAGCGGCTTCGCTGCTAGAACCCCTTGCAAGCTTTGTCGACAGTCTCTACGTTGGCAGGCTCAGCACAAATTCCCTTGCGGCACTGGCGGTGGCCAGTGCTATTTTCAACACCATCACCTGGGTGTTTAATTTTCTCATTCACACCTCCGTTCAGGCGGTGAGTTCGCATTCGGCCAGTGGCGAAGAAGATCTTCTTTGGACGCGCATTAAGATGGCCAGTCTACTTTCCTTTATTCTTGGTGTGCTCAGTTGCGCTCTACTTTGGTGGGGAAGGGATTGGTGGTTTGATCTCGCTGGGGCGAGTGAAGTCTATCGCACTGAGCTTGAGAGCTACTTTCTTGTGCGCACCCTCTCTCAGCCCTTCGTGCTCCTTGGGCTCACCTGGCTGTCAGTGCTGCGCGGATTCTCACTGGTGCGTGAGACCTTTGTCATTCTTTTGCTAACGACTCTGACCAATATTATTTTGAGTGGAATATTTCTCTATCCCCTAGAGATGGGAATAAGGGGAGCCGCTTATGGGACTTTGATTGCCCAGGCGCTTGCTTTTGGACTTTGTTTTTTGACGGTTCTTAGGCGCTATCCCGAGGCATTGAGAAGACTTGTGAGCGCCCGCTTTAATCTCGACTTGTGGCGCGCGTACGGCAAGGATAGCGCAGGAATGTTGATGCGCTCTGGTTCTTTGAGCCTTACCTTCTTTTTGGCCACGCGCTCAGCGGGACTGCTGGGAGTTCGCGAACTTGCCGCCCATCAAGTGTTACTTCAATTGTGGCTACTCTCTAGTTTTCTCATCGATGGACTGGCGGTGAGTGCAAATATCTTAGGGGCGCGCTACTTCGCGCTACAAGATCATATAAAGTTAAAACTCATTGCTAAGAGACTCACAGTGCTCTCGTGTCTAGTGGGTTTGATCTTTACTCTGGCCTATGGTCTTGGTGGGACTATGGTTTTGGGTGCGTTCACGCGCGATCAGCTCTTAATTGAAGTGGCGCTAGCACAAATGGGAATCGTCGCTCTCTCGCAACCCCTGATGTCAGTGGCCTATCTTTTTGATGGCCTGCTCTTTGGTCTTGGTCGCTACCGAGCACTGGGAGTTGTGATGTTGATTGGCGTGATCACTCTTGTCTTGCCCGGTCTCTATTATGCTGGTCAAGGCCATGGACTGCGGGCGATTTGGCTCGCCCTCATTTTACTTGGTGTCTACCGGGGAGTGACGGGATATTTTCTCTTTAAGCGCAAACTTGATAGCGTGGCGGTGATATGAGTAAGAAGGTTTTAGAAAATGGCAGCGAAGGCTTTAGCAATCGCTACTGGGAAGTCAATTATAGTGAGAGTCAGGAGATGGATGGTATCGGCAACGCGCTTGAGCACGCCGAGTATTTAAAACATCTCTTTGGTCTTGAATTTATCGATATCAGCAGCGTGCTCGATCTTGGAGCGGGGCTTGGCCATCTATTTGAGGCGGTTCTTAAAACTTTTATTCCCTACAAGGCCATGGCCATTGAGCCCAGCGACTTTGCCTTTGAGGCGCTGTCAAAGCGCAAGCTCAAGCCGGCCGAGAGCACGCGGCTTGAGTTGCACCAAATGGACATCCTCAGTTGGGCCAATAAAGGCGGCAAATTTAATAAGCACTTTGATCTCACTCTCTGCACCAGTGTGCTCCAGTACTTAACGGACGATGAGATTGATCAATTTCTACCCATATTGGCCGAGCGAACAAAGTATCTCTACTTAACGGTTCCGACAGATGTTGAACTCGCTCGCCAGCGCGAGGATCTCGACTTTGATGATCAATACGCCATTTCTCGAACTCGCGCCTTCTATCAGAAGAAACTCAAGCCCCACTTTACTTTTGTCGGCCATCGACTGCTCGAGAGCAAAGTGCACTTTGATGAGCGCACGACATTCTTTACTGACTTGCTCTACCGCTTCTAAGAGTTTTTTAAATTTACAAAGAATCGCCCTGTGCCCATCATGTTGAGAATCCCTCTCTTGTTTGGAGTTTATTATGAGTGAAATTTGTCCCTGCGAATCTGGACAAAACTTTGAGAAGTGCTGTGAACCTTTTTTATCGCGCAAGCAACTTCCTCCTACTGCCGAATCTTTAATGCGTTCGCGTTACACCGCCTTTACCAAGGGCGATGTGGACTACTTGGTTGAGACACACGATCCTGCTATGAGTCAGGAAGTTGATCGCGAGGGCCTTGAGACCTGGTCTAAGAATGCAACGTGGCGCGGGCTTCAAATTCTCGGCACTGACAAAGGTGGCCCGGGCGATAGCGAGGGACAGGTTGAATTTCTCGCGCGCTATGTGCTTGGCAATGAAGAGCAAAACCATCACGAGATAAGTGATTTCGTGCGCAAAGATGGGCGCTGGTTCTTTCACGACGGCAAACTCATTAGTGGAACGATTAAGAGAGCGGCGCCAAAAGTTGGCCGCAACGATCCGTGTCCGTGCGGCTCGAATAAGAAATTTAAGAAGTGCTGTGGGGCTTAAACCTCACAGCGTCAATAAGTTTTATCACCAACATTTTTCAAACTTTTCTCCTTTATCTATCGCGATAAAAGAGTAGAGTTAGCCAGGTAAAAACTTATTGAAATTGGTTACATAAGTTGAAACTTTTTGATACATTTGCCCCAAACCAATGAATTGTAGTCTGGAAGTCAACTTTTGCTCACTCTGTTAAAAGCAGAAGGGGATTTCTTCATATTACTGGGCCTTGTGCCCCTCAACCGCTAATGGACCGTAAGCATGATTCAGATTAAGAAAGGTCTTGACCTACCCATCACCGGAAAACCTGTTAACGATTTGGACAACGCCGCTCGCGCGAGAAACGTTGCCGTTATTGGCGCTGACTACGCAGGTATGAAGCCAACCATGAACGTGCAAGTTGGTGACACTGTAAAAATCGGTCAAAAACTCTTTGAGTGTAAGAAGAACACTGGCCTTATTTTTACTGCTCCGGCCGCAGGTAAGGTTGTCGCAATCAATCGCGGAGAGAGAAGAGTTTTTCAATCACTCGTGATCGAAGTTGCGAGCACTGAAGAGCACCAAGCTTTTGCTAGCTATAAAGAAAAAGCGATCGCCGATTATACCGGTGAAGAAGTGAGGGCCCTCCTGGTTGAATCAGGTCTTTTCACAGCACTTAGAAGAAGACCCTATGACAAAGTAGCTCTTGTGAATGAAGTTCCAGAAGCTATCTTTGTAACAGCGATGGACACGCGTCCTGGCGCTCCCGATGTCGACTTTATTCTTGAAAGCGCAATGGCCGATTTTAAAGATGGCGTCGCTGCTCTTTCTAAACTCACCGAGGGCAAGACTTTCGTCTGTAAGGCTCCAGGCTCTAAAGTTGAAGCACCTGCCGGCGCCAATATTGTCACTGAAGAATTCAAGGGACCGCACCCAGCGGGCAACCCTGGAACACATATTCACTATCTAAGTCCAGTGAGTCTTAAAAGCGCAGTTTGGTATATTGGCTACCAAGATGTAGTTGCCTTGGGTCGCTTGATTAAGTCGGGCAAGCTAAGCGTTGATCGCGTGATTGCACTATCTGGTCCTCAGGTTAAGAGACCAAGACTGCTTAGAACTCGCCTCGGCGCTGAAATTGAGAGCATTGTGGGTGGAGAGCTCAAAGAGGGCGACAACCGCGTAGTGAGTGGTTCTGTTCTTTATGGGCGCAAGGCCAGTGGTCCTTTTGCCTTCCTCAGCCGCTATACGAATCAAGTGAGCGCTGTAAAAGAAGGAAGAGAGAGAGAGTTCCTTGGCTGGCACGCTCCAGGTTTTGATAAATTCTCAGTTAAGAGAACATTCTTCTCAAAGCTTATTCCTGGAAAATTCTTTGATCTCAACACAAATATTCAAGGCTCACCTCGCGCCATGGTTCCAGTGGGAACTTATGAAGCGGTGATGCCACTTGATATTCTTCCAACTCAACTTCTTAGATCAATCATGACTAAAGATCTTGAGTCGGCCGAAGCCCTAGGCGCTCTAGAGCTGGCCGAGGAAGATCTCGCCCTTTGTACTTTTGTCTCTGTTGGCAAGGACGACTTTGGTCCGATTCTGCGCCACACTCTCGACGCAATCGAGAAAGAGAACTCAGACACTGGTCATCACTAAGAATTAAATTGGAATTAAGTTTTACGAATTTTTTTTAGGAAAATTTAAGAGGAACAAACATGAAAATGCTTCGCGATTTTTTAGATTCCCAGCATAAGCATTTCGTTCATGGTGGTAAGTTCGAAAAGTTCTACCCCCTCTACGAAGCTCTGGACACTTTTGCTTACACGCCTGGCGATGTTACCACTGGCAACACTCACGTTCGTGATGCTCTTGATCTCAAGCGCACAATGATCACTGTTGCGATGGCCCTAGTACCATGCGTACTTATGGCCATGTTTAACACTGGCTACCAGGCCAACCTCGCCATGTCTAAAATGGGCATTGCCGCAGCTTCAGGCTGGAGAGGGATGGTCATGACCGCTCTTGGTCTTGGCGTTGATCCCGCTAATTTTATTTCTAATTTCCTTTTAGGCGCTCTCTACTTCGTGCCGGTATATATCGTAACGATGGCCGCAGGTGGTCTTTGGGAAGCGCTCTTTGCTTTTGTCAGAAAGCACGAAATCAACGAAGGCTTCGTGGTTACTGGTCTTCTCTTTCCACTTACACTCCCTCCGACAATCCCGCTGTGGCAAGTGGCCATCGGTATTAGCTTTGGTGTGGTCTTTGGAAAAGAGATCTTTGGTGGAACTGGCAAGAACTTCTTAAACCCGGCCCTTACCGCACGCGCCTT
The DNA here is from genome assembly GCA_048267245.1 of Bacteriovoracaceae bacterium. Classification (GTDB taxonomy): domain Bacteria; phylum Bdellovibrionota; class Bacteriovoracia; order Bacteriovoracales; family Bacteriovoracaceae; genus JBLWXV01. The sequence continues at coordinate 1,010,630 of JBLWXV010000002.1, forward strand.
CCTCTTCTTTGCATATCCTGCTCAGATTTCAGGCGACGCCGTATGGACAGCCGCCGATGGCTATACCGGGGCTACGATCTTAGGTCAAAGTGCACTCTCAGGTATTAGCTCTGTAGACTACACTTGGTTGCAATCATTCATCGGACTCATTCCTGGATCAATGGGTGAGACTTCAGCACTAGCGTGTTTACTTGGTGCAGGACTTCTTATTCTCACCGGGATTGGCTCATGGAGAATTATGCTCTCTATGGTCCTAGGTCTCGTTGTTACCGTACTTATCTTTAACTTCACTGGAAGTAGCACAAACCCAATGTTTGCTATGTCGCCTGCCTGGCACTTAGTTGTTGGTGGTTTTGCTTTTGGTTGTGTGTTCATGGCCACAGATCCGGTTTCGGCTTCGATGACTCAAAAAGGGCAGTGGTTCTACGGTGCGCTCATTGGTCTTATGGTTGCCCTTATCCGCGTTGTGAATCCGGCCTTCCCAGAAGGCGTGATGCTTGCCATCCTCTTTGGGAATATCTTCGCTCCACTCGTCGACTACTTCGTCGTTAACGCCAACATTAAGAGAAGGATGTTAAGAAATGCAAAAAGATAGTACTTTAAAAACAATTGTCGTCGCCGCGATTCTTTGTGTGGTCTGCTCGGTACTTGTTTCAAGTGCTGCCGTAGGACTTCGCTCTAAACAAGAAGAGAATAAGAAGCTCGACATTAAGAAAAACCTCCTTCTCGCCTCAGGTCTTATTGGAGCTAAGGCGACTAAAGAAGAAATTAATCAAGCCTATACAAAGATTCAGGCCGAGGTTGTTAATCTCGACTCTGGCGAAGTTATGCCAGAGATGAAAGCTGAAGACTTCGATCAAAAAGCGGCCCGCAAAGATCCGAAGATGAATAAGAAGATTGACTCTGCTGCTGATAAAGCTGGAATCAAGATGCGTTCACAATATTCTATCGTCTATAAAGTGGTAGAAAATGATGAAGTGAAGATGATCGTGCTTCCAATTAACGGCAAGGGTCTTTGGTCAACTCTCTACGGTTTCATTGCTTTGGCCCCGGATACAAAAACTGTTCAAGGCCTGGGCTTCTATGAGCACGCCGAGACTCCCGGTCTTGGTGGGGAAGTAGACAACCCAATGTGGAAGGCCCAGTGGAGTGGCAAAATTGCCCTGGATGAAGAATATCAACCAGAGATACGCGTGATTAAAGGGGCGGTTGATCCCAATGATCCAGAAGCTAAGCACAAGGTTGATGGTCTCTCAGGTGCCACTATCACTTCTAATGGTGTTACTGGTCTGGTGAACTACTGGCTTGGACAAGATGGTTTTGGTCCATACCTCTCTAAATTCCGCAATGAACATGGAGTGCTCTAATGAGTAGTGTAAAAAAAGTATTATTCGACCCACTATTTAAAAATAACCCCATTGCGCTACAAATTCTCGGTATCTGTTCGGCCCTCGCCGTTACAACCAAGATGGAAAAGGCGCTCGTAATGGCCTTGGCCGTGACGGTGGTAACTGGTCTTTCTTCAATGTTCGTCTCGATCATTAGAAACCAGATTCCTTCAAGCATCAGGATTATCGCCCAGATGACCATCATTGCTTCGATGGTTATTGTGACTGATCAAGTTCTTAAGGCTTTCGTTTTTGATGTCGCTAAAGAGATGTCAGTATTCATCGGTCTTATCATTACAAACTGTATCGTTATGGGGCGCGCTGAAGCCTATGCCATGAAGAATGGCCCGGTGATGTCACTTCTTGACGGTATCGGTAATGGTATTGGCTATAGCTTTGTACTTATCGTAGTGGCTTTCTTTAGAGAGCTGCTAGGTTCTGGTTCAGTTCTTGGTTACACAATCCTAAAGCCAACTACTATGGGTGGTTGGTATCAAACGAATGGTCTGGCCCTTCTCGCGCCAAGTGCCTTCTTTTTGATCGGGGTATTTATTTGGGTACTGAGAACGTTTAAGAAAGATCAAGTCGAGCACGACGCTTAATCGCTAAGAGGCAATCATGTTAGAACACTATTTAAGTCTACTTGTTAAATCTATTTTTATTGAAAACATGGCGCTTTCTTTCTTCCTCGGGATGTGTACATTTCTCGCGGTTTCAAAGAAAGTTTCAACGGCTATTGGTCTTGGCGTTGCGGTTGTGGTGGTTCAAACCATTACGGTTCCTGCCAACAACCTTCTTTTTCAATACCTATTGAAACCAGGAGCTCTTGCATGGGCCGGTTTCCCAGGTGCTGACCTAAGCTTTCTTGGTCTCATTTCTTATATCGGGGTGATCGCTGCGATCGTTCAGATCCTAGAGATGACCCTCGATAAGTATGTGCCATCACTCTACAACGCTCTAGGTATCTTTCTTCCACTCATTACTGTGAACTGCGCGATTCTCGGTGGCTCACTCTTTATGGTGGAGCGCGATTATACATTCACTGAGAGTGTGGTTTATGGCTTTGGTTCTGGTACGGGATGGGGTCTTGCGATCGTCGCCCTTGCCGGTATTCGTGAAAAACTTAAGTACTCTGATGTTCCAGATGGTCTCAGAGGACTAGGGATTACCTTCATCACTGTTGGTTTGATGGCCCTAGGCTTTCTTAGTTTCTCAGGTATTCAACTTTAATCGAAAAACGTTAATTAGATAGAAGGGGTAGCTCTCCATGAACGAAATTATTCTAGGCGTTGGCATGTTTACGGCGGTAGTGCTTGCACTTGTCGTCGTCATTCTTATTGCCAAGTCTCAACTGGTGGCCAGTGGGAACGTCACTATCAACGTTAACGGCGAAAAAGATCTCGTCGTATCTTGTGGTGGTAAACTTCTAAACGTCCTCGCTGACAATAAGCTCTTTGTCTCTAGTGCCTGTGGTGGCGGTGGGACATGTGCTCAATGTAAAGTAAAAGTCCTCGACGGGGGCGGTGAGATTCTTCCCACTGAGCTTGGTCACATTTCTAAAGGTGCCGCTCGCGAAGGTGTTCGCCTCTCGTGCCAGGTGACTGTAAAGCAAAATATGAAGATCGAAGTTCCTGAAGAGGTCTTCGGTGTGAAGAAGTGGAAGTGTAAGGTTCGCTCTAACGAAAACGTCGCCACTTTCATTAAGGAACTCGTCCTTGAGCTTCCGGCCGGCGAATCAGTTCCTTTTAGAGCAGGTGGTTATATTCAGATTGAGCGCCCTGCTGGACTCACAATTAAGTACAAAGACTTCGCTATTCAAGATGAGTACAAGGAAGATTGGGATAAATTCAATCTCTGGCAATTTGTCTCTAAAGTTGAAGATGAAACAATTCGCGCTTACTCGATGGCCAACTACCCAGAAGAGAAGGGCATTATCATGCTCAACGTGCGTATTGCTTCTCCTCCACCACGTCTACCAAACGTTGCTCCAGGTAAGATGTCATCGTATATCTTCAGCTTGAAGCCAGGTGACGAAGCCACTATCTCTGGTCCGTTTGGTGAGTTCTTTGCTCGCAAGACTGAAAAGGAGATGGTCTTTGTTGGTGGTGGTGCTGGTATGGCGCCAATGCGCTCACACATCTTTGATCAGTTAAAGCGCATCAAGACAGATCGCAAGATGACTTTCTGGTACGGTGCTCGCTCTGTTCGTGAAATGTTCTACGTTGAAGACTTTGATACGCTTCAGTCAGAAAACGATAACTTCAAGTGGCACGTGGCCCTCTCTGAACCACAGCCCAACGATAATTGGACTGGCTACACTGGCTTCATTCACAATGTTCTCTTTGAGCAATACCTAAAGGATCACCCAAATCCAGAAGATTGTGAGTACTACCTCTGTGGACCTCCAATCATGAACCAAAGTGTGATCAATATGCTTCTCGATCTCGGTGTAGAGAGAGAAGACATTATGCTAGACGACTTCGGAGGCTAGTAGGTCACCCTTAATGAATGCTTTTAAAAATGTTCTTAGAATTTTCTCGCTTCTCACACTCGCTGTCCTAATTTCATCATGTATGAAAGGTGGCGGCGAGGTTGTTGAGATTCGCGGTCAGACCATGGGGTCCTACTACCTGATTAAGTACATACCAGGTGAGGGCTCGATCCCAAAAGAGGAAGCCGCTAAGAAAATTGAAGGCGTTCTCACTTGGGTAAATGGCTTCTTTAATCACTACAATCCTGAATCAACTCTCTCTCAATTTAACCTGAAGCGCGATACCGAGTGGATGGAAGTCGATGAGAAATTTATCTTTGTTCTGAGCATGAACAAAGATATGAGCGAGCGCGTAGAAGGGGCATTTGACCCAACGATTTTTCCAATTGTTCGCGCCTATGGCTTTGCTGGAGATCATCGCGGCAAGAGTGAGAAGAGAATTCCTAGCGACGATGAGATCGCCAAGCTTCTTAAGTCAGTAGGAATCTCTAAAATTGAAATTGATGAAAAGGGCAAGCGCGTGCGCAAGCTTGATCCAAACCTAGAGATGGAGTTCGGAGCGAGTGTGCCAGGACTGGCCGCGGACGATATCAGCTGGACTCTCAAAAATGTGATCAAATCAAAAGACTTTCTCATCGACGTCGGTGGTGAGATGCACATTGAAGGCACCCATAACGGATCTCCTTGGCGTGTGGCCATTGAAGCTCCTCAAGAGGGCAATGAGCGAGTGATTGAGCGTATTATTGAGATAACCGATGTGAATCTCGCGACCAGTGGAAACTATCGCAATTTTATCAAGAATGAAGGTAAGCGCTTAGGTCATATTTTAGACGCCAGAACTGGCAAGTCGGCGCCCTCTGATATTTTGAGTGTGACGGTCCTTGATAAGCATGGCGCCTTTAACGCTGATCTTTGGTCGACAGCGCTCATGTCTATTGGCATTCGCAATGCCTACTTTCTGGCCGAGAAATTCTTGGTCCCAGCATACTTTATTTACGAAGTTGAAAGTCCGGATGGAACGAAACAAATAAAAACTCGCCAAACTTCAGCTATGAAGGCCTATACAAATTCTGAGACTATCTTGGGTAAGCTCGAAGAACTGGTAAAATAGGGCGGGAGATAAGAGAATTATGAACGAACTTCTCATTACTTTAGTATTTTTCTCATTCTTTATTGCCTTAATGGCCGTGGGTTTAATCTTTGCCAAGAAAGAACTCAAAGGATCCTGTGGCGGTCTTGGCCGAGTGATGGGCGAGGACTGCATGTTCTGTGAGAAGAAGGATGAGTGTACCCACGACCAAGAACACGAGCCCTGCGAGAGCACTGGTCCTTTAACTAAGGACAATAAGGGCGAAGGCATTTCGCTTCGCGTCTCTCTCTCTGAAGGTTTAGTGGAAGGTTCTTGCTAATTTTTTGTACAAAAAGATAAAAATCGTCTATTTTCCCACTCAGGTATTGAAAATTGTTGAATACACGGGCCCGCGGGGAGAGAAATCTGCCCGCTAACAGCACTAAAAGTCACACCATGGTATTTTTAAAGCCAGTAACATATTGTTTTTATAACCACTAAGGCCGGCCGGTCTTAAGAAGGACGTATGAAAAAGAACTTGGATTTTTCCACCCTTAGCGCTTCAGACATCTCAGTCGTCGATTCACTTTATCAGGATTATCAAAGCAATCCAGACAGCGTCGATGATTCGTGGTGCCGCTTCTTTCAAGGTTTTGAATTTCAAAAATCTTCTTTTGGTTCATCAACGGGCCCTGCTGATATTAGCGACACAAAGCTAGCTAAAGAATTTAACGTCTTTCGCCTAATTCAATCTTTTAGAGCGCGCGGACACTTACTCTCTGACACCAACCCAATTCGCCCGAGAAAAGATCGCCATGCGCGCATCTCACTGGCCGACTACGATCTTAGTGATGCCGATCTCACAGAGAAATTTGCTTGTGGGGAGTTTGTAGGTCTGGGCGTTTGTACGCTTAAGGAAATCATTGATCACCTGAAAGTTATTTATACTGGCAAGATTGGTATTGAGTACATGCACTCAAATAATACTGATGTTCGCCGCTGGGTGCGCGAGCGCTTTGAATCAACTGCTAAGAATATTAATTTCTCTATCGACAAGAAAAAGCGCATTCTTAGAAAGCTCAATCAAGCTGAAGTTTTTGAAAACTTTCTTCAAACAAAGTACATCGGTCAAAAGCGCTTTTCACTAGAGGGTGGAGAGACCACAATTGCGGCCCTCGACTCAATCATCAACCATGGCTCAGACTTAGGGGCTAAGGAATTTGTTATCGGCATGGCCCACCGTGGTCGCCTCAATATTCTCGCCAATATCATCGGTAAGACATATGAATACATCTTCTCTGAATTTGAAGGTTCTAACCTTCATGAGTTTGACGGAGTAGGTGACGGGGATGTGAAGTACCACATGGGCTACACCTCCATTTCCCAAGCGGCTAACGGCAAAGATGTCTACCTAAAGATTCTTCCCAACCCCTCTCACCTTGAGACTGTGGGCGCCGTACTCACTGGTTATAACCGCGCTCAAATTGATATTGCCTACGGGGATGACAGTTCAAAGATTATTCCTATCTGTATCCACGGCGACGCCGCTGTTGGTGGACAGGGGATTGTCTACGAAGCCCTTCAAATGAGTGAGCTTCCAGGCTATCAAGTGGGTGGGACCATTCACTTTATTATCAATAACCAAATCGGTTTTACGACGGACTTTGGCGACGGGCGATCTTCTGATTACTGTACTTCAGTTGCTAAAATGCTCGACACCCTCATTATTCACGTCAATGGCGACTGTCCTGAAGAAGTTGTCTACGCCTGTGAACTTGCAGTTGAATTTAGACAGCGCTTTAAGAAAGATGTGTTCATCGATATGGTTTGCTATCGCAAACACGGACACAATGAGGGCGATGAACCTAAGTACACTCAGCCGCACCTCTACGGACTTGTGGCCAAGCATAAGAACCCAAGAGAGCTCTATCTTGAAAAACTTCACGCTCAGGACAACTCGATCTCTGAGCTTGCTAAGAAGATGCAAGATGAATTTAAGCAGGAGCTCTCTGACCGCTTTAATAATGTTCGCCAAAAAGAGATGCCTCACAAGAGACAAGGACCACACAAAGAGTGGCTCAACCTTCGTTGGTCTAAGCCTGAAGACTTCCTAAAGTCTCCAGATACGGCAGTGTCGCGCGCTGATTTGCAAGCGATTGTGAATGCTATCACCACAGTGCCAGAGGGCTTTAAACTGCTTAAAAAAGCGGAAAAGCTTCTCAATGATCGACTGAAAAATTTTGAAAACGACACTCTCGACTGGTCAATCTGTGAGCTTCTGGCCTACGGATCGCTCCTACAGAAAAACCACCATATTCGCTTTACTGGCCAAGACGTCATTCGCGGCACATTTGCCCATCGTCACGCCAAGGTCTTTGATGAGTACACTAACACTGCTTACTGCGGCCTAGAGCACATTCAACCTGATCAAGGTCGAATGAGAATTTATAACTCACTTCTGTCTGAGTACGCTGTGCTCGGTTTTGAGTTTGGTTATTCACAAGGATCTCCTTGGGCACTCAATATCTGGGAAGCCCAATTTGGCGACTTCTCTAACGGCGCCCAAATTGTGATCGATCAATTTATCTCTGCTTGTGAAAGTAAGTGGCGCCGCATGAGTGGTCTGACACTACTTCTTCCACACGGCTATGAAGGGCAGGGCCCAGAGCACTCGAGTGCTCGTCCTGAGCGCTTCCTCCAGCTCGCGGCCGAGTACAATATTGTTGTGGCAAACTGTACGACGCCAGCGAACTTCTTTCACATTCTAAGAAGACAGCTCGCGTGGGAATTTAGAAAACCACTTATTGTCTTTACTCCAAAATCTCTGCTTCGCGATTCTAGATGTCAGTCAAAAGTGGCCGATCTCACTGATGGGCGCTTTGAAGAGGTGATTGACGATACTTACTCAGACGCTAAGAAGGTGAAGAAGGTTCTCCTTTGTACTGGTAAGGTCTATTATGATCTTTGGGAGCGCCAGCAAGCTGATAAGAGAAAAGACGTGGCGATTGTCCGCCTCGAGCAAATCTATCCGCTAGCTGAGCATAGAATTAAAGAACTTCGCGAAAAGTACTCTAAGGCCGAGTTTGTATGGGTTCAAGAAGAGCCGCTCAATATGGGGGCTTGGACGTACCTGCTTCGCTGGAGAGATCTCTTTGGTGATATGACTTGCGTTTCTCGCAAGTCAAGTGCTTCGCCGGCAACTGGCTTTGCCGCTGTTCACGCCAAGGAACAACAAGCAATCGTCGATAAAGCATTTAGTTAGTTTATAATATTTAACGATCAAATTAGGAAAATGTATGAGCATTGATGTTAAAATTCCAAGCGTAGGGGAGTCGATTTCAGAAGTGACCCTTGCTTCATGGGTTGTAAGTGACGGCGACGTCGTTAACGAAGGTGATATCCTCTGCGAGATCGAGTCAGATAAGGCCACGGTAGAACTTCCAGCTGAGACTAGCGGGAAGATTAAAATTATTGTGGAAGCTGGCACCGAGCTTGGAATTGGCGACAAGATCGCTGAACTAGATACATCAGTGGCCCCAAGCGCTGGGGATAGCTCTGCAAAAGCGCCAGCGCCAAGTGCCCCAGCTGCTGCAGCTTCAACTGCTCCCACTCCTGCCGGTGGTGATAAGAACTTTCCTTCACCTGCTGCCAGAAAAATTCTCGATGAAAAGGGTGTTGATCCAAGTAGCGTGAGTGGCAGTGGCAAAGACGGTCGCATCACAAAAGGTGACGCTCTTGGTGCTAAAGCCGGTGCTCCTGCGGCGGCCAGTGCTCCTAAAGCAGAAGCTCCTAAGTTGCCGGCCGGTGAGCGCGTGCAAAGTCGCGAGAAGATGACTCGTCTGAGAAAGACTATTGCTAAGCGCCTCGTGGAAGCTAAGAATACAACCGCCATGCTCACAACTTTTAACGAAGTTGATATGTTTGAACTGATGGCCCTTCGCAAGAAGTACAAAGACGCCTTCTCTGAAAAGCATGGAGTGGGGCTTGGCTTTATGTCGCTCTTTACTAAGGCTTGTACTCTAGCCCTTAAAGAGTGGCCAAATATCAACGCTCAAATTGATGGCGAAGAAATCGTCATGCACAATTACTGTGACGTCGGTATCGCCGTTTCAACTCCTAAGGGCCTTGTGGTTCCAGTTATTCGCAGTGCCGAGAATATGAGTCTTGCTGAGATTGAAAAGGAAATTAAGCGCCTTGCCCTTAAAGGTCGCGACGGCAAACTTACTATGGATGAGATGGAAGGCGGAACTTTCACTATCACTAATGGTGGTGTTTTTGGTTCTATGCTCTCTACTCCAATTATTAACATTCCACAGAGTGCAATTCTTGGAATGCACAACATTGTCGAGCGCCCAGTAGCCTATAAAGGCCAAGTGGTCATTCACCCAGTGATGTACCTTGCCCTCTCTTACGACCACAGAATTATTGACGGACGCGAGAGTGTGAGCTTCCTCAAAATGGTTAAAGATCTTCTTGAAGATCCGGCCAGAATGCTCCTGGACATCTAGCAACCAAAGCCAAAGAAAAGGAAGAGAAGTAATGGCAACAGAATTTGATTTAGTAATTATTGGCTCTGGTCCTGGTGGATATGTTTGCGCGATTCGCGCCGCTCAACTAGGTCTTAAGACTGCTATCATTGAAAAATACTCTACACTTGGTGGAACCTGTCTGAATGTGGGATGTATACCATCAAAGGCGTGGCTTGATTCAAGTGAGCGCTACCACGAAATGCTCCACTCATTTGCCGATCACGGCATTGAAGTGGGCAAGAGCAAACTCAACGTTAAGACGATGAAAGAGCGCGTGGAAAAGGTGGTCTCAGATACGAGTAAGGGCGTTGAGTTCTTGATGAAGAAGAACAAAGTCGAAGTCTTTACTGGCCACGCTTCCTTTGCTGATGCCCACACCGTGAGCATTAAGGGTGCAAAGGAAACCCAAACGATTAAAGGCCGCCACATTGTGATCGCTACCGGCTCAAAGCCTTCAAGCCTTCCGGGTGTTGAAATCGATAAAAAGCGCATCATCACTTCTACTGAGGCGCTCAAGCTTGAAAAAGTTCCAGAGCACCTCGTTGTCATTGGTGGCGGTGTCATTGGACTAGAATTGGGCTCAGTTTTTCTGCGTCTTGGCTCTAAAGTAAGCGTTGTTGAGTACGCCGACTCATGTATTGCGACGATGGATGCTGAACTTGGAAAGCAACTTCAGCGCTCACTTAAAAAGGGCGGAATGGAGTTCTATCTCGGTCACGGCGTGACAGAGGCCTCTGTAAAGGGCTCAAAAGTCACGGTGAAGGCCCGTGCTAAAAAAGGCGACAAAGAAGTAGTGCTTGAGAGCGACTACTGTCTTGTGGCGGTTGGGCGTCGTCCTTATACCGAGGGACTTGAACTTGATAAGGCCGGCGTGAAGTTAACAGAGCGCGGTCAAATTGAGACCAACGATCACTTGCAGACTAACGTCTCTCATATCTACGCCCTTGGCGATGTCACGAAAGGAGCGATGCTCGCTCACAAAGCTGAAGAAGAGGGCGTATTCGTGGCCGAACTTCTGGCCGGGCAAAAGCCACACCTTAATTACAATCTCATTCCTGGTGTGGTCTACACTTGGCCTGAAGTTGCTGCTGTAGGTGCGACTGAAGCCGATTTGAAAGCTCGTGGAGTTGCCTATAAGAGTGGCTCATTTCCATTTAAAGCGCTTGGACGCGCGCGCGCTTCTAACGAAAGCGAGGGACTTATTAAAGTTCTCGCCGACGCCGCGACTGACGAAATTCTTGGCGTTCATATGATTGGTCCTCGCTGCGCAGATTTGATTGCTGAGGCGGTACTCGCGATGGAATTTAGAGCGAGTGCTGAGGATGTTGCTCGCACTTGTCACGCTCACCCGACTTACACGGAGGCGTTTAAAGAGGCTTGTCTGGCCGCTACGGACAATCGAGCGCTACACACTTAGATTTAATAAAAAAGGCCCAAATATTGGGCCTTTTTTTTTGTCTTGCAACTCAACTTGCTATTCATCTTGCGGGTGATAATTTCGAATATATTCTTCAACTATCTGAGGCACAAATTGAAGTTCCTCTTGAACGCTCATGAGCTGTTCATCGGTGAGGGCGTTAAACCCAATCTTATATGGCCAGCCATATCCCCAGCGCCAGCTCGTTTCGAGGCGAGGAGTTCCACCAGCGCGCACCGCGTAGTAGTAGAGCTTTGCGATGGCCTTATGGCCAGCATCTTCAATACAAGATTTCAGATCGCGGTCGGCCTTGAGCTTGAGAGACTTGCTCCCACCTTGCCAGTAGGCAATGTCATGCTCCACACAGCAGTGAAGCCACGCCGATTTATCGCCTGGTGTCCCCTCGGGGGAGACGCTGCAACCGTCGGTGGTAAAGGGGTCGATATGAGTGACGTAATTATCTGAGAGCTTGGCAAAGGCGCAGGAGGAGCTCAGTAGGAGAAGAGAAGTGAGTGCGATTATTTTGGATCTGATCATGAAAACAATTACCCTAAACGCTGGCCAAAAAGAGCATTGTGCCAGGTGGCATCTTATCAAACAAGGTAAGTGAGTACAAATTACGGCCCTTTGACGAGCTAAATACGTGTAAAAATGAGGATGGCCTGCTAAGATTGGATAAATGAAACATGGATGAATCATCTAGACTTCGGGAGCGAGGCTTGATCAATAGCAAAGAGCAAAGAGATTGCGAGAGAGGGGATTGGTGCCCGAGGCCGGACTTGAACCGGCACGGCCTGTTAGGGCCCGCGGATTTTAAGTCCACTACGTCTACCGATTTCGTCACCCGGGCAGTATTAGGACGAGTAGGCATTGTGAACTACAATCCTATCCGCTGTCAATTTCAAATAATTCCCTGGCGCATTCTTGCCCTGTCGCTTTTATTTATTTTGACCTCGTGTGCAAAGTATTCGACTGAACCTACGAGTGTTGCGGCCAAGCCCTCATGGTTTAAAATTCCAGAGCGCTTTGAATCGCGCAACGCCTACGGTGAAATTCCCGTACACCCCTTCTTTGATCTCGTGCCCTTTGCAAGTCTAGGCGATCTTGAAGTGAATTTTGTCGCCCTTACTCGCGAGGGGGATGACTTTCGCTATTCACTGGATCTCGTGAGTGGCAGGCCCTATATGCAAACTCCGATGTGCTCGCGCAAAGATGCGTGGAATAGCTATGGTGGAAGCATAAAGGTCGCTAACTTTACGGAAGGATTTATTCCGCGCGTACTGGATAAGAAGGGCACTCCTCAGGAAATTATTGTCTTTGGCCATCGCCGATACTTGGCCCCTAAGGAGGAATTTCCCCGCAGCTCCCAGCGCGTGCGAATTATCGGAGGGGTCGTCGAGCAAGAGTGTGAGCGCGGCAGTTGTAAAGGGAATTTCGGCTGGAGTGACCGCATAATCTTAGTAGGCGTTAATCCCTTAGATCCAGCTTTTAAGAATGTGAACAATCTTCTCTCGCTAAAATCAGTAGTCGATTGGGATTACTCAAAGGCATTTCTGGCCAATCGCAAGGGCTATAATCAAGTTGGTAGCGATTACTTGGCCGGATTTCGTATCATTTCAGAAATGGGTGCAGAAGACTCTTTTAAAAAGGCGTTGGGGGAAGGGCATTACTTTAAATTTGAAGAACTCGATTCGCTCAGACTCAATTGTCTCAAGCTCTACGACTACGTATGGAAATCTCTTCTTAAAGTTGATGAAGAGCAGAGAAAGTTAATAAGCAAGCGCTCACTTGAAGACATGAAGGTTCGCACGCGCGTCGGGACAGTCGAAAAAAAGAGCGTCTTTTCTGACAACGTCATTAGTGCTGAGAAAGAAGATCTAGAAGAAGCCGAGTCTATCACAGAGCAGGTGACTGAGTTGCGCTTTGAAAAGTTTTGGAGCGATATTGTGATGAAGAATCGCGATCGCATGCTGACTTGCTATCGCTGGGTGAGGCCTTCCAACCTAAAGGACTCACCCCGCAGGCACTGGACTTTTAATTATATCCGAGCTTTCTTTATTGCTGAACAAACTGGGCATTTCTATGACTGTTCAAGGCGCGCTTGGCTTGAAAACCCAGTGCGAGTAGATGGCACTAGGACCTATAACACCGATTCGATTTTAAAAGAATGCACCAGCGCTGATCTCGATGAAGCTTTTGACCGTGCGATTACTTTAATCACTGGTGTCTATCGCTCTGGTCTACCCTCGGCGCGCTATATTGGTTATGATTCCGGTTACGGTGGAACCGGGCAGCGCCTACAGTCCTGGGTATTAGATAGTGGCAAGCATCTGTCGTGTGTTCCAAATGCCTACTATGAACGTATGCCAGTGTTTCCTGACGATCTCTCTTGGAAGTCACTGGGCTGGATTAAAACGTGGAGCCGAGATGATTTCATTCGCTAAGGATGAGCCTAAGAAAGTTTTTCTCTTTGGGAGTAGCTCACTTCATATGCGTTGGGCGGCGGCTTCGAGTGGCCTGCAACTTAAGAATTGGCAGCGAATGGCCAATGTCTCAACCTCTGAAGTGATTATTTGCGAAGGGCCCTGGACCCAAGAGCGCGCCTTTATACTTAGACAAGCTCTCGGCGAGATGAGCGGAGCGCGCATGATGATTTTTAGTGGCGGAATCTCTCTGCAAGAGCAAACCGTTCTCGAAGGACTACTTGATCACGTTGATATATTTCTGCCCGAGGGAATTGAGCAATTTTGGCGCGCAGACACCCAAGAAATTGTGCTGGGCTTTTTGAGTGAAAAGAGTGGTAATAGATAAGTGAATATTTCCGATTTTAAACAAATTACAGTGAGTGAAAGTTCAGAGTTTTTTGATAGAACTTATGAGCTCATTAATGTGGAAGGCTATCGCTGGATTGTTCATATTGAATGGTCTGCAATTCGTGGACTTAGCTACTTCTTTGTTCATCCCGAGCGTGCTGAGCCGATGATTCTCAATGTCTCTCAAAGTGCGTGTCAATTTACCTGGCCGAGTCTTAGAGGACTTTTTCGCGCCCTCACTCACATCGAAGATAAAATCTATTCAAAGGGCGGTCCTCAATTTCAATCTAAGGATTGGGTTGCTCGCTATCAGTGGAGTGGAAAAACTGATCTCCCACCACTGGGAGCAAGGCTTATGGGAGGAACTCTCTCCCAGGACTCACTGAGCTCTGGCAATGAAACTTGGACTCACACAATCGGTTTAAACGATGCCTTTGCCGGTCAATTTACCTTTCATTTAAAGGGGCGTGAGTCAAAAGTTGAGGAGAGTCAATTTGAGCGCGGCCTCTATCGCACGAGTTGGTGCGACCGGGCCACAGAGCTTGATTGGAGACAACTTCTCAATCTAACAAATTCAATTTCACCTGGTTCTCCCTACTTTGCCAATCTTGCTTTGGTTGAGTCTCTTGAAGATCATCTCGGTGTGGCAGTGACTGAAAGGGCCGGCGCAATTCGAATGATCCTCTGTGAACTCTCGCGAGTGTTTGATCACATTCAAAGCCTTCACATGCTTTGGATTGTTCAGGGCGCGGGTTACTGGGAAGAAGTGTTTGTCGACCTTGGAATTCAGGTCTATGAGCTTTTAGGCAAGTATGCCCGAGGGGAGTGGACCGGCAACCTCAATACGCTAGGGGGAGTTCGCTACGATCTGCCAGAGGATTGGAAGAATCAATTACTCGTTTTAATTTCGCGAATGATGAAAACTCTCGACGGAGCAGTGCTAACAATTGAGCGCTCGCCCGGACTCTTATCGACTCTGGCAAATATTCGTATGGGCCTCAAAGAAGTCATGGATCACACCTTAACGGGGCCTGTGGCCAGGGCCTGTGGACTAAGGCGCGATTTGCGCAAACTCTCTGGCAGATACTTCTATCACGAAGTTGATTTTGAGACCCCACTTGGTATCAATTCTACTTTCTATGATGTGGTACTGGTAAAGCTAGAAGAAATGCGCCAGAGTGTTTCGATAATGGCCCAGATTCTCGATGGTCTGCCCTATGATTCTATTCAAAATCCAGAGTACTCTCTCTTTTGGAATGTTCCCGAATACACGCTACTGGGTGAGCAAGAGCGCCAAGAAATTATTGAAAAGCTACGCCGAGGCCCAGGTCCTGTGGCCTCTCGCGGTTTTGGCTCAGTTGAAGGACCCAGAGGAGAGCTCTCAGTAGTATGGGAAGATCGCGACGGAACTGGCCCCAGTCAATTCTCAGTGATCTCACCTTCAAGACAGCTTAGCTACTTTATTGAAAAACACGCCAAAGGTCATAGTGTGGCAAGTGTCTACTCTATGTGCGCTCTAACGCACTTAAGTCCCGAGGAGATGGATATATGATTTTTGGCTATATCAAATATCGCCCTCGCAATGTGGTCGCTCAGATTCTCTCTTCAATGAGACTTATGCTCAGTATGAAAAAGGAGCGCCTCTCAGATCCTCATGGACATGTTGAATTTAGACCAGTGCCAGAGATTAATCTTGCCCGCGATTGCATTAAGTGCGATCTCTGCGTTGATAAGTGCCCTAGTGAGGCGCTTAGTTACAGTGGTAGCGAGGAGATTGCTATCAATATTGATCGCGACCTTTGCCGACCCTGTAAATTATGTGTTGAAATTTGTCCGACCCAGTACTTTGACTATAAGAAGTCTTCCCACTCACAAGTAGTACTTGGAAAGCGGGTGGCAAAATTCGCTTCAAACTGAAGTCTTGCCTTAAATTCTGCTCTTGAGATTTCTTCACCACCAAGGGCGGCCACTACAGGTGTCGTCATCTGAGTGTCTAGCCAGCCAATCCCATTGCTTGCAAGATTTCTGAGCGTCGCTACAAGCGCAAGCTTAGAGGCGTCATCGGTGCGATGAAACATACTCTCGCCAGAATTAAATTGATTAATTGTGACTCCATAGAGTCCACCAGCTAGTTCATCGTTTTGATCCCAGACTTCACAGCTATAGGCAAAGCCTAGGCGGTGAAACTCAATATAGGCTTCAAGCAGTTCGTCGGTGATCCAGGTGCTGTCTTGATTCTTTCTGGCCACTCTCTGACAATTTAAAATTACAACTTCAAAGGCTTTATTAAAGCTCACTCTGTAGTGCTGTTTTTTTAACGACTTCACAAGTGAGCGCGGGATATGAAGTTTTCCCACCTCTATAATTCCGCGAGGATCGGGAGAAAACCAAGCGAGGGGATAACTCTCATTGATTGGCCAGGGAAAGATCGCGCTCTTATAGGCCAAGAGCAGTGACTCGCTTGAGAGATCTCCTCCCAAGGCCAGTAGCCCGTGCTCATCGGCAGTTTCAATGGGTGGAAAGGCAATGATTGGCAAACTTACCCCTGCCTCTTTGACCAGCGATCTAGCGCCTCAATTAAGTAGCCTCCAATGATCTGTGAGGACTCAAGGGTCTGCTCCATTGAGTTGGAGGCGTGATCAAATTGAACAAAGGGTGCCACTTCCACTAAGTCTGCGCCACTTATGGGAAACTCCGCCTCTAGGGCCTTCATAATCTCAAGGCACTCATGTGGCTCGAGTCCCTCATCTTCAGGCGTGCCTGTTGCCCCGGCATAACTCTTATCAAGAGCATCAATATCAAAGCTCACGTAGAGCTCTTGGATTCCAATGGATCTGTATTGCTCGGCAATGGCGCGTGCGATGGCCAGTGGCCCTTCCTCTTTTACTTCATGGGACCAGTATTGCTTTAAACCAAATGTCGACTCCCAGTGAGACTTGTGTCTGCCTGTTGAGCGAATTCCCACTTGGGCCACTGCTTTTGAGTGGGGAAGG
Organism: Bacteriovoracaceae bacterium; assembly: GCA_048267245.1. Taxonomy (GTDB): domain Bacteria; phylum Bdellovibrionota; class Bacteriovoracia; order Bacteriovoracales; family Bacteriovoracaceae; genus JBLWXV01. The sequence goes on from JBLWXV010000002.1 coordinate 1,027,330, forward strand.
TGCTCCATAATGTGAGGAACCCAAGATCCAAAGCATAGATCAATGCCCAGTCGCTTGGTTAAGAGGTCAGTATGGGCGTCAAAGTGCAAGAGACCTACTTTTGTGCCCGCCGCTTTCTTAGCGCGAAGATACGGGCCAGTCAGAGCGTAGCTCACACTGTGATCACCTCCAAGTGAGAAGACTGGAAGCTTTGGATTTTCACGGTAGAACGCTTCAAGTACTTCTTCTGTCATACTAAGAGGCGAGACACTAAAATCGCACTCGCGATCACTATAGAGGGCCTCTCTCACTTCCTTGATGGTTGCTTCATTTAAGTACTTATCGTGCAAGAGATGAGGCACAACCCGAATATCTCCCAGATCTAAGGTTCCGCCTAGACGCTTGGCCTCTGCCAAGGCCACTCTCACTACTAGAGGTCCCCAATTGGCACCTCGTTGAATACCTCCGCCGGTGTCGCTACAGACGCCGAGGATGACTGGTCCTTGATGAGAGGCGAGGTTGGCGAGTTTTCCACGCCACAATTTATCCGCATCGCGCTCCTGACCTTCCTTGAGGTCATAGAGGAGGTTGTCGAGACGAATTTTCTTATCACTTGCAGTGTGAACAGTGTGAACGCCTCTTCCAGGGGCGCAGAGAAGGTGCTCACTGAGCTCAGTAAAAGAGTGTGACATGGGAGTTTCCTTTAGATGAGATAATTATTGTGTATTCTATTGCTTAGAATGTCGTCCTTATAGACTTCGCCAAAATCTTTTAATTTAAGAAAGTCTTCTAGGACACGAGCTTCATATTGAATTAATTTTTGATCTAAATTTTTATACACGCCCGCAATGTGACTCGAGGTGACTGCATTACTTAGGTGTTGAAACTTGGCCAGATCGCCAGGCTCTGTTTCAAAGACGTCTAAATAAGCTTGGGCCGCAGGGTTCTTTTCTAGGTATTGAAGGAGTGCGCTGGTCTCAATGAGGGCACCTCTGGCGGCGTTGATAATGAGGGCGTTAGTCTTGAGTTGCCCCAGAAATTCTGCACTGATAATTCCTTTACTCGTAGGATTCAGGCTCGCTAGGGGAATAATGACGTCCGCTGCCGAGACGTCCTCTGCCTTAAGTGCTTTATAGGGATCTTCAATTTGAATTGTAGCTCCAAGCTCGCGCAAGACTCCCGAGACTATTTGCCCAATTTTTCCATGGCCAATGATGAGGATATTGAGTTCGCTGATGAGCTCTCTGGGCCAGGCCCTCTTCGTATCCCATACATTTACAAAAGGAGCTGCGGTGGTCTCTTTAAAAAGACAAGACAGCACAAAGCTCGCCACCGCCTGAGCGCGTAGAATATTTCCAACCACAATGGGAAACTGAGCGGCCCTGACAAATTCGAGAGAGATATTGTCGTAGCCTGAATTGGCGTGAATGAGAAGTTTTGCACTGGCCAGGAGTTCACTTGAGAACTCCTCAAAATTCGTTTGAGAGTTTGTGAGTAAGATCACTTCATCGGTTTGAACTTCGCTCTCAAGTGTGGCGTAGATTGGCCGAGGAAGCCCTCTGTGAAGACAAATCTCTGCGAGAGCTTGCTGTTCAAGCTCTTTAAAGTGAGGTCCGAAATAGCCCGAAAAATCGCGGCGCAAGATGGTGAATTGGCCCATGTGGCTAATTTAGGCCGCGAGCAATTACTTGTAAACTAATGGAGTACTAGTCTCAGAACATTTACGCATTTCAAGGTGTCTAGTACGGCGACTTCCCACGCGGATATGTGACTGCACTTCGTTATAACAAAATTGTCCAATTTTCTCGTAGTTATTCTCACCCACACGGGCAAAGCCTAAGAGCTCACCGACTTGCTCAGTACTGCGCTCTTTGAATTCACCGGCTTCTTCGGCATAAATGTCAAAGACCAGCTCGGTGGGGGCATTGTCATAGAAGGCAAGCACGGCGAGATTATCCGGAGAGATGGTCTCGCGCCCGACCTTCTGCTCCGTTGGCCACTTGATCTGGGCAATGGAGTGGTAGACGAGTTCGCTACAGACGATCGAAGAGGTGGTTGAAACATCAAAGTTAAAATCGTAATCCTTGCCGATTTGGGCCATGAGTGTATCTAGGCTCACTTGTAGCTTCACTGGATCATCTAAAATTCCCTTCACGCGGTAGGCTGCAATTTCATCGACATTTTGAAACTCATGTAAGTAGCTCATTTTTGTGCCCGGGCGCAGGGCCTCGACGATCACTTTTCCCTCTTCAATTTCTTTGCGATATGGGCCTAGCGCTGGATGGTCCCAAAGACCCGCCGATTGGAGTTGGGCCTTGGTTCCAAGATAGATTGCTGCGTGAGTATAGTGACCAGGGATGAAGCGGTCACTGAGTCCAAACGGTGCCTTGTCAAAGAGAATGTCAAAAGGGCGCAAGTTATTGGCCATGTACTTTGTGACGTCTCTTCTTAGCCAGAAGTGTCCTCTTCTAAATTTAATATTGCCAACTACCTTGCCAAAAATCTTACTCAGTTGGTAAGTCGCGGCTTGGATAGAGTTTGCAACTTCATCACTGAAACTCAAGTACAGTCCTGCTTTTTTGTCGCTGGCAACTTTCTTTGCACTCTCAAGAGAGAAGGGTGAGAGTAGGGGCTGAATGTTGTAGGCAATATTATTTATATTTAATGATACATCGGCGCGAACCTCATTATCGAGAGCGCGCAGAAATTGTGCGTGAAGCTCTTTATTTCTATCCTTATAGCTCTTAGCGAGGGGACGCTCTTCATTTAAGAGGTCTGTGAACATGAGGCGAGTTTTCTTAGTCAGGAATAATTCAGTGTAGATATCATTAGCGATGATCATGGCAAGCGATTTTGCAGCGTAGATCTGCTCAATCGAATTCTGCGAGCTCTCTTTCATATTAGAGTTAATTTCTTCAACTGTGAGGAGCTTTCTAAAAATGGCCTGGTAGCCAAAGAGTGCACGGTCGATATTTCTAAAGGCGACTGAGTCAACTGCGCTCTCTCTTTCGATTTTAGTTGAGAGAATTTTTGCATTCTTTAAGAAGACTCGGTGAAAGGGCGCAATCGCTTGGGCGAGAGCTTTGAGGCGTAGAGTATTTCTGAGATGTAGGTGGAAATAGACTCCACCTGTATGCTGTTCAAAGATTATTGGGCCAATCTCACTTTCAAGCTTTGAGATGGCGTCTTCCATCTCTTCAATTGCGAGATCATCCTTATTTTTCATCATGGTCTTGGTTGAGCGCGAGTAGGTGTCCATTTGGATCTGCCAAAAGGACTTCTCTTGAGCACTCAAGCTAGTGGCGGCCATGAAACTCGCCAAAAAGAAAATGAGAAGCGCGCGGGCACTTCGTAGGGGGGAGTGAATTTTCATATGACAAGTATAGGGTGATAGCGACCGAGCGCCGCATTAATGGTAAAAATGATAGAATTGAAAAGATATTGGACAATCCCACTCATTATTGGGAACTTAGGGGCTTGAGGCTAGGGCGAGTTAGACTCTAAGTGTTTGGAATTATAAGACCCTACCTGTCGTTTCGAGGATGAAAAATGATATCGATTAAATCTAAGCGTGAACAAGATCTGATGAGGGCCACCTGCAAGCTTGCAAGCGAGGTCCTGGGCTACATTGAGCCATTTGTCGTGCCAGGAGTCTCTACCGAGGAACTTAACCGCCTGTGCCACGAGTATATCGTTGAGCGCGGGGCCTACCCTTCGCCACTTAATTATCATGGCTTTCCAAAGTCGATCTGTACTTCAAAGAACGAAATCATCTGTCACGGGATTCCTAACAAGAAGGATATTCTAAAGGACGGCGATATTCTCAATATCGACGTGACCACTTATCTCAATAAGTTTCACGGCGACACCAATAAGACTTTCCTTGTGGGCAATGTGAGCGATCAGGTTAAAAAGCTGGTTGATGTCACTTATCAATGTATGCGTGAGGGAATTAAGACCGTTCGCCCTGGCTCTCACGTGGGAGATATCGGCGCAATTATCGCAGAGATTGCCCACGGTCATGGCTATAGTGTGGTGGAAGAGTACTGCGGTCACGGCATTGGTCGCGAGTTTCACGAGGAGCCGCAGGTGGTTCACGTGGGGAAGAAGGGCTCAGGTCCAGAGCTCAAGCCAGGCATGACTTTTACTATTGAGCCGATGATTAATTTGGGAGCGAGACACTGCAAAGTTCTCAGCGATGAGTGGACTGTCGTCACAAAAGATGGCAAGTGGTCAGCGCAGTTTGAACACACCATCCTGGTCACAGAAGAAGGCCATGAAATACTCACGCTTCGCCCTGAAGAGAGTGCGACTTACTAGTAGGTCTTATGTCCTCATCTCTAGAACAGGCAAATCCGCTCGCTCAGCTTCAGGGAAGCTTTGCGCTTAAAACCATTCAATCTGAACTCACGCTCTACGTGGCCTTGGGCCGCGGAGATCGTGTGAAAGAAGTTAGTTTTACAACTCCAGGTAACCCACAAGAGCTGGCCCCTAGCCTTGAAAATTTGGCCAGACTTATGGTGGGGCTCGATCTCAAGCAGCTTGGCACTCTTCCTGTGGGGACACTCACCACTCTTGAGCGAGAGATTTTGGGACACATTGATCAACTCAATTGGGAGTATCGCCGCGGCCATCAGGTGCAAAATATTGGGCCCTTACTTTGCCCTTGTCATAGTGTCTCTAGTGAAGATCTCGGCGCAATTATTCGAGAAAATCCCACTCAGACCTTTAATGAACTCCAGGCCAAGACAGGGGTGAGTGTGACTTGTGACTCTTGTGAGCGCATTTGTAGAAATTTTAGCAATCACTTCCTCGCAACTCAGGGGCTCGTGTGTGCAGAAGATATTGATGCCATGAGAGTTTATGGCATGACACAAGCCGAACTTGCTCTTCGCGTGCAAGCCCACCTTGACACTCACTTCCTGGGCTCGACCCTCACATCACTCGTGGGATATGAGCTAGAGCTTGCGACTTCTCAGAGTAAGGAGCTAATTCTCGCCCATCTTCAGTCGGCATTTGAAACCAAATTTTCATTGAAAGAGAGAACTTAGTCGGCCGCTTGAGGTGGTGGGGCCGTGCCCTCTTTGATCGCTTTTTGAAGTAGATCACATTCTTCAAAGATAGAGTCTAGCCTTTCGAGATCTTTAAAGATGCGCTTGATGCGCTCTTTGTCTTCAATCAACCGACTCACTGGAAAGTCTTCTTCAAGATAGTGAAAGCGCTCGAGATAGTATTTGAGCTCGCTGATTTGTGTGAAGAGACACTGAGAGTAGCTTGAGAGACCCTGAAGGGCGCTTAGATACTTAAAGAAAATATGTGGGACATCGTCCATGAAGCCGCGAATCGAAGCATCCTTGAGGGCCTCGAGGGGATCGTTCTGGTCTTTGGTGCGAATAAAGATCGTCTCGCCGCCAAGTAGAGCAACTTTGAGAAATCTTAGCGATGGGCTAAATTTACTTCCCGTCTGACACACATCCTGGCGAGCGCTGGGAATTAATTCAATATTGCCAATGCTTACAATTTCATTGACCAAGGTCTTATTGAGCTCGGTGAGTGGACCCGAAGTCTTGCTGCGATGGATTTGTAACTCTTCTCTTCCTAGACAGTGCAGAAGCGTATTAGTGGATGCTTCACTGCTTCCAAAAGCGAGGAGAAAGAGTGTCAAAAATGTAATTAATTTCTTATAATGAGCACGCCACAACATGACTCTTATTGTCCGTTTAAATGGGATATGTTTCAAGAGGCATTTTAGGTGAAAGGCCCGCATGAAAGAGATGACATTTATTGAACATTTAGAAGATCTCAAAAAGACAGTAATTCGCGTGAGTGCGATTCTGATAGTGAGCTTTTTTGTCACCTATGCCTTCTCATCATATATTAGTTCTTTCTTGTTAAGACCGATTCGATCGGCGCTAGTGCAAACCGGCGGAACGCTCATTGTAACGGGGCTCTTTGATCGCATTTTGGCCGAGCTCCTGGTTACTTTTTGGGCCTCGCTGGTGATGAGCTCTCCCTTTTGGTTCTATGAGATTTGGCGTTTTATAAAGCCAGCTCTCTACGAAGGGGAAGTGAAAGTCGTTCGCCCCTTTCTCTTCTTTGGCTTCTTTCTCTTTGTGGCCGGAGTGAGCTTTGGCTACTTTCTCGTCTTTCCCAATGTTTTTCCGATTATTTTGGAACTTGGTGTTGATGCCAATAATGCTTTGAATGCCTATCACTATTTGGCGCTCTCAAGTAAGCTGCTGGCGATGCTCGGAATTATCTTCCAGCTTCCAAACGCGCTCTTAATTTTAGGCTTTATGGGTCTCGTGACGAAGTACTCACTTCGCTCGTGGCGCCGCTACGTCTATGTGATTCTCGCCATCGTCTCTGCTGTTCTTACTCCACCTGACCCCTTTACGATGATGGTTATGTGGATTCCACTAGTCTTTCTCTACGAGATTGGCATTTGGGGAGTGGCGGCTTTTGTTCACCCCTACCTAGAAAAGAGGCATAAGTGAAACGAGTGAGCTGGGCCTATTTCATGAGCTGTCTCTTGCTGGGGTTGTGGTTTGGCGCCACGATCGCCGTGGACTTCTTTGCCGTGCCGGCGGTTTTTCAAAGTGTTTCAAATCTGGGTGAAGCAGCTGCCGTTGGGATGAAGGTATTTGCTCGCTTTAATTCACTCGAGTTTATCCTCTCACTTACTCTGCCACTGCTGTGGATTCTGGCCCACAAATTTAATTTCTCCTCTGGTAAGAGAGTGTTCATTTTGCTCTTTGAAGTGGTCTTAATTGCCCTGGCCGCGAGTTATCTCTTCTACTTCACTCCCGCTATTACTGAGCTTAGCCTTGCGAAGGCAAATGTTTTTGAGGAGAGTGAGCGCCTTGGGCTTGAGCAGTCTATTGCCAGCTTGCACTCGATTTATATAAAGCTTGATAGTCTTAAATTAATTATTTTGTTGGGTCTCAATTACTTTATCTTTAATGATCTTAGAAATGATCTTAGAGACCTCAGAGTTTCAAAACAGGAAGAAACACTATGATTCTAGTTACTGGTGGCGCCGGTTTTATCGGCAGTGTGCTTGTGCGCGAGTTAAATTTGCTTGGGCGCGAGGATATTATTATTGTCGATAAGCTCTACGACAGTGAGAAGTGGCACAACCTCCTAGGACTTAAGTACCAAGAATATATTCATGCCTCTGAATTATTTGAACCAGATATGTATGAAATCTTTGAAGAGGTTGATTTCATTTTTCATATGGGTGCCTGCTCGGCAACCACAGAGCGAGATATGGACTATCTCATGCAAAATAATGTGGACTACTCAAAGGCGCTCTTTGCCCTGGCCACCGAGAGAGATATCCCAATAGTCTACGCAAGTTCGGCGGCGACCTATGGATTAGGAGAGGCGGGGTATAATGACGATCACACAAAAATTAAGGGGCTCAGACCTCTTAATCGCTATGGCTACTCAAAGCAACTCTTTGATGAGTGGGTTCTCAAGCTGGATCAAAAACCTAATCATTGGTTTGGACTAAAATTCTTCAACGTCTATGGGCCAAACGAGTATCACAAGGAAGAAATGCGCTCGCTCGTACACAAAGCCTATCATCAAATTTTAGAGACGGGGAAGGTGAAGCTCTTTAAGTCTCATCGCGATGATTTTAATGATGGTGAGCAATTAAGAGATTTCGTTTATGTGAAAGATGTCGCCAGGGCGATGATTACGATGATTAACCCATCTAGTGCAAAGTTTAGCGGCATTTACAATATTGGTACCGGTAAGGCCCGAAGCTTCAAAGATCTTGTGAGCGCTACTTTTAAAGCGATGGGAAGAGAGCCCAATATTGAGTTCATCGATATGCCTGAGGCCTTAAGATCACAATATCAATACTACACTCAAGCGCAGATGAGTAAGTTTCATCAGTTCTTGCCAAAGTTTAAGTGGATGAGTGTGGAAGAGGGAGTTGCCGATTATGTGGGGACCCACCTAATGAAGGACAATCCTCACTATTAAGCGGCGCTATTTCCAAGTTTCTCAAGATAGTTATTGATATATTCTATAATTGCTTCTCGTCCATGATCGGGAAGCTCCACGAACATGACGCCGATGCCTTTAGGCCTTGCTTCTGAGACGTTCTTGATAATTGCCTGCACGCCAAAGGAGGCAGTGAGTCCGCCTCCAGAGAAGCGAACGAAAATTTTCTTTTCCCTCAAGGTATCTGCATTTTCAATACGGGCCAGTTCAATGAAAGCACCACCAATTGAGAGTGAGGTGCAGTGGCCGCGCAGCTCATTACCACCCAAATCAAAAGAGCAAACTTCATAGAAGGGAGCTCTAAAACTACCGCGTTTAATATAGTACTTCGTAATGACTTCACCATCGATATTCACACGGTGGGTGAGAACCTTTGTGGTGAGTTCAAAGAAGTCGCGCATCGATTTCCAAGTACCCTCCGCCTTCTTCTTAATCTGGGTTTTATCACTGATGAGTTTTTGATCCTTGAGCTCCAACATCTCGGCATAACTATAGGGGCCCTGAATGCCTTCATCAGTTTTAATTTTCCACTCGGGAAGATTGGGAACTTCAAAGGAATCACCAATGAGTTTGGCGAGTTCTTCTTCGGATTGATTGGCCTCGTCTATTGCGCCAGCGGGGGCGCTCTGCTTGGCCTCAAGGCCAATTTCATTCATATTGAGCAGTTGAGTGGGCGCTTCGGCCAGTTTTTCCATTTCCCCGCGAAGCTTGGTGATCTCTTCGTTTTTAACTTTCGACTTGTCTTTGAGCTTATCAATGATATCGGCGGCGAGCTCAAGCTTTTGCTTGTACTTCTGAATCTGAATGCTGGCCTTTTTAAATTTCAACTGAAGTTCGTGGTGTGCCTGGGCCTCAACGTTGCGTTTATTCTTTTGAAGCGCAAGCTCATTTTCAATCTCTGAAACTCTCTTTGTGTTATCAGAGGCAGAACTCGCCTCCGAACGAACTTGCTTTAGTTGAGCTTGAAGGTTCTTATTGAGCTGGACGATTTCTTCTAATTTCTTCTTATACTTTGAGACTTCGACTTTATGAGAGGCTAATTTCTTTTGGAGTTCGAAAAGCTCTGAGTTTGAAGGATCTTGCTCATGTTGAGTGGCCAGACGGAGCGACTCGTTTTCGCTCTCTAGCTCCAGAGTCTTACTAGCTAATCTCTCAATTTCTGACTCTCTTCTCTTAATGAGTTCTTTATAGTCAGAGACCTCGCGGGCCAGCCGCTCTTCTAATTCACCTTTGAGCTTTTGATATCCCTTTTCCTGCTTATGGGTGAATTCTTGCTGTTCTTTTCTTGAATTTGAAAGCTCTTCTTTGAGTTTTGCGTTCTCAGTGTTGAGTCTCTCAATTAGTTGAAGGAGCTCAGATTCTTTTTCTAGCCCTCTCTCCTTTATTTGCTGCTCTTGAGAGATAACTTGTTCAAGTTGCTTTTGTTTTTCTTGCTGCCAGCGACGCGAGTACTCTTTTTTGAGTTCGGCGTGAATTTCTGCGCGAGCGCTCTCTTCGTTAAATCCGAGGGAGTTTTCTAGTCGCTCACCAAGCTCTTTAATCAGTTGGTCTTTTTCAGTAGATTCTTTTGAAAGTAGATGCAAGCGATTTTCAAGCTCGCCATACTTTCTAAGCTTTATTTCATTGGTCGCCATTGCCTCTGGAGAGGTGCGCTCAAGAGCTAGCTTAAGAGCTTTATTCTCGCGATCGAAGATCTTGTATTCCTCTGTCAGCTTAGCGTTTTTGCGCCACAAGTCCTCTTCGTCTTTCTGTGTTTCTTTTAACTGTATCTCTAGAGAGAGTTTCTCTTCTTTTAGGTCAAGGGTTTTGAAATAGAGTGCGTCGGCACGCTTCTTTTCGCGCGCCATTTTTTCTCTTGCCTCTTTAATTGCACTCTCGCTATCAGAGAGTTCACTTACCTTGAAATTCAGTTCCTGAATTTTTGAGTGTAACTCTTCACACTGCAGATCTAGGCTTTCTCTTAGTGCTTGTTCACTGCTGAGTTTGGCGACTACTTCCTGATGCAAACTTTGCTCAACATACTGATTGGGGTCAGGTTCGATGAAGTGTTCGACGATTTTCTCAACTTCTACCCTTACTTCAACAGGAACTTCGCGCTCCACAATTTTTTCAATTTGAGTGGGAACTTCCTTTTGAACTTCTACTTCAACAATGCGCTCAACAGGAATTTCCTTTTCAATGATCACTTCGCGCAACTCAGTGAGTGTGATGATCTTGAGGGAGTCTAGCGGGGGAGGAGTGAAGCTTGGAAGGGCACTTCTCTCGCTTCTTGGAGTCTCGTCATAGTACTTGGCAAAGCCTGCGCACTCGTCGATGTAGAACCATTGCTTTTCACGATAAGAGTAAAGGGGATCCTGTCCGCGCAATGCGCCGATCTCAAGTAATTTAGACAAGTCGCCACCCGAGAGTGGACACAGTCGCTTGCCTTGAAATTGGACCAGGAAAAGGGCCAAAAAATCTCCTTTACAAAACCTTAACACAACTCATGTTAAGGGTTTATCCGTACACTTTTCGGCTATTTGAGTGGAAATGTTTAAAATCGGGTATAGGCACAATATATTGTATTTATTTATAAAATATCTCGAATATCCGATAAGGAGACATCTGTTAAGTTGAGGAAATTATGGGATTTGAAGGTGGAGTAAAGGCTGCGGCCCAGATGTTAGCGGGACTTAAAGGGGCAGAGCGTGAGCGGTTATTAAAAATTATAGCCGATAAAAATCCTGAAATGGCCCAAACACTGCGAGAAAACCTCGTAAGTTTCGAAGATCTCATCCATATCACTCCTAAGATGCTGGTGGATTTTCTTCGCCAGGTAAAGACTGAGGATCTGGCCCTAGCTATGAGGCTCGCCTCTACAGAGTTAAAGACTCATATCCTGAAGATGCTCCCGAGCGGAATTAAAAAGCAAATTGAAGACGTTCTCTTGGGACCACCTCAACTTGTGAGTAAAGCAGAGGAGGCCAAGGATAAAGTCATGGAGGTCGTGCGCAAGATGTGCGACACGGGAGAGCTTGTTCTTCGCCCCGGTGGCGATGATGAATACGTCTAAAAATAGATGGGTATCATCAAATAATTAAATTCGATTTATTGTCTATACAGAGAGAAGATGCACTCACGCCACAGTGAGGTGATGTTATGAAAAAGGCGATTTTCTCTCTATTTTTTATTCTTAGTTTAATAGGCCCAGGTGCCGCATACTCGAGCGACTGTCAAAGCGCTCTTCTAGGTAGTGAACTCGATTCCAATAGCTTTTTCCTCTCTGAGGATAAATTCAATAAGAGCATGGATGAGAGCGACTCTGACTTTGCTCTCGATGCGATCGCTGCCATTAGAAATAATGTGGGCTGTATCGGTGAAGTGGTTGCGGCTTCTCAAGTTAAATGCCGCGAGGTCATTGAAGCCGACGCAAGTTCTAAAGTCTGTGTGGTAGAAGCTCCCGAGGGGATGTTCTTTATTATCTCAGACTTTATGGGTAACGCTCGCGTCGTCTACAATCGTTGGGATTAGGCTACCAAGCTTGGTAGGGGCGATTGGGCTTTTTGTCCTTTTCGCCCGCTTCTTCCACCTGAATGATTTCCCCACCTTTAAATTCGTGTTGATCGAATGTGAAAGTCAGTGTTTCAGATTTTGAGAAGGGGAAATTCATTTCGCTAGCGTTTATAGTAAGCTGAACTCCCGAACGAATATCAAGCGGCATCGCCGAACAGGCTACTCCACTTAGATAGTAAACTGGACTACTGCCATTAAAGTCGAAAAACTCGCCAGTGATCACGGGCTTAGTGAAGTCTTCCTGTCTCCAGGTCAAACTCGTCTGATACTGCATTCCATCCTTTGCCACTACACTCCACTCTGAAAGTGAGGCGAGTTTTCGAGTACGCTTAGTGCTAATGTCTATTTGAAAACATGACTTCCCATCGAGGTATTCTCTGGCAAGTTTACCCTCGAGGATAGTCTTGTCTCTAGGGCCCAGTGCTCGGAGCGCTGCTATCTCATTGGTCATTCTATCGACGAGGGCCTGGGTGTAGGGATAGGCTTGTAGCTGAACATTGCCGCCTCCCATGGAAGTTGTACGGCGAAGGTTCTCTCTTATTTGCTCACTTCCAATATTTTCATCTAGTCCAAGTCCAGTGACATATTTGTCAGAGTAATCGATTTGTTTCTTCTCAAAAAGCGAGCAAGAACTGAGGACTAGGATAACTAAGAGTGTGAGGTGGGAATTTCTATATTTCACAGTGTGAGGGTCCTTTGAAAATGTACTGAGAAAATATTCTAGTACGCCGGAGGGGACTATGGCGAGCTGTAGTGCGACTCTTCCTTGGCAACTGACCCTGCTTCGAGGTATTTTTTGAGACATGACAAATAACAGAATTCTAAGAAGCAAGCGCCGCTATGATCGCCAGCGCTCCATGAATATTGCCTTTGCCAAGGAAGGCGAGCACCCCTTGATTTTGGTGCTCGACCATCTAAAGCCCGATTATAACGTGGGAAAACTTTTTCGCACAGCAGAGGCAATGCAGATTCAATCGATCTGTGTCGTTGGGATGGACTGGTTTGACGTCTCACCGGCCAAGGGTTGTTTCAAGCATCTAAAGGCGCACTTCTTTGAAGATTGGCCAAGTTGTTATGACTATCTTAAAAATACCGGTCACTCGATTTTCTGTCTCGATGTGCGTGGAGCAAAGCAACTTCACGAGGTTTCCTTTCCAAAGAAAAGTGCTCTAGTCCTAGGCCATGAAGAGAATGGGCCGTCTTTTGACCCCATTGAATATGACGACGTCACAGCGCTTAAGATCCAACAATATGGCAGAGTGGAGAGCCTTAATGTGGCCATCGCTGGGGCGCTTGGAATTTATGAGTATATGAGGCAGAACGCCTTCTAGAATTTCTTAAATATTTCAGCTATTGATTCTTCGCTGATTATCCCTGCTTTGAATTTTGCGGGCAAACACTCGCTTGGAAGACCAGTTACATTTTCTGGCCACTCACAGATAATTGCTAAGCGCGGACCCGCACTTGCTACCTTGGTTTTAAATTTCGGTAAAATTTGAAGGTAGTCCTTGAGTTTTTCGTGAGCAATCACAATGGCGAGCACTCCCGTCTTTTCTTCTACCCCTCGCAAGAAATACTTATTATCAATCGAAGTGAGGATATCTTGTACGCTCGCTCCCTCCTGGGCGCGATTGTAGACTTTGTAGTGCAAGCTCTTTTGATCCATCAAATGGGCCATGGTCGCCTGGTCTGTCACGGCCTTACCATAGGCGAGCCCGTCGCCAAGAAGGATAAAGAATTCATCCTTAGGCGTCTCACCCAAGTGTGAGGGCACAGCTCGGTAAGTCCAGTCTCTGGGGTGTTGTGTTTCAGGTGTGTTCTCTTTGTGAGAGATGCAGCTAAAAAAAAGGGGGATCAAGAGGATCCCCCATAGGTAAGACAATTTATTTTTCATTAGAGATTGTCAGTTTCCCACTGTAGGCAAGATGTGATTGCCGCTTGAAGCTCTGGGTGATTGGCAATGGCCGTTGAACCATTTGAACCGCCGCGAGTATAGCAGCCGCCGTGAGTGTGAATACCGATGATTTCGCCAGTTGATTCAAGAATAATTGATGAGCCGCTGTTTCCACCCATAGTATCTACTTGGTGACCCATGCCACCGCCGCGAGTTGCAAAGCTAGCAATCGGGCCTGTGTGAGTTTGTTGGGCCAGGTTGCGCTCAGGTTCGCTGCGATCTAGTCCGTAGCCTGTGATCTTTACGATGTCGCCAACTTTTGGAGCAATGAAGGTGACATCGTAGTGACCTTGGGCTTCGCCAGCGAGCTTGCCAGTGATATTATTCGGGAGCAGGCGAACGACTGCGTAGTCATTGCCCATCCCACCATTGCGATAGACTAGGCTTGATTTATCAAATTCATAGACATCTTCGGGAGCAGGGTGACCAATTTGGCCATTTTGCGAAGCCGGCGTGTTGAATTGAGCAATTTCAAAGGTGCTCACGCAGTGACCGGCCGAGATGGCACAAGCCTTTCCAATCATTGTTACGGTACAGCCACCATTATCGCCTTTGCGAATGGCGCGGGCCACGACAGGGTCATTAGAAGGAAGGCGATCGTCTACCTCTCCACAGATTGTTTTATTGGCCGCTAGCACTTCAAATGAAGTGAGGCAGAGACTTAGCGCAAGAAAAGATTTAAGAGCAGCTTTCATATCCCCTCCCTGGGTTTTAAATGAGATTCGTTTGGAGAATCATCATAAAAAGCTTTGAAGGCGATTGTCTCCTAACAAAGACTGTCAGGAAAATGAATGTCCACCCGAGTTCGGTGCTCGGGTATTAGAAGTTTCGACCACCTGGTGCCTTTGGTTTAAAGACAGAGTTGATAAATTGGCGGTCGATTTGGTGCGGGAACTCCTGAGAGGAGATGGCGCCCAAAATGTCGTTATCTAGGACTTGCAGCTTTGTGCGATCCAGAGTGTCCATGGAGTAGTGAATCTCACTTTCAGAGTTGCTCATGAAAACAAAGGACTCACCCTGGATTTTATAGGGGAAGATTTTATTAAAACCAGCATAGTGGACGCTTGAGAGAAAGATGCTATTTCTATCTTTATCTCTTCTGGTAAAGCTCTCACCCAAGACGGCGCGGCCAATATAAACTTTCTTCATTTTATTTTCTCGGTTCACCATTGGGGCGTCAAAGACGGCGAATCCAGAGGGGGAGAGTGCTTTGCGCACAAAGGTATAGAACTCGACACTATAGAGCTTAGAGAGGTTGTAATTCTTAGGGTATGGAAAGTCGATGTAGATGGCATCGAAGTTGTCGCTTGAATTGCGCAGCACTTGGAAAGCGTCACCAAGAATTGTAGTTACTTTTGGGTGGTGAAGCGAGGCTTCGTTGCGCTCTTTTAAAAAGGGCAGATCGCGAGCGAGGCGAAGCATTTCAGGGTCTAGTTCAACATGGGTGATTTTTTCAATCTCCTCATACTTTAAAAGTTCGCGAATGAGTAGGCCGTCACCTCCACCTAAGACGAGAACGTGGGACGGGACTTTGCCAGACAGAGCGATGGGCAAGTGGGCAAAGCCCTCGTGATAATAGCGCTCATTGCCGGTACTAAATTGAAAGTGAGTATCAATTGTGAGGATGCGATCAGTGTGCTGTGAGGTCTCCTCTTTAACTTCAAAGATATCAATTTTTTGATAGGGCGACTTATAGCGCTCTACATCTGGGATGCGTGGTAGTTTTTCAACAAAGCTCCAAAAAGATCCCTCGGGTCTAGTGACTTCCACTTGATAGTAGTAGAGAACTTTTAGGTAGAGTTGCTCGATAGAAGAGCCGGCCAGACCTAAGGAGAGTAGGAAAGCGCCCATGACGACTTGGAGCGCGAGCTTTCCAGGAGAGCGCATATTCTTAGTGCCGACGTAGAGCAATATCACGACCACAAAATTGAGTGAAGACACCACTACGGCGGTGGCAATCAAGTCGAGGGTTGGCAGCAGAATGTGAGAAAAGAGTAGGGTGCCAACCAGTGTTCCGATATAGCTGTAGCCCAGGATTCGAGATGGTGAGGTGAGAGTTTTTGCCTTGGCCGCCAATTTAATCAGAATTGGAATTTCGTGACCTGAGAAGTAGCCAATGGCAAAGGTGAGTCCTTGAACAATAAAAAAGTAGGTAATCTTAAAGATAAAACTATTTTGGACATAGAGACTTGAGTAGCGATCGGCATTTAAGTAGCTAGAAAAGTCAATCATTTGATAAGCAGAATGGGAGAGGTAGAGAAAAGTTGAAGTGAGAGCGCCTAGAATTGTAAGAATGACTTCAACTCTAAAGAGGTCAGAGACCCCGGAGAAGTTCCGCCTCTCTGCTGTATAGGTACCCACTCCAAGGCCACCGATATAGAGACCGATGGTCACGGACTGCCACCAGATAGCATTGCCAGTCATGATACTCAAGGTACTTGCGAGCAAGAGTTCGTAGATAATACTACAACCAGAGAGAATGATGCTAAAGGCTGTCCAAAAGAGGTAGTTCATAGTGTCCCTACTGAATGAAGTAGAAGGTGTTAATAATCCAAGTCTCCAGAGCGTCTTGGTTTAAGAGGGCAATGCATGCAACCGCTACAAAGCCCGAAGTCGCTAAAAGATGCCCAAGTCCATTTCTTCCAAGCTTTAGGCACATGACAAAGGCAACGAGCAAGTTGAGGGTCGCCACAATAAAGCCAATGTGAAAGAGATCGAAGAAGGGGATGAGAAGTAGTGGAAAGCAGATAGAGCCTAGTAAACTTCCAAGGTAGTCAAAAGCAAGAACTTTGCCGCCAAGGCCAGAGAGTCTGTCCTCGCCAATTTCCATAAGTAGCGGTAGCTCCCAGCCGGAGATGAGACCGATGATGACAATCATGAGGTGATTAAAGGTCCATAGGCACATTTGAGCGAGGTCGGAGTAGTAGCCAAGAGAGCCATCCATTGAAAGGCGTTGAAAAATTGAGTCAAAGGCGAGCACGAGTATGGGTGCCGTTCCTCCAATTGCCGCGAGAGCAAGCTCAATTGAGATCAAGCGCTTATTCTTGTCTTTTGGTTTAAGTCTTTCATAGGTAAGGGCACCCACGCCCATGGCCGCAATATAGAGACCAATGGTCACACTGTAGCGAAGAGTCGTGTCGCCCATAATGGTCGAGAGGGTCTGAGCTAGTAGAAGTTCGTAGAGCAGCGAGCACATGGCAACAATTGTCGTGAGCACCAGGTGGAATTTGTGATTTTTAAAAAGCGATACGACGCCGCTCTTCTCACTCTCTCCGCGAATGATGAGCTTCTTTTTGTATTTGCGAGGCTCTACGATATTGTAGAGGCGCTCAAAAACCTCATCCATATCAATATCCATGCGGCAGATATAAATATCGAGAGAGAAGTATTGGTGCTCTGGATAGGTGTGAATCGAGACGTGGCTCTCTGCCAAAATATAGAGAATCGTCTCGCCATCTGGTTCAAATTTATGGTGAGTTTTATGAAGTACGTTAAAGCGCTCATAGACATACTTGTCGATGAGCTCCATCGTATGAGGTTTTAGATCTCCCTCAAGCCAAAAATCGGCGAGAAGATGTTGGGAGTCTGTATTCATGCACGCTCCATAATGAGTTTGGCCAATTTAGTGCGACCAATAAACCAGGTCAGAACTATGAGAATGGCAATGGCGCTAGCGCCGGCCAAGAATGTATTTTCTGGAATAAAGTTGAACTTTGCGCCCAGAAATTCCCTGATGGGCCCAAAGAGATGAATATAGAAAATTCGGTGAAGAGCAAAGATGGGCAAGCTCGCAATTCCGACATAGGTGAGAAGGGGCAGTGGGCGCGAGAGTTTGAGTTTTTCGAGCTTAAGGGCAAAGGAGAGTAGGATGAGCTGTGTTCCCCAAAGATAGAGATTGCCCTCTAAAAAGTAACTCAAGTCGTGCTCAGTTTTAAAAATATTATAGAGATCAATCGTAAAGGGGCGATCACCTAGCCAATAGGGCAGACACAGCAAAACTCCAAACACAGTCATGCCCACTAGAGGTTTGATCGAGTTAAGTTTGCCATTGTAGTAGAGTCTGCCAATTAAAAAGCCCATGCAACTAGAGACCCAAAAGTAGTGAGGTCTTGCATCAATTTCAAAGTCTGGGTGCCATAGCACTTGAAAGAGACCTTCAACTTGATCATAGATTTCGGTTGGAAGTGCCTGAGTAATAAGACCCACAACCATCCACACAATTACTCCTGGAGTTCCAAAGATGCCGTAGATGAGAGTGAGGGCCCCCAGCAGGAGCATCCAGGTTTGGATCGGGTAGAGGCTTAACGCCCCCCCAAAATTGGGAGCAACTAGAAAATTTTCAAGCGTAAAAAACAAGAAGAGCAGTCCAAAGATTTTAAACTTTGCGCCCATGACAGTTCGAAAGCTCAGCTTGTCTCTTCGCGAGAGATTAAAAGCCGCAAGAGTTAAATAGATCTGACTGACCCAAGGGATAAAAGTAATAGAGAGAAAATAGAGGATCCCATCCATTGGCAAAGCTTTTCCGACCACACTTGAGTAGGAAGAATAACTAGCTTCTAGGGCCCCGGTATTTTTAAAAAAGTAGAGAAACCAGACATTATTGTAATAGGTGTAGTGCTCAAGAAGCGCCAAGAGAATAAAGAAGCCGCGCAGAATATCAAAGGTGTGCAAGCGACCTGAAAAAGTATCTTGAGTGTTAGACTCAGGCATCCGTGCCGATCCTTATAAATGATAATTAAATTTCTTCTCTTATGATAGGGCGAAATGTGAGCGGAGTAAAATGAAGAAGGCAGAAGTGAATCTAAATCCCCTTCTGCCTTCCAATAGATTAGTCTTTGCTTGGTAGTCTTCTAAGAACGCGGTCGTAATTTCTAATATAGGCTTTGGTGATTTTTTCAAAGAGCGAGTCACCGTCGTTGCCCTGGTAGTTTCTACTTGAGCCTTCGTCTCTGGCCTGTACCGCTTCGGAGAGGGCCTGATTGTCGTAGCCTGAACCCGAGCCTGAACCAGCTGCATTGGCAGAGTTGTACTGAGCACCGTAGTCCACACCTGAATATCCACTACCACTACCAGACGGGGCATTGCCCTTATAAGCATCACTCCAATCGATGGAGGACTTTTCTTCCCCACTGCCTGCTTTGTCTTTATCGGCGAGGGCACCTTTTCCAGAGCCACTACTATTGTTGAGTAGTCCTGAGCCAAAAGAGTTGGCCGCAAGTCCAGTCGAGGCGGCTTTCGAGCCTGAAGTCGGACTGGTCATGGCATTCATCATCTGATCTTTTAAGTTAAGTAGGGCATTGGCACGAGCATCGTCACCATTTTTCTTTTTAAAGGCATCGAGACGCTTCTTATTGTCTTCGCGAGCTTGCTTATTGGCCGCAATCGCGCTTTTTACCTCTTCAGAAGTTTCCGAGATAAGACCAGAAGAGCCGGCACTACCTGAATTTGATCCAATATCGGAGAGATTACCGCCAGAGCTGATTCCAGTCTTAGCGGTATTCTTAAAGAGACCAGCACTTTTTGAAAAACTATTTTCAATGGCATCTACATCTTCTTGCACGAGCTCTGCAGGATCCTTTGCAATCCCTTCAGCGCCTTGTTGTGACAGACGTGAAGCCGTTCCGATGTTTGAGATCGTATGGAGATAATCGTTTACGTAGTTCTCGTTGAGATTAGTGTAGCCAGCGATATTGTCACCGTTATCAAGTGTCACCACATCTAGCATTGAAGTCACCATCTCCATGTAGGTCTGGAAGCCCGGGAGAGGGTAGGCAATGCGATCTGGAAGAGAAGTTCTTGGCCACACAAAGTGGAACTTCACTACATAGTCGGCAAACTTCTCAAGATTTTCATTGTCCTCACCAGCAAAGTATCCTTCCTCGATCATGTAGTTCTTCGCAGCTTTCTTAATTTTTTCAATCTGCGATTGATCGAGAACATAGGTTTGCTCGTAAGTATCAGCAATTGGCGGCGTATAGTAACCAATCACTTCTGAATCGATGAAAGTCTTATCAAAGTAACCAGTATTTTGCTGACCGCCTGGTTTTTTACTCTTCATGGCCTTGAGGGCATTTTGGAAACCTTGATCCATGAGAGTTGCATACGAGCGCTTATCTTTAATAAGTATATCTTTTTCTACGTTGAGCGGAACAAACGGGTCCACAAGGATATTGTGTGAGACATTTCCTTCATTTACATCTTTGTAGACGAGGAAGCTCTTCACACAAGCGTTGGCGCCAGTGTGAGTCTTACAAACATTGTTATATGGTTGATACAGAATTCGCTTGTAGTCACTACACTGATCCTTCTTACCACACTTATATGGACCCTTGATGTGGTCATCATAAATCTCTGGACCTTGAGCAACCCAAGCACCTTTGAGGGCACCTACGAGCCACATACCCACACCACCAGCAACACCAGAGGCAGAGATAATACCAAGTGAAGCCCAGAGAGAGATTGTTGGGCCCATCGCCATACCAGAGACAACCGCAACCACAGCAGCGGCGAGCATCACACCAACGAGCACACCACTGGCAACCGCACCAGGATTCTTCACTGTAAAGTTAAAGACATCGTATTGCTTAGTTTCAACCTCATACCAGTTATTGGTGCGCGCCCAAGTGGCAAGCCCATTGAGACCAGCGAGGTTGACGTTGTTACCTGAGTAGAGGATATCGGCAAACTTTTTATTGGCAGTAGTCCAGGCCACAAGCATGCGCTTGTACTTTACACCTGAAGCATCGCCATCATAATCATCTGTTTGAACTTCGCGCTCAGCAAGTTGTTGCTTGAGTTCTTGGTAGGCTGAGTACTCAGCAGGACAGTACTCTCTAAACCACTCTTGGTCGTTGTCACTAATTTTTTCATAGCCATTCTTATCAAGACAGAGACAGCGAACCTCTTTATTAACTGTAATCAAATCCTCAAGGTAGGCGTGTCTAAATTCACGGTGCTTTTGAGCGACTTCTTTCATGCGCGAGTGCATTGACTTGCCATCTTCGCCCACCCAGTAGTCTTGTACACCTGAACCTAGGGCCACGAATTCAAAGCCTAGGAGTGCCATCTCGATGTCAAAGAGTTTACCTTTGGCGAGCTTCTTTTCCTTATCTGATTTGTTTTGCAGATAAATATAGTGGTCGGCCCTAAAGTCGATATGACATGTTTCAAAGTCTGAACCCTCGCGAAGACTAAACGCAGGAACGTTGGCAATTGTCTTAGTTTTTCTGCCTTCAGCTGAGTAGGTTGTGGCCTTTTTGAGAATATCTTCTTCAGACTTTTGAACTTCTCTATAGAGGTTGCCTGGAGAGAATTTATCTTTATTGGCCTTAATTTGATTTGTAAAATCAGTTGTCGCTGAGCCTTGAGCGTTAGCGACAGAAATTGGAGAGAAGAGGCTTAGCACGTCTAGGATACCAATTTTCTTGGGTGCGCTTGGAGGAGCGCTTGGAATAAAGGCGCCCATTGGCGGACAGTTGGGAACACACATGACTTTGCCGCCCACATTTTCTTCAAGAAGACCTGGACAACACTTCTTACCGCGCTCCGGAGTGCCCTGGCTCCCAACACAGGCAGGAAGGCAAGTGAAGACTTCTTCACACGCACCATTCACACATGAGTTTGAAGCACATTCTTTATTATTTTTACAGCTTGCCCCTTGGTCTTTAAAACCTTCTGGAAGGGCAAGACCCATGAGGTTGGCAAAACTTTGAACTCCACAATTAAATGAAGCTGCTTGCACACACTCAGTTCCCTTGCTGCAATTTTCATTGTCAAAACATGAGCTTCCTTGAACAACGATTGGAGCACAGGCTTTAACCTCGGCACAAACACTCTTGCCGTATGAGTCTGTGAGCTCTCCTGAACAGCACTGCTTATAATCAGTCGTGGCGCTACCAGAGGCGAGACACTTATTGGCATCAATCTTGGCACCACCAAGGACTGCACTTAGCTTGGCCTTGGCACGCGCGGGAACGGCGACACAGTTGAGACCGGCGCCACACTCATAACTACTGTGGCAAAGAGTATTGGCCACTTTTCTTTCAAGCGGGTTCTTGGCGATTTCATCAACTGTGAGCTTAATAAGATCTTTAAGAGCGGCTTCTTTTTGATCGTCAGAAAATTTACTCTTCTTAGCAGTATCAATCAGTGTATCGTAGCGCCCTTTAAAGGTTAGAAATTCTTCCTGAGTAAAGTAGCTAAAGTCCTTATAGTCGTGAAGTGAGCGCTCAACGAAGGGGCGAATGGCCACGAGGTCAATCTCTCCATTCTTGCTGGCGCGGTATTCGCGAATAAGTTCAGCGCCACCATTGATGAAGTAATCAATGTCGGCCTGCTCTAATTTGCGGTAGAACTTCTCGCTACTACTTTGAGCGCGCTCGGGCATGATGTCCTCGATGCGCGTGTCATTGTCTTCGCTTCCTTGTGCCTGCACTTGGGTGCCAAGCAGCGGGAGGAGAAGAAGTGTGAGCAGCAATAGATTTAATTTGTTCACTTTCATAAGGCCCTGCCATAAATGGGAAATCACGAGTTAAGCCCATTATAGTCCCCGCAACTGTCTCAACAAAAAGTTCCGAGGGTGTGTCTGTTTAGAGTTTTCAAGAAGTTATCGGCATTTTGAAAATAAACTTAAATGAGAATTTTGTGTATTACAGGTAAAAAACTGCCTATTTTCAATGGGTTAACAGTTATTGGCCACGGCTGCTAATCAGGCCACGCGGGTATGGCAAATCGGGGCTTTAGAGCAGGGGAAGGGGGAGAATGGCCGCCAACAGAAGCTGTCAGTTTCGCCGGAAATCCAGGTTTATCTCACAATCAGATAGGTTTCATCCAAAGTTAATAATTTTGATTTCCTCTTCATGGGCGTACAAAAAGCTCAAGGAGAAGGGAAATGAAAGCGCTCAAAATCGCTCTTATATTTATATCGCTAGTATTCATGGGTTTTGGAGCATCTAAGGCCGTTGCATCAGCTTCATATGATGAATTGCTGGTAGTGGTTGAAGCGGTAGTGGACGCGAGCTGGGATCTTCCCTCTGGTCCCCACTGGAAAATGCAAAGCTCAAAGAAGGGATTGATCGGGTGTTCAGCAGTAGACTCTGAAGAGGTTGTTGAGGTTATCTCAGCTGGAATTGAAAGTTTCGCTGCTTTCTACGTGGATGAAGATCTTCCGTATGAGGTAGCTCTTGAGCAATTACAGGAACTTGCATCTGAAGGCCGCTTTGAGATTTGCCAGGGCAATATACTTAAAGGCCCATATCCCCTGATTCTCTCACTTTAATTTTCTCCATATCTTTTATTACGCTGTGTCATAAAGGCCCTGAAATGAGACCCATTTTGGCCTTCAGCATTTAGGGTGCACCGCCTTTTTGACCCTATGTTCAATAGATTGTCTTGACCATACTTCAAGTATCCAAGCACTTAGCTTGGTTATCCACTTGGCATGACCCTTGCCTTATCTAGAATTACAAAGATTGACCTTAGGATGAGGACAATCAAAACAGACCATAAAATGATCGCCCAAGAGGGAGCGAATTTTGTGTCAGGAGTAAAACATGGAACGTCACATCTTAAATCAATTTAAGAACAAATTCTTAAAGATGAAAGAAGAGCTTATGTCTGATGAGCTTGCAGGTGAGACGGCACTCGGTGGTGATGAAGTTGAGATGGCAGGCACTGAGCGCGAGCGTCTCCTAGAGATGAAGCTCATTGGTCGTCGGGCCTTCCTCCTTAGAAAAGTTGATAACTCACTCTCGCGAATCGAAGAGGGAACATATGGTGAGTGTTGCGAGTGTGGAGATGAGATCTCACTTGCACGCCTTGAGGCGAGACCCACCGCTGACTACTGCATTGTGTGTAAGGAAGAGGCCGAGCGCGAGGAAAATCAGCGCCTCTACGCTCGTCGCAGTCACACGCACGGAAAGGAATTAATTGGAGAGGGCAATGTGCTTGCTTTTGAGCGCGATGAGCCTCTTATTGCTAACGCCAAGAAGATGGAACCACAATTCAATCTTGGCGCGACCCTTCCATAACCACTACCTGCCCATCCCCCCTGGGCAAAAATGATCAAGGCGACCTTTATGGTCGCCTTTTTTTTTGGGCCTACACTTTTGCTCTCCGAAATGAGGTTGATGAGATTTTTTAACCTCAAATCTATTCACTCCCTGCTCCTTGCCTTCATTCTAGTGGCGGCGAGTTCTTGCGTTGATAAGAAAGTCGCTGGGTTGGTAGAGGTGGAAGACCGCGGTCGCTACGAAAATGGCGATGGGGACGGTGATAGTAGTGACGACAGCACTCTTCCGACGATTAGCTCAGTCGCAAAGCCTGCTAATCGTTGGTATGGTCTCAATCAATATCTCACCTTTACAGTGACCTACAACGAAGCAGTAACTGTTGAGGGCTTTCCAAAGCTTGTGCTCACCACCGACAATGGCACTCGAGATGCTCTCTATTATACGGGCAGTGGAACCACCACTATTGGCTTTCGCTACCGAATTGGCGCCACAGATTCTGATGTGGATGGAATCAGTGTTGATAATCGCATTGATCTCGCCGGTGGAAATATGACAGATGCCTCCGGCAATGTGGCCGACTTGATTATTGGCAACGTCAATGTCTCAGGTGTTTATATCGATCCGGTTGTTCCCTCTCTACTTGGAATCACGAACGTGGCCAGTGGGACCTATCGAAACTCAGACGCTCACACACTGAGCTTTGATGTCACCTGGGATAAGGACGTCACAATCACCGGCAACCCGCGCATTCAAATTAATATTGGCAGTGGCACGGTCTACGCCAATTATGCTGCTGGCACAGGCTCCACCACGTTGACCTTCACTTATACTGTTGGTGCCGATGATCTCGATCTCGATGGAATTACCTTAGTGTCGCCGATTAATATTTCTGGCTCAACGATTCGAGATATTGCTCGCAATAATGCTGTGAGAACCTTTACTGTGCCCGATACCAGCGCGGTCTTTGTCACACCCAATTCACTTGTGCTGTGGCTCGACGGCAGTGATCGCACAACACTACTTGATGCTCAGGGAGACAATGCAAATAGTGGTGCCTTTGATAGTGAAGTGTGTACCTGGAATGATCGCTCTTACCGCTCTCACCACATGAGTACCCACGGCGTGGATTCAAATTGCTTAACTTATCAAGCGAGTGCCCTAAATTCGAATGATATTGCAACTGGTGGTGGCGACGGAGCCTCTCAGTGCTTAAGCACAACTCTCACATCAGGCCTAAGTGCCACGAGTGGTGGCAGTGTCTTTAGCGTGATGAGATCTAATAGCAGTGTGCAGACCACTCAGACTGTTCTTTGGGGGGATTCTGGCGTTGGGGCCTTTCCTCGCTTAGGTCAGCTAGACAATCTTGGAAGTTGGGTGATGAGTGTTGGGGGAGCGGATGATTACTTTGAGTTAGGTAGCTCAGTGATCTCAACTGGGACATGGCAATTGGCCGAGGTTAATTTCAATGCTGGCACCTACGGACTCAGACTAGGCGGAGTCAGTGATACCCTCACTGCCGGTGGAGGGGTACTCGCGGCCGATACTGGTGTGGTGAGTGAAATTAATCTTGGTTGTGAATCAAATGGCGATAATAATATGGATGCCAGTGTGGCCGAGGTGATGATTTTTGAAAAGAGCCTCAACGCTGCTTCGATTACTCATCTTCGAAATATTCTCACGACCAAGTGGGGACTTTAAAAAATTGTGGCGAGGTTTCCCCCGCCACAACATCTTCTTTAATTGAGGGCAAGTCCCGCAAGTTGACCAACGAGTCCGCTGGTCCTCTTAACAAAGGCATCTTTCTCAGCGCCTTCAAGACCTTCGCTAGAAATTAAGGCGAGGTCTTCCACGTGCTTGCAAAGTCCGGCCACTAGTTCTGGGTGAGTTCCCTTTTCTTCCATTTTAAGGGCCATCTGAACTAGAGGGTTTTGTGGGTTGATGACGAGAGTTTTCTTAATGGGGAAAGTAGAATTTTGCCCCATGCTCTGGGCCATCTTGGCAAATCTCTTCATCTGCTCATCAATTTTAAAGTAGGCAGGGTAGGGAGAGTTTTTGATCTTGGCGATCTCAATATCGTCTCCCATATCTGGCATCGCCTCTTCACCTTCTTTCTTTGTGGCCGCTTCTGGGTGGAGAATTTTAGAGAAGAGCTCCTTTACCTTGACGTCGTCGGCGCTAGTGCTCTCGCTTCCCAGGAGGTTGTCGATCTCAGCGTCAACGCTAGAGAATTTACATTCAAAGTCGCCACTCTTCTTATATTCGAGGTGCTGAATAAAGTGTGGGTCAATGTGATCATCAAGCTCCACCGCCTCAAGCTTGTGCTCAGTGAGTTGGGCGTTGAGGGAGTGATTGGTTTTATTCTTTTCAAAGTAGAGAATTGTCTGACCGAGCTTCTCTTTATATTCGGCCGGAATATTCTCGCGGTACTCTGGAAGAGTGAGGAGTTTTTTGTCATTGGTTTTAAAGAGCACGCGCTCTCTCATGAGCTCATCAAATTTCTCATCACTCACGCAACCATACTTAACAAAGAGGCCAATATCTTCCCAGAGTGAGTCGTACTTGGCGCGGTCATTCTTGTGAAGTTTCTTAAGTGCCTCTGCGACCTTGCGAACGATATATCCACTGATTTTCTTCACGTTTGGGTCACCCTGCAGGGATGATCTCGAGACGTTGAGAGGAATGTCGTGAGAGTCGATGGCCCCTTTGAGTAGGCTTAAGAATTCAGGGATAATATTTTTAACGTTGTCGGTTACAAAGACCTGCTTGCAGTAGAGGCGAATGGTCTTTTCGTTAAATGGTCTCGCTGGATTAAAGCGCGGGAAGAAGAGAACTCCTTCAAGCGTAAAGGGGTGATCCACTTTTAGGTGAAGCCAAAATAGAGGCTCGGGCTCAGTGGGAAAGAGCTGGCGGTAGAATTTCTTATAGTCCTCATCATTGAGTTCGCTTGGATCGCGCTTCCATAGAGGAGTGGTGTCGTTGACTTGAGTTCCAGTGTAGTCGTCTTTTCCTACCCGCTCTTGATCGATCACCATGATCGGGTAGGGCATAAAGTCGCAGTGATTTCGCAAGGTCTCTGAGAGTTTGTGCTCAGAGAGAAATTCTTCACTCTCTTCATTTAGATAAAGAGTGATAGTGGTTCCCACATCGCTTTTACTTGAATTAGAGAAAGTGTAGCTGGTGTCACCGTCACAAGACCACTTGGTGGGAGTGGCGCCTTGATTCATTGAAAGGGTTTCCACCTCAACTTTCGTGGCCACCATGAAGGCCGAGTAAAAGCCCAAGCCGAATTTACCAATGATGTCGCCGCCCTTGTCGGCACCTTCTTTTTGAAGCTTTTCCACAAATTCACGCGCTCCAGAGAAGGCGAGTTGGGCGATGTATTTTTCGACTTCCTCCTCTGTCATTCCTAGGCCGTTATCTTTGACAGTGATCGTCTTGGCGGTCTTATTGACGCTTACTTCAACGCTTCCTACTGGAATTTCTTCATTGCGGGTGCGGGCCAGTGTGGCGCGCTTAGTAATGGCATCAGTGGCATTGGCCACGAGCTCGCGGATGAAGATGTCGTGCTCGCTATAGAGCCATTTCTTGATAATTGGGAAAATATCAGAGGTGTTAACGCTAATATTACCTTGGCGTTCGCTCATTTTGGTCACTCCTTTTAAATTGAACTCCCTTATTATGGGAGCGATCCTTTAAGCGTCAAGGTGACTTCGCTAAAACTTTAGGGCAAAATGTCGCTCATAAGTCTTCAATTCTGGGAGAGACTCATTGAGTAATTTAAATGAGAAAATGCGCGTCATTATTGTGACTACTGGCGGTACAATCGATAAGACCTACGACGAGCTCGATGGGTCGCTGGAAAATAAAGAGTCGGCAATTAAAGAGAGCATCCTCAAGCGCTTGCGCATGCCCTATACTGAACTCGAGGTCATTAGCGTGCTCAATAAAGACTCTCTCTATATGACTGACTTTGACCGCTCCCTCCTAGTGAAGTCCCTGCGCATTCAACTTCAAAAGGGCCATCCCATAGTCGTGCTCCACGGCACCGACACTATGGCCAAGTCGGCGAGCTTTGTGCTCGAGGAAATTAAAAAATTTCCCGTGCCCGTGGTTTTTACCGGGGCGATGAAGCCCCTGGGTTTTGACGATTCAGATGCCAAGCAAAATGTCACCGAGGCGCTACTTGCTAGCAAGTTGCTTGCCCCGGGTGTTTATATTAGTTTTCACAACCGCGTCTTCACAGTGCCCGGAGTAAAGAAGAATAAAATTCTTCGCACCTTTGAGGCCATTGATGTCTAGTCCCTACACTTTGCGAGTAGGGCAGATCTTTAAGGGAGGCAGCGAGCTCTTTGTCACTGGGCTTTTGCCCCTCGTTCTCATTGCGATCTTTGAGGCTTTTGGCATCACTGTGAGTTCATACTTCTTTGGCGAGCAAGTCATTCACTCGCTTTTAAGTATAGTGATCATGTTCCTTGCCATGGCCGGGGTGATTCTCGTGGCGGCGAGGAGACTTCCTTGGGGGGAGTTTGCAAGTTTTGAGCTTCCAAGCGGCTTTTGGACGCCGGCTTTTTTTCTCTTTGTCTCAAGCGCGCTCTATAGCCTGGCCTTTCTTCTAGGTCTGGTGGCACTCGTAGTGCCGGGCATCTTTGCCCTGATTTTCTTTTCCTACGTTCCTTTGATGGCCGTCTTTTATAAGTCAGAGGCGCACGGAAACTTTGCTATGAGTGTGCGATTTACTAAGCTCGCTCTCTTGCCCACTTGTCTCATTACCTTGCTCTCTTTCTTCGTAGAAATTGGAGGGATGCTCTTTCAGAATCAATTCTTCAGCTTGCAATTTCTCACCCTCATGGCGCTCAATATAATTACTAATTATTTCCAAGTGATTTTCCTCTATCTCTTCCATCGCCTCTGCGCTGCCACAGAACTCGGGCAACACTAGCGATCCTCTTCGATACAATTTCAGTGGCTTATAGGGAAACTACTGTTTTACTCAGGTAACGCGTTAAAATTGGGTCTAAGGAAGCTTAAGACTCACCCATTAAAGTCCGATAAGTAGTTGTATATGTTTCAAGGAAAGAACAACACATTCACGCGCAAAAGTTCTCTGCACACACTACTGCTTGTGCTCGCCCTCGTTTTGCAAAGTTGTATTCAAAATACTGGTCTTAACGGTAAGCGACTAGGTGTATCTAATTCAAGTAGTGGAGGCAGTTCAGGTACAGGAACTGGTGGTTCGGGGCAGGGCTCTGGCAAGACTGATGGCACGCTCGGCTCAATTGACGATGAGACCTTTGCCAACGGTATCGCCGAACTTCGCCACATTGTGGATCCCTTTGATGGAACTTATAAGACAAAGATTTCAATGCCAAAGAATTTTAATGGCAATCTCTATATTTCTGGCCTCAATATTACTTCGCTCAATGATCGCTTGATCTATGTGCGCTTTAAGTTTGGTCGCGAGCTTGCGGTCATTGAAGTTCCGGCCACCATAGGCCGCGCGCCTGGGATTACCCCACAAACGGATATTGAAGTTTTAATGCTCGATATGAGTGATCGCCCATTTGAAAATATTCGCTTGCTCTATGATCTCTACGATTATTCGACTGGCACCGACCCTGAGACCGACGTCTACAGCAAGAGTCTCTACTGTCGCGGTCTGCACCTTGAGCACGACCCCACTTTTGAAGAGAGTAATGATAGCGAATTTGCCTGTGATGATGCCGGGGAGCGCTGTCTCTATACCTACGCAAAAGTAAAAGATAGCGGACTCTATTCAAGTGGTATCGCCAAGACTCCTTCACAGCCTCAACTTGATACTACTAAAGATGGTCAGCCCTTCAGCAGTGAAGCCCACTCGGTGGTTTTAAATCGCTGTCTGCCAGATATCTATTCAACCATGAGCACTGCCGGCGAGCAGGCCATCGCCAAGAGCGATCTAGAAACCACTCTACAGAGCATGCTCATTAGTGGTGGTGTTGGCTTTGGTTCAATTATTAACTTTGATACTTCCGGCAATGGCAGCAGTGATGTTTCCTATGTCTATAATGGCCCCTACCGCGCTCTCAATCAAAGTGAGTGGGAAATTACTGGTGCCGCCGCAATTGATTCAACCTACGGTGTTTTTGGTGGCTACCTTTCAGGCTCTACCGGCTTTAATGGTGGCTATAACTCGCGCCTCTTTCCCCGCTCGGGTAAAATGTCTCTTAGTTCGAATGTCGAATATATTGGAACGAGTGACGAAGATAATGCCTATGCGGCGAGAACCCTGCTCTCGCTCTCAACGAGTGGACAGTCTAATTGGGTGAACGGCTGTAATATGCGCGTTCAAAACTATGATTCCTATTCAGGCGAGGGCATTAGCTCGTGTAACGTCACCGCCGAGATTGAACTTCTCGCTCTCAACACTGTGACTGGGGAAAAAGAGGTCTTAACTGATACGACTTCTAGTCAGCTCAAGTTGCAGCTCACTCGCGAGAGTTCACTCGACTTTTCTGACCGTGAAGTCCTCGAGTCTGCCTTTAAAACTTGTTCCAGTTCGAATGCTTGTGGTTCGGATGAGTGCTGTTTTAACAATCGCTGTTGGTCAAAAGAACTGGTGGCCCAGTGTCTTGAAGATGTCGATGTAGTAGGCAACCGCGGAGTGGGTGAGACTTGTTCGTCAGACTTTGAATGCTCATCATTCTGTTGCAATCAATCGACGGGTGTGTGTGCGGTTCACTCAAATACTCAGAGCGACCCAGTTCTATGTAATAAATCTCCCGGTCAGCAATGTGTGGCCAAGGAATATTGTCGTAAAGAAAATATCTCGACCTGTTTTGTCGTCAAAACCGGTGTGAGTGCTCAGGGCGCTGTGACCTGTGCTCTGCGCTGCTACAATGTGCCAACCTTTGGAAGTTGTAGCAATGGCATCTGTCTACCTCCTAGTACGCCAGATGTCCCAAGCTTTGATCCCTCAAATCCTGACTGTTCTGAGGCGATTGATCCTCCAAGTTCTTAAGATTGAATAGTAGAGCGACGGGCGCTACAATGCCCGTATGCTTAAAATGCAACTGTGCTCCCTCCTCATTTTTCTCACACTTTCTCATCCTTTGATGGGCAAGGAGAGTTTTCTTAGTCCCGAGGAAAAGAAGTTTCTCACACGCGCACGCCAGCGCGATTACGTGGGCCTTCAGGCCCAAAAAGAGCTTCGAAGCAAGCCGCGCGCCTTCTTTTCAAGTCTTGTTAAAGGGGAGCAATTGGTGGCCCGCGAGGAATTGATTAAGTCGCTTGAGAATGCCTGGCAGGTGAGGGATGATTTTGAAATGCAGGAGCTCTTCTTTCAAATCCTTGAGCGAGAGTTGAGACCGGACGGACAAGGCAATTAGTTATAGGAAAGGATATTTCTAATGAATCAAAGTGACTTATTTTCAAAACTCGGACTTGTTCTCGATCATGTGGCGATTGCGGTTTCAGATCTCGATCGCGCGGTGAGAGTTTATGAGGACTTGGGATTTGAATTTGAAAGCGAGCGAGAAGTAGTCGCCAGTGAAGGTGTAGAGACGGCCTTTGCTCAGATTGATGGACACGGACATATTGAGCTACTCACACCCCACGGTGAAGATGGCCCAATTCACAAGTATATTGAAAAGCGCGGCGAGGGTATTCATCACCTTTGCTTTCGCGTCGGCGATGTGCGCGCCAAGTGCCGCGAGCTCGAGGCCAAGGGCTATAAACTTATTCACCCAGAACCAAAGCCCGGGGCCAAGGGATGTCTAGTCAATTTCATTCACCCCAAATCAACTGGGGGAGTGTTGATTGAAATTTCTGAGCACGGAGGTGCTAAGTGAATCAAGCCCAACTTCAATTTCCAAGATTGACTCCGGTTAATAAGGTTCTCATTATTCTTTCGGCCTCACTCTTTGTCTTGGGAGCGATCTCAGCTAAGTTCTTTCAATTTCCTCTCACACGTCTTTTTGGTCTCTCAATTGACGGCGTCGCAAGCGGGCTTATCTTTCAACCCTTCACCTATGTTTTCATGTCCCACGGGCTCATGGACGTGATCTTTCACGCTCTTGGTTTGTGGTTTGTGGGCAGTGAGCTCGAGGAGTTGTGGGGGCGCAAGCGCTACATTAGTTTTCTCGTAGGCGTCTCGCTGGGTGGAGCTTTAATCTATCTTATGATTGGTGCCTTTTTCTTTGAAGGCGGACTTTTTAGCTTTCCACTTACCGGCATGAGTGGAGCGGTCATGGCGCTCTTTCTTGGCTACGCCATTCTCTATCCCAATCGTCCGTTTCTCTTTATGTTCGTCTTTTCTTTGCCGGCCAAGTACTTTTGTTTGATTCTTATTGCAATGAGTCTCTACACCGGAGTCTTTACCCCAGCAGGGATTGGCGCTTGGGGGCACTTGGGAAGCATGGCCATGGCGGTGGTGATGATGAAGCTCATGGCAAGTCCTCTCACTAAGCACTGGTTTATGAGTAGTCCACGTCGAAGTGCTCCGCGTCGTAGTCACCTGAAGATCGTGCCCACAGACAAGAAGAATAGGGGAGATGACGATAAAACACCTCCACCGAAGTATTTTCAGTAGCTGAGGGCTTTTCAAATGGTGGCGACTTCGCTAGTTTATGCTCTTTAGTAATTTAACTAAGTATCAGGAATCCTATGCGTCTAAGTAAGGCCCTTGAAGAAAAACTTCTCGATAAAAGACTTCGCGACAAACTACTTGCCGAAGGTAAAGTATCTCAAGCACAAGTTGATGAGTACCTCTCTGCGCTTCCAGATGATGGGGCCAATGCCACTTTCACTGACAAAGCTGCAGAAAAGCACAACTAAGAATTTCTACTGAATGATAAAGCTAGTGAACAGGACTTCTTTGACAGTCTGAGGTCCTGTTATCTCTTCAATGCGCTTTTTTAGGCGCGACTCCAATAATATTCTTCCACTAATTGAGGCCAGCTCTTCAGGTGACATGCGGGAAGCAACGTCGATAAAGCCATCGATGATGAGTTTCTTATTGTCGTTGATTCTAGTGGCGCCACTTCCATTGAAGGGGACAAGAGAAGCCTCCACATCAAGGTAGCGAAGTCGCGCGCTCGGGCGATCGGCCACAATATTGAGAGTAATTTTTCCAAGAGCAATGGCCTCTTGGGCCTCGGCCTTGGCAATATCATTCATCATTTCTTGCTTTTCAGCGCTATCACTCACCAAGGGACGTTGGTAGATCATTTCAGTATAGACGAAGACGCCAAGCGTGCCGCCAGTAATGAGGAGAGTGAGGGTCCAAAGGATGAAGTCAATAATTCGATTGCCTGTCATTACACTAGGATAGCACGTCGCGGGATTCTTGAAAGTAGGGAAATGTTTGAAGAGTTTCTATTGACACTCACAAGGTGAGAACGATAAAAAAGATCATTGGATTGGTACCGAAGTACAAAAAACAGGAACTTTGCCCCACACAAAGGACGCTTAAGTGCAAAAAACACTACGGGAACTCGGATTGGCCCTAGGTTTAACCCTCATATGCCTATTTTCTCAAGCGGCCCAGGCGCAATTGATGGATATGAGTACGTGGTGGCCACCAATGGGACCGGGTGGGCTCTCGTCTACTGTTGTCGACAGCGCTCTTCCTGATGCCTTTAGCTTTGATCAAATAAAGTTGAATGGTCTTGGTGCCAAAGAAACTGGAGTGACTCTCTCAGGACTCTCTGCCGGTGCTTTCTTTGCTGTTCAATTTCACATGGCCTACGCCGAAGTGGCCGATGGCTCAGCCGCTATTGCTGGCGGGGCTTATTGGTGTTCAAAGGGTAATACTAATGTGGCCACCAGCGAGTGTATGAAGGGAAAAGTTCCTGCACGCGTTTCGCTTGATCGCTACTACTATGAGGAAAAGCGTGGGGCGATTGCCTCTAAAGATCACTTGCGTGGAGATCGGGGTTTTGTCTTTAGTGGTGAAAACGACATCCTAGTTGACCGCGCGACTGTGCACGGACTCGAAAATTTCTACGTCGAGCTACTTGGCAGCGATCACGTTAAGAGTGAGTACAATTCGGCCGCAGGCCATGGCCTACCAACTCTTGATTACGGCAAGCCATGTCTTCGCCGGCATTACTTCAACTCGCCTTGGCTTCTCAACTGTGACCTAGATGGCGCAGGAATGATTCTTGAAGCTCTTATGGATGATCTAGAAAATCCGTATGACTCAAAAGAGGACATGAGCGATTTCGCGGGTGGCACACTTTATACATTCGATCAGCGTCCTTTCATTGAAGGAGCTGGAAGCTCGCTGGCCGACTATGGCCACATTTTTGTTCCCGCTCAGTGTGAAAAGCGCGGGGCCAATTGCCGCATTCACGTGGCCTTGCATGGCTGCGATCAAGATCCTATGACCGTTGGTAGTGCCTTTGTGGTCAAAGGTGGTTACAACCAGTGGGCCAGTGCCAACGGCATTATCATGCTCTATCCGGCGGCTAAGAAGAGCTACTTTGCTCCACAAAATCCACTTGGATGCTTTGATTGGTGGGGTTATACCGGAGAGGATTTTCACCTGAGATCAGGTGTCCAGATGAAAGCCGTGCGCGCGATGATTCACGCGCTCTCAAATTAACTAGTGGCAAAGGGGAAAAGCTCTAATCTTCTCCCCAATATCTCCACCAGTTCTTCCCTTTAGTTTTTGCCAATAAGAATTAGCACCGTAGATTAGCCCCGGGCCCTTATATTCACCCCTGGGCCCAAGCATTAATTCCGACATAATATCCAGTCCACACTTTAGATTCGCTTCATAGGGACCAATATTTTTTGCCTTACAATTTGGCCCTCGCCAAGAGCGAGCTTTCACGGTGTAATCCATTTGAAGCAGACCAATTGCATAGCCGTTTGTAGCGGGAACTTTCTCTTGAGAGTTCTTACAAGTGTCCTCGGCGTGAGCGATGGCGGCAAAGGTCCAAACCCAAAAGTGAGTCTTAGTAGCTTCATCAAATTTCTTCCAATTCGGGCATATGTTTGAGGCACCATTCATGCTGGCCAAGTTATTTGAAAGAAGAATTGAGTCGCTACCTTGAGATTGAATGTAGCTTTGAATGACTTGTCCATATGGGCCGTAACTTCCGTCGTCGCCGATGAATCCGCGGCAGTCAGCTCCCTTTTGACTAAAGTGGGCCGAGAGTGGGGGCATCGCTTGCAAACGAGGGCAGGACCTAGGGCGAGGTCTTTGATTTATTTTTCCAAATTCCTCGAGGCACTCCTTTAAAGTGAGCTCTCTCGCACTAAGTGTTGCAATGGGACTTAACATAAGTAAGGAGAGGGCAACAACAATGAAGTTTTTCATTTTATTGATCTCCTGCAGATGAAACTCTAGTCAGTACACACTTCAGAGGTTTTCCACGGCGGCCACTTGATTCGTAGGTGATTGAGTCCTCACCACTCTTGGTGATTTTTTCGTTGATCGTCACCGTTTTCTTTTCGCAGTTTTTATATGTGGTTTTGAAGCTCGCCACATTAGGCGTTAGTGTGTTGGTGCTCTCAATTGTGCAACCATCTTCGTGCTTTTCAACATCATTTGAGGGTGAGAGAAGAAATGATTTTCTCTGCCCTATGATTAGGAATTTTTTATCTTCGTCAGTTTTGATGAAGACTTGGCCGCTGTCACAATCTGATGAACTCTTTGGCGCAAGCTCAAAGGTGCCCGATTTAATTTCAAAGCTGGCGGCTTTTGCGTGAACCACTGGCCCAAGGCAGAGTGTGAGCGCCAGACACAGACTGAAAGCTCTTAGAATAGATTTCTCATCAATATTTGAGAAGATGCGGGGTGGGAGTCTCATGCCTATACCTCTTTAATGGCGGCCAAATGCCTTAAATGATTATATGGGCTCATATCCATATTCTTAGAGAGAATTTTTTTGCCCTTTTTAAGCAGTCGATTTTATTACGGTCGATCTTTAGGAATATTAAGTATTTACGTTCTCGCCTTGGCCTATTAGTCTTAGAAGGAGGAGGGCCCAATGAAATTCTTTGTGGATACCAGCTGTCTTTGCTCAGCCATTCAGAGTTGGCGCTTAGGCTTTGTCTTAGCGTTTTTAGCTGCTAGCAGTGTTGTGGCCCAGTCCGTAGCTCCTAATGCGATTGTCGTTAAGGAGGGAGTTAACTACCGCCAGGTAGATCACCTGGGTCCAACCAAGCAGGCCGTCTTTAGTTGTGTGCTCAAGGCGACTGGTGAGAATTATGAGATTAAGCGCCGGCCCATGAGTCGGCATATTAAAGAGCTGGGTGAGCCACCTTTTGATATTTCGTTTCCCGTTCCCAGCCAATACGCGCTAAAGGCTGGCGAGCGCTTGAGTGCGCCGCTTGCTCTTGAAGAGTGGTACTGGGTGATGCGCTCTAAGCTTGAGAATGGGGTGGAGAGACCAAATAACTCTAATTCTACAATTGCAGTGATTAGTGGAAGTGAGGAAGAGTCATGGCTACTCTCTTCAGGAGTCACAAACCTCAAGCGAGTCCTAAATCTTGATCAACTTGTTAAGCTCTTTAGTACCGGAAGAGTGGATGTGCTCTTGATAGATCGCGAAACTCTCAAAGAGCTCTCGCTCGATATGGGGCTCGATATCACACCCTACTTTTTTAAGTTTGAGCGCTACGTTTCTTTTTCAGCGCTCTTTTCTGCAGCAATCATTGGTAAGAAGCCAGATTTGCTTGAGGCTTTTAATAGACAAATTCCCTCCTGTGCAACTGAGGAAGTCTTGCTCGATCCCATCCAAAAAGTGGCACTTGAAGCTTATTCACGGGAGGTTTACGGTTGGCTAGTAGCACGAGAGGAGACGAGATCGCTGCAATCTCGGCCAGTGAAGATTTCGCGCTTTGATCACTCTTTTATCGATTCCCTTGAGCGCGAGTGGGGCAAGAGCACCTCTTCTCTTAGGAAGGGAGTTTTTAATAACTCACTCTCTAAATTTTTAAGAGCTAAGCTTTCATCTCGCTTTCCCTTTGTGAGTGAGCTTTTAGTCTTTGATCGCTCTGGAGCTCTAGTTGCGGCCTCCGCAGATACCACTGACTATTATCAAGGGGATGAGATGAAATACACTCAGACCTTTTCTAAGAATCAAAACTTCTATCTCGATCGACTGCGCTTTGATGAGTCGACGGGCAAATTCCTCGTGCAGGTGACTATGCTCATACAAGGACAGGGCACTGGTCAGAACGCACTCGGGGTTACTCTCGGAATAGATGTCACGAATTTCTTGGCTTCGTCTCGCAAGCAAAACCAATCAAAGTAAGGTGGGATTGAGGGTCGCAAAGATGATGACTTTTAATCTTTTTTGGGGAGAGACCTAGGTTTACATCTTTGCGACCTCGTAAACCGGCTTTATTAAAAAGCTGAGGCGAATATCTTTCTATTTACACTCTTTGCCAAATATGATTTTAAAAGTACCTAGAAATTGTCCTTTTTTTAGGGGCGGGAGCATAGTCATGGCAAGTGGAAATGAATTCAAAGAAGTTCGCGATGTGTTAAAAGTAATCCTCAAGAATCGAAAGATTACCTACCGCGATCTGGCAAGTGAGCTCGGGCTGACAGAGAGCGCGGTGAAGAAGATTTTTACCGCGCCGGACTGCTCATATTCTAGGCTCAATCAAATCTGCAAAGTGCTCGGAATTGGCCTGATCGATATCCTGCGCGAAATGGAAACAAAAGTGTTGCGCCAAGAGCGCTTCACTCCGGCCCAAGAGAGCTTCTTTGCCAGCAACATGGACTACTTTCACTTCTTTTGGCGCTTAGTTGCCGAGCGAAGAACACTCGAGGAAATCAAGGCGATGGAGGGGATCGATGAGCGCGATTGCTTGCGCTACCTGCTCAAACTCGACGATCTAGGGCTCATTGAGCTGCATGAAAATAACGTCATTAAACTTCCCAAGATGAGACTCAATCGCTGGATGGGTCAAGGTCCGCTCACTGATGTGATTCACTACGAATGGTCGGTAGCGCTCATCAAGGAAGTAGTTTCATTTTCACCAGAAGAGAAATCGGATCACTTTATGCTTAGATCAGTTCCTCTGAGAGAGGAGAGTTACCGCGAATTTCTTCAAGCGGCCCGTGATCTTGAAGTTGAGTTTCTCAAGCGCTCTGTGCGCGAGCGCTCGCTTTCAGATCGCGATCTCATAAATGTGAAATTTCTTATCTGCACCAATACTGGAAGTTTTATTCCAGAGGGCGGACTTCTTCACAAGAGCGTGCTTCGAAGTTAAGGGTTGAGCTCGATGGGAGTGCCATCTTTTACGAGATCATAGATCTCTTGAATGGCCTCGTTAGAAACGGCGATACAGCCTTGAGTCCAGTCGACAAATTCAAGTGCCGAGTAGACTAGGTCGCGGCTAATTCCATCCATCCAGTCTGGAATCCATGCTGAATAGTAGGGGCCAAGTTCATTGGGCATACCGTGAATGAAGATCTCTCCACCTGGAGAAACTCCGCGCTCCTTGGCCTGAGCAATATCTTGCGCATTTGGATAGTTAATATGAAGTGAGAGAAAGTAGCGGCTCTTTGGGTTGCGGTAGTCGATGGTGTAGGTGCCTTCTGGAGTTTTCCCGTCGCCTTCTTCAGTTTTGTGACCGCTTGGCGCCCAGCCAAGCATGATCGAATAAGTGCGGTAGGCCTGAAGTTCTCCCTCGGAGTTTGTGGCCATGAGATAGAGCTTGCGCTCAGACTTATCAACGACCACCTTGTCGACGAAATCTAATTCTTGGGCCTGAAAATCTCTAATTTGGGCCAGTCTTTGCACTCGTTCCCTCTGAACTTGCCCGCGCGATTTTGCGAGAGCATTAGCACTCGTTAAGAGTAGCACAGAAAGAAGAATGGTTTTACCGAGTAGATTCATAGTGAGTCCAAGTATGAGTTGAGATTCTGAGTGATTATAATGTGTTTGCGCAAAGCGTTGGGTATACCCTGTAAGCTTTTTAGGGAAGGTCTTAAATGTCTTAAATAACAGCCCTTTACCTTGCCAAGCCCCCCTCGAGCGCGATAAATAAAGCCCATGCACTCGCTCCTTGCCCACACCCTCGACTCCTTTTGTGAGGCTTACCGTCCGGTGGGAATGAAGGCGCTTGGTAGTTATGCACTTAAAGAAATCTACCGCTCTTCGTTTACCAGTGGCCCAGATGCCATCAAATCCTGGCCCGAGCGCTGGGGCTTGGAGTTTTTGTCTCAATTCTCTTTTGATCTTCCCAAGCGCAGTGAAGTTAAGAGATCAAGTGACGGAACCATCAAATTTCTTCACGAACTCATTGATGGCCACTTCGTTGAAACAGTTTTGATTCCCTTTCATAAGCGCTACACCGTTTGCCTCTCTACTCAAGTGGGCTGCGCCGTTCGTTGCTCCTTTTGCTATACTGGTCGCCAGGGCCTCAAGCGACACTTGAGTGCGAGTGAAATTGTTGGGCAGTACCTAAGTAGCTTTTACTATCTCAGACAGAGCAACGATTCGGCCAAACGCGTACTTGCCCCTAGTATTGTTTTTATGGGACAGGGTGAGCCGCTACATAATTTCGATGAAGTTAAGAAAGCAATTGATGTTCTCACTGGACCTGGATCCCTTGGCGTTGGCCATCGCCAAATAACTCTTTCGACTTCAGGCTTTTTGCCAGGTCTTAAACGCTGGGCCGAGCTGCCACCCATTAACTTGGCGCTCAGTCTCCATTCGACCGAGCACAAGCTCAGAAGTGAACTCATTCCAATAAATGAGAAATGGCCACTGGACGTGATCTTTGAAGAATTAGATCGGGTAAAACTTCTCTCAAGGCAATTTATTACGTTTGAGTATTTACTGATCGCCGGAGTCAACGATACCAGCAGAGATGTTGAGGGATTAGTTAAGTGGCTCTCCACTAGGCCTGCTCTGGTGAATTTAATTCCCTTCAATCCCTATCCTGGCTCTGAATACAAGCGCCCTACAGATGGGGAGGTTGAGCGCTTTAAGGCGGCACTGGTCTCCCATGGCCTAAGAGTGATGGTGCGCACGACAAAGGGCGATGAAATCCTGGCCGCTTGTGGTCAACTTAATACTGCGAATTAGCACTTGCCAACTACGCCGCTCACTTTAGAATAGTGAGCATTATGCCAAACGAAGCACAAGTCCAAAAAGTTATTGAGTCCCTAACCTGGTCGCAGATCGGGGTGACCTTTATCACTGTGGCGATTATTTTTACCCTGCGCCACCTGGTCATCGGTTGGATAAATCACCGCAAGAATATTTCGATTGGAAGAAGGCGCAAGTGGGCGGTTAACACC
Organism: Bacteriovoracaceae bacterium; assembly: GCA_048267245.1. Taxonomy (GTDB): domain Bacteria; phylum Bdellovibrionota; class Bacteriovoracia; order Bacteriovoracales; family Bacteriovoracaceae; genus JBLWXV01. The sequence continues at coordinate 1,067,090 of JBLWXV010000002.1, forward strand.
AATTCATTTTTTAGCTTGGTTCTCATCTTTGCCGTTGTTCTCATTTGGTCGAGTGAGTTGCAAACCATGGCGCTCTCATTTGTCGCGATAGCAGCTGCGATAGTGATTGCCACTAAAGAAGTGCTCTCCTGCTTTACCGGCGGTCTCTATAAATCGAGCAATAATCTCTTTGATGTGGGAGATCGCATTGAAGTCAATGGCTTTCGTGGCGATGTGATTGATCGCAATCTCTTTGCGACTACCTTGCTTGAAATTGGTCCAGGAAGTAAGACTCACCAGTACACAGGCAGAAGTGTGAGTATCCCCAATAGTTTCTTTCTCTCACATCCTGTGGTGAATGAGTCGTTCTTAAAGAACTTTGTGTTGCATACTTTCTCTATTCCACTTTGTATTAAGTGCAATTGGAAGAAGGGAGAGGTGATCCTCCTAGAAGCAGCTGAGAGTGTTTGCTCACATCTCTATCCAACTGTGGAAGGGCATATGAAGCGCTTTGAAGAGCGCGCTTCCATCCAGCCACCGCGCTATCATCCAAGGGTGCATATGCGTTTTCTCGACTACAAGTCTTTCGAGTTTATCGTGCGAGTGACGGTTCCTGCCAATGAGAAGGGCCAGTACGAACAGGAAATCATCAAGAAATTTATGAATGATTTTGGCGATGAAATTCAGTCGGCCGTGGTCTAGAGATAACTCTCAGAGTGGTCGGTCTCAATAAAGCTCAACTCTTCTTCAATATCTGAAAGGTTGTCAAAGGTCGCAACATGCACGAGGGCGTCTCCCTTTACAACTAGTGGAACTTGAACCTTTCCGATGATAATCCCATCCATCTTAGCGCGAAGTGAGATTTTCTTTAAGCCCAGGGGGTCAGAGATGTGCCCTAGAATTTCATCTTTATGAATTCGCTTTCCAAGTGGGGCTTTGAGAGTGAGCACGCCACCTTGAGGAGAGCGAACCCAATAGGATTTTTGAGCGACGATGAGTTTCGAGCGTCTTACCTTATGGGTCATGATTTTCTTTTGCTTTGTGAGCATGCCGATGCTCTCCATGACGTTGAGAATCCCCTGAACTCCCAGGCGAATCCCAGGCTCATCAAAGCGCAGGGCCTCTCCTGTTTCAAAGAGCAGTATGGGAATTTCTGCTTCTACACAAGCCTGTCTAAGACTCCCATCTCGCTCATTGGCGTCGAGTACGACGTGAGCATTAAAGGCCTTGGCCATTTTCTTTACCGCGGGGTCTGAGAGATTGGCCCGAATTTGAGGGAGATTTGTGCGGTTAATGGCGCCAGTGTGAATATCAATACCATGGGTAGAGCGCAGAACAACTTCATCCATAAAGAGCTTGGCCAGTCTTGAACCCAGAGAGCCCTTTGATTGTCCTGGAAAGAGGCGATTGAGATCTCTTCTATCGGGTAGATATCTACTCTTATTGTTAAAGCCAAAGATATTGACGATGGGGATGGCAATGAGTGTGCCCTTGATCTCTGAGAGTCGCTTATTCTTTAGCACTCGCCTAATAACTTCGAGTCCACTGATTTCATCGCCATGTATACAAGCCGATAAAAAGAGAACCGGGCCATCTTTTGATCCGTGAATTACTTGCCCCGGCACTCCGAGTTCAGTGCTGTCGTAGAGTCTGCCCAGCGGAATTTTAAAACTCTTGCGCTCTCCTGGAGCAACTTCGATATCGGCAATTTTAAAATTCTCTCGCTTAGCTTTCAATTTTATCCTCGGCCCCTAACTTTGGTGGCCTTTGATCCGGCGTTCTTTTCAATAAATTCAATAATGAGTCCGGCCACATTCTTGCCCGTTGCCTTTTCAATTCCCTCTAGACCCGGAGAGGAGTTGACTTCGATAATCTTTGGTCCATCGCTGGCGCGAATAATATCCACCCCCGCCACGTGAAGGCCCATGGCCTGAGCGGCTTTAATGGCCATGGTGCGCTCTGCTCTGGTGATTTCAATTTCTTTGGCCGAGCCACCGCGGTGAAGATTCGATCTGAATTCACCTTCTTTAGCTGTCCTCATCATCGAGGCAACAACTTTGTCGCCGATGACAAAGCAACGAATGTCGCTACCACCGGCTTCTTTAATAAATTGCTGAACCAGAAAGTTTGCTGACATCTCTCTAAAAGCATCAATTACACTCTCGGCCGCTTTCTGAGTCTCTGCCAATACGACGCCTCTTCCTTGTGAACCCTCTAATAGTTTAATCACGCAGGGAGCGCCACCGACTAATTTGATCAGATCTTTTGTCTGCTTAGTTGAGTGAGCAAAACTTGTGCTTGGAAGGCCAACACCTCTTTTTGAGAGAAGTTGGAGTGCGCGCAATTTATCGCGCGAGCGACCAATGGCATTTGATTCATTGAGGGGAAAGACTCCCATCATTTCAAATTGTCTGAGTACCGCGGTTCCGTAAAAAGTGATCGATGAGGAGATGCGAGGAATGACGGCGTCAAAATCGTTGAGTGGTTTCTTTCTAAAATAAACCATGGGCTCTACTTGGGTAATATCCATGTAGCACTGGAGCGTATTAATTGTGTGCATGTCGTGACCGCGCGCACGGCCCTCTTCAAGTAGACGCTGAGTAGAATACAATTTTGGAAATGTGGTCATGACTCCAATTTTCATACGGTCCTTCTTAAGTTGGCGCCCATAATAGGGGAGCGCCAAGAGTGAGTTTAAGAGAGTATAACTCCCATTATTTGCTTGTGATAGAGTGCTATAAAAACGATCTAAAGGCTTGTAACTCTTTGATAATATAGCTCTTTTTATACTCTAAACGGACGTCGTTTATTGTCAAGACTCTGTCATCCCAGGTCACGGCCCCAAATGTACTTTGGCCCGACAATAGAGGGAGAGAAAGATTCCTCTTAAACCCAAAGGACGTTGAGATGGGCCTAGTTCGCAAACTAGATTCACACTTCAAAGCTACGGATAGTGCCAGCGAGTGGAGTGCAGTTAAAGAGTACTTGCCAATGGCAATAGCTGAGTTTGATGCTTTGGGCGCTTATCAGGGCTGCAATCTTTCAATGCAAGGACTGACTGGTCTTGCAGAAAATGAGATGGAGGACTTCTTTAGTGAGCGCATTAGTGCTGTTACGCTAGAGCCTTCACTCAATGATTTTCTCTCGGAGGCGATGGGGAAAAAGTCACGCAAGACTTTTCAAGTCGCACTAAAAAATAGCATTGGGGCCAATCGACTTCTCATGGGCGTATTCTTTCCGAGGATCGATTTGAATGGGGATGTTTCTGGGCACTTACTTGCTCTTATTGACGTGACGGCCGAGCGAGACCTTCGCAATGAGGTGAGGTTTCAAAACTCACTCCTAAGCAATCTGCTCTCTCACACTGAAGATATTATTTTAGAATTTTGTCGCGCTCCCGGTGCTAGTTTGATGCGAGGGCATGTTCCCTTGGAATGGAATTGGAGTGGTGTTGAATTAGAGTCGGCCTATGAGTCACTAAGAGCTCGCATACATCCAAGTGACATGGGACAGTTTGACCAAGCACTGATTTCACTTTCTAACGATCAAACACCAACTAAGAAGATCCCCTGTCGATTGGAAATGTCTGATGGGGATTATGATTCTTTTGAAGTGACATTTTCAAAGCTTCATCCAAAGCCCTTGCGCTCTTTTTTAATGGTGTTTAAAAAATTGGAAAAGACTGGCGTCTATCAACTTAGAGCAAAACCTGAATCTTCAGAGCCACAGGCCGAGGAAGTTTGCAGCTTTATCGCTCATGAGATTAAGAATATGCTTCAGCTCATTCAGCTCGAAGCGGCGCGAGGAATCGATTCTATGCAGGGGGAGCGCCATAAACCTGAGCGCGCTCTTAAGGCGCTTAAGAGTATTTACCGTGCCAATGAAAGAATCGCAGCACTTATAAATGCCCTTGAGGACTTTTCTCACAATAAAGAGATTATTGATAAAGAGTGGCTTAGTTTAAAGTCTCTTCTTGAAGATTTTATTCACTTTATAGGCAAGTACTTGCGCATGAGTGATGGGAAAGTTCTTCTTGAATGTTCTGAGTCAGTTAAGCTCAATACAAATTCAATTCTCCTTCAAATTGTTCTTATGAATCTCTTTAAGAATGCCATGGAATCCATGAGCGTATCAGAGGAGAAGCTGATTCAAATTAAGTGCTCTGAACATAATGGAAATATTGTGATCACGTTTCAAGATAGTGGTCCGGGGATTGAGAGTGCTGTGGCCTCTCGAATATTTGAAGCTGGTGCCAGCACTAAGGGAAGCGGTCGCGGTACCGGTCTCTATTTGTGCTCGCTTATTATTCGTAAAATGGGCGGGGAGTTGAAGTTGATCTCAAACCGACCAGCTTGCTTTGAAATTGTCATTCCAAACTAATTGAACTCGAAGGGAGTCGTTATGGAAAAGTTACTACTAATTGATGATGATAAAGAAGTACTCGAAGTTCTCAAAGAAGTGTTGGAGTCGAGGTTTTTGGTGACGGCGACGTCAATATATTCTGTTGCCTCAAGGCTTATTAAGGAAGACTTTGATGTGGTCTTAGTCGACTACCACCTTAAGAATGCTAATGGTTTGGCCCTCGCTGAAGAGTCAATTAAACGCAGAGACAGAACTTACGTCATCACAACTAATCCAAAAGTTGTTGAGTCGAAGAATTTTAGAGTGATTGATAAATTATTCTTCGAATTTCACCGAGAAGACTTCTAGTAAATCTTGGAGGCAGTGTGAAGAAGAATCTTTCCTTTCAAAAGAAGATCATTGGTAGTTTTGTGGGCATCGTCGCAATTAGCTTAGCGATGGGTGCGGCAGGTGAGTTTGCTGTTCATAAATTAAATGTTCAAGTGAGTTCTGCTTTTAACTACTTTGTTCCCTCTACTGATTTCCTCATTCAAGCAGACCGCGACCTTCAGCAATTACTTGTTGCCGAGAGAACGCTCATTAGTGGGGATCTCAGCGCCGCTGAAACAGAAAAACAGTGGAATGAAATCAACGCGAATAAGAAACAATTTGAAACTAGAGTTTCAAAGTATGAAGCGCTCGCAAAAACAGATCGCGAAAAAGAAGTGATGAAACTCTTTTGGGAAGACCACAAAAAGTGGGAGGCCCAGTTTGGTGAAACTAAGAAGCTACTTGAAGAGTCTACGGATGCTTCGAGACTTAAAGCAAGAGTTCTCTCTCTTGGCGCTGGCGCAGAGCTCTTTGAGAGTATGAGAGAGCGTCTTAACGTTCTTCAGGACTATCTTGGAGAGCAAGCGGCAATAGAGACTAAGGAGTCGAGAGAACTCTATGAATTGAGCAGCATGGCCTTAGCGGGCGGTATCGCTCTTTCTCTAATCACAATTCTTGGAATCTACTTTGGTATTGTCAGAAGAGTCGTGACTAAGCTTATCCAATTTGTGGCCGACTTAACTGAAGTCGTCTCGCATCTTGGCACTGAAACAACTACAGTCGGTGCTAGTTCAAAGCGTCTCTCAAGCAGTGTGAGTAATCAGGCCAGTAGTGTTGATCAAACAGTGACGGCGCTTGATGAAATTAATGCCATGGTTACGCGCAACACTGAAACCTGTGAGCAGAGTGGTGTGGTTGGCCGCGAGTGCGAGGAAGAAGCGGGGAGAGGTCAGACTCTTGTGCGCAATATGATTCAAACAATCGAAATGATCGGTCAAGGCAATCGCCGCCTCTTTAGCGACGTCGAGTCGGGTAACAAAGAGATGGAGCGCATTGTGGGCATGATCAGAGAGATTGAAGAGCGCGCCAAAGTTATTAACGATATCGTGTTTCAAACTAAGCTTCTCTCTTTTAACGCTTCGGTTGAAGCGGCGAGAGCGGGTGTACATGGCAAGGGCTTCAGTCTTGTGGCCGAAGAAGTCGGCAAGCTCGCTGCAGTTACTGGTAGCGCGGCCGGAGAGATCACTGGTCTTATTGAAGACTCAGTCAGACAAGTTGAAGAGATCGTTCAAAAATCACAGCAGAACCTCGCTGTCTCTGTTAAGAGTAGTGATGAAACACTCAAGAAAGGAATCGATGCTGCCAGTCAGTGTGATCAGGCGCTTAAGGTTATTGTTGAGAAGGTTTCAAAGTCTAATATGATTCTGGACGAAGTGAATAGGGCCTCGCGTGAGCAATCTGCGGGAATTCGAGAAATTAATGAGGCGATTCAAAATATTGATATGATTACTAAAGAAAATGCCGATCTTGCAACTGGTACTGAGAGTGTAGTGGTTGAACTTGAAACTCAGTCTAAGCGCCTTGGCTCTGTCGCTGTGGAGCTTGAAGTGATCGTGCAAGGTCACAGTAAGAGTGCCGCCTAAATCAACATTCTAAAATGTCCCACCAGAGAGTGGGACATTTCTATTTCTTAATTCTCTTTGAAATTTCAGTACTCACAAACGGGCCAATTTTAAGTAGTGCCAACTCGTGCACACTAGCTCCCAGCATCTTAGCTTTTTTTGGCATGCCATAGACTACTGAGGTCTCTTCATCTTGATTGATTGTGAGTGAGCCGGTCTCTTTCATTTGAAGTAGGCCTTGAGCGCCATCGGCTCCCATACCTGTGAGAAGAATGCCAATTGCGTGTTCTGGATATTCTTTAGAGACGCTCTCTAAGAGAACATCCACACTTGGTCTATGCCCAGTTCGCTCAGGTGTTTGAGCGTCTAGGGCCACGTAGCATTCATGACCCTTCTTCACGACTCTCATATGAATTCCACCAGGAGCAATGAGAACCTCGCCTGGGGCCACTCTATCTCCGTCCCTGGCCTCGGAGACCTTGAAGGGAAGAATTTGATTGAGCCTATCGGCAAAGGCTTTAGAAAACACTGGCGGTATGTGCTGAACGATGACAATTGGGGGAAATTTAGAAGGAAGAGTCTTTAGGAGATTCTTTATCGCCTCAGTTCCACCGGTAGAGGCGCCAATGGCGACAATCGAGGGATAGCTACTTAGGTCTCCAGAGGGGTTGTAGGCGGGGGCAGATTGGGCCTTACTCCCTGCTCCTGGAGCACTCGTTCGCCTTGCCATAGAGGCCACAAGGAGGCGCTCTGTCAGCTGGTATTTAAAGCCCTCAAGGGCAATCATCTCCGGCTTTTGAATATAGTCAATCGCCCCACACTCAAGGGCCTCCAGTACAAGAGGGCCCTCATTCATTGATAGTCCTGTCACTAAAACAGTAGGGGGCACTTTTCCATTGAGCTTCTTTAAAAGCTCAACTCCACTCATACCAGGCATATTAATATCGAGAGTCATCACATCAGGCTTTTCACGAGCGAGAAAGGCGAGGGCTTCCTCAGCATTGCTTGCAACGTGCATCACTTTAAAGGGTGGGTTATTCTCGAGCGCCTTTCTCATCACCTTTTGAATTGTCGGTGAGTCGTCGACGATTAAGACCTTAACCTCTTTTGGTGTGGCCGTTGGTGACGAGGGCGAAGCCTGCTCTTGGCCTTTGTGGGATGAGGCGATAAAGAGCCTGGCGGGGAATCCTTTGACCAGAATTTCGATTTCACCCTGATAGAATTCTCCCTTGAGCTTAGCTTTTAAGGGGAGAATTAATTCGGTCAACTCACTTTGCCAGGCAAAGGGGAGGGCGAATTTAATTTCTATAACTTTACTATGAGACTTGAGAATTTCTTCAAAGCATTGGCGACATTGAGAGAGTGAGCCACTCTGGAAGATACTGACCTCTCCCTTTTGATGAATGACTGTGATGAGGCCTGCACGAAAGTGTTTTTCGTAGAAGACCTCTTCTCCAGTCCACTCTTTTAAAAGTTTTGATTGCATGGAACCCCTGAGTACTTAGGGTCGAGTTAGGCCACCTTTCCGTACTCATAGACCATACTGGTGACAGGGCATACCTCGACTTTAAATGAAAATGAATTTCTCTCATTTTCCTCTAAAAGACCTTTGTCTTCAACAAAGACCATATCTAGGCAGTTAATTTCTCGCAAGTAGCGATAGTAGCTTCTTGGAATTTCTCCCAGAATAAAGAGGTATCTACCCTTTGTATGACTTCTGAAGTAGTCTCGAATCTGATTAAAAAACTCGGCCTCTAGGTGTGCCGGGGCAGCTTCAAATTCACGCGCAACCAAACCCTTGATCTTTAGGCCCATAGTCAGAAAGTGTGACTCACTGGAGCCCGCTTTTGAGATCACAGCAACACTTGATGGTGTCGAAGCCCGGTCATTGAAATTCTTGGCAAAGCTTGCCTCGAGATCGAGTATCTGACTTGAGGACTTGGTAATCGGCATAGCACCAAGCTTAGAGAAAATTTCTTCTTTCGCCTTGGCAAATGTCGCCAAGGATGGTTTTTCGACGTAGTCCTTGGCCCCAAGTCTGAGTGCTTTGAGGGCCAGGTCTCTCTCCTCACGTGAGACAGAGCTCACAATTAGCACTGAAGGGTGAGAGGAGTTATAGTACTTTTCAAGATAGCTCACACCATCAAGAACAGGCATATGGATATCGAGTGTCACATAATCTGGCTTCTTCTGCGCAATCACTTGAGCAGCTTCTTCACCATTTCGAGCGACTCCAACGACCTCATAGCCTGAGTCATCATTAAACATTCGCTCGAGAAGTTTTAGTACAACATCAGAGTCATCAACACAGACAACTCTCTTTTTCTTCTGGGCCCCTACGTAGCTCTCTACTTGAGTTGCAGGGCTTACTTCTTTCGCCTTTGGTAGTGAGTAGATCGACTTGCCGTGATGGCCAAGTTCAATTCCTAGGTGCATTAAGGATTCTGACAAACCTACCACCAGGTGCCCGTGGGGAGCAAGGTGAGGCAGTAGCTTAGTCACGAGCTCTTTAATTTGATCGCTAGTGAAGTAGATAAAGACATTGCGACAAAAAATAAAATCAAAGGGCTCTGAAAATGATGACTTTGAAACCTGGAATAGGTTCATTGGTTTAAATTCACAGAGTTCTTTTAGGTCCTTTTTTGCACAGACATATCCCTCAATATCTCCAGTACCTTTAAGCCACTTTCCGGTGATGTAATTTCGAGGTGCCTTCTTTAAGTCATCCCAGGTATAGACACCATTTTGGGCCTTGCGAACTGATGCTTCACATACATCACTTCCAAAAATATAGGGCTTAATATCTGGTGCGATTTCCTTTAGGTGATAGGTCAAGAACATGGCCAGGGAGTAGGCTTCTTCGCCATGGCTAGATGCCGCTGACCAAACTCGAATTGTCTTTCTTCCCTGCGCCCTGAGCTTTTTTACAAGTTCAGGGAGTTCGGCGAGGATGAATTCAAAATGGGCAAACTCTCTAAAAAAGTAAGTATGGTGGGTTGTCAGAAGAGATATCAGTTGATTTTTCTCCTCGACAGGGTGGGAGAGAAAGTACTGATGATAGTCTTCAATATTTGAAAGTCCGAGGTCTCTAAAGCGCTTTTGTAGTCTGGTCTCAACGAGCCTGCGCTGCTTTTCACCAAATTGAACGCCGCAAACATCGGATACCATCGCTGCAAAGTAATTATAGAGATCATTCTGGTTTTTCATATCTTCCCTTTGTGACCAAAGTCACTAGATTACTTCTTTAAATCTTGGGTCTTCTTCTGTGGGAATTTGACCTGAATTTGAAGGTGTCGCCTGAAATTGATCGGCACTTACCTTCTTTTCTTCAAAGAGAACTTTCACATTATTTTTCTCTTTGTGAGAGCTCTCTTGTTTTGCTTGTGGTTTTTTAGGATGAGTCGCCTTGCTAACTGTTTTTTGTGCTATGTCAGACTTCGATCCTAGGAGTTCTTCGCGAAGAGTGAGAACAACCGTATTGAGATTGTCTGCTTCGCGCTGAAGTGTCTTAGCATATGATTCGGTTTCGGAGGCGACATTGCTATTAGAGTGAGTAGCCTCGTCGAGCTCATTCATTGCTGTTGTGATATTATTAATACCTTCAGCTTGCTCTTGGCTGGCACCCGAAATCTCACTCATCATGCGCTTGACTTCCTCGACATTGAGAACAACCTCGTCGAGAGATTCTCCACACTTTTTAGCAACATCTACACCATTATTAATCTTCTGGGTCGCAGACTGCATAAGTGTTTCAACACTTGTTTGGGTTCTCCCGACAATATCTTCTACGCGCTTGATACTGCCTTTGAGAAGTTCATCAATTTCTTTTGAGGCCGCTCCACTCATTTGGGCCAGATTGCCGACTTCTTCTGCAACAACCGCAAAGCCCTTACCATGTTCGCCAGCTCGGGCCGCTTCTACTGAGGCGTTGAACGAGAGTAGTTTTGTTTGAAAGACAATGTCGTTAATCACATTAGTTTTTTGAGAAATTTCATTAATTACTTGAATGATATTTCCAATTTCTTTGTTAGAGTTCGTCATTTGGGTCATGACTTCGGTGTTACTACTATTGATCTGATTCATCGCCTCGATCATTTGATCGACATTTTGCTTACCTGTGCGGGCAATTTGATGACCCGTATTTGCTTTATCTGTAGAGATTCTTGCGCTCTCAACGCTTTTATTTACCATTGCTGTGAGTTCGTTGAGAGTTGAAACAGTCTCTTGGATTGCTGAAGCCTGCTGCGTAACTGAGGATGAGACCTTTTGTGACGTAGCCCCAACATCATTTCCAGACTTCTCTGTGGCAATCGATGATTTTTGAAGCTCTTGGCTTAGAGAAATAATCTTCTTGATTGCTTTTGAGAAGTAGAAGCTAAAGAAGATGACTAAAATCAATCCAGCGGCCGAAATTGTCAAAACGAAGAGCTTGATCTTGTCGTTTATTGCTCCCAAGGCCGCTGCTTTTGCCTCCGTCTTTTCAATGACGAGCTTAACATTATTTTCAATTTGTTCTTCGAAGTCATGGACAAAACCCCTCATCTTATCTTCTGAGGAAGCAAGTTTGTCTTTGGCAACGAATACTTTTGCAAAAATGTCCTCGTATGCTTTAAATCCTTTCATGACCTTTGCTCTAAGCAATGGGTCAGGGATTTTAGAGATTGCACTCTCAGTCGCTTGAAAGCGCTCTTGGAGCTGGGATTTGAATTGGGCCTTGCCACTTAAGAGGTAGTAGACGGCGACAGTTCTCATCCCTTGGATTGAAGAGAATACTTCGGGGGAGTTGCGCTCAACTAAAGCTCCGATTTCTTCACCAATGATTTTTGCCTCATGCCAAAGACCTGAACTCGCGTCTCCAATCACAAGAGTGGTGTCATAGTAAGCTTTGAAGGTATCTCGGTATCCTTCTAGATCCCTTTTTAAATTTTCAATCTTAAGTTCGCCAAGGTAGTCGACTTCGATAGAAGCTGCCTTTTGAACATTTTTCATCGTGTCAGCAAAGTATTGGTCGTGCCTTTCGATGTAATTCTTATCAGCTCTTAATATAAAGTCTTTCTCATGTCTTCTAAGCATCAACATGTCTGCGTAGGTGACTCTCATTGCATCTCTTACCATGAGGTCTCGCTCTTGAAGTTCAGAGAAACTTTGATAGAGCTTCGTCAGTCCATAGTTAGAGGAAGCTGATGTTAGGATCAAAATCCCAGCGATAGCGCAAAAAACGCCGTTGGCCTTGACTCCAAGACCTATTCTTTTTTTATTCTGGCCCATAAAAAAAGTCCTAGATGAGTTAATATTCTTATTAATTTCTTAAGCAGCTTTTTCCATGTACTGATGAATTTCACGCACACTTAGTAGGCTAGGGAGCTCTAGAAGTACGACGAGATCGTCTCCATTTTTAAAGACTCCATTGATATAGTCTTTGCCTCCAGTGGCTTTTACTTCTGGAACTTCGGCAATTTGTCCTTCTTCTATTTGAAGAACTTTGTTGATGCTATCGACGATGAGCCCAAGTCTAAACCCATCGAACTCAACGATGACAACTGCATTTTCACTATGATCTTCTGTCGCTTTGACTCCGAGCTTAAGTCTCAGATCGATAACAGAGATAACTTGACCTCTTAGGTTCATAATTCCCTTAAAGTACTTTGGCGAGTAGGGAATGGGAGTTGTTTCAGGAACTGAAATCAGCTCTCTCACTTGAAGAAGTGGAATACCAAAGCGCTCTCTTCCAAGTGAGAATTCTAAGAATCTCTCTGAATCTTTAATCGATTTATCTGTATCGGAGGCACTGGCGTGTTTTAAAAAACTCATACTTCATTCCTTTATTCTTAGGTCAATATTTTAAGCGGCCTGCTGTGTAGTTGTTTGCTTACTTCTCTTTTTCATTTTTGGCGTAATTAACTCGATCAAGTCTAGGATCAGGGCCGGTTTACCATCTCCTAAAATTGAACTTCCGGTGAAACCCTTTTGAGATTCAAGTTCGTGACCTAGTTTCTTAATTACTACCTGCTGCTGTCTAAAAATATCGTCAACCAGGACAGCGAAATCTACTTTTTCATGGCGAATGACCATGGCGATTTCAGGCGAGTTGCCTCTTTCTTCTTCAGGTTTGGTGCGCTTCAATACCTCTGAGAGTCTAAATGCTGGTATGACTTCGCCACGAAGAACTAGGCAACCACCCACACTGTTGACCTCTTTGAGGTTTTCTTGGGTCACTTGTAGAGTCTCGTGTACTTGTGACAGAGGAATAACGAGCTTTTCGTTGGCCACACCGACAACAAGGCCGTCGATAATGGCCATCGTTAGAGGCAGTGAGAGTTTAAAGAGTGAGCCTTTTCCAAGTTCTGAACGAAGAATAACTTCCCCGCCAATCTTTCTGACGTTGGTTCTCACCACGTCCATGCCAACACCGCGGCCTGAAATCTCACTGACTTGATCTTTGGTTGAAAAACCAGGGTGAAAAATCAACTCGCAAAGTTCTTGATTACTTAGAGTCTCATTGCCTTTGAGAATACCCTTGGCAATTGCCTTCTCTCTAAGGCGAACAGGGTCTATCCCCGCGCCATCATCTCCAATTTCAATAATGAGGTTATTGCCCTCATGGAAGGAATCAATATAGATATTTCCAGTTGGACTCTTACCCTTAGATACTCTGTCCTCACTAGACTCCACGCCATGATCGACGGCGTTTCTTATGATGTGTACCAGTGGATCTGAGAGTTGCTCAAGAATCGTCTTATCAACCTCAGTTTCTTCACCGGCGAGGTGTAAGTTTACTTTCTTATCTAGTGCCTTACTCGTATCTCTGACAATGCGGTTGAGCTTTGAGAATGTAGTTTTAAGTGGAACCATTCTCATGCGCATTGAGATATCTTGGATTTCTTTACAAATCTTTCCCAGGTGCCCAAGTTCTTTGTTTAAGAGCTCTGGCGAACTTTGGCCTTGATGCTCCATTAGTACCGTTTGAAGAATGACGAGTTCTCCAACATAGTTGTTGAGTAGTTCAATTCTTGAAAGGGCCACGCGAATACTTTCGTCTTCAACTGCGGCACCTTTGGCCTTGGCCTTGGCCTTTGCTGCGGCCGGCGCCTCAGCTTTTACCTCTGGCACTGGAGTAAGTGTGGCCTCTTTTGGAGTAGGGGCCGACATAATTTCTTTATTATTTTCAGCGAGCATGCGATCGATATCTTCCCAACTATAGGATTCTTCTCCATCGCTAAAGCTTTGTTGCTCATTTCCTGGGCGAGCGCTGTTCTCACTAGGGTGAGCAAATTGTAGAACGCCAGAATCTGGGACAACTTCTTGAGAGTCTGAGCTATTGTGAAATTCTTCGAAGTCCTCAGCGCTTGGAAGATCTTGTGCTTCCATCTCTTCATCGCTGGCTTCGCTCTCGCTCGTTTCACTTTTTGATACTTCGAGGTCATCTTGAATTTGTGCTTCTTCAGAACTCTTAACCGAACTTTCAACAGAACTTCCTAGATTGCCCTCTGCCGCTTGTTGCAGGCGAGGAATTAAACCTGAACAATCAAAGCTCGCTTCGATATCTTCGCGAAGACCGCTGATCATTTCTCTGAGTTGATCACCAGATTGCAAGAGGAGACTGACAATCTCATCATTGATGGCCACTTCGCCATTTTTAAGTTTGAGGATAAGATTTTCAAACTCATGGGTAAACTCGGCAACTTGGCCAAACCCAACTGCCCTAGAAGTTCCCTTAAGATTGTGGGCCAATCTAAAAATGAGGTCCCAAATCTCAGGCGTACTTCCTGAGGTTTCCAGTTCTAGAAATGACTCTTCACACTCATCAAGAAGGGCCACTGCTTCGTCTAGAAAATCTTTTTTGAGTTCCAGTTCAAAATCGTCCATTGTTCACCTAAATGCTCTAAATAACTTAAGTTTCGAGACTTATTGCTACATGGCTTCTCGGTATATTATAATTCTCTCTTAATGCTGCTCGTTATCATATGACGACAGTCTATTGACTGCATAAACTGTTGTTTAGTGTTCGTTAACCTTCTAATTTTAGGTGATTTATTCTATAATCTATTGATTTAATTGAGGATTTCTTAACATAAATTAATATTAGAATAATAAAGGGATTTCATTGGAAATTGGCTCTCCCCACTCAGTAAGTACTATTGGACTACGTGCCGTCCTGGTGGCGCTGGCCTCTACGCGCGGTCGCGTGAGCGAAATACTCAGTGCTGCAGGTATTGAGCGCAGTTTAGTCGATAATCCTGAAGGGAGAATGGCGCTCAATTCCCTAGGACAATTCTTTCACGAGGCAAGCCTCGACTTAAGAGACCCTCTCGTGGGCCTTCATATGGCCGCACTTATTCCCTTTGGCACTCATCAGATGAGTGACTACTTGCTCTCGAGTAGTCCAACCCTAGGAGAGGGTCTCAATCGCTTTATTAAGTATTTTCCTATTCTTCATCAAGAGATGAGTTGGGTTCTTCGCCACGAGGGAAATAGAGCTGTGCTTGAGTTGCAACTCTTTGATGAGAGACTCTACGATAGACAGATTGTCGAGTACGAAGTCTCCCTGCTCCTGGCGCGCCTGCGCTCGGCTTCGCAAAAAGAGATTGAAATTGTAGATGTCCACTTTAAGCACAGTCCGGCCGCCGATGCTGAGCTCTATATCAAGGGGCTTGGAACGACTGTACATTTTAAGAAACCACAAAATTTAATTCTGCTTGATTCTCAAGCTCTGCTCATGAGTTGTGTTGAGAGCAATTCTCACTTATCTGACCTCCTGCTTCGAAGTGCCGAAGAGAAACTTCAGAGCTTACCCAGTGATGACGAGAGGACTGATCCAATCGTCGAAAAATGTGATCGCTTCCTTCGAGAGCACCTCAAAGATGGTCAGGCAACGATTGAGGAACTTTCAAAATATATGGGAATGAGCCCAAGGACTTTACAGCGAAAACTCTCTGAACTTGGAGTTTCGTTTTCGGATATTCTTCAGGAGACGAGATTTCAAGTGAGCCAGAACCTGCTCTCAGACAATTCTCTCTCCCTTGCTGAAGTTGCCTTTCTCACCGGGTTTTCTGAAGCAAGCGCCTTTCACCGCGCCTTTAAGAAGTGGACGGGTGTTACACCAGTGCAGTGGCGCAAAGATAATTAAGAGCGCTCTTTTAGATTTCTGTAGGCTTCACTTAGCTTGCGATTGGCCTCTTTGAGCTCCTGATTTTTTTGGTGAAGCTTATTATAGAGGTGAATCTTATTGAGTAAGCGGTGCTCATCAATAGGCTTTGTGAGGTAATCAAAAGCACCAAGGCGATAGCCTCTGGCCTCAAATTCATCTGACTTAAAATAGGCCGTGAGGAAGATAAGTGGAACTTCTTTGAACTTCTCACTCTCAGCGACGATATTGGCAAATTCAAATCCATTCATCTCAGGCATTTGAATATCAACTAAGATGAGATCAATTGCGTGCTCTTCAAGCAGTGTGAGGCCTTCTTTACCCGAGGAAGCTTGAAAGATTTCTAGCCCGGATACTTGTTCAAGAATGCACTGAAGAGTGTAGAGATTATTGAGATTGTCATCGATGATGAGGATATTGAGCGGCGACATACTTCCTACTTTTAAACTAATCGTTCTCTGTTGATTGTACTATCACTTGGACGACATTTATTGACAATTTACGCCACAATTTAAATTAAGGGTCCAATTTGTAAATAATTTCGATAGAATTGTAAAGCGACATTAAGGATTCGCCTATTGGGCGGCGGGCTAATTATCGATTTAGGTGTTTATGTTTCACTCTTTGGCAAAGACATTGATTGCTAAGATTTTGATCGTCAGTGGTTTGGTCACACTACTGATGGTGGGTGCCCAGCTCTATAGCGAGTACAAAGTTGAGATCACTGGAATTGATAAGAGCTTTCACCAAATCGAAAAGGGATTCCTACCCAGTCTTGAGCAGAGTATTTGGAATTTTGATACTAATCAGATTCACTTTCTCCTAGATGGAATTCTCTCCCTCGCAGAGGTGAGCTCCCTCGAACTCACTGGGCCCGATCTAGAGACTATTAAAAAAGGTGAGCCCAGCTCTATTGGACAGGAGATTTCTTTTTCAAAGAAGCTCTACTTTGGTCGCGACCACACTTACCTTGGTGAATTAAAAGTTTACTCTGATATTGGACGCGTCCTCTCAAAGCTTCGAGATAAGCTTCTCATTATCTTTATCACTCAATTTATTAAGACCTGTATTGTTACGGTCTTTCTCTATCTCATTTTTTCAAGCTCTGTTAATCATCCTCTCAGTGAGATTGTTGGACACGTAAGACTCATCGGTCAGCGCGGAGTAGACCGCGTGGACAACCTAATTTTAAGACCTCAATTTGCTCGAGAGTTTCATGAACTCGCTCAGATGATTAACGAAATGAGGCAGACCATTGCTCGCTCTTACTCGTTGATGGAAGAAAATAATATCCAGCTTGAAAGTCAGCGCAAGGAGCTTGAAAAGTACAAGGATCGACTTGAAGAGTTGGTTGAAAAAAAGACAAAGCAATACCACGAGGCGATGGAAAATGCTGAACGCGCCAATCGCGCAAAGAGTATGTTTATTTCAAATATGTCCCATGAACTGCGCACGCCACTCAACTCAATCATTCTTTTGTCAAATCTTCTAAAGAAAAACAGACAAGAGAACCTCTCTGCCGAGGATGTGAAGAAGGCCGAGATTATCAATAGTGCCGGTAGCGATTTGCTCACGCTTATTAATGAAATCCTCGATATCTCAAAGATTGAAGCCAACAAAATGAAAGTGGTTCTCGAGTCGGTGGATGTGGATAAGCTTGGTGAAGACGTTTTTGAGATGTTTAAACCAGAAATTGAGGCCAAGGGGCTAGAGGGCGTGCTTGAGATAGATGCTAAAAATAGTGTTTATACCGATCGTTCTCGCACCTCTCAAATTCTCAAAAACCTCCTCTCAAATGCCATTAAGTTTACGAAGAAGGGGCAAATAAAACTCTCAATTAAGGACAACGGTCCAGAGAGTGTTTTGATTGAAGTTTCCGATACCGGACGCGGAATTTCTGAAGATAAATTGGAATTGATTTTTAATCGCTTTGAGCAAGCTGATTCTTCAATTCTTAACGGTCCAGGCGGAACAGGACTTGGACTCTATATCTCGAAAAGTATTGCCAAAATGCTTGGCAGTCAATTGAAGGTGACCTCTACCCTTGGTAAGGGGAGTACATTTTCACTCAACTTAAATTCCCTTAAAAAAGAAGCTGATGATGAAGAAAGTCTTAAAAATCCAACTCAGGCCCACGAGCCTGAATCAATTGGGGCCGAGCAAGTACTAAGTGGTAAAGTTCTCTTTGTGGCCGATGATGATGAGCGAAATCTCTTTTCTTTAAAAGAAGTGCTCGAAGACTCTGGGGCCAATGTTCACCTTTTTAGAAATGGGATTGAGTTGCTGGCAGGTTTAGAAAATGGTCATAGCGTTGATTACATTATTCTCGATATGATGATGCCTAAAATGAACGGTATGGAAGTTTTAAAGCATCTTCGCAGTAGTGAGACTCTCTCTCGTATACCTACGATCGTTCTCACGGCCAGTATTGATCCGGAAATAAAAGCAGACTCAATGAATTTGGGAGCGTCTGGCTACCTTCATAAACCGGTGCGGCTCAGAGATATTGTAAATGCCGTTGGCGATATAGAATCTCGTACTTAGCCAAAAAAAAAGGCCCAGCGAACTGGGCCTTTATCAGATTACAATTTAAGCGGAGTGTAGGGAAGATCGAGATCTTTTGCTACTTGCTCGTATACGAGTCCACCCTTGTGGATGTTGATCCCCTTGGCAAAGGCAGGATCTTTCTGAGCAGCTTCTAGTGGTCCCATGGCCGCAATCATGCGCGCATACTTAAGGGTCACGTTGGTAAGCGCGTAGGTTGATGTTCTCGCAACTGCTCCTGGCATATTGGCCACACAGTAGTGAACGACGCCATCGACTTCAAACGTTGGGTTTTGGTGAGTTGTCGGGCGACAAGTTTCGATACAACCACCTTGGTCAACGGCGATGTCAACGACTACCGAGCCCTTTTCCATTTTAGAGATCATTTCGCGAGTCACAAGTTTTGGGGCCTTAGCACCAGGAACGAGAACTGCACCAATAACGAGATCACTTGAAAGAACAGAGGACTCGATATTTTCAATATTTGAAAAGAGCGTCGTAATGCGGTTATCAAAGAGGTCATCTAGTTCGGCCAGACGCTTTGTTGAAAGGTCGATTGCCGTTACGTCAGCGCCCATACCCATGGCCATTTTAATGGCGTTGGTTCCGGCCACACCGCAACCAATGACTGTTACCTTGGCGCGCTTAGTTCCTGGTACACCACCAAGAAGAACGCCCTTGCCGCCGTGATCAAGTTGGAGGCATGAAGCGCCCACTTGCACAGACATTCTGCCAGCAACTTCTGACATTGGAACGAGTAGGGGAAGACTGCCATCAGCAGGCTGAATTGTCTCATAGGCGATCGCCGTACAGCCTGACTTCATAAGTCCTTCTGTTTGTGGCTTATCGGCCGCAAGGTGAAGGTAGGTATAGAGGATGTGATGAGGGCGAAGCATTTCGATTTCGACCGCTTGAGGTTCTTTTACTTTTACGATCATCGTCGCAGTTTCAAAAACACTCGCAGCAGTTGGAAGAATCTTCGCTCCGGCCTTAATATAGTCATCATCAGAGAGACCAATTCCAAGCCCGGCCTTAGTTTCTACATAGACTTCGTGACCATCGTGAACTAGCTGGCGAACGCCACCAGGCACGAGACCAACGCGATTTTCATTGTTTTTAATTTCCTTGGGTACACCAATTTTCATGGCCTCTCCTCCCTCAATAATCAATATGTCGTACTTGCCCCATTTATAGACTTGCAGTCATATTTTAGCGACTAAAAAATCTAATATATGTGAAATTCTTGCATGGCGTTTGGGATGAAATTACTTAAGATTGGCAAGGAGAAGGGCGCTGATATTACCAAGACTCCCGGCGTTAATAGAGAGGATCCCCTCATCGTTACCTAGCTCGAGCAGACCGCCGGTGAGAATGGCAGCTCCACTGGGAATGAAGGTGAGTTCAATTGTGCGTGTGCCCTGTAATGTCTTCAAGTCGAGATTGATATTAAAGCTCGCGATGGCCGGTCCCGCACTGTAGAAATTGGTTCTGGTGATGGTGTATTCGAGACCATCGCATCGCTCTGCGTTTGAAAGTTGCTCGCGCTCCACACAACGCGACTCTAGATCCTTCATTGCCTCAATCATTGCCTTGGCCGCAAGCTTGCGCTCACTACTGGCGTTTAAGGTAGAGCTGCGAATCACACTTCCCATAGTGGCGAGGTCGTTTTCGCAAATTTCTTTGGCGGAGGTCGTTCCAATCGTCAGGTTAGTGGGCGAGATGGGCGTGATTTCCGTTTTGATCTCCTGACCAAGAGCGAGGTCGGCGACCACAGTGACTTTAAAGCTCGCGCGCTCATAGCTAAAGCGACAGGCAATTGCCCCAGAATTAAAATTGAGTGACTGCTTTCCAATTGCCGCGAGTTCGCCCTCGGCAGTGGTGCCCACAGTGAGGGCGGTATCATCGCTAAAATTCTCCAGGGCACTATAGAATTCTTCTAGCGTTAGCCCCCCAATATTTTGGAGGTTGCCCTTGATATCAACCTTCTGAATACGGGGATTGTCCACGTTACAGCTCGCCAGAAGTAGGCCAGTTAAAAAGGTGAGTAGGGGTTTTAGCGCTCTAGTTTTCATAAGTGGGCGCGATTATAGGCCTGTTTGCCTGAGCGTGGCCTAGAGTGAGTAAAATTGACAGGGAAGGGCCAGGTGAGACGCGATTTTATGCTACCCTCGGGCGTCTCATTCATTAGAGGTGATAGATGAAAAACTCAGCAATGCTAGTGGCATTATTACTCTTTTCAAATGTCCTGATGGCCCAGGAGCATGCAGCGGCAAAATTTAAAGTTGTCCTTGGCGCAGGGGAGCAGTCCTTTGATATTGAGGCCACCACTGCCCGTGAAGTAAATCTAAGATGCAAAGAGTATGTCGACAGTAGCGTTCGAGATGTCTTTGGTGAGATCTCAGTTGAATCCTATAAAACCAAGCGTGTGGTTAAAAACCGTGCTACTCAGTGGTGGAAAAACCGCAATGAGATCTGCTCTGTGGTCGCTTCAAGTACACTCACTCTAGGTCTTCCCATTGGCACTCCATGGACTCATCTCATCCAGGGGTTGTTGCAAGATAGCTATGAATTTGTCTTTTATGGCAACACCAAAGGTGAAATTAAAAGACAGTGCGAAGCCTTCCTAGATAACCGCGCTGTACACGGACCCTTTGATGAAGCTGTGTACGGATATAACTTTGGAAAACTTCACTACGTCGAAACGCAGTCTTGGTGGACTGAGGTTGACGGCGAATTTTGCGACCTCGTCTTAGAATCACTCGTTGATTAATTATTAGGCCCTCTCAAGAGGGCCTTTTTTATCTGATTTCAAATTCAGTATCAAAATCTACTTCTGGTCGATCTCCCTCTTTCGCGTCTAGATTAATTCGCATGAGCCATTGCCCATTCATTTGAGTGAGAAGAATATTTCGAACGATTATCTCGCTCTCGCTAACCACTTCCAAGCTAACTGGACGAGAGCCGTGCTGATGACCTCCGTGCATGAGCATCCATGGATAGACTCTTGCGTTTGAAAGATTGAGCTCGCGGTGGGTGTCAAAGGTAAGGCGCAAGGTAGAGGCGGCACGCTGTCCACGACCATTAAGATAAGGACCTTCTATCCACTCATGGCCTAGACAGGTTTGATACTTTGCGATGAAAATCTCGCCCTCCAGGCAGCTAGAGGCATCGTGTGAGTAAGTGATCGTTGCGAAGAAAAGAAAAAGGCATGCTAAAAATAATTTTTTCATGAATACTCCGATATTTAGAGAGGAAGATATTTCGTTAATGTGAGTGAGAGAGTTCTTGAAAGAGTAGAGTTTTTTGCTGGACCAACAAGGGTTTGATCCACATAGCGAAGTGAGCTCTCCCAATCATTGGAGAAAGACAGGGCGGTGAAGAGGAATATCTCGCTCACGCGCTCAAAGGAACTACGATAGCTTTGGCCTTGCGCCCCTTTTACTTCACGTCCATTGTTAAAGATTGTTCCAAAACCGGCGCCTAGGTTCCAGTTGACTTTAGGTGGTAGGTAGCTCGCACTGAGTTCAAAGCTGTGACCATTTGAAGCGCCTATTCTTGCTCTTCTCCAGCGTTGGTGTGTTTCAAGCTTTAAGGAAATCATGGAATTTGGGCGGCGTTTCAAAAAGAGAAGTGAGAGCGAAGTTTGATGTCTTCCAAGACCTGTGACATCAGAGAGTCCAGGTTTGTTAGACTCTTCAACTCCAACTCCGGTTGGAAGTGTGTGAGCTAATCCTAGAAGAATACGCGGTAGGTAGGAAGTGTAGTAGCTTTCTGCGAGTAGCTCGTAACCAAATTGAGTGGTGAGGTCACCAAGATCTTGAGAGCTTTCACTACTTCCACTTTGAAAAGAGTACTCCTTCTTTAGATACTCCACGCTTAGGCCTACTTGTGAATTCTCACTTATCATAGATGCAATACTCACTTTGTGGGTGAGGGTTCTTTGGTGGTGCCCATCTTCCCAAAATAGCGCCTTGTCGCCAGTCTGCATTGCCACAACACTTGAATAGCTGGAGGAGAGACTAAATTGAGCTTGATAGTCTCCTGTGATGAGACTAGCTCCAGATGACCCCCCACCACAGCAGGCGGCCGCTTGTAACTTGAGGGGAGCGCTTATAGCGAGGAGAGTGAGTAAAAACCTAGAGAAATAGATTGAGACTTGTTTCATCAATTTTTTCTCCTGCTCTCTTAAATTCTAAGGTGAGAGTCCAGTCCCCTGGCATCGAATAGTAAATCTCTTGAATTTGATAGAGTCCAGTATCGATTTGCACGACATATCCCTCATCGGCTGGGCCGTGCCCCATACTTGGCATGAAAGAATAGTGAACGAGTTCCACATCATTTGGGAGATCGACAGGAAACCCCTTTGTATCAAGAAAATTTAATTCGATTGCACTCTCAAGAGTGGGGTCTCCAAACGGACCTTGAATCCAACTTAAACTTAGAGATAGGCTAAGGTTTTTAAGATTAATTTTCCCGTACTGAGTTCCTAAATCATCGCGCCCACGCAATGGCATGACTGACGACTCCTGAACGTGATCAAATAGCGGAGATTCACAGGATCCTAAAAGGCAAAGCGTGAGAAGAAATAAAAATGATATTTGTCTGCTCACAATTTTTTCACCCTAGTGATATAGCAACCAAGGGACCTCTTGTGCTGATAGGGTATTTCCTTCTTTGCAGTGACTGCTTCTAAGATCTCTTTTAAGTAGAACTCCTTAGCACTTGCAAAATTTGCCGAGTTTGTAATGGCCCCTTCATAGACAATTTCGCCCTTGGGTGAAACGAGGAAGGTTTGTGGTGTTTTCATGGCCTTAAAAGCGATTGTCCACATAAACTCCCCATCATCGACGATTTGAAAGGGGAGTTTCCTCTCTTTGAAGTATTGATAAGCTTGAAGAGAATCAGTATATCCATCGGCGTGAACTCCAAGAAATGTGATTTTGGGATACTTTGTCGCCAGTTCACGAAGATGTTCGATGTGGGAATTAGAGCAGGGACAACTGGTTTGAAGGAAGATAACAACGCTCCAATGACCCTTAAACTCAAATCGGGCTTTGCGATCTCTTCCAAAAAATTTCGTCTCAAGTGAGGAGGGGAGTCCGGCAAGAGCGATCTGTGAACAAATGAGAAATATGGCCAGCAGTGTTTTCATGAAAAAATTTATACTTGGGGCCATCTGAGCAGACAATGTGGCAAATTGTCGCATTGATCTTCTCTAGGTTCTCAAGGTAAAGAAGAGAGTATGAGATCGAGTGCAATATTTCCTATTGATTACATGCGTGACCTGGCTCGCATGAGAACCCTCGCCCTTGTGGGTCAAGTGGTAGCTTACGCAATTTGTAAGTGGTGGCTTAAGATTGAGCTCCCTCTTTTTGAACTTGGTTTAATCACAGTAGTTCTTTTAATTTTTAACTTGGTAAGCATGTTCTACTTTCAAAAGCGTCAGGAGCTAACGAGTGGAGAGTATCTCTTTCAATTAATTGCAGATGTCTTCGGACTTTGTGGCCTGCTCTACTTCGCTGGAGGCGTTCACAATCCCTTTGCCACGCTTTTTCTTTTGCAAGTTGTTATTGCCGCGACGACTCTCTCACTCAGACTTACTTGGTTCTTTGCAATTCTAGTTACCATGCTCTATCTCACTCTCTACTCGCACTCGGCCCATGAACACACTATGCTTCACCATCAGATGATGGATTATCACCTACCGGGAATGGTGATTAGTTTTTCAATTCTGTGCTTTCTTATTTGTTACTTTGTTGCCAGAACCAGTGCCAAGCTTAGAAGAAGCGAACAACTCAATTTGGAAAATGAACAGCTGGTTCTTCTCGGTGCTTTTGCCGCCAACACTGCTCATCAACTCGG
The DNA here is from genome assembly GCA_048267245.1 of Bacteriovoracaceae bacterium. Lineage (GTDB taxonomy): Bacteria > Bdellovibrionota > Bacteriovoracia > Bacteriovoracales > Bacteriovoracaceae > JBLWXV01. The sequence continues at coordinate 1,090,913 of JBLWXV010000002.1, forward strand.
CACCCCATTGTCAACGATGTCAATTATTTGCGATTCACTCTCAAGCGAGCAGGAGAGTTCGCAGTTAGAGTTGATGAAAGAGCAAATAAGTCGGGCGAGCTCAATTATTCGCGAACTCTCGGTGAAGTCTGGACACGAACTCGCTAGTAGTGGTGGCCCAGTGACGCTCAAGTACTTCTGGCAGGAGCTCCTTGAAACGGAGTGGAAGAGAGGGCGCGATGGGGTAGATATTAGTGTTAAAAGCGACGTTGATGAGCGCTTAATTGTTGCAGATCAAAGTCTAAAACTCGCTCTGATAAATATTTTTGATAACGCGCTTGAGGCTGCAGTTGGAAAAATTAAGATTGAAGCAGGTGTTCACGGTGATCAGCTCTTTGTGAGCGTAGAGGATGACGGAGAGGGTCCTACTAATGATCTTTTGGAACAATTGGGGGCACCTATTAAAAGTGCAAAGGAGATGGGGTTGGGCATCGGGCTTATGCTAAGTCGATCTTACTTTCTACGCCATCAGGGAAGCTTTATCATGAAGCATGGACCACTTGGGGGGGCGCTGGTGGAAATGAAAATGTCGCTCAAAGGAATTTCTCTATGAAGAGCTTGCTCTTAGTTGACGACGACAAGACCTTTACTTTGGTTCTCTCAAATGCGTTACGTTCTAAGGGATTTGAAGTTCAGTGTGCTCACAGTGTAGAAGAGGCAGTCGGTGTTCTTGATCACTTTTTTCCCTCCCATGCTTTGGTAGACCTCAAAATGCCAGGGCCTAGCGGTCTCAATCTCGTCTCTCATCTTCATCAAGAGTTTCCTGAAGTTAAAGTTGTCGTTTTAACCGGGCATGCAAGTCTTGAGACAGCTATTAATGCTGTAAAATTGGGAGCAACTTTTTATCTCAGTAAACCAGTAGGAGTAGATGAGATCATTGAATCCTTCTCTAAAACCCGTCCAAGCACTGAAATTTTAGCTCCCACTGAGTCTCCAAAAGATCTGGTGGAGGTCGAGCGCGAGCATATAGAATATGCCCTTATTCGTAATAATTACAATGTTACTCAGACTGCAAGAGAGCTCGGTCTTCATCGCCGCACTCTTCAGCGCAAGCTTTTTAAACTTGGTCTAGATTCAAAATCCTTGATTAAGAATTAATCTCTAAGCGTGATGATCTGATTGTCATAGAGTGGATAGACATGCTGGCCAAATCTCTGGTGGCAGTCTTCAAGCAATTGTTGGTGACCAAGGTGATGGCCCATGTGGATGAGGCCGGCATTTTTTGGAGCTATTCTCTCAATATATTCAAAGGCCTGATCTTGACTTAGGTGAGTGCGGTGAGCGGCTATGGTCACGCAGTCGATGATGAGCAGGTCTAAGTTCTGAGACTTTAAAAAATTAATGACCTTGTCAGGAATTTTGTGACAGTCGATGAGATAGGCAAATTTCTGTCCCTGGTCTTGATAGAGAAAGCCAAGAGTCAGGGTTCTTCCGTGGGGAAGTTCAAAGAAGGTGAAGTCCTTGCCACCCAAGCTCACTTGAGAATCAAAAATTGAGAGCGTTTTTAAATTTATATTGGGGATGCCTCCGCCGATCGGGTCTTGGGTTGGGTTAAAGATATAGGGAAAGCGTTGATGGAGAGTTTCCTTAAGTCGCTCATGGGCGTAGAGGTCAATACCCTCGGATTTGTGAAAACCCAGGGGGCGAAGGTCATCTATTCCATGGAGGTGGTCGGCGTGTTCATGGGTGAGAATCACAAAGTCGATGTGATTAATTTGATGAGCGAGTAGTTGAGCTCTTAGGTCTGGTGTTGTGTCGATGAGAATTTTCTTCTCTCCATCGATTAAGAGACTTGTTCTCAAGCGCTTGTCGCGCTCATCAGTGCTCTGACAAACCGGGCAGGAACAGCCGATAATAGGTATTCCGGTGCTGGTTCCTGAACCCAAAATTTTTATTTTCAGAGCTTTCATAAACTCATCTTATGCCGATGCACTTCATTCGTTAAGAGTTGAATTTAAGTGTATAATTACTCACAATATTTCAATTATCTAGTTCTAATCATTAAAGGGGATATGGATATGATTCGACGAGTTATCGCGCTGGCGATAGGATTTCCTTTGATCATGGCGGGATGTTCTTCATTGAAGAATGTCACTGAGGTCAAAGGAGAGAGAGAGGGCATTGAGTCCGATGTGAACTTAGACGTTCGCAAATTTGTTTTTGAAAATGGGCTGCGCTTGCTCGTGATTGAAAATCAAAAACTACCAATTTACTCCTACTACACCTTCTTTGATGTGGGCGGAAGATATGAGACTCGCGGTGAGACCACTGGGGCGACTCACTTTCTTGAGCACATGATGTTTAAGGGCGCCAAGAAATATGGCCCGGGTAAATTTGATAGTTTCATCGAAAATAATGGCGGCAGCACAAATGCCTATACCAATTTCGACTCAACCGTTTACTACGAAAATATGCCCGCTCATACGCTTGAGACCATCATTGATATGGAAGCTGACCGCATGGGAAATCTTCTACTTGAAGAGGTTCCCTTTGAAAGTGAGCGCCAGGTGGTGCTTGAAGAGCGTCGCTACCGCTATGAAAATAGTCCCGGTGGGAAGCTCTACCTAGCGATGATGCAAAATATTTTTGAGGGAACTCCCTACGGTGGCTCTGTTATTGGAGATGCTAGTGATGTGAAGAATCTCACGAGAGAGCAGATGATGGAGTTCTTCCACAAATTCTACCGCCCAGACAATGCCATTATTGTTGTGGCCGGTGACGTCGACGCTGATGATGTGGTTGCCATGGTGGCTAAGAAGTATGGCACTCAAGAGCGTTCTTCTAAAGAAGTTCAAGATTTTAAAGAAAAGATGAACGCTCCTGAGCGCTTTGCCCATCGTGGTCGCTATAAGCGCGAGGTAAAGCTAAAGGCCCAAAATCCAAATCCACAATTTATGAAGGCCTATGCTGGAGAGCCAATTGGCACGCGTCGCTCATTTGTGATGGATATTCTCTCTTCTGTACTTGGCGATGGTGCTTCAAGTTATCTCAATCAAAAGTATGTGAAGTCGAAAAAGCCGATGCTCTCGCAAATTTCAGCCGGAAACTACACACTCCAGTACAACGGGGTCTTCTACATCTCAGGGGAACTTCTCGATGGAGTAAGTCTGAATCAGTTTAAGCGTGCCTTGGCCCGCGACACTAAGAAAATGTGCCGTGAGGCCATTGATGAGAGAAGTCTACAAAAGACTAAGAATCAATATCTCGTGAGCTATATGTCGCAGATTGATACCAATGCCGGCATGGCCCACTTTATTGGAATGAGAGAGAAATTCTACGGCGACTACAGCTTCTATAAGAAGGAGATGGAGATCTATCAAAGCATTACAGTTGATGAGCTTCAAAAGACTTGTGAAGACGTCTTTAAAGGTGACAAGAATATCTTCTTGTCCGTTTGGAATAAGAACCCTGAAATGAAGGGGAGAAAATAGCTATGAAAGTAACTCATAAAACGATTGCGGCCCTCTCACTCATGGCGTTTAGCTTTGCACCTATAAGTGTGCAGGCAAAGAGTGATATTAAAACTTTTAATTGGAAGGGAATTCCGGTTACCTATCTTGAAGATGACCGCCTTCCTACCTATGATGTGAATGTGTACTTTGCCGATGGGGCACTAAGTGACGAGGGAGGAGTTCCGGGAGAGACGAACGCGATGTTTAGTCTACTCACCTCAGGGACTCGTCGCTATTCTCAAAAAGATATTGCTGATAACCTAGAGTTCTACGGAGCGAGCTTTGGCCCCTACGTCACTCACGAGTACAGCAATTATGCGGTTAGTGGGCTTGTTAAAGACATGGTCCCAACTCTCAAGAAGATCTGTCATCTCTTTGCAGATGCAAGCTATCCCCAGGCCGAATTAGATAAAGAAAAGACGCGCTCAAAGAGTTCACTTATCAGTTTGGTCAATGACCACTCATCTCTAGCCTCTCGCGCATTTAGAGAAATTCAATTGGCGGGCTCACCCTTTGCCTACCCAGTTGAAGGTAAGATGAAGGACATTGATCAAATCTCCCGCGATGCTCTTTTAAAGAAGCTTCTATACTTTAATGAAAAGGTTGCAAAGCACATCTATATCACAGGCCCTAAGGAAGTTCTTGAAAGTGAAAAGATCTTCACCGATGACTGTGGCTGGGGGAATGGGGCGAGCTTTAAGAGAGAACTCGCTAAACTTAACGTTCCAGAAGTTCAAAATGGCCCCGAGTTCTATCTCATTACGGTTGATGACGCCAACCAAGCCCAGGTTCGCATGGGGCAGTACCTCGATCGCACGGAAATTAATGAACCTGAGCTACTAGGACTCACCTCTGAGTATCTTGGTGGTGGTTTTACAAGTGTGCTGATGAGGGAAGTGCGTGTGAAGCGTGGTCTTACTTATTCGATTGGTTCATTTGCTGCCGGTCAAAAGTATTACGGGCGCTCAGGGATCTCGACCTTTACTCGCAATGAGACTGCCGAAAAGCTATTTGAGGTCATTAAAGGCGTCCTGGAGAGAACAGCAGGGGGAGAAATTAGTGATGAGGACTTTGAGCGCGTGAGATCGGCGTTTATTGGTTCACATCCATTCTCTCTTGAGCGCTCTAGTGCCTATTTGTCTCAGCTCATGTCACTAGACCATGTAGGTGATTCCTATAGCCGAATTGAAAGATTTCCTGAGATTCTTCGCTCTTATAATAAGCAGCAGGTGATTTCAACTTTCAAGGAAGTCTTTAGTTGGGACAAAATGAAGATTGTCGTCGTTGGAGATAAGTCTCTTGGCGCTCAGTTGTCAAAGTTTGGCAAAGTTAAGGTTCAATCTTATAAAGATTTTCTCTAAGAAGAATGGGGCAGACTCGCTCGAGTCTGCCTTCTTTTAATTAAGCTAATTCGACAGTATTGCCTTTAATATTTAAGACAGCACCTGGGTGGATGATGAGTTTACTCGACTGGATACTGCCGCTAACAATAGCAGTGGGGTAGAGGGTCACCCTGCCTCTCGCAACGATATTGCCATCAAATTCTCCAAATATGTGAACATCGTGGCAGCGTATATCTCCATTAATTTTCCCTTCGGGTTCAATGCAAAGTAGATCTTCACCAGTGTGGTCTATCTCACCTTCGAGACTAGATTGAATTTTAACTGGCCCTTTTAATTCAAAGTGACCTTTCATGTGACAATTCTTACCGAAGAAGGAAAAGTCGCGCTTAAAAAATGTTTCATTCATGGCGCTTGCTCCTAGGGCCCAAAGGACTTGGCAAAAGTTCTCTTGTGGAGAATATCGCCTGTGCGAGAAAAGATAACTACTTGAATAAGTGCCTCTTTGTGATCACCTAGATTATTAAAGCTCACTTCAACCGGACGAAAGCGAGATGTGACAAAGCTCTCTCCGCGGTTAAAAGTGATACTAAAATCTTCAGCACCAAAGGCCCCGCGAGGATACATCTGAAGAATGTCCCCAGTTTTCATGGCCACAAAAATATAGCCGGCGAGGCGTTCATTCTCTTTTGTGGTGTTAACGATATTAAAGCGAATATTCGTTTTGCCATTGGCGACGTCGGCTTCCAAATTCTCTAGCGCAAAGGATGGGTTGCCAGTAAGGTCTTGCATCCCAGGTGCAGCTCTAAAGAGGTTTAGAGGCATATAAGCGCTGTCGCCACTGCCACCTGCCAGGCGCTCCTCAAAGAGCTTAGCCTCGGTCTCTAGTTTCTTAATTTGCCCTGCTAGTTCAACATTGGTATTTCGAAGCTCTTTTATGATTTCAGGTTCACGTCTTTCGGCTTGCAGTGAGATTGTTTTAAAGTAGACCGCAATCACCAATAGGGCAAAACAGCTTATAAAAGCAATGAGTGGCAAAATGATTAAAAGTTTTTTTAGCAGCGGGCGATTGACTTCAAAGTAGCTTGGCGCTTTTACTTCATCATAGAGAATGAAGCTTAAGTTCTTATCGCTTTTTGGTGAACGTGCCATTAGAGACTCTCACTCTCAGCGGGAGCTGGGCCAGAGGACTTAGCTTCGCCAGCGAGATCTCTGGCAGTGCGGTATTCCATAATCTGAGAGGCGTTCTTTGTTTTAAAAAAGCGTAGAGTCGGTCTAAAGGCAATAGTGTCGTCTATGTTTGCTTCATCAATGCCATTCTTAGTCCAATTTTCTGAGACAATCTTCCAATTGTAGTAGTCGTCTTGTTTGAGAAAGAGAGTTTTCTTTCCCAGGTCCTTAACGGTGTTACTTGAATAATTTTGTTTGAAAGTAACCACCGCGTAATCACTGGCCTGGGTAATTGAGATATCACTTAGGGCGATGCTTGGTACTCCAGGGGCCAGAAAGACGGCGCGCTTATACTGGCGATAGGCTTCAAGAGAGCCGCGCACATCATCTTTAAAGTCTTTGTGATAGTGCGAGATATAGCCTTCAAAATTTTCTGAACTCCAATCATTAACCCAAGTCTCTACAACACTTTGTATCTTAGCTCGCTCAGCCTGGAAGCTTTGAGCGCTGAGGAAGTGTTGGTGATGAACGACAACGATAGGAGTGCGGTAGAGCTCAAGATATTGAGAGATATCAATTAATTCGCTATTTGCCGCAACCACACAGCCACGGCTATCAAGTCCTTTATCAATTCGCGTCTCATCGTTGGTTGAGTGCAGCCATATTCCGCCCCCAGTTTTTCCGGCAAAGCGGTCTACCGGGTTGGGGTAGTCCATCACAAAGGCACCGACGCCGTAGATCTCACCTTGTTTGCCATGGCGAGCGAGTAGGTCTTCGTGGGTGAGAAAGTCATTGAAAATATAAACACCCTCTGGTGTTCTAAAGTCGCCTTGAAAAAGTTTGTCCCCTGCCTTCTTTCCGCTGGCAATTGAATAACTCTTTACGAGCTCTGGCATACCGCCATTATTTCTGTAGAGGTACATCGTGTGAGTAGACTTCTCAACTACAATTGCATGGTGGGCAAAGTAGTTGTCTAGTTGGAGCAGGGCCTTTGGATAAAATTGTCCCGCAGTCCCCTCCTGGGCACTAAGCGTGGATACAATCCAGAGTTGACTCAGAATAAGGAGGAGCTTTAAAAGCGCTTTCTTCATGAATTCTCCAAGCGGCCTGGACCTGACAAGTATTATAACGCAAAGGTTCCATAGCGTTGAGGTCAGGTACATCCAGACCCTGTTTTTTAGTAAAAACGAAGGTATGGCCATATTTTGAGGCAAAAAATGGGCCTCGGCAAGGATTTAAGGGCGTAAAACCTAGTAGGGGAGCTTTTTGGTCTATCATTTAGCGGTGGGTAAGACCTTCCATTTTGCAGGAGAGTCATCCCCTATTATCATAGAGTTAGGTGTGTAATCGACTCCATACAGAGATTGATAGATGAAAATTGTCTTTTTTAGTCATGACGACGAACTCGAAGAATTTTTGCAAGACGCGCAAACGAGCGCTGATGTTGTCATGACCGACACATATAAAGATGCTGTGGCAGAAGTAGAAGACGCTCTTGATGAAGAGTTGCCGGTAGCACTCTTTCTCGATTTTGATACCAGTCGCAAAGATAGTGAGAAACTTAATAAAGAGTACTTAAAGAATAAAGAAGTTAGTCGCATCGTCTTTACTGAATCAATGAGTGTAAAGGAATTAAAAAAGCATCAAGACTCAAAGCTTGGTGCTCATGCGTATATGAGAAAGCCACTTGGTGCAGAGGCGATCTCGGAACTCTTGCAAGATCTAAGAATCGCAGACGAAGCTGTTTTTGAATTTGAAAGCGATGATCTCTTTGACAGTATCCCAGTTGGTTCTGATACCACCACTCACGACGATGAGGATTCTTCCAGTCAGAGCGGAGTAGACTTCAGTGCAGCTGAAATGAAAATGGATACCCAAGTTCGCTACCAGCTCGATCGCCACAACGTTCAAAGTGATAAGGGCTTTGACTTTAAAAACGAAACAAACGTTCGCATTCAGGCCATCTTTGATAGTGTGCTTGGCGATGTTTCTAGCGTGCACGATGAAATTGATGAAACTCAAGATGATGATAATTATGAATTTGAAACCAATCTTGCGGATGATGGCGAGGAGTCTGCTGCTGTAGCAGATGAGGCGGAGTCAATTGTTTTTGACTTTGCCGATAATGCTGATTCTGAAATTTTGGATGCTCCAGATGGAAAGCTTATGTCTAAACAAGAAGATGGTCAGGACGAGGAAAGCACCTTTGATGTTCTCGAACAGATGGAGAGTGAGCGCGAAGCTAGCCTTGTTGGTTATCGTCCACCTTCGCTTGAGGCCACTGGAGATATTGAAATTCCTGATGAGTTTAGAACAGAGGGCGTGCAGTCAAGTGATGAGAGTGAAGATCTCCTGGCTTCAATAGATGAGGGCGAAGAGGACGAGGCACTTGACTTTACTGGTGGCGACGATGAAGGCGCTCTAGAGTTTGGAATGCCCGCTGAAGAAGACGGCGCCGGACTTTCACTTGGTGCTGACGACGGTGAAGAGCTCGATCTTGGCGCAAACGAAGCGCAAGAGGAAGTAGCGGCCGATGCTGGGGGAGATCAAGGAATGGATCTCGCCATGGATGAGGACGATGGTGCCCTTGAATTTTCCGGGGCAGAGGACTTAGCTGACTCACAAGACGATCAAGAGAGTGCCGCCGAAGAAGTTGGAGGACTCGATTTAGGTGACGATGCAGGGGAACTTGAGCTTGGTAGTGAAGAAAGTGACGATAATGCCGATGTCCTGATGCAATCGGGTGACGACGCAGATGATGACTTTGGTGCGCTTGATCTGTCTGAGTCAGATGATGACGAAGTAGAAAAAACAGTCGTAATGAGTGCTGATGATGGGGCCCTTAATTTTGATATGGGCGCCAGTGAAGAAGCTGATGCTGATCAAGAGCGCATGGATACGGCCGATATCGATTTTAGTAGTGATCTCAGTGAGAGTGATATTGACAGTGGCGATGAGGAGAGTCTTGTCGCCGGTGCTGAAGATGTCAATCTAGATGATGCTCTTACAGGTGTTACTGAGGAAGGTCTTGAAGAATTTGATTACACTGGGGCAAATCTAGATGCGAGTGATGAACTTGGAGAAGAGGACTTTTCTGATCTAGGTGATATGGGTGAAGGAATTGGTGAGACAACCGATCCAACTATGCTTGCCTCTGTGGTTGAAGACGAAGCAACTCTAAGTGAGTTTAATGATTTTAATGCTGGAGTTAGCACTGATGATGTAGGTGACTCCGACAATGATATGCTCGGGGCTTCCGAATTAGATGGTGAAGAGGATCTACTAGGGGCGAGTGAAGATGAAGAAGATTTTGACGACGATCTTCTCGCTCAGGGTTCTGATCCTGAGCCTGCGCCAACTAAAGCATCGGCGACAACTGGACATTCTCGCCCAGCGAGTGATCCAATTCTTGTTCAAACCTATGCTCAAGAAGAGATGGTGAGACATCAAGGTCTCATCAAACAACTAAGAGAAGAGCGTGAAGATCTCCTCAAACAAATTACTGATCTCAAGACTTCTGTACGCCTTTCTGAGAGTGAAAACCTTGGGCTTAGAGCAGAGCTCGATGAACTAAAAATTGAAAAGAGTATTATGAAAAAACGTGCCCAGCAGGATCTCGAGGAGATGAGATATGGGCTTAAATTGGCCGATGAGAAGCGTGAGATTTTTGAAGAGCGTGCGCGTAAAGTTCAAAAAGAGTTCGACAAGCTCAATCATAAGGTTCGCATTGACTTTAACACTGTCAAGCAAAGAGAGAAGGAGCTTGAAGGACAGCTTGAACTTCTTAAAATGGACTCCAGATCTCAAGTAGAGAGTCGGGATAAGAAGATTCTTGAACTCAAGCGCAAAATCGATGCCCTCGAATTCAATATGGAAAATGCTCATATTAAAGAGCAAAAATCTAAAGAAGATAAAGTAAAACTTGAAGAGAAGCTTCATAAGGTGATGAAAACTCTTAGAAGTAGCATCAAAGTAATGGAAGACGATCTAGAGATAGATAACCTGTTAGGTGAGGCTTATGATCCTAACAATGAAGGCGAAGCTTCCGAGTAGATTTATCCAAGGATGATTCATGAGTAGTGTGCAAAAAGATATATTAAACCTTTTAGACTTTGTGGTGAAAGACTATCACTACCGCGAACCAAAAGATCTGTTTGGAGCGCTAGAGAATTTTCTTAATAAGAATTGGGCCGCAGGTCCTCTTTACGCCTTCTCACTTTCAAAGGAAAAATTTGGTGGCACTGGAGCTAGTCTAAAAAAGTGTCGTGGAGTGTGGAATCGCAAGAAGCTTCTTAAGAATTTCTCCGAAAAAGAGGCCGAATCTATTCTCTCTCGAATCATTTCCGCTGGACCAAAAACAGGTATGTGTGACTGGGACGATTCTCGCCTTATTATTCACGGCCCGGCCATTGAGGATCAACACTTTTTTGCTTTTTGTGAAGTCAAAGAGAAGCCAGATGCAGAGCTTCTGGGGCCAATGATGGAATATGTTGAGAGTATGTTGAGACAAATCTCTCGCCAAATGAAGCTTGATCACTTGCAATCTCTAGTTCACATGGACGATGTGACGGGACTTTATAATCAACGCAAACTTCTTCTTGATCTCGATGCCTGCATTGAGCGCTTTCACAAAATTCAAGAGCCCTTTGCCGTTTTATTTGTTGATATTGATCACTTCAAACAAGTCAACGATGGACATGGGCATATTGTAGGAACTCAACTACTGGCCGAAGTGGCCAGTGTCTTGAGAGGAGTCTTGCGCGAGTCTGATCTGTGCTATCGCTACGGAGGAGATGAATTTGTGATTATTATCCCCGGGTCAAATGGGGATGAGGGGAGAATCATTGGCGAGCGTATCCTCAGTGCTATTAGAGGAAAGAATTTTGAAATCGCCGACATTGATGATGGCAAAGATGCTCACCGCTTAAAACTCTCTGCTTCTATCGGTGTCGCGGGCTTTCCAGAGGACGCTCGCACAAGAGACGAAGTACTCTCGATCGCTGATAAAATGATGTATCAAGCAAAAGAATCTGGTCGAGGTCAGGTCTGTAGGGCAGGAGAGCTCTTCTCTAGCACTTAGGCCAAAAAATATGCGCTATATTGTCGTCAGTGATTTTCATCTAGGTAAGGGACGCTTTCTAAAAAATGGACAGCTCAACCTGCTAGAAGACTTCCTAGAGGATGAGCGCTTTGCAGAGTTTTGCGATTACTTTTCAAGCTCTAAAAATTTTCTTGCAAATATTCACCTCGTTTTAAATGGAGATATTCTCAATCTCATTCAAATCGATGTGGATGGAATATTTTCTCATCTTCAAGATGAAGAATTTTGTCTGCGCGCTCTCGAATCTATCATTCGAGGTCACCCGATTTTCTTTGAGTCTCTTCGAAAATTCATGGCAACCCCTAATAAAAAACTCACCTACGTAATTGGAAATCACGATGCGGGTTTGGCGTTTGAGCGAGTCTCGCAGCGACTCAAGGATGAAGTTGGGGGAGAGATTAATATCGTTCATCACCTTGAAGAGAATGGACTTCATATTGAGCACGGACATCGCTTTGAAGCGGTGAACTCTACTCCCAGGGATAAATTCTTTGTTAAAGGGCCGCGGGGCCGAGAAATTTTGAATCTTCCATGGGGAAGTCTCTTTTGCTTAAATGTACTTCCAAGCCTAAAAAAAGAGCGCCCACACATAGATAAAGTTCGGCCCATGGGCGCCTATCTCAAGTGGTGCTTTCTGCACGATTTTACTTTTTTTATCAGGGCCTTCTGGGTGGTTTTTAAATACCTTCGAAGTACACGAACAGATACCTACACTAAACATAACCGCAATTTTTTTACCACCTTTAAGATTCTTAAGCAGATCACTATCTATCCTATTTATAGCCGGCAGGCGCGCTCAATTCTCAAGCGACGCCCTCACTTGCATACCGTTGTTATGGGTCACACGCATCTCCTTGAGTGGAGGCGCTTTCCAGAGGGCAAGTACTACTTTAACTCAGGCACCTGGGATGAGATTCCCTCAGTGGATCTAGGGCTTCACTCTGAGTCAAAAAAACTTAGTTATGTAGAGCTTGAAGTACACATTCCGACCAAGACTCTTCGAAAAGGTGCCCTAAATGTCTGGCACGGCAAGTGGAGACCTTACCGTAGTGAGATCACTACAAACCTTTAACTTCCCTATTTTCCTTAACCTAAGAGAAATTGAGTTATCAACCGAGGGGGTATCAGCGTTAAAATAGGTTAGCGGACTACCATCATGATAAAGAATAAAGTTTTAGTCTATTTACAGGATGAAACCTTGAGGGATCAGCTTTCTGTTGTCCTTGAAGGTCTCTACGATTTAAAAGTTACAACGGTAGTTGGACTTGAGGGCGTATTGCGCTCGCTTGATAAGAATCAGTATGTCGCAAATATTTTTTCACGTGATAATAAGGGATCCAGTGAATTAGGAAGCTTCTTTGATAACCTCTCTCGCTTTGGTCACTCACTTGAGTACAGCGCTGAAAAGGGTCTAAAAAAATTCTTTGAAGATTGTGATCAAGGACTAAATGCTCATAAATTTTCACACGAACTCTATTGTCCTATTTCGCTCTCACGTCTAGATGTACTCGCCAAGCACAAAGGGCTTCATCCTGAATTATTTGTTAAGCTCAAGTCTGGTCGCTTTGTGAAAGTTCATCCCGGAGAGGAGCGAATTGAAAAAGAGCGAGTTGAGGAATTTAGAGAGCGTGGGGTAAATGCCTTCTATCTAAAACGCGAGGACTTCAATTCTTTTGTACTCGCCAATTTCTCAGAACTCAGTGAGTTCTTAACTACAGCTCAAAGTGGGCCAGTTGAAGAACTTGAAGAGAGTGCCCTCGTTGTTCATCAAAAACTTATGCAGGCCATTCGCGATAGCTTGATGGTTGAGTTAAAAATTCCCGAGCATGTTCTAAATGAATCCTCTCAATTTCTAGATATACTCATTGCCAATGGCCCACTCAAGGCGCCATGGTTTAACCGCCTAGAGAGTATTGCAGAGGGGACAAATTATATAGAGAGGCTTGGAGTGCTCACGGCGCATTTTGGTTGTTGGATTCTCTCTCATAGCGCCTATAACGAAAAGAAGTGGTATGAAAAATTTGTCAGCGCCTCTTTAATCATGGATCTCTCCCTTCAGGATGAGAAGATGGCAAGAGTTAGAGTTGTGCATGAAGGTTCAACTACCGTTGGCGTGCTTCAGGCCATGACTATTAAAGAGCATCCCCAGCGCAGTCTCGAACTCGCTGAATCGCTTATGTACGTTCATCAAGATGTGATTAATCTTGTGGAACTTCATCACGAGAGATTTGATGGCACTGGTTTTCCCCGCAAGAGATTTGTGAGTCAGCTTCCCTCTGTCTCGAGGCTTTTTATACTGGCGCAGATGTGTGCGGATTTTTGGATTGAGAGTGAAGAGCGAGAAGACTTTAGAGCTAAGCTCTCAGAGCTTGCTGACAATCAAGCTCTGCGCTCTCTACACGAAGTTCTTAAAAATATGATCAAGTCACTTTCTTAGTGATTGATTGCCTTTCTCGTTGCCTTAGATGGAACCTTCGTTTTTACATCGTGAATTTGATGGTCTTTCTTAGGCTTTGGAACTTTTGGTGATTTTGCTTTCTTGCTCGCAGGGGCCGCGGCACTGGTCTTTTTCTTTGCCACCTTCTTAGAAGTTTTCTTAGTCGACTTAGTCGCTGTTGACGCCTTAGGAGCGCTTTTCTTCGCTTTCTTAGAAGAAAGAGAGACATTCAAAGCAAGTCCCTCTGGAAGAGTGATACCGCGCTTATCTAGCATGGCCTCAACCTTCTTTTGGAGTCCTTCCAGATCCTTTTGGTGACTCTTGGCAAAGTCTTGGGCCTTCTTCACTTCCTTTGAAATGAGTTTTTCAACCTTAGTCTCTAGAGCCTCTCTCTCTTTTTTGAGTTTTGCAGCGAGCTTGGGTAGGTCTTTTTCAACCACATTTTTGAGCTCAGCTTCAGTTTGCTTCACAAACTCTTCAACACTTTTCTTGGCCTCACTGAGTGAGGTGTTTTGCGAGATAACCCCTTCAATTTCATTTTTTAATTTTCCGATATTTCCGAGGAAGTCTTGTAATTTCATTAGTCTCTCCTAAGGGGAGTTAAGCGTTTAGTAATAGGTATGCGATGGCCAAAGCCAAAGCTCTTTGGTCTCACTTTAATTATAGGACAAAATTGCAGGCGTTTGTATTCGCTGATTGTATATAGCCTGAACACCTTTTGGACATCCTCTAGGGCGAAGCCTCGGTCGACCAAGTCATTAGTGCTCAGGCGATAGGAGAGTAGGCCCTCTAAAATGGCGTCGAGGACCGCGTAGGGGGGAAGGCTCTGCTGATCGTGCTGATCTTCTCTGAGCTCTGCGGTGGGCAATCTCGTAATGAGACCCTCTGGCATAATATTTTTATAGGCGCGGTTAATATAGCGCGAGAGCACGTAAACTTCACTTTTATAGAGGTCCCCGAGCATGCTCACCGCACCTACGCTGTCGCCATACTGAGTGGAATAGCCCACTGCAATTTCAGATTTATTTGAAGTGTTAACCACCATTGAGCCCGAGTGATTGGAGCGGGCGTAGAGGTAGGCCCCGCGCAGGCGCGACTGAATATTTTCATTGGCAAGGCCATCGAGTTCACTGCCATAGGCGTCGCGGTAGGAATTTCTCACCGTCGAGTGCATGAATTTAATCGGCGCCGTTGTGAGTTTAATGCCCAGGTTTTGGCAGAGGGCGTGGGCCAAGTCATAGGACTCGCTCGCCGTATAGAGACCAGGCATAAAGAGCGCTTCAACCTCCCAGTCTTTGGGAAGGGTGAGGCGCAGGATCGTGAGTACGAGTGAGGAGTCGATTCCTCCAGACAGAGCGATGGTATATTTTTTAAAGCCAGTTTTTCTTGCGTATTCGTGAACGCCAAAGCCGAGGGCGGCCACTAGTTCGGCGCAGTCCTCATCTGATAATTGTCTTAGTTCTGGAGGGGCACTGTCATCTAGTCTCGGATCAAAGAGCGACTCCCAAGTGTTAACTAATGACTTGGCACTGGCCTTGGGGTCGGCACTGCTACTGGCCCCCAATTCAAAGCTCTCCACTTGCTCTAGCCAGGCAGAGAGTTCTACTTGCATGCCACTTGCGTCGCAGCAGAAGCTGCGGCCATCAAAGAGAATCTCATCCTCTCCACCCACGCGATTGACGTAGTAGAAGGGGGCGCCAAACTCCTTGGCAATTTCAAGGGCGCGCTGGTGGCGACGCTCAGGTTTACCCAAGTTGTAGGGACTCGCCGAGAGATTGAAGATGGCGCGCGGAGTTTTCTTAAGCTTTTGAAAATCTTCGGCCAGCAATTTGGTGGGGTCGATGGGGTGCAAGCTTGAAGTCCACATATCTTCACAGATCATAAGAGCGTAGTGCTCACCTGCAAATTCCCAAACTCCACTTTGCTTGCCGGGGGTAAAGTACTTTTCTTCATCGAAGATATCATAGTTCGGCAGCAATTTTTTGACGTAGATTTTTTTGAGCGCAAGGCCAGGTCTAGCTTCGAAGATGCAATTTTCAATGGCCAGTGGGAGTCCACTATCATCAAACTCATAATGCAGTCCGCCCAGTAGCGCGACGGTGTCGCTCTCTGTCTTAAACTCTTCTTGACACCATATGTCTACAAGCCTTAAGTTCTCCTCATAAGACTCGATAAAATCCTTCTGAAAAACCAAATCTTGAAGAGGATATCCACAGAGAAAGAGCTCGGGAAAGAGATGAATTCCCGCAGTAAATTCTCCCTTAAAGCTCGCGCTCAGAGAGTTTCTAATGGAAGCAAAGTCGGCGATAGAGTGATGGGTTTGGTGCAGTGTGATTTTCATGTCTGAAGTCTAGCAGAGTTTATGATCAGTTTCTATAGGTGGGCTTGTGGTGAGTAGTGTGAAAGTTGAGGGCAGAGTCTTAGTGATCGGGGCGGGACTTGCGGGCAGTGAAGCCGCTTTTTTCCTCGCTCGCCAGGGCGTGCAAGTGGTCCTACTTGAGAGCAAGCGCTTGGCCCCCAATCCTTCACAGAAGATGAAGAGCTTTGCTGAGCTGGTCTGCACCAATTCTCTCAAAAGCATGAACCCAGATAGTGGCCATGGCCTATTAAAGCACGAAATGAAGGCGCTTGGCTCGATTGTATTAGAGCTTGGCTATAAACACGCCGTGCCCGCTGGAGATGCACTAGCTGTTGACCGCGAACTCTTTAGTCAGGCGGTGACAGAAGTCTTAGAAAATCACCCCAATATTGAATATCACGATGAGAACGTTGCCTCTCCCATCGAGGCGATGAAGCGCTATAATTGTAGTCACGCTATTGTGGCCACGGGGCCACTCACTACTGAGTCGCTACAAAACTGGCTCGAGGGCGACTTTGCCAAGGAAGACTTCTACTTCTACGACGCCATTGCCCCGGTGGTCGATGGCGATAGCCTCGATTACTCTAAACTCTATTTTAAAGACCGCCACACTCCTATTGAAGAGTCTGAAGAAGACGAGGGGTCAAAGGCCGACTATCTCAATGCTCCCATGACCAAAGAAGAGTACGAGAATTTTATCTCTGAATTGGTGGCCGCTGAAAAAGTGGGCCCCGCCAAATTTGAAGAGATGAAATACTTTGAAGCCTGTCTTCCCATTGATCTCATGGCCGAAAGAGGAGTGGATACGCCGCGCTTTGGGCCAATGAAGCCCATCGGACTTGAGCGTGAAGATGGCACTATTCCCTATGCCTGCGTACAGCTTCGCCGCGAGAATTTACTTGGCAGTGCCTTTAATCTCGTGGGCTTTCAAACGCGTCTAAAGTACCCCGAGCAAAAGCGCGTCTTTCGCTTGATCCCGGGGCTTGAGAATGCGTCCTTCTTGCACTTAGGAAGCGTTCACCGAAATAGTTTCCTAAATGCTCGCACGCTCTTAAATTTTGACCTCTCGGCCAAGGCATTCCCAAATATTTTCTTTGCAGGTCAGATGACTGGGGTAGAGGGCTACACCGAGTCGGCGAGTATGGGTCTCTATGTTGCCTCCCAGGTCGCGCGCCAATTAAAGGGCAAGCAGAGTGTGAGCTGGCCAGTTGAAACGGCCATCGGAGCGCTCATTAATTATTTGATGACAGTCACTAAGCCGGCCCCTTCCAATATAAATTTTGGTCTGCTTCCCCCGGTCACTCTCAGTAAAGAGCAGCGCCGCGATCGCAAAAATCGCAAGCGCATTAAAAAAGAGCTCGCGGCCGCGCGAGCGCGTGAGATCTTTGATTCATTCTGGGAGCAATCAGAGTGCTAGGACTAGGATTTATTTTTCTCGCCTGTCTTACCTGGGCCTTGGATACACTCATTCGCTATCCAATGCTTGGAAAATTGAGTGCTGAGACGATTGTGCTCTTTGAGCATCTGGTTCTCACCGTTATTTTTCTTCCCATGCTTTGGAGAGCGCGATCAAAAATAGGTGATCTAAAAATTGGGGTCATTTTTAATTTTGTCATTATTGGCGCCATGGGCTCGGCGCTAGCGACCCTGGCCTTTACTGAAGCCTTTCGCATGATTTCTCCGAGCATGGTTATCCTGTTGCAAAAGTTTCAGCCCCTCGTGGCGATTCTTTTGGCCCGCGTGGTTTTAAAAGAGCGCCTCTCAAAAGCCTTTATTTTGTGGGCGCTACTCTGCCTGGTCGGGGGAGTGTTACTGGGTCATAAGGATATTCTTCCGGGTCTACGCGATTTTAATTTTGAACTCAATCTCTTTTGGAATCGCGAGAAAATTGGCTACCTACTCACAATCATCGCTGTTGTGAGTTGGGGGGCTTCCACAGTCTTTGGCAAGAAGCTCTCTCTCATGGGCTACAATGAAAGAGAAATTATGTCAGGGCGATTTTTGATGGGGCTAGTGGCGCTTCTGCCTTTCTATCACGTGAGTCACAGTGATCTCTCAACTGTGGCCACCTTTGATGTGTGGACTAAACTCTTGGTGATGGCCCTCTTATCAGGGCTCATCGGGATGGCCTTTTACTACCAGGGCCTCAAACGACTCTCTGCGCGTCAGTGCACCTTGGCCGAGCTCTTCTTTCCATTGTGCGCAGTTCTAGTAAATTGGATTTTCCTCGAAATTACGCTAGACCCTATCCAACTAGCGGGCGGGGGGTTATTATTACTAGGCTCAACTGTCATTCAGCTAAAGCATTATTAATACTAAGTTCAAGTCCCCCGGAGATAATATGAGTCAAGCGATTGACCCACTCACACCAGTGAAGCTTCCCGAGTCGCTCAAGGGAAAAACAGTTGTGGTCGCAGGCGCGGCCGGCTTTGTTCCCTCGACTTTGACCCAGAAGTATCTCGAACTCGGCGCGCGCGTAATTGGTTTGGATAATTTCATTACAGGTTCGCGCTCAAATGTGGCGATTCTTGAAAAATATCAGGGCTTTGAATTCATCGAGCACGATGTCTCTGAAAAGCTCCCCGATTTTAAAGATCTTAAAATCGACTATGTCTACTCTCTGGCCTCACCGGCCTCTCCCATAGACTTTAAAGTTATTCCGCTTGAGATTATGAAGGTCAATTCGGTGGGGACTTGGAATCTGCTAGAGCTTGCAAAGGATAAGGGCGCGCGCTTTTTAGAGGCCTCGACCTCTGAAGTTTATGGCGACCCAGAGATTCATCCACAAACCGAAGATTATGTGGGCCACGTCAATCCCATTGGGCCTCGCGCCTGTTATGATGAGAGCAAGCGCTTTGCTGAGGCCCTCACCATGAGCTATCACACGCGCTACAACGTCGATACGCGCATCATTCGCATCTTTAACACTTATGGACCGCGCATGCGCCCCAACGATGGCCGCGTGATTCCCAATTTTATCAATCAAGCAATGAAGGGTGAAGACATCACCATTTATGGCGATGGCGAGCAAACAAGATCATTTTGCTACGTCACTGATCTTGTCGAAGCGATTCACCGAGTGATGTTCACAAGTGATCACACGCCCTTTAACGTGGGCAATCCCGACGAATATACTATTAAGGAATGTGCTGAGGTTATTATTAAGGTTCTCGGCAGTTCCTCAAAGCTTGTGCACTTACCGCTACCTAAAGACGATCCTCGCAAGAGAAGGCCTAATATAGGTAAGCTGCAAAAGGTCTCTGACTACGCTCCCAGAGTCTCCTTTGAAGACGGCATTCGCGCTACTGCGGAGTACTTTAAAAGTTTAGAATAATATGGAAGATATTGCGCTAGTTTGTGACTCTATTCTCTCACGCGACCTGCCAACTCAAATGGTAGAGGATCTCTCAGATCTCTTTCGCGAGTCTGAGATCTGGACCTTGGCCCACGCTCAAGGTGCACTCTTAGGCCCGATTGAAATGCATAAAATTCACTCGAGCTTTCTGACTCACAAGATTAAGTCGCGCGAAGACTTCGCCAAGTATTCCTTCTTAATTCCTAAGGCATGCGAGTCGATGTTTGTGCCCTGTAAATTTAAGCGGGTCATTAATATTACCAGTGGTCTGTCGATGGGAATTAAAACCTGTGATAAGGCCCACCGATTAACTTATATCATGGACGATTTTCTCGGAGAGAGAACTCGTCGCCACATGCTTGAGCGCTTTTTTAATTCCTACGTGACTTCGTGGCAGCGAAATGCTCTTAAGAAAGCCTTCTCTATGGGAGAAGTTTGGGTTTCTCGCAGCGATCTTAAAGACGAGCTCAGAGAGTTCGGAGTTGAGTCGACGGTTGTGGAGCCCTTCTTTAACGTGACAGACTATCCACTCATTCCCTCGCCACTTTATAAATATGATTATGTGATCATTAACGCCGCTGGACTCTCAGAGTCGCTGGCACGCGAGATGAGAGAGTATCTTGAGCATAAGAATCTCAAGTATAAATTTGTGGGCAGTGACGCTCACCTGGCCACTCTGAGAAGAGGCGAGGCCGATTCATCTTTCTTTGGCGATCGCTGCTCTGGTGAACTCGCTCCGCTACTTGCAGGGGCCATGATGGTGGTGGATTATTCCTCTGAAGCCTTCCCTGAATTTGCTCTGAAGTGCCTGGCCGTAGGGCGACCGGTGCTAGCGCGCCCAAGTAAGTCGCGCAGCTCTTTTTTAAAGGGAGCGCAGGGGATTACTTGGGGCAATAATCTTGAAGACTTTAAGAGTCAGGTTTGTCGTCGCCAGCTTGTGGATGGAAGAGGTGAGCACGAGGAGCAGTCGCGAAAGCGCCGTGCTCATGTGATGCGCTTTCACAATCTACGCTTTAAGGCCGAAGTTACTCGCTGGATTAATAAAACGGCAAGTTCTGGTGCCGAGTCTCATCCCTAGTCGTATCTCATAGAGTCTATGGGACTTAGTGCTGCCGCTTTCTTAGCGGGGTAGATGCCAAAGACGATTCCCACCATCATTGAAAAGAACATGGCCGCTAGGGCGGCCGTGGCGTCAAAGGCGACACTCCAGCCAGAGACGCTAGCGAGTACGGCGCCGATACTCCAGCCTGAGATAATCCCAAGCACGCCACCAAACCCACTGATGACCACCGCCTCAATGAGAAATTGTCTCAAGATATCACTGCGAGTCGCGCCCACCGCTTTTCTAAGTCCAATTTCTCTTGTTCTCTCTGTGACTGAGACCAGCATAATATTCATAATGCCAATCCCCCCAACCACTAAGCTCACACCGGCGATGATTGCAAGGAGCATTGACATGGTCTTACTCGTTTCTGAGATCGCCTCTTGAATCTCGGCCATATTGCGAATATCAAAGGGAGATTCTTCATCGTCTCCTAAACGCCAGCGTTTCTTTAGAAGAGAAGTGATATCTCTCTCGGCCGCTTCCATGAGGGATTCCGATTTGATTTCAAGCTCAATTTCGTCGACGTAGTTCTTTCCCAACAGGCGCTTCATCGCCGTTTGAACTGGGACGATAATTACGTCGTCGCGGTCGCGAAAGGCATCTGCTCCTTTTGAAGGGAGTATACCTATTACTTGAAAACTTACGCGGTTAATTTTGATATACTCGCCAAGTGGGCTCGCGCCGCCAAAGACTTCTTTGACGATTGTCTGACCAATGACAGCGACCCGGCGGCGATCACTGTTTTCTTCGTCACTAAAAAAGCGCCCAGCGATGGGTTTAGAGTCGTGGATTTGCTCATAACTTGCGTCGGCGCCGTAGATACTACTCGACCAATTCTTATTCTGGTAAGTGATCTGGGCGCGTCCTCGCACCTGTGAGGAGCTGTATTTAATAGAGGGAATCATCCGAGATATAGCGCGAGCATCATCTTCAGTGAGCCTTGCAACACTTCCAGCTTCTAGCATGACTCCACCACTTCGGCGCGCTCCCGATCTCACCACTAGCATATTAGACCCGAGGGAGGAGAGCTGCTTTTTAATGGACTCGGTGGCCCCCTTGCCAAGTCCCAACATGGTGATCACCGAAGCAACGCCAATGAGAATACCAAGCATCGATAAGAAGGAGCGAACCTTATTTGAAATGAGGGCCTTCGCGCCAACCTTAAGGTCTTGAAAGAAGTCTGCCCCGGTGTGGTGTCGTCGCTGGGGGATATTTTCGCTGGTTTTACCTTTGAGTGGGCGCTGTCTTTCATCTGAGATAATTTTTCCATCTCGCATGCGAATGAGGCGAGACGCTTGTTTTCCAATATCATCTTCATGGGTCACCATGATGACCGTAATGCCAGAATCATTGAGTTCTCGCAGCATTGCCATGATTTCTTTTTCACTCTTACTGTCGAGATTGCCGGTGGGCTCGTCAGCAAAGATAATGCGCGGGTTATTGATCAGGGCGCGCGCAATGGCCACGCGCTGTTGTTGCCCGCCAGAGAGTTCATTGGTCTTGTGACCAGTGCGATCGCCAAGTCCTACTTTTGCTAGGAGTTCTGAGGCGCGCTCAAAATTGAGGGCGCGCTCACTATAGAGAAGTGGCATCGCCACATTTTCAAGTGCGGTTGTACGCGCGAGGAGGTGAAATTGCTGAAAGATAAAACCAATAGATTCTCGCCTAACAATGGCGAGCTCGTTTTCTGAGAGTGATTCAACAGGCTCTCCCTCAAGGTGATAGGTGCCACTGGTGGGCGTATCTAAGAGACCCAACACATTCATAAGTGTAGACTTGCCAGATCCTGATGGGCCCATGATTGCCACGAAATCTCCAGACTCTATTTCAAGGCTTACTTGATCGAGTGCTTGGAGAGTGAAATCCCCCATGGTGTAAGCTTTGGTGACCTCATGAATTTTGATAATTGGCTTCATGCTTACTTCTTTTTTCCACGTCTTCCTGGAGGGCCACCAAATGGACTTGAGCTGCCAGAGCTCTCAGTTGAAAGCACTAATTCACTGGAGAGAATGCTATCTCCAGCACTTAACCCCTCTAAAACTTCGGTCCATTTCCCATCACTTAGTCCGGTCTTAATTACTTGCTGGTTTGGCGTCTTGCCATCAGTTGAAGGTGTTAGCACGTAGGTGCTTCCTTCAATCTTGATGGCCTCACTAGGAATAAGAAGAACATTCTCTCTCTTTTGGGTGATAAAGCGGATATTGGCGGTCATTCCACTTCTCATATACTTGGGAGCATCGCTGGGTTCGACATCGACATCATAGGTGGTGACGTTATTGACCGTGCTTGCTTCATAGGCAATATGCGTGACTTTCGCACTCAGGGCCTCACCTCGGTAAGCATCCAGGGTCACGAAGGCATCGGCCCCCTCTTGGATTTGTGAGAGATCGGTCTCATCTACCTGTGCTTTTACGCTGAGAGTGTCGGCCATCACGAGTATGGCGTCACTCGATGTAAAAGACTGGCCCGTCTCCACACTCCTTGAGATGATCGTGCCGTCGATGGGTGAGATAATAGGAGTAGCTTTATAGTAGTCAGACCACTTTTTTAATTCGCTCGCTCCTCTGGCCCTTGCGGCGTCTATTAAGGCGGCCCGCTCTGTGGAACTCATCCATGCCAGAATATCTCCTCGCTTAACTTCTTGGCCTTCAACTACGAGAACTTCCTCAACACGTCCGGCGATAGGAGGTTTGATTTCAAGTCTATTTCGTGGTTCAACCACACCTGTTGCTAAAATGGTTTGCTCTAAATTGCCTCGAGTGACCTTGATTACTTGGTAGGTGGGGGACTTATCATTTTTTGAGTTTGTTAGGTAGAATCCTCCGGCAGCTAGGACCCCTAGGAGAAGTAGAGCTGGGAGCACAATTTTCATTTTCACGGGGCCACCTCGTTGTAGCTAGTCAATAATCGAAAGGGATTGTCGCCGGTGGCGAGCATCCAGTTGGCCTTTGCTGTTGTCTGTGCGCTTTGTGCCTCTAGATAGTTTTTTTGTTTGAGTGCGTAGTCATCTTCAATAGTACTCCAATCCTCAAAACTGAGAAGACCATTATTGTACTTCTCTCTCGAGATCTCTCGGCGCACTTTTGCTGCTTCCATGGAGCTTTGTGAGACGCGAACTCGCTGTGTCGCTGATCTGAGATTGTAGAGTGCTCCAGTGAGTTCATTCTTCTGATCGTAGCGAGCTTTCTCAAGTGCCGCCACTGAGCGCTCGAGCTCAATCTTTGTCGCGTTGAGATCGTGGAGGTCCTGGCCACCGCGGTAGAGAGGGATAGTGAGGGTGAGTCCAGCACTCCAACCCTCACTTTGATCGGGATAGAAGCGCTCGTCTCTTTGAGTGAAACTGGCCGAGAGTCCAAGTTTTGGAAAGAAGCTCGAGCGACTGGTGGTGATAGCGCTCTTTGCCTTATCAATTTTTGAAAGTTCGCTCTTAATTGTTGGGTGGGCCTCTTCGATTTCTTGCAGGCGCTCAATCTGCGCCGGGGTTTGAGCAAAGGTTTTTGTCGGTATTACTTCGACTTGATTCACTTCACCTAAGGCAGTGGCCATAAGCCCTTCAAGAGTTTGAGTGGCAATATTGAGATCGAAGCTTGATTTATCTACATCAAATTGAGCTTCATCAAGTGAAGACTTGGCCACTAAAAGAGAGCCTTTATTTTCACTACCTGCTTCAAAGCGAAGTTTCACTAACTCATAGTTGCTCTTTCTGCGACCAAGAATTTCTTCTGTGAGTTTTTGGCTTTTTAGTGCGAAGTAGACACTTGAATAGGATTTTAAAAATTCAACGCCAATTTGTGAATAGCTAAGAAGTGCTTCTTGCTCACTAATGAGCTTATCCGACCGAGCACTCTCTACTGCTGCTTTTGTTGAGAGCCCAGAGAAGAGGTTTTGTGAGAGCTCAAGTGCGGTGCTAGCTTCGTTCTGGACCCCACTTGTACTAGATTCGCCTTTAATCGTCTCTCGCTTGCTATAGCTGACTTTGGCATTAAGTTCTGGCCCATAGGCACCCTTGGCCGCGGCCAGCTTCTCATCATAGAGGCCAAGCGCGCGCTTAGCTCTGATGAGGGAGGGGTTCCTTAGCCAGACTTGTTCTAGGGCGCTTTGAAAGTCTAGCGCCCACGCCTTTGGTTGAGTCACTAAGAGCAGGCCTAGTAGAGATATGACCCATGAAAGTGTTCTAAACATTAGTTATTTCTCTCTCTTAAGGATTCTTGATTCAAATATGATACGACACAGCGAGAGAAAAGTTTCACTAACGAATAAAATCAATACTTACAATGACTTACATTAGGAAAGGGGCAGGCGAATCACGAAGTGGGTATTGCCATTTTTGAGCAATTCTAATGTTCCTCGGTGATCTTCAACGATTCGTTTTGAGAGTGAGAGCCCAATGCCGGTTCCCTTGCCAACACCCTTGGTGGTGAAGAAGGGGTTAAAAATCTTCTTGGCAATTTCATCTGGTATGCCAGGGCCACTATCTTCTACATGCACAGTAATGAAAGAGGGGGAACTCTCAAACCAAACCTTAACCCACTTATCTTCAAGTTCCTCTAGTGCATCGGCAGAGTTATTGAGTAAGTTGATAAAGACTTGAGAGAGTTGAACTTGGCGGCACTTAAAGGGCATGGTGAGAATATCGTGGTCTTGATCAAATTCAAATTCAATTCCCTTTCGTCTGAATTTATCAACACTCAAGCTTAGGACATCCTCAAATACTTGAGAAAGGTTACTGGCCTGCATCTCTTCATTGGAGCTGTCGCGAGAGAGATTTCTAAGGCCAGAAATAATTTTCGTAATGCGCGCGACAGTGCGGTCATTATCTTGGAGGACGCGCTCAATTCTTTCAAAATCGGGATCTTCCTTCTTTAGTTGCTTGCGAATTAAATGTGAACTTGAATTGATAATAGTGAGTGGGTTATTTATCTCATGAGCGATCCCGGCCGCCATTTCTCCTAGAGAGGAGAGGGTTGCACTATTAGTGAGCTTTAATTGTTGTTCTTGAATTACCTTTGTTCTCTTTTCTACTTCACTTTCAAGATTGAGGGTGTAGTTGAGTATGCGCTCAGACATTTGATTCATTGCCCAGGTGAGCTTCCCGATTTCGTCATCGGCAACAATGGGAACTGGTTCATAGGACTTATTGCGACTCGAAAATCGTTTGACCTCATTTGTGAGGCGAATGAGTGGAGAGGTGAAGGTTGAGATGATCGAGATCACAAGTAGTGAGGCAAAGGAAATTGAGATTAAATTTGTCCAGGCCATGTCAGCTAGGAGAGGGGCAATGAGTTCACGCTCCTTGCGCTCGATGCCCATGCCAATATAGAGATCTCCTAGAAGGCCCGCGAGCACGGGAATTCGAACCAGAAATATTCTCTCATTATTAACTACTTCCTCTCTAAATTCTGGGTGTAGTTCATACTCATCTCCATTGTGAGTCTTGATCAGGTCTTTGTAATATTGGGGGATTTCCGGTGAGAAGGTGTGGGCAAGAACTTTGTGGTTTTCATCGACTAGTAGGATAAAGCTCACACCGTCCATACTCTTATACTCATCAATAATACCTTGAATTGTCGATGGATCGCGGTTCAAGATAATCTCTTGGATGTTGCTGGCCAGTGCTTCTCCAAAGACGAGGGCCTTAGATTGAAATTCAGTTTTGATAGTACTCTTAACGACGTTCTCTGAAATGATATACGCACTCACACTAGAGAGCAGTAGGATGGCAATCACCGGGGTAATGAGCTTTAAGCGAATACTATTCCAAATCATGGGCCCTCCTTAATATGAGAGCGCGGATTTTGAAACAGAGTCCAATCTTTAATGATTTTGTAACTCTTCTTTTCGCGGTCAATTTCTGTAAAGTAGATGTGATGAGAAAATTGATTTCCTCTTCCTAATGGACCCAATGGATAGTCAAGACCGATGTCAATTGACTTGTGTTGTTTAACAAAATCTCTAAAACCATCGCGATTTAACTTTCCATGACTTACCTGTAAGTACTCTTTTAAGAGTGCGACCAGTAATTTGGCATTAATAAATCCTTCTAGTGAGGTAAAGCCAAGTTCTGATCCTAGTGCTGGGTAGTGCTTGCTGCCAATGAGATATGGAGGGGGTAGGATAGGGGCGTATTTACTCACGAGCCTTTGATACTCGGCCACAACAGGAATGGAGGTGTCGCTCCAGGGCGGGACAACTTGGGTGTTAATGAGACCATCTGTGAGGTTGATCTTATGCTCTTGTTCAAGCCCCTTTAAAATATCAAGCAATTGGTCGGCCCCGACAAAGGAGACGTTGGCTATGGGGACTTGCAGTCCTGCTAGTCTAGCGTCCCTAATAAAGGCCGCACTTGCTTCGTATGAACTAATAGAGATAATGGCATCGACCTTGGCCTCGATTAAATCTTTAACCTGCTTTTTCATCGACTGAGTGTACTTGGCCCCTCTCTCATAAGAAGACTCGTGGGCCACTTGAAGATCATATTTGGTAAGGGCGCTCATCACTCCATGGGCGCCACTTCTTCCGTATGCATCACTCTGAATAAAGAGACCAATTCTCTTATGACCATTGGCGATTAATTTTTCAACTAGTCCGAGAGTTTCCTCTTCGTAGGAAGCGCGAATGTTGAAGACAAATTCTTCGTAGGGGTAGTGGCGCTGCGGTCCGGCCCCGGTGTAGTTTGAAAAGAGAAAGACGCTCTCATCGCGGTAGAGCTTTTGAATCGCCGGGAGTGCTCGAACGATTGTAGGAGTTCCCACATAGCCAAATAGACAGAATACTTTATTTTTCTTAACTAATTCAATGGTATTTAAGAGAGTTTGATTTCCTTCGTAATAATCATCCATCGCTTCGACTTCGATTTGATAGGGGCCTAGTAACTTTTGAGCATTGGCCTCTCGAAAGTATGCTTCGGCCCCCCGCCACAATTCAATTCCAAGTGATCTTGAGCTGCCACTAAAGGCGGCCGATTGTCCTAGGATAATCTTCTCCTGCGAGTGACCCTCTGTGCAAAGAAGCATGAGGCAGAAGATGAATGAAGTTAGGTGTGAGAGCATGCAGCGTCCAGTTAACTTAGTAAAATGATCCTATAAGATCCCTTAACTTTTTTGATGACTGGCTTAGGATAACTGCTCTGGCTTGAGTGTCGGATTAATTTTTGTAAAGCTCTAAGGGCCCAATATTATTCTTAAATTGTGTAAGCTATTTGTAAGGCTTTTAGGGGGTGTTTTCGCCCCATTACTAAGTGCCCACTTTTTTTGTGATTCAACATTAATGGTAGTGAGGAAGTGGTTTTCATTTGGCCTTGCGCTCGAAGTACTGCAAGTCGATAAAGAGCGCGCTCGCCAGGAGAGTGTGGTAGAGCGTCTCATGAATGTCTAAGTCTGAAGCACTTAGTGTGAGCTTAAATGAGTCGGCATCAAGGAAGAACTCTTTGAGAATCCCTCCCCACTTCTTCTCAACCACCGCCACCTGGCGATCGCGCGGGTCGATAAAGCGAAAGGTCCACAATCGCCAAAGGGGAGAGTTGACTTGCAGGAGAACGCGACCGCGATCATCTTCCACATCAAAGCGTTTAGAGAGGATGGAAAATCTCTTTTGAAGTGCTCCCTGGAGTTTTCCTTCTTTGTTATAAACTTCTAACCTTTCAAAGTAGAAGCGAAAGGGGTGAAGGGCGGTGAGGGCGAGCTCTCCTGATTGAAGGTAGAAATGTAATTTAAATGAGCGCCAGTGACCAAGAATTTGTCTGGCAAAGAAGCCAAGCACTCCGCCACTCTCTTCGGCCGCATGGCCAATCACTTCGCGCCTAGAGTTTAGAAGCTCGAATTTATTTCTCGTCTCAAAGCCAAAGAGTTCGGCCATCTCCTTTCTCTGAATGAAGATGATTTCATTTAATCTCTCAAAGCTCATCGCTTCCTCTTTGATATGAGTGAATATAACTCAGCGCAAACTTGAACGCGCCTCTATTAAATGATTAAATAGATTGGTCTTAATATTTTCAAGGGGATTCTAATGATGAAAATTGCTGCAATTGTTGGCATGCTCGGTGTCATCGCCAGTGTACAAGCGGGCGAGACGCTCAAGAACGTCAAAAAGAAGGGCTTTATCCAGTGTGGGGTTTCTACGGGACTTCCAGGAATGTCCTATACTGACAGCAAGAATGAGTGGCGTGGACTCGATGTTGATATCTGTCGCGCGCTGGCAACGGCAGTCTTTGGAGACCCGAGCAAAGTTAAGTACACTCCGCTTTCGGCCCAGCAGCGCTTCACTGCTCTTCAATCGGGAGAGATCGATGTGCTCAGTCGCAACACCACTTTCAATCTTGGAAGAGATACTTCGCAGGGGCTAAACTTTGGCCCCGTGGTCTTCTATGATGGTCAGGGCTTCTTGGTTCGCAAGAAAGATAATGTGAAGTCTCCTAAAGATCTCAATGGGGCGAGTATTTGTACTCAGCAGGGAACGACCACTGAGCTCAACCTGGCCGATTACTTTAATACTAATAAAATGAAATTAAAGCCGGTAGTCTACGAATCAAATGAGGAAGTAGTACAGGCTTTTATCAAAGGCCGCTGTGATGCCTACACCACTGATACGACTGGTCTCTTTGCTGAGTTTTCGCGCTTAAAAGACCCAGAGAATTACATCATTTTGCCACAGGTAATCTCTAAGGAGCCCCTGGCCCCGGCCGTGCGCCACGGCGATGACGAGTGGTATGACATTCTCAACTGGACCGTCTACGCCTTAATTGATGCCGAAGAAATGGGCATTAGTTCGAGCACTGTTGATCAAATGCTCAAGTCTGAGAACCCGAACGTTCGTAGATTCCTAGGCGTTTCTAAGGGCAACGGCAAGGCACTCGGCCTCGAAGAAGATTGGGCCTATAACATCATTAAGAAAGTTGGAAATTACGGAGAGATTTTTAATCGCCATCTTGGAAAAGACTCGAAGCTTGGAATGGAGCGCGGGCTCAACCAACTATGGAAGAATGGCGGCATTATGTACGCGCCACCAGTGAGATAATTAGCCCATGCAAAAACAAAGCGTCAGTCCAGGGTGGGACCGAGAGAAGCTGAGGGGATACGCCTTTCAGTTTCTCACTTTTGCGGCCGTCTCCCTCTTTATTTACTATCTCTATTCCAATACTCAAGAAAACCTGGCCCAGCAAAATATTGCCTCTGGCTTTGGTTTTCTCTCCCAAGAGGCAGGCTTTGAAATCGCCGAGTCTCTCATTGATTACAACTCCTACGACACTTACTTGAAGGCCTTAGTTGTTGGGCTACTGAGCACTCTCAAAGTTGCTCTAGTGGGAAATATCTTGGCCATCGCCTTAGGAATTTTTGTCGGCATTTGCTCTCGCTCAACTAATTGGTTGGTGGCAAAGATTTCTCGCACCTACATTGAAGTGATTAGAAATATCCCGCTCATTTTGCAGCTCTTTTTCTGGTACGCAATTTTTACTGATATCCTACCAAGTGTGCGCGAATCAACTCCATTCTTGCCTTATACTTTTTTAACCAACCGCGGTCTTTACTATCCCAAGTTTGATGAACACTTTATCTGGCCCTACGTTTGGGGAGCTCTCTTCATTTCCTTCATTGGGTGTTACTTCATTAGAAAAATGGCAATGAAGAAAATGGAGCGCGATGCTGTTGAAGTAAAAGTTCTGCGTTGGTGTGTGGCCCTCGTGGTCGCTCTTCCCGTTCTCACTTGGTTAGTGGGTGGGGCGCCTTTAAAGCTTACACTTCCAGAGCTTGCAGGTTTTAATTTTAGTGGCGGTGGCGTACTTACTCCAGAGTTTGCTTCGCTCTTACTCGGTCTGGTTCTCTATACCGGGGCTTTTAATGCTGAGATCGTTCGCAGTGGAATTGAGAGTGTATCAAAAGGGCAGTGGGAAGCGGCAAAGGCCTTGGGTCTTAGTCAGGGACAAACGCTCAACCTCGTCATCTTGCCCCAGTCTCTAAGAGTGGTGATTCCACCCCTGACTTCGCAAATCTTAAATCTTACAAAGAATAGTTCGCTAGCAGTTGCAATTGGCTACTCTGACTTTGTCGCTGTTGCCAATACGACGATGAATCAGACTGGTCAGGCCATCGAAGCGGTGGCGCTCATCATGCTCGTCTATCTCTTCTTTAGTTTAACCACTAGTCTTTTTATGAACTGGTATAACAAGAAGGTGGCCCTTGTCGAAAGATAATCAATCTCCTAGGGCCTGGTGGGTGAGAACCAAGAACCCTGAAAATCGCCGCAAGGTTTGGTATGAAGATCTACCAAAGTGGTTAAAGACAAACCTCTTTAACACGCCCTTAAATAGTGTCATTTCAATTTTCCTCTTGGCCGCACTTGTGAAGGCCTTTGGCTCTTTCTTTAATTGGCTCTTAATTGACGCCGTTTGGGAGGGTAGTGCAAAGACTTGTCGCCTTGGCGAGGGAGCGTGCTTGGTCTTTCTATGGGAGAAGGCGCAATTTATTTTGATGGGTTTTTATCCCCTCGATGAGCAGTGGCGACCATGGCTCTTTGTGATTTCTCTGTGCGCGCTTGCCTTTTATTCAAGAAAGCCTGAGCGCTGGAGTTTGAAGTTGCTCTGGAGCTGGGTATCCCTGTTCATTATCTCGCTGCTCCTAATGAGAGGGGGCTTTCTTGGACTTGCCCTAGTGGAAGCAGAAAAGTGGGGCGGGCTTCCCCTCACTCTTATCTTGGCCAGTGTGGGAATGATCTTTGCCTATCCCATCGGAATTATCTTGGCCCTAGGACGACGCTCCGAGTGGCCATTGATAAAAGCTCTGTGCGTGAGCTATATCGAACTCATTCGCGGAGTGCCCTTGATTTCACTGCTCTTTATGAGTTCAGTGATGTTTCCGCTCTTTTTGCCGGAAGGAATGATCATCAACAAATTACTGCGTGCTCAGATTGCCATCATCATGTTTGTCTCTGCCTATATGGCCGAAGTGGTGAGAGGTGGACTCCAGGCAGTGCCTCGTGGGCAGTATGAAGCTGCTAAGAGTTTGGGACTCTCTAAATTTCAAAGCCTCAGACTTATCATCCTTCCCCAGGCGTTAAAACTCGTCATTCCACCCACGGTGAATACGGCCATAGGGATGTTTAAAGATACCTCCCTTGTTATTATCATTGCGCTCTTTGATTTAATGTATACAACCAAGGCCAGTATGAAGGACTCAGAGTGGTTGGGCTTTTCTCTTGAAGCCTATCTCTTTGCAGCGGTTGTCTACTTTGTCTTTTGCGCATTTATGTCTAGAACCAGTCGCAGGCTAGAGGCCATGCTAAAACCAGGAAATATGAGATGAGTGAAACTGGATCCATTATCGAAATTAAAGATATGAATAAGTGGTATGGCGACTTTCACGTTCTTAAAGATATTAATCTAGATGTTAAAAAGGGCGAGCGCATTGTTATCTGTGGCCCAAGTGGCTCTGGTAAATCGACTCTCGTTCGCTGTATCAATAGACTTGAAGAACATCAAAGTGGTGCTATTGTAGTTGACGGAACTCCGCTCACAAAGAGTCTTAAAAATATCGAGCAAGTTCGCGCTGAAGTGGGCATGGTGTTTCAGCACTTCAATCTCTTTCCCCATCTCTCAATTTTAGATAACCTCACGCTGGCCCCTATTTGGGTGCGCAAGATGAAGCGCAGTGAAGCCGAAGAGCTTGCCATGAAGTATCTTCGCATTGTTCAAATTGAGGAGCAGGCCCACAAATTTCCTGGTCAGCTCTCAGGTGGTCAGCAGCAGCGCGTGGCCATTGCGAGATCCCTTTGTATGAAGCCAAATATCATGCTCTTTGATGAACCCACTTCTGCCCTCGATCCTGAGATGGTAAAAGAGGTACTCGATGTGATGATCACACTTGCAAAGGAAGGAATGACTATGCTCTGTGTGACTCACGAAATGGGATTTGCCAAAGAAGTTGCCGATCGCGTGATCTTTATGGATGCCGGACAGATTGTGGAGGAAGCCGCTCCTCACGAATTCTTTTCAAATCCAAAGCACGAGCGCTCCAAAGCTTTCCTGGCCCAGATTCTTCACTAGAGGTCATATGAGTACGTTTCGCCTTTTTCTTATCATCTGTTTGGTTGCTTCTTGTGCGAAGGCGCGAGTGATACAAAACTTCACGCTCCGGCAATCAAAAGTCGTTATTGCCCATCGTGGTGCAAGTGGACAGTTGCCTGAGCACACTCGTGAATCCTTTGTCCTTGCCCATAGTTTTGATGCCAATTTTCTTGAAGCCGATGTGGTCAGTAGTAAGGACGGAATTCTCTTTGCCTTGCACGACCTCACTCTCGAGGCGACAACGAATGTGGCCAAGCTTTATCCTAAGCGCGTGCGCAAAGATGGGAAATTCTATGCAATCGACTTCACGGCCAGAGAACTTAAAGAGCTCGATGTCTTTGAGCGAGTGCACCCAGAAACCGAAACTCCCGTTTTTCCCCGTCGTTTTGACTCTAAGTTAAACGCCAAATTTAAAATGGCCACTGTGGAGGAACTCATTCATTTGGTCATAGGACTTAATAAGTCTCGAGCGAAGAGGAGTGGAGTCTATTTAGAACTCAAGCGCAGTCAATTTCACCGCGAGCATAAAATTGATCTCGTCGGTAAGCTGCATGAGCTTATCGTAGCTTCGCACAAGCTCGATAGTGATCTTCCCTTTATTGTTGAGTCCTTTAACCCTGACGATTTAAAATCACTTAAATATGACTACCGCGCCGAGTACCCTCTCGTTCAGCTCATCGGAGAAAATTCTTGGGCCGAAGCCTCGGTCGATTACACCGAGATGCTAAGTGAACAAGGTGTTGCCGCTGTGGCAAAATACGCTGATGGGATTGGCCCTTGGATTTATCAACTTTTGCGACCAGTCTCTGGCCAGGTTGTGGTTACGGATCTTGCGAAGTTTGCCCGCGACAATGGACTATTCATTCACAGTTATACAGTGAGAAAGGACGCCCTCCCTCCCTTTGCCGAGAGCTATGATCAACTCTTAGAAATGCTCTATTTAGGAGTAAAGGTCGATGGGATTTTTGCAGATCAGCCCGATGAAGCAGTGAGCTTTCTCAATCGCTATAGTGCGAAGACTTCCACTATTAAGGGCAAATAAGCGCGCAGTCGCTGGCCATGCCGTTACAGACTTTGCCGACGGGAATGCCGATGGGGTTTTTGTGTGAAGTCTTTAAGTGGCAATTCTGAGTTTTGATAGTTCTTGTGAGTGCCACACGTCCGACACCGTAATAGCAGCTAAATTCACCTTTAATATAGCTTGAACCAATGAAGCTCATTTCATGCGAGTCGCTTTTGACGGCCCATCCCTCTGGCGTCTTAAAGGAAGAGGCGAGGAATGTCGGGCACTCGATAGTTTGCGCGCTAAGGGTGAGTGATGTCATGAAGATGATGAGTGTACTTAAAATTTTCATGACTCATCATAGCCACATAAAATAAAAAAGGCCCAACGAAGTGGGCCTTTTTAATATTTAATTTATTTGATCTTGGCCTAGCTGGCCTTGAGAGAATCTTCAGAGTCGCCGTCTTGAACTACTGTCTCCGATTTTTCTGAGGCGCCATCGCAAAGCACCCAGCGCACTCCAACACACTTGCCACCTTTGAATTCCCACTTTAGTTCGAGCACTTGATTTCTCCCCTTCGCGTTCTCCCATTTTTGGGGAACTCTACTATTATCGGAAGCAGCGCGACTTTTGTCAAGATTGTATTAGGAATTGATTAGGAAGAGCTTAATAATGCCTATGCGTTCCTATATTTTCGATGACTTAATGAACTCAATGATTTTTTTAGCACCCAAATTTTTCGGAATGTCCGCGCGGTAGATTAGGCAAATCTCATCTTCAAATTGAACGCTCTTGTCGGCCTTTGTGGCACTATAGGGCTTGAGATCCGGGTAGTGCGCCGCTACGCGCGTAGGAAGAATTCCCACTCCAGCACCTTGGGCGGTGAGCATCGCGACCACTTCAAGGCTTGAAGAAGTAGTGATGCGATCATATTCAAGGCCAGATTTTCCGAGTTCTCTGAGAATCTTTTGCGACTGCAAGAGATTGTCGTCACAGAATAGGCACAGGCCTGGCGAGTACTTCTTTATATTTTTTACGGCAAAGGGTCTGACCACGTCTGTGGCGAGGGTCACGATGACGAGATCTGGATGTCTCACAGGATTGACTACAATTCCAAAGTCACATTTAAGAGAGATCACTTCCTCGGTAATTTTTCTAGAGAGATCGTGGTGGAGAGTAATTTCTAATTCGGGATATTTTCCAATGAGATTTGGCAGAAATTTATCAAGTGAATAGAGCGCCACTGAAGGGTGAGCACCAATGGTGTAGCGCCCACTCACACTCTCTAGTCCTTGCTTGGTTTTAGCGACCACTTCTCCCCAGTTGTGGAGCAGCCCAGTTGCTTCGGCAGCAAAGAGCTGGCCCTCTTTTGTGAGTGTTACCCCTTTGCGAGAGCGAACGAGAAGCTGCACTCCTACCGCGCTCTCAAGTCTAACCATCGCCGCTGAAAGAGAGGGTTGAGTAATTCCCAGGCGCTCGCTAGCGCGAGAGATGTTAAGAGTTTGAGAGACTTCAAGAAAATATGTGAGATCTGAAAATGAGGGTAACATTACAGGTCCTTTGTGCTCAGGTTCCAGACTTCATTATACCAGTCATAGAGTTCGTGGGGAGAAAATCTCGCCTTGTAATTCATAGAGCGATTTTCAGCTATGAAGTAGCCAAGATAGTAGTGATTGAGACCTCGCGCGCGCGCCCACTCAATCTCATTAATGGCACTCAAAGTTCCTAGGGAGAGAAATTTAAAGTCGGGGTCATAGCAAAAGTAGACCGAGCTCAGTGAGCTTGCACCGACATCACAAAATCCGAGTCCCACCAGCTGGTTTTGGTAGCTAATTTCATGGATGATGGCAGGGGCGCTGGGAATAAAAAACGCTTCGAGAAATTCTCTTTCGCTGGTGATTGGTATATTTCCAAATTGAACTTTTGAGTGTCTTTGGTAGAGGTCAAAATACTCTGGGCGATAGTTAAGTTCTTTAAACTCACTTCGGATCTCACTTGATTTCTTAATGATTCGCGCCTGACTTTTTGTGGGCTTAAATTGATTGACGAGAACGCGCAATGGGACGCATGCGCGACAATTCTCACACTGTGGACGAAAAAAGTGTGGCCCAAACTTTCGCCAGCCTTGTGCCAAAACGAAATCTGTTTCCTCTAGTGAGAGTTCCAGGGCCAGGAAGTTTTCAAATCGACTCAATCTATCGGGAAGATAGGAGCAATCGCTATCTTCTGAGAGAAAAGTTTCGCCATACTTTTTCAAATATTCGACCCCTTATCGAGATTATATCTAGGTTCATTCTTTCAAATATAAGTTCTATATTTCAAACCCTTGCTATTTGATTTTAGCTAACTATGATCGAAATCAGGTTTTAGAATATCACGATATGTTATGGTGATTGTGCACACAGAATCATAATATTTTTTTTGAGGAGTCTCTACAGATGAAATCTCTTGATCGTCGTTCAGTTTTTAAAATGATGGCCGCGAGCGTTCTCGCACTTCCGTTTATTACTAAGTCTGCTTTTGCCGAGGCTGCTGCTAAGTGTGGCGCTCCAGGTCCTAAGGCGAAGGCAAAGCTTATCGATGATAAAACAGCGAAGAGACTAGACTATGTGTCTGTGGCCTCTGAAGCTAAAGGCAATGCCAAATATAAAGAGGGAGATCACTGCCTAACTTGTAACTTCTACAAGACACCAGAGGGTGATTATGGCCGCTGTAGCATGGCCGCTATGAAGTACGTCGCTGGCTGTGGTTGGTGTAAGCAATTTAAGGCCAAGGCTTAATTCAAATCGTTATGGATCAGTTTTCACTCTTTGAAAATTCATCCAAGAAAATCATAATTGATGATGGAGGAGTGGTTGAATACACTCCTCTTTTTTTTTCTAGCACAGAATCCCAAAAGTACTTTGAGGAGCTTCGAAGAGAGCTCGCTTGGCGCCAAGATGAGATCACTCTCTATGGCAAGACTCATCCTCTCCCAAGGCTACAGGCTTGGTATGGGGTTGAGAGTGCGAAGTACAAGTACTCGAATATCTCCCTGGACCCACTTGCGATGACTCAGACTCTCGAGGAGATTAAGCGCAGTGTAGAAGCACAGACAGGCGCTCAATTTAACTGTGTTCTCGCCAATCTCTATCGCAGCGGTGCTGACTACGCGGCCATGCATAGTGACGACGAAGTGGAGCTTGGGAAAAATCCCAATATCGCCTCTATTAGTTTTGGGGCGACAAGAAAATTTCGACTCAAGCATAAATTTGATAAGGGCGTTGAGACCATTGATATCGATCTTGAAGACGGAAGTCTCCTATCTATGAAGGGCGCGACTCAACACAATTATAAGCACATGCTTGTGAAGACCGCGAAGCCTGTCGGCGAGAGAATTAATCTCACCTTTCGCTTTATCGCTCCCCACAGCTAAAGCGGGTCTGGAGCTCAACCCAAATATCTAAGACATTAATGAGTTCTTGGTAGCTAGGATCGGCGCTAGCAATTTCTTGGGCCTTTGCAATAGCTTCGAGAGTTGAGAGTTGGTGATCCTCTCGCGCTCGGCGAAGTGGACGCAACTTTGAAACCTGATTTGTAGGAGGCAGGTGAAAGTGGGTAAAGCCTTGAAGCTCACAATTTTCATAGATGAGTCGCTTTGCCTTAGACCAAGTTCCGTCTAGAACTAGGAGCATATCGAAGTCTTTTAATGAAGAACGGCTAAGTTCTCTAGACTCTGAACTTGGAAAGAGTAGGGCGACATTTTGCGCGCCAAGAGCTAGTTGGGTGAGCTCTGCTTGGTCAATGATATTACATCCCTCAAGTTGGGCACAGGCAAGATGGGCCGTTTTAAAGCGTTGCTGCTTTTCACTTGGATGCTGGTAGATTGCAGTCTTGATGGCCGTCTTCTTTAGAATTAAAGCATGGCACAGGCAATGATCTTTGGGGCGCAGGCAATTAGCGCACTCGATTCTAGCGCCCAACTTTAATCCAAGCTATTAAAGTATTTTTTGTAGACGGGAATTCGGTAGGCAAATTGAGCGTAGAGCGCTGGATAGATGGCCAGTTCAATGGCCTTATTAGCGCAGCGATAGTGAATTTCATCGATAATCTTTGATTTGAATTCAGACATGCGCTCAATGGTATGGCGGTGATGCCATTTTTTAAGGGGAGCGGGAAGGGTTTCTCCCTCGTCGACAAACCAGCTCGAGTTCTTGTCCTTACCATTTGAAGTAATCACTGAGACCCACTTTGATCTCTTGCCAAAGATATTAATCTCGAGGGCGACGATATCCCCCTCTTTGCTTCCATCATAGCGCTCGAGGGTCATTTCAAGAAGTGGAGGTTTAAGCGCTTCAAAAAGCCTGCGATCAAAGCCCGCTAGAACCTTTTCATAATTCTGATGAACAACCGTCTCAAAGCGAATTTTCATCTCAATCCCACCTCTTATCTGAGTTCAGACTTTACACAGCTTACACGACGCTTGTCGTCTTCTTCGTACTTTGCCGAACATTCGTATAGAATATTTTCGGTGAAGGCAACACAGTCATTCTCGTTATCAAACTTTGAAGAGCCACCCATTTTCATGCAGTAGATGGCCATATTCTGTTCAATCTCGACTTGAATCTCTTCTGGATTTCCACTTGGCCTAGGCCTTGGAGAAATTGGTCTTGGTTTTGGAGCTTGCTTGGGTGCGCGCGGACGGTAGGTATTTGCTCGCTTGCGCTGGCTCTCACGTTCACTCTCGCGCTTTTGCCAATTTTCCCAGCGCAGGCGGCGGTAATTTTCTAAGACCTGCTCACGCTCAATTTCTTCAAATGTTTTTTCAGTCTCAGCGGAGTAGGATTTTTGAGTTTTAGTCTCGGGCTTCTCTAGACCAGCACAGCTAGTCAAGAGAGCGAGAGTAAGAATGAGGAGATTAGAGTTCGTTAAAGACTTGAACGAGCTCTTGCTCATCGATAAAGGGATTGCGGGTACCTTGAATTTCATAAATCTTCTCGTTGCGTTCACGTTCAAACGCATCTACAGGATCGAGTTCGCTCCAGGCCTTCAGGCGTCGCACGTAATCACTTGGAAGTGAGCTCTTATAGCGAACGGCAAAGTAGAACATTGCTCTGGCCACATTTCCTTTGTGATCATCTGGAGGTTCAAATCCTTTGGTGTTGGTACCTAGAATAACACCTTTTTGACTGGCGGCACACCTCTCGTGAACATCCACTCCATCAACATCTCCAAAGGGATTGTTTGAGCGAGTGGAATTGGCGCGACTATCGACAGGGAAGAGATGGTGTAGGTCGGTCTTTTGAAGATTCATATCTTCGCTGCGATTGAATTTGCTCTGGGGCCAGGTGTGTTCACAATTTTGAACGTTAGAGTTGGGGATTTTGCCATTGCCCACACCATTTTCTGTTCCTGCGATATTGTGGCAGTAGACGTCTTCCACCCAAACATTTTTACCTGAGCCCTGTAGGTGCAATTGCCCAAACATATATTCTCTAGCTTTTTTATAACTAATATTTCTGATCTGAGCATAGCACTCAGCTTGTTTTGGACAAGCTTCGCTGATTCTGTCTGGCTTACCGCTTTCTTTGATATGCACGCTCTGGAGTATTTGGTGAAGTCTCGCCCTCAGTTCACTGGACTCGAGGTGCTGATACTCTGCTTGAAAATCTGCGGGGTAGTAGTCAAGTCCGCGCAGGTCTGCCCAGACGTTTGTGATAAGTAATAACGATAAGAGTGCGCCGAACTTCGACATCATTCCATCCTTGGAAGAAGTTTTGTTCAAGTAAAAGCTTTACAAGAATGCTACATCACTTGAACGCGAAGGCCAAGGAGCTAATTGTTAAGATTTCCTTTCATTTGATGTTAGATACCAGAGTTTTGCGCTCGGATGCTTTTAGGTTTTCAACCTTGCGATTCACTGGGACAATAGAGCGCATACTCAATTTTGGAAGGTCGTTTATGGCATTAGGAAGTTATATCAAGGGCGTGGGCTCATTTGTGCCCCCCAAAGCTTACACCAACTTTGATCTCGAGGAGTTGCTCGATACATCTGATGAGTGGATTAGGCAGAGAACCGGAATTCTTAAGCGCCACTGGGTCGATGAGAATACTTGCAACTCTGATCTCGCCTTAGAGGCCACAAAGGCAGCACTCGCCGATGCCCAGATGAAGGCAGAAGACTTGGATATGATTATCCTGGCCACCTTGAGTCCAGACTACGACTTTCCTGGAACTGCCTGTTTCTTGCAAGCTAAGCTTGGGCTCTCTCAAATTCCTGCGATTGATATTCGCCAGCAATGCACTGGCTATCTATACGGTCTTTCGATGGCAGATAATTTTATTCGTGGTGGAGTTTATAAAAATGTCCTTGTAGTGGGTTCAGAGGTTCACTCTAAAGGTCTCGATCTCACCCCTAATGGTCGCGCTGTTTCGGTACTTTTTGGCGATGGGGCCGCAGCTACTATTTTGAGTGCTTGTGATGTAAGTGACAAAAATAAAGATGCCCATATTATTTCAACTAAGCTCCACGCCGACGGAAATTATGCCAAGGAGCTTTGGGTCGCCGCTCCAGGAAATGCTTGTGGCAGCGAGCGAGTGAGCACTCAGATGATAGAAGAAGGGCTTCACTATCCCCAGATGAATGGGAAGACTGTCTTTACACACGCCGTAAAGCGCATGGCCGAGAGCTTATCACTTACTTGCTCCGAAGCGGGTGTATCCCTTTCAGATGTAGATCTCTTTCTCTTTCACCAAGCTAACCTTCGCATCAATGATAAGGTGGGTGAGATCTTGGGGCTCGATGGCAGTAAAGTTTTTAATACGATTCAAGATTACGGCAATACCACTGCTGCCACTATTCCTCTTGGTATGGACATTGCTAAAAAGCAAGGCGTTCTCAAGCCTGGAATGTTAGTTGCCTCAGCGGCTTTTGGTTCTGGATTTACCTGGGCCAGCGCTCTGTGGAGAACTTAGCAAAAAAAAAGGGGCCCTTATGGCCCCTTACTTAAAACTCTAGTGAAGCGATGTACTGCCTGAGTGCCAAGATATTCTCTCTTCCCATTTCGCGAGTGAGTCGCTCACCCATATCAAAGACATCATCATAAATAATCTGCTCCATCACCGTCTGAATGGCCTGCATTTTTAAATAGAGATCTTCAAAGAAGGGAGTGTCGATTCTCTGCCAGGGACCCAGGAGCTCTCTGACGTCGGGATGATTTTCGCAATGAACACATCCATCACACTGTCCGTCGCGCAGAATATATTGAACGTGAGCTTCAGCAATAGAGCCAATCATGGCGTCTCGCTTGTGAGACTCCTCTTGAAATTTTTCAACTAGCGCGCGCGCCAGATTGAAGTGATCTTTAATCGTCACCATCAACTCTTCATAGAAAGTTGCATAGATTGAAGTGTAAATAATGTCTTCAAGAAGATATTGAACGTATTCCTCTTCGTCGCTGGCCTGTCTTTTTAATTCAGACAGAGATTGGCGGGCGAGGGCGAAGGGATCGACAGGTGTATTTTCGTGTAGGTGAACACTACGCAAGAGCAGCGATTCAGCTGGCCCTTTCTTTTTGGCAAAGACATTCTTCATAAAACTCATTGGCCTATCCTTGACGTCAATGTACTTACAGGGTTTTAGGATAGCACATTTTCTAAAAACAAAGATATTTTCTTGGGTTAACCGAGTTTTGCACTCAAGTGATGCCCCTAAATTACCGATAGGATTTAGTCATTAAGTGTACTAAATCACCTGGAGTGTGAATGTCGGATAGGGCATCACTCAAGCTTTTAATCCTGGTCTTAAGTCTCGCGGCTTGTGGGGAGACCACAAGTGTGAAGAAGACCTCTCCTAGCGAGGAGGCGCAGACTAATGCCACTTCAGATGATCCCTATCAAAGTCCAGGGGATGGAAGTGTAGGTGCGAGTGGGCTTGACCCTCTTAGTGCCCACGCTTGGCACCTTCGAAATATTGGTCAGACGAGCTTTTCAACTCCCAATTGCCTTGCAGGGTCCTGTCCGTATGGGACGGCAGTTCTTGGAGAAGATGCGGGGCTAGGAAATTCTCACTCTCGATTTAATAAAGGAAGTGGGGTTAAGGTGGCCATTTCTGACAATGGCACCGACATCTATCACGAAGACCTCTACTTCAATATTGATGAGGGGCAAACTCGAAATTATGAAAGTGATGATCCCAACGATTGGTTGGGAATGCCAACGCCCGCTGGCGGAAGCAATTCCATTGCTGCCCATGGAACGGCCGTAACTGGGATTATAGGCGCTCTTAAAGGAAATTCCCGTGGTTCATTTGGAATTGCACCGGAGGCCACGCTCATTCCATTTAAGTATGTGGGGACAAGTGGCTCCTATGCTAAAGAAATCGATCAGGCCGGTGGGCTCTTTGATATTTTCAATTACTCCTATGGAAGAAGTAGTTGTACCTACCACTATATGAATCCAAGCTATCTAGACGCACTTAAATATGGCGTGACAAATTTGCGCCAGGGCAAGGGAGCACTCTACGTAAAGGCCGCGGGAAATGAGTACGCCTCATATCTCTCTGATTGTAGCGGGAGTGACTCTGACTACTATCTTGGAAATGCCAATTTTGAAGAGGACAACTCCTATCCGTACTTAATCGTGACTTCGGCCATGAATGCGGCAGGAAAATCTTCAAGTTATTCAACACCTGGATCTTCGGTGTGGATAACCGCTCCTGCCGGAGAGTTTGGCGACGATTCACCAGCTATTATTTCAACTGACTTAATGGATTGCAATCACGGCTTTTCTAAGAGCAATTCCTCCGAGAATAATTTTGAAAGTGGAACCAACCCGCTCAATGAAAATTGTAATTACACTTCAACTATGAATGGAACTTCATCGGCGGCGCCCATGGTCTCAGGGGCCATCGCTCTACTTTTGGCCCAAAGACCTGAACTTTCATGGCGAGATGTTAAAAATATCTTGGCCCGCAGTGCGCGCCAGATTGATAGCACTCACACCGGCACTTCCTATCCTCTAAGCGACTCGCGCTTTCCCGCACTTCCTGGCCACAAGTATCAAGAGGGATGGATCACAAATGCCGCCGGCTTTAAATTTCACAATTGG
Source organism: Bacteriovoracaceae bacterium (assembly GCA_048267245.1). Taxonomy (GTDB): domain Bacteria; phylum Bdellovibrionota; class Bacteriovoracia; order Bacteriovoracales; family Bacteriovoracaceae; genus JBLWXV01. Next base: position 1,133,417 of record JBLWXV010000002.1, read on the forward strand.
TTTGGCTTTGGGGCCCTTGATATCGAGGCAGCGCTAGAGCTAGCAGCTAATCAAACAACGACCATGCCGGCCTACTTAGAGACCTTGAGCAATGGCAATTGGAAGTATGTGAAGTCGCTCTCACTATCGGTTCCTGATTTTAGTGCGAGTGGAGTTTCAAACTCTATTGGCGTCACGGATAATCTCATTGCTGAAGAGGTCCAGGTGCGGTTGAGCGTCGATCACACTAGAGCGAGCGATCTTGGAGTTGAACTCACTTCGCCCTCTGGTACTAAGAGCCAATTGATGCTTATAAATTCAAATATTGTCGATAAGAAATTAAACGATGTGATTTTTTTGAGTAATGCCTTCTACGGTGAAAGTGCTCAGGGGCAGTGGACTCTCAAAGTTATTGATGCACGCGCGGGCGAGACCGGAACCCTTACTCGCTGGGGTGTTCATATCTTTGGTCACTCTGCTAGCGCAACTCCTGGTGTGCTCGCGGCCACAAATCCTTCGGATCGAGATTTAATTGCAGGCGCGAGTCGAAGCCCTGGAGTGTTGACCTATGGAGTGGGGGCAAGTGGAGCAAGCCTCAAGTCTTTTGCTCACTTTGATGACTCGAGCTCTAAAGATGAGTCATCACAAAGTAAAGTGCGAACTAAGAGTGCAAGTAGGGTGATATCCTCGAGCACTACTGCTTCACTCAATATCGAAGAAACTAAGCGTGAGGGGCTGGCCCCAAAAAATTATGGAGAGCTATGCTTACTCTCTCAAGAGGGAGATCTCACCTTGCAATATGGAGCGCACAAGATAAAACTTATCGGAGAGAAATCCCAAGTCGGACTTTTTGCTCATTCACCAAAACTCTCTCGCATCGTAATTGCACTACGAGGACAAGACGGTGAGGCGCTTGCCAAGACACTAATCTTTGACCAGAACTTAAGTCTCATCGATGAGGGCTTTTTAGAGGGCGCGATGGTTCCTGTGGGTCTGGCCAAAGGATTATTTTCAACCTCTGAAGTTGGCTATCTTGCCCACTCAGGACTCTATCACTTTGATCTCAATGAATTAACGGCGCAGAAAAAATTTGATTTTATCGGACTCTCGTCGCTTGAATTGACTCAGGAGGGATCGAGCTGTTTGGGAGAGGGAGGAGCGGAAGAATTTAGATTTGACTCGACCGGTTTGATTCTTGGCCGTCAGAAAAATCCCGTCGATCTCAAAGAGGCGGCGGATCCTTGGGGAGTCGAGGGAGTACTTTGTTTACCAGTAAAAGAGGATGTTGCAGGTGAATAGAAAGATCATCATTCTAGGACTAAGTTCCATCGCCTTATTTGCAGGGGCTTTCTTCTTAATTCATCAAGAAGAGGTGGCCACCAGTCAACCCAAGGCCTCGCGCCAACGAGTTAGACTGCCAAGCTCAGTAAATCACGATTCAAAGGTTACAATTGATAATAGAAGAGCACTAAATGCTTTAAACTTCTCTGCCTCGCTGAGAGGTTTTGGACATGCTCCTCAATTAGAATTTCGGGAAAATAGTCTCGTCAATATTGGACGCGACTATGAACTAAGCTTAGAATTTAGAGCGACTTCCTATGGTCGCTACTCGCCAGCACTTGGTGAGAGAGTGAGTATGATTAACGGCTTTGTCATCTACCGTCCTGTCGCAGGAGTGCTCTCGATTGAGGAGGCTAGAAGATATGATGATCAGTCCTTTCCCATCGTCAAAGGTCTCAATAATTCTATGGTGGGTCTTCTCACTGGGCGCCTAATCGTCAAGTGTATGGACCCTAGCTTTGATGTGGAGGGAGAACTTGGGGCCAAGCTCATCTATCGTTCAGAGGGACTTGGGGTGACTTACCTTAAAATCCCCGAGGGCACAGACCTCATCGAATTTTATGAGAACCTTGGTCAGCACGATCAGATCGACCGAGCTGATTTAGAAATTCTTCAAGGTGGTATCTCTCCGCGCTAAGGGCCAGGGTTAGGATATTTCTTGTGAATCGCTTCAATGTCGGCCAAGCACTCGTCACTAAGAACAACATCTGCACTTGCAATATTTTCTTCGAGCTGAGAAATGCTGGTGGCCCCGATAATATTGGAGGTCACAAAGGGTCGTGAACTCACAAAGGCAAGTGCCAGATGAACTAGTGAGAGGCCATGTTTCTTTGCAACTTCATAATAGAGCTCGGTCGCGGCTAAGCACTCTGGCGAATTGTAGCGCGTAAAGCGGGCGTACTCTGTGAGTCTTGCCCCTTTAGGACTTGCGCCGCCGAGGTACTTTCCTGAGAGGCGACCAAAGGCCAAGGGCGAGTAGGCCAGGAGTCCAATGTCTTCGCGGTGAGTGATTTCGGCAAGTCCAATATCAAAAGTTCGATTGAGAAGAGAATAAGGATTTTGAATACTCGCCATGCGCGGCAAGTGATATTTATTGGCCATTCCGAGGTACTTCATGACGCCCCAAGGGGTTTCATTAGAAAGTCCAAAAGCGCGCACTTTGCCATCTTTTCTCAACTCTTCAAGAGCTTCAAGCGTCTCAAGAATGGGCGTGAGAGATTCATCTCTCTTGGCGGGGTAGGGATAACCTAGACGGCCAAAGAAATTCGTCTCGCGCTCAGGCCAGTGGAGCTGATAGAGATCGAGGTAGTCTACGCCTAACCTTGCAAGTGATCCGTCCACGGCCTCTTTGAGAATCTCTTTATTAAAGCGAGTCTTGCCGTCGCGAACATGGGGCATTCCATTGCCTGGACCTGCAATCTTGCTGGCCAGAATAATGCGGTCGCGATTCTTACTAAGCCCCTTCCAACTGCCAATATACTGCTCAGTGAGCGTATAGGTCTTTGCCATGGGAGGGACAGGGTACATTTCCGCTGTATCTATGAAGTTAATTCCGCGCTCAATTGCGAGGTCAAGTTGTGAGTGGGCTTCACTCTCTGTATTTTGCTCTCCCCAGGTCATAGTGCCGAGGCAGATTTTAGTAACATCAATGTCTGTGTGACCGAGCTGTCTTGTTTTCATAAAGAACCTATTGTTTAACAACCTCTTCTAATTCGAGACCGGTAACTTTTTTAATCGAATTGAGGAGAAAAAAGAGAATGGCGCCCACTACAATGACCATTGGAACAGTGATGACCACATAGCTGTAGGCGGTCATTTTGCCAAAAGACTCAGTGAACTGCTCGCTCCCAGGTTCTCCAACTAAAATGAGCTGGGCCAGGACGTAGTTGAGCACCGAACTTAAAAAGAAACTCGCAGCAAAGTAGTAGCCGGCCAATTTCATTTTAGATTCAAATTCTCCGGTGTGCCCTTTCTTTTCAAATTCTGAGTCAATTTTATCTAGATCAAGCATTTGTCCTAGGAAAGTTCTAACGAGTGGGTAGGAAGTGCGCTGACTGACAAGGACGGCAATACCCATGAGTAGTGGGACACCGGCCTCCTTCCACACCATATATTCGCGGGGAAGCTTCATGAGTCCAATGCCACCAGTGAGAAAGACACTAATGAGGCCAAGACCTGAGAAGAAGTTTATCTTGCGCCTCTTTAGATAGTCCCAAATTCCGTAGGACAGGGGGAAGGCCACCGCCACTCCAAAGGCGAGGGCCGGGCCCATGTACTCTGGCTTGCTCGCCTTAATCATGATGAAGCTAGGAATAGCGACGTTAATGAGAATATTGAGGAGTCCGTTTTCTTTCTTTTCTGTTTGTTGATTGGGCTGACTCACGAAATGACCTTGGTAATACTTGTCTGAAATAGTTGCATAAAAAAAACTTACAGGGAGTAAAAGCCGTTGTCGATTGCTCTCGACCCCTGAAATGATGTTTGAACCAATAAATTACAGGACGTCGAAACCATATATCAAGGAAGAACGTATGAAGACTGTCAAAACATCTCTCATTCTAGGTTTTGCTCTGGCCACGGTGGCCCAAGGAGCGATGGCCGAATCTCGCGGTTACATTGTTAAGTTAAAAGATGGCGCTGCGCTAAGCAATAAATCAGCTGGCGTTGTCACTCCTATCAAAGTTTCTTTTGGCAATTTCGTTAAGGTAGAAGGCCTGAGCGACAAAGCCGCTGGCGACATCGCTCTCGATCCAAATGTTGAGTATATCGAGCCAAACTATGTTTATGGTCTGCCAAATATCGAGTACGGCGAAGTACTTGGTGGCGACAAGGCCTCAGTGACAGATTCTTTCTACGACAAGCAGTGGGGTCTAAAAAATACTGGACGCAATAGTGGCGGTTGGTTTAGCTCAGGAAAGGCTGGCGAAGATATGAATGCCGAAGCTGCTTGGGATATCTCAAAAGGTAATAAAGATCTCATCGTTGCGGTCATTGACACTGGTGTGGACTACACACACCCTGACCTCAAAGATAACCTCTGGGTCAATAGCGCTGAACTCAACGGCCAGGCCGGCGTTGATGACGATGGCAATGGATATGTTGACGACGTTTATGGTTATGACTTCGCCGGCAAAGACGGCGATCCAATGGATGGCCACGGCCACGGTACTCACTGTGCTGGAAATATCGGCGCCGCTCACAATAGTGAGGGGATTGCTGGGATGATGGCCAATGTGAAGATCATGTCGATTAAATTTCTCTCTGATCGCGGTTCAGGTACGACAGAAGATGCGATTCTTGCCGTTGACTACGCCACCCGCAATGGCGCCAAGATCATGAGTAACTCTTGGGGCGGTGGCGATCGCTCTGAAGCATTGAAAGAGGCCATCGAGCGCGCTCGCGACGCTGGCATTGTCTTCGTTGCAGCCGCTGGAAATGAGTCGGCCAATAATGACAAGCGCGAAACTTTCCCAGCTAACTATGATGTAGAAAACGTCATTACAGTGGGCGCGATGGAAGGCAAGGGCAAACGCTCAAGCTTCTCTAACTATGGTGCTACTAAAGTTCACGTCTTTGCCCCTGGTTCAAATATCTACTCTACTGTTCGCGGTGGACGCTACCAGAGTATGTCGGGAACTTCGATGGCCACGCCACTTGCTAGTGGGGCAATCGGTCTTCTTCTTTCACACGAGCCAGGTCTAAGTGTGAGTGAAGTGCGCGAGCGCGTGATCGCTACTTCTGTTGATAACGGCTCACTTGAAGACATGTCAGTTTCAAATGGTCGCATGGATACTAAGCGCCTTCTTCTTGACGAAAGATAAGAGGACGATTCAAACTTAAATTAAGTTCGCCTTGGGGACCCTTTGGGTCCCCTTTTTTATTTAAAGGCATCGCTCATGACAAATAACGAAATTGCTCTAGTCTCAAGCCTAGTTGCCGGTCTTTCAACCGGCGTGGGGGCACTGCCAGTCTACTTCCAAAAGCAGTACAGCCAGGGCTTTATCAACTTTGCTCTCGGGGCGAGTGCCGGCATTATGCTGGTTGCCTCCTTTATCTCACTCATCATTCCTGGCTTTGAACACGCAAAGTTGCTCATGCCAGATGCCAAGCATAGCTACCTGATGGTGTTAGCGGGCCTAGTGGTAGGATATCTTGCAATCATTTTCATTCACAATCACATGCCTCATGAGCACTTGTTTAAAGATAAAGACATGGAGACGAAGTCTTCGCTGTCGCGGGTGATGCTTATTGTGATGGCCATTACTCTTCACAATCTACCAGAAGGGCTTGCTGTAGGTGTGGGCTTTGGGGGCGCTGATCTCGATCACGCCCTAGAGATTGCCTTTGCTATTTCACTTCAGAATATGCCCGAGGGATTGGTGGTTGCTTTTGGTCTTATCAGTGAGGGCTCTTCGCGCACCAAGGCGGTGGGTATGGCCTTTCTCTCTGGGGCAGTTGAGCCGGTGGCGGCACTGGTTGGCTTTCTCGCCACTAAGATCGTTGTGTGGGCACTACCAGTGGCACTTGGTTTTGCGGCAGGAGCGATGCTCTTTGTTGTTTGTCAGGAAATGCTGCCAGAGCTCTTTCGCTCGGGTAGTGAAAAGTCGGCGACCCGTGGAGTTGTGCTTGGAATTGTGATCATGCTCTTTCTCGGCCAAGCTTTTTAGCTCAGAGCAATCACCAAAGCGTAGAAGATCACAATAATGGCAATAATGAGAGCGAAGTAGGGAATATTTGATTTCTCCTCTACTTTTTTGAATTCACCAAATTGTCTTAAGTGGGAATCGTTAATATTGTCAGCGACGTAGAGCAGATCTCGAAGTGGAGTGAGTCCGGTGATTGAGTAGATGAGCTCTCTTCCCTCACAAAACGCCGTAAAGGGAACGCCGCGAATACCGAAGTGTTCGGCCAAATGCGGTGACTCCATAGTATCAATTTCAAAGACGCGAAAGTCGCCTCGCTCATTTGCAAAGGCATCAAAAACCGGTCTCATTGAAGTGCACGGTCCACAGGTTGGAGAGAAGAATTTAATTAGGTAGGGGCCGTTGGTGGCGGCAATTTCACTATCAAAGTTTTCGTGATTTAAGCGCGTGATCATAGAATTATTATCCATTTATTTAAGATGAAATTTCACTTCGAGACGACGAGAGAGAGCGCAGTCATACTTGCCACACACATCTTCACTGGCCGTTGCGGGAGTGCGGTCCATGGGATTATAAAAGCCCGCACCGCGAGCAATCATCGAGAGCTTTGGCGAGAGCCTTGTGAGATATTCACGTGCACTCTGAGCGCGCTCATAGGAGAGTTTCTGGTTGAATTGTTGGGCACTCTTTGGGGCAAAGCGCGGCTCAATGGCCTGGCCTCTATAACTTGGGGAGGCGTGGCCGATGATTTCTAATTTTGTAAATTTATCAAGTTCGTGAGCAAGTTGGCCTTTGATAAAGAGGTCGAGGCGCTTGAGAAGGCGCTGGGTGCGCTCTTCGAGTTCACTGCTGGCCTTCTTAAAGAGATCGCTCTTAGAGGCGAGAATGAGAATAGAGTTATTCTTGGCATCATAGCTAAATTCATTGGGATTTTGAGCACACCACTTCGAGACGATCTCCTGCCAATCAGGTTTTGTGGCACTCGCTGGTGCGCGAGATCCCTCCCAGTAATTTCCGGCCAGGTCGCGAATCTTCTCACGCTCAAGTCGATCCTGCTTAATGCGCTCCTGCGCACTTAGTTCGCCGGGATTTTTGAGCATCTTTGTGGCGAGTTTAGAATTGAGTTCTTTAAGCTCACTTTGATGGCCCACTAATTTGTGGCCAAGCTCGCTGAGTCGACCTTCAAGGGCGGCGATGGTTTGTAGGTGCGATTCATTTTCTAGCTTGAGGGATTTGAGAGTGTCGATTTCTTCGGCACTCACTTCAATCTTGCTCAAGAGTTCCTGGCGCTCACTTTCGTGCTTCTTACTTTGGGCCTGAAGTGCTGTGAGCTGATCTTGCAGTTCTTTTACTTTGGCTTCGAGCCGCTTCTTAGCTTTGCGAGTCTTTTCTTGTTCGGCTTGCCTCATTTGCAATTCGTTTTGAAGACCGCTGTTTTTAAAATTGAGGAGCTCGACCTTGTCGCGCAGCTTGGCAACTTCGTGCTCAAGTTTGCGAATACTTCCCTCTGAGGCATAGACCTGGGGGAGTGAAAATAGGGTGATCAATGCAATCATTTTCATCCCCTCCATTCTAACTCGTTTCGTCAGACACCGCTTGGCCAGCGGCTTATTTGGTAAGGTTTGCCGCCAGAGTGGCCTTGACGGGGCCTAAATAGCGAGGACTTCACTAGACTTGCTGCAAAAATATTGGAACAATAGGGAATATGATTAAAGAAGTCGGTCTTAGGCTGTATTTCGTTCTCATTGTGAGCGTCGTTGCGATGGCCTTTGGGACCGGGTACTTTGCCTTTTTTATTCAAGAAAAGCCGGTGGCCACTGGTGAAGATATCGAGGCCATTGAAGAGGTCAAACTCGGCTTTCAAGCTTCAGTGGACCCGCGGGCAATTCTCAATCTCAATGCGCTCTATCCGACTCAGGATCACTTTCAGTTAATTGACCCTCTCTACACAATGAGCGCGCCAGGCACCAGTGGCTCACTCTCTCCCAATCAATTCACTAGCAATCAAAATTGCTTTGAAAATATTCAAAACCTCACCAATATCGACAATTTTGAAAAGGTCTGGTTTTGGGAGTCCTTTCGCTGTGGCAAAACCAAGCGACTGGGTGGCTCTTTCTTTAGAGACCCTCCCTATATGCACCCGAGCGGAAGGAGTTTTGCCTACCTGGCCTACCTAACGGGCAAGGCGCCGTATACGACCATCAATTGGATTCGTCGCCATCTTCCCTATTTCCATATCCGCGAACTCACGAGGCTGCGCGAACAGGTGGGCCCTCTTGGAGGAGCTTTTGATTTTCTAGCGACCCTCAACGAAGAGGAGCTGAGTTCACTATCAAAGGGCCACGGCACTATTCTTACGCGCCAACACCTGTGGGCGAGGCTGCGCTATCCCTCGCTCTTTTCTATTCTTGAGTACCGGGTCTACACTCGGCGAGATCTAGAGGAATATCTTGAGGGGACTCCCTTTATTCTTAGAAATCTCAACCCTAAGCGCCCTTGTTTTTATAAGGACGGAAGTCTGTGTTGGGAATACTCGGCCAAGCACTTTTTCCAGATGACCAACAAGGGCTATCTCGTGCTCTTTGGCGGCCTCATCCTCATTGTGGGACTGGTGATTCGACTCTTTTGGGTCAAACTTAGAAATGATCGCCTTGAAGATGAGCGCAGAAGACTCGCACTTAGAGTTTTAACTCACGAGTTTCGCACTCCCATTGCCTCGCTCCTACTTCAAACCGAGAGCCTCAACCGCAAGTTGCACGAACTAGACGAGGACACTCAAGACTCAATTTTGCGCATGAGTAGTGAGGTCTTTCGCTTGCAGCGCTTAACTGAGCTCTCGCGCCACTACTTGAAAGTCGACAATAAGCAGCGCTTGATCGAATTTAGAAATGAATGCCATCCCTCGCTTCGACTCTTCGTTGAGGAGATGCTCGAAGACTATGTTCACGACCGCTCCCATGATTTTAGTATTGAGGCGTGTAGTGCGGATGGCCCAATTCAAGTGGATTCCTATTGGATGCGCATCTGTCTGACCAACCTAGTTGAAAACGCATTCAATCACGGCAAAAGTCCAGTTAAGGTGAGCCTTGATTGTTGTGGGCGTCAGGCCAAGTGGTGGTCTATCTCCGTTAGTGACGGAGGCACCTGTGAATTTAATCTGCTCGATGAGATGACGACTGAGTTTGTGAAAGGTAATCTGAGTCAAGGTTCCGGTCTTGGGCTTAAGATCGTGCGCCAGATCATTGAAGAGATGGGCGGCAAATTAGAATTTTCAAAAAACCCCACGACGTTTACAATCCTTCTACCAAAGAAGGTCAAACGTCCCCTAGGAGAAGTGAGTGGAGCACATTCTTTTAATTGAAGACGACGAAAATCTCGGCGCCTCACTGAAGAAATTCGTCTCGGATGAAGGATTTCAAGTGACGCTCGCTCGCAATATTACGAGTGGCGAAGAAGCGCTTAAAGCAAGCGATGATATAAAGCTTGTGATTCTCGATTGGATGTTACCTGATGGTCAGGGAGTTGATCTCCTGCGCAAAATGAGAGGGGAGAAGAACCTCACTCCAGTGATCATGCTCACGGCGCGCACGGAGCTCATTGATAAAGTTTTGGGGCTTGAAAGTGGCGCCAATGACTATATGACTAAGCCCTTTGAACCTAGAGAGTTGGTGGCCCGCATCCGCGTACAATTGCGCGAGAAGAAAGCCGATTCAAATAGCGCGAATGCTGATGATGAAGAGCTGACCCTCGATGATCTCACACTGGACTTGGCCCGTAGGGAAGTTCGCTATAAGGGACAGGTAGTTGAGTTCACAAAAATGGAATTTGACTTCTTAAGGCTACTTATGGGGCACCCTAATCGCGCGTTTAGCCGCGATGAAATTCTCAATAAAGTTTGGGGCTACGAGCATTTTCCATCGACTCGAACTGTAGACACTCATGTGCTGCAAATTCGTCAAAAACTAGACGAACGCATGATTGAGACGGTGCGTGGGATTGGCTATCGCTTTGTTCACCCCCTAAAATGACATTGCTCTGACCTCGCTTTGACACAATAGATTCGTCTCCATGAGATAATCAGCTTATGGAGACGAATGAGCGCTTATACCGACCCCTGCGAAGACTTGAAGTTTTTCTTCTCATTTTCACTACTTCTTTTTTAACACTTTCTTGCCAGAGTTCAGACGATGACCTCAAGCAGGCGCTCAAGAATTCCTTGAGTCAAAAACCTGAGATTCTCATTGAGATTATTGAAGAAAATCCACTGGCCTTTACCGAGACCATTCAGCGCGCCTTTAATGCTTCAAGGCAGAAGCTTGCGCAAGATAGACGAGAGCAAGAACAAAAGGATTTCTCTCAAAGTTTTGAGAGCCCTCTAAAACCACTCATTAGAAGTGATGAAGTGATTCGAGGAACTCCTGGCGCGCGCTTAACTCTCGTTGAATATATCGACTTTGAATGTCCTTTCTGTGCTCGTGGCTACGAGACGGTTCAGCAATTAGAACAGCGCTTTGATGGAAATATTCAAATTGTTTTAAAGCACTTTCCCCTGTCTTTTCACGAGGGCGCCATGCCGGCCGCCCGCTATTATGAAGCACTAAGGCTTCAGCGCCAGGCCTATGCTATTGCCTTTTACCATCAAGTCTTTAAGGCGCAGGCGAGACTTGAAAATGGGGATATGTTTCTGCGTGAAATCGCTGAGAAAATTGGCGCAGATATGAAACTTCTTAGAAAAGACTTATTAACTAACGAAGCTATCGACGAGAGGATCAATGAAGACATGCTTGAAGCTAAGAAATTTGGCTTTCGCGGCACTCCTGGCTTCATCCTCAATGGCATCCCCATTCGCGGTGCCTATCCAATTGAGTACTTTGAAAGAGTGATCACCGAGCTTGAAAGGCGAGAGATGGTCAATCTCGCAGGTGATAGTGGTCGATAAATTAAGTCGCAGCTTTAAAAACTAAGTGTAGTTTTCCTCTCTTACCCATGTAGAGCATTGCCAGTGTGATGGCCATAAAGGTGAGACCAATGGCGAGACCTGCCCATAGGCCCTGGGCTTCCATAGACTTTCTGTAGGCGAGGTAATAGCCAACTGGCAGACCGATGCACCAATTGCCAATCAGTGAGAGAAACATAGGGACTTTCGTCACTCCGATTCCTCTTAAAATTCCCCAGAGAGTGACCTGAAGTCCATCGGGCATTTGAAAGAGCGCTACGAAGAAGAGCAGCTTGACTCCCGCTGCGAGAAGTTCAGGGTCATCGGTAGCAAAGCGCAGGAGTAGCTCTGGAATAGTGAAATAGAGCAAGGCCGTGAAAACCATGAAGCTAGCAGCGAGCGTGAGCGCGCTGAGGGCGTAGGCATCAAGTTCAGAGGCATTCTTAGCGCCATATTGGTAGCCCACTTTCACTGAAGCAGCACTTCCGAGGGCCAAGGGCACCATGAAAGTGAGTGAGGCGAGGTTGAGGACTATATTGTGACTAGCACTGGCGAGTACGGACATTCCCCCAACCAAAACAGTGACGGTGGAAAAGACCAGGACTTCAGTGAGAGTTCCCATTCCGATTGGGACCCCGAGGCGAAGGACCTCTTTAATCAACGCCGTTCTTATCTTAAGACCAATGGTATGGGTTTTCATCGTATAGCCCCAAATCACCACCATCATGAGCGTGCGACATATTAAAGTGGCGAGGGCCGCCCCGTGAATTCCTAGGCTGGGCACTGGTCCATAACCAAACATTAAGAGGGCGTTAAGCGGAAGATTGATGACTGTGAAGACGAGAATGATGGCGTTTGCCATTAAGGTCTTATCTTCTGCCTGAAGGTATTCTTTAAAAACTTGGTAGAGTAGCACTGGAATAATTGAGGGCGCTACAATATTGAGATAACTACGAACCAGAGGAATGATCTCTGGAGTGAGATTTAAAAGAGAGAGGAAGGGCAGGATTGCATACATCGCAAGCATGATGACAATGCCCGCGAGCAGTCCCGTCATGAGTGAGCTTGCTAGGAAGCTAGGCTCTTCAGAATTTTCTCCCCTTCGCTTGGCGTGAAGAGGTCCAACAGCGGCAATAATTCCAAGTCCAAGCATTAAGAAGGGAGCAAAGATGCCAGTGGCGGTGCCAAGTCCGGCCAGAAGTTCTGGGGAGTAGCGACCGGCGACAGCAATGTCGCCAATACCAAAGAGCATCTGTCCCACCTGTCCGGCAATCAGAGGCAGGGCAAAGAGGGCGGTTTCTTTGAGGTGGGTTTTACTTGGGAGGTTCATGGGGCGATTGTGCCCGCTAGTGGCTTTTTAGACAAGCTAAAGGGGAGGTGCTGTCATTTTTTCCCAAGCCGAGGGATTCAAGTAATTATATTTTTGTAAGCTTAAGGGTTACCAAAAAACTCAGTCTTAAATAACTTAGTTTTATTCGCGACTTATCCGATATGTGGGGGATTCATTACGCTTATTTTCGGAGGAAGTGTGATCAGAAAACTTCACCTATCACTTATTCTAAGTAGCTTTATTGTTCTTAGTGCCTGCTCGCAATTTGCAGGGCGAACTACTAGCTCCGACGGGGTTCCAGATACTGTTCGCCAACTGGTCGATTGGGAAACGGGCGCCAATGCCGCTATTGTAGGTGAGCGCTCAAGTGAGACTTTTGATCTCTATCACTACGAAATTCCTCTTCATATGCTTGAAAAAGATTTTGCCGAGGGACTTGATCCCAGGGTGAGAGATTCCTTTGTCTTTAGAAAGGATGGAATCGACTATGTTCGCTGGCTGGTGAACCCAGAGGATACCAAGTGGCACTTACAAGTTGCCGAGTTCTTACAAAATCATGGCCTAGAGGCCGAGCTTAAAACTGTGCTTAAAGGTCACCTCACTGCAAGTCGATCGCTAATCGCCTATAACCCTGAAAATGGCGTGAGCTTTTCGGTGAAAGTGTCTACCAATCAAACCGGTGGCAATTGGAAGGATAAGAAACAGACTTGGGATGATGCTAAACAGATTAGAAAAATTAGTGATTGGATCGATGAGGTCACTAAGAGCATGCGCACTGATACGCTCATTATTATGGACGAGCCGCTCGCCATGGGAATTGGTGAGCTTGATCAAGGACTCATTGTCCGATCACTCAATAACGTCCCGACAGGAGATGTTTATTACCTACCTGGATTTAGTGCGCTTCACTCGGCAGAGGGCAGAAGGATTGCAGAGTTAGCGGGTGCAACTAATATTGCTGAGTATTGGAATGAAAATTATAACAAACCTCTTGCTAAGGCACTTGCTGAATTCTCTGCTTATACTGGTGTCTACTATGATTCACCTCACTCACAAAATTTTATGATTGAGTTAGATCAAAACTTTAAACCAACTGGGAAAATTGTTCTGCGCGATTTTGGAGACGCTTATGTCCTTGATGAGTTTGTGAAGAATACGGACTTTAAAGGGGTCGCAGAAATTTGGGAGCGAGATAACGTCTCTCATATGAAGTTTAAAACAGCGGTTGGACTTCTTCATGGCAATGCCCATCCCGATTGGATCAACTCAAACACTTACAAGCAGTGGGGAGAGGATTTTTATAAGGAGTATGAACGCCTTTTTTCAGAAATCTCAGGAGTGCCCGAGAGTGAATTGAAGGCGGTTGGAATGGGTAGTAATGGATCTTTTAGCTATCACTATAAACACTATCAAACCAACTCAGCCGCTTGGCTTCGCTACATCGAATATGCCAATTGCCTAAGTGGCCGCACTAAGACAGTCGCCCAAAAAGAGTGTCTCGAACTCTTTAAGGCGCGCCACCTAGGTCAGTCGTCTTGCTTTTCAATATCAAATTCTCTTTTAGGTAATTAGGGAACGAGCTGCTGCCAATCAGTGATACTGTATTTGGCCAGTAGCTCACTCAATTCGTTTGAAGCTCTCATTTCATTGATAAACTGAGTGAAGGCGCGCTCAAATTCTCCTTTTTTTTCAAAGGACTGAGAGCTTACTAAGTTGATGGGATGAAATCCACCAATTGAGGTGGCAAATAATTTAACTTCCTTATCCAGTTTGTTTTTGGCGATGTGAAATTTAAAGATATTGTAGTCGCCCACCGCTAATTCAATTCGGCCCAGTTGAAGCATTTTAAATTGCCTCTCAATGGACTCATCGCCAGTGATCTCAAGCAGTGCTTTATCTTTTTTGTTGGCCCTAAAATAACTTTTTATCTTGGTATACTCTTGTCCGCGCTTGGGAATAATTGTCTTGTGCGAGATGAGATCTCCTACGCCAATGAAGGGACCTTTCTCCTTTGCGCCACTGAGCACTCCCACATAACTAATGCCCAAAGGGGGACCAAGAGGTCTGAGCTCTGAATCAAAGCGTATTTCGTATTGAGGGAGGAGCGTAAAGTTGATCTTGCCCATTTTTACAAATTCTGTCAGGCGTATAAAGGGAAGGAATGAGACTTTGAGCTCATCTCCGTTCTTTTTCATAAAGGCTTGAAGAAGTTCGATGATATAGCCTGGTTGCTGATCGTCATCACAGTAATAGGGACAGAGGCGCTCGACACCAAGGGTATAAGTTTTTGCACTGGCACTGGTCGAGTTAAGACAGAGGCAAAGAGTTAGAAAAAGGCTTAAGAGCGCCTTCATTGCGCCTGCCTCACAAAGGAATTGTCCCAACGGTTTTGCACCAGCCAAGGCATAATGAACGTCTTGGGGACGCGACCTAGCCAGCCAGGGTACTTATCCAATGTCTCTTTAGTTATGGGGAAGGTTGGCACGAGTACTTTCTTAGACACAGGTCTTCCAAGCAAGATATTCTCCGCTTGTTTAGCACTTTCACGTCCAATCTCAGCGCAAAACTGAGCGCTATCAACCACTGTGAGGCGAGAGTTCTTGATATTTTTCACGGATTTTGGGTCGCCATCAATAGTGGCAACTTTGATTTCGTCTCTGCCAGCACCGACAAGCGCGTCGACAATGGGAAGCCCGCCACCGTCGTTAATCGTAAAGACCACGTCAATGCTATTTTTAGTGGGAAAGTCTTTGAGAATTTTCTCTCCGGCGATTCGTCCACCCACAGGCTCTACCGCTTGGTAATTAGCAATCACTCGGTACTTTTGCTTGCGCTCTTTTAAGGCATCAAAGAAGCCTTGAACGCGGTCAATTGTTGAAGAGACGTTGGGGTAATCCACAAGCACGATCTTGATTTCCTGGGAGGGAAGATAGAGCGAGCTGATATATTCTCCTGCTAGAGAGCCGGCCTGATAATTATTAGAGGTGATAAAAGAGGCCAGTTCGCCGTCGACTATATATTGGTCATAGGCCACAACTGGGATCGACATTTTATTGGCGAGCTTTAAAGGTTTTGAGAGGGCCGCGTTGTCAGTAGGCTGAATGATGATCAAGTCGACCTTTTGCGAGATCGCCTGATTCATCTGTTCAATTTGTTTTTTTATTCCACTCTCACCATCTCCGGCGACGTGAGAGAGCAGCTTGATTTCAATTTTTCCAGCGTCGTTAATGATTTTGACCTGCTCTTCAAGGCCCTTTCTCATGGCAACTTGGCCTTCAATATTCATGCTCCAATAGAGCGCCGCCACTTGGAACACTTTCTTTTCGGCCAGTGCGTTTGTCGTTAGCACTGGAACCAGCGCTAGAAGGAAAATGAATTTATAGAAAACCATCATAAATGCTAACCGGTTTAACGAACCTTAACATCTTAGAACAAATTCCAAGAGAGATCACGGTGCATCTACAGGGTATTTGACCTTAAAAACTTATTTTTTCTAGAGGATCAACTCTGAGTGCCACGGGTCTCTCTCCCATTTTATGACTTTCTACACCAGAGCCTCAATCAATTTAACTTAATGTTATTGAGATGGCCGAAGATTACTTAAGTTATTCTGAGAAGTCTCTCTGAGATCTCTGGCCAAGCATCTGTAGCTCAACGTTGTGGATAATGCCTTCAAAACCTCCAAGCTCTTGATAGGATTCGGGCAAGGTGGGGCCCATTTGGCGTCCTATACTTAAATACTTTGTGAGGTTTTGTGAGCTCGCTCTCACGGGTATCGCCCTTATTTGTCCAATTTGCTTTTGGTCTAGGTAGAGGTGAATGTCAGCAGTCATTTGAGAGGCGGGAACGCTGGTCTCTACTCGGTGATGCAATCGAATGAGATGTCTTTTGTTATCTGAGATTTTGGTGGGTTTAGTCATTTGTGTCTTGTTGTGACTGTTGTGAAAAAAACTGAGCTCTCCCCGATCAATAACCAGGCCCCATCCTGAATGGAGATCGCCATGACTTAGAAGCACTCCTCCTAAATTTCTCTCTTCAAGTGTGAACTCGATTTGAAAAATATATTCTGAGTCTTCAAGTTTAGGAAGCACGTGTGAGGGAAGGGCGGACTTTACGGGGTAGAAGCGGTAATTGTCTCGCCCTTGGTAGGCAAGTGGGCGATCAACGGCCATTCTACTTTGTTTTGAGCGAGTATCGATGGGAAAGACTTCATTTTGTTGCGCCTCTTCTTGCCAGCGATTTTTTAAATCCCTGAGCCTCTCTGGATAAATTGTGGCCAGGTCTTTGCTTGCGGTTGGGTCATCTTTTAAATAGTAGAGACCCCATTCTTGATTATCTTTGGCACTAAGGGCGAGCCATCCCTTTGAGTACATCGCCCTTTTTCCAAGCGCCTCATAGTACTGCTCGGCCCTTCTACTTTCGGCTTCGGGTCTATTAAAGCTGTAGCTCATACTCACACCATCAACACTACTTTGATTGATTCCATTTACTTTCATAGGCCATTTCACCCCGGCCAGTTCAATGAGCGTGGGGGCGAGATCAATCACGTGGTGGTATTGATGTCTTAGTGAGCCACGATCGACTATGCCGGCGGGCCAACTTAGAATGAGAGGGCTTGCGCTAGAGTATTGCCCAATAAAGGGTGTATTTGAAGTTTGCTTAGAGTAGGAGTCGTGAGGGAAAGTTGAGTGGGAAAAGATTGCGATGATTGTATTTTCCTTCAGACCCATTTTTTCTAAGGCCTGATAGACCTCTCCAATGAGTTGATCGACCAGTAAGAACTTAGCGGCCGCCTCCTCTCTTTCTTGTGCGTAGCTTGGAAAGTGGAAAGTCCCTAACTGAGAGAGAATCTGCTCGTCAATTTGGAGGCGTGGGAGAACTGTCTGCTGTGGGAAAATCTTTAACACCTTTTGTTTGAGAAGAATATTCTCCGCATCCTGAATTGGGCCTTCATTAAAGACGTCCCAAAACTTGTCAAAATAGGCGAGGGGTTTTGCATATTGAGTGTACGGACTATGTAGAGAGAGGTAGCCAAAGAACGGGCGTCCACTTCCAACCTGTTGATGCTGGCCTAGGTAGTTTAGAAGTTGCGCGATCGCTTGCGTGTTAGTGGTATCCTCGCCAGAATTGAGATGAATTTTCTCTAAGTGATTGTCTCGGTAAACTCCAATTGTCTGCTCTTGATTAGGTCGCTCAAAGTAGCCAAAGAAGCGATCAAACCCCATACCAAGTGGCCAGGTGTCAAAGGGGCCGAGAGGATTTCTTGCATAGTAAGCGGCAAGATCCCATTGTCCAAACATTGCTGTGGAGTATCCATTTGACTGGAGAACTTTTGCAAGTGGTGTAGCACTTTGAGGAATTATTCCTGAGGTATTTGGAAATCCTGTTGGAAGTCCACCATAGGCAGAAAATCCGATGCGATGGTGATTTCTTCCAGTGAGTAGGCTCGCCTGCACTGGGGCTTTAAGTTCTGGAATATGAAAATTTGTAAAGCGCAGCCCCTCTCTTGCGATCATGTCAATATTGGGCGTCTCAAACATGCCGCCGAATTGGCCAAGATCTCCAAAACCTATGTCTTCAAGGGAGATAATGAGAATATTTGGCGCTTGATCAGCGCTCTTACTAAAGGAGAAGCGACTCCAGTCAGGTGTAGAAGACTCTAGAGTCTCGCCAATTCTTCCCTGCCACTTAGACTGTGAGAGAGGAATATTTTGGTTCCTTTGCGCCTGCCAGACAAAGAAGCCCGATGCCAAGAGCACACCAAAGAGAAAAAACGAAATTGCCGCTACTGATTTTTTCGATCGCTTCATATCTGCCCCCTACGTCTATGAAGATGATCATATAGTAGGAGAAGTTCTGTACAGAATGAGCGCTAGACTTTGATTTTTAGAGCAATTAACTCGGTTTGATTGCTGCCTTGTACATACTCATGGCCTCGTCTCTTTTAAGTTTGTAGTCGACTATGGGGGCCGGATACTCGACACCGATGCGACAGCCGCACATCTCTTGTTCAAGGGGAGTCATGAGTGAAGGGTCGTGAATAAATTTGTCTTCGACAAAGGCGAGCTCGGGGCACCATCTCTTAATGAACTCCCCTTTAGAGTCAAATTTCTCACTCTGATTATAGGGATTGAAGATTCTAAAGTAGGGTTGGGCATCAACACCACATGAAGCGCACCACTGCCAGCCTCCGTTGTTGGCCGCCAGGTCAAAGTCAAAGAGCAATTTGGCAAAGTGGGCCTCACCAAGTCTCCAGTCTACTAGTAGGGTCTTACAGAGAAAGGATGCACACACCATGCGCAAGCGATTGGGCATGAGCCCTGTTTGCGCTAGACATCTCATGGCGGCATCGACGATGGGAAATCCCGTTTGTCCCTGCTGCCATTTCTTAAAGAGAGTCGAGTCGCCGTGCCATTTAATTCTGTCGTACTCTCTCTTAAATGCACTTTGAGTGAGCTCGGGGCGATTGGCCAGGAGCATTTGATAGAATTCTCGCCAGATGAGTTCACTCATCCAGCACTCTTCTCCCGCTCCTCTCTTGCTCACTACTAAATTAAAGAGTTCTCTAATTGAGAGAAGTCCGTGCCTAATATAGCAAGAGAGCATGCTCGTTCCGTCTTGACCTGGGAGATCGCGCGTCTCTTGGTAGCTGCCTAGTATATTAGCTTCGAAATAGTGAAGTCTCATGAGGGCCTCATGTCTGCTGCCCTTAAAGGGGGTGTCGACTAATTCAAAGCCCAAGTTCTCATGAATTTCAAGAACATCGTGATCCTCTACTTCTCTCTTCATCAGTCCATCGAGGTTACACGGATAATGCTCCAGCGTGCGACCATTCTCAAGAAAAGTCTCTAACCACTTTCTCTTATAGGAGGTGAAAACTTTATAGATGGTGTCATCATCTTTAAGCACTTCTCTTGGCCCAAGCACCACATGGTCTTTGTAACTATGAAATTTGATATCAAGTCCAGCGAGCTCGCGCTCTACTTTTTCATCGCGCTCGCGAGCATAGGGCTCGTAGTCTTCACATGTATAGACGGCACAGGCCTTAATCTTTTGTGCAAAATGGGGGATCTCAATGACTGGGTCTCCATAGAGTATTTCAAGCGAGGAGTCGTGAGACATAAATTTTTGATTCAGATCTACCAAGGCACTAATAATGAAGGTGAGTCTGCGATCTTGATTGCCGCTCTTTTTTTCTCGCAAAGGAGCGATGATATGTTCATCAAAGACAAAGACCGGGCAAACGGGATGCCCACTTTTGAGCGCCTCATAGAGAGCTCGGTGGTCGGTGCTTCTTATGTCTCTTCTGATCCAACAAATAACTGGTGCTTTCATAGGACCAGTATCTCTCTAGAAGCGTTTAGGGGTCAGTAGAGATAGGTTTTGTCTAGGTTTTGCCTAGGCTGTCGCCGTGGCCCCGCGAAGATACTTAGCCAAAGTAATGCGCTTAAAGAGGCTAAGGGATTCAAAGCAGAGTCCAAAACCACTGGGGTAGTGCCCTCGCGCTGGAGCTTCGCGCACGATCTTGGCCGCTAGAATCAGTGGGGCATCCGCGGCCGGGAGCTCTAGGCTTAAAGTGACAGTCTCACCAGCTCTGAGTTCACTCGCACTAAAGGCGTCACCGCGCTCAAGAAATACCCCGGTCTTAGAGATATCAAAGATAGTGGCCTCAATGACATTGCCATTCGCGGTAGCGAGCTTTACTCGTTGGTGACACTCAAGTCTCTCACTCACCCGCCACCACTGAAGCTCTGGATACAGAATGGCGTCTAGCCCGCGACCAAAGAGAAGGACTGAGTTAAAGATCGTAAAGGCGAGGGTCGCTCCCAGAGTCATCGTTTCGTTATAATCACTACCGTAGCTAGAGACGGCCCAGTTGTTGATTGCTACCAGTAACATATTCACTGGGAGTACAAACTTCACTAATTTATGGCCATTCCAGACGATGAGAGAAGTGAGAAGTCCAAGTGCAAAGACAATCCAATTGAGAGTGGTCATCTTGATGAGGATGCTATACCACTCACTGGCATTGTGCTCATAGAGCCAGGCAATTTGCATTGGTAGCCCGATGCTCACCATGAGGTAGAAGAGGGCGACAATTTTGAGAGAAATTGGTCTCTTATTCATGGCTATCTCCCCTGTGCTACCGTCTTATTCACACTTCCTGAGAAGCTCTGACAATAAGATCTCACTTTGGAAATGTACTTTCTGGCCTCACCTAGTTTGGGGTGATAGATCCAATTCTTTCCGTGACTTTGAAGTGCACTCTTTACGCGGTAGGGGCCAGAATTGTAGCTGGCAAGAATGATATCTTCCCAAGGAATTTTCTTATTAAAAACATTTGTGAGGTGGCGTTCACTATCTTCGTTTTCCCAGTAGGTTTTAAGAAAGTTGATATACTCGAGACCACCTTGAATTGATTGAGTGGGATTGAGTCGCCACTCATTATCGCGATTAATCTCTCCAGTGTAGATCTTAAGCATTAGTTCTGGGTAACTTAATTTATCAATACCTTCAAAGGTCTTAGCATTTTCTAGACTTGAGACCACATGAAAACTCGCGGCATCTGTGACTTGGGTGAGACCAATTGCTTTTGCAATACTCACCGCCTTGGGGTTATATCCTGACTCCTGTGCCACTAGACCCGCCATTAAGTTTGGATTAATGCCGGCCTTAGTTGCTTCGCGCTCGATGGTCGCAACCAGCGCACTCGACTTTTTGTAGGCGCCTGGGTTTCTAATCGCTGCAAGTTCATAGATGGGGCAGATCGGCTTTTGCAAAGTTGCAATCGTGTAGTCGTGCTCATTGCTATGGCGATAGGCGACCACAAATCGCCTATCGGTTCCAGCGAGAAATCTAACCTTAGGCATGGTGAGGGTAAGCTTCTTGCCACCTTCATCAAATTCTTTCTTTGCATGCTTCTTCCATAGATCTGTGACATTGTCATCGCCATAGATAAAGAGCAATTCCCCCGCGAGATTCACTCCTGCTGGGTCTTCAATAATGACTTGGATATCGCTTGATGTATGGAAGTTTTGAAAGTTGGGAGAGAAGCTCACTGAAGAGAGAGTCTCTCTGGCAAAGCTTCCCGCTGGAAGGCGAGAAGTCTTGTGCTCTAACGGCAGAGCACTCACTTTCTTAGGCGGAAGTGCACTGGCACCAAAGGGGCCCATTGGTCCCGCACACGAGCACAGGCCCATCACCGCGAGACTTAACCCTATAGAGGTAGTCAGAGAGATCTTCAATCAAACCCCTTCGTTACTTTACTTGGGCAGTTTAGCTGGATTAAAAATGGGGAAAAGAAGAATTCTAATTGGCCGATAATAGGTGAAATTAATCCCTTTTCGAGACTAAAAAATGCCATTCCTAGCTGGCGCCGGCTTCCTAAGTGTGAGTTATTTCAAAGTCTCTAAATAATCAATAATTTGAGTGTAACTTTGAGTGAGCCCCTTATAAGCAAGGGTCTCTGGACGCATACTTTTAAGTGCTCCCTTCAGTGCCCCTCGTTCATCGCCATTTAAAGTCGTGACGTCATAGAAGTAGGTGCGAATTAGAAAGAGCGAGAGTGAGAGATCTGCAAAAGGGACCAGTACCTGGCGCTCTACGCGAATAAAGAGAGCGGGGTTCTTGGGATCAAAACTTCGCCCTCGCCACAGCTCACTCTCTACTCCAGCTCTTGGCTCGGGGTGATGGTTGAGGCGAGTGTCGGTGGCGAGTCCCCAGGCAAAGCGCTCAAAGGGACCTTTCTTAATCATGCTCTCCACCAGTGCCTGGGCCTTAGGTGCAAGTGATTCGCGCCATTCTCCCACTGGGGCGTGGACGTCATTAAAGTTCCTGCCGATCTTCTCGCGCGGGTCCCAATGATTGGGAGAGCAAAGATGGACTGTATCCAAAAATTCCTTGGTTTCTTCTTTGCGCCAAATGGCGAGGTCTTCTGGTATTTGGCTGGCAATAGCATCGAGACCATCGACATAATTATAGAGAAGGCTAGAGTTGTGGGCATCAAAGTACTCATCATCAAATGTGATGAGTTCGCTTGTGAGTTTATTAGTGAGCCTAAGAACTTCGTCATTTTCACTGAGCTCAAAAAAACGGGGATACTCTAGCGCCAGAGTGCGAGCGATGAAACGAATGATCGCCGACTGCTCATGTCCTTTTAATTTGCCGCGCGCATAGTACTTACTTAAATCTTCATCTCGGGCGGCCACTTTATTTTCATAGTAATCTTCGATGTCCTTATCAATCTCAAAGATTCTCTGATCACTTCTAAGTAGTGATAGACCTGGGGCCACTTGGTAGATTCCCTTTAGGAAGGGGAGGTAGCGCTTTTTCTCATCATGTTTCACGAATGCTCCTCCATCACTTCAAGGATGTGGGAGAGTGCACCTAGAAAGAGTGAGGTTGAGTTATTTGGCAGGTGAATAAAGCCCGCTTGAATATTCTTGGCACTGGCGTATTCCATCAGGCGGTAGAAGACCTCATTACAGACGTAGCTCCCTGCACTCAGAGAAAGGCGTGCACTCACTCCCTCTTTGGCAAGTCTTTCAATGATGGCCTGGTGGGGAAGTGAAGTCATATAGGCCGCGGGGCCATGATCTGAGATCACTTCGTTGGTAGCAAGAGTGCCATTATTGTCTGGAGATTGGCAGTGGCGAAAGTTGAGAGCGACTTTTTCAATTTCTATCTGCGCCCTATCGGCGGCCAAACCAAGTGAGATCACCGCGCAAGGCCGCTCTCGCTCTATTGCACTAAGGAGAACTTGGGGTGCTTCATTAAAAGTCACTGGAAGTTTTACGCCCACCAACTCGATCCCTATATCAAGAGAATTGACCGCATCGCAGATCATTCCACTCGGATTTTCAGAATTGTTTAGAAACGGACCAAATCCCGTGATCATGACTTTTTTCATTGCAAAAGGCTCTGCCCTAATTGAGAGGATTCTGTTAAAACAGAGTAATGGATAGGCTCAAAAAAGTAAAAGGATGGGTTTTCGATCTCGATGGAACGCTTGTCGATTCCAAGCTAGATTTTGCCAAGTTGCGCTCGCTGCTAGATATCCAAGATGGAAGCCCCATTCTCGAATACGTAGAAACCAAGCATTGCCCCAACGAGCGCGAGCGCCTGATGAAGATCGTTGATGACTATGAGTGGCAAAGTCACTTAGACTCCGAACTCATTACTGGAGCAGATCTCTTTATCGCCGCCCTTAAAGAGAGTGGTCTTCCACTAGCGATTCTCACTCGAAATTCTGATCGCACTGCTCACTCAACTTTATCAAAATTTAATTTCAAAGATTTTAATCCTATTATTAGTCGCGATCATCACTTGCCCCCAAAACCTGACCCAAGTGCGCTCATTCATATTTGTGAACTCTGGAATCTAGACACTAGTGAAGTGGTCTATGTAGGAGACTTTGACTTTGATATGATGACCGCGCTGAGCGCTGGCTGCTTGGGACTCTTCTATAATCCTCACTCGCGCCCAGTGCCACCAGAGGCGACACTGAGTTTTGCGAGCTATGAGGAAATCTTGTCTTTGTTATTCAACGATTGAATCAAGGGCGCTTGAAATTTCAGGATACTTAAAATGATGGCCAAGATTCACTAAGTGAGAAGGTCTCACATCCTGAGAGTCGAGAATGATGGAGCTCATCTCGCCAAACATTGCTTTAAGAGCAAAGGGTGGTACAGGAAAGGGCGTCGGGCGATGAAGCGCCTTGCCCAAAGCCTTGGTGAACTCTTGATTGCTCACAGGTTTTGGCGCAGTCACATTGAAAATGCCGACATAGCGCTCGTCTTCAACACTTCGAATGAGTATATCTACTAAATCTTCAAGATGAATCCAACTCATCATCTGTGAGCCGTCTCCAATTTTTCCACCCACTCCAAATTTAAAGGGCGTGAGCATCTTATCGAGGGCCCCGCCACCTTTGCCAAGCACTACGCCAAAGCGTGTGATCACGAGGCGCGACTGTGGATGCAATTCCTTTATTCGTTGGGCTTCGCTTTCCCACTCCTTACAAACTTCAGCAAGAAATCCATCTCCTAGAGGGGAGTCCTCTTCAAGTTTTGCCTTGGTATTCGTGGGGTAGATGCCAATGGCCGATGCGTTCACAAAGCATTTCAATTTTTCTGTCGATTGCGCTTTAAATGACTCGACCAGGGCGCGTGTTCCCTTGATGCGAGAATCTCTGATGCGACTTTTTCGCTCTTCACTCCATCTTCCACTCGATATATTTTCTCCCATGAGGTTAATCACAGCATCGACGTCTGCAATGTCCTCTGGAGGCAGTAGACCTGTGGTCTTAGAAAATGAGCAAGGAGCTACGCCCGCTCCGAAAATATCTTCGATTTTAGATGGAGTTCGAGTGAGTGCCACAACCTCGTGAGAGCGCTCTCTTAGCGCCTTAACGAGGGCAGTGCCGATAAAACCTGTGGCGCCTGTGACTAATACCTTCATGAATCCTCCTTAGTTAACCTAACCCCATTATCCCTTATTCCGCCCCGGATGAGATTATGGTAAAATCTAGACAAAAACTAGACGTATGGTTTTGAGACTTAATCATTCTGAGCGCAGAGCTAAGCTTAAGTTGGGGTTAATTAGGAAGCAAAAATGTCTAAGCACAATGTATATACAATTCAGCTCGCCTCAAAAGTCTCCGGGGTGGGAATTCACACCATCCGCGCCTGGGAAAAGCGCTATCAAGCTGTGACTCCAAGGCGAGGCGACACCGGAAGGCGCGAGTACTCAGAGGGCGAAGTCGAGCGATTGAGACTTCTCTGTGAACTCTGCACATTGGGCCACACCATTGGTCAAATTGCACGTCTTCAGACCAGCGATTTAAAGAATATGCTCCAGGCCCTTGGGCGTGTGGGTTCGGCAAGCAATGTCTCTGCGAAAATCTCCCCGAGCGTTGATCTCGATCAATCCGTGGCCGGTCTTTTGCTCGCTCTTGAAGGGTATAAGCTCGATATTATCTCTCATGAATTTAGCAAGCTTGCACTGGTGGCCGGTCCAAGAGACATGGTGCTTAAAGTGATGCGTGCAATCTTTAAGGAGGTTGGTCGCAAAGTGATGCAAGGGGAGCTCTCTCTTTCTCAAGAGCATGCCTTGATGTCCCTACTGCGCTTTCACTTAGGGCACACGCTCTATAGCTACAAAGACCGCGCCAAGAGTTCTGGGGAGATGATTGTGGCTTCACCAGAGGGAATGCTCGATGAGATGCAGTCGCTTGGTGCGGCACTCCTGGCCTTGCATCATAATTATGCTCCCATTTATCTTGGCCCCAACCTCCCATGCCAAGCGCTCTTAGAAGTATTGGCGGCCCAGGGCAAATGCTCTGTGACGCTGGTTTTACCAAATATGTCTGACAATGCCTCAAAGCTTCGCTTTGATCGCTATATTGAAAATATTTTGGCAAAGCTTACGGGTGAGGCAAAGCTCTACGTCAATAAGTGCGAGAGTTTTCACTCAGAGAAATTTACTCGCTCAAAGAAGTTAGTGGTTTTTGAAGGGAATCTTGGACTTGATGAAAAGCTCTCAATTTTTAACTAGAGCAATTTTTCAATATCCTCTATCATCTTGGCCGGCTCGTCCCTAGGGGCGTAGCGCTTCACAGGTTTGCCATCCTTTCCCACAAGAAATTTTGTAAAATTCCACTTCACATCTTTAGTTCCGAGAATGCCCGGCAATTCTTTTTTTAGATAGTCAAAGAGTGGGTGAGTCTTAGCTCCGTTGACATCGACCTTGGCAAACATGGGGAAGGAGACGTCGTAGGTGAGGGAGCAAAACTGAGCAATTTCTTTTTCATCGCCCGGCTCTTGTGAGAGAAATTGATTACAGGGAAAGCCAAGAACGACAACGCCCTTATCTTGATATTCGCGATAGATCTTTTCAAGCCCTTCATATTGGGGAGTGAAACCACATTTGCTAGCAACATTGACGACGATAATTACTTTACCTTCGTAGTCGGCCAAACTCTTATCTTCGCCGCCGATAGTCTTAGCTTTAATGTCATAAATGGGTGCACTCATTATCACTCCTAGGCCAATCCCTATGATAAACTATTCGCTGTATCCTCTCACGATTAGGTGATCATGTCAGTATATAGTGAATTTCTCTCTACTTCGTCGAACTATCTCAAGGGCAAGGAGCATCAGCTCAAGATGGCCTATATTTCAGTTGTGGCCAGAGGTCATCTACTCTTAGAGGACACTCCCGGAATGGGCAAGACCACACTGGTTCACTTGGTCGCGGGACTGCTTGGGATGAAGCTCTCACGGATTCAATTTACCAATGATCTTCTTCCCGCTGATATCGTAGGGACTAATGTCTTTGATCAGCAACGCGGAGAATTCAACTTTAAACAAGGCCCACTCTTTGGCGAATTAATTCTCGCCGACGAACTCAATCGCGCCACTCCTAAAACTCAGTCGGCGCTATTGCAAGCAATGGAAGAGCACAATGTGAGTGTCGATGGCACGACTTATGAACTTCCCAAAAACTTTCTGGTCATGGCCACCCAGAATCCACGCGGCCAAATTGGAACTTATCCTCTTCCCGAGTCACAACTCGATCGCTTCTTCATGGGTTTAAACCTGGGACTACCTGATCGCGAGGGTGAGCGTGAAGTTTTGCGACAAGGTGATATTCGAGAAATCGTGGCGCGCTTGCCAGCACTAAGTAATCTTCCAAACTTCTTTGAGCTCAAACAACAGGCAACTGAAGTCGAACTCTCACACGCACTTCTTGATTATGTTCTCGATTTGCTCTCATATGCGAGACTTAACTTTGAGAGTTTCACTCTCTCTCCAAGAGCGGGTAAGGATCTCATCCTCGCGGCCCAAATTCACGCTCGCCTTGAAGGGCGCGAAGCCGTTTATCCCGAAGATATTCAGGCCGTGGCCCCAAGTGTTTGGGCGCATCGCCTTGGAGCGAGTGCGGGGGTAGCGCAGGGGGCGCGCTGGACTCAGGAGATCATTAAGAATGTACGGATTCCTTGAAAAGAGACTTGTAAGTTTTAGTCTAAAATCAAAGAAGCAGCGCCTCTACATCATGCCTACACGCGTGGGATTTTATTTTAGCGCCGTGGTCTTTATTTTATTCTTAATCTCCTTTTCCTATGGTCACTCTCTGGCCTATTCAAGTTCATTCATCATCATTAGTGTACTGGTCATTTCGCTGCCGTTTACTAATTACATAATTAGTGGAGTGGAGTTGAGACCAAGTGGTTCTCTTCAAGTCTTTGCCGATCAGGCGAGTCGCTTGAGTCTGCAAATGAAGAATAAGAGTGGCAGATACCGCTTTGACTTAGAGTTTGATCTCGCACTCTTAGGCGAGGCAAGAGAGCATCGTTTCTTTGGTCGCGGTGGGACTCTGAGTCCAAATGAATCACAAACGATAGACCTCGCATTGGGTGAGATTTCCCCCGGTCACTACCACACACTAAATATTCGCCTGAAGAGCTCCTTTCCCTTTGGTCTCTTTTTTTCATGGTGCTACTTTAGTGAAGATGTGGATGTGTGGATCTACCCCGCACGCAAGCACTCGGGGGAGCTGGCCATGAGCCGCTTCTTTGCCTGGGATCATCTGCGGCGTGAGGACGTTCTTGAAGGGGAGCGCGAGCGCAAGGTACTTGGAGAGCACGATGACTTCTCTCACCACAGCCTCTTTAATCCCGGCCACTCATTTGGCAGCGTGGATTGGAAGCTCTTTGCGCGCTCTGGGACTCTCTATGTAAAAGAATTTGAAGGAGACATTCCCCAATATGAATGCATCGAATTAATGGGAGAGTCGATTTCAAGTGCGCAGGCGCTGGCCTTTGAAGTAAGTGAAGCCCTTAAGCGTGGCAATCCATTCATGGTGCGAGCGGATCAATTCTCACTTGTGAGCGAAGTTGGTCATGGGGCCCATCACGCTCATATGATTTTACAAAAACTCACCATCGCTACTGAGAAACTCTACCGGGAAGCTTCAGTGTGAATGCCCTCATCTCAACCTTTTTTTCTTGGGGAGAAACTCCACTAAAAAGAAAGAGCTATGCTCTGGCACTGGGACTCTATCTTGCCATCTATCTTCCCTACGCCACGCTTTTGCCGGGGGCTATTGCCTGGGTGGGACCACTCTTGTGCCTTCCTTCAATTCTCACTTACCACTATCGCTTGAGATCGCGCACCTTCTTTAGTGCGCTTCTAATTGCACTGTCAATTTTCTATACTTTCCAAGTCTTTGGCACGATCTTTGGACTACTACCGGGAGTTGCCTTTCTCTCGATGCTCGCTTCGCTAAAACTCTATGAACTCAGAAGTAGGCGAGACCTCTATCTCTATCTACTAGTGTTAGTCCTCCTGATGGTGGGACTGGTTGTGAGTGTTGATTCTTTCTACGCCCTGGTTCATATTGTCGGCGCACTCTTTGTCATTTTTTGGATGCTCGCTAGCTATGATGAACAGAGCTCGCGCTTTAAAGCGCTTGGGGCGAGAAAGAAGATCATTGCCCTCATCTTCGCGCTCTCCCTTCCAAGCACACTTATTCTCTTTATCCTTTTTCCAAGACTTCAGTGGGGCAATATGCTCTACAACGACAACACTAATGGCAGCCTCACTGGATTTTCCGATTCTCTGCGCCCGGGTAGTTTTTCAAGTATTGTGCGCGATAATTCGGCCGTCTTTAGGGTAATCTACAACTCCACTCAAATGCCAAACCTCTCTGGGATGTATTGGAGAGGTGCCGTGCTCACGAGACAGAATGGCTTTTTCTGGGATCACGGCAGTGGAGCTCGCCTCATCCGTCGCAGTGAATCTTCTTCACCTCTTTACGATTACTCAGTTACTTTTGAAGAGCGCGGCTCAGGTGTGATTTTTACTCTTGAGGATACGGTCTCAGTGACCACACAGATGCGGGCCAGGCTCATGTCAGATGTGGGCGGAACCTATCGACTGGATACCTATAGTCGCACGCCCCTTTCTTACCGCGCGCAAACAGAGACGAGCGTTAGTCACGTACTCTCACCAAGAGAGCGCGAGGCGATGGTTGAGCTTGGAGAAGGTGTGGGCGAGAGGTTGAGAGACTTTGTGGCGAACTTTCACCCAGAGTTGCCAGCAAAGGAGCGCATTAATAAATTCATGCGCTACATTCAGAAGGAAAAATTTAGCTATACCCTCTCTCCAGGCGCTTACAACCAGATGGATGGTCTTGAGGACTTCTTCTTTGATAAGAAAGCTGGCTTTTGTGAGCACTACGCCTCACTCACAGCGGTAGTTCTTCGCCTGATGAAGATTCCGGCCCGGGTGGTGGTAGGCTTTCATGGAGGAATCTTTAATCGCTTTGGAAATTACTATCTCGTTCGCGGCGGTGATGCCCACGCCTGGGTTGAATATTGGAGTGATGAGAAGGGATGGGCGCGAATTGATCCGGTCCAGTGGATTGCGCCTTCTCGCATTGAGCTTGGCGCCACTGAGTACTTTGAATTACTCGAAAATTATGAAGGGGGCATCAGACGCTTTCTCGCCTCCGGTACTTCAGGTCTATTGGGTGAAGTTCTGCTGGGCCTTGACCTGGTCTTCTTTAGACTCAATCAAACGTTTATTGCCTACGACGTCGACGCTCAAAGGGATTTTCTTGCAAGCCTCGGACTTAATGATCTCTCCAGGCTAGAACTTACCGCACTGGCGCTTTTTGCGTGCTCGCTCTTGGGCGCGCCCCTGTTGCTCTTTTCAAGAAGGCGCACTGGTGTGCGTGAGCGCTCGATGATTGTTTATGAGAGAATCCGTGCTGGGCTTCTCAAAGCGGGCATTGAGGTTAAACTGAGTCATGGGCCAGAGTCACTCTCTGAAGTGGTTGCAACTTCCCATCTTTCCTGTGCCCAGGAGCTCTCTCAGTCGCTTAAGAAATTTGCGTTGCTCAAATATGGCAAGAGTTCTGAAGAGCATCAAACTCACCGTGAAATGCTCATTTTATTGCAGCAAGCCTATCGTGTCTTAGCAAAGTCAGGCCTCAAGTAGGGAGTGCCTTTCACTTCTCTTATGTTAAGATAAATTGATGAAGAAACTAATTTTTATTTTCTGTTTACTCCTTTGGGCCGGACTCCTTTTAAGTGAGCGCGCTCAGTCGGCCGAACCTACGACGATCCTCTTTCTGGGCGACTCTCTCACTGAAGGCTATGGTGTAGATGAGAGCAAAGCCTATCCGGTGTTGGTGGGGGCGGCCCTCGATGTGAAAGTCTTAAATGGTTCTGTGAGTGGCTCTACTACTGCCAGTGGACTTAGTCGTCTCAAGTGGTTTTTAAAGGCTAAACCTACCCATATGCTGCTTGCTTTGGGGGCCAATGATGGCTTGCGCGGCTTAAAGTTAGAAGATTCAAAGAAGAATCTCGAAGCAATTATTAAACTCGCCAAATCCAATTCAATTCGCGTCGTACTCGCTGGAATGCTCATGCCTCCCAATTATGGTGAGAGCTATCGCAATGAATTTAAGACCATGTACGAAGGTCTCACTAAAGAGTATAAGCTCGATTTTATTCCCTTTCTCTTAGAGGGAGTGGCAGGCAAGCCCGAATTCAATATCTCCGACGGCATTCACCCCAACGAAGCTGGTCACGCAATTATTTCAAAGCTTGTGACCAAAAAATTTAAGGAAATTCTATGAGTTCACTCATGCAGGCCCAAGGCCTCTGCAAGTCCTTTAGCACTGCTAATGGACCCCTCGATATTTTGCGCGAGCTCTCCTTTGACTTAGGCGCAGGACAGACCATGGCGATTGTTGGGCGCAGTGGAAGTGGCAAGTCAACTCTTCTTAGTCTACTCGGTGGGCTTGACCGCCCCGATCAGGGAGATATTGTCTTTGATGGCTCCTCTCTCTTTGGTGCTAGCGATGAGGAACTCACTCGCAATCGTTCAAAGAATATCGGCATCATCTTTCAACAATTTCACCTGCTCGAACATTTGAGCGCGCTTGAAAATGTGGAGCTCGCCCTCGAAATTAGTGGCGCAAGTAATGTGCGCGAGCGCGCACTAAGTGCTCTGAGTAAAGTAGGTCTTGCCGAGCGCGCCCATCACCTACCAAGTACTCTTAGTGGGGGAGAATGTCAGCGAGTGGCGGTTGCGAGAAGTCTTGCCCAGGGGCCAAAACTATTGCTTGCCGACGAACCCTCGGGCTCACTTGATGTTGATACTGGAGCCTCGGTGATGAATCTCGTTTTTGACTTGGTTGAAAGTGAAGGAATGTCACTGATCTTAGTGACTCATTCGCCAGAGCTTGCCTCGCGCTGCGAGAGGGTCTATCAATTAGTTGAGGGTGCCCTAAAAGAAGAAGAGCGCGTTTCATGAAAGAGAGTAGGCACAGCTCGCTGCGATTTGCCTTTAGGGAACTAAGGCGCAATCGTCTCTTCACACTTATATTCATTATCAACCTCTCTTTTGGTCTCAGTGGAATCGCCTTTGTTGAACAATTTAAGGGCGTTTTTTCTAATCTAATGAATGAGCGCTCGCTCTCAATTTTGGGCTCTGATATCGCCCTTGGTTCGAGACTTCCAGTGAGTGATGAGCTCATTACAAAAGTGATGGGTGATCTACCAAGTGGAACTAAGACGAGCACCCAGCTCTCGATGATGTCCATGGCCCGGGGCAATTCAAACTCTAGATTGGTTAATCTCAGTACTATGGGTGAGGGCTTTCCCTATTATGGAAGTCTCACACTTGAAAATTCTGGGCCAGTACCCCGCAGCGATTTAATGGCCCCGTCCCCACAGAATATTTGGGTCTATCCAGAGCTCCTTGGCCAGATGGGACTTAAGATAGGAGATGAACTCGCGATTGGGCAGGCGAGCTATAAGATTTCAGATGTTGTGCTTGAAGATCCGGGTCAGACCATGCGCATGGGTGGATTTGCGCCCAAGGTCTTCATCTCTAATGAGGGTCTTGCCCGCGCCAATCTTTTGGGAGAGGGGGCCACCGTTCGCTATAATGTCGCCTTTAAAATCCCCTCAAATGTGGTGGTTAATATTGGCGAGCTCGCCTCGGAGTTAGAAAAGAAATATAGCAGTGAAGATATCCGCATCCAAACTCCCACAAAGGCCAGCGAAGGTCTCGCTAGAGGACTAGACTACCTCACTGATTTTCTTGGACTGGTCTCTGTGGTTGCGCTCTTTCTGGCCAGTGTCGGACTTTTTTATCTCTATCGCTCCTATCTGGCGAGTAAGCGCCGTGAAATCGCCGTACTTAGTTTTCTTGGTCTAAATGAGCGCGAGATTTTAAAAATATTCTCACTTCATCTCGGAATGCTTGGACTCCTTGGGACAATCTTTTCATTGATCTTAATTAGTTCGCTCTTTCCCTTTGTCATAGATGTTGTAAATGGCCTTCTGCCCTTTAAACTTCAAAGCTCCCTTGCCCCGCGGGCTATTGTGGCCACTTTGAGTGTGGGCTTAGGAGCGACGCTACTCTTGTGCTTGCCTCTCATTTCTCCCTTAGTTAAGACGCGCGCCATTGATTTACTGCGCGACCGCATTGGGGGAGTGAGCGTACTAAATATGAGGCGCGCCCTATGGTTTTTGCCATGGCTGCTCTTTTGTTATGCCCTCTCTATCTGGATGGCCGGAAGTCTCAAGGTGGGTTCACTCTTTATGGGAGCAATTCTAGTGGTTGCGCTCCTTTTGGGCATGATTGGACAATTCTCTTTAAAGTTACTTCAAAAGAGCGCGATTGCTAATTATTCCCTGGCCTTCAAACTCGCCGTTGGCTATCTCGTGCGCTTTCGCTTAGCGACCCTCTCTCTCTTTGTGGCGCTCTCTCTGAGTGTGCATCTTCTCCATTTAATTCCTCAGCTTGAAGAGAGCTTGCGCGATGAATTTGTCGCCCCGACTGATCACGCTCTTCCCTCACTCTTTCTCTTTGATATTCAAGAGGAGCAAATACCAGAACTAAACCGCTTAAGTGAAAAGCATGGAGTGTCTAAGCGCTTGGTTTCACCCCTAGTGCGTTCTCGCATCACCGCCATTAATGGCACTCCCTACAAAAGAGAGAGTGGTGAGGCCATTACCCGCGAGGAGCAAGAAGAGAGAAGAATTAGAAATCGTGGTTTGAATCTTAGCTACCGCGCTGATTTTGATCAGAGTGAAACTCTCACAGCGGGAAGGCCCTTTAGTGGCGCCCACGATGGCAGTGACAAGCCGGTAGAGCTCTCGCTTGAAGAGCGCTGGGCTTCGCGCATGGGTG
The DNA here is from genome assembly GCA_048267245.1 of Bacteriovoracaceae bacterium. Taxonomy (GTDB): domain Bacteria; phylum Bdellovibrionota; class Bacteriovoracia; order Bacteriovoracales; family Bacteriovoracaceae; genus JBLWXV01. The sequence continues at coordinate 1,166,858 of JBLWXV010000002.1, forward strand.
TTGAACTTGGCGATCAACTTACCTTTAGTATTTTTGGTCTCGACATCACCGGTGAAGTGGTCTCGCTTAGAAAAGTTCGCTGGACGAGTTTTGTGCCAAATTTCTTTGTGCTCGTGCAGCCTGGTGTGCTTGAAGACGCGCCTAAAACTTTTCTCGCTGCACTTGAATCCATGGACCCGAGCACCAAGAGCGCTTTTGAGCGCGATCTCTATCAGTCGCTCTCAAATATTTCTTCTATTGATGTGGAGAGAATTATTGAGCGCACGCTGGTGATACTGGCCCAAATGGCGATGGCATTAAAAATCATGTCGGTTCTTTCATTGATCGTGGGGCTACTGGTTCTCTATTCTCTGATAAATAATCAAATGCGCGAGCGCGCTCGCGATCTTGTCTTATTAAAAGTATTGGGGGCCAATCGCCAATTAATTGAAAAGAGTGTGCGCCTACAAATTCTCGCCATCGCTGGCTTTGCCGCCTTCTTTGGACTCACGACAAGTTCAGTCGTCGTCTGGCTTCTCGCGCGCAACTTATTTAATGGCCTCACCCACTTTAATTATTTGCTCACCCTCGCTATCGGTGCGACCTGTCTTATCGTGAGCCTCATCGTCGGCGAAATCTCCTCGCGCCGCTGGCTCTCCCTACGCGCCAGCGAAGCCCTGCGCGAAGCCTAAAACGTGCCAGATGACTTTTGGGACTGAGTGCGAAATTAATTATCACCAGGAGGAGGTAAGAACTCCTCTGGTGGAATTTCCTTGGCGACGATAAAGAGTTTTACTGCTTCTTCGGCGTCGACGCGCTTTTGAATTTTAATGAGAACCCAACCGGTAGAGGGGTTGTTGAGCCCAAGCCTTGGGTCGCGCTCCCATTCATCGCGCTTTTCATAGATCTTCTGATTGCCAAGGCGGATGTGTAGACCTTCGCCGCTCATGTAGGCGATTTCGTCTTTCTTGTAGGTAAAGCACTCGTAGGGGCCTTTGGCCGAAGCTCTTTTTTCGACGCCTGGGAGTGAGAGTAAATCGAGTTCGAGGAATTCCTTCACATTCATGTCAAAAACTATAGCAGCAGATGGGGTTCAAGGCGAAGAGGGAGTTAGAACTTGTTTGAGTAAAGGCCGTTATTTTACTTAACCTTAAAAAAAATGGGGCCATGAAGGCCCCATTTGGTATGTTTTTTACAGGTTGAGAAGGTCTCTGAGCGATACATTTGGTTTTTGCTCAACACCTAGGCTTGAGCTTTGAAGCTCGCGTAGGGTGAGGTCCATCTTCTGCTCGTAGTCGCGCTCAATTTGATTGCGAAGTTTACGCTCAGCTCTGTACCAGTCAAACTTCTCTTCACTTTGACGACAGCTCGCGAGGTCACCATTGCTGGTGAGACCCCAACGAAGCTCCACGCAGTGGTAGGGATCAAATGAGAAGTCAAAGATCGATTCAATGGCCTCATCGAGATTAATCACTACAGTTTCTTTGCTTGAGTTCTTAATTTTAAGTTCACAAGCGCGGGTTTCAGAGAGGTAAGTCTCGGCCAGATCACCTTCAAGATCGACTGAGTTGGTGACGATCTTTGGGTCGTTAGCGTTGAAGCGCTTCATGTACTCTTCCGTCTTGGTGCGGGCTTCATGAATACTTGCCTTCAGACGAGCATCGCGCGAAGGAGTCGAATAGGTTTCCCAATCGCCGTGTGTTCCATAGATATTCTCTGGAAGGCGCGATGGGTGATCTCTTCGATCCATGCCAGATTCGATAGCCTTTTCTACTGAGTCCACGCGATCTTTCATGTCCATACAAAGGTCGCCAAGCATGATCTTAAGTTCATTGATTGGATCAATTTTTAGATCGCCCAGTGAGAGCTTCTCGCGAATAAAGTCAAAGTATGAGAGATTCTTTCCATCTTTGACGAATTTCGCGCGCTGAAAGTTCACTCCGGCCACTTCAGGGTAACCTTGGTAAGTTTGAAGTGAGAAGTCAGCGAGCTGGTCGTTTGTCGTTGGGACATGACGTGGGCCCTCTTCGCGTATTGGTCTAAACTTTAAGAAGCCAGCGCCGCGAATGATTGGTGATCTAGAGAACTTCTCACCAAATGAAATGCGAGTGAGTGAGTTATCTGGGTGAGCATCAATCAAATAGATACGTCCGTCTTTAGTTACCTTGTAGACCATGGCGATATGTCCGGCAGGATCGTAGAGAATTGTACCGGGCTTAATGCCTTCTCGGTCGAGTGTTACGGGATAGGTATCTCTAAAGAGAGTGCCACTGTCTTGAGCATCAGCATTGATTCTAAAGCTTGCTGTAGAGAGTGACATCACGATCTGATCGAGAATATCGTTGATATTGTCGCCGTTTTTAACAATCTTTCTTGAAGTAACCTTATTGCCACTCTTTGAGTAGCGAACGTCTTCGTTTGATGAAGGGCCATTTCCAAGCCCTGCAAGCACTGACATCTGATCGATAATGGCCTTAACTTCGCGTTCAAGATCGCGAATTTCACTTTTAATAGAAACTCTTGAAAAGAAACCAGCGTTTGCGAGGCGAGCGCGAGCATTGGCCAGACGAGATCTGGCATCGCGTAGTTGATACTCGAGTGCTCTAAACTGGGCCGAGTCAGTGGCACTCGTTACTTGAGGATCAGCGATGGCCACACCATTTTGATATGAAAAGGGAAGACCATTCATCCATGCAAAGTAGCCGCGAAGGATATGTGGAAGGTCCGCGCAGTCAGCAAAGATATTGCGAAGGCCACTAGGGTTTTTCTTAGCGTACATTGGGTTGGCAACTGGGCTTCTCAAGCACTCATCAGTTGTAAAGCAAACGCCTTTTTCTCTTCCTTCTCCAAGCTTGGCAACAAACTCTTCAAAGAGCTTCTCGTGAGTGTTGGTCCAAGCCGAGTGTTCCACGTTCCACTTAAGGGAGCGCGTCTGGGCCATGCCAACGTTGGCATATCCACTCATACCGATAGCCGCTAGAAGGGCCAGGGTCTTCACTTGCATAGAAAATCTCCTACAACTTAAGGATCTAAGTTTAAAAGTTGAATTTTCGGTGTTTTAGCAGGAGGGAATAAAAATTCTAGAGGTGCGGAAAAGATTACTTGAATTATTTAGGTCCTATGCTCACAAGACCTAATCAAAGGCAAATGAGCGGCATTTTGAGCGGATTACACTTTGGAGTTTTTGGTCATTTGTGTAGCGCGGGTAGACTTCGTCGTTCTTTTTGTAGAAAAGCTCACTATTTCTAAAGGTACAGCTCTCTCCACGTGAATTTCTAAAGGTACTGGTGCGCGTGAGGTCCCAGGCAGGAGTGTTACCCAATTTAAAGCCCATATCGAGCATATAGGAGCGATCTAATTCAATCTCAACGCCACCTTGATTAGCAGGGTGGACGCCAGTGGCGACTTGAACACTGCCCTCACTTATCTGTGCGAGATCAAGTAGGATGTGGTCAAAGACCAATTCGTGACCAGAGACCATGGTGACGACAACATTGTCATTATCTAGGCGAAGATCTAATGGAGCGATTTTTGGGTAAAAGTAGAACACTCGCGCGCCCGTGTGCGTGGCACTTGGCCCATCTCCAAAGGAATTAAAAACCATCAATTGGCCATCAGAGGTGATCAGGTAGTTGCGGTAGGTGAGGTCATTGATCTTGCGCGAGCCCACTGAAATATAGCAGGTACCATCTTTAAATTGTCCCGTTTGCAGTCCAAAGTCCAAGTGATTCCAGGCGCGCCACTGACAGACGTCTATCGCCTGGGCTTTGGGGGCAAAAAGGGAGGTGGTCGCTGCGAGAATCAGTGTTTTTAGAATTGTTTTCATATTGAAATCATAGGAGAGGAGCCAATTCTATTCAATAAAAAGGCTTCTAACATTTTCAGACAGGCTATAATAGTGGGATGAAAAAAGGCCGTGCACGCTCACGCAAAAAGAAGATCGAAAAACTCAAGGATAACTCTATCTGCTATCTCTGTGGTTTTGAGATAGAGACGGTGGAAGATGCCAGTTGGGATCACATCATACCCCTTTCTAAGGGAGGCAAAGATAGTGAAGATAACTTGGCGCTCACTCACTACAGCTGCAATAGCGAAAAGGGCGATCTCTCGCCCTTTGTGTACCGTATCTTTCGCTTTTTAAATTTCGCTCTCTTTAAGGTGAGACCTGGGCGTCCGTCAAAGCGTCTGGGCGCCCGTGGTGAGTCAGAGGAGAGTGAAAATTAGTAACTCAGTTAACCCTAATAACAATAGAGATCGCCATCTCCCACTTCGGCCACCATTTCGCCCTTTGAGTTAAAAATTACGCCATACTCATTATCGCCTGGGTAACTCCACACATAGTCATAGGTTTCGTTTGATCCCATCTCTCTAAAAGTTTTAATGTGAAGCTCATCATATGTGCTTGGAAAGTGATAGTTGGCCACGATGTAGTCCCAGTTTGATACGCTGGCCAGGTCGTCATCCTGGTTCTTGGCCACCATCTTATAAACGAGGGCCTTCTCTCGCTCGGTGAATTCCACTCCATCGGTGAGGAACTTTTCGCTCGTGAGGACGTAGTGGCCCTCTTCGATTTTATCAAAGAGATCAGAACTAGTATCTCCGAAGGATTCACAGCCTGCATAGGCCGGAGTTTGCAGGCTCACTACAAGTAGAGCGCCTAGGGTAAAAGAGATTAGGCTTGAAAGGTTAGTTCGCATATTAGTCTCCACGATTTAATTGATTGTGGGCGACTTATAGCAGGGTAGAGGAACTAGTTAAAATATATTGATCCGATGAACTCTAGCTAATTTTGATATGTAGAAACTTCATACATCATCTAACTTTTATGACCTGACTAGATACTTTAATCCAATTTGGGACTATGATGACCCCCTCTCTAGCTAGGAACTTTGTGTGAAGAACTTAATCGCACCACTTCTTTTGACTCTCATCTCTTATTCAACCAGCGCCCATGCCCTTCACTGGGTCTCTTTAAAAGCTCCCAATGTTTTAGTGAGGTCGCAGATCGCCCAAGTGATCCACATCGATAGCATTGTGGATGACCGGGTCTACGCAGTTGTGGGAGACGCTTCATTTGAAGAACTCAAAGAGAAGTTTGGAAGCCGCATTTTAGAGAGCTATAAACTGCCAGAGACGGCGGTGGCGAAGTCTGTGGCCACCAATGACTTTCCTGGTGAAGACGCTATTTACCACACTTACGAAGAGATGGAGACTCTTATGAAGTCTCTAGTTCAAACCTATCCCAAGCTCGCCTCACTCGACTCGATTGGAAAGAGCAAGTCTGGCCGCAATCTCTACGCTCTAAGCCTTGGGCTAAAGAAAGAATCCACGCAGACGATGGTTCCCACTGTCGCCTATCTCGGTGCCCACCACGCGCGCGAGCACCTCTCAACTGAAGTGCCTTTGCTCTCGGCGGTGCGCCTCTTAGAAGAGTATGCGACCAGCCCGCGAGTTAAGCAGATTCTCGATCACCGCCGCCTGATCTTTATTCCCATGGTCAACCCCGATGGCGTCATGTATGACATCCGCGATGGGCGCTACCACTCGTGGAGAAAGAATCACGAAGAGGGAACTGGCGCTTATGATGGTGTCGACCTCAATCGCAACTATGATCAGAATTGGGCCCGAGGTGGTTCGAGTAGTTATCCCTCTAGTGATATTTACCACGGGCCAGGGCCATTTTCTGAGCCTGAGTCCATTGCTATTAAGGAATTTGTGGAGGGCAATGCCGACATTCGCGCCATGATCTCCTTTCACTCTTTTGGAGAGTTAGTGCTCTACCCATGGAGTGGCTCTTTTGAGACCGTGGGTGGGGCTGACCTAGAGGTTTTTAAGAATTGGGGGGCGAAGATGGCCGCCTCAAATGGCTACACCAATCAGCAGTCTTCTGAACTCTATATCTCTACAGGTGATACCTGCGACTGGGCCTATGAAAGTGCCGGCGTCTTCTGTTTTACCTTTGAACTCTCGCCCAAGGGCCGTATGAACGGTGGCTTCTATCCTGGGGCGCAGGCGGTGGAAGCTGCTGTAAATCAGAATTATGAGTCAATCCTGCTGCTTGCTGAACGCGCTCTAGACCCCTACCAAAAGCTCTAGAACCCCATTAAAAGGGGCCTTTGCTGGCCGTCTACTTTTTAGACGGCCCCCCCATTGTTTACAGGGTGTAATCCCGGTTTTTTTGTTCTCAACATAGAATGAGCACATGAAAAAACTAATTAAACCCACACTCGCCCTAAGTCTTCTCTTTACTCTATCCCCATCTATTTTGATGGCCCAAGCAGATGTCCATGAAGAGCGTCAAAGCTTTACTTCAAAAGCAGCGACGATTCTCTCAGATTCAGAATTTAGTATTAGCTATGAGATGAGTTTTACGGACCCTTCAAGCCTTGATGGGGCGATGGGGTTTGTGGCGGTTGCCAATTGGTCTACACAAATGAATAACCTGGCCAGCGACGGAAAGGGCAAGGCTTCAAAATACAACTCACTTTCTAAGACTGAGCAAGAATACTTTAAGAGCAATGATAGAAATGCTTATGAGTCTCTCTCTCTGTCTGAGCAGGCCCAAGAGCTCGCTAACTTTGTTGGCCAGGAATTAGATGAGGATATCTCCTCTGGAATTATCGCCGCTGAACTGGCCTTGCGCTCGGTGAGAAGTAATCCAACAAATTGGCAGAATTCACTTTCACAAGTTAAGGATGACCTGAGTTTTGAAGAAAAAATTCATGTGGCCTCTCGCCTAGGTGGAGCATTTCTCTCTGACTACGACAACGAGAGAGCAGATGGCAAAGGCCCACATGCTGGTGGCATCGTGAGCATTGAGGAGATGCTTGAGAATTTAAAAAATAATGAAGCAGGCGGCGTTTGCCGCGATATCGCTCTGGCCCAAGCCCAGGTACTAACAGCTCTTGGGGTTGAAAGAGATAAGGTCTATATTATGGCCTACGCGACCGCGACAGCTCACCACGCGATCTTGGCGGTTCAGGACCCAAATAATCCACAAAAAGTTATCACTGTTAATTATGCCGCAACCAATGCAACTACTGGAGTTAGTGGTGGAAGTGCTCTTCAGGTGGAGGGCAGCCTAACTCATATTGGTGCCTTTACGCGCATCTACGATGTTGAGGGCAAGCCGGTCGAAATCATTACCTCTGAGATAGGACAAATCTTAAGAGAGGTGAGTGGCGGCTCTAATAAAGTTGATAGCGTTATGCCCACCTATACTCTTAAAAAAGTTATTCTTAAAACTAAGTGGGCCGAAGGGGTCCTCTTTGAAGGCGAGTCAACTCTCACAGGAGATCGCTATACTGGTGTTGCTTTTGATCGTGCTTGGTCCTCTGGCGACCTCGTGCACGGCGAGGTAGGCGTGGCCTTTATCAACCGCGAGGGCAATAAACGAGCGCAGGAGACAGTCGATCAACAGATGCTCTATTTGCGACTTAAGAATTGGCTCGAAAAATCAATGGAGCTTGGACCAGTAAAGCTTACCGGATTTGGAGGTGTTGAAACTGAGATCACTCTCATGAATACCAAAGTTGTCAGAAGATCTGATGGATATATTAAAGAGGGTCAGAACGTTGATTCGGTTTTCGGAACTTTTGCCGGTGTGCGCGCTGAAGGGCAGTCAAAAGATGGTTCAACTCGCATCTCAAGTGAATTTAAAGTTGTTGGCTACGCAAATTTCAAAAATGTAGCGGCGGGCACTGATGGTGGGATGACACTTGATTTTGACTACGCCGCTTGGGAGAGCGAGGTTCAACGGGACTTCACTCCTAGAGTTGTAGGACGTGGTAAGGTTCAGCTGGTCATGCGCGAAGTAGGCAGCACTGTCAATACATCTATTGGCCTTGGAGATAAGAAGACTGGCAGTGCCCTTGACTTCAATTACCAAAAGCCTCTTGGAGATATTCCCTTCTTCTTTGAAGGCTCGACCGAGCAGTATGGAGTGAGCGCCAGTAAGAATTGGGAGCGCAAAAATGCTCGTAGAAAAGGCGCTGGCTCGAAAGCTTCTATTGAGATTAGGCGTGAAAAAGAGACCGGTCGCAGTCAAGGCTGGGTCGGTTTTGAAATTAAATGGTAATGTCAAAGGGGCGTTCAGCGCCCCTTTTTGACTGAAATTCTCTCTCATAGCAAAATTGTCCTTATCAACATTTTCAAAGGTAACTCATGAAACTGATTTGGACACTGATCCTAGCGACCATGCTAGGCGCTTGCGCCTCTGCCCCTAAGGGGGATGTGGCACCTCTCACTCGAGATATTGTAGAATTTAATTATCCCTACCCAGTCAAATTTCATCAGCTAGAGTCACAGAATACATCTCTAAAAATGGGCTATATGGACGTTGCGGCCAATGGGCCAGAGAAGGGAGTGATCGTTCTTCTTCACGGCAAGAACTTTAGTGGCTTCTACTTTAAGACTCTCATTGATCACTTTAAAGAGAAGGGTCTGCGCGTAATTGTTCCCGATCAAATCGGCTTTGGTAAATCGACTAAGCCAATTTCCTATCAATATAGTTTTCATGCACTGGCCACCAATACTCTTGGACTCCTTGAAGCTATTGGCGTTGAAAAATTTAAGCTATTAGGCCACTCGATGGGTGGCATGCTCGCAACTCGCATCTCACTCATGGCCCCGGAGCGTGTAAGCGAACTCGCCTTGGTCAATCCCATTGGACTTGAAGATTGGAAGACAATGCTATCCTATCGCACTGTCGATGAGTGGTATGAGCGCGAGCTTAGAGCAACTGTGGATGGGATGAGAAATTATCAAAAGAAGAGCTACTACGATGGCGTTTGGAAGCCTGAGTATGAGGAGTTTCTAGCCGTTAATAAAGGCCTGCTGGCCGGTCGCGACTGGCCGCACGTGGCGATGGTCTCGGCCAAGCTCTACGATATGATCTACACACAACCTGTTTACTATGAGTTTAAAAATCTCAAAGTAAAGACGTTGCTTCTCCTTGGAGATCGCGATCGCACGGCCCTATTAAAGGACACCGCTAGTAAGGAGCTGCTTCCCAATCTAGGTCGCTATGATCTATTGGGGCCAAAAGTTGTTGCAATGATTCCCAAGGGAAAGTTAGTTGTCCTTAAAAACCTTGGGCACATGCCCTTTGTTGAAGATCTGGGCAGGACGACTAAGGCGCTTGATCAGTTCTATTTGAAGTAGCATCACTTGCGAGGGTGCGTTCAGGGGTGGGCATTTTGCTCTGATACTTTCTGAACGTGCCTACGTCCACGCTTTCGTTGGTTGAAAAACCAAAGAGAAGTACCCAGCAAATTAAGAGCGCAAGTAAGACCATGTGTTTCATGAAGCCCCTGTATAGCTTTTGAGATTAGACCATTTTATTCAAGTGAATCCCGAGCGCATCTTTTATGAATTCACGAGTAGTTAGCGCAAATCTCTTGAGTGAGAAACGCCAATGGCAATGGGCATGTCGGCATTTCCAGGACGAAATTTAGCTTAAGAAAACAAGAAGTTTAGATCTTTGAGAGACATCTGTTTGAGAGTCACTCCATCAGTGGATTCAAGTTCCGAGGCAACCATGCGCTTTTCTTGTTGAAGCTGTAAGACCTTCTCTTCAATCGTGCCACGAGTGACTATTCGGTAGGCAAAGACCGCTTGTTTTTGTCCGATTCTGTGAATGCGGTCAATCGCTTGAGCTTCAACTGCAGGGTTCCACCATGGGTCCATCAAAAAGACATAGCTTGCCTCAGTGAGATTGAGACCAAATCCACCGGCCTTGAGTGAAATTAAGAAGACGGTGCACTCGGGGTCCTCTTTGAAAGCGTTGATGGCCTCTTCGCGGTTATTTGTGGAGCCATCGAGATAGCTCGATTTAATGTGGTGGGCATCCAGTTTTTTGCGAATCAATTTCAAGTGAGAAGTGAATTGGCTAAAGATTAGAGCGCGCGCTCCACTGGCCTTAATATCTAATAATTTGTGAATGAGCACTTCATGTTTGGCGGCACTAGAGTGGCCTAAGTGAGGGTCAACCAAGAGTGGATCGCAGGCCGCCTGGCGCAAGCGCAACATTGCCTCGAGAACGTGGACGTTGGCCTTGGCGCTCTCGCCTTCGAGTTCATTGCCAATCGAAGCTTTGTAGCTGGCATGAAGTCCAGCGTAGAAGCGTTTTTGGTCCTCTTCCATCTCACAGTAGAGGATGCTCTCGGTTTTTGAAGGAAGATCGCTTAACACTTCTGACTTGGTTCTTCTTAGGATAAAAGGTCTGAGAGCTCCGAGAATATTCTTAGTCACATCCTCATTGCCTTTGAGAAGAGTTTGCTTAATCACTCGGTGGCCAAAGACTGACGGAAGAAGAAAGTGAAAGAGACTATATAGTTCATCTAGGCCGTTCTCGATGGGGGTGCCGGTAATCGCGAGGCGCCCTCTAGCATTGAGTTCACGCACTGCCTTGGCACTTTGGCTTTGATCGTTTTTAATCGCCTGGGCCTCATCAAGAATAGTGTAGTCAAAGGGAATCTTTGAGAGCTCGTCAATATCCTGTCTCACAAGACCATAGGTTGTGAGCACTACATCAGGTGCGCTCGCGCCCTTGAGCTCTTCGCGCATGGCTTCGCGCTCACTGGGTTTGCCTTCGTAGGACCACACACTCATACTTGGTGCGAAGCTTTGGGCCTCGGCACGCCAATTGGGCATTAAGCTCTTGGGAAGTACCACCAGGGTAGGGAGTTTATTGCGTCCTTTTAAAAGTTCAATGCGTCTAGACTCAAGAAGCGCCAGCACTTGCACCGTCTTACCAAGACCCATATCATCGGCAAGGCAGCCCCCAAGACCTAGGTGGGAGATAAATTGCATCCACTTGAGCCCTACTTTTTGATAGGGGCGAAGCTCTGCTTTAAAAGAATTGGGAAGAATCACTTCGCTAGAGTCGCGCCACTTTTTAAGGCGCTCTCTGAGTTCGCCTAGATTGTGATCGATCTTTACTCCGGGCATCTCTTCAAGCAGAAGATCGATAAAGGGAATATTCTTCTTATCTAGTTTAAAATGGTCGCCACTTGCAGTTCCTAGTTGGGCCATGGCGAGCTGCTTTCTAAGCCACTCTTCAGGAACTAATCCCATAGAGCCATCGGCCAGGGTGATAAACTTTCCTTCTTTAAGTTTTGCTAGCAGGGTGGGCAGATCAAAGACTTCGCCTTCAAATTCGAGTTCACCTTGAAATTCAATCCAGTCTTCAAAAGTTTTAAGTCTCGACTCGCGCCTGGTGGGGGCGATAATTTTCGTTTCACTTTTATGGCCAGAGTGACCTTTGACAATCCAGCCGCTCCTAGTAAGTTTTGATACCACATCAATAAAGGCTTCAAAGCGAATTGTCAGTGGAGCATCTACCTCCCTTGGTAGGAGAGTAATGGCGGGGTCACTGGTTAGCTCCTCCATCAAGCTCGCCTCGCGGTCGAGGTTTCTCATGAAGGAGTAGCCTTCTTTAATGCGAATTGGCAGTGCTTCAGCACTAAGAGCGATCATTTCCACGCCCTGATACTCCATGCGAACCTTTGCTGCGAGGAGGGTTTGAAGGCCACTGTGAGAGAGTTCTACTTTGAGGGTAGGAGTAGGATTGAGAATGCGAAGCTTAATGCCAAGTGAGCTCTCACTCTTTGTTTGTTCAGTAGTGCCAGTCTCACTTTCAGAGTCGAGGTCTCCGGCAATATTTTGAGCGCCAACACTTTCAATTAAGAACTTGCGCAAATCCTCGCGGGCTTCCTCACTGTCTTCAAATTTCAGCGCATTGGTCTTCTTTTCCATTAGACCTGTAAAGAAAGGCCCAAGTCCATATGTATTCAGGCGGCAAAGTTGATTGCCGGCCACAATGAGCCCTGCCCACCAAAGGGGTTTGGTTTGATTGTGTAAGAGCACGATCTGATTGCTGGCAAATTCTCCGCGTAGGTACCAGTGGTTGTCGCTCTTTTCTACTTTGATGCGCGCTCTAAAATATTTCTTAGAGCGCCACACGAGAGAGACAGGTTTGCCATCTTCCCCGGAGATAAAGAGGCGACCCTTCTCACTGAGCATTGTAAAGACCATATCAAAGAGTGCTGGGGGCACCTCGGCGATACTCTGCTTGGCGCGTGAATTGGCCCGCATGGTGGCGTTGGGATTATCCCAATAGGTCATCTTGCGAAGAAGTTCTGCAAGGGCAATATCAGAGGGGTCACTCAATTCAGTGAGACGCTCTTTAGTAGCATTAAACGCCTTGGGGACTCCCCAGTCATCACTGCCGCTCTTGCGCTCGCGCGTGTGCATAATTAAGTGAATATTATTTTCACTGGCCTCTTTGAGGACGAGCTCAAACCAGAGTTGGTTTTCCTTTACTCCTAGCGAGCGCTCACTCGTCTCAATGGCGCGTGAGCGGGCGAGGGAGCGAGCTAGTAGATGGAGGTGTGAGTTGTGGTAGGGCGCCTTTGGAGCGATCTTCTGCGGTGTACTTGCACTGGCCTTTTCACTGAGAGCAAGGGAGTCGGTGTCGCCACTTTCTCCAAGCACAATATCCACTTTCGATGTCAGAGGAGTGCCGTGAGAAAATGAGCGCCCATCTACGCTTAAAATACTGGCCCACAGGTGTTTGCAAAGCCCTTTAAATTTAAAGTGAGTGCAGTCGCAACTCACTAGGAGTGAGCGGTGATCGCGAATTTGAATCCAGCTAAGGGCGCTGTGAATCTTCGAGCTACCCTCAGTCGTCATGATGCGCGCACCCTCGGGGTTCATCTCATAGACTTGCACCTGACCCAGGCCAATTAAGGACGCACCGAGCTCTCGCATATGAGGCTCAAAATGGTGCATGACTTTGGAAGAAAATTCGCTCGCTGACATCAAAATACTCTAGCACAAGATAAGACATCTGTAAGACGTGTTGTGCGTTGTGATAGCTGTAGTACAGCTGGGCATGGCACAATGAGGGTTCAATATTTTTTCGGAGTATCTATGAAGTTACTAAGTATTCTTTGTTCATTTTCTCTTATGACCTCCCTCTCCCTTGGCGCCCAGACTCTCGATTCCCAACTCAAAGAGCGCCGTGAAATGGCCAAGGGCAGAAGTGAAGAAGTTCGCCGCGATATGCTAGAAGGAGTAAAGCAGTTGAGAGATCAAAGGCTTCACGAGCGCGCATTAAAAATGAAGGGAAAGAAAGTGCCAACCATTGCCTTTAAGCTTGAAGATGGAAGCGTCACCCAGCTCTCGGACCTCTATGCCGATGGCCCAGTTGTGCTTAATTTCTACCGCGGCGGTTGGTGCCCCTACTGTATGCTCGAACTTCAGAGTTACCAGAAGATGAAGGGCGATTTTGACAAGGCCGGGGCCCAAATTGTCGCCATCGCTCCAGATACTTACAAAGAGATTTCTAAAACCAAGCGCAAGTACAACCTCGACTATATGGTGGTGAGTGATCAAGACAATCTCATTGCTAAGCGTCTAGGAATTGCGTTCACAGTAGATCCAAAGACCCTCAAGCACTACCAGACCTTTGGCATTGATCTAGATGCCTCTCAAGGCAATAGCGAAAAAGTTCTTCCAATGCCGGGTGTTTACGTGATCAATAAGCAGGGTATTATTACTTATGCGTTTATTGATCCCGATTATACTTTTAGGGCAGAGCCAAGTGATGTGCTCAAGGCCGTAAGAGATATAAAGTAAATTGGAGAAGTGTTGAGATGAGTTTTGCCATTGAGGCCCGCGGGCTAGTTAAAGACTACGGAGAAGTGAGAGCACTTGATGGAGTGAATCTCCTGTTAGAAGAGGGACAGAGCATGGCCCTCCTTGGCCCAAATGGCGCCGGGAAGACAACCTTTATCAAGTCCTTGCTCGGACTCATCCGCACCACCGAAGGTGAGCTGCGAATCTTTGGCAAGAACGCCCCTAGTGAGGAGTCTCGTCGCGAGCTTGCCTATTTGCCGGAGAAGTTTTCCTTCTATCCCTACTACACTGTAGAGGGGGTGGTTAATTTCTTTGCTGAGCTCTACGGCTCTTCGCGCGCTGAGGTTGGGCCAGCACTTGAGCGCGTGGGAATGAGCTCACTTGCCAAGAGAAAAATGAAGACTCTCTCAAAAGGTCAGATGCAGCGAGTGGGGGTTGCCAATATGTTGGTCAGTCGGGCCCGTTTGCTCCTTTTGGACGAGCCCTTTAGTGGACTTGACCCCATTGGGATTAAAGAATTGAAAGATCTCTTTGTTGAGCTCCACGCCGAGGGAAAGACACTCTTTTTTAATAGTCACATTCTCTCAGAAATGGAGCGAGTCACTCAGCATATTGCCATCGTCAATCATGGCAAACTTCTGGTGCAGGGAGAGATCAAGTCCCTACTGGCAGGCCGCAATCTGGAAGACTATTTCTATGACCTTGTTGGTAAAAAAGGAGAGGTGTAGATGAAAACTCTAATTATCAATACCTTTCAAAAAGAATGGCGCTCGCGCTCTCTTCTAATTCTCATCGTGCTGACGATCGTCTTTTTAATTATTTCAACTTCTCTTCTCGATTTTGTGATTAATAATTTTCTCGCTAAGAACGAAGTGCTAGGAGCTGGATCAACTGGTTTCACAATCTTTCTGACCCTCGTAGGTCTTTGGAGTACCTTTGTTGTAGCGCTCATAGGTGCCGGAGTTGTAAAAGACGATCTCGACTATCAAGTGCTGCCGCAATTGCTCTCTCTTCCCATTTCCAGAGCGAAGTATCTTCTTGCAAGACTTCTTGGCACCTGGGGTTTGCTCTTTGGTTATTTCTTAGTGACCTACGCCGTTGCGGCGACGCTCTTTCAAATTGTTTCTGGAGAAGGCGTGTGGCATTTCGGGGTGATTCTGGCCTCTCTCACATACGCCATTAGGATTATTCCAATTCTCCTCTTCTCTTGTCTCTTCTCTCTTTTTCTGCCGAAGATTTTTAGTTTTGTCTTCACCTTGATCATGATGTTTCTAGTTGGGATTATGAATTCGGCCTTTATGAATCAAACCTATTCAGAGTACTTGGCCGAGGCAAGTCTCTACCGCTATATCAGTGTGGGTGTTGATATAATTTTTCCGCGCATGGGTTTCTGGTCCTCGGTAACTGATGTGCTCTTAAGTGGAAAAATGGAAGACTTGGCAAAGCTCTCCTTTGCTTCTCAGTCTCTTCACTTTGTCGTGACGGTCGCACTTTGGACATTTATTCTTCATTGGCTCTTTTCGCGCAAGGAAGTTTAATTGCTCGGTCGAAATTGGATTGAATCCCCCTGGGGGCGGATGCTTGTTGTCTTTGAGACTTCAAAGCCCGCCTTCGTTAGACTCTGGCTTCCCGATAGTTCAGCTAAAGAGCAATTGCGGTCGCTCAATCAAGATAAGAAGCTTTGTCATGTAGAAGAACTTCCCATTCCAAGATCCCTGGTCTCTTGGGTGAAGAAGATACAGAGCTACTTTGCGGGCAAGTCCTGTGACTTTAAAAATATCCCGCTCGATCTTCAACTCTGTACTGATTTTCAAAGAAAAGTT
The DNA here is from genome assembly GCA_048267245.1 of Bacteriovoracaceae bacterium. GTDB lineage: Bacteria > Bdellovibrionota > Bacteriovoracia > Bacteriovoracales > Bacteriovoracaceae > JBLWXV01. Next base: position 1,182,301 of record JBLWXV010000002.1, read on the forward strand.
TTAAGTGAATTAATGAAAATTGAATCTGGGCAGACTCTTAGCTACGCTGAGATATCTAGGCGACTTGGAACCAGGGGTTATCAGGCCGTGGGCAGTGCCGTGGGATCTAATCCTGTCCCCTTACTCATCCCTTGTCACCGCGTCCTCGCCACAGGTGGAGCACCCGGCGGGTTCTCTAGTCCAGGGGGTCTTAAAACTAAGCAGAGAATGCTCGCTCTCGAGGGAATTGATCTCTTTTCCAGTCGGCCAGTGACATTCTTTGATAAGGATTTTAATCCAGCTAAGGCCAAGCGCGAGCTCGCAAAGCTTGATTCTAGGCTAGCTAAAGTAATCAAGATAGCTCCCGACTTTAACCCTGGAAAAAGTCGCCCCGAAGCGCCACTTCGAGCACTCGCTAAAAGTATTGTCTACCAACAGCTCTCCGGGAAAGCGGCCGCGACGATTTGGGGTAGAGTTGTAGATCTGTGTGGGAAGAATCTAGAGCGCGCCTCCTCGTGCAGTCATGAAGAGCTTAGAAGTGCGGGACTCAGCAATAATAAGGCGCGCGCCCTCAGTGAATTGGTCTCGCGCAATATACCCAGTTTAGCTTTGTTTAAGAAGATGAGCGACCAACAGGTGATTGATGAGATTTCTTCTTACAGAGGCCTTGGTGCTTGGTCGGCGCAGATGTTTTTAATTTTTAATCTAGGGCGCATGGATGTCTTTGCCCCAGCTGATCTAGGCCTACAAAAGGGTAGGTGTGAGATCTTTAAATTGAATATGACTAAGAATGAAAAAGAGTTAGAGCTTTGGGCGAGAAAATTTTCGCCCCACCGAACGCTTCTTTCTTGGTATCTCTGGCGCTCACTTGAGCTTTAAGGAAAAATCCTTCCATCTTTGAAGATAAACAGTCTTTTCACTTTGTGAGAGTTCTAGCTTGCAGTGAGCAAAGGCCATGTCTGGCCTCTGCGTATCATCTCTAAAAACCTGGCGATTATTGCTACTTCTAAAATTGTCGAGGGCGCTCATATAGCCACTTGCAAGTGCCTTTTGCTTCATCATGAGATTCATCACGAGACCTCTGACTTTCTGAGCATCAGCTTCTAACTCAATAATTTGAATACAGGCCATGAAGTAACTTAAATCGCTAAATAGCTCTTTGAGCTTTTTTGACTTCTCTGGTTTTTGTGCGATGAGAGAGGCAGTCTTCATGGCCTCAAGAAGCATGGCATTTGAGTGTGGGTTTTCATACATTTGTGCAATTTCTCCTTCAACTTCTTGAGCGACTTTTGGAGTGTTGCCGGTGAATATCATAACTGCATAGGCACATAGTCCTACAATGACCATCGTACCAAGAAGGAGAGTAAATCTTTTCATGGTTAAGATTTCCTTTACTAGAAGGCATAGTTATTTTTTATGATTATAAGTAAGAAAGAAAAATCTTCAAGCGCTTAAGAATTACCTGCTGTAAGACCGTCTTTTAGTGATTGCTTATAGGCCATTGCTGCCGGCAGCAGACTTAAAAGAAGGGCGACACCAATGGTGAGTCCAAGGTAGTTGAGGTCACTTATTTCAAAAATCTTTAGCTCCATCGCCATGCTGTAGTTGCCTTCAATGAGTGGAAGAGCAATAGCGAGAGCACCCATTAAGAGTAGCTCGCCAAAGAAAAAGCCGGTAAAGGCAAGAATGAGGGCTTCACTTAGAAGAAGCAGGAGAATGTGTCTTGGCGCTCCACCAACACTTCTAAGGATGGCCATTTCTCTTCTTCTAGACTGCAAAGATGTCGTGAGAGCAATCACTATACCTATGACTCCGACAATGAGAACGCAAACTCCGATTACTTGAAGCGCCACTTCAACGCCAGAGAGAATTTCCCACAACTGAGCAAGGGCGAGGCCTGGAATGATGGCCATGAGTGGCTCTTCTGGGTCGGTGTCGATGGCGCGACGAAGGTGGAGCACTTGAATTCGACTGCGTGCTCCCGCAATAAAACTTGTGATCTGATGAATCTTAATGTCTTCAAATTTTAGCTCGCTTGGAATCGGCATATCCTCTTCTTTAGCGATGCCGCTCTCCCAGCCAATGTGCATGGCCTCCATCCCTTGAAGAGTGATGAAGACGCTCGTGTCTATTGGTGTTCCAGTCGGTGCGAGTATTCCCTGGACAGTAAATGGAGTGTGGTCGTGACTCACAATTGCCGCTTCACTCATGCCGTGGCTAAGAACAATTCTCTCACCAACGTTGTGAGAAAGTGACTTCGCAACCTCTGAGCCCAGAGTCACGCCCCAAATCCCGGAGGCAAATTCGCCCTCACTAAGGCTAACCTTCTGATCGTCTCGGTAGCGGTAATACTCAATAAAGTTTTGATCTGTCCCCACCACGCGAAAACCTTTGTAGGAATCGCCAAGTGAAATAGGAATTGTCCAGCCTATGCGTCTATTGGCCGCCCACTTCTGGTAGGACTCATAGCGAATATTATTAGTGGCATTACCTAGGTGAAAAATTGTGTAGAGTAGAAGATTGAGTTCACCACCCTTGGCCCCTACGATCAGATCCGCGCCACTAAGTGTGCCGGTAAATCCGTCCTTGGCCCCCTCTTTGAGGCGAGAGACACCGAGGTAGAGAGCGGTTGAAAAGGCAATTGAGCACAGACACAGAAAAACTGTAACCTTGCGCTCTAGCATCGATCTAAGGGTAAGTTTAAACATTACTACTTCCCCCAAGTTCACTCAGAGAGAGTGAGCGATCAAATGAACTTGCCAGGCTTTTGTCGTGACTTACAAAGAGCACTGATGTTTTCTCGCTGGCCGCAAGTGAGAAGAGTCCCTCAAGAAAGCGCTGAGTATTTTCGTCATCAAGGCTAGAAGTCGGTTCATCAGCAAGTATCAACTGCGGCTTTGACACTAGGGCGCGGGCGGCGGCCACGCGCTGTTGTTGGCCTAGACTGAGAGTCGATGCCTTTTGATGGGCAATGGCCTCAAGTCCAAGCGCACTAATTAGTTCCTGGGCGTGTTCTTTAATATAGGGGATTTTATGGAAGAGTCCGGGCAGCATAATATTTTCGAGCGCACTTAAATGAGAGAGGAGGTTGAATTGCTGGAAAATGATTCCTAGTTTTGATCCTCTGAGATGATCTCTACTTCTCGCCGACATCTTAGTTAGGTCTTCACCGCATACTTTGATTTCACCGCTAACAGGACTTAGAATGCCCCCAATTAGATTTAAAAATGTGCTCTTGCCGCTGCCACTAGGGCCATAGAGAAAAATTCGCTCTGACTTCTGCATCGAGAAGTGATCAATAGAGAGCAGGTTCTCACTGGCGCTTTGATAGCCAAATTTAAGTGAGTGAATCTCAATGACCATGTCCATCATTAGAAATCGTATTTTGGAATTGTTCGCTCAGCTTGGCCAAGTTCAAGTGTCTTCACATAGCTCGCACTATCATTGGGAAGGACTTCAATTTCTAATTTAGTGATTCCCGGGAGCTCTTTTACGAGTCCAAGTTCAAATTTATTTTGCTTGGGGGCCTTAGCGCAGTTGTATGTGGCTTCCGCGCGCACTTCGGCATGCTCACCTTCGACTTCAAGGACCGCTTTAGCACTTGAGAGGTTGCAATTGAGTGAACTCTCTAGAGCGATAAATTTACTATTTTGCTCTTTCCACTTTGATTCAAAAGAACTCCACGTGGCCTTGTGTTCGTCGCTTGTGGGGTTTTTTTCAAAGCCCACAACACTTTGGGCCGGGGCCGTCAGTTCTAGGGCGACAATATTTTCATCAACGGCAAGAGCGAAGTGAGCTTGTCCGTGCACGTGTGCCCCTAGAGAAGCTGATCCCTCTTCGTCAGCTTCGCCCGAGACACCCTCACTCATATCCTCGCTATCAGTGTGAGAGTGATGATCGTGGTCATGTCCAGCACTTGCACTATGAGACTTTGAATGTTCGTCGTGGTGGTGATGATTCTCTTCAGATTTATTGCAGGCGCTAGCGACCGCCATTGTGATTAACACTAGGAGTAGAGCTCTCAAGTTTCTTCTTGTCATCATCGTTTAGCCTTTTTGGATCTAGCTCGACAACAGACTTCGCCGCGAGCTTATATGAGGATTCAAATTCAATATTCTCTTCTAAAGCAAGCACGCCCTTGACTTCAACAGGATAGAAAGTTGCCTTCATTTTAGAGCCTTCACTCATTTTTACAACGACTAGGTTATTTGAAGGTGGCGGGGGAACGTGCATACAGTTTGGGACGTAGGGCATGAGTAGAAATTCACTCACTTCCTTGCTACTAAAATCGAGGGGCATCATAAAGCCCTTTATGACAATTTCCTTGCCTAAAATATCAGTGATCTCTTTGGCGGCAATTGGCTTCTTTCCCTTCTTTGACTCTTCAAAAGAGGGAACTATTAATTTGCTCAAGGTATTCCATTCGACTTCCACCGGGGCACTCGATGTTTTGGCCAGCGATGCTTGGGCAAAGAGGGCGAGGCATAGGGCATAGAATAATGTCTTCATAGGAACTCCGAGCAGCGAGATAGAATAATCTTAGAGAAAATGCGAACTGATGGCAAATACCTTTCAGTCTTCGCCATCGACAATGGTGCGCATTAAGCGCTTGGATTGGGCGGTATCTTCGTATATTTCAAAGTCCAGTCTCGAGATTTCACGCCCATCCTTGGTTTCAACACTCACGCGCCAAAGCCCAGGGGAGTAATTTTGTTTATAGGCGTAGCCGCGATGTCCTTCCGAGCGACCTCCGGTGATTTGAAGGGGGATGCGATCACTTGTCATCCAGCCCTTTTGATACACCTGCCAGTGGAGAATGATCTCTTCATTGACGCCACCAGGAGCAAAGATGCGAGCAAAGACATAGACTTTATCTCCAGGTCTGGCCTTGAATTCTTGATCACCTGATTGCCAAAATTTCCACGCTGCTCGCTCAAGTGAGAGATAGTAGCGCGGGTAATCTTTTTCTACATTGTGATAAATTGCCATCTCCTGAACGGCCAGTGGTGCAGGAGGGATGACTTTAAAGAGATTGGCAAGAATGAGCAGCACAGTAATAGCTACAGCGGGAATAATCCAAGACTTCTTTAAACGCTCAAAATCGATTTTCTTTTTTAATAGATAGATGATGAGAGCGAGTGTGAGACTTCCCGAGAGCACGGCGTACCAAAAGATCATGCCAGAGACACTGCCAAAGACTAGCGGGTAGAAGAGAATGAAAGTGCAGTGAAGCACAAGAGTGAGTAGTGCTACTTGGAGTGAGCCTTCAAATGAGCGCGCCCACTTAGTTTCATTAAAAAGTAAAATGCCAACCATAAAGAGCATGAAGGCCAGGGAGGAGAGAATGCTCGCCGATTTAAAAAAGAAGAGCGTGTAAGAAGAGAGCAGCGCCCCAAGGGCAAAGTGAATGATGTCTTGAGTGTATGTGCCTTCGCCTTTAAGTGTGTCGCGCAAAATAAAGCCCAGAGCAACGCAAAGGTAGAGACTTACAGGAATGAGAGTGGAGAGCGTGTCGATGCGATCGAGGGTTGCAATATCAAAGACGAAACCCAGAATGAAAAAGAGCGCGGGTCCGTAGACTTCGAGTATGCGGTAGACAATCGCAGGGGCGCGCAGCAGAGGGATCACGGCATTTTCCTCTTTATGAGTGAGACATTGCAGTCAAAGTGAGCGAGGCTAGCGCCCTTGCCAGCGAGAAAGTCGAGGGTGCGCTCCCATAGTGGGTCTAAGTTGCTAGGTCCAATGACCAGAACTTCTTCTTCAGAGTGATCGCGAAACCAGCGCCAGAAATCATAGATATTATTTTGGTAATAGAAAGTTGCAAGCACTCCATCGCCGTCGCGCTTAGGAAGCTTAAAGGGGTGCTCGCCAGTGAGGCTGAGCGTTGACTTTGAAGTGACGTCGATAATTTGCTCTAGTACTTCATTGACGGAGTCCACTTCGCCGGGAGCTTTTCTAGTCTCTTTTAGTGAAGCTTTAATATCTCCCATATAGCGACTGGCCTCTTTTTCAAATTGGTCGCGCTTTAAGTTTTCTTCCTGCAATTTAAGGCCCATCTTCTCTGGAGCGACCGGGCGAGGAACTTTCGCACTGACGACTTGGTCGAGTTCTCCGAGTTCCTTTTTGGCGCGTCCAAGTGTTTTTTGGGTATAGGAAATCTCCTTCCAGGCCTCATCAATTTGTTGATAGCCCTTTTCCACTTCACTAAAGCGGGCAATGATTGATTCTTGTTCAGACTTGAGCGAGTTCCAACTCTCTTTGAGGCGGTCGCGCTCTTCTTTAATTGACCTTTGTGCGTAGGAAATGGCCTTCCAAGCCTCGTCAATCTCCACGTGCTTTTCACTATAGTCTTTTACTTTTTCAAAGAACGCTTCTTGCTCACGGGCGAGGTCTTTCCAGCCAGTTTTTAATTTTTCGCGCTCTTTTATAACCGCGGCAACAACCTCGGTGGCGTCCCCGTAGTGATCGGGGTCCTTGGGGGTGAGGGCGTACCAGGCGGTGCGAATTTTTCCTCCGATATCTCGTTGTGAGTGGAGTTCGTCTTCAATGAGATTTTGCCACTTCTCCCACTCACTTCTCATATGCTTGAGTTCAATGTCCATCTCGCGCTTAACCTGTGAGAGGCTTTGAGCATCGAGGGCCTCGGTGCCGGCCTTGGCAAAGAGTTCGTCGATGCGCGAGCTGGCGAGTTTTAATTCGTCTTGAAAATTTTCTGTTCGCTCTCCCATTCGAGAGCGCAATTTAGTGATCTCTTCATTGAGGGCGTAGTCGTATTCAAGCAGGGCATGAATATTAAATTCAGGTCCTTTTTTTGAAATAATGAGGAGATTCATCATCGCGTGGTCGCGGCGATTAAATGGGGAGATGAAAAATGCACGGTAGAAGAGCTTTGCAAGGGCGCTTAGCTCCTCCCAGGCCTTGGCAATATTCACGAGTTCTCTCCCTTGGTGGTCTTCTTGTGAACTCCGTTCCAAAGTTTATTAATTTCCATATGGGGACAGTACTGACAAAAGGTCCACTCTTGATCTTTGGTGAAGAATTGTTCTTCGTCAATTCGCTTGAGTTTAGATCTAAAAGCATCAAAGCGCTCAGAAAACCAAATGCGATCGAGAACGAGTCCATCATTGGGGAAATTATAGGGCGAGACGCAGCAGGGAAGAACTTTGCCATCGACGTCGATTCTTAGATAATCAAAGCCAATATAACACTTATTCTTTTTATAAAAGTTAACTGGAATTTGCTTATTTAAAATTCCTAGATCTAGTCCTTCGTCCTCATTACTCTCACTTGTAATGGTGAAGAGCTCCATAGGCCTGGTGGTGATTTCTTGGTTTGAGGCGGGGCGGTCGTAGGCGAGGGAAGGGTTAAAAAACTTCACTTCGCTATAATTGCGATCAAAGGGTAGTGGGCGCTTGCGCTTACCAGTCATATAATCGCGCAGAAGCTCAAAGCGCTCCATGCACTCTTTGATTTGATCTTCGAGCGCTCCATATTTTTGATCAACTTGGGACAACTTATCAGCATTGCTGGCCAGCATTTCATCGAGCCACTCACTACCATTGAGACCGATGCCAAGTTTTGCTGCAAAGTGAACCGCTAGGCGAATATGCTTTAAATAGTCGAGCTCAAGATCCTTTGGAATGAGATACTTTTCAGTTTCACGCTCGTGAATCTGCATGGGTTTGAAGTAGACGTTGAGTGCGCCCACATCTCTAGCAAGTGCTATAAAAAGGGGCATCTCTTCATAATTTAAAATATTGACCACACACTGTAGCCACAGCCCGATTCCACGCCCATTAGTAAGAGCGTAGTCGCTGGTGTGGCGCAAATCTTCTAGCAATTTGTGAAACGTGCGCTCGCTTTGGCCGGGGCGAGTTTTGACGTAGGTCTCGGGAGTTGCCCCAGAGATATTGATGATAAAGAAGAATTTGTGGGGGTCTCTTGAGCCAAGATTTGAGAGTTTTGTGATTTGATCTTTTGTAAAAAAACTATAGTTTGAAAGCACAGAAACGGGAAAGTCTCGCGAGCGCGCTCTACTAATAATTTCTAAAAAACTGGGGTGACTTGCAGGGTCTCCCACGCCTCCAAATTGAATGAATTTCACGCTCTCAGGAAGGTGCTCTAGGTAGTTTAGGACGACATTTTCATCCTGGCGCTTTCTGAGAAAGTCTTGGTGAAAGACATTGCCTGCCAGGCGGTCCTTTACTTCGCGCGAGTGAGTGCCACAGAAGACGCAGTCGTGATTGCATGAATTAGAGAGGTCGATATCAATGTAGCGAGGGCCGCCAAATTTATTCTCTAGCTTAATATGCCAGCTCTCGCTCTGAGGGTGCTCTGGGGAAATATAGAGTCGCACCTTTTTTTCAGAGTACATTTGATAGAGTTCAAAAGCTTCTTTTATGGCGTGAGCATCCTCACTGAGTTCGAGCTTAAAGGGGTTGATGATGACATAGGGAACTTGAAACTTTGCGTAGAGAGAGAGCGTACTAAAGAGTAGGGGTAAGCCTTCGCGACTTAAAACCAACTCCGGAATTAATTCAAAGCGCGAAATAAGTTCGGGTTGGATCATTCTAAAGAGAAGACCTGGCAGTGAGCGATCGATGAGGCTCACAAAGCGCCAGTTTTTAAAGTCGCTGGCCTCGGGGGAAATTTCACTTAAGTGTTGGCGAATAATGAGTTTTCTTACTCCCGCCTCATAAAGCCAATCGAGGTCGGTGCTGGCCAGGGCGGATTCATCCTCGATGACGATACTAAGATTGCTGGTATTTTTTAGAGTTGCAGTGACAATTTCTTGCTTGGTTGCGGTGTCGATGGAAGCGCCAAAATAGAGAATGACATTTTCTTTAGGCAGAAAATGAGAGACGTCAAAACTTAGGAAGTTTCTCACTTCATAGGGATTTTGGATTGCGTACCATTTCACTAAAATTCACCAGCATATTTGAGAGTAAGATTATTATCCCTAAACTATGCCTTAACTTCAATGAATGAGTGCGCTTTTTCTAGAGATTGATAAAGGTGGCGAGAAAGAGGCTGTATTCCTCGTTGCGAACAACTGTTGGGGAGTTGTCCACTTCGCTTCCATAGATCCTCATGGCAGGTCCAAAGATGGTAGAGACTGAGTCTGAGTGCCTAATCATAAAGTTTAGACCCAGATCATAGCTCCAGCCCCCGGTTGGGTTATAGAGCGGTCGATCACTTGTAACCTCATCAGGTCTAACGCCATAGTAGTATGAGAGGAGCTTTTGACTCATGTACTCAGCTCCAATTTTAACCGAGGGAAAGATAGTGGCATTAAAGAGTGGCGGGAAGCGCTGAGTCCAAGAGACTTCACTTACACTGCCATAGGAATCCTTATCTATATCTTTCTTAAAACTCGCGTGAAGAGAAAGTAGCCGCAGTCCAGCGCCCGCAAAGAAGCCAGCTTTTCTCTTGGCCATGCCAAGGGCCTGGTAGTTGCTACCGTAGCGACTCAAGAGGGCAGAAACACCAAAGAGCTTGCTGCTGTAAGGGCTAATTTCGAGACCTCTACCGGAGATTTTGGCCGGGCCCCAAGCAAAACTAGCAAAGGGAACTGGGACAACGATAGGATCACTGTCACCGGATTCGTCAATATTGTCTTTTCTAATATTATTTTTGATCGCCAGGGCGCCCCCTAGGCTCATTTGAAATCCCTCTCTCTTTCCCCTGTCTTGGGCAAGTGTTGTGGCGGGTATGATGAGGGAATAGAGAGCTGCGGCGAAGAAGAGGTTTTTTATCATGAAGAAATCTTAAAGTGGCCTACTTAGTGAGTCCAGTCATTTATCCAAGCCAGGCTTAGGAAGGGCTCTTCGCTCTTATTTTCAAATGAGCGCAGGATCATTTTAGAGAGAATTGAACTCAGAAAATCACTCGTTAGACACAATAATTTCCACATGAGAACACTCCTGTTTTATTAATACTATCGGCGTGAATCCGAGCAGTCTCATTAAACTAGGCTTTGAATTTGGTTAGGAAAGTATTGAAGGGCTTAGCGCCGGCCGCTTTGAGTGCGGCCAGCGAGGAGTTTTTTTAGGTGAGTGCGCCAGCTTTTTGAGCGTGCTTACTTCTTTGCTTGCTGTGCTCTTTAGCGATTTGTGCCTCAAGCTTCTCAATCACTTGGTCAAAGGTGTGGTAGAGATTTTTGTCGCTAGACTTCGCCACATAGTGTTCACCTCTGTGGTGCAGGCGAGCCTCAGAAATTTGGACATCATTTTCTACCCAACTCACCCAATTGAGTTCTGACTCAGGTCCAAGAAGTCTCTCAAGTTTAGAACTCTTAGATTTGATCTTCTCATCAAGTGCGTCAGTGTGATCAATATTGCGAAAGGTGATTGTGGTTTTCAATTCATTATCCTCCTGCTGCCATCCTCTATTGGATGCTCAACTATTGTATACCGCTAAGGGGGCAAAAGCGATGGCATCTAAGTTATGTTAAAAGCTGACATCTATCAGTTCTATGCATTGAATTTCAGGTGCAAAAGGGGATAGACTGAGTGGCAAACTCGCAAATGTATTTTATGTCTAAGGATAATTATGCCAAGTGTTAAACAACCCCCCGAACCTAAGAAGACCTTTGGGTGGTCGCCGCTGATGTGGCTCGTAATTTTTGGTCTGTCGGCCTACGTTTTTACGATGACATCTAAAAAACCGAGTGAAAGCGTTTCCTATACTCAGTTTAAGCACAATATTCGCGATAACTTAGTTGAGAAGGTCAAACTCAGCAGTGAAGACGCTACAGTGACAGGGACAGATAAGAAAGTTTATCAGACTGGCCTGCCGGTTATTGATGATCCCGAGTTGATGGGACTACTTGAAAAGCACAATGTTGAGGTCTTTGCTGAGAGTGAGCGCCCCTCAACGATGATGACCATTATTTTAAATTTGCTACCGTGGATTTTAATTTTTGGCTTCTTCTACTGGAGTTCGCGCCAGATGAATCGCCAACTTGGTGGCAAGAGTGGGATGGGCCCAGGGGGACTCTTTCCCAACAAGGGGCTCGAGCGGAAGTTTGAGGCTTCTAAGGCCAAGGCGACTTACGATGACGTTGCAGGCTGCGACCAGGCCAAGGCCGACCTCCAGGAAATTATCGAATTCATGCGCGAACCGGATCGCTTTAGTAAGATGGGAGCGAGCCTTCCAAGAGGTGTTTTGCTCGTTGGGCCTCCGGGAACTGGTAAAACACTACTTGCCAAGGCTACTGCCAGTGAGGCCGGAGTTAATTTCTTTTCAATCTCTGGTTCAGAATTTATAGAATTATATGTTGGTATGGGTGCCAGTCGTGTGCGTTCACTCTTTGAACGTGCCCGCTCTGAGGCCCCTTCAATGATCTTCATCGACGAAATCGACTCCATTGGCCGCGCCCGAGGGACAGGGCTTGGTGGCGGTCACGATGAGCGCGAGCAGACGCTCAATCAAATTCTTGCTGAAATGGATGGCTTTGATACTGGAGAGGCCGTGATCGTTCTCGCCGCAACCAATAGGCCTGACGTCCTCGATAGTGCATTGGTGCGCCCGGGAAGATTTGATCGCCAAATTACGATTGATCTGCCCCATAAAGAAGCGCGCGAAAAAATCCTTGGTGTGCACGTTAAAAAAGTCCCACTGGACGCCGATGTCTCTCTAGAGTCACTGGCGCGTGCGACTGTTGGTTTTAGTGGCGCGCAGTTAAAGAACCTGGTCAATGAAGCCGCACTCTTGGCCGCAAGATCAAAACGCGAGAAAGTGACTTTCGTCGACTTTAACGAAGCTCGCGATAAGGTTCTTCTTGGCAACCCCAGAGAGGAGAAATTCACTGATCACGATAAGAAGGTGACGGCCATTCATGAAGCCGGACACGCTCTTGTGGCAATGGCCACTAAGGGAGCTGATCCAGTTCGAAAGGTTACTATCATTCCACGCGGGCGTGCCCTAGGCTTCACAGAGCAGAGTTCTGAGGAGGATCGCTACAATTTAACCAAGTCCTACATCTTGGGCCAAATCGACATCCTCTTTGGAGGTCGCCTGGCCGAAGAGCTCATCTATAATGAAATTACCACTGGGGCCGAGAGCGATCTCAAACGCGCGACTAAGCTTGCCCGCAAGATGGTTTCTCACTGGGGAATGAGTGAAACCTTTGGGCCACAGGCCTATGATCAGGGAACTGATCACCCATTTCTTGGAAAGGAACTCACCAGTGCCAAGGACTATAGTGAATACACCGCCAAGCTCATTGATGAAGAAGTTGGCCGCATTCTTAAAGAGTCGATGGCACGCGTTCGAGAGACACTCAAACATCACAAGGAAATCCTCGAGCAGATGGGAGATCATCTCTTTGATAAAGAACTTCTAACTGAGCACGATGTAAAAGACTACTACGAGCGCGTAAAGGCTTAGGCTAATCTCTAGCGAGGAGACGGGTAGCCTCATCGGCGATAAAGTCCGTTTCCTCGCGATCACAACTGACCTGACTAACCACACAGATACTGTGGAGCCCATCACTTTTGAGCTTCTTCGTTTTAACTAGACTGGAAGAAATATCAATCAGGTCATTATCCCTAGTGGCCACGCGGTGAGGAAGCACAGAGACAATTGACCCCGAGGCGGCCGCGGCCCTGAGAGTTTCAAAGCTATCGCTTAAAATACTAGGCCTTCCTAGGTTGAATTGCTTAAGAAACTTTGTGAAGTAGAGGGGAAGGCCGTCTTTGCCTGGCGTGAGCGAGCCAAGCCCATACTCCTCAATGGCGTGAGCGCCACGCGAGGCAATGGGATGGTTCTTAGCGACAAAGAGCCCCAAGGTATCTTCGGCGACATCTTTCACATAAAAGCGCGACAGATCGTCAACTTGAGCGATTAAGGCACTACAGAGTTCGCCCTTTCTCACCATCGTCAGTAGATTTGAAGTTCGACACACTCTTAGACCCAAGCGCATATTGGGAAGCTTTTGCTTGAGGGAGTGTAGGAGTCCGGGCAAGAGATCGATGGCAATACTCTCGTAAGTGCCAAAGTTTAGCCAACTAATCTCGGGCACATTATCGGCACTCATATCCCTTAGTCTATCAAAGGCATCAAAGGCCGGTCTGACAATTTGTAGAATTGAAAGGGCGTCTTGAGTGGGAGTGACACTACCTTTTTCACGAATGAGTAACGGCTTTCCATAAGCCCCCTCTAGAGAGGTGAGCGTTTGTGAGATCGCACTTGGGGACACTCTCGCAACCAGTGACGCTTTCTTTAAACTGCCCTGTTGGATAACTAAATCCAAAATCCATAGCTTTTTAATTTGGTCAACATTAAGATCTCTTCCCATAGAATGTGACTTTACCATGCAAATATTTGGTTGGGTATGAATAGTCAGCATTTGTATATTTTTCCTTGTGAATGGATCGTGAGTAGCATAAATACCTAATATCTATGTGACACACAATGATTAGATCTACTTAACTTGGGGGTTAGAGACTCTAATCAAGACACCTCCCATTATTCCCTTTAGAAATACACTTAAGCGAATAGGCGCTTAGTTAAATAAAGGGAGCTGTTATGAAAATTTCAAGTATAAAGACCTGGGGCCTAATTGGCCTAATCATGGGATTTCTCCTGAGCGCGAGCAATGTCTACGCTCAAGCGGGAAGAAATGTCTCTGAGTACAATCTCACTCGCGGAGTTGGTCTCAAGGGATTTGACCCCGTCTCGTTCTTTCCAGAAGGTGGTGCTGCCCCTACGGCAGGCAATCAGAGTATTTCTTACGAGCATCTAGGTGTGACGTATCTATTTACAACTGTTGAAAACCGCGAACTCTTTATCTCTAACCCAGACAAGTACGAGCCGACCTACGGTGGTTTCTGTGCCTACGCCATGGCCTCTGGGAGTAAAGTTGATATTAGAACCGAGTTCTACACTATCAATGGCAATCGCCTTCACTTTTTTGTGAGTGCTCGTGCCAAGAGAAATTTTGACCGCGACGTCGCCTCCTTTGAAGAAAGGGCCGATGGCCACTGGATGCAAATTTCTGGAGAGTCTCCACGTTTTTAAGAATTCCTAGGGCAGATCAAATCGATCTGCCCACTCTAGAGAAGATGACAAAGGTAAGCGAGATGAAAGAGCTTAAAAAAATGAAGACATTATTGATATCACTCACACTCGGTGCTCTCGCTTCCTGTGGAAATTATGAAGAGAGTAAGGGCTTTGTTGAAACTTCATCTTCCAGAGCAATTGGAGCAGAGAGTGTGACATTTACTGAGGTGAAAGAGCAGGTCTTTGCTAGTAGTTGTACGAGTTGTCACGTTCAATACGACAATTATGAATCAGTGCTCAAGGATATTGCGGCTATAAGAGGAGCTGTTGAGAGTAATCGCATGCCAAAGAATAGTGGGCCTCTTACTGAGGCCCAAAAGTCTCTACTCTTTGCGTGGATTGATGCCGGAGCGCCAAATACCGGGGCAGACTCAGGGCCGCCAACAAGAAATGAATTAGCACCTAACTGGGAGTCTCTGTCTCAAAATATTTTTTATCCAAAGTGTACTTCTTGTCACAATCCAAATGGAGAAGCGAAATTTCTAGATCTCTCAACCAGACAAGCTTGGTTTGAAGGGCGAGATAGAGACTTTGGTGGACTTACGTTACTTGATTTTGAAAACCCAAGCGAGAGCTATGTGATGAAAGTGATCAATGATCCATTTGAGCCAATGCCCCCGGCCTACTCAAATATTCCAGTGCTCTCGGCCGAGGAAAAGGACGCAATTGAGGAATGGATCAGACGGGGCTTGCCCTAATTTTTGAGGAGTTATTTATGAAAAAGATAATATTAATCGCGCTGCTACTTTCAAATTCTCTTAGTGCGGCCACTTATGAAATTAAGAAATCACCAGAGCACGTGAGCTTTATAGCGAAGGGAAAACCTTCTTTTATTTCTATTAAAGGAGTAGGTGAGGGGCTTTCTGGAAGTGTTGTCAGAGAGGGAGATATAGTTAGTGGAGAGCTTATCTTTAATCTAGACACGCTCTCTACAGGAATTGATCTTAGAGATGATCATTTGAAGAATACATATCTTCAAGTGAAGGAGCATCCACAGGCAAAACTCACTTTAAGTGAAGGTCTAACTAAGATAAACGATGAAGAGGTCAATTTTAAAGGCAGGCTTCTACTTCATGGAGTTGAACGTGAGGTTAGTGGCGTTGGCACTTTGAGTGACCAAGAATTAATGGCTGAGTTTGCCATTAATTTATCCGACTTTAATATCGCCATTCCAAGTTTTCAGGGAATTACTGTTGCTGAGAAAGTCACAATTAAAGTGAATACGAAAGTTGAAAAAAGGCCTTAGTGGTCAATAAAGTTGAGGTTATCATGTTGCGCTTGTTTCTTATTGCCACTCTTACTTTTCTCACCACCCCCGTGGCCGAAGCCTTTGTAGAGAATGTGACCCATGGCTACACTAATTGTATGGCCTGCCACGTTTCTCCCGCTGGCGGAAACTTACTCACTGATTACGGTCGATCGCTCTCTAAGGAGCTCATGAGTACTTGGGGATGGAAGGATTCAGAGAAGCCGCTCTTTGGCGCCATTAAGAACACAAAGTGGATTCAGGTGGGAGGCGACTATCGCCGGATACAAACTCATTTTGAAAATGATCGCATAGAGCGAGGCTCAAACTTTGAGATGCAGCGAAACCTGGAATTTGGCATTGGCACTCAAGAGTTAAAGGTGGTGGCCGCTCTCGGTGCTCAAGGTGGCCCAGAGGGAACACCCGATAAGTCGGAATTCATCTCTGAGAGGCACTACGTCCTAGCGCTCATAAGTGAAGGGACTTATGTGCGGGCGGGCAAGTTCCGTTTAAATATTGGGCTTAATGATCCCAATCACACGAGAGTTACTAAAGCACCACTTGGATTTGGTTCAAATTCAGAATCATATATCCTAGAAGTGAATAAGTTTTCAGAAAATTTTGAATACACTCTCTCGGCAGAGTTGGGAGATTTTGACCCTGCAAGTACTCAAGTTTCAGAGCAGTCTCTCTCATTTAAATACTCTCACTATCTTTATGAAAAAAATAAGTTAGGACTAAGTCTCTACTATGGTGTTCGCAACGAACAAACCAGATCCTTGCTGGGTCTAGATGGGGTCTTCTCACTATTTAAGTCTGGCGTCTTTAAGTTTGAGACATTCTATGAGAGATCCCATGTTAAGACTCGAGCCGATCAAGACAAGGATTTGATTGCTCATACTATGACGCTTGGTCATCAAACCTTTAAGGGCTTTATGCCCTATCTTGTAAGTGAGTTTTTGCAGCGAGATCTCTCTGAGAGTACATCACTACAAGGTGCTTACGGGGTAGGTGTGCAGTGGTTACCTATTTCTCACTTTGACTTTCAGGTCGAATATAAAAAGCAGTTTAATCGCTCGGCCAGTGTCTCACGTAGTGATCTGGCCTGGATCATTGGTCACTTCTATCTCTAGAAGGCGGATGCGTGGGCGATAGAGCGATCACTAGGAAGTTGCCAGACGCCGCCATTTCTTAAAAAACGCGAGAGGAAGAGTTGATACTTTGAGAGAATCTTCTCTTTTTCTCCGCTTTCAATCATCTTTTTAAATTCTCTATCAAAGTTAATTTGCAATTGTTGATCTTTGAAGCTTACGGCCCTAGGTGCAGAAGGTATCTGGTAGAGACAGGTGAAGTTTTCTGGATTCTCTTTGATCTTTGAGGAATTCTTAAGCTCTTGAGAGTAGTAGCGAAAAACTAGGAAGTCAGAGAGAATATAGTTAGCTCGCCCCATCAACAGTGTCGCCGCCAGAGATTTTTGGTGAGGCACTTCCTCATAATTGGGCAATTCTTTGATCTTGGGAAGATACTCAGAGAATACTTTCGACGCTCCCTGAAAGCCACTGGCCCGAAGTTTGGGACTTGACTTTAGCTTCTCAAGAAATGCACTTAAATCCTTAAATAATTGAGCTTCACTCTGTCGACCAATTAAGCAATTGCGAAATTCCACGATGCTTTGGGTGTGATAAAGCTCTGAGGGAAGGAGTTCTGATATATTGAGCCCTCCATCTAACTTTCCCTTTTCAAGTTCGTGAATCGCGCGGTTATTTGTCATTGTGTGCCACTCGGCGCTGAGACCCAATCTCGCCAAGACCTTAGTGACTATCTCAATTTGAATTCCTGGATGGTTATCAACTTTCTCACCCAACATATTGTATGGGGGCACAGAATTACTAATTGATAAATTGATGACTTTTTTTGAGACCTTGTCTTGTGCAAGGGAAGCGTTGATTGGAGATAAGATACTGAGAAGGACAAGACCGATAAAGAGCTTCATGGCCTCAAGGATAGCATAGAGTGCAGCAATGCCGAGAGGAAAAATAGGGTAAGCCTCATTTTTTAGGAGATGCTTACCCCTAAAGCATTCTTATCTTCTATCAAAGACGATTCGTGTGGTTCCACTGGCGCAACTTTGAAGCTCAACACCTTCTTTCAAAGTAATGGCCACATAGCGAAAGCCACGCTTTGAAGCTTCGTAGGATACGCTTGCAAGCTCACTGTCTAGCCACTGGCGTGTGCCTTCGCAGAGGGCCGAGTCAGTTTCTGCCACAATTTGTGAGTAGGAGAAATCGAGGCGCTTAGTCTCGCGATTGCGCTCAAAGAAGACGCCATAAGTACAAGTTGAATTGTCGGCAGCTGGATAATTAAGCTCGATTAAAAAATTATTGAGTTCCTTGTCAGCTGAGAGCTGGAAGAAGCTAATCTCGTGCTCATCATAGCTAAGTGGGGCGGCGACATAATCATCTTCTGGGCCAAAAGTGCCGCAGTCATAGCCGTCGGCCGCTGCACGAAATGTGGTTCCCATCGGAAGCTTAAAAGTTTCGCTAAGAGCTGTGGCAGAGCTCGCCAGAGCGAGGAGGGCAATTAGGCATTTCATCTTTTTTAACATTCTCATTGTTGCTCCAGTGATTAAAATCTTAGAGTGGCCTTAACACCATACATTCTGGGCAGAGCGGGTGAAGAGACATAGGTGCTCAGACCAGTGTAGTAGTAGGCTTGGCTTTCATATAATTTATTGAAGATATTGTCCATGTAGACAAAGAGTGAGTATCTCTCCTTGTCAATTCCTGCGCGGATATTCCATAGGCCATAACTTCCCATTTTTGTAAGGTTATTATTATCGCCATAGCGACTGCCGTTGTACTTGTAAGTTAATCTAAAGAAGCCCACGCCATTGATGGCCGCAAGGTAGCGTGAGTATTGACCATATGTGCTTCCACTCCAATTGGGGATATTGGCCACGCGTGCACCCTTGCCGTTGACTACGTTGCCATTGAAGGTCGCCTCTTCTTTGAATTCTGTTTCCATATAGCCAACATTGAGACCAAAATCGATATCTCTGGTGAACTTGAACTCACTCTCAAGTTCTACCCCGTAAATATCAGTGTCGATATTGGCGTAATAGCTTAGATTTGTGGTTGGGTCTTTGGTTCTGACCTGTTTATCTTGGATATCATCATAGAAGATGGCGGTGTTGAGCCTTAGTCTATTGCCAAAGAGTTTTGACTTCATTCCGATTTCATAGGCAATTGAAGATGAATCGTCATAGGCCTGTTGATCGGTCGCAAGAGAGTTGTAGTTATTAAATTGATATGAAGGGTAGCCGCCCGATTGATAGCCTCTAGTGACAGAGGCGTAGGTATTAATATTCTCTGTGGTTTTGTGGGCCAGGGCCACCTTTGCACTGTAATTTGTGTAGTCTTCTTTACTGTGCTGCTCGTAGTAGCTAAGGGCATTTGAAGAGTGCAGAGAATTAAATTTCTTCTGGTCATTAATGAGACGTGCACCAAGAGTGAGGGCGAAGTCTTTAGGAAGCTTTTTCGTTGTTTCACCAAAGGCCGAGATATTAGTGCTTTCTAGTTGGATATTTTGCGAGATGATAAAAGGTATGGTCGCACCACGAGAAGTGTTCACATAACTAATTAAGCGGTAGTTATTCTTGGCCACATTCACACCTGTGGTCCATGAGAGATCAGTGTCTTTATTTGAGAGACGAACTTCACCAAAGTATTGGCGGTCGTACTCGCGCACATCGCGAAAGAAGAAGTTGGGATTATTAATATAGGTGTTGGCCAGTCCCGTGCCACCAACACTCACCAGATAATCATAGGTAATATAGTAGTCGGCCTCATCGTATTTCACTTGAAAGTCGTGATAGTTAAAGGCCGCAATAGTTGTCAGGACTACATCGCCAAAGTCCTTTTCTGCTCGAAGAGAAGTTGTGATGAGATTATTGTCATAGGCAGGTATAATATCTTGCCCGGTCTTTGGGTAGCCACTCGTCACATTTCTCGCAACAATAAGTGGATCAGTGCCCTCTTCATCTTGAAGACCAAATTTCCAAGTGAGCTTAAAGGTTTCACTCGGCTTAAAAAGGATCGAGTTGCTTCCAGCAAAGACATTCATGTCTCCCAGATCTCGGTTTTGAAGAGTGTCGTGAATGTAGCCGCCACGCTCTTTATATTTTAGAGTGAGTCGGTTTGTGAGCTTGTCTGAGAAGAGCTTAAAGTTAGTGGTTCCTGTGACCGCGCGAGTATCGAGATTGCCGTATTCCCCCACAATCTTATGTCCGGCCTCTACCGAAGGCTCTTTGGTTTTAATATTAACAGCTCCGCCCATGGTATTTTTTCCAAAGAGAGTGCCTTGAGGTCCTCTAAGCACCTCGATGCTTTCGATATCAATGAGTTCGTTATCAAAGCCATAGCGCGGAAGGGGAACTTCATCGAGATAGAAAGACACTGAGATCTCTTCTGGGAGATTCGTATCCTGTGAACCCTGTCCACGAATATAGGGAGTGATATAGCGGCCAGAGCTTGATCCAATAATAGTGAGGTTGGGAGTGAGGTCGGCCACGTCGCGAACCGATTCGATTCCTGCGTCTTCGAGCTTCTTTTCGTCAAAGCTAGTGGCCGATATGGGAACCTCTTGTAGGTTTTCTTTTTTCTTTCTTGCTGTAACGATAATATCGCCTAGAGATTCTTCCTGTTGCTGAGCATAGAGGTTTAGGCCAAGGCTAAGGGCAACGAGGGCGATTAAAAACTTATTCACGAACACTTCTCCTTAAGAGTTTGCTAATTTATTGAGCCACGCGAGGGCCTCTTCTTCAGAGCGCGTAACGATATAGGGGCAAGGCATTGCGAGTTTCATTGCCTTGCTCTCTAACTTTCCTAGAAATCCTGTTTTTGTATTTACGCGAGCATAGCCAAAGCACTTCTCTTTGAGCACCGGCTTGTGGGCGCGAAACCAAGTGGTGAGTTTGCGCTTATTCTCTTCAGAGAAGCCGGCCTTGCCCTCGGTATAGAAGATTAGGCCAAAGCGCTCACCGGCCACTAATTCATCAAGGGCCGCAAAGAAGTCTCTTGCATCGTCTGGAACCTTGGGGTCGACAATATTAATCTTGTGCAGATTGGGGGCAAGTAGTGCTCTTTCAAACACGATTAACTCTCGCTATTAGGGTTGAGACCCATTTATAGGAGAGTTAGTTTGATATATCAAACATTAATTTTGCTTTTTTACTTTGAGCCGTAATTGATGAAGTTAGCAACACTATTTTTTGTTTGAAAATGCTCGCGACCAAGGAGTGAATTGATCACTGTTGCTGAGCGCCATGCCATTAAACTGGTCTGGGGCTCTGCGATGCCGTGGCCATGGCGGCTGAAGTTCAGGGCGAAGATCTTGCTGCGGGCCTCTTGCTTCCACTTGAGTGAGAAGTCTGGGTTGAAGTTAAAGCGGCCAGAGAGATCAAAGGAAATTTTATCTCTGATAGGGGCGATAAGTTCTGGCACCACACTTTCAAAACCTGTAGCGAGAACCACAATATCCGCGTTTAGGGTTTCTTCTTTTTGGTAAAAGCGATTTTTAACAGAGAGCTCAAAGCCATTTTGCGATTCGCTCACACCCTCCATTCTGCGGTAGGGAAGAATTTCAATCGTTCGCTCATCGTTTGCGATATTTTTAAGTTGATAGAGATCGTTATAGAGCTGATTTAGGTATTCAGGAGTATTGCCGTCGCTGGCCAGCTTTTGATAACTCGTAATTGGGGCCTTCGCACTTGGATCTAGCTTAAAAAACTCATCGACATATTGAGGAGTGAAGTACTCGTTTGTAAAAGGGGAGTTATCTAATGGCTCTAAGTTCGCTCGACTTGTGACAATTTGTAGTGAGGCAACTTTCCCCCACTTATTGTTAAGAGCGTTTCTAAAGACTTCGACCCCAGTTTGTCCTCCACCAATGATGACTACTTTTTTATTTTCAAGATTAATGCTCGCTAGTTCTTTTGACTTTGCATGAAAGACTTTGGGGCCAAGATAAGATCTAGCGCAATCGGGAACGCGCGGGAGAAGACCTGTTCCTAGGCAGATATTTCTTGCGAGGTAGGATCCCGCTTCGGTCTCGATTTCAAAGAGTGAGCGATCTTCATCAAAATTGATGCTACTTACTCCACTTGAAAAACTTAGGTGAGTAGAGAGTTCACGCGATACCCATTGGCAGTAGAGTTCAAACTCTTTGCGAGTCACACTTTCGCGCTCAGTATTCATAAATGAATAGAAGAGCCCGTTTTTGACTAGGTAGTTTAAGAAGCTATAAGGGTTTGTGGGGTCTGCACCAGTGACCAAATCCTTGAGAAAGGACGTCTGCATATATGAGTCATTAAAGATAATTTCAGAGTGCCATTCAAAACTAGGTTTCCTTTCAAAGAATTTAAAATTTAATTCTTTTACCCCGCTACAAAGAGCGGCGAGGGAGAGGTTAAAGGGACCGATACCAATGCCGGCGAGGTCTAGGATTTGCTTATTCATGGGTGGTTGCTCCCTTGCTCTTCGTTTGATTTGAAAGAGCGAGGTAGAGAGGATTATTTAAGGCACTTCCAAGTTTTGGAACTGGACGTTGGGCCGAGTCGCCATAGCCTATATCAAAGCGAACGGCGTTGATGAGTACTCGCTCAAAAGTAGGGGCCAGTATATTTGGTGCATCCCCAATAGGGTTATTACTTATGTAGTCTTCAATTACCAGGGCGCACTCGCGGTAGAAATCCAGTTCGCTAAGTTCGTCGTAGAGTTTCATCGCACCACTTAGGTAGCGAAGTGTGGTGATGAAATGACCAGTATAGAGATCGTGGATGAGGTAAGTTGGTGGCAGAGATGTGAGAGCACTCATACCTTTGATATCTTGATATTTCCCTTTAAAATTACTACTCACTCTCAGGTCTCCACCAAAGTCTTTTATAAAGACTCCACATGGAAGTGAGTTTTTCATCCTAAGCACAATATTCTGTCCGTGGGAGACTAGGCCCAGTCCATGCTTCATTTGTAGGTGATAGAGTGGGAGCACAACGTGTGTAAAGTAGGCACGAAGCCACTGGCGGCTATTGTATCCGGACCTTTCAATTAGAGTGGAGATAAGAGTTTTCCCGCTTTCATCTACAAAGAGAAGAGCTCCTGTCATCAGCGCCTCTTGATCAGCACTCTTTGCCTTACAAGTCGCGCTCTCCCTCCAGGTTGCTCCCAGAAATTCGTGGTAGCGGTATGGGGCACCTTTGACTTGTTGGTAGTGCTCGTTTGTATAGGCAATGCCAGCGCGCTCCTTGAGCACACTTAGACCGGCCTGATTTAGGATCTCATCTTTAGTGGCGAGATCTTCAACAAAGTCAGAGAGTTCAACACCGGCCTTGATATAAGCCGCCGGTAGACCTCTAATGGCCGAGGTATTGAGTATCGTCAAAGGAAGCTTGATATCGAGTCTTGAATCCCTACTTCTATTGGTAAGAGTTCGCAGTGATACTTGAGGTGAGTATTCGTCACCATACACCCCAAGTTCAATCAAGTTGCCGGTGGCAAATTCGTGAGCGAATTGGATTTTAATGACGTGATCCCACTGCCAGGGGTGAACGGGAAGGTAGAAGTAGTCCTTCTCACTTGCCCCTAGTCGATTTGCTTGCTCGCAAAAGCGGGCAAGCTCTGCTGGGTTCATACTCTCATTGAGAATCGTATCCATGTCCTCGCCACTTGCCCAAGCGTGAGTGGCGATCGTTTTTTTAAGTGCTACCCAATGAAGTTTAAAGCGGGGCGCAGCCTCTGGAGAGAATTTAAATGAGTCCTCGCTACCCCAACCAATTCTGCCTTTGTTGAGCAAAATCTTTGGATGTCCACTCAAGTAGCTCTGAAGTTCTGTCTCTGGTAGTTCGAGTAGGGTGCTTGAAGTTATATTTTCTCGCTTTTTTAGAATTTCAACTTCTCGCGCGAGGGTATTTGCGAGTTCTTCAAGAAAATTTCCAAGGGTGATATCGCCCATCTTATGAATGTCTTTGATATCGATAAAGAACTGAGCGGCACTTAGGAGCTGCGTTTGTGGCACACGTTTGATTGAATTCTCTTGGACGACAAGTGAATCCCATATCGA
Source organism: Bacteriovoracaceae bacterium (assembly GCA_048267245.1). GTDB lineage: Bacteria > Bdellovibrionota > Bacteriovoracia > Bacteriovoracales > Bacteriovoracaceae > JBLWXV01. The sequence continues at coordinate 1,205,705 of JBLWXV010000002.1, forward strand.
GAGCTCCGCCTGAAATTCATAATTGATATCACCTAAAGTGAGTCGGTAGCTTCCAGCGGCAATCTCAGTAGGGCGCAATAACTCTTCGTAATAGAGCTCTCCAATTGATTTTGCTATCAACTGGCGATTGGCGCGAATGTAGAGATCGCTTCTTAATTCCAAGCATGTCCTCCCGCAAAGTAGAGGTCGCGGTAACATTGAAGGAGGGCCGCCCTTTTGTGAGGAAAGTCAAATTCCTTCACAAAGCGCCAGCATTTAAAGGTTTCTACGTATTTTAAGATCGCTTTATTATCAGATCTGGGCTCGGCCGAGATGACTTGAGTTCTACCCTCATCAAGATAGATATAGTGTACCGTCGCTCTCAAAATAGCGTCGGTATTTTTAAAACCGAGGTAGCTCTCTTCTCCGATTAAAAAGTGAAAGCCGCGATCATAAGGGCCACTGTCATAGTAGGGACCGAGACGATCTTCCTTGACCCAGTAGAATTCAAAGTAGCCCACAGGAGTGTCGTCGATGCTCACAATCGCTGGCGTACTGTGCGGGTCCATGAGTCCTTTGGTAAGGTAGGAGTGGTGATCTTCTAGACTGCCTTCAAGCTCCCAGAACTCACTAACACGCTTTTTATTTTGCCATTCATTAAATTTTTCTAGATCTCGTTCACGATCGACCACTCTAAAGGAGATTGTTTTTCCTATTGTTGGGGAGTGGCGGCGATACAGCACTCGTCCTTCTTCAAGATAGGGGCGCTCTGGGTGTTTGACATCTCCTGTATTTTGAAAGCGAGCGATCAATTTGCTCTCAAGTGTGTCCTGAGTCCAGACTCCAGGAAGCTCGGCAAATTGATTGCGATCAATATTATTGGTCGTCACTTTACTGGCAATCAGCGCCTGAAGAGAGGGAGTGAAATTGATAATGTCGCAATTGGTACTTAAGTAAATTGCCTCAAGTGCAGCAATGAGCATTTTTGAGTCACTGAGTTCACCACTGAGGTGATTATCATTGAGTTTTAAAGCGGCGCGCTTTTGCTCAGTTAAAACCTCGAGATTACCTTCTTGATCAACATTGACCTCAAAAGGATGAGCGTGTCCGGGGCGCGAAAATCTATATTGAGTAGGATTAATCATTTGATTTGACCTTCAGAGGGTTTGGAATCAGGTTATAAATACTCATGGGATTAGCGATGGTATTTTCATTAATATCGCGAAGACAGCAGCCAAAATTTCCCTTCTGCCATAGCGCTTCGCTTTCTAGTAGGTAGTCAAGGGTGCTGGTATCCCTTGGCCCAAGCTTGCGCAAGTGAAGGAGGAACTCTCTGAGTTCTTCTATGAAAATTGTTTCATCACAATTAGCAATTTCGCTGAGAGTGACGATCGTATTAAATGTGGAGTTGATGATGAGGTAGTAGCAAAAGAGCATACTTCCCATGTCGTGGGTGAGAATATTTCCATTTTCTCGCACTAGGCTTTTACATTCACTACTATATAGAGAGTGACCAAGCTCACTATAGCCAGTGCCTTGGCAATCGCGAAAATATGATTTTTTAGGCATTCCATCTTCGCCAAGTGTGAGGACGATATTTTGCTGATGGGCCCCGAGATAAATTCCGTAATTTGATTGTGCATCAATAAGTGGAGCGAGCACGACTTTTAAGAATTGCTTAAACCAAACTCTAAGCTCTGCTGGTGCTTTGAGATTGTAAGCGGCTTCAAGATAGTATCTACCACTTGGCCCCCTTTGATTGAGTGTGGCCAGGACGTGACTTCTAAGACTATTTTCTTTTGTAAATGGATTGTCTCTGGCCACCACAATAGATTCGATAATAAGTTTGCCACTGATATCTTTTAGGGCCGCAAATGCTCCTTCAAAGAGAACGCTAAATTCTGGGTGGAGCTTTTGAAACTCTTGTCCTTTTTTGGTGTGAAGGACGTCGTGGACTTGCATGCCGCGAACAACTTCTACCTCTTGAAGATGGCGAATGGAATTTGTCAGTCGCATTGACAGCGAGAACTTAAGCATCGAGGGAAGGTGAGCGCTATAGATGGAGCGCACCGATGAAGTCGCTCTCCACATAGGTCTCTCATCGCCTTCAAGTAGACGAAGGGCGCCGCTCTCAATAAGCTCTCTCACGCGAGAATTCTCTCTTAAATGCTTTACTTGCCATGGGTGAATGGGAAGTATCTTCATTCCTTGTTCAAGAGCAGGCCCAATATGAGCTTTGAAGAAGTCAGAGGTGAGGTTAGACTTTAGAATTTCTAATATCCAGTCCTTCTGATAATGAGTTGCTCGAAGCTCATGAAAGTTCTTCGCCGCAACCACTGCCCAGTGAAGCTTGAATTCGTTGCCATACTCTGGTGAATAGGACTCGAAGTCTTGATCTTCAAGCCCACCGCGATTCTTTGGGTAGGGATGAAAGCTGTGCCCGGCATAGAGAAGAGATTCTGAATCAATGAGTGAAATATCTCTTTTGTGATAGAGCTCTTTAAAGCGGTCTTGGCATGCGGCCAGAATTTTTTGAAGGGCCATATTACTGGCCGTCACCCTTGAGAGAAATTCATTTCTCTTTTGTAAACTTACTTCGCCCATGGCCTCTGCAGTGGCATCGATGAGCCACTCAATACTTTCTTGTGCCGGCAGCTGCCCCTGAGTTATTTGATATTGATGGCGCCCAAGTTTGCTAAAGCGCTTGAGTGGGAGGCTGAGGCGCTGATTACTTTTATTAGTAAACTCGACTTTATCAGGAGAGATGCTGCAATTGAGACCAAGGTGGCCCGCCTCACGCAAGAGTGAATTGCAAAAGCTAGCTAGCGAATCTGCATGGAATTCGATCCTGCGCGAGCTTTGGTCAATTGCGTCTTTAGGGCCTAACATTTGAAAATTCTTGGTTAGATTAGCTATTAAGCCCGTTATACGAGGGATTGACAGTTATTTCAATTAAAAGTTTGAGCTGTCAAACAAAGATCATCTTTTTTACTCAGTTTGGCACTAAGTCTTATTGAGAAACTGGGGTTTTTGCCACTTCCAAAGGCCTACTTGGGGTGGTTTTGATGAGCATCGCCACAACCCCGAGAATAAAAAGGGAGATGATAATGACCACCGCACTCTCAGAGAGGACGTGAAGCTTCATGGATAGAGCGATAAGACCCGCTCCTAGCGCGTACCCCAGTGAGTGAGCGATACTGGCGAGTCCTAGTTTCTTGCCGTGAACACTAGTCTTGCTCTCCTGCTTAGTCTGACTCACAAGAGCGAGGTAGGCAGGAGGAATGAGGGCCGTGGCCAGAGAGATAAAGCCCACCGCAATCCAAATTTCAGATTGGGAGGCGGCCTTCATAAGAATGAAAGAACCTATGACAAGTGAGATTGCTCCCACCAGGACCCTTGGTCTCCACGCTTTTTTAAGCAGCCAGATACTTGCCTGCTGAAAGATGAGGGCGAGCGCGCTTAAGACGAGGACGATTTTTGCCATCAAAACAGTAGCCTCATCACCTCGAATCTCAAGCGTCACCTTAAGGTGATGGCCAAGGAAAGTGTGAAGAATTCCCACGAAGCCCGTAAAGACTAAGGCCAAGAGAATGGGGTAGAGAGACTCCTTAATATCGAGTTTCCACTTCTGTGATTGCTCTTTGAGAATATCGATAAATGAGAGTTCGCTCCCCTGAGTGTCAGAGTTTTTCACAGCGCTGGTTGAACTCATAAAGCAACCAATGGCCAGGGTGAAGATCCAAATTGTCGCCCCAAAAATCATGAATTCAAAATTTACTTTCTTAAAGAGGATGATCACTGGGCCCAGGATTCTTCCAAGGTTTAGGCACATGGAGTTTCTCGTCATCACCTTGATTCGCTGATCTTCATCCGTGAGATCGAGTTGCCATGCCTGGGATACTGGAACTACTGCTGAGGCGAGTAGACCGTAGATAATCCTAGCAGCAAAGACCATGACGACCTTCACAGTGACAGAAAGACTTTGATTAAAGAGAAAGAGGCTTGAGAGCAAAATGAAGGAGAGTCCCATTCCAAACATACCAATACTGAGCACTCTTTTTCTTCCCAAACGATCGCTCTTTGTCGCCCAGTAGGGACTGCAAACGGCAAAGAAGAGTGAGCCAATACTGATGGCCGCGATGATATTTGAAGTGGCCACTCCGGTCTGCTCGGCGATGTAGGGAATGGTTGTATAGAGGATCATTTGCACACAACTAAAAGTGAGTGTATTGAGATAGGCAATGGCAAGCTTTGAGCGATTTGCTGACATCAGAGATCCTTAAAACAAGAGTTTGAGGGATCATACCTACTTGAAATGACTTTGTCTTGCCCCTAGTAGTGGGCGCTTAGCTAGTATTTAAGATCTCTAAAGGACAATTAAGTGACTGTATTTAAATAACTTCTTTAGATGGGTCTAGATATTGCCGATAATAGACTGATGCATTTTTATAAAAAGCTCATCTATTCGCGACTGGTGGGAAGAATACTTCTTCTGTGTCCACTGGTGTTTATTCTTTCTTGTTCAAAGAAAGCTGAAAAGGCCAATACTTCATTTGCCCTTCACATGTCAGCCTTGAGTGCTCCGCTCTATGATCAGGGCGGCGCAATTGTGAGTGGTATCGAAGCGGTGAGTGGGAATCGCTTTGCTCTTGATGTGCGCGCGAAGGATAGTATCGATTTAAGTCCCGGTAAGTGGACTTTCTATGCAATAGGATGGACAGGGGCGGCCCCTCTTGAAGGGAGTGCTCGCTGTGAGCAGCTTACGATGGAAATTGGAAACGAGGCCACTGAGGTCTCAATGACTCTTTCTGCTGCTAAATGTTCAAGCGCTGGCTTTGGTCAGGTGCTGCCACTCACAGTTGTGAGTTGTGATACGAGTTCTCTCGCCGCTGCTTCCAGCGTTGCAAGTCATTGTGATGCAAGCGCAGGTAGCGCCCTCAGTTATCAGATCGACATTTTGAATTACGATACAAGTACGCTAGTGGCAAGTGAGGATGCGACTGGGGTCGCACTCGCCTCTACCAGTACTCTTGGGGCTTGCGTGGATACTAGTGGGGTGAGTGTGAATCCAACCCCCTGGACCTTGCCACTTCTAGGGGCGGGAGAGAATCTTCGCTTTAAGTTAGTTGCTTTTGATAGCGCTGGTTGTACAGGAAACACTTTACAGACTCTAGCCTCTAGGTCTCTCGCCTCCCTTACTTCTACTCATGCCTCTGTCTTTGCCGACGCAACTGAAATTCGACTCTTTGTTGACGACTGGGTTATCCCTCCTGCCCCCATTATTGCGGCCGTGTCTCCAAAGGGAGGGCTTGCTGGCGGCGGCAATGTTATTACGATCTCAGGCTCAAATTTTTATAACTCAACCGTCACAATTGGTGGCGCCAATTGCACCATCGGAACTGTTACCTCCAACTCAATCACCTGTACCACGAGCGCAAGCTCTCAGGGCATTTTCGATATTGTCGTCACTAATCAAGACTCTCAGAGTACGACAGGGACTCAATTATTTGAGTACGGAGCAATACCTACCATAACTACGGTGACACCTAATTATGGTGCCCTTGCTGGCGGCACCAGCCTCACAATTAATGGCACTGGCTTTAGCACTCACGCAGGTCTTCCTTTAATTGATATTGGCGGCTCTCTTTGTCAATCAGTGGTTGTTGTGAACCCAACGACTATTAACTGTACGACAGCGCTTGGAACTGTCGGTGTTCAGACGATAACTCTCACGAATGCCAATAGCCTCTCTGGCAACCTCGCTTCGGGATTTACTTATCAGGGCGCTCCAACAGTGAGTGCGCTCTCTCTTGATTATGGAGCGAGTGTTGGAGGTGAATCGATCACCTTAACGGGAACAAATTTTTCGAATTTAGGAGCTAACCCCACGGTCACTATTAATGGAGTGAACTGTACTTCTGTCGTTTTTGCCAGTTCTACTTCGATTTCGTGCACCACTGGTTCAAGTATTAGTGGGTCTTACGATGTTATTGTCACCAATGCCGATGGACAAAGCTCAGTAGGACAGACTATTGCTTATACCTATCAAGACGCTCCAATTGTGAGCAGTGTCTCTCCTTTTAGTGGAGCGCTCGCTGGTGGGGGCACGATTGTCATCTCTGGCTCAAATTTCTCTGCCCTTGGAGGATCTCCAACTGTTCTCGTGGATGGCAATCCTTGTACTTCAGTTGTGGTTGTCAATCCAAGCACTCTCTCATGTACCGCTCCCGCAGGAAGTGCTGGGCAGAAGACAATTAGTGTCACCAATATGGATTCTCAGGTGGGAAATCTTCCCAATGCCTATGAATACAATGATCCACTAACTGTGACTTCGCTTTCGCAAAACTACGCCGCTAGCTCTGGCGGGACGACAGTCTCAGTTTTTGGAACGAACTTTACTAATTTCATGGGAATGCCTTCAATCACCATCGGTGGCCTGGCCTGTTCTTCTGTTACATTTACTAGCTCTACAACGATTGATTGCGTGGGGACGCCCGTCCTTGCGGCAGGCGTTTATGATGTTGTTATCACTAACCCCAACGGTGATCAAGATACATATGTTTCTTCAATGACCTATCAAGATGCTCCAGTCGTCTCATCTCTCTCCATTGAATATGGAAGTATTGCGGGTGGGCAAGCTCTTAGTATCTATGGCAATAATTTTTCTTCCCTCGGTGGAAATCCGACCGTTTTAATTGGTGGCGCCAATTGCAGTGGCGTGACTTTCGCAAGCAGCACTCAAATTGATTGCACAACTTCAACGGCTTCTCCCGGAGGCTTCGTTGTGACAGTGACTAATATGGATGGGCAAGCAAGCTCTGGCGGCCCAATGTATACTTACTTATCTCAACCCACAGTGACAGGAATCAGTCCGCATGCTGGCCTGGTTAACGCTTCAACCCCAGTGACAATTACTGGAACTAATTTTACCAATCTTGGTCCTGGTATGAGCGTGGTAATTGGAGCAATGACATGTACTGGAGTGAGTTATGTGAGTCCCACTGAACTTACTTGCAATACCAGCGCAAGCTTGACCACAGGAGATTACGGCGTCACCGTGAGTGGCCCTGATGCTCAGAGTGGAAGTTTGGCAAGTGCTTTTACGGTGGGAAGCTTCTACTTAGGTTCTCGCGTTTCAAACGTTGCCCTCACTAGTTCTAATATTCTTGCAGTTCTCGATTCAACATATGGTCTTGAAATTTACAGTGCTACCGACCATCAGACAGTCTCAGCTCGCCAAGCTGTGGTGAGCGGGGTTGGAAATGTGTATGATATTGAAGCTGTAGGTGCAACAACCTTTGCCGTCTTAGGTGGCAGTGGCTCTATGCTCTATTTAGTTGATGTGACCACTCCAAATGCACCCAGTATTATGGGCTCTGTTTCACTTGGGGCGATTCACTACACCATGAAGGTTGCTGGTAGTATTATTTACTTTGGCGGAACATCAGGAAGCTTTAAAGTCGTTGATGTAAGCACTCTCGCTTCACCCTCTATTATTCACTCTAGTAATATTGGCTCAAGTACCATTGGGCAAATTGATATTTCTGGAACGCTCTTAGGAATGTCAGGCACCAATGGTTTTCACCTTGTCGATGTGACTTCGCCAGCAAGCCCGACAGTACTTAGTTCATCTGTGCCCGTTTCAGGGATTACCAGTATTACTGGTTTTGCTCTTATTGATGTAAACAACGCAGTTGTGGCCGGCAATGGATCTATTAAGGCCATTGATATTACTTCACCTGCCTCACCCGTGGTCAATTGGACTGGCAGTCTTAGCTTCAGTTCAACTGCAAAGGTCTTTGTTGATGGCACAACACTCATTGCTATTGGCAATCAGGCAATTGGAATCTTTAGTGTTTCTAACCCAGTGACCCCGACAAGTACTTATCTTTTAATGGCCACGACTTTAGATGTGGCCATTAATGGTGCGCTGATGGTTGCTGCCATGGACGGGGGAGGGGCGCGCTTCTTCTCAGGAAATTTGAATCCGTCGGCGGTTAATCTCCATGGCAACTTGGGAGGGACTCCAAGTCTCTCAGTCGTTGATGAAACCAACGATAAACTCTATGTTGCCGCTGGAAAGCAGTTGAATATCATCGATATCACCAATCCATTCTCTCCGACACTCTTGGGCTCTTATATCGATCCTGACACAACTCATATCACCGGACTTCAACTTCATGGGGGCTATCTCTACTACACAAACAACAATTCCACTAACGCTCTTAAGATTCTCGATATCTCGACCCCTAGTTCTCCTACAGTCGTGGGTACCCCACCATCTTTTGCAACTAGTGTTTCTACCTTGAGAATCTCTGGAAATGTGATGACTGTAACACTGGGAACAGGCTCGCTCGAGGTCTATGAAATTACAGATATAAACACTATAAATCTCGCTTCAACTGTGGCGTCAGCGGGCGGGATTGCACAGGTTAATTCCCCAACATCGTCTCGCACATTCTTAGGCTCAGGGACAAATATTAGAGAGGTAGACTTCTCTACTCCTGCCTCGGCAACGTTAATAAATAACCATGCTACAAGTTTAACTTCACCTGGACTCGCAATCGACACAACCGAGTCTGCGATGGTTGCCTTTAAGGCCGGTGGTCTTCCTGAATTCTATGACATCACATCCTCGGTAAACTTCATGAGTACAGGTCCAGACTCGGGGGTTACTTCGGCCCTTTTTGGACTTAATACTCATCAAGATACGCTCTTTGCAGTGGTCAGTGGCACTCAGCTCTATTGCTATGATACAACTTCACTAGTCTCGATTGGAACGCTCTCTTCCACCGCTCTTACTGGTGTTACTCACACGGTCCTAGGCCATGACGGTGAAGATGCTCTCTACTTAGGCAATTCTGATAGTCGCCTTAGGGTAGTGAGTGTGCGCGATTCAAGCAGTCCCTACGCACCGTGATTTCAAGGCTTTAAATTCCCGATTAAATATATAGGTTTACGCTTCCGATAAGAGTTGTGGAGGAAAAACATGAGTGAGCGCAAGCGCTATCAAGGAAGCATCTCAGAGCTTTCACCGCCAAAGTTAGAATTGAGCAATGCCTCTTCTTCAATGAAAGAAGTCATTGAACTCATGAGCTCTAAGTCGCAGGGTTGTCTCTTTGCTAAGACTAGTCAGGCAAGCAGAGAGAAGGTGGGAATTCTCACCGAGCGCGAGATTCTCTTTAATTTTGATCCAACTCGCGATCAAGAGAATTATCCTCTTGAAGAACTACTTGAGATGCGGGCCCGCTTTCATAGTCCCGAACTGAGTTGTGAGGAAGCACTTAAGTATCTTCTTATTCGCGACCAGCGCTATCTCCCCATTCGTTCTGAGGGAGACTATTCCATTATCGGTGTGCGCGACTTCTTTAGGTGGTCGATGAATCGTTTGAGTGAGTTTATTGAACGCTACGACGTTCTCAAGGGCTTCAATGAAAAGGCACCTTTGATTTTAAAAGAGGACTACAGCTTTCTTGGCGGTGATGAAAAAACGCTCGCAGAATCCTTTTTTTCAACTCAGATTTCAAAACTTTCAATGCTTCCCTGTTTGCGAGTCGACGAGAAGGATACGGTTGAAGAGGTACTTCATAAAATGAGACAACAGCGTGCAAATGCGACTGTTGTTGTGAAATACGAAATGCTCCTTCAAGGCATTATTACAGAACGAGATTTTCTAATGAAGATCTTTCCGCGCAAATGGGACGAGGTGAGAAGTCTTCCGATCATAGATTTTATGACTCCGAGTCCTCACGCACTATCTCCTAAGCACCCTATGGGGGTGGCGATACAGAATTTCATGGAGCATCGCTATCGCAATCTAGTGATTATCGATGAAGAGAGATTTCCAATATATATCATGGGTGTAAATGACATCTTTAAAGAGTACTTGAGAACTATTGGTGTGCTTGAGCGCGAGCAATTATCTCCAGGCACTCTTGCTGCCTAGTCTCTCTAGTGCAAGTTTTAAAGTTTCATCTTTTTTAGCAAAACAAAAGCGAAGGTACTTTTCACCGTCTTTTGAATTCAAATAAAACGCCGACGGGGGAATGGCCGCCACACCCTTGGTTTCGATGAGTTCTTGACAGTAACCAATATCCCCGCGCTCCATCTTGCTTTCAATGGGAACCATCACAAAGTAGGTGCCCTCAGGGCGAATAAGATGACTTCCCATCTCCTCGAGTCCCTGGCAAAAGAAGTCGCGCTTTCTTTGGTAGGTCTCTCTAAACTCAGGCAGGTAGCCTGGAAGCCTTGTAAGGAGCTCTCTGGCCGCGACTTGAGTGGGATGGTTCACACTGAAAGTGTTAAATTGATGAACCATTCTAAGGGCATTTGTGAGCGCCACAGGCGCCATTGCCCAGCCGATCTTCCAGCCAGTGTGACCAAAGGTTTTACCAATGGAGCTGATGACGATGGTTCGCTCTTTCATGCCATTTCTGGTGGCGAGACTTTGGTGGGTATGATGGTCAAAGGTTAGGTATTCATAGACCTCATCACAGATCACATAGCAGTCGTGCTTTTGGCATAACTTTGAAATGAGATCAATTTCACTGCGATCAAATACGCGACCAGTAGGATTGTGGGGAGAGTTCCAGATCACTAACTTTGTCTTGTCACTAAAAGCACGGGAGAGTTCTGCTTCGTTAAAACGAAAGTCAGGAGCGTGAAGAGTCACAGGTACGGGAGTGCCACCTGCGATTTCAATACTTGCCAAGTAGGAGTCGTAAAAGGGCTCAAAAATAATGACTTCATCACCGGGGTTGACGAGGGCGAGAACGCTAGAAAATATTGCTTCCGTTGCGCCCGTCGTGATCGTCACTTCTGATTGCGGGTGATAGAACTGTCCCTGAGAGCTCTCATAAGCAGCGGCGATTAATTCGCGCAAGGGGAGATCGCCGGGGGCAGGAGCGTATTGATGAAGTGCACCTGTGGAGAGAGCGGCTTTGGCCAGGGCATCTCTGGCCCACTCTGGGCCATCAAAGTCGGGAAAGCCTTGAGAGAGGTTGATGGCCCCATGCTTTTGGGCCTTCTTTGACATGACGGCAAAGATGCTCTCTTTAAAATTTTCAATGGCGCTTCGCTTTGATTTCACTATTTTCTCATGGGCTACTTACTAGTGAGATTAGCTTACCTGAGGAGAAACCTACCAGTCAAAAGAGCTAGAAGGCGGGGGCGTCGGCCTGTTTGAAGAGCTCATCTATAAAGCGCGGCACCACTGTGCTCGCTCGCTCGTGAAAGGTGTGGTGAAAGACATTTGATCTTTGAGTTGCTTCAAGATTCATTTCAACTGCGCGCGCGCCGGCCCCTCGCGCCCAGGAGACGAGCAGAGCTGCCGGGTAGACTAGTCCACTCGTTCCAATGGCGATAAAGAGCTCGCACTCATTTACATGGCGCTCGATCTCTTGCATATGAAAGGGAATTTCACCAAACCAAACAATATGCGGGCGCATATGGGCCGTTTCACCGCACTTTGGACATATTGAAGAACTATTAATTTGTAGCGGACTCTCAAAGACAGCTCCGGTTTGCTTGCATCTCATCTTAGTGAGTTCTCCATGCATGTGGAGAATATTGCTGGAGCCGGCGCGCTCGTGGAGATTGTCGACATTTTGAGTGACGATGATAACTTCGCCCTTCCAATTCTTTTGAAGTTTCGCCAGCGCTAAGTGAGCGGGGTTGGGACTGACTTCGCTAGAGAGGAGCTGGGCCCGGCGCTCGTTATAAAAACGATAGACAAGATCAGGGTTCTTCGCAAAGCCCTCAGGAGTGGCCACCTCCATGACGTCATGATTTTCCCACAGACCATTTTGATCGCGAAAAGTGCGAATTCCACTCTCTGCCGAAATGCCTGCACCAGTGAGAATGACGATTTTACTATGTGAGGTGAGGGGGATTCTAGGCCAGTTCATATAGATATATTAAGCTCCAGGCGGCCGCTACGGCCAACACAATCTTAAAATGTTCCTAGCTTGAGCCAAATGTGTAGAGGGCTTAAACTAAATATAGCTTTTTTGGCCAGGAGGCGCCAATGCTCTCATCAACGTCTTTAAAATTGCTCTCTCCAGTTAGGGAGATTCTAGGGTTAGAGGAATTAACCCTAGGTCGCGATTACTGGGTGCTCGGGGCCATGGGGCTGGGGCTAAAGAACCCTAGCTACTCAAATTACTCAGGCAATCAAATCGATCTGCGCCTGATCGTATGCTCGTCTCAGATAGATCTCACAGCGACACTGGCCAAGTATCAAATTGAATCTAGGCCTTTTGTGAGTAGCTTTGATGACAGTACTGGATTTGAATTTAGCTTTAAAGACTTCTTGATTCGAGTGAGTCAAGATTCAAGAGCGCCAGAGGATAATCCTGAATTGCGACTCTTTATGGCCATGCAAACATTGCTGCGTGTTCATGGCCAGGAACTGATAATGGTGCTTGAGCGCTATTTAAGTTACGGGCTCAATCTCGAGCGCGGCTTCATTGAGTATTTTGGTTGGGGAAGTGAGTGGCGCGAGCGCCTGATCGCCTTACCCAACCCTAGTTCTCACGAAGCAATAGTTCGCTTTAGCTGTTAAATCTTATTTCTCTCACTAAAGAAATTGAGCGGCTGCTTAACGTCTACAAGACCGCCACCCTTTGGCTTAGGAAAGGGAATCACGCGTAGTACATTGGCCATACAATTTGAGCCCTGGGCACTAAACTTGGCCTTCTTCGAGGCGATCTCGACGTTAGAGACCGAGCCATTGGCGTTAATTCTAAATTGTAGATCTACGACACCTTTTGCATTCTCACTGCGCTCAAGTTCTTGTTGATAGCAATGTCTAAACTGCGGCAAGTATTCGCGTAGAATTTTGCGCAGAAGTTCTGGGTCCATTGATCCTAGAACCACAGTTTTTGGATCCATATAAGTGGTGTCGATACCGGCCTTATTTGAAAGACCTTGAGCACCACTACTTGAGTCGTAGTTACCGCGCACATCACTGCCAAGACTTCCTACATTACTTGAAGCATCAGCTTTAAGTGAGGCCGAAGAGTCAGTGTCACTGGCGCTAAAGCCAGTTGACTTGGCGAGACTTCTTGAATCAGCGCGAGCATTATTATTTTGAAGCGCTTTTGTAGAGCCCATAAGAGAAGAGAGTGAGGTCTTCGCCTTAAACTCGTAGGCTTTCATTTTGGGTTTCTCTGGAACCTTCACAGCAGACGCCGCTGGGGCCGGTGCGCTCTTTTGTGGATTGGGCGAAGTCTTCTGCTTAGTAGGTGCCTGCTCAGGCATCTTCTGGGCCATTTTAACTTCTTCCTCAGGTTGCTTTTCCTGCTTTACACCCTTGTCTTTATCAACTTTAGAAACTTCGGAGGTACTCTTTTCATTACTTACTTCTGGAGACTTCACGGCCTTGCGAAAAATAACGGCGATCTTCTTTTCTTCCGGTGGATTTACGGTCACATCGACAAAGAGTAGAAGCAGACATAGACCCATGATGGCGCCAAAAATTTGCGAAGTTTGCTTTTGAAACTCGCGGTCTCTTCCAAAGAACGGTGCGGCCTTGAGTTTAGGTGGGGCCTTAGTCGTTCTCACCATGATCTGCACGGTGTGGTAGGTAAAGACCAGCCTCTCTTCTGAAACTAGGCGACATGAATCGGAGTGATTGTAGATGGTGCTATCGGTTTGATTCGACTTGATTTGAGTCTTTGTGGCAAAGCAATCTGGTACTTTGTGTACGTTTACGTCACCATTTTTAATAGAAATAAATTCGATGTCATCTTCAAGCTCTAGTGTTGGGACGTGAACACTATTTTTATGATGACCCTTGGCCGAGAGTAAGACCTTCTTGCTACTTCCAAGCGAGTAGTAGTCAATAGAGAGAATTACCCCATTTGAGAGCACAACCACTTCGACAGCATCTTCTTGCGATGACCTAAGAATGGGCAGTGTTTCCTTTTGCTCATCGACATCAATATAATTTTTAAAGTCGAGTGCCTTTGTATTTTCTAAGATCGGCGCCTGATCAAGGGGAGTAAAGTCTTTGTCGTCAAAGACAATGTCACAGTACTCACCGTCAATGACAACCAATCCCGGATGTGGAGGCAATTCTGGAATGTAGACCCCGAGATCGTCATCGGAGAGTTTAAGCGTCTCTTGGTCGTGGTCTATGATTTTGATCTCTTCTTTCTTACTGGTGATGACAATTTCTTCTAGGTGCAATTCTACTGAACCTAGTTTGATAATATCTCCCGCGGCCGCAAAGCCACGCTCGACAGACTTACTGCTGACAAAAACGCCATTTTCGCTGGCGAGATCAATAACTGTAAAACCTGCATCTTCAACTATAAGAAATGCGTGATAGTGTGAAACACTTGGGTCATCAAGACGTAGATCACAGGCCTCACCACGGCCAATGAGTATTTTCTTTTGAGTGGGGGTGAAGTCAATAACCACCTCGCCTGCCCGAAAGGACAGGATTTTGAGCGGATTCGCTTTGACTTCTTTCTTACTTGTAGCGCTCATAAGCATACTCTTCATGATCGATTCCCTAGGAAGCCAGGTCTCCTTTTGAAGTCCTGCTCTTAGTTGCTCTTAGTAGTCTCTGGAGCAGGTCCGCTTGAAATTGCGCGACCCTGATCCTGTCTTTGCTGCGCCTCTTTTTGCGCCAGCTTGATCTGTGTTAACTTGGCCGAGATCATGGCCTTAAGCTCCGCCTTTGTCTGACGAAGGCTTCCAAGTACAGTGCTCTGGGCGTGCTCTAGAGTCAGATAGGCCTTTTCAAATTGACCACTTTGATAGAGTGCCAGAGCGTAAGAATTCGAGATATCTTCCCTTGCGAGAATTTCTTGAGGGAGCTTATTAAAGTAGGAAATAGCTTTGTCGCTCTCTCCTTTCATCGTGTAGTAGGTGGCCATCGCCCCAATGAGGTCTTGATCCTTGGGGGAAGCGGCCATTAGAAGACTCAGGTGCTCATAAGCCGCGTCTAGCAGTCCAAATTTGAGATTGAGAAAGGCTAGATTAAATCTCGGTGCATTACTCTCTGGATCTCTTTTAAGTGCATCTTCAAAGGCTTCTCTGGCGGCTGTGAAGTGTCTGAGCTTTAGGTAGAGCATGCCTTGATTGGTTTTGAGTACGGCGAAGTCTTTGGGAGAAGTCTTCTTGAGTCCCATGGCCAGAGAGAGATAAAATTCACTTTTTTGGTAGCTACCAGAGTTTAACGAACACACCGCGAGGGCATTCCAAAAAAGTGCGTTGTCTCTTTGATTTTTTACTTCTTGAAGAAGTATCTTTTCACCTTCGTTAAATTGTTTGAGCGCGCACATTGCCGCTCCCTTAACGAGTAGGTTTGAACTTGCGGCCAATTTATTGAGCTCGGCCTCAGGCAGGCGAGCGTAGGATTCTCCTCGGAGAACATCATATTCATCTTTTGAAATTTTTGAGTTAATACGGGTAGTCCCACAGCTCGCTAGAAGCGTGAGGGTCGTAAGCCCCATGATCGCCTTTGCTATCTTCATTGGGCCACCTCTACTTTGGCGTCAATCGCTCTTGCTAGAGAGCCCGCTGGCAATCTAAGAACGACCTGACTTCCTGGTGTGGCCTCGTAGAGACTCCACGAACCACTACCCATCCATTTACTATTTTTTCTGAGTTCAAAAGAAAGTCTGGTTAAATCCTCTGAACGTCCTGTGAGTTCAGCGGCAATCGATTTCATCTGAGTTTTAAAGCCCTCCACAAACTCTGGTGGAACACCACGAGGAGTGTAGGCGAGTATGGCCTTCTCAAGATTGCGGCTTGTTTCAATGAGTGCCTCATAAAGGACAATGCCAACTTCAACTTCCTTTGATTTAATGAGAGGAGAGGCTTCATCAGAGAGCGACTTCAAAGTCATGAAGTGTGCTTCTAATTCACTGTTGAATTGATCTTCAGCAAATACTGGAGCGTCTGTGAATCTGAATTTATTCAGCCTTTGAATTTTGCTCACCAATTGTTCGCTGGCCTTTAGGGCCTGTACGTTTGAACGGATATCAGATGGCATATCGGGATGTGAGAGGTATTCCTCAAGCCTTCTCATGTAAGCCTTTGAATTTACAGAGCTTGTAAAGACTGAATCCCAATAGAGATCATAGTAGGAAATGGCGAAGACGCTCACAAGTTCACTGACTCCACCGAGTACTTGGTGCAGGGCCTCTAGGTAGCGGTGATCGCGCATTTTGGCCGAGAAGAGAATCATTTGCTTGGCCGAGTTGAGTTTTTCTTTTAAATCAAGAGAGCAGTTGTCAGCAAGTTTCCAAGTTTCAAATGCAAGCTTGATATCGTGAAGTACAATAGCGTACTCAATACCTCTGCGGTAGAGATCCGATTTCGCTGGCGTTCTCTGAGCGCAGAGAAAGCGCAGGTTCTTGTGGGCGGCTACGGCACCAAGTTTAAAATCACCTTCAAGGGCATAGGTCTCAGCGAGGGCGTCATACTTAGCAGCATTCTTTAATGCGTCTTCATTACTCATAACTTCTTGCGACTTAAGCATCCAATCATAGCTAAGTTGTGAGCGACCAAGTTGACCGGCGAGAATTGAAGAGTTGAGGGCGGCATTGGCCTTAATCTTTTTTGGGTACTGCGGGTTCATGTAAAGGGAGTTGTATCCCGCCAAGGCCTCTTCTTTCTTACCGGCCTTATCGAGGGCGTTAAACCCTTCAAAGAGAATATTGCCAAGTAGGATCGTCGCTTTAACAATAGTATCTTTTGAAAAGCTTAGGTAGCCACCTTCAAGCTTTCTAATCCAACTGGCAACTTTCTTAGTGTCCTTAGCATTCATATAAGAATCGAGTACCAGGGTAAACATCTGGCGCTGCTTTTCGATATCTTCTGGATAGTTCTGATTGTAGGCGTCGATAGTCCAATGGGCATCGTCATACTTCTTCCCTGCGAAGTAGATATTAAAGAGCTTTGGATAGATAACCTGTGATCTTTCATCACGTGGCCACAAGAGTACGTGATTCTTATAAGCGTAGAGTGAGAGCTTTTGTTCTTTGGCCGGCTCAAATTCTCCATGCTCTAAGACAGCAAGGAGTGAATCCATGATTTTTCTCTTAAGCGGCAGACGAGAGTCGGTGTAGTCCACCTTAGGTGGCTTTTGCGACTTTGACTTGACCATGGCGGCCTGAATGAGTTTCTGGTGTTCAAATCTCGAAATTTTTATTGAAGTATTGAGCGCTCTCACATATGCGTTTGCAGCGTTCATCCACTTGCCCACACTAAAGTAAGTCTCACCTTGGTAGAAGGCATACTGGTCTCTTGACTCTGGATCTAGACCAGAGAGAATAGAGAAGTAATTGATGGTTTGCTTGAGCTCTTCAGGGTCGTAGTCCTTCACGCCGACTTTACTATTTCTTGAGACGCGAATTTGAAGATAACCCACTAATTCTTTAATTTTATCAATGGCCTCTTGCTTTTTATCAGTGTCAATTTTAGCAATCTTATTGAGGCGATAGATATCCTTAGCAGAGTTATAAAAGAGATCATGGCGCTTAAAGGTGCGGTAGATCTCAAGTTCAGTGAGTCTCACATCTACTTGTTCAGCTACATTCTTATTAGTAACCGCGACTTTTAGAGCTGTATCTAGGGTTGACTTAGTTTCGTTAAAGAGGCCTTGATCAGTGGCGCGCTTAGCCAGTTTAAGTAGGTAAGTGACTCGAGCGTCCCCGGCATTTTTTAGATAAAAGGCAACACCGCGGTCAATCATGGCGGCCCTTACATAGAAGACGCTCATCGCCTCTAGGGTTTGCTCAGAAACATCAATGTAGCGCTTGTCCTTTGAAAGGAAGAACGATTCTTCAAGTAGCTCAATTGAGCGTGGATAGTTCTGAACTTTAAAGTGGCACCAAGCTGCGTTAGTGGTGTGCTTAGAGGCCCATTCGTCGTGTTTATTTCTTAGTACGTCTTCGTAGAATCGAAGCGCCTTGGCGTAGTCTTTTTCGTTATAGTAGTACTCGGCAAGACTAGTCTTAGTGGCATGAATTAGTGGGCTGCCACCCGGTGCTCTTTTGAGAGCTCCAAGTAAGTAGCGCTCGACATTTTTGCCTTCAAGATAGTCGCGATCATTTAAGGCCAACATATAGAGCAGATCGGCCGTATAGTTGAAATTGGGATAGCTCTTAATGAGTGTTGTTGCTTCTCTTTCGACAGCTCTGGCCTCAGATTTAGATCCTCTAAAGTAGGAGTCCTTGGGACCGATTGTTTTACCTCTCACTGAATGGTCGAGAAAGAGCTGGTTTTCCTTCTCCTTAGTGAGCTTGATCTTCTCTGTCTTTAGTGCCAGGAGTCTGTACCTGAGTGCCGGACCGATTTTCTTTACACTTGAAATTACTTTAATCTCTTTATCAATTAACTCCTGAAGCTTGTGCCATTTCTGTGTCATGGAAGTGGGAGCACTAGATACTTCATTAGCACTCAATGAGGCCATCGATAGGCTAAGTAGTAAGAATAGGCTTGAAAGCTTCAGACTCTTCAATCCATACTCCCTTGCACAATAAATTTAAACTCGGAGAGTCCAACTGTTGCCGAAGTGTGCATGACTTTTCTAAGAACTGAATAGGGTAGGCTTTGGTCTAGAACGATATTGACCATTTTACTCGTTTGGCGTCTCTTATTGAGGGCCTCTTCTTCGTTGATATTGGCGGGCTTTCTCATTTCGAGTTCGCGCAATTCTTCATCGCGAATCTTTTTTAGTTCAGTGAGCTTGTCTTTGAGGTTGGTGATAATTTCACCATTCTCTCTCATCACTCCAAGAGGTCCATTATCAACCCAGACATTGCGCTCTTTGTTGACTTGTACGGTAATGGCCATAGAGCCCATGACTTCTGACTTTGATGGGGGAAGGTCGAGCTTCTCCACAACTTCCAAAGTGAGATCACTGGCGTTATAGGACTTTAGAAGAAACACCAGAAGGATCACGAGAATATCGAGCAGAGACGTGATGTCTACGTCTAGCGCCTCTTTCTTATTTTTTCCCAAACGGGCAAATTTTCTACTTCTCATGTCTTTGCCTCTAATTAAATGATCGTCTCAAAAATGATCTGATCAAAGAGTGTTCTCGTCTCTTTGACGAGTCCTTTTTCATTCTCGGCCGCAATGCTGCGAGTTCCCTCTCTTAATGAGCGGCAATTATCCATGATTTTTACGAGCTCATTATAGGGTACATTACTCTTAGGTCTGAGAATGACACTGCTCTCCTTTGGATGCTTAACTTTGAGACCAGCTAGTGTGGTGTTGAGTGTCGCTAGATCAAACCCATCAGCAGTATGTTTAATTGTCTTAATGACTTTTTCATCAAGACCCGTCTTCACGGCAATCTCATCTTTAGAAATATCTAGCGTGAGATTAAGGGGTGGGCGATCATCTTTCTTGTCTTCACTAATTGTCTTCACTGCGGGGGCGTCACTTCCGATTTCATAGATATCGAGAAATTGCGCACTCATGAGCAGGAAGAAGATAAAGATAAAGACCGCATCCAAAATTGGAATCAAATTGGGCTTTACTAGTTTTTTAGGTTTCTTTGGCATTTTCACGACTCTGCTCCTGCATTTAAAGAGTGCTGCTTAAATTAAGCAGCATTCTCTTCTTTAACTCCTTTAACCGGAACAGCTGGCAATCCACCTTTCTTAGTTCCTAGAAGATCAACTAGCTTGACGCTATTTTCTTCTAGCTCACCAAGAATTTTTTCTTGCTTTGAGGTGAGAATTGAGTGGATGACCATGATCGAGATCGCAGAGATCAGACCAAGGGCAGTCGTGTTCATCGCTTTTGAAATACCAAGGGCCAGAAGCTTGGCCTTACTTGCTGGGTCGGCCGTGGCCACTGCAGCAAACGACTCGATGAGACCCTGAATTGTCCCTAGAAGACCAATGAGGGTTGAGACGTTGGCCACGAGTCCAAGATAGCCCATGCGCTTTTCAATCTTAGGCACAACCTCTAGGAGAGTTGACTCGACAGCATCTTGAATTTGCTCTTTAGTTTGGTTGGCACGCTTAAGTCCTGATCTTAGAACCATTGGGAGTAGTCCCTTTGACTCTGAACAAGCTTGAATAGCTTTAGCTACTTCATTAGTGAGTACATGCTTTTTGATCATATTCATCAGCGCGCCACCATCTACGTCGTAGGCGTGGAGTGCCTTAACTCGCTCTAGGGCAATGGCAATACCAATGGCCCAGATGGCGAGGATGATCCACATAAAGACACCACCCTCGTTCATAAAGACCGCGAGACCTTGAATGAATGAGACGTCAGTGTTTGCCGCTACTTCTGCCGCAGCTTGGGCCGTTTGCACAACTTCATTTTCCATTTTCTACCTCTTTAAAGTGACATTTCACTCTTGGATACCAATTAAGACTCAGATCCTTATCTAAGGTTCTTGATATCCTCCACAACCTCGGGATCGAAGTTGTAGCGTTCAAAGAGGGGACGACGAAACTGCTTGCGCTCACGTTCTTTGACCGATAGGTCCCCAGGGGCGATGATTTCCCCTTTAATTTCTAAACTTCCTAAATCAAAGGTTTCATATTGTTTATATTTAACGACAACATTCTCTTTTCGGTCCTGGGCCCAAATTACTTTAGTAAAAAAGACGGCCAATCCCAAAACTATCCACATTTTCATCATTTATTCCTCACTTAGTAGTGGCCGTGACTTTTCTGGCCTCGCAATTTGAGAGTAGCCCAAACGAGAAGTCACCTAGCTCGTCGGCCCAGAATTCACCATTAAAGTCATAAAAGTGCTCAGAAGAGAGACGGTTGACTCCCTCTTGGGAACCGCGCGCTCTATCGGCGATGAGCTTCTTATTTTCATAAATTAAGTTTCTCTTATCTGACATGATCTCTAGTCTGAGGTTGAACATCTCATAACTAAAACGGTGCATATCATTTAAGAAGTTAAACATGAGTTTCTTCACAAAGTGATTAAGGTGATGTGAGCGCCATACTACATGGTGACCGACATGCTTTTTCAATTCATTGACGAAATCATTATTTTTAATTTTATTGAGATGATCCCACTCGTGCTGAGCTGTCTTTAAAGAGACGAGGTCAACAGAGAACTTCACTTTCTTTCTAATCTGCGTGACTAGATTTCTAATGAAGGGATTTTTCTGCTCACTCTGATCGATTGGGGCAAACATGAGCTTTAGGAAATAGCTATTCGATCCTTTGTGATCGATAAGAATTTTCTTTAGATCATCACTGCGCTTTTTATAAACTTGATAGTACTGATCTACGGTTGAGAGTGAATCCCCATAGAGACAAAGTTTATAGTAACTAAGCGCTCCAAGTACTTCACCCTCTGGAAAGAAATAGCTCTCCATAAGGGGAGACTTATATGTCACGAGAAGACCCAAGGTTCTGTTGTAGTCCTCTAGGTAGTAGCTTGCCCATGCTTTTTCTAGAAGAATATAGGGCCAGCGATAGCTAGTTTTTGGAATTTCGTTATAGGCCAGTAGAGCACCCTTGTAATCTTTTTCCTTGTACTTTAAGCGCGCCATGTGAATAGTGCAGGATTCTCTCAAAATCGTGTAGTAGCGCTTTAACTTTTCGTGCTTGGCCTGAGATTCAAATTTCTTGGCCACATCAGCACACTTTTTATACTGATCTAGAGCACCCGAGTAGTTTTGAGACAAATTGAGTGAACTTCCCTCAATCATTCTTGCTTCAGGAGCGAAGCGGTGGGTGTCTGGAATCGTCTTCATGACCGTGCTTACTTTGTCATACTTTTCACTCTTAAAAAGTTTAAGACCTAGTACTAGTGAGAGGCTTGGTCTCTTGTGCTTCCAGAGATCCTTGGCGTCAATTCCGATAAATGCTGCCGTCCCAGTTTTGAGAATAAGATTTTCAAGGGCAACTTCGAATTTTGGGTCGAGCTCACTTGAAGCTTCGATGGCAATGGCCGCAAAGGGAACGGCCGAGAAGTAGAGGTTTGAGTCAATGAGCTCATAGACTACTTTCTCTGCTCGCTTTGGATCAGCTGTATTTTTCCAGTGTTCCTGGGCCTTTTTCAAAGAGGCACTCGTAGGCATACTCGCTAGAGCTAGTGCGCCTACAACTACTGTCTTAATGGTTTTTTTAAGTATTTTCGTCTTCATCATTCCACCTTTTCCTTAGTCCCACCTACAAGAATTCCTAGTAACTAAAGCCGATGGAGAAAATGACGTCTGTATTGTGTCTCCACTTGTCTGAACCTGCCGCTCCATTCACAGTTGGACCCGGAGCTTGATAACTTTGTCTAAAGTAATCAATCCCGATGTGAATGTGCTCGCTGGCGTGAAAGCGAAGACCTGTTTTATATGAGACGCCCATATGGGATTCACTTGAGAATTGATCTGAGGTATTTGGGTTTGCCACAGTTGTAGCATTTGTCTCAGCATTAATCTTTGAAAGCCCTAGTCCAAAGTTCCAATCAAAGTAGAAAATCTTATTAAACGTGTTTACTTTGCCGTAGAAGGGCGACCATATCGCCATGGCCCCGTAAGAACTCTCAACTTTCCTGATAAATGGAACAGATCCGTTCACTCTTTGAAGGTTTTCATAGGCATCGTTATTTTTATTGCTGTAGCTATTATAGAATAGTTCGAAGGCCCATTCTTCATGGAAGTACCATCCACCAGCAACGTGAAAACCAGTGGTGTCTTGGAACTCATTAGTACTTCCCGAAAGAAAACCAAGCGTGCCATAGAATGAGTTTCTTTTCTTATAAACTTTATTCTGAAGAACGTAGACTTGCTTGTCAGGGTCTAGCCAGAGAAATTTATAAAGATCATCTTCTGCGGCCTGTAGAGTAGGCCCTACTGCTAGTAGCAGTAGGACCATTATCGATTTAAGAATTGTTGTTTTACGGGGGAGAGAATTTCTCGTCATTAGTTACTCCCTGATGCTAGTAGCGTCTGGTTAGTCTGCTCAACTTGATAGTGAACTTCAATTGTTGAACCCTCAGCTGGAACGTGACCATCGAGGAATTTCACTGTCTTCGTGTCGTTGTTGTATACGTATCCTGTTTCGACCAAATTACCGTTAACCTTTACAGCAACTCCTTGATAAGGACTCGCTGCAAGAGCAAACTTATCAAGTAGGTCAACGATCTTGGCACCCATGTCGCGAAGAACACCGTAGAAGTCTTGGTGGATATCAGCGATTACACCATTGGTCATCGTCGCAGCTTTCATGTAGCGATCGCCAATAGTTTCCCACTGTTGCCCGCGAAGATCTGTCGTCACAATGGTATAGACTTTCACCATACCCGCATTTTTCTTATAAGACTGATAGCTTGAAACGAGGTTCTCAACACTTGTTTTTGACTGTTCTTCCTCATCTGAGAGAACTACTACAATCAAGTATGCATCATCTCTTAGCCATTGGTGGGCCACACTTCCTTCGTAGCGCTCAAGGAATCTACTTGCAGTGTGAAGACCCATCTCTGAACCCGAACCATTAGTTCCTACCTGCACAGTTCTCTTGAAGTCATTTAAGAATTTTTTCTCATTCTTAGATGCTGCTTCACTAGTAAGGTGCTTTGGATTGATTTTCCACTTACCATCACCACGTGATGTTGGGTCAGTTGTGGTTATGGCCATTTGAAAGTCAATTTTCTTCTCTAGGAATTCATTGATAAAGACATCAAAGTTATATGCGAGTGAGCGTTGCTCATCACCCATTGAACCTGAGTCATCAATTACCCAAAGGATATCAACTGGCGCATCCTTAGCTTTGTTCTGAACAAATTTTTCAACTTTATCAAGAAGGATGACTTCAGGAGTTGGCTCTGGAGTAGGAACAACTACGACTTCACCATCGTCATTGTCATCACCTTCGTCTCCACCACCATTACTACCGTCGCCGCCACCGTTTGAACCACCGTCAGTGATTTCACCTGGGTCAACGGGATCAGTTGGGTTAGTTGGATCAGTTGGATCAGTGACATCGCCACCACCATTACTACCGTCGCCACCACCGTTTGAACCACCATCGGTGATTTCACCTGGGTCAACGGGATCAGTTGGGTTAGTTGGATCAGTGGTTGGAGGAGTGACAATAACCACACCACCATCGCTATCACCATCCCCACCATTATCTGGTTCAGTAATAACGACACCTGTGTCGGGTTCAGTCACGTCACTTGGTTCACTAATATCGACGTCGGGGAGTCGATCGTCTGCGACACCAACTCCCTCTAGAAATTGCTTCTCATAGAATTCCTGCTGATTACAAGCAGAAAAAACCACAAGACAGCCCATGAGTAGGAGAGATTTCCTTAATAGACTTCCGTGTGTATTCATGTGCGGCCCCCAGCCAAGACGCAAAGATTCCCTGACTCAAAATAATGAGTCGCTTCTCTTAGAGCATCTCATTGCTCTAATTAAGAATGTCTTTGCTTATCATCCCTTCCGTTCTTAGATGCCATCAACGGACCGCTTTAACACACGTACCAAGTTAAGCCGGAAGGAGCTCACTTTTTATATAGATTGAGATTATCAGATGGGCGAAAGTGCTCAAGAGTGTGTAGGGGAAGCCTTGAAATTACTTTTAATGTGTCTTTAATTACAGCGACTTAGAAGGGAAAAATTGCAAAAAAATGGCATTCAACAAACAATAGTGGGTTGCCGCAAAACTGCCAAAATTTCTTGTGCTACTTGAGAATGCGTCTGAGTAGTTGCATATGCTCTTCGGTGACATCATGAGAGTCGCTCTCAATTTTGTGAAACTTTACTAACTCACTTCCACGGGAGAATATCTCACTGTGAGACTCTGACTTCTGAAAGTCTACCAACGGGTCTTTATCTGAGTTAAATATTTCATACTCTACATTTTCAACTCGCTCAACCATATCTGAGCGAACTAATCCGTTCATCATAATCACTTGATCGCAGGCCTTAATTTCATGAGGGACATAGGGAGCGAGGTAGGCGCCTTGAGAGAAGCCGAGCACACTAATCTTTGCTTGTGGGCAGAGGTCAGTCACTAGACTTGCGAGGACTTGAGCGGAGACAACCGGAGTAATAAAGTATTCTTCTTTAAAAGAGTCGTAGAAATACCAAGCATGTCCAATTCGCCAGTGGCCATCTCGCTTTTCTGGAAGAGGGTAGGGGCCATCGGGGGCGATAAAGCAGGCGTCCTCTGGCAGGGCATTTTGCCACCTCCTTACAGCATTCTTAGCGCGCTCATTAAAGCCGTGAAGGAGAAGGTATACTCGCTCGGCCTGCTTTAGCTGCCCACTGGTTAGGTAGTCAATGGGCGTGAGTAGAGGCAGATGAATACGGTGAGATTGAGGTTGCATGAAATTAGCTTAGCCGATAATCACTTCGCGCGGCAAGAAGTAGTCCGGTTCTAAGAAAGAGGCTGCTACTTGAAAGAAAAATTCTCTCACTTTCATGAAATTGATAGAGATCACTGATGAGTTCCAATAGTGGTCCAATCTGCTCGGGGTAGATAGCAATTTTCTTTTCGAGCCACAATAGCGAGCGCTCCTGCTCTTCTAAATTCATTTCCTTGTAAAGCTTAAGCGCCTGGTACTTTGAAAGACCCGCTTGATCTCGATCGCCGCGATTGGTAAAGGCGAGCATCGCCTTACTTAAATTTCTAAAATCACAAAGAATTTCGTTTTGATTCATAGCGCCTCCTGCGCGAAGTGGTCTTCTTTAACCGTGAAGACTGTGAATCTAAGTGCACTTTAGAGGCCAGGGTTTAAGATTTCATATCAAATAGTTAGCAAACATTAGAATTCTTGATAGTGCCAAATTGACCCGTACTTATGTACAGTTTTTGATCACACACTTCTCAAAATCGAGTTAAAATAAGTTGTGCTGCTATTAATACTTAAAGGGATTTTTTTTTAATGGCCAATATCTTACTAATTGATGACGAATGTGAATTGCTTGAGTTGCTCTCGATGCTC
This sequence comes from Bacteriovoracaceae bacterium, assembly GCA_048267245.1. Lineage (GTDB taxonomy): Bacteria > Bdellovibrionota > Bacteriovoracia > Bacteriovoracales > Bacteriovoracaceae > JBLWXV01. Next base: position 1,231,583 of record JBLWXV010000002.1, read on the forward strand.
ATCGAGGGGGAACTGGGTCACCATGTCTTCAAGGCCACTAGTGCGACCGAAGGACTTGAGATTCTCTCTAGCGCCCATGAGATTAATCTTATTGTGTGCGATTGGAATATGCCTGGCGGTGGTGGGATAAAAGTGCTCGACTCACTTGCTCCAAACAACTCTCTGCCCTTTATTTTTATGTCCGGTAGTCTCACCTATGATCTCGATATGGATAGATACACTAAGAATCTACCTTTCTTTCGAGTGCTCGAAAAACCTTTTGAAATGGATGAATTTCTACAGCATGTTGAAGAGGGGCTCACTCATCAGCGAAAAATTCTGACTTCTCCGGGGCCCGGTGAAGGTGAGTATAGCAAAATTAGCCTCAATTCTCTTGTCTACGAATCCGGTGTACCTCACCCATTCTATTTAAAGTTGAGCGATAAGAAATTTATTAAGATCGTCAGAGAAAATGAACAGAGTCTCTCTGATTTGATTGCTCATTACCGCGCTAAAGAAGTCGAGTCTTTCTACATGAAGAAAGATGATTTTCGCGATTGGGTTCACTCAATCTTTAAAGATAATCAAAGCTATCAAGATACTTTTGTTCAAGATGATAGGCGCGATCGCTTACGGACAATTACGCAACTTTGTAAAACCTTTCACGCGCGCTTTCATCTTTCACTGAGTCACTTTGGTGTAGACACAGAACACGTGAAGGTAGTGACAGAGGTCATTGATAATATCGTCAAAGAGTTAAATGAGAGACCGAACCTCTCAGAACTCTTACAGCTGATGCTAAGAAAGGAGAATTACCTAAGTGATCACTCTTTCTTTGTTATTTTTTTGGCGAGCTACTTGGCCAAGGATCTTGGGCTTAGTAGTGAATCGACGACTCGAAAAATTGTTCACGCGGCTTTCTTTCACGATCTGGCCATTAGCAATATTTCTGCAGTTTCAAGCGAGAGCATTATTGATGATGTCACTGATCGCGAGACACACGAGATGCTTCATGCCCATCCGGAAGCGATCGTGAAGCTACTTGCCCCGTACGCTGAATTTCAGGGGGATGTCGGTCACATGATTCTCGAACATCACGAGCTCCCAGACGGTAGTGGCTACCCAAAGGGTCTAGATGCCTCGAGCATTCATCCGTTGTCCTGTCTCTTTATTCTTTGCCATAGGGCCGCTGAACTCTTTCTCTTAGACGGTCAATCCTCGGCAGAGGTGGCGCAGTACTTCAAGGGAGAGCCTGGCGAATTCTATAATATCGGTAACTTCCGACGTCCGCTCCAAGTTCTTCGAAGACATTTTGCGTTGTAGAAATTGTACAAAAGTATAAAAATGTTGCCAATCCCAGCTCTTCCCGTTCATGATGAAGTGAACACGACCATTACGGGAGGATCTGATGGAAAATATTTATCAGCTTTGGCAAAGAAATAAGGAAGAGGGCGATCTTCGTCTTCGCTACTGTGACTGGAATCACCGTGTAAAGTATGTTCGCATTGTGGGTGAGAGCTCGGATGGAAAATCTCTCATCGGCGTCCTCGCTAATGGCGAGGAAGTGAGTTTTCCAAAATCATCTGAATTTTGGCACGTCTATCAAGATGGAGACGAACACCAAGCGCGCGCTATCTAACGATAGCGCCATAGGTAGAGGTTGGCCGGACCTGAATCTTCGACAAATTCAGTGCTATAGATAAGTCCTTCTGGCGAGTAGGTGATGGCTTCTTGCTGAGGAAGTTCTGGCCCAATCAAGTGAAGGACATTCTGATGCCTCTGTCCTCCGGCCAGGAGATCTTCCCACGACATTACTAAGATTGAAGAATAGGTGAGGATACTCACTTCCTTGCGAGTAGGACTATAATCCATTGCCGTCGGAGTTTGCCCCCACCAAGGCATGTTAGGAATGATCGCTCTAAAATCAACTGAGGTGACGTACTGAAGTTCCTCTTTCTTGGCCAGCGGGTTTGCTGGATCAAAGACAAAGAGCTTACTTGGATAGACTTTCTTGTAAGTCTCACTCCACTCCTTGGTGAGGATGTAAATCTTCGCCTGCTCAGTCACAATAAGCGACTCAGCGTCATGGGCGTTATCGGGATACTCTAATTTAAATATCTCTCTGGGTTTAACTTCATAGCTGCCCCTCTTAAGTGATTCATCAAACTCACTTAGCTCAATTTGAGTGATGCGAATATGTGAGCGCTTGCGGCGATTGTCGCCCATGTCCGCGACGTAGAGACAGCGCTCTTGCCCCTCAGCTGAGCAGGGGCCAATGGCGAGATCCTCTACATCTTTTGGATCTTTGTCGTCATAGCTCCAGCGAATGACTTCAGTGGCATCTCTCTTTGTTGTGTAAATATAAGGGCCGTCGCCTGAATCATTAATGTGAAAGACCAAACCGGAGTTATGGTCGTAGGCAATGCCCGATGACTCGTTAATGGTGTCGTTAGGAAGTTCGCCAAGTACTTCTGGAGCATCCACAAAGCTAGGAGATTGCGCGTTTGCAAGTGAGAGAGTTGTGACGATCAGGAAAATTAATTTATTGATGTATTTCATAGGCTAAAAGCCTAAGAAAATTCATTCGAGCTGTCTCTAAAATGTGAGGGGATGTAAGAGAGTTAAATAAGATGAGGGCAGAGTCTTAACTAATTCTTGATAATGAAACACTGCGCTCTTGCGTAGTGTTTAAAAAAGACAGCCCTCAAGTGAACTTCCAAGCTCTAGGCACACATTCATCATTGCAGAGTAAAAGTCTCGCTGACCAATATTGGCCAATTGCTTACTGGTTAACATGCGCTCTTGATCGAGAAGAAGTTCAAACAGTGCTCTTCTTCCTGACTTAAAGAGTGAGAGGTTTTCTTCGTAGAGCTTTGTTGAGAGACCAAGCGTTCGTAGTCTTGCCTCAAGAGTTTCACTGCCGCGCTCTAGGTTTTTTACCTGGGCCTTAAAGCTCTCGGGAGCACTTCGTTTGGCAATGGTCATGGAGCTCTCTGAGAGCATTCGCTGGGCCTCAAGCTGATCTCTCTTTACCAGAGTTGTTCCACCAGAGAAGAGAGTAAAATTCATTGAGAGAAGGTAAGTTGTCTCCCATTCATTGAAGTAATTTTCAGTATAATTTCTTGAAACGCTAAAATCTAAACTTGGCAGATATTCTGAGATCAAACTCTGCTTTCTCTGGGTCGCCGCTTGAACTTCGTAATTGGCCTTTTGATAGTCCGGGCGATCGTTTAAAGAGAATTCCTTAGCGAGGAGCTCTTTCATTTTCTTGCGCTGTTTTGATAGGTCAAGAGGCCAGCTTCCACTAATACTCACGGGTGCATCTGAAAGTGACTCGAGAGTTGCCCTGACGAGACTCAGGTCACTTCGCGCACTTTGTGATTTTGCATTGGCATTGGCAACTTCAACTTGAGCGCGTAGCAATTCACTACTAGGATCAAGTCCGCGCTTAAATCTCGCTTGAGTCACTTTGAGGAGATCATTTTTAAGCTTTTCTATTTCCTCTAAGATTTTAACGTTCTCACTGGCCACGATGAAGTCAAGCAGAGCATTGAAAATCTCGCGCTCTACCTGAAGCTCAACTTGAGAGAGGCTTGCCTCTTGTGCCTTGAGGGTATTCTGAGAAGCTTTTAAATTGTAAAAATCGCGCCCAAAGGAGAAGAGGTTAAGCTCTGCCACCGCACTTAGGGTATCGAGACGGCGATTGCGATCAATGGCCCCTTGCCAGCGCCGATTTGCACTTGCGCTGATTGTTGGGAGGAAGGTGAGCTTTGCCGAGAGAGAGTTTGTCTGAGCGGCACTTACACTGGCCTCACTCGCCTTAATTCTAGGGTCTTGGGCCTTGAGACTTAAAAATGCGTCTTTGAAACTAAGGGCGCTTGCGCGAGCTGAGTTTAGATTAAGTAAGAGAATGGCCCAGGCCAGAGCGACTAGTTTAAATCTCATTGCAATTGCTCCAGAACCTCGTGCTCTCCTGTCTCCGATGTGGGCGTCGTATCTAGTCGCTTGGGTGGGAAGCGGCGATAGAAGCTGTATTCTAGAGCGGGCACAATATAGAGCGTAAATAGCATCGAAAACCAAAGCCCTCCGGCCACGGCAAGACCAAGGGGTTGAAGGACTTTTCCGCCCTCTCCAAGCCCTAGAGCAATGGGAAGCATTCCTAGGATTGTTGTAAGAGAGGTGATGAGAATGGGGCGAAGCCTTTTTACACTGGCCCAGATTGCCGCTTCTTTGGGGGCGTGGCCGCGGGCAACCATCGTTCTAATAAAGTCCACCATGATGATACTATTGGCCACTGCAATTCCGTTAAGGAGAATAATTCCCAGGGCAGAATTGAGTGACAGCGTGCTTTGAAAGATTCCAAGGGATAGGAGAACTCCCAAAACGCCAGTTGGAATGGCAGTTAAGACGATGAGTACGTGCAGAAGATGGCCAAATTGAAAGAGTAGAGTGAGGAAGATAAGCGCAATTGATAGACCAATGGCCACTGCGAGTTGTGAGAGAGCTTCAGTGAGTTCAACACTAGCGTCGATTCTTGTCACACTTGGAAGGGATTCAAGTTGAAGCCTATCTTTGAGTCCTTCTTTAAATGTGATTAGGTATTCATCTGTCTTTTTGAGAGCGCTATCTCTCTTATCTTCATTGCCTTTATTAAAGCGGCCAATCACTTTAAAGAGAGCGCGTCCATCCTCTCTGGTAACACTCGGAGCATCTTTTTCATAGCCAACTTTGGCCAGCGCTCCAAGGGGAATTAATTTTCCTCCAGCTCGAATGGGCAGGGCCTCAACATCTTCTTTAGTCGAGAGAAAGCCCTCCGGAAAGTTCATGCTCACGCCCATCGTCTCTCCTTCAAGAGTAACATCGATGAGTGACTTTCCCTCGGTTGCGACGCGGGAGAGATCGGCTAGATCATAGGGGGTAATACTAATGCCGGCCTTTGAAAGCACGCTCCACTGTTCGGTGTAGGGGCGAATTGTGATGATATCTTCTTGGGTGGCATTTGGCTCGGCCCAGGTATTGTCGTAGAGTTCAAGCTTTGAAATCTCTTCGTCGAGAGTTTTAGCTACAAGAGCGCGGTCTTCGTCCTTTCCTCCACGCACTTCAATAGTGAGGTCCGGTGGATTTGGAATGGGAAGCTCCGCGGGGTTCCAAGGCATGACCCAGTAGCGCAGAGTGGGAGTGTTTTGAAATGTCTCCTGCATGGCCTTCCATACTCGGTCCATAGAGTGCTTGTCGTGTAAGCGCCCCATGATATTGGATCGATTTGGACCTTGAATTTGAGTGAAGGTATAGCCAATGTCAGCACCAAATTTTTGAAGTAGATCGCTCTCTACTTTATCTGTAACTGTCTCCATCTGTGCAATCAGAGTGTGTCCACTTGTGTTGACACCCAAGATGATCCAGTCGGTATCAGGAGTGCCAATGATTTCTCGCTTAAGGTTTGGGGCGATAAAGATAAGTGAGAGGGCAAGCGCGGCGATACTCGCAAGATAAACACCGTATTGAATTTTGGGGGTAGTTATGAAAGCTCGAAGTGACTTCTCATAGAAGAGTTCTACTTTCTTTAATGTCCCCTCAATGGGAGAGACTGGAATAAACTTCTTCTTCTCTCTAGACATCATTTGTAGTCTAACGGTTGGAACAAGTAGGAGCGCAACGAAGGCCGAGCATCCGTGTGAGAAAACAACGGCCTTTGCGAGGTCTCCAAGAATCGCGTTAGTGAGAGCACTGGTAAAGGCCAGGGGAGCGAAGACCACAAGACTTGCGATGGTTGCTCCCATAATTGGTAGCGCCACTTCCTTAACGGCTTTTATAACAAGTGAGATCTTCCCAATCGCAGTGAGCTCGCCCTCATGCTCTTCTAGATGTCTAAAGATATTTTCCATCACAACCACTGAAGCATCAACATTCATCCCCGCCGAGAGGGCCAGTCCTCCTAGTGAGATGAGGTTAATATTCATATCTGTGAGCTTCATCATGATGAAGGCAAGAACCATTGAAAGAGGAATCTCAATGGCCGCAGTAATGGTATTTTTGAGTGAACCAATAAATAAAAAGAGCACTAGCACCGCTAGACCCGCCGCCATGAGAACTTCGTGAAAGACGTTGCTAACGGCATCGCGGATAAACTCACTCGGGTCAACGAGTACTTTATATTCAATATCGCTGGGAAGATTCTTTGAAACTTCGCTCACGACTTCGAGAACTTCCTCGGCCATTCTCTTAACATTGCCCCCCGTTCGTGGGTTGGCAAAGAGAATAAGCGACTTGGCGCCACTGGTTTTAAAGATGCGCGTACTCTTAGTAGAGGGGCCAATGGAGAGGTTGGCGACTTCATCAAGAGTCGCACTTCCACCATTGGGTGTGGGGATGAGAATATTTTTGAGATCTTCTAAGTGATCCACTTGACGGCTCATCTGAATCCCAATGAGCTTAGGACCTAAGTTAATTGATCCACCGAGATAGCCTTCAAAACTTTTGTAGATCGCGGCTTCAACGTCTCGAGGAAATAGCCCGAGAGAGGCGAGCGCGCTTGGTTTCAATTCAATTTGAAGCATTTTCTGATTTGGATTCCACAGATCGGCTTCACTGGCGTCTTGAATTTTTAGAAGGCGTGGCGAGAGCTCGGGCTCTAATATATCGTATAGTTCATCGAGTGAGCGGCTATGGGAATAGAAGCTGATGGCGGTGAAACCGCCTGACTCTGACCAGTAATTTACCCACATGCCATCGCGCACGAGCTTAGGCCAACTTCCGGAGAGTGCATTGAGGGTAGTGGAGACTTCGCGAAGAGCAATCTTGGGGTCTGCTCCCCAAGCAAATTCCACTTTTATATAGAGCCTGCTCTTAGTGTAGTCGGCAATGATTTTATCAACTTCAAGCTCTGGGGTTTCGATGGCCTTGAGTTTGCTTTCAATCATCTCCCCATAGCTCTCCTTAAATTCGTTTGAATTGAGAACGCCGTAGGGGATGCCGGCCTGGATAGTTGGCCTACTTGAGTTTGGGTAGAGCGAGATAGGAAGATCCAGACCTGCAAAGAGTCCGATCAGGGCCAATACGCCAAGGGCAATATAGACTCGCAAAGGTGAAGTGAAGATTCGCGACATCACTGAGTCACCACGACCTTTTCGCCATCCTTAATGTAGGTATTGGCGCGCAGGACATAGGTTTCATCTTTTTCTAGGCCCTGGAGGATTTCAATTTGCCCCTCTCTCTTTTCACCTAGAGAAACTTCTCTGCGAGTGAGGATTTCATCTTTAACGATTCTAATCTGAGGAGTCTTGCCTTCGTACACTACAGCATGCTCAGGGATCTGGATCCCCTGGTGCTCCCGCACTCTAAAATTCACTTTCCCAAGTGTTCCGACTAAGACCTCGCTCGCTTGGGCTTCATCGACCAAGGCGAGCTCCGCACTTGAAGTTCCGGTGACGGCATCTAGAATGGGTGAGAGTCCTCTAATGATGACTTCAAAGGTCTTCTTCGAGTAGGGAACCACTAACTCGCCCTTAAGACCGATAGAGAGGTCTCTCACTTGAGCAGCGCTCACTTCGATTTTCATTTTAAGTTGTTTAGGGTCGGTGATTAGAAGTACTTTATCTCCCTTGGCCACAGTTGAGCCGGTACTCTGAAAAATCTCAGAGACCACTCCATTGACGGGAGCGAGGTGATTCACACTTCCTCCACGATAGGCGGGATCAATGTGCTTGAGAGAGAATATTTTCTCATCCGCTCGAACCTTCGTTCCTAGTTGAAGATTATTCGAGCTAAGAATGCCTGTTGATTCGGCGAGGACCACGGCCTCTATCACACTCTGAACTTGGGCGGGATAACTATAGCGATCAAAGAGCTCTGTGGTCTGGGCAGTGGCCACCACAACTTGCTTCTCCCTAGGTTTATTGGCCCAGCTTGATGTGCAAAAGAGTGCAGATAGAGCGAGGGTGAGTAGAAAGACGTTTTTCACCTGAATTCCCCAAATAATATTATTTGGAGCGATACTAACAAGTTAGTCCTCGATTTGTTTCAAGGTGAGTAATTATTCTATTCCTCGGTGCGTCTGCAGCGTGAATTGTGATGATAATGATCATACTTCGCGTCAGTTGATCGTAAATTACTGTTTTTATTCAGTCCTAATTTTTGTTCAAGGACTCCTGAAGTTTGGGAAAATAAGTTTGAGTTGTTAAACAAAAGATTGGTCTATAGAATTTAACTGTCTGGAGGTGGATCATGGATAGAAAGAATCACAATTATGAAAAGCTAGGATCCCTGGCCCAGGAGAGAATGAAGCTAGGGGAGAGGCTTAGAAGTAGAGGGCCATCGAGACTTCACTTTGAGACCTTCTGGGAGGTCGCCACTGAGATTTCTTTGGTCTTAGTCGAAATGGGTCAACCTAAGCTTGCACGCGCCTCGATGCTGCTCATTTTTAAATCCTGGTGCGATTGGGCCCATGGTGACTTCTATCAAGCACAGGTGAGAGAATATTTACGCCGGGGCCTTGAGCAGAAGTTGGCCCAACTCGATCAATTGCCCTTTATGAAGCTCACTGCCGACGAGAGGCTCGATCTCTTCTATATGATGTCACCCTACGATTGGGCCTTACTTAAAATCTCTTAGAGAATGGCCGTCTACTTTTTGGGCAGTGAATTGGTTTTAGTCTCTTAAAGCTTCATAAGCTCTTAGAAATTCACCACTCCTTTGGCCTTTTAATTGCTCCATTAAGGGTATGCATTCTTTAAGGAGCACGTGGTGAAAGTACTTTTTGGATTACTCATGATTTTCTTTATGGCCAGCACTGTTTGGGCCAGGGCCAAAGAAGAGGTGAGTGTAAAGTCGTGTATCGAGGCTAGTGTCGATAAGTACGCCTACATTCGAAGTATTAAAGATGAACAAGTAAAAGTTGAGAGCGATTTTCTCTATTGCCTTAACTCAGTTCCAGGCATTTCCTACGCTTCGCTCTTTGATGTGCCAGATGACATTCTTCAAAAGCGCTATGAATTTATCATGAGCGAGCGAGCTAAGCAGAAGTGAGCCTTGGCAAGAAAGTCATAGATAGCTACTTTGCAAGAGATCTATTTAAAGATGCCTGGGCTTCTTTTTTTTTATTTCTAACTCTCACTTTTTTGATCGTTGAGTATTTTGGCTGGCAGGGACCGTTCCATCAGCTCTTTGGCCAAAGTGAATTCTATCGCGCCCTCTCTCGGGCAGATCGAAATCTCTACGCCCAAATCTGGACCACATCATCCTTTCTTCTTTTTTTTTTAATTCTTCCTGGAGTTTACTTAAAGAAGTTTCAAATGAGAGAGAGTTATGAGTGGATGCTTGGTTTGGGAACTCTAAGACAGAGCTACTGGGCCTATCTCTTAGCCTACGTCCTCATGTTTATTCCTTTGATCTTAGCCGCGAGCTCTCCATCCTTTAACCGCTTTTATCCACTTTATCGTCCAGAGAGCTATTCTCAGTGGATTTTTTTTGAACTGATTTACTTGCCTCAATTTCTAGCAGTTGAATTTTTCTTTCGCGGTCCACTACTAAGTTTTGCTCACAAGCGTCTTGGTAGCAGTGCTTTATTCTTGATGTCTTTTCCCTACGCGCTCATTCATATACACAAACCTTTCCCTGAGGCTGTGGGCAGCATTGTTGCTGGTGTGGTGCTCGCTCATATGGCCCTAAAGGGACGCTCAATTTGGGGTGGTGTGGCCCTGCATATGCTGGTAGCACTTACAATGGATAGTGCATCCTTATATTTTAGTGGAACGTTAAGATCATTTCACTAAGCTCTGACATTTCAGTCATTGATTGCTTTGAGGAGAGCCGTTAAAATTACATTGGTGAGTTTTAAACTAGGGTAATTTTATCGATCTACAAACTTATGAGTCTCTAGGTTCTGGCGCCGCTGGTCGTCTTGAGGGGTTGCTGGCCGTTATTCGCGGTAAAGATCGCAATATCGATGTCGACTATTGCACCAAGAACTTCATGAATCTAGTCATGCACATGCAGCAGTCCCCTGAGCTTTGTCAGTCGATCAGTTTAGATCTAAGAAAAATTTTTGGAGATAAGAGTTTTCTTAGGCTCTTTACCCAAATGGGAATTGCGCGCGGAGAGAGTTTTAGTGCCGGTGTTTTTTCGCGCCTACTAGGTAAAGTCCTACCCGAGCATCGCGACCGAACAGATGCGAAGCTCTGGATCGAGCGCCTCTTTTCTCATCCACAGGATCATCTGTGGGTTTCAAATGTTCGAAATGAAGGGTGGTCGAGGTTCTTGAGACTTCTTGGTTTCGTTGAGATCCACTATTTAGATGTGAAAACTCCCATCCTAAGACAGATCTTAAATGCCATTCGCATTATCTCTCTTCGTATCGATGCCCTCAGCCTAGATTCTGATATTATTCAAAAGCTCCCCGAAGTTGAAAAGTTTGACTCGCCCTTTGTCATGCAACACTTAGAAGTAAGCAATTACCTCGAGCACTACTTTAAAGAAGATTATGACCGCACGACTGACAATACTGATTACCGTCAAATCATGATTCTGATTGACCAGTGCGAGGGGTATGTCACAAAGCTTAGAGAGAGAAAGCATCTCTTTGGGGTAAGTGCGAGATTTACCAATTATTACTTGAGACTTGGCCAGAACGTTCGCAGAATACGCACGCTCTTTTATCTCATCACCACTCACGAAGAGGAGATTTACTTTGATGAGGAAATTAATTTTTTTAAGAGCTTTCTTGAAAGAAGAGAGTATGAGAATAGTTTGCGCAACTTCTTTGCTGAAAATCTCTCCTTCATTGCCTATCAAATCACTGAGTACACCGGACAAACGGGTGAGAAGTATATAACCACCAATTATCGTGACTACTTCAAGATGTTTCTCTCGTCTTGTCAGGGGGGACTCATTGTCTCATTTCTGGTGTTCATTAAGCTTGGTATTTACTTCCTGAATTTACCACTCTTTGGCACCGCCCTTGGCTATAGTTTTAATTATGGTCTTGGCTTTATTCTAATACACTTGACTGGTTCTAAGCTTGCGACCAAGCAACCTGCAATGACAGCTTCAAAGCTTGCTGCGGCCATTGATGAGTCTATGGATGAGGATCGCGATGAGTTATCCGAACTTGCAGAAGTGATTAAACTCATTTTTCGTTCGCAATTTATCGCCTTCACTGGCAACGTAATTATTTCCTTTGCCATCGCCTTTGGGATAAGTTTTTTCTATAAGTTTCATTATGAGCATGCCCTCATTAGTTCTGAGAAAGCTAATTCTCTTCTGATGGAGGTCCATCCCTTTGAGTCACTTTCAATCTTCTATGCTTCTTTGACCGGAATCTTTCTCTTTCTCTCTGGGCTGATCGCTGGTCACGCCGATAATTTTAGTGTGATACAGAAAATTCCAGATCGCTTGAAGTTCCAACCTCTGCTTCGCCGCTATCTCTCTCCTAAGGTTTTAGTCAATTTAAGTGATTATACCGCCCATAATTTTGGTGCTATTTGGGGAAATTTTATTCTAGGTGTATTCCTTGGAACTACGAGTACGATTGGGAAAATAATTGGTCTGCCACTTGATATTCGCCACATTACCTTCTCTGCTGGAAATGTGGGGGTGGCCATGGCGTCACTAGAATATCATGAGTACTCCCACCTCACTGGTGAGATTGTAATGGGAGTGACTCTCATTGGAATGATGAACTTTATTTTTAGCTTTATGCCCTCTCTCTATGTTGCAGTGAAGTCGAGAGAGGTACATTTTAGAAGGTATGGTCAGCTTTTCTTGCTAGTTTTAAAGATGTTCTTTACGAGCCCATTTAGTTTTATTTTGCCGATTGGCAATCGCATTGGGCCTAATGAGAATGTTTAGCTCGTAGCAATCTTTCGAGCGTCTTCATTGACTACACCTTTGCCAATTCTCACATTTCGAGCGTAGAGATCGAACTTTGGGCTAAAGAGAAATGTCAAAAGGAGCTTTGTCCAGCTCTGGTGAGAGTAGAGAGTGTCATAGTACTCTGGCGCAATCTTCTTTAGTTTAGGCAAGTGCACCCAAGGGATTTTAAAGAGATCGTGGTGTTCATTGTGATAGCCAATATTAAAAGAGAGCTTATTAAGTGGCCCATAGTAGCTATAAGTTTCTTGATCACCGTTAAAGATATAGTGCTCTTGAATCCAGCGCGCCCCTACCGGGTGAAGTCCAATTCCAAAGAAGGTGGAAAGAGCGAGGTATGAAATCGCTTTAGCACCAAAGAAGTAGTAGATCGCTATATCAAAACCAATGACCACCACAGCATTGATGACCACCCAGCGATCCCAGAGAGAGACCGTTTTTAATCTCATGGGGCGGATGACTTCTACAATTGAAAAGAGAAGATACCAGAGAGTTTTCTTCCACCATGAGTTTCCAACCAACTTTGCTTCCCAGTGATTGGCCAGGTCGGCGTCGTAGTCATATTCAGCAAGGTGGCTGTGGTGGACGAGGTGAAATTTTCTAAAGCCAATGGCGCTAGGAAGTGCTTGAGGGAGATTGCAGATGATCCCCCAAATGCGATTGGCATTCTTAGACTTAAAGACCATATCGTGACAGGCTTCGTGGAGCATGCCAAAGAGAGCGTGATTGGCAATAGCGCCCACGACGTAGGCAACGAGGATAACTAACCACCAGGCGCTGTCTTTGAGTGCATAAGCTAATGCAAATTGAAGAGCGCAAACTAAAGCGATATAAAGAGCAGAGAGTGGATACGGGCCCATAAGCTCGCGCACTTCGGGATACTTCTTGATGATCTCGCGTCCACGTTGAGTGTGGGGATTTGGTCTATCATGGATGTGATAACCTTCACGCATTGAGAAACTCCTAAAGCTAAATGACAATGATTTGTGGGTGCACTATAAGAGAAAGGGCCCCTTTTTGACAACAGGTGCTAGTAATCTTTAAAGGATGCAAAATGGCCGATTTTCATTGGGTTTTAACGGGAAAAGATCAATTAGAGCTGCAAATGTTTGCGCGACGCGCACCAAGTCCCGGTGAAGTGCAAATTGAAGTTGTTTGCTCCGGGCTCAACTTTGCCGATGCCATGATGATTAAAGGTCTCTACCCCGACGCTCCCAAATACCCCTTTACCCCTGGCTATGAGGCGAGCGGGGTGGTCAGTGCGATCGGTGAGGGCGTCTCCCGCTTTAAAGTTGGCGACAAGGTCATTGCTGGTCTCTACTTTGGAGGCTACGCAAATGTGGTCACTGTGAGTGAGCGCCAGTGTGTGGCCCTGCCTAGTAATTTGGATGAGGCCACAGGGGCGAGTGTGCTGGTGAGCTATCTCACCGCTTGGCTCACTCTTAATGAATATGCTCGCGCGCGTGAAGGGGATCGCATCCTTGTAGACTGCGCCAGTGGCGCTCTTGGAAGTATGCTTGCGACTCTGGCCAAAGTGCGCGGGGCCTATTTAGTTGGTCTCACTTCAAGTGAGCATAAAAAGGCTAGTGTGCTTAAGCATTATGATGAAGCCTATACCCATGATGAATTTGCTCAGAGTGCCCTTCACCCTCCTTTTGATATTATCGTTCAGTCGCGCGGTGGACCGACATTTCATCAGATGATTAAAAAGCTTAGACCTGGCGGGCGCATCGTTGGGCTTGGAGTTTCTGAACTGGTGAGTACTGGTATCCTCGCGCGAGTGCTCAGCATTTTTAAAACACTGTGGGGTCTGCGTCCGATCTTTCCCGCTAGCTTGATGAATGGCAATTATGGGGTCTATGGACTAAATGTTTTGCGCCTCTTTGACCACATCGATGTTTTGGAGCGCGGTCTTAAATCTCTTGCGAGTGATCAACCCGCGATACCCATCGCCAAGATTTTTCCTGCCAAGGAATTGCCAAGTGCCTTTAAGCAGATTCTTTCAAAGGAGTTGGTTGGGAAGGTGTTGATTGATTGGCGTGGGCTTCACGATTTGTAAAAAGTGCTTGAAGCTCGCTACTCTCTCTAAAGCGCCAGATGATTCCATCGACATAGTAGTGATAGAAGACAACCAGAACAATCATTAACTGAATTAAATCCATGACTGGTCCCGGACTAAATTTTTTCGCTACAAAGAAGACGAAGACAAAGAGTGCATAGACATAGCTCATGGAGAGCCATTTGCTGGCCATATTTTTAATCTCAGGAAATCTTCTTTTTTGGTAAGTGTTCATCCAACCCTGATATTGAATGTCATGGTAGAGGGTATCTAGAGCAACAAAGAGATAACTAGTCAGAACGAAGTATGTATCCAACACTCCGTAGAGTAGAAAGTAGTGGGCACCGGTCATGGTCACAAAGAGAATTTTAGGAATGTTAACTCCCATTCCCTTTTGATGGCGATAGAGCTGGCGGCCATAAAAGGTGAGTGTCGCAACGAGCATGAGTGAGTAGAGTATCCAACGGGCCCCATCGGCATAGTCGCCAACATCTAAGATTGGGATAACTGTGTGAACTTGCTCCATGAGATCTGGAAGCAAACTCGACCAAAAGAGCAGCCAATAAAAGCTCATATCAATCTTGGTATCAAGTGGAGAGTAGTCTTTGTGAAGACCACGATAGACCTTGAGAAAGCCCATATTCTGGCGCCAAATATGCCACATTCCATAGTAGATAAAGACGAAGTAGATCGTATCGCTGTAATCGAGATACCAGTAGAGTGGCCCTAATCCGATGATAAGTAAGGGCGCGATTAGGTGGCGATAGCGGTGGCGCTTAAATTCAATTTGGTCAGCATGAGAGCGGCTAAAAGTTTGAAAGATATGGGCCTGATCAAAAAGTAGAAGAAAGAAAGCGTAGATTAGAGTTGAAGCTTCTGTGGGGGCAAGACCGAGCCTGTCTTTCACACTCAAGTAGACTAAAAAAAGCGCAGGAGTCATGATTACCGGGCATATAAAGAACATGAGATCAAAGCGCTTGCTCACGATCCACTTGGTTTGAATAGACTCTTGCATGAGCGCTCCCACTTCAAAAGATATCCCCAATATTCTAGCAAGGCCGTATAATAGGAATTGCTAAAGGGAAAACATTGTCATTGCGACTTCACGGATGGATGTTCTTAAATGGAAATTCTACTTCTTATCGCTGGAATAATCACAGGCGCTCTAGTCGGGTATTTTGCCGCTCGATCAAAATTTGGTGGTGACCTCATTCGATTTAAAACTCTCTATGAGCAGTCGATTGAAAATTCAGGGGCGATGAAAGATCAATTTGAAAAACTCGCTCACGACATCATTACTGGCCACACCGAGCGCTTTGAAGCGAGAACGGAAAAGAATCTTCAGAGTGCAATTGCGCCTCTTCGTGAAAATCTCACCCATTTTCACGCGCGTATTGAAAAGTATTACGAGGGTGAAAATACTGAACGACTTGTTTTAAAGGGCGAAATTAATAAGATCTTTGAGCTCAATCAAAAACTCTCTAAAGAAGCCAACTCTCTGGCCCAAGCGCTTAGAGGAGACTCCAAGATGCAAGGAAATTGGGGGGAGATGATTTTAGAGAAGGTCCTAGAGGCCAGTGGTCTGCGCCGCGATCATGAGTATCGCACTCAGGTTTATCAAAAAAACGAAGAGGGTGCTTCGCAATTTCTCGATGTAGTGGTCGATCTTCCCGAGGGCAAGCACCTCATTATCGATTCTAAAGTGACCCTTCGCTCTTATGAAGCGGCCCTGCGTGCTGAGGATGAAGTGGCGCGTGCGGAGCTTCTCACTCAATTTTCGAAGGCGATACGAGAGCATATTAAGGGGCTCTCTTCAAAGCGCTACTATGAGGGCGAAGCCGTGCTCTCCCCAGATTTTGTGCTGATCTTCTTTCCGCTAGAGTCTGCCTATGCTACTGCGCTTGAGCGAGATCCAGAACTCTTCTCAAGCGCTTGGGAAAAGAAAGTCATCATCGTCTCACCTACAACCTTGCTGGCGACTTTAAAAACAGTCGCTGGGATTTGGAGCTTTCAGCGACAAAGCGACAATGCTCAAGAAATTGCTCTGGCCGCCGGCCGTCTCTACGATAAATTTGTGGGTTTTACGGCCGATCTCGATGAAATTGATCGCGCCCTAGTGAAGGCGAGTGGAACTCTTTCAAATGCCAAGGGCAAGCTCTCCACAGGTAGGGGCAATTTGGTAGCCGGTGTCGAGAAATTGCGTGAACTCGGCGCTAAAAATAGCAAAGAGATTCCCTCCGAATGGGGTGCCAGATGACTTTTGGGACTCGCTGAGTCCCAAAAGTCATCTGGCACCGAACGGGAAAAAAATCTTCACTACCTAGATTTTCAAGCTGTGCTATCTTTTAAGAAATAGATTTATTTGATAGTTCTAGGAGTGATGAATGGAGATGTTTCTCATTGGCCTACTTGTTATTGTGGTCTTTGGATTAGGCTATATTGTTGGACTTTATAACTCTCTTATTCGTCGTCGCAATGAAAGTGAGAATGCTCTGGCGCAGATAGATGTTCAACTCAAGCGTCGCTATGATCTGATTCCAAATCTCGTTGAAAGTGCAAAGGCCTATCTCAATCATGAGCGTGAAACCCTTGAAGCGGTCATCGCGGCCAGAAATGTTGCTCATCAAAGTTGGAAGGGCGCCCAAGACAAGGGTGGGGATCTAGAGCTTGCTTTTGCCAATGAGTCTGGCCTATCGGGGGCACTTGGCAGGTTATTTGCCCTCAATGAGAGCTACCCTGAACTTAAAGGGGACGCTCAAATTCGAGACTTAATGGAAGAGCTTAAGTCGACTGAAAATCGTATCGCCTTTTCTCGCCAACACTATAATGACGTCACCACCGACTACAATGCTGCGCTAGAGAGCTTTCCTGAGCTCTTTATCGCGGGATTCTTTCAATGGCCTAAGCGCGCGCTCTGGAGAGAATCGGATCAGGCGGTACATGTTGCGCCCAAGGTTTCATTTTAAGATTTGAATCATGGATTTTTTTAAGCATCAAAAACAGGCCCGACAAGAGAGCGTGAAGCTATTAGTTCTCTTTATCCTCGGTGTAAGCCTTGTCATTATTGCGACGACAGTTCTCTTTGTGCCAATCTTTTATTATCTTTTTGGCCTTCCTATGTTTGAGACTGCAATTGATGGAAGTATTGAAAACTATCTCGATCTTAGCCATCTAGGTCTTAAAGCTTTTAGAGCAGTGGTTTTCTTCGTGCTCTTTTCAGTTGGGGGAGGCGCTCTCTTTAAGCTCGTGCAGCTTGGTAAAGGGGGCAAAGTCATTGCTCAGATGCTCAAGGCGAGAGAGCTCTCAATCTCAGGTCTTGATCCAGTTAAGAAGAGAGAAATTAAAAACGTCACCGCTGAGATGGCCATTGCTAGTGGCATTCGCCCACCTGCTATTTACATCGTTGATGATAGTAGTATCAACGCCCTAGCGGCCGGACTTGAGATCAAAGATAGCGTGATTTGTCTTACCAGCGGAGCAGTTGAGCAATTAAATCGCGATGAATTAAGTGCTTTGATTGCCCATGAACTCGGTCATATTCTTGGGCGCGATGCAGAGACGAATATGTATCTTGCTTCGATTATGCACGGGCTGATGATGTTTACGATAATGGGAAGAATCCTACTTAAAAATAATGACTTCGGAAGAGATCGTTTTAATCCTGCACTTTGCTTTGTTGGAGTTATACTAATTTTTGCGGGCTATATCGGCCGCTCAGTCGCAGGATTTATTCAACTGCTCTATTCCCATGAGCGCGAATACTTGGCCGATGCTTGTGCAGTTCAATACACCAGATCTAAAGAGGGGATTCTAGGAGTTTTTCAAAAAATTTGGTATCGCCGACAACATAATCAGCTTAAGTCCGTTTATGCAATGGAAGTGGCCCACTTTATGTTTACACCGGCGCTCTCATCTGAAGACGGAGAACTCTCGACACATCCAAGTTTAAAAGCTCGCGCAAAGAGAGTTGATGCAAGCTTTCGCTTTAGAAAATATCCTCCGGCTTCGAGTTATGATTCTAAGAAAGTTCGCACCAGTATCCCCAAAATTGAGCCTGAAGAAGAGGGGACTTCGCCGGATGATTTTTTACAAAAACTTTTGAGTTCAAGCAGTTTTTCAAATGGATTAAATTTTACCCTTCTCACTTTCGCCAGTCATACTGTTGCTCATCAGCGCTATAATACCGTCAAGTCGCGGCTCAATAACGCAATCGAGGACGCCTCTAATAAGACCTTAAAATTTAGATTGTGGCTCGCCCTTGAGGCCCTCAATGAACAGTATGCGATTATTGAGGCGGGGATTAGAAAAAAGCAATTCAAGCTCTATCGCAAGACTCATCCACTTACTTATCTTGAGCTCGAATTTGTCATTGTTATTAGCACCTTCTTAGAGTGCACGAACTCTGAATATAGTGAGCGAATCAAGAAAGAATTTAAGAAGGCATTTCCTTGGTGCCAAGAGCTCATAACAATAGATCGCATCACGCAAGAGAGCTTCTCTTCGAGCCTCGATAAACTAGCTGCTCTCAATACAGATTCTAAAAAAGTAGTTTATGACTTTATTGAGATGGTGATCAATATTGATGGAAGAGTGAGCTTTGAAGAAGAAGAGTTCTTTAAGACTCTTTGTGAAAGACTCAATATGCCCGTTCCTAAGGGTGCCAGATGACTTTTGGGACGCAAGGCGTCCCAAAAGTCATCTGGCACCGTCTTAGAGAATTCCGTTTGGCAATTGACCTGTTGAATTGTAGCGATCTATGAGCGCTCTAGTACAGGTGTTGTACGAGCGAATGAGTCTATTGCGCTCCCAATTTGAAAAGACCGAGTCATAGGGATATTGGCGCTTACAGTAGGCGGCCACAGCGTTACTCACCTGGCGTCCTGTAGGGCGCTGGCGATTAGGGCGAATAATGGTCACACCTGGAAGATTATTGTCTCTATTATCTCGTCTTGGGAACGTGATAATAGAGGGAGAGTCGCGATTGTCATCAATCTGATTGGGAATCCCATCGGCAGGAATGAGGCGCTCTCGCGAGTCATAATTGTAGAGATTAAAGTAATCATCTTCGTAGCGATCAAAGAGATTATTAATTGGCGCTTCTCTTCTAGAGATTGCTAATTGTACGAGTTCATCACTATCCAATTTGAAGTAGGGATTTGAACTGGTCCCAACATTGTAGACTGTCTTATAAGGAGCGTTCACCTTTGGCGCTGGGTGATCGTCGCCACCAAAGATGCGGTATGAGATGGTTATAGGAATATGATTTCTTGGGTAATTGGCCAAAAGGCGGTGAAAGGCAATCAGATCATCTGTTTGCATGCGCATACAACCATGACTATCAAATCCGCGAAGAAATGGGCCAAGATTTGGTTGAGCATGAAAGCCGATAGTCGTATATCCTGCATCTAATTCCTGATTAGTTGTAATTCTTAAAAATGGTTTGCCAGCAAAGTAAGTTGGCTTTGTTCTTGAGGCATAGGCCTCACGCTTATCTAGCCAAGCATTTTTAAATCTTGGGGTCACAAGGCTTGTGCTTCCAAGATTTTGTACACCCTCATCAAAGGCGCCAACCCCAAGTGGAAAAACCATCTTAATATTATTGCTATAGTCTTCAATGATCACTAGACGTTCAATAAGTCCCACTTCAACTTTAAAGTCTGTTCTCTCAAGGGGAATGGTCTCAAAGCCGCGACCAAAGAGGCGCTTGCCGCGAAGAGTGATCTCACCTTTAACAAAGACGTAACCAGAGTCTGTGAGTTTTACAAAAGCGGTGATTGGCAAAATGCTCTCTTTGCTAAACCACTCGTCACTAGGAAGAGCATTAAAGAAAATATCGTGAACTTCCTCAACTTCTTCAGATAAATCTAGGAGTCTTTTGATTTCTCTTTTAATAGTGGGCACAGAGTTTTTTAGTTCTGGAATTTCATTGGGTAGAAACTTCGCCACATCATCAATTCTCACCCCCACAATTTGATTTTGAGCACTACCTGAGATGGCGAGAGCGGCGTTACTTAGCGAGAGAGTAACCATGGCCAGTAGGCCAAGTTTTGCGAGAGAGCGCATAGATTTCCCCTAAATGAGTGGTCAGTCGCGCCGAGCTTAACAAAAGTTAAGTAGTTAGGCCCTTTAGGTGTAAAAAATGCAATGGTGAGTGTTCTAGCGGGGTAAGTTACTAAGAGTAAATAAGTAAAATAACTACGGAGGTAATGGGCAGAATAATGACCACACTTATGATGAGTAGGTCAAAGAGTCTATTTTCAAGGGTTTTGGTTTTCTTTTCACTCATTATAAATCCTAGTGGCATGAGCCAGTGGTAGCAAATTGATAAAAGCGATAACCAATACTCATGAGTCCAAGGCCGATAAGACTAATTCCTAGTGCCCGCTCGCGCACCACATTTTGGCCATTTGCTAGCTTGGAGACGAGCCAGCTACTCCCGCTGAGCGCGGGCAGTGTGCCTAGCCAGAAAGAGCCCATCGCAAGTGATCCTAGCCAGGGGTTTTGAAAGGTGGCCACAGTGAGGGCAACTCCGTAGAGAAAACCACACGGAAGGAGAATGCTAAAGAGTCCAATAAAGAAAGGCCCGCGTACAGGAAGCTTGCGATAGAGCTTCACAATAAAGCTCGGTGCTAGCTTTTTCTTAGTGAGAAAATTTGTGCCCCAAAAAATGAGGGCGAGTGCCATGAGAATTGACGGAATCAAAGTGAGAAGTGGAGTTTCTTGTTGCCATAAGAACCATTGACCTAGAAAACCACTGGCAAGACCGAGCGATAAGTAAGAGATGAGTCTTCCCGCCTGATAACTGGCCTGGGCCTTCACACCTCTAGAGCTCGCCACAATAAGAGGCCCGCACATACCTGCGCAGTGGAGGCTTCCAAGAGCGCCTACACTTAGGGCAACCAGTGGCATAGCACTCGCGCTCGCGCGAGCTATATCATTGAAATGGTCCAACAAGTTTGATCTCCAACTTCTTTATTAACTGGGCCTCGCTCTCTTGAGAGCCTTGATAAACTTCAAGGTTAATACTTTGCGAGCCATTAATGAGAATTTCAGGTGGGAACTTAAAAAATACACTCGCGCGCGAGTGCCCGACTTTGGGAGTGAATGGTCTTGGGGCACTGATGACCCTTACATTTGGGGAGTTTGACTTAAACCAAAGTGGCATCGCCTGCTCCTCATCTTTCACGTCAACGGTGACGATATAGCGATTTTGAATTTCTTTTAGACCCGACTCGCTCTCAGAGATTGAAAACGGGGTTCCGACCGCTCTGATAGCAGTGAAACTCATCTGGGTCGCGCGATTAACGAGAAATATGCCCACTACAAAGACGCATAAGGAGACCGCTAAGTAGATAACCGAGCGCGGGCGAAAGTGAGAGACCTTGCCTCCTTCTAATTCAGTTTCTGTAGCATAGCGAACGAGACCAGCAGGCTTTCCAACTTTCTCCATGATTTCATCACAAGCATCAATGCAATTGGTGCAGGCGATACACTCAAGTTGAGTGCCTCTTCTGATATCAATCCCAGTCGGACAGGCCTTTACACAGTGATAGCAATTGATACAATCGCCCTCGTCCTCTTTATTTGGCACCTGGCCTCTTCTTGGCTCTCCTCGCTTGGCATCGTAGGCAACGACCAAGGAATCCTTATCCATAATGACACTTTGAAGTCTTCCGTAGGGACAGGCGATAATACAGAATTGTTCTCTAAACCATCCAAAGTCAAAGAGGCAAAGTGCAGTGATCCCAACCATCGAGATAAAGAGTCCCATATGCTCGCTTGGTGGACTCATGGTGATCCAAAAGAGATCGCGGGTACCCACGAAGTATCCAAGGAAGGAGTGAGCAATGTGAAGCGAGACGATGAGGTAGAGTGTCCATTTAAGGGTGCGCTTAAAAATCTTCTCGCTACCCCAAGGAGCGGCGTCAAGAGCAGCGCGGGCGCGGGCCTTTCCCTCGACAAGAATTTCAATTTTGCGGTAAATCGCATCGATGAAGACCGTTTGAGGACAGGCCCAGCCACACCAGACGCGTCCCCAAATTGAAGTGATAAAGCCAATGAGAAAGAGCCCTCCTAAGATGAGTATCAAAAGGAGGGGAAGATCACTGGCAAAGAAAGTTTGCCCAAAGAGGGTAAATTCGCGCGCACCAATATTGAGAAGTATAGTTTGCTTGCCGCCAAATTTAGTCCAGGGCAAAACCAGATAGAGAACAATGAGGGTCCAATAGAAGAAGTCTCGGCGATGGCGCCAAAGACCTTTGACGTCTTCGGGATAGAGATAGACTCGATGTCCCTTCTCATCGGTTGTTCCTAGGCGCTCTTCGTGGAGTTCAAATCTATTCTTGCTCATTATTCCTCTATGATCTCACCTTGAGGTTCTTTCGCAACAGGCGGAGTTGTTCCTTTGAGGTCCATAACGTAGCTAACGGCCGCCATGATTTCTTGCTTAGAGAGAACCTCTCCCCAAGCGGGCATGCCCATTTCTTCGTTGCCGTGAACCACAAATTTGTAGAGTTCCTCTGGCTCGCGGTGAACGTTGATCCAGTACTTATCTGTGAGGTTTGGCCCAATGTCGCCACCACCACCCTCAGCGTGACAGGCGAGGCAGTTTTCAACGTAGACAGCGTTCGCAGCACTGCGACCTTCGTCTGTTGTAACCCACGCGTTGTACTGTTCCATACTGAAATTATCAATATTCTTTGCTTCGGCCTCTTGGATTTGAGTTAACTTCACCATTTCTTTATCGTATTCATCTCTTAAGGTTGGTCCACCCATAATTTGAAAGAAGATGAAGTAGAAAATGGCAAAGAGAATCCCGCCCCAAAATGTCATTAGCCACCACTGCGGAAGTGGGTGGTCTAACTCCATGATGCCATCATAGTTGTGGTCTAGGAGGATGTGTTTTTCATCCTCCATAACAGTATTTCCATTGACCTTATTACTTTCTTTCATTTCCCGCCTCGTCTCTATCAATGGGAAGGTTGCCCATGTATTTGTATAAATTTTGGTTGTCGCTGCGATTGACCCAGTAGACTACGCACAAAAACATTACAACAAAGATCATGAGCGCAATCACGGGGAGGTAGAGCATGTCAAAGTTAAGTAGAGTCTCCTTAATCATTGTTCACCTCACTAGTCACAGCGTTTTGCTGAGCTTTTTTGAGATCCATTCCAAGGCGTTGCAGATAAGCAATGAGCGCGACAATTTGTTTGTCGGCCATCTTGAGATCAACGTCTCCGGTCTTATTGAGATCTTGAGCGATTTCCTGGGCCTGGGCGCGGGCATGTTCTACAGCAGAGTCAATTTCCTCTTGAGTGTAGGGAGTACCCATGGCCGCGAGCACTGACATCTTCTTAGGTAGTACGCCAAGGTCGGTCTTCTTCTTAAACATCCAAGTGTAGTTAGGCATAATTGAGCCTGGAGTGACCACGCGAGGATCCATCATGTGGCGGTAGTGCCAGAGGTTATTGTACTTTCCACCTACGCGTGCGAGGTCGGGTCCAATGCGGCGAGAACCCCACTGAAATGGTCTGTCATACACACTCTCAGCGGCTTCGCTCACGGCGCCGTAGCGAAGATTTTCCGCCGCCATTGGGCGCACCATTTGCGAGTGACAGACGTAGCAGCCCTCTGAAACGTAGATGTCTCGTCCGGCCAGTTCAAGCGGAGAGTAAGGTTTTACTTCGGGACGTCTTTCAATGAAGGTATTTGAAAGTAGTGAAGGTGCAATTTCGATGAAGCCACCAACGGCCACAGCGATAAAGGCTAGCACACTAAAGAGAACGGGAAGTCCTTCTAATTTTCTATGTGGTGTAGCATGAGCTTCAATACTTGAGTCATCAAGCGCCGGGGCTTCATAGACTTCATCAGTGGCCCCCGCCGGAGCATTCTTGATGGTCATAAAGATGTTGTAGACGAGCATGGCAAAACCAAAGAGAACAAAAGTTCCACCAGTGGCGCGCACATAGTACATGGGAACGATTTTTAAGACAGTCTCAACAAAGTTGGGGTAGACCAATTTTCCAGTGGCGTCGATTGCACTCCACATGCCCCCTTGGGTCACCCCGGCAACCCACATACTCATCATATAGAGTAGAAGACCAATTGTGGCGAGCCAGAATTGCGTGTTGGCAATTTTCTTTGAGTAGAGTTCAGTTCTAAAGATCTTGGGGATGATGTAGTAGAGGATTGCTACAATCATCATGTAGTTCCAGCCGATAGTTCCGGCGTGAACGTGACCCACAATCCAGTCGGTAAAGTGAGCCAGAGCATTCACAGATTTAATTGAAAGTAGTGGACCTTCAAAAGTTGCCATGCCGTAAAACGTGATGGCGGTGGCGAGATATTTGAGGACTGGATCTGTTCTTACCTTGTCCCAAGCGCCGCGAAGAGTGAGGAGACCGTTGATCATACCGCCCCAAGAGGGTGCCCAAAGAGCGATCGAGAAGATCATCCCAAGAGTTTGAACCCATTCAGGAAGGGCGGTGTAGAGCAAGTGGTGTGGACCGGCCCAAATATAGATGAAAATCAAACTCCAAAAGTGAATGATTGAGAGTCTATAAGAGTAGACAGGTCTCTTTGCCGCTTTGGGTACGTAGTAGTACATGAGACCCAGAAATGGTGTAGTGAGAAAGAAGGCAACAGCATTGTGCCCATACCACCACTGAACCAGTGCATCCTGAACTCCTGCAAAGACCGAGTAGGACTTCATGAAGCTCACTGGGAAGTGAAGGTTATTTACAATATAGAGCATCGCCACAGTAATGATGGTGGCAATGTAGAACCAGAGGGCGACATAGATGTGGCGCTCACGTCTTTTAATAATTGTCCCAAAGAAGTTTACAGCAAAGGCCACCCAGGCAACGACGACTGCAATATCGATTGGCCACTCGAGTTCGGCGTATTCTTTACCTTGAGTAAATCCTAACGCCAGGGTGACGGCAGCGGCGACGATGATGAGCTGCCATAGCCAAAAGTGCAAGCGACCAAGAAAGTCACTAAAGAGGCGAGCTTTAAGAAGGCGCTGAGAGGAGTGATAGACACCAGCGAAAATCGCGTTACCGGTGAAGGCAAAGATGGCCGCGTTGGTGTGGATTGGACGAAGACGTCCAAATGTTGTGAAGGGGATTCCTAGGTTGAACTTCCAATTGGCAAGTTCCCAGGCAATCCATACCCCCGCCGATAAGGCGACAATTCCCCACACCAATGTGGCGTAGAGAAACATTTTGACCAGCTGGTCATCGTAGGAAAAGGTTTCCATTTTCCCACTCAGAGCTCGTTCATTCATCTTTTTTCCCTCTGAAAGCAGTTAGCGATTGGTTATTATTTTTGTTCTCTTCATCAATTAAGAGTCGATAAGCTGGAGTGTCGAGATCGTCGTACTGGCCGGATTTTGCGGCAATGATAAAGCACACCACAAAGAGGGTGCCTAGGAGGATCGATAGGGGAATGATCAGTGCGATCACATTCATATTCTGACTCCTTTGGGAGTTTTATTCTTCATCATGGTAATGGTGAGGAGAAAAGAGCTTAAGGAACTCAATGGCATAAAAATAGCGGCGGCCAAGGGAGAAATGAGTCCAAGGCATGCGGCCGATATTGTGGCCGTATTGTAGAGAGCGCTGTAGCCAATATTGGCCTTGACGGTCTTTGAAGTCTGAAGCCCGATCTTGATGAGCTCTGCAATGGGGGCAAGGCCAGGGCGAAGCGAGTACACATCACTTGAGCGAATACTCGCATCGGCACTTCCCTTTACGGCGACACCCACAAATGCGGCCTTTAGCGCGTAGGCATCGTTTACACCGTCGCCAACCATCATTACTTGCCCAAGGCTTGTGAGGATGCGAACTTTGTCACCTGGTAGAAGTTCTGAATGAATATTGCCTAGAGGAAGCGGAAGATTCTTAGTCTGCTCGCGCACAATCTCTTCTTGATCACCTGAGAGTAGGTGAAGGCTTAGGCCTGATTGAGCGATATTTGTCATCGCTTCTTTAACGCCGTTTCTGAGTCGATCACTTAGAGTAAAGATCGCTATCGCTTCATCATTTCTTATGAGGGCAATTTTCTTATCCTTTCCACTTTGAGCGATTCCTTTAGCACTTAATTCGTAATGATCTCCAAAGATGACTCCACTGACCCCAAGT
This sequence comes from Bacteriovoracaceae bacterium, assembly GCA_048267245.1. Taxonomy (GTDB): domain Bacteria; phylum Bdellovibrionota; class Bacteriovoracia; order Bacteriovoracales; family Bacteriovoracaceae; genus JBLWXV01. Next base: position 1,257,630 of record JBLWXV010000002.1, read on the forward strand.
CCGGGGCGCTCTTGTCTGGCCTCGACTTGTAATTCAAAGTCAATGACCTCTGGAGCGAGTGCTTCACAGAGACTAATGCCAATGGGGTGGAGACTATTTTTTTCAAGAGCAAAGACGATATCTGCAAGAGCAATTTCACTTTCTTTTAAGTGCTCAACACTTGTGAGCACCATCTTTCCCTCGGTGAGAGTGCCGGTCTTATCAAAGGCAATGCCGCGAAGATGCATGATCTTCTCTAGTGTGAGTTCATCTTTAACAAGTAGGCCGTGAGCACTGGCCTTTTTAAGACCAAGACTAAAGGCGAGGGGAATGGAAAGTCCTAGAGCGCAGGGACAGGTAATAACAAGTAGAGATAGTGCGCGGTCCATGCCCTCTTGCCAATTTCCGCCGATACCAAAACCAACAAAGAGGGTGAGAGCGAGGGTTGGCACTAAAAAAGTTAGGACGCGCGAAATGCGGGTACTAAGAGTTGTTATCTGGGCCCCCGACTTTGGAAGGTCTCTTAGTTCGGCGAGCATTTGGCCGATTTTTGTTTCACTTCCAACTTTTGTTGCCGAAATGATAATTTCATCATCTAGATTAATTGCCCCGCGCTCAATTTGTGAGCCAGGTCCTACTTGTATGGGAGTGGTCTCTCCAGTGAGAAGGGCGTAGTGAAGACTGGTGTGACCACTAATAATTTTTGCATCGGCAGGAATCACACTTCCAGGAGCGACACAAATGTAGTCATCAACTCTTAGAGTTTGTGCATGTCTGGGCGTGAAGCTAAGATCCTCGCCTCTTCTGACTTGATAAACTCCCTCGCCAATAAATGAATTTATCTCACTTGCATCTAGACCCTTTTGAGTGAGTTTAGACAGGGCATAGCGAGAAAAGAGTACGAGGAAAACAAGTGTAGTTAAAGTGTCAAAGTAATTGTCAGGGTTACCTGTGACGACATTATAGAGACTCGCCAAACCACCAAAGAGCAAGCCGATTGAAATGGGAATATCAATCGATATTTGTTTCGCGGCCAGAGCGGCCAGGGCCGAGCGATAAAATGGTAGAGCACAATAAGTAAGAGCTGGTAGTGCAAGAAAAGAAGTTGTGAGCCCAAAACTATGTGCGATGGTGCCGGTGGCCCCTGTATAAAGGCCAGCATTATAGACCATAATATTGCCGGCGCAAAAGGCCGCAAGACCTATGCGCACAAGTGTGGCGCGATCTTCTCTTTTTTTAAGTTCAATTGCCTCTGATTCATCTTTGATTGGGTGAGGGCGGTGGCCCAATTTTGCGATGAGTGTGGCGACTTGAGAAAAAGAGACTACTTCACTATCAATCACCACGTTTAAGTGAGATGGGCCCAGGTCAAGCTTCGCGCTCTTAACCCCTTGCATGAGATCGGGAAGTTTTTCAAGTAGCCACAGACAAGCCAGACAGTGAATGCCCTCAATATAGAAAGTCATTCTCACTCTTCCCTCTCCAGCTTCTGTTGCATATTCGCTGAGAAAGTCCGCCTGATCAATATAGCTATACTGAGCGCTAGGAAGCATCGCTGGCATAGCCTCACCAAAGCGTGGGCCATCTTGAACTAGGCGGTAGTAGGAGTCTGAGAGCCCGCTTTCTTTTAGAAAGCTATAGACACTTTGACAGCCGAGGCAGCAAAAAACTTCATTTGTACCACCTTTAATTGGGGCAATACACTCACCCCCACAATGGGTACAATGAAGATCCTCTGATGTGTTTTTTGCTACCTCAATCAACTCTATGCCTTATGGTGATCTCTAGTCACGTAGATGTCACAGGGGGAGAACTTCATCATGTATTCAGCAAAGGAGCTGTGAAAGAGACCTTTAATTCCGTGCGAGCCTCTAGTGGCAATGACGGCCAGGTCGGCCTTCTTCTCCTCTAGAAATTCAACGACTTTATGTTTGGGTGTAGTACTAAAAAGACAGTGCAGTTGAACCTTTTCCCCATATTCCTTGCCAACTAGTTCAAAGGCCATATTTCTAAGGACTGCTTTTGTGGCCTCTTCTATCTCTGGATATTTGTCCTCGGTTGGAAACACAAATGGGGCAAATTCAGAGGTGTAAACCTGAATTTCAAAGCAGTGAACAATGTGGAGGTTGCTCTTACTGAGATCAAAGAGTCCTTTGAGCGCACTCAAGTTTTTAATTGATTCTTCATCAAGTCCCGCACACAGCACGATTTCTTGTTTGTTTAATACTTGTTTCATTTTGACCTCTGTAGTTAATGTAGCGCTTTTATGATTTCCAAAAGATGACGGTAATCATCTTTTGCTAGGATAATTAGCATCGTCTGATAGGAAAATATAAAGCTGTGAACATAGCTTAGGCGCTTTGGAGGAGATTTTCAAAAGCTGATTTGAGACCTGGCAATTGACCGTTTAAAATTTCTTTAATAGTTGACAAGTCTAGGAAGACAACAGTTGTCTTAGGCAGTGCCTCAGCGGCAAAGGGTAGTGCAGTGTGCTCAATTAATTGGCTGAGTCCGAGTATTTGACCTGGGTTAATTTTACTTCTTAGTCTCTTGTTCTTTGTGAGGTGAAGTTCACCTTCAAGCACAAGATAGGCGACAATCGGGGTTTGACCTTCGTAGAAGAGCTGACTGTGGTGATTGTAGGTGTATGGCTTTGACAGAGAAATGATTCTCTCTATATCGCTCTGGCAAAGTGTTGGCCCATTTAATCCATCCTTCATAAAGCCAATATAACTTGTGAAGCCGAAGGCTTCTCTAATCTAGATCAGCTTTTTTGAAGTTTTTTACCAGCGCCTAATAAGGAGCGTTGGCCCATTCGATGAGCTCGGACTCATTGGTGATAAAGAGAGTCTTGCCCTCTTGATCAATTAGACCGGCTTCTTTGAACTCACTAATAAAGCGAATGAGCGTTTCATTGGCGGTTCCAATCATGGTGGCCATTTCTTCGCGCGTGAGCTTTAGAGTAATTTTAATGCGCCCATCGGCTTGCTTTTGACCATGGCTCTCTTTGAGTAGGAGTAGAAGCTCTGCCAGGCGCTCGCGCACATTCTTTTGGTGAAAGCTCGTGACTTTACTCTCGGCCGCGCCCATGTCGCGACTGAGCTTGGCGATCACTGAGAGCGCCACTTCAGGCTGCTCTTCAATGGCCTTCATAATAAATTTCTTGTCGAGAAAGCACACAGTGGAGTCTTCAAGAGCTGTCGCTGTGGCCGAGTAGTGCTGATCTGAAAACATTGAGCGGTGACCGAGGATATCGCCTCCAGAGCAAATTCTCACAATCGACTCTTTGCCGTCACTTCCTACTTTGGTCACCTTTATATTTCCACTGCTAATGCAGTAGAGACCATAGGGATGATTACCCTGAACAAAGAGGGTTTGACCGCGCTTAAATGTATTGGTTACCTTGTGATCATCAACGTTCTTGAGCTCGAGTTGCTCGAGATTACAGAAGATCCCATCTCCACGAGAAGGGCAGTTCTCACAAGATAAATTTCCTTTTGCACGAGCAGCGTTGGCCATGGCCTTTCCTTTTACGAGGGCGGTGAAAGTCACATCACATCTCTAATCTACCATAAAATAACAAGGAAATAACTGATCTAGATCAGGAATCGTTTAAGTCGGACAAGACCATAATTTTTATTGAAACTACTGACACGCTCGTCTGAGTGAGGCGACGGCGTCGTCCATGATCTTAGAGAGTTCTTCTGGAGCAAAGTGCCCTTTATCGATGTGGTCAAGTAAGCGCTGACGAGTAGCGCTAGGCACCTCTGCTAGCGCCTTCATAAAGTCGTCGGAGATTCCAGAGTTCTTTGAGAGTGTGGCCGCGAGATCAATTCTTCCGCTAGCAGCGGGACGTCTGGAGATTTCACTTCTAAGCCCTGCGAGCTCGTCTATCGCCGAATCTACGGGTTTAATGACCTCAACTGTCTCCACTGGCTTTATAACCGCCGGAGGATTGTCTCTAACGACTGTGAGGGACTTTGAGCGCTCAATAGGTGCTATGACTTCTGGTTTGACCGATTCAGCGCGAAGAGCAAGAGCATTATCGACCGGCTTTACTACCTCATCTGGCACCACCGCTGGAAGATTTCGGGTGCTGCGAGCGCCGACACCCTGGTCGAGCACAGCTGGCAGATTTGGAGTCACTGAATCTACAACCTCTGGCCTAAGAACTGGCGGTTCATAGATCGTGACATCGGTTGACGTCCTGGTTGCTTTGACAGGTTTAACTTCGTCCACAGCGCTCACTGGCACAATGTCAGTAGAAGTAGGGCGAATGGCCGGAAGATTCTCCGCCGCTCTCACAGGGGAAATCTCATCGACCACTGCGGGAAGATTTGGAGTTACTGATTGTGCGGTATTCACTTCACTTGCTTTGAGGACCTGTGGCTCGTAGAGAGTTACTTCAGTTCCGGGCGTTACTGGCCTAATCTCATCGACACTGGAGATGGGGACTTCATCTATCGCCGAGGCGATGGGCTTTTCTGGGATGACTCTAGCCACTGCAGCGTCTTGTGCACCAGAGACAGCGTCAATTGCTTTTGTCGCGGCCACATCTATTTCTGGAGTCACCACATTGCCGCGTCCAACTATGGGAACGTCGGCTACCGTGCTTGGAATTTCTCTCGCCTTAACTGCTGTCACAAGACTCTTCGTTGCGGCGAGATCAGCAGCAAAGAAGGTTGCTTCAATGGCCATATCGGCCCCGGCATCCATTACTTTGCTTTTAGCATCGAGATATTGCTTATAGTCGCTCCAGCCAGCTGCCAACATGGCATTTTGAGTTGAGAGCTCACCCATGCGGCGATTGAGCTTTATCGCCGCATCAGTCATCGTCATGGCCCCACCAGCGAGAATCATTCCCGTTCCCACTGCGGTTCCAAGTACGGGAACAAATTGTGCCGCGGTTCCAAGAACGGCGAGACCAATCCCTAAGCCTTGCAATAGTGTAAAGCCGGTTTCTTGATTGGGCGGATCTTTTCTGAGCATATAGCAGTAAGCACCCTGCATCTGCATGATCTTCTCTCTCGCCTGGGGACCTTCGGTCTTAGCGATTCTGTCAGTGACCTTGGCAAAGAGGTCTGGAAAGTGGTGCAGGTGATCGATTTCACCCTTACAAAGGTTGACCGCCGACTCAGTAAGTCCTCTTATATGTTCTTTGGTTTTTTCTTCGCCAAGGGTTTTAATAGATGAATCATTTTGAGCGGCCGCGGCCACTTGCTTAACCATTGCATCTTGTTCTTGGAGAAAACTTGCCGCTGCTTCGTGAGGATTTTCGGGATTTTTTGCAATCGCTTCTTTCACCCCGTTTACTAACTCACCCGCCTTATCAACAGATGAGAGTTTTTGGGCAAAATCACTTTGAGCTGGCTGATAGTTAAACCAGTCAAAGATTGAATTGTCGTTGACCGTTGTAAAGAGCATGGGATCTTTCTTGTAGAGCTGGGCTATAGGAGACATTAATTGTCCCTCTCGAATAGATCCGGCCTTTTCAATTTCGCTCTTTCTTTCGGAGAAATTTTGGCAAATAGGATCGTCGCGATCTAAGGCGGTGCCATCTACGTAGCGGCCAAGGCACTTAGCTTGATGTTCATTTGAAAGTTTGAGAATCTCGCTTTCTGTCTCTGCTTTGCCTACATCTCTCAATTGAAGGAGGGCGGCAGAGAAAATAGCATTCTTCACATTACTGTAATAGAAGGGGGTCTGATAGTCGTTGCCAGCACTGGCCTGGGCATCTTCCTCGGCGACCTTCTCTCCAAGTAGGACTTGAACTTCTTTTGAACTAGGAAGCGCCTTGTCCCCACCTGCATTATCGTTCACACAGCTCTGAAGGTCCCCTAGGAGCTTATCGTCCTCGTCGTCTTCCAGCCCTGGATGAACAGAGGCGTAGGCACTTCTGGTTTCAATGATTTGTTTCATTGATTCGTTAGCGAGTTCCTTTTCAAGCAGGTCCTGCCCTTTTTGATAATTAAATCTTTCCACATCGAGATAGTTGTCAACTAGGTTGCCAACAGTAATCACAAAGGGAGTTTGATTGGGGTCATCACAAGTCGTTTCATAGATCTTCTCTGAGCTATCGACTTCTCCCATATACTCTTTGTAACTCTCAGTTCCAACAGAGGGGAAGTTAGAGCAATAAGGAGGTAAGCTTTTTTCAACATCCTCGTCAGCTCTAGAGAAACTATCGTTGATGCCAGCAAATTGGTAGGTCGAGAAGTCTTTTAGGTCGTTAACGTAGTCTGGGTTGGCGAGGTAGAACTCTTTTGTCTGCTTGTTAAGTTCAGAGAGCATCTTGTCGCCTTGCTCTTGGGCTTCGGTTGCAAGCTTGGCCTGTTCAGCAGCATCACAGCCAAAGAGTCCAGAGAAGAAGCCACATCCACCCTTTAAACTTTCAGTTTTTAAATCGTGCCTGCCATACTCGCGAGCAAGCTTAGAGAGATTCTCATCCCCAGAAGTATGGGCCAAGTGAAAGAGGCGCTTTTTCTCATTCTGAGTGAGATCGGCCGTCTTCATTTCATCGCTACCAAAGATGATTTGGTTATTGCGATTAATCTTGTAGAGAGTACCCGCTTCACCTTGCATGGTCATGACATCCATTGTGGGTGGCATGATATTGCGCGCTTGTGCCACTGGAGAGTGGACAATGAGCATACTCAAGCACATCTGCGCAGTCAGAAGAATTCGCAATGAATGTGAGAGGCGCTGGCGCGCTTTAGGGTGATTCATCAACTACTTTTCGTCCCATCGGAGTCAATTCTTGAGTTATATTGTAGAATTAATCTTGACCAAAGCAGCTATGTTTTCCTGATTTCGGCTGGTTAGGTCCTCTTGAGCGGGCTAAGAGCGCCAAATTCTTGGGCCAGATTCCACATCATTTGATATATCCGAGATCTTTCAGAATTTAATTTGGAGTAGAATGTGGAAATGGGACCTTTAGAGGCGCTCTTAAAAGAGAGCGAAGCTTATTCATCCTTTGATTTGATAGAAAGTGCCATTGAAGGTGGCTCTCCTCTGGTCAATTATCCCATTCAACCCCTTTATCTGAGCATTCGCTCACTTCCTGCCGAGCGCGCAAGTGACATTCTACCCAGACTCTCAAGTGAGCAGCGCCAGGCCTTTATGGATCTCGACCTGTGGAAGCGAGACGACATTGACGTGGACACATTTGACTACTGGCTCGCGGCCTATGCTGGCTGCGCCGATGATAGTGTTCGTAGCGAATTTATAAAGAGTGCGGAGTTTCTTCTCTACACTAAGAATCGCTTTAATATTTGGACCTTTGATGTAGAAGATCCAGAGTATCCCGACCACGACAATTACTTTCTAACTGACGATTCTCTTCTCTTATTTGAGTTTCATGAGTCGTATCCCCACGCCGACGAGGTGAGAAGTCTGGTGCGAGAGCTCTATGGAGAGCTCGGTGTGGAAAAAGCATATAGCTTCCTCTTTAAAATGGTTTCTGAGGGAGCGCTCTCACTCGCCGAAGAAGAATATCGATTTAAAAAAGAGAGGCTGCGCGATTTTGGATTTGTCGATTACTACGAATCACTTGAACTCATCTCGCCCTTTCCCAAGCTAGAAGTATTAAAGGGCTATCTTAAAAAGAAGACCAGCTTGACTCCTAAGCTAGATGGCAACGCTCTAAAACAAGCTCTCCATCACTCTGCGGTTGCAAGTTATAAAGAAAAAATCGGACCACTTAGCGATGAAATGCAGAAGGTTAAAAATAAAGAGCGTCTAGACTTTCTTACCTTTAGTTTTATTCGCCTAGTGAATGCTTCGGTGGAAATTGATGGCGCACTTAAAGAGGGGACAGTGGCCATGGGCAGAGTGGGGCGCAAGACTAGACAGCGCTTATTACTTGGCCTTGACTACCTAAGAAGCCTCGCAAACTCGGGAGAACTCGCGCTAAGTGGTGAAGAGGGAGTTTTAGAGCGCTTTGATTTTGGCGATCTCTACCGCATCGGTCACACTTTAATCTCAACTCTTCAGCGCCCCCTTAAAAGAGAGCTTGCAAAATATGGGATGGAAGAGAGTGAGGAGAGTTTTCTGGGGGCAACTTGGAATGACTTACTTGATTTAATCTTCAATGAGACATTAAAGTCGCGAGTTGAAAGTGGTGTGGGTGGTAGTGCCAAAGACGTTGAAAGCTATCAAGACTTTGAGACTATTTCTGCTGAGGCGCAAACCTTGCTCGAGTCTCTGCCCTTTGTGAAGCGCTTTCATCAAGAGATTGAGTCTCTTAATTCTGCGGGAAGACTTCAGAGCTCATACTATATCAATTACGCCATTGAAGATATTGATTACGAAGCCATCCTTATTTCTAGTTTTGCCAATAATTTCCTGAGTGCCTTTAAGGCCAATGTTGGTGCTGGCAAGCTTGGACTCACCATGAGTGAGTTTAGAATCTTTGTGGGAAAGGTTCTCAATTCCAATCAAGATCTATTGGATTTTGAAGAACTCAAAGAGCCGATAAATTCTTTTCTTAAACTCTATGGTCTAGCTGGGATTAGTGCAAAAGCACAGTATCTCTACACGCTTCTTAAGAATCAACTTGAAGGCTATGACTATCAGAATATGGGAGATGATGAATTCAAGCACGTGGGAGGGCCAATTCTTCTACACGCTAAGAATTGATTAATCTTTAGGAAAGAGAGTTTTAAAAATTATCTCGAGATTATTATTGAGGTGAGAGTCGGGCCTTGCGAGCTGAGTACTGATTTCTCCCTCTAGCATATCCCTATAATCTTGAATTTCTGCCAGAGCGAAGTCTTCTTGTGGATGTTGAGTGGCGTTGGGAATCGCACCTGAGAAGACAATTTCCATCTTTCTCAGTCGATCTTCCTCTTCTTCGAGAAAAGCCATGGTCTCAAAAGTTTGCGACATTGCCTCGGCGGTTTTTTTGACTGTTGGACGCTCTTCATAAACGAGATCTAAGACATCCTCAAAGCCTTCAAGCTCTTTCATTTTCTGCTGAGAAATTCTGTGGCGTCCGATCTTCTTTACCAAGTTAACCTTCTACTTTGTGGGAGGGGATAGCTCTTTAGAGAGTGCCTCTAAGAAGAGCGCCTCTTTTGAGAGCTTGCGCACAAGTCTCATTTTCTTAGTGCGCTCTTTGAGCGAGTCTACAATAGACTCGGGCGAGCTGTTGACAATTTTATCGGCCAAGAGATCTGACTTAGAGAGCTTGGCAAGCTCCTTGTTGTTGAGTCTCTTACTGGGTCTTTTGAAATGTTTAGGAAGCGCGTCTACACTTTCAACCACAATAAAGTGAGGGTGAAAGGCAAGAGTGGGATTCACAATATAAATGGGGTAGGGGACGGTTGTCGAAATCCCTAGGTTTTTCATTTCGAGATAGAGGGTATCGAGTCGCGAATTAATGGCCTCTAAATCATCGCCACCTAAGACGAGATAGAGCGGGCACTTGCCTGCATTATAGCGCGCCAGTCGCTCGCGAAGTGAATCTGGTGAAAAACTATTGAGAGTTAACTCTTCATAGACGGGAAGCTTCATTCTCCTCAGTATAATCGCTGTTGCTTTAACTGCAAATTCTTCCATTGTATGGAGTCACCTTTGCCGACTACAATAGTGAGTAGTGGAGGATTAATGCTCAGTTATCCCAATGTCGTCATGCCTGACGCTTTTACTTTTCTTTTGCGCTCTAACATGCAAAGTAGCGGCAAAGTATTTACGCAACTTCAGATCTACGTCGCTCGCGAGGCAGACCTCAGCGCCATTGTCGCCCGTTGTTTTAAGTCGATTGACCCCGAGCTAAGGGTGGATGGAATTATTAAGAGTTTGGGGTGGCATGGTTTTAGAGATCACTTGGCCTCGCTCTATATTGAGCGCGCGCGTTTGGGGTATTATCCTAAGAAACTCGACACTACTGCTGTCACAGAAATAATTCACTTTGAAGAAAATCTCAAAGACTATACGGTTCAAGGCTATTCTCGGGCTTTTTTGCTTGGCTTTTATTTAAAGCTGATGCTTCTCGATCAGAACTCAAGTACTCCTGGTGCAAAACTTCAAGATCTTCTCATTCGTGACGAAGTCGTGTCTCATCTCGAATTTGCTAGAGGTCGAAGTATTAAGATTGATTTTCTACTCTTAACACTTCAGCACCTCGATCAGTTCTTTGGGCGCGCGAAATTAAGCGCCTACCTAGAAACTCAAAAGTCATATAAGGACATGTATCAACTTCTCACAAATGAACAGCGCTTTTGTCTATCAAGAAATCTTCTCGCTTATGGGTCGAGTATTGGTGAGACAGAAATGTTTCTTGAGGCCGGGGCTTAATTATGAGTGAAATTTCAAATGTTAATTCAGATAATACTGTGTGGAAGCTCCTAAGTGATCTCTCGACCAAGAAGGGAATTACAGAGATTGTCATCAATGACCCTAAGCGAGTCTTTGTAGAGCGCGAGGGAAATTTCATTCAACTCAATGTCGGCTTGGCCTCAAGTGACATTGAAGAGTTTTGCCAGGACGTGGCCAAACTCAATCAGCGCCACCTCAATCACGAACATCCAATTCTCGATGGAAATTTACCAGATGGCTCGCGCATAAATATCATTAGACCCCCCTATGCCCACAGTAGCTCGGCAATCACTATTAGAAAGTTCCTGCGCTCGATTAAGAGCTTTGATGACTCACCTATGGTTTTTAGCTTAGGTCCTAAGTGGGTGCTCTTTTTAAAGGCGATGGTTAAGGCGCGAATGAATGTGATCATTTCGGGCGGCACAGGTGTGGGAAAGACGACTTTTATGAATTTGCTCCTAGGCGAATTGCCTCCAAGTGAGCGTGTGGTCACGATCGAGGACACCCTCGAGCTTTCATTTAAAATTCCTAATCTTGTGCGCCTTGAGAGCGGTACCAAAACAATGATGGGTGATGGTGGCCTTTCAACTCGCGAGCTAGTTAAAAACACTCTGAGAATGAGACCCGACCGCATTATTATTGGCGAGATTAGAGGCGGAGAGTTCTTTGATTTATTGCAAGCGATGAACACTGGTCACGAGGGAAGTATGTCTTCTTTGCACGCCAATAACCCTAGTGAATGTTTTAATCGCATGGAAAACCTCTACCTTATGTCTGGTCACGAGGTACCTTTCCAGGTTATTCGAAGACAAATTGCAAGTGCTATTGATTTTGTGATTCAACTCTCGCGCGACCGCGATGGCAAGCGCGTGGTTTCTGAGATTCGCGAAATCACAGGCATGGAATCTGCCAATATGCTCTCACAAGTGATTGGTCATCACGATGATGGAGAGTTGCTCTTTTCAGGAATTACTCCAAAGAATATGGATCGCCTGCACGCGGCTGCCGGACTGCCTCTTGATTTCTTTGGCGATGTGAAAGTCTAGTAACTTCCTGGCTTGACCTCAAGTCCTTTGATGATAGAAACCCCCGAGGATGTTCCGAGGCGATTTGCTCCGGCGGCAATCATCGCCTCTGCACTTTCTAAGTCGCGTATGCCACCACTGGCCTTCACGCCTACATCTTTTCCCACGGTCTCTCTCATGAGTTTTACAGCATGCAAACTAGCGCCACTTGTGGAAAAACCGGTGGATGTTTTCACAAAATCGGCCCCGGCATTCACACTGGCCAGGCACGCATTAATGATTTCTTCATCACTTAACTGACACGTCTCAAGAATGACCTTGAGTGTGTGTGAGGCGCATGCCAATTTTACCGTTCGAATATCGTCTTCAAGCTCGCTCCACTTTTTTTCCTTGGCGAGATAGATTGGAATGACCATATCGATTTCGCTCGCGCCCAGCGAAATAGCCTGTGTCGCTTCGATCGCCTTGATGTCACTATAAGTGTAGCCCAGTGGAAATCCGATCACTGTACACACCTCTGGATCATTGCCTTTTAGTAGGCTCGCAGCAAATTCAACCCAGCGCGGAGGCACGCACACTGTTTTAAAGCCGAACTCGATCGCCTCCTGGCAGAGCACCTCATATTGCTTTTGAGTCGCTATGGGAGAGAGAAGGGTGTGGTCGATAGTGCTTGAAATCGTGTTCATGGAGTACCTCATTTACTCGGTCAATTAGGTCTTTTTATGCTCTCTTTGTCGAAACTTTTAGGCAAGTGGTATGATCCTAGGTATAGTTGTCGTATCCAATGAATGGAAGACACACGGGGGTCACGGTGGATAAAGAAAATAAATTGGGCAAATACGCTCTGCCCAATATCAACTGGACAAATTCTCTTTTTCTAGCACTTAGTCCAATTGTTTCAATTGCCTTAGTTGTTGCTCACTTTGCCTATGAAGGCTGGTCGTGGGGAGCATGGGCACTTGCAATTTTCTTCTACTTTGCAACTGGTCTGTCTATCACTGCTGGTTATCACCGCCTCTTTAGTCACAAAGCTTATCAGGCCAGTGCGCCAGCGAAACTTTTCTTTCTTCTCTTTGGCGCCGCCGCATTTCAAAACAGCTGCCTCAAGTGGTCTGCCGATCACCGTCGCCACCACCGCCATGTCGACACCGAAGAAGATCCATACAATATCAACGAGGGATTTTTCTACGCACACATGGGTTGGATTCTACTCAAAGAAAAGCCTGAGTACGCCGACAATTACTCTAATGCTAAAGATCTCACGAGTGACAAGCTTGTGATGTTCCAACACAAATTCTATCTTCCTATCGCGGTCTTTATTGGCATCATCTTACCCGGACTCATCGGTTACGCTGCTGGCTTTCCCTTGGGTGGTCTTGCCCTGGCCGGGTTAGGGCGCGTTGTCTTTGTTCACCACGCGACTTTCTTTATCAATAGCCTTTGTCACAAGCTTGGCAGCCAGCCATACACTGACAAAAATACCGCCCGCGATAGCTTTATCATGGCGCTCTTCACTTATGGTGAGGGCTATCACAATTTTCACCACCGCTTTCAATTTGATTACCGCAACGGCATCAAGTGGTACCACTTTGATCCTTCAAAATGGCTCATCAACTCGCTAGAGTGGATGGGGATGGCCCGCAACAAGAAGCGCGTTCCCCTCGATGAGATCCTCAAGGCGCGCTTTATGATGGCGCAAAAGAATCTCGAAGCTAAGTTTGAAAATAAGCTTCCGATCTCTCCCTCTCTTGAACTTCTTAAAGAGAAGATCGAACTCACCCTCGCTCGCATGGAAGAGGTAAAGAGTGAGATTAAGCGCGAAATGCACGAGCGCTCAGACGAAGCGGCCCACAATCTGCTTGAGAAAAAGCGCAAGCTTGAAAAGCGCATGAACAATCTAGCTCACGAACTTCATCTTCTGCTAAAAGTTTGGAGTATTGAAACTAAGATGGTTGGGATTTAATTAAAAAAGAAATTAAGAATAAAAAAAGCCACCATTTGGGTGGCTTTTTTTTTGTCTATCGCCATTGATAGGAAGCGGAGATTTTATCTGTCTTACCAGTCGCGAGTTCTAATCTGGCCACCAATCCTTGATCTTTAATCAAGTTAAAGAAAGTTTGAAATGTGAAGGGCGAACCCAGCCAAGCGCGTCCAAACTCAGCGTAGCTCTCAACAAATTTCTTGCGATCAGAGCGGTAAGTGCGGCCCATTTCCACTAGTGCTTGATAGGCGTCACTCATGGAGCTGTTAGTATCATCTCTCGCCTTTTCCTTGCATGTCGCGAGATCCCTGGCCTCGCAGAGGTCAAGTTCATCCCCTTCAATGCGAGCACTTTTATCTTCTTGAGTGAGTTTACTTGAGTAACTACTATCAAGCTCTCGGGCAATTCTTAGGAGGTGAGTTTTGGCATTCTCACTGGCCGCAACCTTCATTAAGTAGCTAGTGATATCTTCGTTTAGAACCATGTTGAATTCGAGATCGAGGGCCCCAAGGCGGCGCTCATCTGGCAGGTCTAAGGTAAACTCTTGCTTGAGCCCTGTCATGCGACGTAGGTCTTCAAGTTGATTTTCAAGTTGTCTCCTAGTTGCCTTTGATCTTCTAAATGAGTGCGAGAAGACTCCTTGCATTCTTCTGATGATCTGGCCGGTACCAGTGAGTTCAATTCCTTGGGTGCCATAAAAAGCGGTGGTCTCCATGATCTTCGTCATGACGTGACGCTTTTCCTTCGTTTTTAAACTGATTCCGATTTCCACATCAATTTCAGCACCTTCACTAAATTCTTCTTTAAAGCGCAGAGTATGAATTTGTCCCTTGCCCCAATTGGTCCAGTAGAGAAAGGGCACTCCAAAGCTAAAGTTTCTAAACTTGCCAGAGGTTCTCAGTGTCTCGCGCGAGCTAGGGTAGATGCCAGCGCCGTCGCCATCATTGGCCAGGACTTGTGAAGCGTGAATGTCACCGGCAAGAAAATTTTCAAGCGCCGCGCGAGCAAGGGGACGTCTAAGATCATACTCAAATGAAAAGCGAAGCGTCTCTTCTTTAAAGCGCGAGCTATCGACAGAGACCACTGTGGCCGAGCTGAGGACACCGATGGATTTCATCTTTGTCTTTGAGAGCGTGACTTCAACTACGTCTTGAGATTTCTTTGTGATTGTGGTTTCAAACTCACCCTTCACCACATAGTTTGCACCTGTGGAGAGAAAGAAGGCCGAAAGACCGGCCACAAAATACGCTCCCCCCTCAACTGAATAGGTGAGGCTCTCTCCCACGTGCCACTTTGTTTCAATCGTGTCAGCGCGCTTTGGTGGAAGAAGTGGTAGCTGGACTTCACCAGCAAAGAGTGAAGTGCTCTTTCTAATTGAAGTCGCCTTCACTCCGGCCAGTGGGGCAAAGCCGATGTAGGGCCTAACAATATCAAGCGCCGGGCGATCAGTGAGAATGGCCACAAGAGCGGGACCGACGCCACCTGAAACTTTATAGCGCTTTACCACACGGTAATCGCCAGTGGTTCGCTCTGAATCGTAGAAAGTGAGAGAGTCGTAATTGCTTGAGAGATCTTCCCTGGTGATGAAGTTTTCTTTGTAGAAATCAAAGAAGATGATGGGGGCCACATCAAACATGACAGAGTCTTTTGAGAGCTCTTCTCCACTTCTAAAGAGAGTGGAGCCAGTTTGATTTGAGATGCCCGTGTAGCGAAGCATGTACTCACTGCCGTCATAGGTACCTTGTATGCGGGCGAGGTCTTGCGCCCACAAATTGGTGGCGAGCAAAGACAAGAGTGCAAGTGAAATGACGTGGCGTGTGAGCGTCATGATAGAAAATCCCCCCAAAAAAAACTTCAATAAGTTATGACCCTTAAGAGGGGGATTCGTAAAGTCAGATAATCTTTAAGGAGCTGTCATTTATGGCCATGCATAAAGCCTAGCGGAAAGAATTGATTGTGTGGGTCATGCTCTTTTTTAAGCGCACTAAAGAAGTCGCGCTCAATATCGGTGTAGAACTCGCGAATATAGCGCTGCTTAAGAAGGCCAATGCCATGTTCCGCAAAGGGAGAGCCCGCCTGCTGGTGGACAAAGTGGTAGAGGCCCTCGAGCTTTTGATCACACTCGCTGGCGCGCTCTGGCGCCGGCATGAAGTTGAAATGGAGGTGAGCGTCACCGAAGTGGCCAAAGAGATTGTAGGCTATATCGCCACGCGACCACTCTTGGTAATAGGCGAGGAGGTCTTTGAATTTATCTGGATGCACCTGCACATCAGTGCCCTTCTTAGTCACTCCCATGCGGGTATTTGCTTCAAAGATAGAGCGCGGTACCGCCACTCTCAGAGCGCGGCACTTGGCCTCATCCATCGCAAAGACCTCGTCGAAATTGACCATTGAAAGTCTGGTCTCGAGTCGCGCGTAGACTTCTTCAAAGTCGCGGCTTCTCATTTCAATAAAGATGAGGTCCATGCCCGGCGCCGGATTTTGCTCGGCAGGTAAGTAGGACAATGAGTGGGAGTCGATGAGCTCAACCGCCCCCAAGAGCTCTCTCATATCTGCCACGGCGTGAAAGATCTCCAGATGAGAGGTGAAGTCCTCGCTCCATTTGGGCAGTTTAAAAAAGAGATAGGTCAGAGGCTCCAACTTAATTGTTCTTAGCGTCGCCTCTGTCAGCACTCCAAGTTGACCTTCCGTTCCAATCATCAGGTCCGTTTCAAGCTTGGCCCTAGGAAAGGGAGCGTTTTTAAATTTTTCATAGGGGAGGTAGTGCTCTTGGTAGCGTTCTAGGCAGCGCTCTTGGGAACTTAGCGCTTTAAAAGGGCGCTCACTTGAAAGGGCGATCTCCTCGCCTTCATAGTTGAGGTAGTGCGCGCTCACCACCTGATCTCTCAAGGTTCCATATCCAAAGGAGCGCTCCCCAGTGGCAGAGGTCGCGAGCCCCGCTAGAACGCTCGCCAGCGATTCGGTGGGAGACGTCATAATGTCGAGGCCTTTGGCGTTTAAGTTCGCGCGCAGATCACTCCAAGAGACGTGACCTTTAACGCTCACAAGATTATCTTGAATCACAATTTCCCCAGGCATGCCGGTGAGGTCAACCCACGCAGTCTCAGTGCCCATTTGCTTGAGATAGAGCGCTTGATCGGCTTCCAACTTCTCGTAGGGAATCACGGTTGATGTCCGTGAAGAGCTGTAAAAACTCGGCGTGTGAGTTTGAATATGGCGCTTGAGTTCTTCGAGAGATCGCGGGGCAATTTTTCTGATTGTTTTCATAAGATTTATTGTTGGCCGTCTACCAACTGGCGTCAAGTTATTGTGATTTCACTCTATATTAATAAGTGACGAATGATTGCGAAAGGGCCACACTGTGGCATGGCCGACTATCGAAGCTCTGTCACTATTCAGGGAAAATCCCACCCGATCCCTCGGGTCTATCGCATAGCTGCTATCGATTTGGGATCAAATGCCGTTCGCATGGCCGTTGCCGAAGCGTATTCTCCCTACTTTTTTGTCCCCCTCAAAGGAACCAGAAAGCCACTGCGCCTCGGTGAGAATGTCTTTAGCGATGGGAAGATTACCTACCGAAAAATGCGCCAAGCTGCGAAGTATTTTCGTCGCTTTAGAGACACTCTCGATAAGTATAAAGTGGACTATCACTTTGCGGTGGGAACTTCAGCACTTAGAGATGCTAAGAATCGCGATGAATTAATCGAGCTCATTAAGAACGACTGCAATATCACTCTCAACGTGATCGATGGCGCGATGGAAGCCGATCTCATTTATAAAGCGATCACCAATACCGTCGACTTTGAAGACAAGTCGACGCTACTGCTTGATATCGGTGGTGGCTCCATTGAGCTCACCTATGTGGAGCACGGCAAGCGCAAGGCCTCAACGTCCCTTCAAATTGGAACCGTTCGCAGTCTTGAACTCATGAAGGCCCAGGGCGTTCGCGAGTGGGAGGTCGACAAATTTATGGAGACCTACCGCGATGAGGTGAAGAAATTTATCACTAAGAAAACACCCGGTCGCGGTATTGAAATGATGGTGGGCACCGGTGGAAATATCGAGCGCTTTGCTAAGCTTCGCTCCTACTTTAAGCAAACGCGCGACGACAATTTTCTCGACCGCTCAAGTTTAGAGCATATTCGCACGGTGCTTGGAGCCCTGACCGCCGAAGAGCGCATGCACCACTTTCGCTTAAAACCAGATCGCGCCGACGTTATCATTCCCGCCGGAGCGATTCTCTCCATGGTGATGGAGGAGGCGGGGTGTAAGAATATGCACGTTCCGCGCGTGGGTCTGCGCGATGGGGTGCTCTATCAAATGAGTGAGAACCTCGCACACGATTTTGCGCCTGGCCATTTACTCCAAAAGTAGACAAATTCGCTATCTCGCGGCTAACCTTGTAGCGCTTTCGAGCTAATTTAATAAGGAGTAAGCCAGTGGGAATTCTATCTGGAAAAAAGGCCCTCATCTTGGGTGTGGCCAATGACATGTCAATTGCTTGGGGAATCGCCCGCATGCTCAAAGAGCACGGTGCGACTCTTGGTTTTACATACCTCAATGAAAATCTAAAAAAGCGCGTAGAGCCACTGGCCCAAGAAGTGGGAAGTGACTTTCTAGTTGAAATGGATGTCACCGTTGACTCTCACTACGATTCACTCAAGAAGGTAGTGGAGGAGAAGTGGGGCAAGTTTGATATTCTCGTGCACTCACTCGCCTTTGCTGACAAGAACGATCTCAAGGGTGACTTTAGTGAAACTTCCCGCGAAGGCTTTAAAATGGCCTGCGATATTTCTGCCTTCTCTCTCGTTGGTCTTTGCAATACCTTGAAGCCGCTTCTAAACGAAGACGCTTCGGTGATCGCCATGACTTATCATGGCTCAGTTCAAGTACTCGATGGCTACAATGTCATGGGTGTGGCCAAGGCGGCGCTTGAGGCATCAGCTCGCTACCTCGCCAGTGATCTCGGGCGCCAAGGTGTGCGCGTGAACTGCATTAGTGCGGGTCCCATCAGAACCCTCGCTGCCAGTGGTGTTCCCGGTCTTCGCACGATGTTTGCCAAGGTTGAAGAGAAAGCTCCTCTTCACCGCAACGTCACCACCGAAGATGTGGGCGGCACTGCCGTGTGGCTCTCAAGTGATCTTTCAAAGGGAACCACTGGCCAGGTGATCTACGTTGACTCTGGTATTTCAATTATTGGCGCCTAATGGTCGCCACGACCAGTGAGCGCTCGGCGAGAATTCGCGAGAGCTTTAATTCCTATAGACCCGGGCGAGAAGAGATTCTCGCTCGCCTCTATCACCCCAATGTGCACTTTGCCGATCCCCTCGATGAAACGAGGGGGCTTGAGGCCCTCACCAAGTACTATCAAAATATTTATCAGAGCGTGCAATCAATTCGCTTTGACTTCTCATCTGAGGCAATTGCAGAGGATTGTCATCTGTGTGTTTGGAAGATGGTCTTAGTCACTCCCAAATTAAATTCGGGCCGCGAAATTGTGCTTCCAGGTGTGAGCGAAATTCGCTTTGATCCAGGCACGAACCTCGTCATCTACCACCGCGACTACTACGACCTAGGGGCCATGCTCTATGAGCACCTCCCAATTCTAGGTACCATCATCAAAACCATTAAGAATCGTGCCAGATGACTTTTGGGACTCAGCGAGTCCCAAAAGTCATCTGGCACCAAAAAGAAGGGGAACCGCTGTGGGTTCCCCTTCCTGACATTAGAGTTTCATGAACATTTGAAATCGCAAGATCCTTACCATTTTAAATACTCATGAGATAATTTTCTCCAGATCTATCCATAAAGGCTTCACTGACTAATTACCGCTCCTCCCTAATATCTGATGAGAGAAGTTGCCCCCTCTCTTGGAGCATCACTGGTTCTGTTGATTTTTCTTAGTTTGCTGCCGACGATTCGGATTCACATCCTCTTGAATAGGATTGCGAGTCGGTGTCTTTCTCGGCGGTTGTTGTTGTGGTTGTTGTGGTTTTTTCTTTTGTGTTGGCATTGTGTCCTCCAGTTGACTTCTAATTATATATATACAAGGAGGGTGCCAAAAATTGTGAGAGGGAGAGTTCACTTAAGGGCAGTTTTCTTAGGCCTATTATCTTTTTGAATTCTTCGTGGCCTTCAATTTTAAGGAGGATTACATTGTGTAAAATATTACTTTTTTAGTTTGATCATCTTATCGCCCAAACCATACTCTTCGTACTCAATGATTCCATCAGTAGCTGCGTGGATTTTCTTTACTATCTCAAGGATTCTATTCGTTGCCTCGCGAGCACTCTTGAGCATTTTATTGTCCATGTCTTTAATGTCGCTCTTAAGGTTTGTCGTGACAATGAAGAGTGGGTTGTTGACCTCGTGATTGTAGGTCACAATCATGGCGTTAAGAGTTTCAAGCTCTTTCTTTTTTAAACTGTCTTGATAATACTTGCTGAGATTCAGCTGCGTATTTACTCTGGCCATGGCAATTTGCGGTGAGGCTGGCTTGGTAATATAGTCATTGGCCCCAAGTTCAAAAGCGCTCAAGATACTCTCTTGCTCAGAGAGCGAACTCAGCATAATAATGGGAAGTTCTGCCCCGCTAAATCGACTTCTAATCAGCTTCAAGGCCTCAAGCCCACTCATATTGGGCATGACAATATCGAGCAGAATCATATCAGGAATATCGTTTTCAAGATAATCCATTAAAGCATTGGCCGACTTTAACGATGTTGTTTTATGTCCGGCACCCTCAAGTAGTCTATCGAGAAGGACATTGCTAATGTCGTCATCATCTACAATTAGGATATGGGACTTATGTGCATTCATTTCGCTTTCCTTTAAGCCGCTTTTAATCCACTAAGTTGGCTTAAATCAGCTTTAAAGAGTTTGACCGCCGGGGCCAACTCTACAAGATATGCTTCGATACCTTCACTTATTTTTCGCTTGGCCAGGAATTCAATTTGATAAAGTATCCTCACAATTTCAGGGGCAAAGAAGTTAGAGCATGCGCCTTTGAGACGGTGGGAGAGGATGGCAAGAGCTTCAAGGTTGTCATTTTGATAACATTGGTTAATTTCTGCTATATCGTTATCAATTTGTTCGATGAGACGGTTGGCAATATCAGCGAGAATATCTTCATTGCCTTGGTAATTGTTTTCAA
This sequence comes from Bacteriovoracaceae bacterium, assembly GCA_048267245.1. Taxonomy (GTDB): domain Bacteria; phylum Bdellovibrionota; class Bacteriovoracia; order Bacteriovoracales; family Bacteriovoracaceae; genus JBLWXV01. The sequence continues at coordinate 1,278,085 of JBLWXV010000002.1, forward strand.
TCTCTTGGTAGTCAATTAAATTAAGTTTCATCCCATTCCTCCATCTTCTATTCTAGGCCCCACTAAGGTCTGCTACAATGATCATTCGCGCTATGTCTTGGCCGAATATGTTAATCGGTCTAAGATTGATTCTTAATTCCCGAGCAAAATGAGGCAATTATGAGCTCCTTTGAAAACAAATTTGTGCTAATCACCGGAGGTGCCAGAGGCATAGGACGCTTAATGGCCCACGAATTCTTAAGTAAAGGTGCTGCTGGAGTGATTCTCTGGGATTTAGATGAAAGCTTACTTGATCAGACTGCCAAAGAATTAGGGCACTACCAGGCAAGGGTAATCACTCAGCGTGTAGACGTGAGTGAACTGCCGCAAATGAAATCCGCGCTACTAGATCTAGCGGCAAATAAAGTCTCCATTGATATATTGATTAATAATGCAGGGATCGTGGTGGGAAAAAGTTTTATTGATCACACCCATAGTGACATTACTCGAACACTTTCAATAAATGTTGAGGCGCTTATGAATTTAGCGCTATTGATTCTTCCGGCCATGAAGGTGAGAAGGAGTGGTCATATAGTCAATATTGCCTCGGCCGCTGCCATGGTTTCAAATCCCAATATGAGTGTTTACTGCGCAAGTAAATGGGCAGTCGCTGGCTGGTCAGATTCACTTCGCCTAGAGCTTCAAAGAGAGAAGAGCTCGATTGGTGTCACCACTGTCTTTCCCTATTATATAAATACAGGAATGTTTGATGGAGTGAAGTCCCCATTTGTTCCCATTTTAGAGCCTGAGTATGTGGCCCGTAAAATTGTGGAGGCGGTGGCAAAGAAGAAAATCATTTTGCGAATGCCAAGAATTCTCTACTTTGTGAGACTTTTGCAGGGACTACTGGGCACTCGAATATTTGATTTAGTTGCTGGGGTTGGGCTTGGGATTTATCGCAGTATGAATGATTTCAAGGGAAGGGGCGCCTAAGCGCCCCAGAAATGATCTTTTTAGTAGAGAAACTCGCGGTGAATAAGTTCAACTGACTTTCTCACATTCTCCTCTGGAGTTCCTGGAAGGACACCGTGGCCAAGTCCCACAATCCAGCGATCTGGTGAGACGCCAGAACTTTTAACTTGTTCCCAGAGAGCGCGCCACTTAAGTGCTAGCTCTTCCCATGGAAGAAAGAGGTGTACTGGGTCAAGGTTTCCTTGAATCATGTAGCGATCCCCAAAGCGAGAGAGAACTTCGCCAATATTGTGGCGCCAATCGACTCCGAGAACATCGATTTCAATTCCCTCTAATTTTTCAAGGTAGTTCAGGTGAGTGAATTTAGAGTAGTAGACAATTTTCTTATCTGGGTGCTTTGCCTTAAAGCGGCTCACTACCTTTGCAATGGCGGGCACGATGAATTCCGCGTAGTCTGCCAAATCGAGCTCTCCCGCAGCGGTGTCAAAGAGGCAAATAGCCTCGGCCCCACCTGCAGCTTGCATCGACATCTCTGTCACTACGGGATCGAGTAAGAGCTCCACAAATGCCTTAAAGCGGCCATCGCGAAGACCGAGCTTGCTAGAGATGAGATTTCCCTTGTGGGCCCCTTCAACGGCGTAGGTGTAGAGTGTAAAGGGGGCACCTACAAAGCCAAGTAGAGTCGTGCTCTCTGGAAGTTTTACTTTTAAAAATGAGCAAGCTTTTTGTTGGAAAGCGTAGAATTCTTCGTTGGGCGCGCGAAGTTGAATTGACTTCACATCTTCAAGAGTGTGGAGGTGGCGCTCAAGTGTTGGAGGCCCAGATTCATAAGAGAGACCCAGTCCCATATGATCGAGAGGAAAGAGCAGATCAGAAAATAGAATGGCGGCGTCAAACTTGAAATCTTGAATTGGGCCAAGAGTGATTTCACAAGCGAGCTCTGGATCGCGACACATGGTCATAAAGTCAGAGTTCTTCTTAATATTTTGATAATGAGCATGGTAGCGACCGGCCTGTCTCATAAACCACACGGGTACGCCCTTTACATGATTTGTTGTTGGTCGGTTGGTAAATAGTCCCATACATCTTCCTTTTTAAATATTTTTTGCAATTAATTTATAGCCTACGCCGCGTACACTTTGAATCTCTAAATGATGATCTAGGTCGGTCTCACACCACTTTCTGAGGGTGACGATATAATTATCCACAGTTCTTTGACTGGGGTATTTGTCCTCGCCCCAAACTTGATCGATCACTTCTTCTCGAGTGACCACTTCACCCTGCTTTTCATAGAGTAGCTTTAATATGGCGCACTCTTTTTGATTGAGCTGTATCGCACTTCCGTTGGCATCGATGACTTCGTAGCGCGAAAAGAAAATCTTTAGGGGCCCATGCTTAATCTCTTCTGGAAGGACGCTCATCTCCTTGCGACCAGCGAAAACTCGCTTGAGTCGCAGGGTGAGCTCCTTTAGCGCAAAGGGCTTGGTGATATAGTCTTCAGCGCCAATTTCAAGACCTTGGACCCGGGTTTCTGGATCATTTTGGGCCGAGAGAAAAAAGAGCACAAAGTCCTTTCGCTGGCGGCGAAACTCCTGGGCGAGGTCGAGTCCATTGCCATCAGGCAGTCCGATATCGACGAGAATCACTTCGGGCGAGAGTTTCTTAAAGTGCTCTCTGGCACTTTCGCAGGTCTTTGCCAGCGCACACTCGTAGCCTAGTGCACTTAGATATTCACTTAGTGTGTCTCCGAGATTCTTTTCATCTTCAATAATTAGGACCCGCTCACTCATTGATGCCCCCCTGACCGAAGGTTAGCCTAGTGGTGAGGGATTGATCTACTTCAAAGCAGGCACTTCCGCCCATTCGCTCCATGAGCTTAGAGATGAGGTAGAGTCCAATTCCGCTGCCGCGACTTGAGTTGTGCTTGTAGAAGAGTTCACCCAATTTACTTTTTTCTCCAGCAAATTGTCCGCCGTCACTATAAGTAAAATCAACACCCTTTGGGTGGGGAGTGAGAGAGAGTTCCACACTTGTTGAATCGGTGTGGCCTTTGGTGTTTTCAATGAGATTTTTAATGATTAATTCGAGGGCAAATTCATCGGCCATCACCTCAATGGTGTCATTTTCATCACGCCACTTGAAATTGAGTTCTGACTGAGTTTTACAGGCGACAGTATTAAAGAAGCTGTGAAAATTTACGTTGACCGGATTTAATGGGCCGCCACGCTCAATTCTTGAGAGCTGGAGAATTTTATCCATCTGTGTCTCAAGCTTGGCCACATCTTGGGCCATGCGCTTTGTGATAGTCTGAAGTTTCTCGTTGCCCTGATCACTGACGAGCTCCCCAAGAACCTCACCTTGAAGCCTGATGCTAGCCAGGGGGGTTTTTAACTCGTGGGTGAGACCTGCAAAGAAGGCCTGGAGGGATTTGGTTTTTTGTTGCTCCCTCAGATAGAGAACAATAAAGGAAATGAAGAGGGCGAGGAGCACAAGTAAAAAGGCACTGCCCTCCCACATAATAATCCTCACAATTCTTCTATGTTGCTCGGCCCCCAAATTGGCGGCAAGGTCAAACATCAAATAGGCCCACCAACTCGACAGCAAAACTAGAATCCCAATATAGCTAATGGCCATGACCAAGAGGAGGCGATTGCTAGAGTGAGGGTAGGTGAGTTTGCGGGCTTTCGTCATGGGTAGTTAGCTAAAGAGTCTCGCCTCTAGATCCTTGGCCACACTCTCATCGTGGGCAAGTGAAACAAAGCCCACTTCCCAGGCATTGGGAGCGAGGTAGATTCCCTTTTCAAGAAGAACTTTGAAGAAATCTAGAAAGCCACTACTTAAAGTTGAAGGTATCTTATCAATCGAGCGCAAAGGTGCGTCGGCACTCTTGGGGTGAAACCAAAAGAGAGAGTGAGCGCGCACCATTTGAATGCCACTAAAGCGGCCACCTTCAAATTCGGCGAGAAAGCGCTCAAAGATATTGCAGATGCGATCTGTGTACTTTTCTAATTTTTGATAATTTTCACTGGTGAGCTCTTTCATATTGGCAAGACCACCAACCATGGCCAAGGGGTTGGCCGAAAGTGTGCCCGCCTGGTAGACGTTTCCGATGGGAGCGAGGTGTTCCATAATCTCTCGGCGTGCACCTAGGGCGCCCACTGGAAGTCCGCCACCAATGACTTTGCCATAGGTCACGATATCGGGAGTGATGCCAGTGAGTCCGGCCATGCCGTCAAAGGCGACTCTAAAGCCCGAGATTACTTCGTCAAAAATAAGTAGTGATTGGTAGCGATCACAAAGTTCGCGCACACCTTTTAAGTATTCTTTGGTTTGGACCAGGAGACCGTTGTTGGCCGGAAGGGGCTCGATGATCACTGCGGCCACTTGGTCTTTGTGATCCTTAAGCGCTTCTTCAAGGGCGGCAAGATCATTGAGTTCTACAATGAGGGTGTCCTGGGCCACACTCTCAGGAACCCCGGCACTTGAAGCAGTGGCACTGCCGGCGAGACCTGATCCCGCCTTAATGAGCATGCTATCGACGTGGCCGTGGTAGCAGCCATTGAATTTGATAATTTTATTTTTGCCAGTAAAACCGCGCGCGAGTCTCAGGGCCGTCATTACCGCCTCTGTGCCTGAATTCACAAAGCGAATTTGATCGATGAATGAAATTTTATCAGTCACATATTTGGCCAGCTCAACAGAGTAGGGCTCACAGGCACCATAACTCCAGCCGCGCTCGAGTTGCTCGCTCAAGGCCTGGTGAACCTTTGGGTTTTTGTGACCTAAAATGAGAGGACCAAAACTCATGCAGAAATCTATATAGCTCTTGTCTTCAACATCCGTAATCATTGCGCCCTGGGCGCTCTTAAAAAAGCGCGGGGTCGTGTGTAGACCTTTAAATGAGCGCACTGGAGAGTGCACACCGCCGGGGACAATTGATTTTGAGAGTTCAAAGAGTTCTGTTTGATTGATCATATCTTATCCGTTTGTGAGAATCTGTCCCACTGATGAACAGGGAGTAACTTCAACATTTTGTAGTTTAAAGGCCTGATAGGTTTTTCCAAGACCGCAGTAGTGATCGAGTTCAAGCATGAAGGGATATTTATTCATATAGCTCTCATACTGGGGATAGCTCATCCAGTAGCAGGCGCGCACGTTCTTTAAGCGCTCTTCAAATTCAGGGCTAGGCTCGGTGAGTTCGCGCTCATAGCTCTTTACGATCTCACCAATATCGGTGGGAGTTCTATTGTGCGTGAGATTCACCCACTTGCCTTCGGGAAGCATCATTGCGAGCGCTTTAGAATTTTTAAGCGCGATCACTTCTCCCTCTCCGCGCGAGTCACTTGAGCCATTGACCCAGTGACCAAGACTTGCCAGCTTAATCCAGGTGCGAATGCCCGCACTCCATAGGGAGAGGGGGTGAATGTCTTCAAGGTTGGCAAAGGCGTAGGAGACGGCCACAAAAGTATGGGCAGTTTTGAGCTGACTTAGGTCTTTGACGTAGACGCGCTTAATGAGTTCATCGCAAACCCAATTGCGCTTGCTCTTATCCGGAGGTAGGCCCACAAAAATTTCAGTTTCTCTATATTTGGGATGAGTGGTGCCCTCTAAAAGTTCAAAGTTCACTTCCTTGCCTTCATGCTCACCTCTATGAATGTGCAAGAAGTATGGGCCCATTTTTTTGACATTAACCCCAACTGCTAGGTGACAGCCACCACCATAACTTTGGAAGGCTTCGCGCTCGCGCTTGACCTCTTCTTTGGTCGTTTCATCGGTGAGCTTAGCAAGTTTCACATGAAGTTCGCCATGATCAGATCTCGTGGCCGCGCACTCAATGGCGAGCGCTCCCTGCGAGGCACTACTAGGCATCACACTCTGAGGCATCACCATGAATGTGAGTCCTTCTAGGAGTCCCTTGAGTTCCTCGGCCGACTCGGGCGAGAGGGCCAGGCGCTCGAGACCCGGAAGTGCCAAGATGATGGCATCGTAGTCGCCAGTTCTAAGTTTAGAGATTCTGGTATTGACGTTTCCACGCAGCATCTTCGTCTCAACGTCTAGGACTTCTGAGTCTTTGCCTCTTGGAAGGAGGCTTCCAAGTGAGTGGGTGGCGTTAGCAATTCTTCGCGGTGAACTGGTGCCCACGATGATTCTATCGCGATGAGAGAGTTCTTCTACTGTCTGCTTTTTAATTAGTAGGATATCTTGGGCGAAAGTTCTCTTTGTCACTGCCGCAAGTTTAATTCCTTCGGGGCGATCGCTGCCGAGATCTTTATAGCTGTGAACCACAAAATCAACTTTGCCCTCCAGGAGTGCTTGATCGAGTTCGCGCGTGAAGAAATCCTTGCCATCCATTTGCCACAGCGGCTTATCAGTGACGAGATCGCCCTGAGTTTTAATGGTCAGTAGCTCAACTTCATCGCCGGTAAGCGCCTCAAATTGATCCTTGATCTGTGTTGATTGGGTCACTGCGAGGAGAGATCCTCGGGTTCCTAGGATGTACTTTCTTTTCATAGTGCTCTGCTGTTTGTTTAGGCGAAACTGAATTCTTCGACAATCTCTTCAAAGCTAGCTTCACCAACTTCTTCCCAATTTTTGGGAACCTCGCAACTATGCCTTTTAGCGCACTTCATCGCAAGTTGTACGGCAGCACTTTTAGCGGCCGAAATCTTGGCCTTAGTCTGCGCGTTAACAGTTTCGCTGAGCTTGAAAATGTCGCCTAGGCGAAAGAGGGCATCTTCACCGGATAGATTACTTTGAACAGAAGAGGGGGAGCCGAGGTCGACAAAGAGTCGGCCGTACTTCTTATCTGGGTGCAGGGCACTCCAGCGATTAAAGAATTCTTGATCAAAAAGAATGAGATCGCTCACGCCTACGGTATTGACCACACAAGCGTACTCATGGGCCACTTCATCGAGGCGTGAAAGGGGGAGACTCTGCGCCCCGTAGAGCTCGGCGAGTTCGCTGGCGCGCACAGTATTGCGGGCCATAATCGTGACGTCGAATTTCTTAGTGGCAATGCGAATAAAGTCGTGGGCCAATTCCCCAGAGCCAACCAGGAGAACTTTGCTGCCCGCAGGAATGCGTGTTTGGCAAAGTCTTCTGGTAATGCTGGCGTAGGTTTGCTGGCCAATATTGAGGAGGTGTTTGGTGCGCACTTCCTTGGCGTCTTTAAGAAGTTTTTCCAGTAGGGTCAATAGCCCCGTTTGCAGATTGCTCTCTTTTGAGAAGTCTTGATAGGCTTTTCTAAATTGGCCGACGATCTCATACTCCCCAACAACTTGGCTTTTTAGGCCTAGGAGTACTTCAAGGAGAAAGCGATAGGCGTTTGGACCCTGGTGAAGGTCACATTCACCTAAGAGCGAGTCTTCATCAATTCCAGCGCGGGAGGCAATTGTTGAGAGTCCATCGAGGGCTGCAGGGCCGTGTCCAAAGAGGATCGTGCGCTGGCAAGTGGCCAGGGCGAACACACTTCCACCCAATTTTTCTTGGAGATTTTCAAGATGGGGCGCCAAACGCGGCACCAAGCCTGAATCTTTACTGAGGTGAATGAGGTTTAAAGTTTCGATCACGCTTTCTTCACTTTAATGAGCTTTGAGCTTTCGCAATTTTCTCGATTATAGGGGCACTAATACCAAAAAGTGTCACAGAATTGTAGATTCCGAGCTTTTTTACAAACCTTTATAAACAATGACTTAATAGAGAAATTCGATTTGTCTTCGCAGGTCCTAAACATGTGGACTAGGGGCGATGTGGCCGCTATTTTGTGCCCATGGATGCTATGGATAACGCTGATCTCAATAAAAAAACTCGCGTAGAGGGTGGCTGGAAGACTCTGCCGGTGATTCGTCACCTGTGGGCACTCTTTCTGGCCTTTGACCGCCGAGTCGACGGTGCAGCATCATTCTTCGTGCGCCACTATGGCAAGACTCGCTTTATGGTGGCCATGAGCAAGCGCCTGCAAGTCCTGGGGCTAGAGCGCCTGTGGGAAAAGGGCCCCAAGGCCTTCGCCTACTTCTTTCTTTTCTACCTGATCAGGGATACCATTCTCTATATAATTATCCCTATCTGGGTCGCAAAAATGACGACGGCGGCTCCGTAAAACAAGGTAGTATACTTTGGATTTAAAAGTAGGAGCGCTTGGGCTTCTCTTTGGTGCCATCGGATTATTCTATTACGGAATGAAGTCCCTCTCCTTTGCGTTGCAAGGGGCAATCGGAGATTCAACTTTCACTGCGGTCGGGCGCCTTAAAGGCGGCAGACTTCGCAATGTCTTTCTGGGCTCGATGGCGAGCCTCACAGTTAATTCAAGTGCCATGACCGTTGTGACTATTATGGGTCTAGTGAATGCCGGGATCGTGAGTCTCGCCGAAGCGCTGGGCTTTGTCATGGGCGCAAACCTTGGCACAACCTTCTATCCGTGGCTGCTCTCTTTTCTTCCCTATGAGGCCGGCCTCTACCTTCTGGGCGTAGGAATTCTACCGGGACTCGTCTCTCATCAGCGCTATGTTATGCAAGTGGGACGCGCGATGGTGGCCTTTGGGATGCTCCTTTTAGGGATGGCGCTTTTTGAGCAGGGAATTGGAAGACTCTCTGAGAGTTACGCTGGCGTCTTTGCCAATTATTCAATCTTAGTTTTTCTGGGAGCGGGTCTTGCGATCAGTATGATCTTTCGCTCCTCTCTGGCCTCCTTTGCACTCATTGCAACTCTCTGCCTGCGCTTTGACGTCTCTCTGGTGCAGGCGATGGTCTTTATGATGGGGGCCAATCTTGGGCCGGCGCTCTATCCCTGGTGGCTCTCGCGCGAGCGCAGTGTGTACGCCAGAAGAGTGGCGCTCGGACATATTCTCTTTAATCTCACCGGACTTATCTTGGGCTCCCTCTCTCTCTTAGTCCTGAAGCTTCCGCCACAGGCGACTCCGATGTACATCGCGCTCGCGCACGTGTGTCTCAATCTGGCACCTGCACTTTTATTTGTCTTACTTCAGGGCTTTGTAGTGGGACTCTTAGAGCGCTTAATTCCCGATGATCCAGTGAGAGAGCAGTATAAACTTGCGGTACTCGGTAGGGGAGCTGACCTTATTCCGGCCACCGCAATCTCACAAATCAAGCTTCAAGTGGAAAAGCAAAAAGACATTGTCGATCGCATGCTTGAGCGCACCTATGAGTATATCTCTCTCGCTAAGAGCGATGCTCGCGCGATGGCAAAGATCAAAGATTATGAGCGCATCTGCGACAATATCTCCCGCGAGGTCACCGACTATATTGTGAAGCTCATGGAAAAGCCCCTCGACTCTTCCCAGGCTTCGCTGATTCTAGGACTCGCGCGCGCTTCAAAAGAATTTGAAAGTATCTCCGACTACCTCGATAAGATCGCCATCGCCATGACTGATCTCGATCACGAGGGAGGGGTGAGTGCGGAAGTGCTTGAGGAAGTGCAGAGTTACTTCGAACTTATTCGCGACTTCTATCACAGTGTGGCCGCTCACCTTGAGCGCCCGGGTGTGCTCGATCTCAAACTCTTAAGTGAAGCCGCCTTTGATCTTCGTCGCCGCGGAGAAACTCTGCGCCGCGAACTCTTTGAAGATCTCATCGAAGATAAGGAGAGCGCTCACAAAGTTCGCCTCGTCACCGATGTGGTGATGTCGGCGAGAAAGGTTCGCGGTCACATTCTCAATCTCGCCGAGGCCCTCGATAAGATGGGTGAGAGCGAGGAGTTTTAGGCCTTGCTCTCGCGTGCGCAGATTAAATTAATTCTCTTCTTGATAGGTGCCCTTGGTATTGTGGGCGTGCTCTACTTGGGACCAGTTGAACTTCCCACTCTTTCATATCTGCAGACTCACTTGCGTGAGTACCAAGGACTCTACGAAGAGAGCCCCGTGCTCACTTTTTCGACTTACTTTGTCTTCTATGTTCTTGCGACCTCCGCCTCCCTTCCTGGAGCCCTTTTACTCACACTCCTTGCAGGCGCGCTCTTTGGCCCGATTGCCGCTTTCTTTTTGGTGAGCTTTGCTGCAACCCTTGGAGCGAGTGTCTCTTTTCTACTTTCTCGCTTTCTCTTAAGCGATTTTATTCGACACCACTTTGCCGGGGCCTTCATTGCAATTGATGAGGGTGTGAAGCGAAGTGGGGCTTTTTATCTCGTGAGCATTCGCATCAGTCCGATCTTTCCCTACTTCATTGTCAATCTCGTGATGGGGCTAACTAAAATGAAACTTGGAGTCTTTGCGCTCTCAAGTTATGTGGGTCTGATCATTCCAACTCTGATATATGTGAATGCTGGGCGCGAGATTTCAGAAATTCACTCACTCGCTGACGTTCTCAATCCTTCTCTGGTTATTTCTCTAAGTCTCCTGGCACTACTGCCGATCGCAGGCAAATGGGTGTCGCGCAAATTTATCTCCTAGCACTGTTACTTTTATTAAAAGCTCAGGTTGAAAAATAAACTACGTTGCTCTATATTTCCCACCCACACCCCCCAATAAAAATTTAACTTCATTCCTAAGGGGGGACTATGAATCGTCTTTTGACACTGTTGATCTTTTTAACTTCTCTCGTTTCTTTTCAATCATTTGCCAATGACACTGCTGAAGGCTTTGAAGCCGTTCGCGAGCTCTTTGCCAAGGGTGAACTTCCAGAAATTTCTGAGATCGCCAATACTGCTTATTCAGGTCGTTGCTTTCCCCGCAATGATTCTTATGAACCTCGCAATAGCGTCTTCCTCATTAAAGAGGGCACTAGCTCTGTGATGGGGCCAATCTATGGATTGAGATACGAGGCCACCACCATCTGGGAACCATCGGCTCCCGCCAATTTCTTTGATGGTATGCCACTTCAGTATGTGGTGAACTACTATAGAGAACAGAAGCGACCAATCGTTTTTAAACCTATAAAAATTGAAGACGTAAGTCTAAAAATCTTTAAAAGCATCGATTCAGTTTCCCATCAGACCTCTAGCTTTCGTGTCATTGATGGCATGATCGTCGAGAAATACTCAGATCGAAGCGACGAAAACGAAGTCTTTGCCTACTGCTACTACTTTAACCCAAGAATTTAACAAACCACTGGAGAGTTTATGAAATTCATTTCTATCGCGCTTTTATCGATATTATTTGCCCAGCAAATCCCCGCTCTCGCAAGCGAATTAATTGTTCCAAGTGCAAATGAGACTTACTTTGATATGCTTGAGGAAATGTACACGCAAAGTGTGCGCCCTGACGTGGAGAAGATCACGGGCATTGTCCATTCCGGTCGCTGCTTTAAACGTGGAGAACCAGATCTAGCACTGAATGCGACTTATAAAATTAAAGAATATAGAGATGTGGATGCTGGGCCCATTGGCAAGATAAAGTATGAGGCCATCTCATTCTGGTGGACCTCTACTTATAGTAAGCCTTCTGAAAACCTTAAGTACTACCCACTTCAAATCACCGAGAAAGAATTGGTGCTCACAAGAGAACTCACGCGCACAAGACTTAGAGACTTTCAAGGAACCTATCTCATTGAAGCGCACACAAAGAAATCCCATGAGATGGGTCATGGAAAGATGGAAATTTCCATGTATTGCTATTACTTTTAATTCCTATGCGACATTGTGCCTTTGACCCTAAGTTAAAGGCACTTAAGTTATTAAATTCTCATAGATACTTAGGTTTCAATCTTATCTTTCTCTCTGATTTATATGAGTTAACTCACAACTTCTATTGGCTAATCTGATTCTTGCTAATCATTCATAATTAAAAAATAAGACAAAATGAAATGAACTTTCATTTGATTAATTTTTTAAGGAGCTTGAGATGAAGAAACCAATTTTGCTATTAATAATTGCCTTCTCTTCACTGACGACGATTGCAGGAACCAAAAACTGTGTGATTGCTACTAATAATCATATCGCTCAACAGTACTTTTCTCAAAAAGGCTACAAAGTTCAGGATTTTAAAAAGGGAAGTCACATTGCCGTTTACCTAGACAAGAGAGAGTTTGACTTTCAGGAAAATTGCAACAGTTCAGGGTGCGATTACTCATTTTCGGGTGAGGTCATTCTAGATATGTTCGATGGAGAAGATATTATGCTCTACTCCAAAAAAACCGGTGAATATAACAAAGAAGTTAAGGTTGTTGGGAATGAGGTTCTCGGTCCTGACTTTGACAAAATGTCCTTAAAGCTTGTGAAGAAGGCTGAAAGAAAACTTCGTTGGTCCAAAGCTAAATGTATTTAGTTTCAAATAAGAGATGTTCAGTACTTTAGTCACAACTAATTATAAGGAGTATTTATGAAGACTTTTATGACGATCACTTTCTTGGCCCTCACTTCATTTTCTGCGATGGCAGGTTTGAAGGATTGTGTCTTTCGCACCACTGATCGAGTAGCTCAACAATTTCTCACCACTCGTGGTTATAAAGTTGTCAATGCCTACCTTGACAACGCACATTTCAATCTCGGTATCTCTGCTAGTTATATGCATTCCTACGAAGAGTGTGAGAATGGAGAATGTATGACTTTTGCTTCTCAAAGCGCAATGATTTCTCTCATTGATAGCGCTGGAATAACAATGTTTGAGAGTGAAGCCGGTGAATACGATTATCCGATTTTCAAACTTGGTCCTCCATCAGGCCCAAATATTAAGAGAATTTCACTTAAATTACTCGAAGAACTCAACGAGTTTATTAAGATGAAAAACTATAACTGTTACTAGAATTAATAGGGCATGTTCTCCAACGTGTAGGACATGTCTTCTTTTTTGGCCTGCTTCCAATACATGTTCTAGATAATCTAGCGATCAAGCTGCATTACTTGCTCTCTTATGCCAATACTCATATCTACTAACTTATCAGCTTTAGATCTTCTTTGGTGTGTTTGTTTGGTAGTGAATACTTAAGGAAGTGGTGGTTTCTAAATCTGGTCAGGCACATGATCTCATGACGGCTAGAGTGCGGTCATGTGCCTCTGTTTTCATTCAGCTCAGGAAATTAGCGACAAGTGTACTTAATAGCTGCTGAGTAGTACTGAGTCATGTTGCCATGGCGATCAAAGCGGTACTTCGGCCCACTGGTTTCTACGGCATATGGTCTTCTCTTTGAGAATCCACAATTGTCGTTGGCACCACGGTAGCGACCACTTTTCATAAGAGCTACTGTTTCTTGAACTTTAGTGTGAAGGGCAGATTGCGAAGCTGCTCTAACAAACACTACACCTTGGTTGTCGCGCTCAGCGAATGCGACCGTGCTTACAAGCATAAGACATGCGAGAATTACCTTCTTCATTGATTTCTCCTTTTTGAAGGGTTGTGAAAATTGTAAAATGTTTTCTAACAGAGAACACTTGCAACAACCAAGCAACCTTGCGTCAGTCTTTGACACGGCCTGTACCAAGAGTGGTGCAGTGCGATCAACAGGAGTCTGGCTCTTTAAGATAAACTTGGGTATCTTTTTAGACCGTTTTAAATGCATAAATTTTCAAGGAATCAATGATGCTAGAGCTTATGTTTAACTCATCACAAATCAAAATGCGCGGGCGCGGACTCACTTTTGATGATGTGCTGCTTGTTCCCAAGCACTCACATATCACTTCTCGACGCGACCCGAATTTGAGTTCGAAAGTGACAAAGGACTTTAGCCTCGACCTTCCTTTTATTGCCGCCAATATGGACACCATCACTGAGGCACCCATGGCCTGCGCTATGGCCAAGCTCGGAGGCATGGGAATTCTACACCGCTTTATGGACGCCGAGGCGCAAGTGGAGCAAGTTAAAATCATTCAGCAATTTTTGAAAGAGCACAATCTTCAAACTCCAATTGCCGCTTCTATCGGTGTGAAAGAAGAGGGGATGAAGCGCGCTGAACTGCTCGCCGAGGCGGGAGTCCAAATTCTCACCGTGGACATTGCCCACGGCGACTCAGTGATGATGCTCGACACGCTCGAGGGAGTAAAAAAGAAATTTCCTAAGATCAATGTCATTGCCGGCAATGTCGCCACTCCAGATGGAGTTCAGCGCATGATCGACCGCGGAGCGGATGCGGTTAAGGTTGGTATTGGGCCAGGCTCAATGTGCACGACTCGAATTATCACCGGCCACGGTATGCCACAGCTCACCGCCATTGCCCTTTGTGTAGAGGTGGCCGCTCGCCACAATATCCCAGTGATCGCCGACGGCGGTCTTAAAAATAGTGGCGATATCGTAAAGGCATTCGCCGCAGGAGCGAGCTCAGTGATGATGGGCTCTATTCTCGCCGGAACGCTTGAAACTCCCGGGGAGATGAAGGGTGGTAAGAAGCAGTACCGCGGCATGGCCTCTAAGTCGGCGCAGGTTTCTTGGAGAGGCGAACTTCCCAAGGGCATGGCCGCCGAAGGTGAGTCAACCCTCGTTGCCTGCAAGGGGCCAGTTGAAGTTGTGATTGATGAATTAAGTGGAGGTCTTCGCTCAGGTATGACCTACATGGGTGTAGAATCCATCAAGGATATGAAAGAGGCCTCGCTCTTTATGGAGATGAGTGCTTCGGGGATGGCCGAAAGTAGACCTCACGGTTTAAACTCTTAGCTAATTAGTTAATAAGCTTAAGTTATGGGTCTCCTAGGAGTAGTGAATGAGTGATCGCGCTCAGATGAAAGAGTTGGTCTTTACCTATCCGCCACTGCGTGAGCGACTAGAGAAGAGGGCCACTGAAAAGGGTAGTGCCGAGGCGGCGGGCGACCGCGCCAAGGTGCTTGAAAACCTGGAAGAAATTGCGGCCAATTTTTCTAAGACTTATATCAATCCCTTCGTAAAGTTTCTCGACACCACACTTGCTAAGCTCTACGACGGAATTAACCTGGGTACTAATAATTTAGATATCCCAAAGCTGTGCGCTGAAAATTGCGTCGTTCTCACACCCAATCATCAAAGTCACGCCGATTACTTGGCGATTAACTACGTTTTCTACAAGCACTTCAGAAGAATTCTCTATGTCGCTGGTGGAGTGAATCTCAATATTTTTCCCATTGGAACACTCTTTAGAAAGTCGGGCTGCTTCTTTATTCGCCGCTCTTTTAATAATGATATTCTCTACAAGCTCACGCTTGAAGCATATCTCTACTACTTACTCTATAAGCGCGAGCCCATTGAGTTCTTCTTTGAAGGTGGACGCTCTCGCACGGGCAAGTTGCTCTCGCCGCGCTTTGGTCTCTATCACATGCTCATTGAGGCCCACTCGCACTTGCCTGAGAGTGTAAAGGCCCCACTTCAATTTCTTCCAGTTTCAATCGTGCATGAATACGTGCCTGAAACTAAGGCCCTCGCCCAAGAACTTAAAGGTGGCAAAAAGAAAGCCGAGAGTGCGGGCCAGGTCTTTGGGCTTGTGCGCCTCTTTAGTTCGCAATTTGGAAATGTTCACATTAATTTTGGCAATCCCATCTCTACTTGTGATGTGGCCAAAGAGAGCGGGGATCAGAGAAAGCTCACCCACGAACTCGCCTTTGCCTGCTTTCGTGAGGTAGGCAAAAATATGATGGTCACTCCCTCTAGCTTGCTCGCGCTCATCATGCTCGATGAACCGAGCGGGGCGATGAAGTGGGAGAGTATAGTCGAGAAAGCCCGCCATATTATGAGCTATTGTCGTCGCTTTGGCGTGCCCTTTGTCGATAGCTTGGTCAATGACGAGAAGATGGAAAAAATCCTTGGGCGCACACTCGATATCTTCATTGCCAATAAGAAAATTGAGGCAATTGGTGAGCTCACTCGCGGCTCGGCCGTGTTCTACGCTATTAAAGAAGACTCCCGCAGTGAAGTGCTCTACTTTAAGAATACCATCTTGCACCACTTTCTCGTGCCCTGGATGATCAACGCTGCCTGGGTAGGTGTCTTTAATGGCTCTATTAAAGAGGGCAAGGACCTTAGAGATTTTCTGCTTCGCGAGCGCGAAAAGCTAAAGCACGAATTCTATCTTCCAACCGTGAGAGAGCTCTTTGAAAAAGGTGTGAGTATCATTAGCGATTCAATTGGAAGGGAGGTGAGCTCGATGGATGAATTCATGCATCTGTCTCACCAAGAGCTCTACGCCATCGCTCGCCGCGTGGGAGTGTTCTCGCGCATCTGCAATTATATTTTTGAAGGCTACTTCGTCAGTGCTCTCTCACTGCGCGCTCTTGGAGCAGAGGGTGAGGGCTTTAAGTACGATCAGTACATCAAAAAGTTTAGAGAGGTCTTTGAAAGTGAGCGCCGCTTAGGGCGTGTGATTCGCTATCCCGAGAGCTACTCAGAGCCAGTTGCTAAATCGGCGCTTAACTACTTTATGCACAGAGCGCTACTTGAAAATGATATGGGAACCTACAAAGCTTCTGAGCCAGATCGCTTTGATTCACTCATTGAAGAGATTGAGCGCGGCATTCGCCAGAAGCTCACTTTTAATATCGATGTCTGAGATTGCGCTGAACCCATTTAGCTACGGTATTCTTCGCCTGGCCTGTGTGCGGCTTGAGGCGAGCTGGGCCCCTGGTGCGTGGCTTTCAGAACTACGCACCCTCGACCATGAGATTGAGTACGAATCGCGCCTCGAGTGCACTGGGCGAGAAGTCTACGTGCTCTTTATTGAAGGTAAATATTTTCTTGGCCGCAGTGTACTGGGCGATCCCTTTAGTCTTTCAACTGAATATCCGGTCTTTGATATTGAGATTGCCTCGACTTTTCCGGCGGATTACCCTCGCATCAAGGCCCAGGAGCTCAAACAGCACGGCTTCGCCCTGTGCCCGTTGCCATCGGATGGACTCTTTTTAAATGAATTGCCTAGTTTTTACGCACTAGGCACCGGTACTCTGGCCCTTGTCAATTCATAGGCCGCTAGTAGAATAATGAGGATGCTTTTTACCGAAACCCTTAAAATTTCTAGGAATTGAGGGCATTCTTTGGTAAAAAGTTCTCGCTGATCACTTTTGGAGGTGTTTTATTAGAGATCAAAAAGGTCGCGGAAGGCCCAATTCAGGTCCTCGCGTGAATGAACAGATTCGTGTCCCTGAGGTTCGTCTTGTGTCTGATGAAGGCGATGTTAACGGTATTTTCTCAATCGATGATGCGAGAAGAATGGCCGAAGAAAAGGGAGTTGACCTGGTAGAAATCTCTCCAAACGCAAAGCCACCGGTGGTTAAACTTATCGACTACGGCAAGTTTAAGTACCACGAGCAAAAGAAGGCCGCGGAAGCTAAGAAGAAGCAGGCCCTGATTCAGCTTAAAGAGATTCAGTTTAGACCAAATATTGAAGCTCATGACCTTGAGACAAAGCTGCGCAATGCGGGTCGTTTCTTGGAGCAGGGCGATAAAATTAAGATGGTTATGCAGTTTCGCGGTCGTGAAATGGCCTATAAAGACTTGGGGATGGATAAATTCAAGGCCATCATCACAAAAGTTGAAGAAATGGGCGCTGCTGTGGAATCTGAGCCGAAGTTGATGGGTAACCGCATTATCACCATCATGGCCCCCGCTAAAAAGAAGTAAATAGAGCCATTTAAGCTATTTACAAGACTTTTTGCCTTTGGTAAAAGATGTCTTCGTTTTTGAAATAATTTGAGAACCGTTGAAAATATTTCTTGAGATGGGCAGTAAAACACATCTTGGGCTCGCGAGAGCACCGATTAAAAGATGGGCCTATTTCAGTATCAGGAGTTGAAAATGCCTAAGATGAAAACACGCCGTGCGGCCGCTAAAAGATTCAGTAAAACGGCTTCAGGTAAATTCAAGCGTCGTCGCGCTAACCTTCGCCACATGCTAGAAGGAAGAACACAAGTTCAGAAGAACCGTGCTGGTAAGACTGACTATGTTCACGCTAGCGATCAGTACCAAACTGAGAGAATGCTTCCTTACGCATAAGGATTACTTTAATTAAAACAAACTGGGCCTTGGGACCTAAAGAGTTGAAAAGCCCCCAAGTGACCGCATAGGAGAATAGTTATGGCACGCGTACGTAGAGGCTTTAAGGCCAGAAGAAGAAGAAATAAAATTTTAAAACTCGCTAAGGGTTTCCACTTTGATAGAAGAACGAAGTTCCGTCACACAGCTGAAACTGTAAAACGCGCTCTTCACTATGCAACTGCTGCTCGTCGCGTTCTTAAGCGCGATATGAGAAAACTTTGGATCACACGTATCAGTGCTGCTTCAAAACTTCTCGACACTTCTTACTCAAAGTTCATGGGTTCACTCAAGAAAGCTGATTGTCGTCTTAACCGCAAGATGCTAGCTGAACTTGCTGCTCGTGACTTCGAGGCATTCAAAGTTGTCAAACAAACTGTCTCAAAATAGTTTATAAGGGCCCGGTTTTCCGGGCCTTTTTTTTGCCCAAATCCCTGATTTTAAATACCTATTTCCACTGTCTAAAGTTCTGACACCCCTAGAGTTTTTTACATCTCCACCAGTCTAAGTCCTCGTTTGCCCTTAAAATCTCAATATAAATACTGTGCAAAGGTTTTATTATGCGAACTCTTGGTCTTACTTTGATGAGTACACTTGTCCTTTCAACTCTTGTCTCTTGCCAGCAGCAAGAGGTGATAGAGGAGACAGAGATTACACTGACGGCCTCAAAGGTTGTTGTTGGACAGGATGACCGCGAGCAAACGACAGCTGGCAATCTGACAAACCCAAGGCTAGGTCTTGAGAATGGGACTAATTATAGAATTCGCGTTGGTCAGTTGATGACAAAAATTCCAACAAGCACTCCCGGCGAGTATACGGTAGCGACATGTTCAGCTTCTCTTATTAATCAGAAGTTTATTATCACGGCTGCTCACTGTGCATTTCGTCCAAATACAAGAGAGCTACTTACTAACACTTATTTCTACCCTGGAATTCGTCAAAAAAACCATGTGGAGTATGGCCGATTTCCGGTGCTCGAGGTTTATCTTCCCACTGATTACGATAATCTCAATTCTTCGGCCGATAAGGACATTGCCGTCATGAAGCTAGGTACTGGGGTT
The DNA here is from genome assembly GCA_048267245.1 of Bacteriovoracaceae bacterium. Lineage (GTDB taxonomy): Bacteria > Bdellovibrionota > Bacteriovoracia > Bacteriovoracales > Bacteriovoracaceae > JBLWXV01. The sequence goes on from JBLWXV010000002.1 coordinate 1,296,968, forward strand.
GATGGTAAGGAAGCAGGAAGTAAGGTTGGTACTAATGGGTATTGGGGCAAGAAAGAGTTTCCTCACGGCGAGACTCTCACGATTGGTTATCCCGGTGATAAAGAATTTAGCACTCAGTATTTTGAAAAAGGTTGTTTGGTTGAAAATGATTACTATGTTGAGAATCAATTAGAAGTTGAATGCGATGTTTTTAAGGGGCAGAGCGGAAGCCCAATCCTAGTGTATTCTGAAGAGTATAAGAACTATTATATACATGGTGTGATTACCTCAGAGATTAAATCTCGTGGTGTGAACTTGGGTAGTTTTCTCTCTGTGGAGAGAGGTAAAATTATTAAAAGTATATTGGACGGAACTTTTTCCACCCTTAAATACTATAAAGAGGCATGGACAAGTAGAGAAATTGTTCACGATAAAGAAGTAAGAGTTCTCGTTTATAATACTTGCTCTAATAGAGATGCATATGTTGCCTATCGTTTAAAAGAAATGAATGGCGAGTGGGTCACTCGTGGCTTCTTCACCGTCAAGAGCGCAGAGATGATGGAACTTCCTGCAAGCCCAAATGGAGTTTACTACCTTAAGGCATTGGATAAGTTAAATCACCGCTCGATTATTGAAGGCAGCTCTATCTTCGATTTACCGGGAAGTGGTAATCACAAATTTTCAAAGTATAGCGTCCAAAAATGGGGGGACGCTCAACACAATCTGCCATGCGCTCGCTAGACTAACTTGATTTGAGGTACTCTAGCTGGTCGAGGTGGTCTTGAATCGTGAGAACATGCCTAAACTTGTGAGCACTTCCTGTTAGGGGCCCATTATAATCTGCCGGGTAGAGACACATTTTAAATTCTTGTCTTATTGCTTCTAGAATTGACTTAAGATTATTTTGAGAAATTTCGTTCTGCTCTAATTTCTCTCGGCCAAGCCCGCTATTGAAGTAGTCGCGGTAGAATCTAAACTTAATACGCTGTTTTTTGATTTCATCATCTAGTCTTTGACCTAAAGTGGGCGTCGCAAAACTCATTTTCTTCCTCCTGAAGATTAGTTGACTATTCTCAGTAAAACTTGTTTCAAACTTCGTTCCATCTTTAGTTCAACTAAATTTCAAGAAGATGTGGCGTAGCGTGGAAAAGTTGAGGAAGAATTTCCCAATTCTTGCGGGGTAAATCTACCCGATCTATTTGAGCACTAGGTTATATTCTTTGATCTTTGAGTAGAGTGTCTTGCGGTTGATACCAAGTATTTGAGCGGCTTCCTCGCGCTTGCCATTAGTAGCGCCAAGTACGTGACAAATGTACTTCTTTTCGATTTCCTTGAGGCTTGGGAGATGTTCAAAGTCGTTGATTAAAATGGCCCTTTCCTTGTGGGTCGTTCCCATCAAGATGTCTTCTTCACCGAGCTCATCCCCGCGGCACATCACTATAGAGCGCTCTATGGTATTTTGGAGCTCGCGGATATTGCCTGGCCAATCGTAGTCGAGAAGCTTTTGCAGACCGCGAGAGGAGATACCAGTCACACCTGAGGAGTGGATGGCCTTAAATTTGGCGAGAAAGTGAGCGCAGAGTAGGGGAATGTCGTCTTTGCGCTCACGAAGTGGGGGGACTTGGATGGTCACCACATTGAGGCGGTAGTAGAGGTCTTCTCGAAATTGGCCACTACTCATCATTGTACTCAAGTCCTTGTGAGTGGCCGCAAGCACGCGCACGTCCACACGTCTTTCCTTAGCAGAACCTATGGGTCTGAGTACTCCCTCTTGAAGCACGCGAAGAATTTTAGACTGCATAAGAAGAGGAAGGTCTCCGATTTCATCTAAGAAGATGGTGCCACCACTTGCCTGCTCAAAAAGACCGATCTTCTTGTCGACCGCACCAGTAAATGAGCCCTTTTCGTGACCAAAGAGTTCTGATTCAATGAGACCTTCGGGGATAGCTGCGCAGTTGACGCTGACAATGGGCTTCTCTCGGCGCTGGCTTTGATCGTGAATGGCCTTGGCGACTACTTCTTTGCCAGTGCCGGTCTCCCCGAGAATGAGAACGCTCGCCGATGTTGCGGCCACGCGCTCTATGATGTCTTTAACTATGAGCATGGCCGAACTTTTGCCGATGAAATTGTCGCCATCCTTTGAACTTACCTGGCTTTTAAGATTGTGATAGTCACTTTGAAGTTCAAAGAATTTGAGGGCGCGGTTGATGACTGCCGAGAGTTCCTTAAAGTTGAAAGGTTTTTGAATAAAGTCGAAGATCCCCTGAGAGATCGAGTCATACATGAGTTCGGTGGTGCCGTGAGAGGAGATGAGAATTACTGGTGCACCCACTCCGGCCTTAGTGAGCTCGCGGTAGAGAGTGAGACCATCGAGCTCAGGCATTTTATAGTCACATATAATTAGTGAGTACTTCTGTGGGTCTTTAACAACTTCTCTGAGCGCGAGGCTTGCCCTAGGAAAGCTTTGATACTTAAGCCCGAGTTCTTCACACAAACCCTCCAGAGCAGTTAATGTGTGAATGTCATCATCAATAAGGCATAGCTGATAGGAAGGATCTCGTTGTGGCATTTTTGCTCCTACGAGTTTGAATTAGGGTAATTTTACCACGTTTAATGGGGCAATTCTTCTCTTTGCAGGTTAGATATTGCTTTAAACCTTTGATATTCGCTAGATAAACTCTTGGCACCAGACTTGCTGCATAAATGTAAGAAAGCATATGCAAAGCAAGGAGGCTTATATGTTTCTAATCAATGGAGAACAATCTCCACCAGAGAGCGAGGCCGATATGAACAATGGCAACTATGCTAGTGTTGATGACGAGCTGGAGGTAATTGATAGCTTCAGCGACGCCGACATCTTTCTCAGTTCTAAGATGGAAAAGAGAGTGCTTGTCATTGACGATGATCTTTATCAGATTCCAGTGCTTGATGATTTTATTAAAGAACTCAATCCCTACGCCATCGTAGATTGGGAATACGATGCTGCTAGGGCGATTAGCCGCATTGAGATGGCCGCCCAGAGACAGGACGAGCCGATGTATGACCTAATTGTGTCGGATATTGTTTTAGAAGGAGATTTAACTGGAGTCGACATTCTCCAGTACTGTCACAGATACACACCAAAGACCCGTGCGATTTTGATTTCGGGACAAAATCATGCGCTCTTGAAGAAGAAATTTGGCAAGCTTCTCAATATGATCGACTTTATCGAGAAGCCGCTGAAATTTTCTACCTTTCAAAAAGTGGCCCGACCAGTACTCTCGAATTAGAGTTCGCCGCGCTTATCTTTTAAATTTTCTAAGAGGGAGTTGGCCAGTTTACTGGCCAATTCTATCTCACCTTCCTCGCTCTGTGCCTGCTCACAGGCGACTTCGAGGTCACTTGCCATGGTGGCCGCATCTTGAAATTCAAAGTAGGCGGCATTGCCCTTGAGTTTGTGGGCATAGTGTTTGAGTGCTTCTAAGTTTGCGGCGTCCTCAGTGATAATTTTCTCGAGACTTCCAATTTGCCCTTCTAAGTACTCGCCTTTTTTTGCCGCCATTTTGCGCTTAATTCGCTCGTCCATACTCTCACTAGATTCTTGAGCTGGCCGACTTGGGCCTTGGGGATTTGCGTGATTCACCCTATGGCCACTTACCTTAACTTGTCGCTGCCACACTGCTATTGACTCTTTTACATCACTCGCAGTGATGGGCTTATTGAGAATGTGCTTAAAACCGGCCTTCATCATTTCTTGCTTTTCATAGAAGTCGGTATGGGCAGTGAAGGCAACCATATAGGGGACATCGAGATAGCGCGTAGGGTTTCTCTTAATTTCAGAGGCCACCGTCAAACCGTCCATATCTGGCATTTGAATATCGAGATAGAGCACGTCGTACTTCTTCTCTTTAAGTTTTCCAAGACACTTAACTCCCGACTCCACTGATTCAATATTGTGGGAATAGGGCTTTAAGTACTCAGTGAGAATCATACGATTTTCTTCAGAGTCATCACACACCAGAATGCGCAGATCCTCTGTGGCCTTCTGAATGGTCTGACTCTCTTTAAAGCGGGCGAAGTCTAGCGACCAAGGAAAGAGTGGGCACGAAGATTCAAGGGCAATTCCAAAGGGAACGAGCGCTCCGCTCATGAGAAGCTGGGAGGAGAGAATGGCACTTCCAATGGGAAGAAGCTCAGGCCAATTGAGGTTTCCAAGAACCCGAACTTCCTCATCACTAAGCTGGTCTGCATCGATTAAGAGGTAGGGGGTTTTTTTATAGGCGCTACACTTTTGAGTGAACTCTCGCCAAGAATTAAAGTGAACAACCTGTCCCGGTTTTATTTCAGCATTTTTATTGACCCACTCGAGTACGACTTCATCGCCAATCACAACAATGAGCGGTGGCAGCGTTAGCTCAAAAGAGACATCCACTGGTCCTTGGTGGTTATCAGCAAGTGCCTCTTCAATGGGGACTAGGATGGTAATCGTTGTGCCTTTGCCAAATTGTGATTTCACCTCAATTTTGGCGCCAAGATCTTTTGCGTACTCGCTGACAATTGAGAGCCCAAGGCCGGTTCCACCATGCACTCTTCTGACGGAGGGGTCTGCTTGCTCAAAAGGTTCAAAGATCTTGTGAATATTTTCTTCTGAAATGCCAATCCCAGTATCTCCAACAGTGATGCGCATCTCTTGATTCTTTGTAAGCTCTAAGGAGAGTTCTACATGGCCCACATTGGTGAACTTAACTGCATTGCCGATGAGATTGAGGATGATGTGGCGAAGTTTTACCTCATCTGAAATCACAGTTGGAGGGAGGTTGGCGTCTAGATTAACAAGAAAGGAGATACCTTTTTTAAAGGCTTCAAAGGAATAGGAGGCACTTGTTTCTTCGATTAAAGTTTTAAGAGAGATGGGGGCTTGCCCCGATCTCACTTTATTTGTTTCGATATAAGAGTATTCAATCACGTTTGAAAGAAAGCTCAAGAGCCCTCTGGCCGAGAGATCTAGTCTGGTGAGGAGGTCTTGTTGACGACTGTCGAGCTTAGTTTCTCGGAGGATTTTACTCATTCCAATGATTGAGTTCATTGGGTTTCTAATTTCGTGACTCATCTTACTAAAGAACATGGAGCGCGCACTTCTGGCCTTCTCTAATTTGACAATTGCCGGGCGCAGAACAAAGAAGCCCACAACAAAAAGCATTAAAACGGTGAGGGCAAAAATGACAAATCCAATGAGTCGGTATTGATGTAGAGTCTCTTCTAATTCAACGATGTAGATTTGAATGAAGCGGTCGCAATCGGCTTCATAGGCCCTTACTTGCCCGACCAACTCAAAGAGCAAAGTGGCCTCTCTGGTTCTGTCCACTGGGCGATTACTTTCTAATTGCGTGAGAATTTCAGACATATTTACAATGTACTGGTCAATTCTCTGAGTGAGCTCAGTTGTTTCTTTGTTAATAATCTTTCCGAAATAGGCGTGCTGGCGCTTAGAGTTCCAAATACTTGGAGCTTCGCTTTTGAGATTTTTGAGCTCTCTCACAATACCATCAATTTCTTTTTCGAGTTGTCTATCTGAGGCGATGGTTTGAGTGACGTAGATTTCTCGCTTTAGGATTTCAAGCGACTGCAGGTGAAGACGGCCGCGCTGAATTTCGTTGAGGGCCTTATTTTGTTCGAGTCCAAAGTCCTGAGAAATGAGAAACGCACAGAGATTTAAGATGGCAATGAGTGAGAGCGCAAAGATAGAGCGAATAGTGAGGTTGCCTCTGGCGTAGAGGCGAATCCACTTGGTAAGTTTTGCGATAAAATTAAAATCTTCGAGTGACATTTACGTTTGCCCCAAAAAGTTCGGTTTTAATTGCCTCGCCCTTATTAAAGCTCTCTCTATCCAGCTCTAGTGCGAAAGTGGTCTTTCCCATTGGATAGCTGAGTCCAATGCGGTAGAGCTGAAAGTGTCTGGTGCTCAAGTGAGGAAAGAATGCACTGTAGAGTTCTAGTGGCAGCGAATTTACGAGTTGAAAGTGAAAGCCTGCACCAACGGCCAGACCCATATAGTAGTGGCCATCCTCTGTGCGACCAAAGGTTTTGGCGTGAACCTGTGCTTTGAATCTAGGGGCAGCAGCTGGAGTGTATCCCGCGGCGAGATTAATTTCATCGCGGCGAGATCTAAAGGGTGTGTTGTGCTCGTTGCTGGCCAGTCCAAACAGACCGACCTTCATACTCGGGGCAAATGAGAAACGACCAATTTTGATGTCGCTAGCTGCAAGCGCCGAAAAGTAGAGCCCATCCCCAATTGTGGAGTCTGAACGATTAAGAAGGCCGGTTGAAATTCCCAGACTAAATTCCTGACCTCTATTTTCTGAATGATTCATATGGGCCATTTTATTTTTGGGTACTCTTACGAGTTTTTTCTGGCCTCTGCTTTGATCAGCAATTTCACGAATGTGGTAGCTATTTTCATACTTAGCTCCGTTCACATAACCGCTCTCACTAATGAGATGACCACCGACCTCAATCTGACAGCGCTGGCTGATAATGGACCTGCTAAAAAGAGGGGAGTCGAGCTCGCGAGGGCAGTGTTCTTCTCGCTTCACGATTCCTCTTTTTTGATCGTTGATTTGAATCGTCAGTCCTTGAGAACTTAGAATGCGGCGATTGGTTCCGAGCATGACTGTATTAACCTTAATAAAGAGGTCGCGCACGGGGAGTTCATATTCAATTCCATCGCGCGTAGGGCGTGGGTTGTGGCCAACGAGCTCAATATTTGTTGGCACTTTGATGATGAGGTTTAATTCATCCTTATCATTCCAAAAAAAGCGATAATCCCACTTCACATCTATTGGGCCACTATCGGGCGTTATGAGACTAAAGTGAGCGTCTTGAGCGTGAGTAATGAGGGGAAGTGAGAAGCAAAAGCAAAGCAAGAGCGACAAGAATGTCTGTTTCATTTAATTGCATTTCCTTAGGCAATAGTTTTGATTTGAATAGGATGGCAAGGCAGCGTTTGAGCGTCAATTGCGCATGGTCATTGTCGAGGGTGTGGCAAAAATTAAATTAAAATAACGCGAGTAGAGATAGGCCAAAACCTATGACGATGACGCTCGTATAGAATGTGAAGATTGCTAGATCCATTATTCACTCGCTAGAAATAAAATTGGCCTCGTTTGAGGCCAATTTCAAAGAGAGAGAGAGTTGGGAGAGTTTCTGGAATTCACCGAAGTGCTTTCCTTAGAAAAACTCTATCGCATTGCGCCATGCTTTTAAAGTCCCTCTGTACTTTTTTCAAATACCCTCAACTGAATTGGGGAATAATTGCCAATGGCCGGTGGGAGAGCGGCCTTAAAGAAGCGCACAAAGTGAGATTCTTTGGTCTTACCTCCATGGGGGCGCACACTAGGGTGAAAGACCCTGGTTAGGTAGAAGTGAGTTGAAAGGGAGTTGTAGGGCATTTGCCCGCGAATTTCTTTAAGCCCAAGCTTAGACAGGGCAACGGTGACCTTCTCAGTTAAGAAGAGATTGTGGGCGCTTTGATCCACTGGCGCAAGACCCATTTCCCTCCGGGCCTCATTCATTAAGAGCCATGATTCTCTAAAGCTCTCGACCATGACGTAGCGGCCGCCAGTTTTAAGCAGTTTTGAGATATTCTTTATCGCCTGGTGCTGCTCGGGCCAACTGAGAAGGTTAATTACCACCCGCTCGGTGATGATAACGTCAAAATCACTTCCAAAGCTCTCAAAGCTACTGGCTTCTCTGGCATCGGCGCGCAGGATTTGGGTGCGGGGTAGCTCTCTAGAGATCGCAAGATCATAGAGCTCAGGGGTAAACTCTATTCCAAAGAGCTCGAGTTGGGGAAAATGCTCAGCGAGTTGGGAGAGGAGATGGCCGTTGCCACAACCGATCTCTAGTACGCGCAAGTTCTTCTTGGCGGACTTCTTTAGCGACTCGAAGACCTCACCCAAAATGAATTCAATTTCAGTATTTCGAATCTCGAGATCTTGAATACTCGACCTGGGGCCTAAGCCCCAGAGCTTTGCGAGCTTTTCATAATGTCTTAAGATAATTTCGTCGCCACTCATGGCGGGGAGTATAGGAGTATCGTCCTAAAAGGACAAGATTAAGCGACTTGCTTATAGAGTCCAAAGTAGGATAGGTCGATCTGGGCCACGTGATCTGGGCAGACTTCATAAAGGGCCAGCTCAAAGTCACCAGGCGCTAGGCCATCGACCTTGGCCGCGTCCCAAGTCCTTGCCAACTTATAGTTGAATTCGTCCCAATCAATGCCCAGCTTGTGGGTCGACTCAAGGAGCATCTCTTGAATCTCTTCTTTGTATTGTCTTAGGAGTGTTTCTTTAAAGTTGTCACCGTTCATGAAAATCCTCTCTTCGTTGGTACTGGGATGGCCCAGTATATACCCAAGCCCTGGATTTCAACCTTATCGGAAATTCGTGTGTTGATAATGAGCTATTCACTCGACTACTTTTTAGTCAGTTAGGCTCCTTGCAAGTCTTTAAAAATCTTACCAATTGGCCGGCACTTAATCTGCATTGATTGACCTCGATGATGAAAAACAATTTTTTGGCCTTAAGAGGCTTTAAACATTTAGTATTGGGACTTTTACTGCTCAAATCGACTCTTTTGATTGGCAGTGAGGGTGTGTATCCCTATGTCATCCACAATAGGGATCAGTCTCATCAAATGCTTCTACTTCACTCTGGAGTGACGGCCCTGGCTAAGCGAATTGAGATGATTCGCCAGGCGAAGAAATCTATTGAATTAGAGACTTTTATCTATACGCCAGATAAGGCCGGTAAGGCCTTAATCACTGAGATGATCGCCAAGGCACGCCAAGGGGTAAAAGTTCGCTTACTTCTTGATAAATCTATTACAGTCATTCAATTTGATGAGTACTTTGCCAAGATTGCTCAAGAAAAAGGAATTGAGGTTCGCTATTACAGAAGAGCGATCGACTTCTCTTCTGCTCAGTTTCGAAATCACCGCAAACTTATGATTGTCGATGGTGAGCAGGCCATTGTTGGCGGCCGCAATATCGCTGACGAATACTTTGACCTCCACGAAGAATATAATTACCACGACCGCGACCTCTGGGTTTCTGGCCCCATTGTAAAGGGCATGCGCGATTCATTTAATGCCTACTGGAATAGTAAGGTGGTGATTGAGCCGCCAACGCCACAGATTAGTGAAATTTCTAGACTTCACCGCTCGCGCCGTCGTCCTGATCCACGCTACCAAGCCTCGCTAGAGCGCTATGAAAGAGCTCGTGAATTTCTCGCAGATTCGGCCACCAATCAACAAGTAATCAAGAAGATCATGGAAGTCGGTGGGTCTCATTTGAAGACGCGACCGGTGTACCTATGCTCTGATGTGACCTATGGCACTGATCGCCCCGCGGGCAAGGCGAACTTGGGAATTGGGGCGCAGGATTACCGAGAAAATTACCGCTATCTCTCACGCCTCTTAAGAGAGGAGGCGAGTAAGACTGAAACCAGTCTCGAATTTGAAACTCCCTATTGGATTCTCAATAATGCTTGGGAAAATATCATTCTAGGTCTCGCTGACAGCGGTAAACATGTGAGTGTCTACACCAACTCACTGGGTGCGACAGATGCCGTGTACGTCTCTACTGCTTTCTATCAAAAAGTATATGAATACCGCGAACACGGGGTTGTCTCTGTCGTTCACCCCGCCAAGTGGCGCATGGGTGCCCCCTATGTTCTAAAGAATACGCCTCATATTCGCTATGGTGTGCATAGCAAAACGTGGCTGCGCGATGGGATTCAAGTAGCGGTGGGTTCTTATAATATGGACAATCGTAGCGACTACTACAATAACGAATTAGTGCTCATGTGCAATAACTCTGAGGGATTGGCCGCTGATCTTCACAACAATATGGTTCTACGCCGTCTCGAAGGATATCGCGTCGTGGGCCATGAGAAGGCCGTGCGTGAGGATGGGCAAGAAGGTGAAGCCGATATCTATGGCGGGGCCGATGCGGATCAGATCAAGCTCATGAAGGCCATTAGATTGCCAGTGGACCTCTTTGAACCTCTCTTGTAATTACTTAGACCCCTAAAATTCTTTGGTCCTTAATCTTTCAAAAACCAATTTGGCCAGTTATCATTGTCCTAAAGGACGGTGATTAATATGCGTAAATATTTACTTTCTCTCACTCTACTAACTTTAACTCTAAGTGGTTGTGCCTCTAGAATGGCCAGACCCTGGCTCGCGCAGAATATTCTTGGCGATCAAGGAGCGCTTGTTCTTTGGACGAAGCTCGATGATCAAGGAGAGCTACGCGGGCGCTACGCCTGTACGCTTATCATGAGTTCACAGGTAGGCAATGAGATCAGACTTCCCATTAAGGCCGGCGAGGGCAGGCACATTATTGTGGCCGACCCAGGTACCTATAGTTACAAAGGACTCGAATGTGGGATGTTTACCGACTTTGGTCTTGAAGTGGCCCCGCGCTTTGCCGTGGTTGCCGGTCACTTTTCGTGGGTGGGACATCTCGATTTAACTTTGAGTGATCGCAAAAATCTCAAGTGGGGCTTCACTAGTGATGATTCCAATAAGACAAAGCTAGATTATATGGCCCTTCCCACTGAGGTTCGCGCAAGTCTCATTACAGGCTATAGTGCAACTAAGATGACAGATGCCTTCTTTGAAAATCCAAAAGATAATATTCGCGTAGAAGCTCACAATCTCGCGCGTCCACTTGATCCAAATCTGGTGACCTTTGAAGGCTGTTTTGACGCCGAGGAGGAGATCAATCCCCTTAAAATTGGCAATCTCACTTTTTCAAAAGAGGGAAGGGCGCCATTTAGAAAAGGTGGGGCCCATAGCTATACTCCAAATCTCGTGAAGTGTTTGGAAGAGGGACTCAATTCTCTAGGGGCCGGCTACTTTAATGAGGATACGAAGATCTCGATTACTTATTAGTCTTGCGCTTAAAGAGTGTGGGAGCAATATTGCTGTGGTGGCTGTAGACCACTTTATCATCAATCTTGTGAACACACTCACCACTTGCGTGAAGCTCAATTACCCCACGTACAATATCAGCTTCATCAATGCTTCTCGACTTTGCTCCAACGCCTAAGGCCCTTGAGTTGGGACCTGCTGACAGGGCTAGATTGCTATAGAGTTCAACGATGCCATCGGTGTCAGTGGCTTGCAGCGCTGAGAGCGACTCATCTGTATCCATATAAGGCTTCATGACTGCATCTGATCCCGAAGGGGGAGAGAGGTGGTTGAGTCCGATGAAGTGACCAAGTTCGTGAAGAATAACTTGTTGAACAAAGTAACTCGAGGTGGTGTCAGCAGATGTTTTAAAACTCCAGTCGCGAGCGTTGAGAATGATATCAGCGTGAATCATTTCTGTATAAGCCCCTTTGCTATCTGAAGTGTTAAAGCCGTACCACTGGGTGATCGCAATGGCGTTTGATGTGACGTTAGAAAACCACGCAGTTGAGCGGTAAATTCCCAGCACGCTATCGCGGTAATTAGAGAGATTAGTTGTTGAAATGGGAGTGGTTGTATTTAGAGTATCGGCAAAGAAGTTATAAGAGACGTTGCTCTCCCATTCATCTTGCAGGGCCTCAATCGTTGAGATGGCCGAGCCACCAAGATCGCTAAGTTCATTGCTGACTACATCAGTAGCGATGCGCACGTCGAGGGGAAAGGCCGATGTAGACCATCTGGTTCTACCAGTGCTGCCGCTGCTACCACCTTGACTTACTGTCTTAGTGCCCTTGTCTATGTTGCAACCTGAAAAGGTGAGCGCACACAGCATGAGGCCGATTTTTGTTGTCGGTTTCAACTGTCTTCCTTTGAGCTAGGAGATTCCCCCTAGGGACTAGAAGACCTATCGGCAATTTCTTCCGGTGTGTTGAATCTTTTGAGTGATATAGATGGTTAAAATGAAAGGCCTTGGGAGAAAAAATATTTCGCCCAAGGCCCTCGTTTTAATGAATTAAAGTTGACTAAAAAACTTACTTTTTAGATTTCTCGTGATCGGAGAGGAATTGATCGAGGCCACTCTTTGTGAGCGGGTGGCCGTAGAGCGCCTTAATCACTTTAAAGGGCATTGTGGCCACATCTGCCCCCACAAGAGCGGCGAGGCGAACGTGTTCACTGTGGCGAATTGAGGCGGCAAGAATCTGAGTTGGGTAGCCGTAGTTGTCATAAACAGTGCGAATTTCTTCAATGAGTTTCATGCCGTCAGCACCGATGTCGTCGAGGCGGCCAATGAAGGGAGAGATATAAGTCGCACCGGCCTTAGCCGCTAGGAGTGCCTGGTTGGAGCTAAAGCAGAGGGTGACGTTTGTTTTGATGCCGTCGTCAGAGAGTTTTCTACAAGTGGCGATACCGGCCTCTGTGAGGGGGAGCTTAATCACTACATTGTCGTGCCATTTGGCAATATCGTAGGCTTCTTTGAGCATGCCTTCTTTATCTGTTGAGATGACCTCAGCTGAAATTGGGCCATCGATGATGCCGCAGATTTCAGAGATCACATCTTTTTGACTGCGACCGCTTTGAGCAATTAGGCTTGGGTTAGTAGTGACTCCGTCTACGATACCCCATTCAGCGGCTTGACGAATTTCCTCAACTAATCCGGTGTCGATAAAAAACTGCATAGATTCTCCTAGAGTTGACTTGAATTTGCGCCCTAGCATAGCAAGAGGGGGTGGGCTTCGGCAAAGAGTGATTGCATGCAAAATATTGTGAGTTACGTCATAATAGAGTTATGAAGAATCTCTGTCTTTTCGCATTTTCTTTGGCACTGGCCCTTAGCTGTTCTAAGAGCTTCGGCGCGGCCGGTGGCGACGTTCTCTACGTTCCTAAAACTCCGGAGGAGGCGCTTGAGGCCAAGCGGGCGCAATACCTAGAGGGGCGCGGCATTTATGAGGGCCTCGATAGTTTTTATGACCCAACCAGAGACTACGGCCACTTTGAAGGTCGCATCACTGATCGCGACGAGACAAAAACAATTTTTAAAGTTCATAGCTCAAATACCAACACAAAGTTTTTACGCGCTGGGGATCTGATGCGCTTTCGCATCGCTGGCCAAGAAGAGGAAGACGCCTGCACCGGTCATGTTCGCTCGGCCGAGGCCAACTACTTTGTGATGTACGTCGCCGATATCGAGCGTTGCTACAAGGCCGATTCTTATTTTAGAAGGGGGACGATTATTAAGTTCGATTCCCCAATGCTTGCGACAAGAATTAAAGATGCCTCAAGCTACCGCGTGAGTCTGATAGAGAGACGAAAAGATTTCTACCGCCAGCTCAACGACATCAATCACTTTCTCTGGACTTTTGAGCAGCAGAAAGTGCTAACAGGAGCTGAGTATGACAAAAAGATATTGGCGCTTCAAGAGGCCAAGCAAAAGGCGCTCGATCAGCTGATCGATAAGAAGAATGACTATCACCGCCTGCAGGGCGAGTTGATGAAGCGAGTGGATTCTCTCGATAGCGATCTTGATTTTTACCGCATAGGAAATGAAGTGATTGGAATGGATCGCTGGAATAGTGATCAAAATCTAGGGCTTCCCGTCGGCACGAGGCCTCAAAACTTTAAGGCCCGCAGCGACGATGATGTCTTAGAGGAAAATCTCACTGGCACCCTAGAGCGCCAGTAGCGAATTACTTTTCTAGTCTAACGGCGTCGACGAGTTCACCACTTGAATTGATACACACTTCATCAAAAAGTAGCACATCAAAGTTAATCTCATTGACGAGTTCTTTAAATCTTGGGTGTTCGGCCGAGAGCTTCACTTTCTTCTTAGTCAGACTGCGGTTGAGGCCCAAAATGATTTTTTGGTCTACATTTAGGCTCACTTCGCGGTTATCAAAGTCGATTTCTAGATCTTTGAGTCCAAAACCATAGATATCTTTCTTAGATACAACTTCTTCTGAGGGCTTTACTTCGCGCTCAAGCACGTAGTCACCATTGCTATTTCTCACATGGTTGATGCGCTTGTAGCGCGTACAGTTTTGCGAGTGGTCTAGCTCTTTGACGACCTCACTGCGCACGTTAGTACCAAAAGTGAGGGCCACGAGGGTAATGAGTCCAGCAACTTTGGCGAGCATAGGGTTTCTCCTGGGAAAGTTTTTGCTAATGGTAGCGATTTTTTATGCTGGATAGGTTGGGTGTGTAATCTTTCTAAGGCCCAAATTGAAAGTGTCTAAGTTTTAGTCGGCCAGGGTCTTGTGATCTTCATTAAGTCTTCATCTTTAGAGCGTCGACGAGGGCGTCCCTAAGTGGTTAGACTAAAGTGAGTCATTATTTAAGGAGAATTACATGTCAAAGTTCGTCTGGGCGCTGCTCATACTCACATTAAGCTTTGGGGCCGTTGCGAGTGATTCAGAGCTCGCTCTTTCAGATATTGGGATTTTTAGCGCCACAGTGCCGAGCGAGAAGTTTAACGACTCGATGGTGGAGCTAAGGCATCACAAGCTTGATCACCACAAAATGATGGGACATGTGACGATGGGGCTAATGATTGCTAGCTTTGCCACCGCCATGATTGGTCGCAAGAAAATTGACGATGACCGCGCTGCTCGCCGTGGAGTTAAGTCGAGTGATGATGCCGGCAATATGAATTTGCACATGGGCGTCTCGGCACTGACGCTGGCCAGTTATTTCACTACCGCTTACTTCTCGCTGAGCGCTCCCAAGCCCGATGACTTTGTGGAAAGTAGTGCGCGCCACTGGCACAAGGGCCTCGCCTGGATTCATGGCACGGCCATGGTGCTAGCACCTGTGCTTGGCTACCTCGCGTTTAAAGACTACCACGATGGCAAGGATCCAAGTGGACTGGCCAAGCTTCACCGCCCGTTGATGATGGCCGGTTTTGGAGCTTTTGCGGCCTCTTATACGATTGCCGTGTACAATTGGTAGTGTCTAAACTTTAGACACCTCAGTAAGTTTGGGCAAGGCCTAGATCATATGCACTCTCAGAGTTCATACTAGGCCAATGGATACCCCTTTAAAGCTTCTCATTTTCATTCTAAGCCTGCTCTCAATCTCGGTGCAGGCAAGAACTTCAGATCGCCTGCAGGAGCTAATAGAGCGCCTAGATGGCACTAGCTCCTATATTGATGGACCCAATTGCTGGAATGGGGCGATTTACGCCGCTGGGGTGGTCTCTGAGCTACGCATGTTTCACCCCGATGAGTGGCTCTATCATCTACAAAGAAATTGTGTGAAAGTTTTAAGGCCAGAGGCTGGAGATGTAGGGAGAATTTATGCCGAGGACGCCGAAGTTCATGGCTTTATCTACCTAAGTGAAAGCGAAGTCTTTGCCAAGCACGGCGAGCAGACTCAGTGGGGTTACCGAAGAATGAGTGCGCAGGAGATGCTAAGTAGCTATGAGCGAACTCGCAACTGTCGTATAAATCAAGACTTTAGCTCCAAGTGCTACCATAGGATTGAATACTACCGCTGTGAAGGTCGCTCCAGCGAGGCGCTAGAACTAGAGAGTCTCAGTGCTAAATTTGAGCGACTCACCTTTGATGAAACTTTGCGGCCTCGCTATAAAATGACATGTGAGAGTGAGGTCTACAAGGCCAGAGATCAACAACTCATCTCAATGCTTGAAGACGCAGATAAACTCCTAAATGTAAGTCCTGAATATAGAGCTGTGGTGATTAAGTCTTATCTCGAAGCTTTGGGGCGCATTCAAGTTTCTCATCGACTTTTTCGCTGCGATGATCGCTTGGCTAGAGACCGCAGTCTTAAAGAACTGCGGGCCAGACTAAAATCACTTCAAGAATAAGAACTAGTGGGGACGGCGCTTGAGATCGTAGTAATACTCTTCAAGAAAATCTTCGTGATAGAGATACTGTGACTGATGCTCCTTATAGCTCTTAAGTGAATAGCTCGGGGCCACGCCCATCCATTCCTTAATAAGGCTCTCCTCGTGACCTTGGTGGAGCCACTTGAAGATACAGGCCTGACGCAAGCTCTTGGGAGTAAGAGTAATCAGAAGGCGCTTTCTTATTTCTTCAAAAACCACTTCGAGTCCTCGTGGTGACAGGCCTCCTGAGAGAATGCGATAGGGGTTAGCATTGAAGAGAATTTCATTAAAAGTGTGGTCTTCTCTAGACTTAATCTTTGTTAGAAGATCTTTATAAGCCTCAAAGACAGGGATAAAGACTTTTGGAAGCGCCACTGTGTAGGGATCTCTCTTGGGATGGGAGATGAGCACGCGAGCACCTTCACTTGTGATCATGATGTGTTCGGCTTGAAGACCTGCAAGATCGCTTACTTTGAGACCGCCACCAAAAACTAAGAGCATAATGACCTGATTGCGAAGGGCCACGAGGCGGGCGAGATCACCGCGCTGCTTTTCTTCTTCCAGCAGATAAATCCAAAGCGTCTTCACATCCACAAAGGGAGTGGGGCGCGGAATATCTAAGAACTTAGGAGAGGTTGGAAGCTTTCTCACTGGATTGGTCGAGAGCAATTCGCGCTCAACTAGGTAGTCAAAGAACATGCGAAGCGCTTGAACGCGACGGCGTCTTGAGTTGTCTGAGTTGTAGCGGCGCTGAAGATAAGCCCCGTACTCTTGCACAAAGGAGAGATCGAAGCGCTCGAGGTTTAACTTCTCTCCCTGCTTAGAGAGAAAAGTGTTAAAGCACTCGAGATCAGTCTTATAATTTTTGAGGGTATTCGTACTGCGACCTTTATGTTCAAGGGCGTGATAGAACTCTTCTTGAAGCGCAACGATCGCTCCATTGTTGGGAGCGTGCTTAGCACTTGAAACATTTTGCTCGGTCGTTTCCATGGAAATCCACCCTTGTTAGCTTGGTCTTTATTTACGAAAACCGCGCAGGCGGTTCCAAGCTGTCGTAATCAGGGGAAATCCTACCTAAGCTTGTGTGATCCTACAACTTTTCCATAGGCCCTTGCTCTGCGGTGAGGGCAGTGTTAAATATGGGGCACGCAAAAATATAAGGCCTGCATAGGCCCTAACAATTTAAATACACGTGACCGTATGGTGCAGCAGACGACCTTAAAAGACTTTGGCCCCTTTGTGGAATCGCTATTTTATGGGGCAGAGCATTCAAGTGAATCGACTCAAATGAGCGATCTTGATGAGCTATGCGCTCTTGCCTGGGAGCACCCCGGTCGCCTCGAAATCGAATCTCTCCTCGGACATACCTTTAAAGACAAACACCTTCTTTTGAAGGCGCTCACTCATCGCTCGGCCGTGAGTGAAGTAAAGCGCTTTAAACTCAGAAGCTATGAGCGCCTAGAGTTCCTGGGCGACGCTATCCTCGATCTACTTGTGAGTGAGCGCTTAATGCGCGATTTCGATTCACTGAGTGAAGGTGAACTCTCAAAGTTTCGCTCAACTCTAGTCAATGAAGAAGCACTGGGAGAGATCGCCTCTTACTTTAAGCTCGAGCGCTTTTTGATTCTTGGTCGCGGTGAGCGCTCAAGTGGTGGTAGTGAGCGCGTGAGTGTGCGAGCGGATATTGTTGAATCACTCCTGGGCGCAGTCTATCTCGATGAAGGGCACGCAGACTTCAATTACATGAGAGGAATATTTGAAGGGATTGTGACTCGCTTTCAATCGCCCGCTCACAACTTCTTTGACCTCTCTCGCCTCGACAATTTTGATCCTAAAACAACACTTCAAGAGCGCACCATGAGAGCGCTCAATAGACTTCCAGACTACAGTTCGGTTGAAACCAGTGATGGTTTTGAAGTGAGTATTAGTCTGCTAGGCCACTCGCTTGGCGTGGCCACTGAGACTTCCAAGCGCCGCGCTTCTAAAGAGGCGGCCAAGAGCGCCCTTTTAAAAGTAGATCAAGTCATTAATGAAATTAAGTCCACACAGAGTGAGCTTTAACGGAGAAGAATATGCTTATTGAACATCAACACCCACACAATAAATCTATTATGGTCTCGGTTCTCGGTGTTCCCAATGTGGGAAAGAGTACCCTTATTAATAAGCTTGTGGGTATGGACCTCTCCATCGTGACTCCTAAAGCGCAGACGACGAGAAATCGCTTTCACTGTGTTTTTGTGGTGGATCGCACAGAGGTCATCCTAGTCGACACTCCCGGGCTACACCGCTCAAATCAAGAATTTAATAAGCGTCTCAATGAGCAGGCAAATGAAGGTCTCATCGGAGCCGATCTCAACTTGCTTTTAATTGACCTCTCTAAAGAGCTCATTCCCCAAGTAAAAGAAGTGAGTGAAACTCTTGAAGGTGATCTTGGTCGCACTTGGATTGTGTTTACTAAGTCTGATCGCGTGGGCGACACAACTAAGCTTCCACTGGCCGAAGTCACTGAGAAGATTAAAGAGATCTTCCCAAGTGTAGAAGCTTTCTATTCACTATCAGCTAAGAGCGGTGATGGCGTTGACTCACTTGTGGCCGCTATTAGTAAGACAGCGAAATCTGCTCCTCACCACTATGACGACGGGGCGCTCTCAAATAAGAATATGCGCTTTTTTGCAACAGAGTATATTCGCGAGCAGGCCTTTCTACTTTTAAAAGATGAAATCCCCTACGAAGTGGCCGTAGTTGTTGAAGAGTACGAAGACAAATTTGACAAAGAAAAGAACACTCAATCGGCTTCAATTGCTGCCAGTATTCTCGTAAACCGCGCCAGTCAGCGCGCGATCGTTGTGGGTAGCAAGGGGGCGATGATTAAGGAAATCGGAACACGTGCTCGCGCTAAAATTGAAGAGCTTCTCGGAGGCCAAGTCTTTCTAAATCTTCACGTTAAGGTTTCTCCAAAATGGTTTAACAACAATAGAGTTTTGGAAGAGATTGGACTCCCGCGCGCTAAGAATTCAAACCGCGTATGGAAGGCGAAAGCTTAATTTAAGGAATATTTGATATGAAACCTGTTAGATCCATGGTCATCTCACTCATTGGGAGACCAAACGTCGGCAAGAGCTCGCTCTTTAACCGAATGATGAAAAACCAAAGTAAGGCGCTCACCTATGATCGTCCTGGAGTGACGCGCGATCGCCACTACGGCATCGCCCGCCTGGAAGAGCGCGCTGATATTGACGCGAAAGATATTATCCTCGTCGATACCGGTGGCTTCTATCCTAAGGGTATTGATGAGAACGATCCCTCGCAAAAAAAGCGCGAGGCCAATCGCTTCTTTAATATCATGGGTAAACACGCCGAGCTCGCCATTGAAGAGTCTGACCTAGTCCTCTTTGTGGTGGATGTTCGCGAGGGCGCGCTTCCCTT
Source organism: Bacteriovoracaceae bacterium (assembly GCA_048267245.1). GTDB lineage: Bacteria > Bdellovibrionota > Bacteriovoracia > Bacteriovoracales > Bacteriovoracaceae > JBLWXV01. The sequence goes on from JBLWXV010000002.1 coordinate 1,316,166, forward strand.
TGACCAGACGATTGCCGAATTTATTCGCGCCAAGAGAAAGCCTTTTTGGCTCCTTGTGAATAAGTACGATAGTGACAAACAAGCCGGTGAAGAGGCCGAGTTTTATAGCCTTGGGATTAATCCAGACCAGCTCTTTACTGTGAGTGCGGCCCACGGCCTTGGCTTTTCAACCTTTGCAGGAGCACTTCAGCAAGAAGTGATTGCCTTTGAAGATGCCCTTCGCGCTGCCGATGATAAATTGGTTCAAATTCAACTTCAGCGCGGAGTTACTCCACGTGAGCAAGTTGTCTCTAAAGTTGCCCTCATTGGTGCACCTAATGCTGGAAAGTCGACACTACTTAATAAGTTGGTGGGCGCTGAGCGTGCTCTGGTCAGTGAGATTGCCGGTACGACGATTGATCCCATCGAAGGTTTTTTTGATCTCTTCTTTGGGCCGGATGTCGAAGTTCTCGACAAGCGCGACAATTTTAAACTCGACCGCTTGGTTGAGCAGTACGCTGCTTTTAGAAAAAACAACGAAAAGATGTTCCAGCGCATGGTTGAGTCCTACGTTTTTGAAGAGGGAGCGATGATTCTCAACGATACGGATGAGTTCACTGAGAGTGACTTTGAAGTGGGCGAGGGCGACTATGAGTTTGACGACGCTTCAAGTGATGAGGATTCAGAGGACTTTGAAGACGGCGATTCTGTAGAGACGGCCGTCATTGAAATGAGTGAACACTCTTTTGATGATCAATATCAAGCGCTTTTTGGAGAAGACCTCGATGAGGACGAACTTGATGAGGGACAAGATGTTGACTCAAGTGATGATGAAGTCGAAGTAGTCGAGCTTGAGGCAAGTGATTCCGAAGAGGATGAACCCTTTAAAGGCTCTTATTGGCGCTCGCTTCTTCTCGTTGATACAGCTGGAATTCGCAAGCAAAAATCTATTAAAGACGTGATTGAAGAGCAGAGTGTTTACCGCTCACTTAGAAGTATCTCTGAAGCTGATATCATCATTTATATGGTCGACGCCACCAAAGGAATCGGGCATCAAGATCGCCGACTCCTCGACATTGCTCTTGAAAAGGGCAAGAGTGTGATTGTTGCACTTAATAAATTTGACTTGCTCACTAATAAGCTCAAAGACGAAAAAGATAAGCGTGAGTGGCTGCTTGATATTCGCGATTCTGTGCCTTGGCTTGGATTTTGTGATCTCGTGCCTATTTCTGCGAAGTATGGAAAATACCTCACCCAGCTCAAGAAGGCGCTTAAGAAGACAGTGCTCGTTCGCAATAGTGCCCTGCCAACGGGAGAGTTAAACCGCGTACTCTTTACTTTGGTTGAGAGAAATCCCGTTGTCGTTAAGCGCTCGGGTGGTCGACGTTTTAGACTAAAGTACTCATCGATGATTAAGAGTGATCCGCCAACGGTTCTACTCTTTAGCAATCGCTCTAAAGGTATTCCAGAGAACTATAAGCGCTATTTAAAAAATGGCCTTCGTCAGAGTTTCTGCTTGGATAATACGCCAATCCACTTGATCTTTAGAACGGGAACTGATCTCGAGAATCGCGTGCGCCAGATGGGCCGCGAAGACTAATCTCTAATAAAGCGGGCCACACCTACAAATTGGCCCGCTATATAGAAATTTGCCATTGTTAAGCGGGAGTCGAGAAAGTGAAAAAAACGCTCTGGCCCCGCTTCCACAAGAATCTCATCTGCGTTTAATCTTACATCTCCATTGCCACCGGTGCCCCTTGATTCACTGTAGACTTCACCACTTGTTGAGAGGATGAGGCTAAATTCTCCATCAACCTTATCCTTATCTTTGATTCTAAAGTCGACATGCATGAGAGCACTGTCAATGCGACCTTGGTGAGGGCCAGTGAGGTGAGTGATAGTGCCACGGTATTGACCATTAATTCTTTTGAGAATTCTAAAGTCCTCTGAGTAGCTAGACTTGGCAAAGAAGATGGTGGGTTCAGTTAAGACTTTTTTGATCGCCTGGGCAAAGAGCTCGCGGTCGTCGAGATCCATTTGACGACCAAATTTTTTTATCGCCTCTTGGCGCGTGAGATAGGTCCTCTCACTCACAGCAGTTGTGGTCGAAGGCGTCTGTGCACCAAAGACTTCAAGGGGGCGATTCAGAGGCTCCAAATCACTGGCAGGAGAATAGTCCTGTGGGTTTTGCGCCAGTCGTTTGAGCTCACTTGATTGACCATCTGTGAGCTTCACTCCAAGCGCGGCTATAAAGAGAGAGACAGCTTTTTCAAAATATTCTTTAGAGTCATCGGTTGAATGAATCTGAGTTGAGCTCTGCTCACTTGGAGGACAATCGAGCTCTTTCTCAACGACTACTTCTCGCTCTCTCACTTCAACTTGATTGGGCACAATCTGAGTGCCAAGGGCGATGCCAATAGCAAGTGCGATGGCAGAAATAAGAATGAGACTCGTCTTCTCTCCCATGACTACTACCAACTAATGACGTAGGAAACCATGGTCGTGTAGGCAAGACCGGTGAGGTCATCGTAGCCAAAGCCCGATGTCGAGGTTGAGTCGGCCTGGTAGGCACTGGTGTATTTGTCGTGAAAATTCACACTGTGAACCAGAAACTCCACATTGATGTAGTATTCTTTTAATTTAATGGGAAATTCTAGGCCAAATCCACCGCCAAATCCTAGGCCGCCGCCAGAGTCATTTCCTAGGCCACTCTGATCGAGGAATTTATTGTTGAGGTACCAGTATTCAAGTCGACCAGTGAAATAGGGGTTTGACCAAGTGATGGCAGTTCCAAGATTTGAAGTGTCGATGTAGTAGCGATAGTTGAAAAAAACTCTCAGCATTGAAACGTCAATCATTCCTAGGGGCTTGCCGCCTACGCCTGGAAAACCTCGGACACTATCGCCGATAAACATGGTGTGGCGCGAATAGGCGACACCCATACCAAAAGTATTTCTAAAGTTGAGAAAGTAGTTAACTCCAAATGTATAACTTGGTGGTGAATTGTCATAGGCATTGCCGCGGTTGCCATCAAAGGTGGTGAGTCCCAGCCCGAGTTGAACGGTGAAGAAGCGGCCATAGCGATAGAAGCGCTCGTCTTCAACTACTTGTGAGGCTTCCAAGTCTTCATTGAAGTCGGTGAAGATATCTCCACCAATATCTAGGTCATCTTGCTCGATATCAAAGGGCTCAGGTGTTTGGGCCTGGGCGCCATTGAGCGTCGCTACTGCTGCAAAGAGCAGGGGAGCGAGGAGGAGAATGAGTGTATTTTTAGAGAATTGCTTCAATTCTTCCTCGCCTATTAGAGATAGAAGTGGGCCATCATGACTACAAAGCCATCGCCCACAGTTTCAACCACAAAATCATCAATTTTATTGAGGCTCACTCCAAACTCAAAGGCAAAGCCCAGCGACTGAAGCCCAGTGAAGCTAAACTCACTGCCTAGCGTGAGATCAATCTGAAAGCCCGTCTTATCTTCTCCGGTCGTGCGCTTGTCGCTGAGGTAGGCACCAAGCAAAGAGCCGTAGAAGTTGAGTTGAGGTTCATCAAAGAAGTTGCGATAGATTTTAAGACCTGCTCCCATGCCGCCGTCATCGGCAGTGTTCATGCCTATGAGACCGCCAAAGGCAAAGCTGCGACTGCGCTGGAGCTTAAATGAAATGGCCGGTAGATCGCCCATGAGCTGATTGGAAACCCCTGCACCTAGTCGGCCAACGCGTTCCATACCATAGGCACTTGTGCATAGAGTAAGTAGCAGCATCAATGTCGCTTTTAATACCCGCTGAGTCATCCATTTCTCCGGTCAAAATAATTGTTTTTCCTATGGTAACCTCGCTCCTTACTTTTTGACAATCTTCGCCACGCTCTCCTAGAATAAATCACCCATAAACGAATCAACCAAGGAAAATGGAATGTCTTCCAAATCATCAGTTGCTGGTGCTCCAAAACAAGGAACATCTGTCGATGAACTACTTCAAGATACAGCTCTTGGAACAATGATTTCCCGCAATAAAGTACCTCTTATTATTCTGCTCGTACTCATTGTGGCCGGTGTTGTCGGTTATGGCGTTTACTCAAGCAAGATGAAAGAGCGCAGCCTTGAAGTGGCCGGCGATCTCTACGCATTTGAACAAAAAGAACTTGCCGACCTTCAGGCGGGCAAGATGAGTGCTGCCGCTTTTGCCGATTCATTTAGCAATCTCGCAAACCGCTTAGGCTCTCCCGATGAAATGGCCGCTCTCGCTCTCACAAGTGCCGATGTGCTAAGTGATGCAGGTCAACCGGCCGAAGCCTTAAAGGTTCTCTCATTTGCTGAGAAAATGAGTTCTCCCTATGTGAAGTTCTTCACTGGGTTAAGAGAGATGGCGCTACTTGAAGATCAAGGTCAAAATGAAGCCGCGATTAAAGTAGGTGAGAGTCTTCTCTCTTCTAAAGTGAAATTACTTGAAGACAAGATTTATCTCGATCTCGGTCGCCTCTACCAAAAAGTAGGCAACCGTGAGATGGCCATTAGCTCATTTAAATATCTCAAGGAAAAGATTGGTCAGGCCGAGTTTAAGAAACTTGCTGACATTTACTTGGGTGAGCTAGGTGCCGATTCAGAAGCTCCTAAACAGTGATGGTTGTAGTGAAGAGTAATGCTCTCCTTTGTCTTTTAGTTCTTATTTTCTCTGTAGGCTGTTCGCGCTTAAGTGTGAAGGGTGACTCTCACGAGTTGAGTCCCTTTCACGCCCTGTGGAGCCGCAACTTAGACCCCAAGTACGATTCGGGAAATCTTCCCATCGCCCTTCAGTCTCCAATCATGCATGAAGGCTTGCTCTTTATTGGTAGCAACGATGGTGTGATGCGCGCTTATGATGTCACCAATGGTCGCCCAGTTTGGAAGAGTGAAGAGAATGGGGACTTTCATGCAAGCCCAGTGATTTATAAGGATCAACTCATTTACGGCAATAGCATGGGGCGCGTTTTTTCTCGCAACCTCTATACCGGCGAATTAAAATTTAGTGTGGATCTCGACTCATCGGTAGAGTCACAAGGCGTGATCTCTGATGGTCGTTTGATTTTTCACACTCGCGGTCACAAGATTTTCTCTCTCGATGTTGAGACGGGAAAAATTCTCTGGGCCTACCGTCGCAGCGTTCCCTACCTAACAACGGTTCAGCGCGTCTCTAAGCCCCTGGTCTACAAGGGCAAGATTGTCGTGGGCTTTGCCGATGGCTCAGCGGCTGCACTCTCGCTAGAAGAGGGTGTGCTCTTATGGGAACAAAAACTCTCAATTGGCAGTAAATTTGTCGATGTGGACGCCGATCCAATTATTTTCTCAGGCAAGTTGATCATGGGTTCGCGCGAAGGCAATCTCAGTGTCATTAATATTGATACGGGAAATGTCATTCGCGAATTTGAAGATGCAATTGGCAGAACTCCGAAAATTTATAAGGATCAACTCTACGTCATGACAACTGATGGCCGTTTGATGGTTTTTGATAACTCTTTTAGAGAGATTGAAAATACCCTGGTCGATCCCGCCGGGCTTAGCAATATCGTTCCATGGAAGAAGGGCTGGTTTGTCACTACCCTAGGGCGCGAAGTTTTCTTTCTCGATCAGAAATTTCAAAAGCTAAGTTCGAAAGAACTTGGTCACTCTTCTTCTGCTGTCTTTGGTGATGTGGAAGTATGGGAAGACAAGCTCGCCTTCATTACCTCTAGAAATCGTCTCTATATCTACGGCACTCCCTACTCAGAGTAGGGAGACGCTCCTAGCGATCTCTCTTTTGAATGACAGACTTTAAGTATTCAAGTGCCCACGGTGTGCCAAGGCGATCGAGGGCCTCATCAGTATAGACATCAACACTTGCTGGCGCGCGACCTGTCTTACTCGTTAGAGATTCTACCGACTCAATTAAAACCATATTTGAAACCACAGTGGTCTTCATTAGGACCTTAAGGGCGTACTCGCTCGGGACAAGGTCGCGGTGAGTGCGGGCGTGAGTGAGAAGGTTTTCAAAATTGTAATAGTTGGCACTACTTCCAGTCTCACATAATTCGCTAATCTCTTTATAGAGTCTTGAAGCATGTTGGTGAATGGCCTGAGAGAGTAGGCGCGGACCTTCGAATTTCGCACTCTCATCTGGGCGCGATAAAAGTAGTGTGGCCACAGTAGGCCCGTGCACATCTTCACTGAGGGGAAGCCCCAGCTCCGGATATTGAGACACGTAACTTGGATCAGCAAGCTTAGTGGCCTCATACTTAAAAGGAATTGTTTTTGATGTTGTGTGTGAAGCCGACTTTGTTTTTTGACGCCACTCAACGAGCCCTGAGTGAAAGCTTGGACAGACATTTACATCGGGAGTAGAGCCGGCCGGTGTGAATACTCTCATCTTCTCATATTGAGAAAAGAGCGACATAAAGTAGAGTTTCTTATTTGAAGTATTGATTTTATCTTCAGCGCTTTCATCGGCACTACTCTCAACACTTGCTGGAGCGCGACCGCGAGTTGATCTCACATGAATTCTCTCAACTCCCTCTGTGGTGAATCCAAGTTCTGGAACCACATTGGTGTTATCACCCTTTACTTCAAAGCGACTCATCTTTGCTTCTATTGATTCTGGTCTCTGGAATTGGTGACCAGCGCAACTAGCAAGTGTGAGTAGAAGTGTGAGTGATGGAATAGTTTTAGTGAACATGAAATCGCCTCCCATGGTGATCTATTCACTCTTCGGAAGGCGGGCCTTTTAGTTTTAATGATATTTTTCTAGAGCTTAGCGCGCGATGGGAGAGGGTAGCGGATCAATTGGGTTGGTTTTTATCGTCCACTTTTTTATGAGCGAGATGCCCGCTGTCTTTGCGTCTGGGACTTGCTGCCTTGCTTTGAGAAGCGCGTCTCCGAGTGTCATACCATATTGATAGAGTTTCATCCCTTGGATTGCCCGCGCTGGATTGACGATGCCAGCAGATAGAGCAAAACCCTCAAGTTCTCGTTGCTCATCCACAGTCCCCATCATAATTGCCTTTACTTCACTTGCGCTGGCGCTTTTATTCAGGGCAAAGAGCTTGAGGGCGAGGTGAGCGATAAAGGGCGCCGCCTGGCTCGTGCCATTTATGGGAATCTCAGTGGCGGGAGATACTGAGCTTAAAATAGCAAGCCCAGGAGCAAAGAGATCAACGCTTTTCGCTCCATAATTTGAAAAATAGGCGCGCTCGCTAAAGGCCAATGAAGCGCCGACACTCATGATATTTTCGCTAGTCGCGCCCGAGGGAAAATGTGGGTTTTGGTCGGTATTCTCTTCACTATTTCCGGCGCTAAAAGTATAGAGCACTCTTGGGGTAGTGGCGGCAAACGCCCGCACCTCTTGATTGAGTTCGCCAATAAATTTGGCCGCGAGTTCTCGCGGTGACTGACCCTGATAACTCTCGAGATGGAAGACTGCCAAAAAGTCTTCAAACATATCGCTGGTACTACCCAGTGAGATGCCAAATGATCCATTGATAACCCGTACATCATCAAAACTAACGGCATACTTGAGTGCTTGCACGAGCTTTCCAATTTGCCAGGCAAAGTAGCTCTCATAAAATTCGCGGTAGGCCGCTTCTCTGTCTTTGAGCGACTCACTTGGACTCACGCCTCTAGGAGTTGGTCTTCGCCAGGGAAAGTAATCGTAATCACCGAGGTATCTGATTGGAAGCAATCTAAAAGAATCACTCTCTACTGATTTCACTTGATAGGGAGTGGGTATAGGAAGATCGAGGTCAGTGCTAGGAATTTTTAGTGCTCCATTAAGAGCAATTGCAGCAACGTGAGTGCCGTGAACATAGCTTGAAAAGTCACTGCGAATTTCCATAAATTCATGATCGGCACGGCTCTCTTGGTACCAAGCCTCTTCACTCGCACTCCAAGTTCCAAACGAGCGCTTCATGCGAATCCAATAGTATTGATAAGCACGCTCTGGCCAAGAGCTTCTAAGTGAGGGGTCGAGGAGCTCGCTGTGATTGTCAGCAAAATTCCAGCCTAGAATATCGTCGACGAGTCCGTTGCCATCGTCATCTCTACCATTTGAAAGCTCGCTCACATTCTGGTGCAGAGAATCCCTCAGGGCAGGGTGAAATACGTCCACTCCAGAGTCGAGCACAGCGACACTTTGGCCCATAGCACTTAGGCTTATTATGAGAGTGAAAAGAGTAGTGAGAATTACCGCTATCTTCATGGGAGCAGTATTATGCGATGAGCTTGCCTTATCCTTCAAGCGCAGTGCATGACATGTCTAGGGTAAACATAATTCAATTAAGAGTGGCAGGTGATCGGAGGGCAGGCCCTGCTTAAAGGCAGTGCTCGTGGGCCAGCGGAAGGGCCCGCCGCCAATGTCTCGTGGGTAGACGAGTCCACTGGTTTGGCGGTCGATAAAATTTAGGCAGCCAGGCGAGAAGAAAATATAGTCCAATTGAATCTCCCGCTGCGTTGTGTGAAGAAAAGTAGCGCGCTCGCTGCGAGGAACTTTTAGGGTGCTTAAGAGTTCGTGGATGCCGGTGAGTTTAAAGAGTGGGGCAAACTCCTCACTGTAATTCTCTGGCGCGGCCGTGGCATTGAAATCCCCAAGTAGAATATATTCTCCTCCCTCCTCTTGCATTCGATGTTCGACAATTTCAACCAGCCCCTGTACTTCGGCCTTGCGCTTGAGGCGACCACCCGGATCTTTTCCAGTGGGATCAAAGCCGCTCTTTAAATGCACGCCAAAGAGCGAGAGTGAGAATGGCCCTTCTTTGAGCTTGAGTTCTAAAACATTGCGCTCAAAGAAGTGATGATAGTTAATATTGGGGTGTTTAATGTGAGAGAGGTCCAGGCGGTGTTTGGCATGGGAGATTAATTCAAAGTTGAGATGACTCTCTTTTTTTATAAGATAGCCCACTTCAATGCCGCGCTCACTATTTCCCATCAGGTGGGCGACACTGTAGCGCTCCTCAAGGTACTTTCTAGCAAAGACTTCAAAGGCGTGATTGCCACCAACTTCTTGCAAAAAAACAATATCTGGATCATAGCGATTAATAGTCGCCGCGAGCTCTTTAATCTTAGCTGTGGGTTTTAGCCAATTATCAAGGTCGGCCGGAAAGAGCAGTCCCGACTCAGAACTTGCATCAACAAATTCAGGAAGAATAAAGAGGTTTTCAACATTCCAAGTGAGAATTTTAATTCTCACACTCATTTACATGACCAGGCGAGCAGGGCGAGCTCTCGCAATTTAGTTTTGGTATTGTAGATGGAGCGACAGAAGTAGTGAGAGAAGGCCACTCTTCTGTCTTGGGGAAGTTGATCATAGACGCTTGTGAGTTCACTCGGACAGCTCACGTGATCAGGAGCGGGATAGTCTGAGCTCAAGTCCACAGCGCTAATGTCACCCTTACTTGTCACCGCTAGCCCATAGTAATTTCCGACCTCCTCTAGGAGGAAGTAGAGCTTGTCATTATCCATGTACCTAGGGGTGTGGTCTCTAGGCGTATCAAAGCTCTTGATACTGCCCTTTGCTGGCATAACCAAAATGAGTCCGGGGCGCGCTTCTTTGAGGCTTTTGAGATCGCGCATACTTTTGACAATCGCCTCAGCGGGATAGACGCTCTCGTGAGTCATGCGATGGTTCTCGCAAGGAGAGTCCCAGATAATAAAGTTTGGATTATTGTAATTAGTAGTATGGGTTGCACTTGCGGTTGCCACAAAGACCGGCATGGGCACGCCAGTTGTAGTGATGACTCTACCTAGCGCCTTGGCCGATTTATCACTCGTACTTTTAAGCACTGAAACAAAGCTCTCTCTGGCCGCTCCCAGCGCCTGAGTGCAAGAGGAATTGACCGGGCAGCCCTGGTGAGGGTGATCGACCATATGGGGCTGAAAATCCTCTGGCTTAAAGTCGGCGTGCTGATCTCTGGCCGCTCGAATTTCATCGGCAGTTGGTGTGGGGACAAGTTCCTGCGACTTTACTACTAGTGGGACAGAAAGAAGCAAGCCCATGAAGTAGAGCGTTTTAGTATGTTTAAGGAGTTGTCTAGGCTTGGGGCAAGTTCTCATAGAGCTATTCTAACCTAAAATCGTGTTAAAATCGAAGCTATGAAAGTTGCACCTTACTTTACAAAATCTAGTGCCGATCCCTACCAAGGGCTCACTTTTATAGGTCATCGCTTTGATTACGATGGCAAGCAAATTGAGTTTATCGCACCCAAAGAGTGGGGCGCTCTGGCGGTGGAGATTTTGTGGAGTAAATTTGCTCGCAAAAAAGGTGTCGCGCCACTTGGATATGAGTCCGATGCAAGACAGATCTTTGGTCGCCTCGCAAGTACCTGGCGCAGTTGGGGAGTGAAGCTCGGCCACTTTGATAGTAAGGAAGATGCCAATCTATTTGAGCGAGAAATTCTCTATATGCTCTCTCATCAAATTGCCGCTCCCAATAGCCCCCAGTGGTTTAACACCGGAATTTACGACGTCTATGGCGTGCAAGGGAGCTCTCCTGAGGGGCACTACGCCTATAATTTTGAGAGAAAGAAATTTGAACAAACTACCGGTGCCTTTGTTAGACCCCAGGCCCACGCCTGTTTTATTCAGAGTGTAAATGATGAGCTTCTTAGTGAGGGAGGAATCTTTGACTTGCTCATGCGAGAGGCGAGACTCTTTAAGTATGGTTCGGGTACGGGAAGCAATTTTTCTCATATTCGTGGCAAAGGTGAGAAGCTCGCTGGTGGTGGAGAGAGTTCGGGGCTGATGAGTTTTCTGGACGTCTTTGATCGCAGCGCCGGTGTTATTCAGAGCGGGGGAACGACGAGAAGGGCCGCCAAGATGGTGTGCCTTGATGCCGATCACCCCGATGTCGAAGACTTTGTGAATTATAAGAAACGTGAAGAAGATAAAGTGGCGAGCCTCATACTCGGAGGGGCCAGGCAGCGCGAAATCTTTGAGCAATTAAAATCGACCCCGCTTGGTGAGCGCGCTCTACTTGTAGATGAACTTGCTGGAAGTGGCGTCTCTCGCAATCTACTCCTTCGCTATGAGGAGATGATCCTAAAGAAGATGACTCCTGATTTTCCGCACTTTGACACTGATTGGGAGGGAGCTTCCTATAAGAGTGTGTCAGGACAGAATGCTAATTTTTCTCTACGCTTAAATGAAGAGTTCTTCTCCTGCTTAGCTCGCGATGGGCAGTGGCCCTTGGTTGAGAGAACCAGCAAAAAGGTAGTAAAGACGATAAGTGCAAAGTCACTCTGGGAGCAGATTGAAAATGCGGCTTGGGTGAGTGCCGATCCTGGTATTCAATTTCACGATACCATTAATGATTGGAATACCTGTAAGAGCGACGGGGAAATTCGCGCTAGCAATCCCTGTTCTGAGTATATGTTCTTAGATGAGACGGCCTGCAATCTAGCTTCCGTAAATATTTTAAAATTCTTTAAAGAGCTCGGCGAGCGCGATAGCTTTGATGTCGACGGATTTGTCTACGCCTGTGAGCTTTGGACAATGGTCTTAGATATTTCTGTTTCCATGGCCTCTTATCCCTCTCTACAAATGGCCAAGAATGGACTTCGCTACCGCACGTTGGGTTTGGGCTTTGCCAATCTCGGTGCTAGTTTAATGTCTCTTGGTATCGCCTATGACAGTGATGAGGGCAGAAGTTTTGGCGCCTCCCTCACGGCAATTCTCACCGGAGCGAGCTATCGATATTCCTGTATGATGGCCCAGAGCTTAGGAAGCTTTGAAGCTTATGAAAAAAATAAAGAGCATGTACTGCGGGTACTTGGCAATCACCGAGGGGCCCTCTTTCAAGAGAGAGACAAGTTAATTGGACTTGGTCACAAACCATACTTTTTCTCCCACGAGCTTGCTCCGGATGAACTTTTAAGTAGGGCCAAGTTAATCTGGGATGAGGTGCTAAAATTAGCGCCTACCTCTGGTGTTCGAAACGCGCAGGTCAGTGTGGTTGCACCTACTGGAACAATAGGCCTGATGATGGATTGTGATACGACTGGCATTGAGCCCGAGTATTCACTGGTAAAGTATAAAAAGATCGCCGGGTCTAAGACTGTAAAGATTGTGAATAGAATTTGCCAGGTCGCGCTTTTAAAAATGGGCTTTAATCAAGCGCAGATTGAAGAAATTGAGTCGGCCATCTTTAATGAAGAGGCCCCACTTTCAAAATGGCTCACCCCCAAGCAAGTGGCCGTTTTTGATTGCGCATTGGCCAGTAGTGCAAGTGAAGGCAGAGCAATTTCAAGTTCAGGCCATTTAAAAATGATGGCGGCGATCCAGCCCTTTATAAGTGGCGCCATTTCTAAAACTGTGAATATTTCCTTTGATGCCTCCCCCAAAGATATTGGGCGCATCTACCATGAGGCGAGAACCTTGATGTTAAAGGCCGTGGCCATTTACCGCGACGGCTCTAAGCTAGGTCAGCCTTTGATGAGGGCGCGAGAGGTGGTATGTCGCAATTGTTCTCAAAAAGGATTAATCACCACAGGGAGCTGTTTTGTGTGCTCAAATTGTGGAACTTCAACTGGCTGTTCTTAGGCGCTCGATTAAGAAAATAAATAGCATGGCCACAAATTGTACCAGGCAAAGCACCGGCCCAAGAGAGAGGTTGAGTGCGTTTGAAATGACAATTGAAATTAGTGCGCTAATCAAACTAAAGAGCGCGCTCATGATAAAGACCTGACGATTGCTCTTACTCACTCGAAGTGCCACCATACCGGGGACGATGATAAAGGTATTGATGAGTACTGTGCCCGCTAGCTTCAGGCCAGAGACGATGGCCAGAGTGAGAAGCGCCATGAAGACATAGTGAGACAGGCGCACGTTAATACCAGATTGGTAGGCCGACTCTTCACTAAAGCTCAAGAAGAGCCACTTCTTAAGGGGCAGGAGTATGCCAAGAGCTACAATAATGAGCGCCACCGCAAGGATGCCAAGATCTGCATTTGTGAGTAGGTAGAGATTTCCAAAGAGATAGCTCATAAGATCAACATTCTTAGCTGGGCCCATTTGATGAATAATCATCCCTAGCCCCATACACGTGGTGAAAAATATCCCAATGAGCGAGTCTCTGGGCATGGGGTTGCGATAGGTGCTCTCTGCCAAAATGAGCGAGAGTGCGAGGGTCACAAATAGAGTGACGCCAAAAACGCTGGTGCTACTTGTGGCCTCAAAGAAACTAAAACCAAGAGCAAGTCCCACCAATGTGGCGTGGGAGAGTGCGGCCCCCATAAAGGCCTGCCTTCTCGCAATCACGAGGGGGGATAGCAGCGAGCAAATGAGGGCGAGACCGATCACTCCAAGTAATCCCACTTGCAAGAAGGGATAAATGAAGAATTCATTTATCTTTAAGAACACGAATGACCTCCGTGTTCGTGAATCAAGAGGTGTTCGTATTCACAGTGGTAGACGTCATTCATTACGTCTTTATTAAATTTATCTTTGCTATCATGCCAATGGGCATGGCGATTGAGGCACATTATCCGGTCACAGTGGGCCAGCAGGTGAGAGATATTGTGATCGACAATGATTGCTCCCCTTGGAGCATCACTCTCACTGGTAGACCAACTTCTAATAAGCTGTAAGAGCTGATCCACCCCTTTCGCGTCTAGTCCTTTAGTGGGCTCATCGAGAATGAGGAGACCAGGCTTTTCAAGGAAAGCCTTGGCAAGAAGGACCTTTTGCTTTTGTCCGCCGGAGAGCTCACGAAAGAGGTTGTGCTCAAGTTTTGTGAGTTCTAGTTTTTCAAGAATTTGCTCCCTTTCTCTATGCGCCTCTGAGTTTTTAAAGCTCGCAAAGCTCAGCACATCATTGACGGTGAGGGGAAAGTATCCTGCATTTTGATCTTCTTGAGCGAGATAGGAAATTTGTCCTCTCAATTCTCTGGAGCCTGGACTTTGACCGAGAACTTTTAGCTCTCCTTTAACTGGGCGATGTTTTCCCATGATGAGCGAGAGTAGAGTGGATTTTCCTCCACCATTTGGGCCCATAATACCGAGCATTTGATTTGAGGCGAGCTTGAAACTGAGATCCTTTAGGATCAGTTCTCTATCGTAGGCAAAACTAATTTGTGAGCAATTGATGAGGTCGCTACTCATGCGCGAATAACCTCGTTAATTTATCACTAAGTTCTTTTAAAGGAGCAAAAGTCGATTGACCAAAGTGACCGCTAACTTTGACGACGATCTTGTGATCGGTCTCTCTAATTAATTTTGCTAGCTGGGGTGGTAGTCCGACTTCACTTTCCACTAGCCACAGTACACTGTCATGATTATCTAAGATCGAATGAACTTCTTTAAAAACACCCGGTGAAATTTCGTGGGCATGGGCCACAGTCTTTAGAATGATAAATTCTATTCCTAGCGACTCGAGTAGCGGTGCGAGGGCGTTGTGGGTAAGAATGACGTACTGGCCCCGGAGAGCGGTTTTGATTTTCTTAGCAGAGATTTGAAAGCGAGCGCTTGAACACTCGGCGGCCGAATCTCGTACTTTATGCCCCCAAGAGCTAAGTTTCATTTTGAGGTTTTGGGCCAGGGCGCACATCTCATTTTCATAGAGCCAAAAATGGGCATGGGCACCTGGATACTTGCCTACAATTTGTTGGGTGGAAACCTCAGCAATGAAAGTATTTTCGCTGGTGCGATTTTGAATCACCGTGGGTAGCCAGGGTGAGAGTTCAGCGGCCGGCAGAATTAAGTTCTTGGCCTCATAGTATATTTTTAAAAGCTCTGGAGAGAGAGCAACTTCATGGGGGTCGCTATTTTCGCTTTGAAAGGCGGTAGTGATATTGTCTCGCTCTGACTCATCAAGTAGCTTGAGAGTCAGGTTACATAGCTGGTGATGGGCACAGACTAAGGTCTTAGGCACTGATAGAGCTGGTGAGCTGTAGACGGTTCCCAAGAGCGTGGCGGCAATGAGTAGAAGGCGCGCGAGCATGGAGTAGACCCCTCGGATTTTTGCAAATAACTAGCAGATAATAGCCGAGTGGGTCTTATTTGGCGAGGGCCATTTTACTGGCAGTAAAACTGATGATCCCATCGATAACCCTCTAAAAACCTTACGGTTCCAGTGTCATTGTCGGGATCACTATCAGCGGTAGAATCGATAATAGAGTAGTAGAGGCCCTGGTCGGCATCGTTTACTTGCTGGAAGTATCCATTGTTTGGTTCTGCATTGAAGTAACCAAAGGCAGAGCCTTTGCGAACTGTCTTAGAGGCACAGTAGGCTTGTCCGAGCGCTTGAATCTTGGCATTAACTTCTGAAGTAAGCTTTGGCTCTCCAGTTTCTGGAACAAAGTCGGTATCGAGGAGACCGCCACCTGGCTGAGTTTCGCCCACACCTTCAGATGAGATGAATTTATTAAAGTAGACGTTAAGGTTTGTGCCACTTGGAAGAGCGCAAGCAAGTCCACCTGACTCTTCATCGTTGACTGCAAAACTAGAGCAACACTGCGAGGCACTTGTGGTCTTACTTCCAAGTTCAAGGCAGCAACGGAATTCATGCCCAGAGAAGACTTGAGGAAGTTGTACAGTGTCTTGCATCCCTACGAATGCACTTGGGTTTGATTCGTCGGTTGATGGTGTCGAGTTGTAGATTTGGGTGAGATCGCGCCCATTAACCGATCCATATTGATAGGTCGAGGCACTGCCTTCAAAGCTTGATCTTGTACTTAGATTATCGTCAAAGATTCCAGGTACGAGTTTCGATTGATTGCTATTGCAATAGAGTGGCTCGTAGAACATTTGTGGGACACCAAGAAGTTCTAGGCGCGCAAGCTTAGTCAGGTAGTAGAGAGCATTACCTGGCTTTAGACCGACTTCATCAACACCAATGGCAACACTGCCGGTTCCAGCGTTGTTGAGTCTTCTAAAGAATTTTGAACCTGGTGGTCTAAACTTAATGGCCACACCAGCGTAGGCCCATTGACCAGGGTCTCCAGAACCATCGAGGTCTGGTTGGCTCATGATGTGAAAGATCGTGCGCGCAAGGGCAGGGTTAGAGTTATCAGGGGCCAAGCACCAGTGCTCATCGGCGAGTGCGTTGCCACCTAGATCTGGATCGCCTGGGTAGCCCCAACCAACGGGAGTAGTTCCGCCACTAGATCCTGGACAAGCGCCAAGCTGGCCACCATCGATATCAGGGGTAGCAGTTCTGATCGTTACAACTTCTCCGCCTTCAGCAAAGTAGACGATTTTAACTTCTTTAATGGCCTGAGAGAGGTTCATAAAGCCTGTGCCATAGACTGAGTTGAGGCTGGCCGAAATATAGGCCGGGAGATAAAAACTCGCCGCGTAGTCTGTAACAGGTGAGGCCATAAAGTTAAGGGGGCCCACTGAGCCACTTGGAGGCGTGAGGTTTTGATAGGGGATTGGCTGGTAAGGAGCGTAGAGATCCTTGGCCTGAAGAAGCGTTCCATTTGCGGGGTCTTCAAGTGGTGAGGTGTTTACTACCCACCAATCGATATCATCGTTTACAACTGGGTATGTGATATCAAAGCTATCAACTTCAAATCCATTTAGTTCATAAGCTGGGACATCTGCGTCGATAGCGGCAGCGCTAAAAGGGTGAATCTGAACACAGCCACCATCGGCCGGAGCAAGACAGAGTCTATCGGCCTCGGCGCCATAGGTATTGGCATCGGCAAAGTCTGGGGCAGTATTGTGAACTTCACTGATATAGTTGAGACAGCTAAATTGACTAACATCAATATTGAGTCGATTTCTGACCGCCCAATTAGTTGTGCCATCAGCAAATTTTCTCACCCAGCCACCACAGCAAGTGAGGTTACCTGTGTCGTTGAGAGTTTTCCACTGGAAGTCTTGCGGAGCTTGACCAGAAGTTACAGCGGGCTTTTCATTGACTGGCACTGTGCTCGCTGAATTTGTAACAAGATCAACCACAGAGTAGCGTGAGTAGCGACCAGCAACACTTGGACCGCTACTAGGTAGTCTTGCGGTATTGAGTGATAGGTTGTCCGTACCAAGATCTGGAATCAGGGTTGAGTTACCTTGAGTGTACATGGTGAAGTCTTTGCCAGTTTCGCGGCAACATCTGTTAAGACCTTGATCGTAATCCCAGAAGTCTTCGGCGGTGAGAAATGGCTTTGGCTGGGCTTGACCACAAACGAGCTCTTCTTCCCAATAGCTCTTTTCAGCTTGAGTTCCACCAAAGTAGTCTAGGCCATAGAAGAATGATTGCTCGGCGTGCATTCTATTGGGGCCACAATCGAGGTTGGTGTGACAAATTGATCCAGCTCTTCTGAGGCAAGCGTTTCTAACCAAAGTAGGTTGAATGATGTTGAGGAGAGAGGCAAGTGTGCCGGCTTCAACATCTGCAAAGGGAGAGAGCCCAGAAGCATCTCTAGACTCGGCCCCACACATATTTTGCTTTCTTCTCATGGCAAGGCCAGTGCCCTCAGTAGTTATATAGTCGCCAACAGCAACTCCACTAGCGGCATCAGCTTCATTTTCAAAGGCGGGACATGCCTGAGTTCTGGTATTTCCTGTGGCGTTGTGGTCACAACTTCCCACTTGAGAGATGTAGTCGGTGCGATTTTGAGAATCGGCACTTTGGTGCTGAAGCGCAAAGACACTAGTATTGATTGCCTTTCCTGGGCGACAAAGTCCCCAGTCAGTGATGTCGTTGGCCATCTGAGAGGCGTTGTGGTTGATATTGGACTTGGCCGTTGAACTAATGAGATTTGAAGCTCCCACGTAGGTTCTCGGTCTTCCTAGAACGTCAGCCTCTTTACCGTAGAGAACTGTTTCTAGTTCCGCCGGTGAGCGAATGATTTCATTATTAAATGAATTGCTATCAATGTCGGCGCAGTAGAAGTTGGGTGCACATGTTACTAGCTTCCTAGCATTTGAATCGACGAGGTCAGTTGAAAAACTTTGCTTACAGACTGAGCCTGCTCCGCGATACACACAGCGTTTAGCACTTCCAGAGGGAATTGCACTTTGGAGAATATCTATAATTGAAATACCTGTTCGCTCCGTGGCCAATTGCTCTTGAGCAAACATATTGTACTTGGGCCAAGTGGTCTTCATCTTAGTTACATCTGCACAGACATATTCCCAGCCAAGCTTGGTCACGCAATCTGAATCCACATTACACTGGTGGTAGTACTGGCAAGTGGCGCCTGTATTTTGGCGAACATCATTTGGCTTAAGGTTTGGATCGTAGTCAAAGTCGGCCGCAGTGTTATTGCCATTATCAGTTGTGATAGCAACTGTGATATCTGTATTTTCGGCCAGGTCAGCAAAAGGGGCGTTAATTGCGAGATAGAGCTTCGTTGAAGTTGCTCTTACTCTGCGGCCAGTGCCGATGGCAAACCAAGTTGAGCCATCAAATGAACCAATCAGTGCGCCTTTGTTAAACCCAAACCAATCTCTCTGATAGCCGTTCATAAAGAGCGCACTCTGGGCCTCGAGTCTTGCTAGGCGCTGAGCCTGCACTGTAGTGCCAAGGGGCTGGTGAGAGAAGGGGATCATTGTCGGTGGAAGAAAGCAGGCGCGACCAAAGATATTATCTTCGTAGTTTCCGTTTGTTGTGTTGTAGCCGTAGGCCGCGCGATCGGTTGTGTATCCCACGGCCGTGAGACCTGTGCCGTTTCGACTTTGTGGGAAGGCCTTAAAGGACTCAAACCAAGAGTCATTTCCACATTGAGGACATGGAGTATAGTAGCCATTGGTTGCGGCAATAATATAGGTCTGATCAAATTCGACGTTAAAGACTTTTGCCGGGCGAGCTTGGGAGAGATTGGCCGAAACTTGACCAAGAATCGCGTTCATATTGTTTGCAATATTTTGCGGGTCAGTCTTACCACTGCTATCGAGGTAGCTAAATTCTGTGCCCTCTTGCTTAAGTTCGGAATTGATAAGCTTTAAAAGTGCATTTTCCTCTTGGATAGCTTCTTCGCTTTCATACTCGCTTCCATCAGTGGCAAAGTAGCGATGGGGCATCGTTCTTGCCGGAAGTGAGAGGTTGAGGTTTTGAATCGGGGTGGGCTCAACTTCAGGAACTGGGATCTTACAGACGATTTCTGTTGGGACGCCATTATTGTCAAAGCTCGTCGCTTTAAGTCCATAGTCAGGGCAGCGTGGATCTTCAGGATCTGTCGGCGCAGGATCAGCGGCGCAACCACAGCGAGACCACACATCGTTTCTGATAGCGACATATGCGTCGGCAGTGCCGTTGGCGGTGGTTCCATCTCCATACAGAAATGTCCAGGTACCACTGTCGGCTTCACAGTCTACCTTAGACTGATTATTGGCAACCGAACAACTTCCCACTTTACAGTAGGGCGTCCAGACCTTGCCACTGGCCACGCAATCGGCCTCAGTGAGTAAGCTTTTAGTTGAGCACGAACCGAGGTCGTACTCGGCCGGATCTTTCTCACCTGAGAGCATGCAGAAATATTCGAGTTTTAGTTGAGTGAATTCATTTTGGCCAACTTCAATTGGATCGGGCGTCGCCGTTGGGGTTGGCGTGGCGCCTGGGTTAGGGTTGTTGCCACAAACAAAGTAGACTTCTGGGTAGTTAATATAGTTACTAGGATTACCAAGTACATCATTGACGGCCTGAAGGTAGCTGGACTCACTTGAAGCATTTGGCTTTTCTTCGCCATCATTCACGCACTGACCAGAGAGACAACAGTCGTAACCACGAGCGCGACACTCAGTATCCGTACAACTTGTCGTTGGGTCAGTAGTATTGCTCTTTGTATCAACTCGCAGGCTGAGTACTGAGATCGCCAGGGTAGATGAGGGAATGCGATCTTGAGTTCCAAGAGTGGTTTCATTTCTGCGGTAGAGCGAGATATTCGTCGAAGTCACTTTGCCAGAGCAAGAGGGGCAAATATCAGCAAGACTATAGCTTCCTGTTGCATCTACACCTGTGACGAATTCTCCGGCGTCAACGATTGAGACAGACCCACTACAAGCAGCTTGATTATCTGTCTTACTAGGAACGTCTACTCTGAGGAGGCGCTCCTTGGTGTTGGATGTAAAGTTGGTGATGATGATCGGGGTGGCCTTAAGGCGTAGAGTTTTACCTGCGAGAGTCGGGTAGCTTGCCACTAGACAATAGGTAACATTGGCATTGTTATCAGTTGAGAGGAAGTTGTGAATGGAGAGGCCTCTTAGATAGACAACAGTTTCAAAGTCTTCATTGAGGGTCATTGTCCCAGTGATATAGCTGCCATTAAACCAAGAGATATCTGTAGCGGCCGTTGTGTCGTCTATAGACGTACCATCGTCTTCACTGTCAGTGTTAGTGACAGCGGCACTTGAAGTCTTGCGCTTGCCTCCGGCCTTCTGATCCACGCAGGCACTTGTCACAAGCAGCGATAGAATGAGTAAAAGTAGATACGTCTTTTTCATCTTCCCTAACTTTCAAACCGATTGAGGATTCCTTTCCTCAGTTAGCTATTCGACTAATCGAGGGGGAACCTTAATGGATTTAGGGCCTTATTGACCTGTTACACTATTTTATAGGAGAAATGGCCGGTACCCGATCAAATCGTACGGGCGGCAATTCTGACACCCTAAGTGCCCGTGGACTCATAAGTGTGGAAAAAGCTTGAATTTTCAAATTGCCAACCCTTTGGGGCAACTACTGGATTGAGTAGTAAGTAGAGGTGTCGGGTATTGAACTTCCACTGGTGAGTGCGAAGGGATAGCCCCCAAGAGAGTAGCCACCAGCGAAGAAGGGCGAGTTGTAGTAGTAATATTGATTGAGGTAATAGTTAGTCCAGGCCATATTGAGGCGATTTGTTCCGTCCATTAAGCTCGCATCATAGGCTTGCCTTCCTTGAATGAATGCACTTCCAACGCCGAGAATATTCTTAGTGGCGGCCTCAATGACGATTGGGTGGGTGATTACCGGCTGCTTCTTCGTGACTGTGTGCTTTCTCGTTCTAACGTCGTAGACGATATTGTGATCTCTGATGAGCTCTTGATTGCGCTCAGACTTTGTGGGCGTGTGAGCAGCCTCGTGATAGATGGAGACGGTATTACATACTCGAGGAGCGGCCTTCGTTATAGCTGCAGACTTACAGACCTCCGCCAACTCGGTTGAATATTGTCTGGCGCCATCTCTGGTTTCAACTTCACCGAGTTCAGCTGCTTGATACTCGGCCAGAATTTGGCCTGCAGAGTCGGTGAGGCGACTGATGGTATTAAAGCCTAAATCAATTCCTGTCTTGTCGGTACAAGAGTGAATATATTCGGTATTGCCACCCTCTGAGGTACAGCTATCTCCTGATACGTAGCTTCTGGCCGTGAACGTTTTGAGCTTATCAAAGTTTAGGTAGTCTTGACTTGCCTTAATCTTATCAATGCGGCCCTTTGCGGCGGCAACCTTTTGCTTGGCCTCGCTGGCCTTGCTGTCTAGAGCTTGTTGTTGATTGGCGGTGAGAGCGGCAAGGCAACTTGAAAGCTGCACTCCCTCTTGAGAAACCTCTGTCAGCGATCCTTTCGATGAGATAATCGACCCACACTGGGGAGAAATCTCAGAGAGTACGTGAGAGAAATTCTCTAGCGCGATTTGATTTGAGTCGCCACCTTTGTCTTCGTTCTTGAAATATTGCTCTACAGTGCCTTGAATATTGCGCTTTTTAAGAGTTGCGTAGATGTAGCTCATCTTATCCATCGCACTTTTGGCGATATTATTATAAGCCTCTTTATCTTCTGGTTTTAAGGCGAGTGCTTTCTCACGCGAAGTTTGCGCGATCCCTCTACTGGTTTGAACCGCCTCTAGATCTTTTTTAAGTTTTTGCAGTGAGATTCGGTGCTGGGTCGCCATCTCAGGCTTTGAGAGCTGCTCATTAATATGGTTTAAAAGTGTGGTGCCGTGTTCTTTGGTATTGTCGCTAGAGAACTCGCACTTGCTGAGGGCCTGAGTATCGGCTTGGGCTTGGGCCTGAGCTGTACATCTTTCAAAGTGATTTACATCAATGGCCAGAAGCTGAGATTGAGTTTTTGCGTAGGTGAGAAGCTCTTCCATTTTTCCATGGTAGGCGTCGGCAGCAATTCCCTCTCCGTCTTTGAGCATATTTTCAAATTCACTCAGCTTTTCGGCGGAAATTTCACTTGATTCGACATTTGCCCCAATCACTTGGTAGGTCTTTGAGAATTCTTCTAGAGTCTTTCTAATGGGTCTAGTCTCACTGCTAGTTACAATTGACTTCACGGTTGAGATAATTCCCGAAGCTCTCTTATCTTCTTCATTTAAGATCGTACAAAAGAGGGGGATTGATCCCTGGGCACTACATTCTTTGAGCGCCATATCCATGATCACTTCATTAGACGTCGGATCGGTCCCCTTGGTTGCCTTGAGAGAGTCAATCACCGCTGGGAACTCGGGAGAAGTCTTTAATTGACCAATGAAAGATTCTACCGCGGCCATTCTGCCAGCGACGAGTCTGCCCTCATCTAGTTTCAAAATCGATTCCTTCAGGTTTTGTAGCGGGGCACTCAGAAGGTTATCGCGATGTTTTTGAAAATCTGCTTTGAGGTTTTTGATACCCTCGATAATAGCGAGTTCGGCAATTGCGCTATCGTGTTCTTTGGTGAGTTCAAAGAGCGTTTTGCCTTCATCCTTGAGATCAAATTGAGAGGCCTGTAATGAGCGCATGTCTTGTCTGAGGCGATTACAGCTTGGTCTAATGTCAGTTGCTAAAACCGAAGAGGCATAGGAAAAGCAGAGGACCCATGCGATCAACTGCACGCTCTTATAAGGTCTAGGTGTTTTGACTTTAATATTCATTCTTATCCAATAATAAAGCTGTAATGGAGTCAGGGACTCAATTACTTATCGGATTTCTCAAGATAATATTAAAGTGTTGTATTTTCAGTGGGTTAAATGAATGCCAGCGAAGAAGCTCGCTGGCAAATAATCTTGGCTCTTAAAAACTAAGTGCGAATCTCAAGGTTGAAGTGTAGCCCTTGAGTCCGGTGCCACAAGTTGTAGTGCTAGAGCACTCATTTGTATTATAGTCTTCATCAACCGATTGCTCAAAGGCCACTGAGGCGTTGGAGTTAATGAGTGAGACCACACTCAGTAGATACTTGGTCTTGGCGAGCCCGAGCGCAAGTGCCTCTGAACTTCTTTGATAGCCGGCACTAATAGTCGTCTCATGTTTTAGGTCTAGGGTGTAGGAGAATTCAGATTGAAAGGTCGAGGGCTTTGCTCCGTTGCCATTCCAACTAAGATCATTCACGTTAAACTTTTCGTTGGCAGTGATGTATTCAGTAACCAGCGAGTAGTTGAGGTAGCGAGCGATAACACTCAATGCACTACCAGAAATATTCTTGGCCAGTGTAGTCGAGGAGAGTACCCCTTGAACCCCATCTGTCTCTGCAAGGGAAGAGAGATAACTAAATGCTGTTTGAAGCGCCAAATTTTCTAGCTCGATTAAGTAACCAAACTGCGCGCCATAGTGGCGGATGCGATCACTCTGACCTTGCTCTTTAGTTGAGCCTCTAAAAATATAGGCAGAAGTAATGAGACCCCTCCAGTCGAGCTCTCCCATAAGAACTTCCTCATGTGATTCACCGAAATTGAGCCCAAGCGGGTCAGAGATCATGCTTGTCTCAAATTCTCCAAAGGGGATGACCATTTTTCCAATTCTAAAATTGGCCACCTTATCAGCTGTGTTCCCATAGGTGATGAAGGCCTCAGTGACACCAAAAGATGAAGCTGGAGGGTCATCCTTTTCAATGAGAATATTTGTTTTTAAATAGTCGCTAAGACTAATTTCACTGGCGAGTTCGAGTGTTGCTAACTCAACTTTACTCTGAGTCGCGCGCGAGAAGTTCTTTGATTGAATGGCGTCTACCTCTATTAAACCTTCAAATGAAAATCTCTCGGCAACACTTTGCTCATCAGGCTTTTGATTGCTGATATTAGTACTTAGAATTGTAAACTTTTTTGATCTAAGTGAGGTGATTGCCTTTTCAATTTCAGACTGGTCCTGAGAATTAAAGTGCTTATCGGTTTTCTTAATTGCTTCTAATTTTTTATTGTAACTTTCAATCTCTGCGTCGATTCGTTTGAGTTCATCTGATTGTAGTGAATCTTTGAGCGCGTCTACTTCTTGCTTGAGCTTAGTCATTTCTGATATTGATTTTTCAATTCGGCCAAGCTTTTCCTTGATTTGTTGTGAGGTCAGCTCCTGCGAAAAAGAGCTACCAATTAACACTGGGACGAGTGCGGGCCATAGGTACTTAAGCGACATTCATTTTCCTTGATCAAAGATTGAATGTGCTTATTTTATGTTGGCAGAGGAGTTAAACAAGAAGAGCAAAAAGTTCTTCTCGTTAACTAAATAGCTTAAAGCTCCTTAAAACGCGGGTCATTCTCACTGGGAAACTCGTCGTCATTTTTTTTCTTTAGGTTGCTTGAGTTTTCTTGAGGTTCGACTGGCTTTTCAACTTTAGCACTTGATTTGACCAGAGCGAGCTTGGGCGCCGCTACCTGTGGTGAATGTGTGAGTTTTTTATTTACCTGCGCCCCAACTAATTGAGCGAGCTCATCAACAGCTGCGTTTAGAGAGTCGGCCTGGCCAGAGAGGTCGCTGGCCATTTTCTTAGATTGTCCGGCTATCGCAGAGTTTTGGTGTGTGATCTCATCAAGAGACTGCATCGCCTGGGAGATTTCTGCAACCCCAGCTGACTGCTCAGTGGCCGCGCTAGCGATCTCTTTAATCATCTCGTTGACCTGACTCACATTTCTTAGAACTTCATCTAGGGCCAGTCCACAGTCTTTTGCCGTTTGAGTTCCCTGTTCGATCTTTCCCGAACTGGTTTGAATGAGTGTGTTTACTTTCGCCTTCGTGCCTTCGACGATTTCACTCACTTGCTTTGTCGAAGAATCGAGCATCTCGGTTATTTCAAGTGCTGCCTTTCCAGACATTGAGGCGAGGTTGCCAACTTCTTCGGCAACAACGGCAAAGCCCTTTCCGGCCTCACCCGCTCTCGCAGCTTCAACCGAAGCGTTAAAGGAGAGAAGTTTTGTCTGAAAAACAATATCGTTAATCACTTTCGTCTTATCTCCTATTTGAGAGATGAGCTGTACGATTTTTGATATATCGTCATTGCTGTGCTGAATTTCATCCATCACATTCTTATTATTTTCAGATATTTCTAGAATTGATTGAATCATGTGATCAACTGTCTTCTTGCCTGATAGAGAAACTTGAGTAGATTTCTGAGAAAGTTCAGTAGAGTTATTTGCAGCTTCAGCACTTTTTTGAATCATGCTATTGATCTCGTCTACTGAAGCAACAGTCTCTTGAACACTTGAAGCTTGTTTATTTGATGCCTCGCTAAGAGAGTAACTTGTCTCTTGAACATCTTTTGAGTTTCTTTGTAGTCCATCTGCTAAAACCACTAATTTGTTGGCGATAGTAGTAAGAGCTCTATTAATGCTCTTGATGAGTAGTGTGAGGGATAGGGCGCCTAGAGCAAACATCAAGGCGATCGATATCCACCCGATGAGAGTGGATTTCTTTGTAATTTCTGAAGAGCTAAGTGCTAACTCTGAGTATGATTTCTCATACTCTTCAATTAACTTTTGATTTCTCTTTAAAAGAATATCAAGCGTGCCGTCTAGAGCGTCGTCATACTTGGCATAGACTTCGTCTGGTGCCTTGCTCTTAATGTCTCTAAAAAGTCCTTCAGCATTTTCTTTAAGATAGGCCATATTCGCCTTGGTCTTTTCAAAGTCCGCTTGTTGCTCTTTTGTTTGCAAATAGCTGAAGAAGGTATTTTGATTTTGCTCAAACCACTGATAGAACTTATTGTGTTGTTCTACAATGTCGTCATCGACTTCACCTGAAGCCTTATCAACGATGGAGTCCATATAGCCGGTATTGGTGAGAATGAGTTCTTTAGAGAAATAATTGAAAAAGCGAACTCGCTCACTCTTACTTTGAAGCGTATGTATATTTTGGGCAAGAGTGTTCACTTGGAAGATATTGAATCCGAGGATGCTGATACTAAAGAGGATGATTATCCCCACTCCAAGTAGGATTTGTTTCCAAATAGCGATTTTCTTCATTTCTTAGTCCGATGAGTTACAAATTTTGCGTTTCTGCTCTTCGGACTTGAAACTTTAAGAGTTAAGCGAATTTACTTTAAGTAATATTAAGGTTGATAAATATTTCTTATTCAAGCGCTGAGAGATTGATCTCGCGGCAATCAACTTCGATTTCCGCACCTGGACTAAGCGGTAGAGAACTAGACTCTAGGCCCATGGGAAACATGACTAGTCCCATCCACTTCACACCGCCAAAGTAGGCCAGGCGAAGATCCACTCTCTTTCCGTCAAGATTCCAGGAGGCTGCAATGAGGCTGTCAGAGATATCTTTTGAACTAAAGAGGCTTTGGTTGGCAGAGGCTTTGGCCAATATTGTATTGGTTTCACTTACGATTTCTAATTCAAAGACATTTTCTTCATCGAGGTAGATATCAGTGTAGATGAGGTCTCCTTGCTGGTAATTGCCAAACATTAAATCAACTTTGCGTGAGCAAGTAAGTGCTTTGGTTCTGGCACTAGCACTAGTGATTAAAGAGATGAGGGCCACAAGACAGAGGAGTGTGAGTTTTAGATTTTTCATGGCGCCACTATGGCCTGAACTTATCATCGCGCCCAGTGACCCTAGAATATTTATAGGATTTTTAACCGTGGCCAGAAGTCATGAATTCCTCAGCAAGATCGAGCTCTTTATCGTCTTCACCAAGGGAGAGAAAGTAGTCACTTGTGAGCTTGAGGGTCTCTTCGAGCGTCTTAGCGGCAAAGAGTGAATTTCTAAATGGACCTGCTTTTCCAAATCCCGCGGCAAACCACATGATATGTTTTCTCGTCTGAATGAGGAGGGTTCTTTCGCGGTCGGTGTAGGCTTCCATATAGCCCACAAGGCGGTCGATGATTTCTAGGTAGTCGCGCGGGGTAAAAACAACCTCATCTCTATAATCTTCGTAGGTCTTTAAAAAGATGAAGGGGTCACGAAGTGGCCCGCGCCCGAGCATGAGCGCCTGGCAGCTCGTGCTCTCTAGGCGAGCTTTCGTTGCCATGGCGCTATGGAGATCGCCATTGCCAATAATTGGAAGTGGAGCAAGTGTGGCCATGGTCTCTAGGTAGTCCCAATTGGCTTCGCCGGTGTATTGTTGAGTGCGAGTGCGCCCGTGAATGGCCACAAACTCTACTCCTTCTTCGCGAGCGATATGAATGACTTCGTCGGCGTTGAGATTTTCAGCGTCCCAGCCAGTTCTAATTTTAATAGTGAGCGGAACTTCAAGGCCTGCTTTGATTGTTCTAAAGAAACTACCAAGCTTTGCGGTCTCTTTTAAAAGTGCAGAGCCCCCACCTTTGCTCACGACTTTTCTCACCGGACAGCCCATATTGATGTCGATAAATTTTGGCCCAAACTCTTGCGCTACCAACGCGGCGCTGGCCATGGCCTTTTCTTCTTCGCCAAAGAGCTGAATGCCCACACACTCTTCGCGCGGGTCTAGTCGGAGCATTTCTCTAGTTCGTTGATTGCCGTAGTTAATGCCGTGACAAGAGATGAGTTCACTCACAGTTCCGCCGGCACCGAGCTCCTCCATCAAGAGGCGAAAGGGCGCGTTGCAAATCTGGCTCATGGGCGCGAGAAGGAGAGGGGAGTTAAAATCCACCGCCCCGAGCTTAATTCTCGTTCTTCTCTCACTTAGGAGGTCTATTTTCTGTTGTAGCCCTTGGGAAAAGGGCGTCTTTTTGCTACTATGCATGGGCTTGTCTTATAACTCATACTGGGTTGTTGCGTCAATTTATTAGGAGCACACTTTTGTCCCATAAAGGTCATTTAGTCTTTGATTGCGATGGAACCTTGATTTCTTCGCAAAATGCAATTCTCGAGGCCCTGCGCATTCTGATGGGAGAGCTGGAGTCTCGCGAAGTGACTTTGGATGAAGCGCGCGCTGCCTACCACCCAGATATGCTCACTTGTGCGCGTGGACTTGGGGTTGATGTCAGTGATGAGGCCCTTTTAGAGCGACTGGCCAAACGCTGGATTGAGCTGTGCCAAACTGTAGCTGCCCAGGGCCACGTGGCCTTTGAGGGGGTGGCCGAGATGCTCAAAACGCTGAACTCTCGCGGACACGATATCTACGTGTGGACAGCGCGCGATCGCCGCTCCACGCGAGAGATTATGATAAAGCTTGGGCTCTCACCCTATATCTTGGATATGCGTTGCATGGATGATACAACTCCCAAGCCGCATCCCCAGGGGATCGTGGAGCTTGTTGGCGACGCCCCCAAGGGGGATGTTCTAGTGATTGGAGATTCGCTAACTGATATTCAAGGGGCGCGCTCCTTTGGTGCGCACTCAATTGCAGCACTTTGGGCCGATCACGTCGAGCGAGATACCCTGGCCCGCGCTGGGGCCGACTTCTTTGCGAATTCACCCGGCGAGTGCGTTGAAATTATAGAAAAATATCTTCGTGGAGAAATTGATGCTTGATACGTTAACGGAAAAATTTGGTGATGCTCTTCAAAGTGTGAAGGGCAAGGGCAAGATCACTGAGAGCAATATTGAAGACGCGCTCAAAGATGTGCGCACGGCACTTCTTGAAGCCGATGTTAACTTCAAAGTGGTCAAGGACTTCATCGCCAAGGTTAAAGAGCAAGCACTCGGAGAAAAGGTCCTTCGCGGTGTTGACCCTGGTGAGCAATTTGTGAAAATTCTTCACGACGAACTTGCGCGCGTAATGGGAAGTGAGAATGAAGAGCTAGATCTAAGTCGCGCCTTTACGCCCATTCTCGTGGTTGGTCTCAACGGTCAAGGTAAGACGACTTTCTCAGGCAAGCTCGCTCTTTGGTTGCGCGCTCAAAAGCAAAAAGATGTCCTACTCGTTCCCGCCGATACCTTCCGCCCGGCCGCTAAGGACCAGCTCATTGTTCACGCTAAGAATCTAGGGATTGATTACTTTGATAGTGATCTCTCTACAACACCGGCCGAGATTGCCAAGGCCGGTCTGGCCTATGCCAAGGCCAATAATAAGAACGTCGTGATCATCGATACCGCCGGTCGACTGCACGTCGATAGCGAACTTATGGGTGAGCTCAAGGATGTTAAAAAGGCACTTGAAAGTGAGAGGCCAGAGGTGCTCATCGTCTCTGATGCCATGACCGGGCAAGAGGCCGTAAATGTGGCCCAGAGCTTTCACGACGCCATCGGACTCACTGGTGTTGTGCTAACAAAGATGGATTCAGATGCTCGCGGTGGGGCGGCCCTGTCTATTCGCCACGCCACAGGTGTTCCCATTCGCTTTATCGGGACAGGCGAAAAGATGAAGGATCTCGAACTCTTTCATCCCGACCGCCTCGCTGGACGCATCCTCGACATGGGAGATGTGGTCTCGCTAGTTGAGAAGGCGCAGAAAACGATTGATGAAAAAGACGCCGAAAATATGATGAAGCGCCTTGAAAAGGGCAAGTTCACTGTCGACGACTTTATGAAACAAATGGACATGATTAAAAATCTTGGCTCATTTGGCTCGATTCTAAAAATGCTTCCTGGAATGGGCGGCATGATGAAGCAGATTGGCGACTTGAGCCCTGCTGAAAATGAGATGAAGCGCATGCGCGTGATCATCGACTCCATGACTAAAGCTGAGCGCGACAACTACCGTCTGATCACTCAGAAGGACTCGCGCTTAAAGCGCATCGCCCGCGGCTCGGGCAATACTGAAGCCGCCGTCAAAGACTTCATTGCTAAGTTTAAGCAGATGGAGCAGATGATGGGCATGATGAGTGGGCTCATGAAAGGGGGGATGCCCAATCTTCCTGGAATGGGCGGCATGGGCGGCCCAGGGGGCATGCAAATGCCTGGCATGGGTAAAAAGCCGAAGAAGAAAGGTGGCGGCAAAGGGCCATGGGGCAAAGGCTACTTCTAGTAGCGACGTTGGTGCAGATTGGTGCCAGATGACTTATGGGACGCAGTGCGTCCCATAAGTCATCTGGCACCAAGGGCTTGACTTTGGGCAGTAAAATGCATAAAAACTTGCCCAAACCCCTTGTCGAATAAGGCATAAATGTGCCAAAATTCGCATCGGTTTCATAGATGTTTAATATTTAACTGTTGAAGTACAGGTCGGTGAGAGCCGGCCCATATTCGTTAATCGTTAGGAGTTTTGAATGCTAACCATTCGCTTGTCCCGTGGAGGGCGCGTCCACTTGCCCATTTATACTATTGTTGCTGCTGACTCTCGCAATGCGCGCGATGGAAGTTTCAAAGAAAAACTTGGTCAGTACGTACCAAGCGCTGAAGAAGGCAAAGTTCTTGTGAACGTAAATGCCGATCGTATTAAGGAACTCGTTGCTAAAGGTGCAACTGTTTCTGATACAGTTAACTCACTTCTTAAGAAGCACAAAATCGCTTTTAAGTAAGATTCGTTTTCGATTCTTTCTTTTAAGAGATTAACCATGAAAGGAGCGGGCACATTCCAGGCCCGCAACTCAAAGGGAGTTTGTGACATGAGTGAACTAAAAAATTTGATCGAGTACGTGAGTAAAGCACTTGTTGATATGCCTGAAGCTGTTGAAGTGAACGAGATCGTTGGTGAACAAACGACTGTTATCGAACTCAAAGTTGATAAATCAGATCTTGGTAAAGTGATCGGTAAGCAAGGAAGAACAGCGAGAGCTCTTCGCGTGATGCTTAACGCTGCTTCTACTAAACTTAAGAAGCGCTCTGTTCTTGAGATCATTGAGTAATCAAATAAGAAATTGACCCATAAAAAAAGCCCCGATTTTCGGGGCTTTTTTATTTCTACTTTTTATCGAGCTTTTCTTTTTCTTCGTCTTCCTTGGCCTCTTTTAGGCCCTTCTTAAAATTGACCATACTCTGACCAAGGGCACTGCCAAGTTTCGGTAGGCGAGAGCCTCCAAAGAGTAGAAGGACGACGACTAGAATAATGAGTCCTTCCCAAAGTCCAAGTCCAAACATCACAATACTCCTTATCTATTAGTAAATGCGAGAATAATCCATGGTGAAGCGGCCAGGCGCATACTCAGTATAGCGCTTTTCTTTGAGCTGCTGGTACTTTTTCTCACTACAGGCATAGCTTGCAAAAGGATAAATGGCAATTCCACCTCTAGGAGTGAACTCGCCAATTACCTCGATGTAGAGAGGCTTCATAAGCTTCACAAGGTCATTGCACATGGTTTGGATACAATCCTCGTGGAAGTCGCCATGATTTCTAAAACTAAAGAGGTAGAGCTTGAGGCTCTTTGACTCAACCATCTTCTTGTCGGCGATATAGTTAATGGTGACGCGGGCAAAGTCCGGCTGACCAGTTTTGGGACAGAGGCTTGTGAATTCAGTGCATAAAAATGTCGTCCAAGCACCTGAGCCTGGATGGCGGTTAGGGAAGGCTTCGAGGACTTCTGGAGCATAGTCGTCTGGATATTCAGTGGTACTGCTACCTAGTTTGAAATCCTTGAGTTCAAGGTCGCGACTGCCACTTGTGGCCTTCTTCGTGGCCTTTTTGGTTGCCTTAACTACTGTCTGGCCTTTGCCTGAATTTGTGACTTTTTTCTTTTTGGCCATGGGCCTGTCCTCACTAAGTTACGATGCTATTGTAGACACCCTACATGAAAATCGAATGTCAGAAAAGTGAAAATCCTGGTGAGGTCGTGCGTGAAATATCCTGGTGAGAGGACCCTGAAAACAAAAGTCGTTTTGGTTCAACTAGGCTCTCCCAAATCTCCGAAAGTGAGTGATGTGAGGGAGTATCTAAAGGTTTTCCTTGGTGATCCCCGGGTGGTGGATATCAATCCTCTCTTGTGGAAGATTATTCTCAACCTCTTCGTCCTTCCCTTTAGACCCTCTCGCTCTGCCAAACTCTACTCGCGCATTTGGGAGGGAGATACTTTTCCACTGATTCGCATCACTAAAATGTTTGCTAATGAAGTACGAGCGGTTCTTCCCAGCGATCGCTTTGAAGTGGACCACGCCTTCTTGCTCTCTGAACCCAGAGTGAGTGACGTCTGGGACGCTTGGGAGCGCGATTTAAAAGAGAGTGATAATCCTGCAACAAAGCTACTTATTATTCCAATGTTCCCTCAGTATTCGGAATCAACGATCGCAAGTGGTATGGACTTCTTTGCTCATGAGTTAGCAAGTCGTGTGAAGATTCCTCCCTTTGAATTTATGACGGACTTTCACCGCTCTCGGGCCTTTATTGATAACTCTGTGCGGGTCATTGATCGCGAATTAAAAAAGATAGGTGAAGTCGACGCCCTCGTCATTTCCTTTCACGGCATTCCTAAGCGCCGAGTAATTGTTAAGGAAGATCCCTACTATATTCACTGCTACGAGACCTTTCACTTGCTCGTCTCTCATATTGTAGGAATCAGTTCTGAGAAAATTCACTTCACATTTCAAAGCCGCTTTGGAAGCGAAGAGTGGCTCACTCCCTACACAGATGAGTACGTTGAAAATCTTGTAAAAGATGGAAAGAAGAATATTGCGGTTTACGCTCCAAGTTTTGTTGCCGATTGCTTAGAAACCATTGATGAATTAGGTCATGAACTTGGAGAGTCGGTAAAAGAATTTGGTGGCGTCGTTCACCAGATTCCCTGCTTAAATGATGACAAGGAATGGGCGCGCGACTTTGGTGCCCTGGTACAAACTCACGTCGATGGCAGTATCTCTGAGCGTGAGCAAAGCTACTATCAATTATCAAAAGAGGATTACAAAGATATGCCTGAAGTTAAATTTGAAGAATCGGCCCCGCTCTCAGCTCCGGCGAAGAAAACTCTCAAGATTGTTTTTATTACACTCTTTCTCGATCTGATTGGCTTTTCGATTATCTTTCCTCTCTTTCCAGCACTCGCCAAGCACTACCTGATGGTTGACGGCGACAATTACTTCTTAAAATTAATCTTTGAGACAATTTCCTCTTGGACTGGAGCCAGTGGTGCACAGGTGAGTGGGATTGTACTCTTTGGTGGTGCCCTCGGTGCGTTGTACTCACTGCTGCAATTCTTTGCAGCGCCTCTTTGGGGGGGGATGAGTGACCGCATAGGTAGAAAGCCGGTGCTGGTAATTTCTGTGGCCAGCTTGGCACTATCTTATCTTTTGTGGTTTTTCTCAGGTTCATTTACTCTTCTAATCGCAGCACGTTTTATCGGTGGTATCATGGCCGGAAATATTTCCACCGCCACCGCAGTCGTGGCCGATGTGACGACAAAGCAAAATCGCTCTAAAGGTATGGCGATAATTGGGATTGCCTTTGCTCTCGGATTTATTTTAGGTCCGGCCCTTGGCGGAATCGGGAGCTTGATTGACCTCAGTGCTATCTACCCAAGTCTTGCCAGTTATGGTGTGAACCCCTTTAGTGTTCCGGCCTTGATTGCTTTTCTACTCTCGGCAATTAACCTCTTTTTTATCTTGAAGAGCTTTAAAGAGACGCTTCCTGAAAAAGTGAGTAGTGAATCACACACTAGCGAGCGCACGGTGAATATTTTCAAGATGTTTAAGCCACTTCCTTACAAAGGAGTGAATAAGACTAACTTTGGATATTTTCTCTTTCTTACTGCCTTTTCAGGCATGGAATTTACGCTGACTTTTCTAGCCTTTGAAAGGCTCGGCTACAGCTCGATGGATAACGCCTATATGTTTATCTTCATCGGTCTTGTTTTGGCCTTCGTTCAGGGAGGAGTTGTCAGAAGAAGTGCCTCTAAAGTCGGCGAAAAGAAAATGTCCCTCTATGGTCTTGTTGCAATTATTCCAGGCCTCTTACTGATCGCTTGGGCCTCATCATCATGGCTACTCTACGCGGGTCTTTTCTTTCTCGCCGTGGGAAGTGCCATGGTGATTCCATGTCTGACCTCTCTTGTCTCTCTTTATTCTCCGGCCAATGTGCAAGGGCAGAGTATTGGCATCTTCCGCTCGCTTGGCGCACTCGCAAGGGTCGTTGGTCCAATTGTTGCTTCTATTATTTACTGGCGTAGTGGAGCTGCCACTCCTTATGTGATGGGAGCAATATTTCTTGTAATTCCCATTCTATTGGTTGCGACACTTCCAAAGGTTGAGTCCGAGGCTCACTGATTACTGATTCGGATTCTTAACTAGGTTAATAATAACTAGAATTGATTGAAGTGAGGGTTGTCGAGTAGAATAACTTGATGACCCTTTTTAAATACCGGAGAGTTCGCAAGTACTCTTGGGAAATTCTTCTTTTCTTTTCGGTTGTTATTTTTGTTGCGGCCAAACTGCTCTGGGCCTACAGAGTTGTTCCCTTTGATCCAGAGGAAATATATAAGCTGGATTTCCTCGCAAGCGTGAATCATCCACTCTATTTCTTCCCAGGATTTCACGCAAAGTCGGCCTTTTATGGGCATCCTGGCCTATGGCAATTCATCACGTATTTAACAACTTCTCTTTTTGGTAATTCGATTCAAGTGATTCGCGTTCTCATGTTGTCCACGTCCATACTTACTATTGGAGCGATCTTCTTAATTTGTCGCAAGCTACTTGGGCGCCCATTCGCATTCTTCTGTTCACTCGCCTTTGTCTCAACTCCCATGTTTTACTTTCAAAGTGATCTCTATTTTTTTGAGTTGCCCGCAATGCTCTTTGGTCTCGTCGCGCTCCATTTTTATTTTGAGAGTCGCGAACACCTCTATTGTCTTTTTGCCGCATTTTCTGCACTCGTGCTTGAGAGTTGGATCTCTCTACCAATTGCGATTTTATTCTTTGAGTTACTAAGTAACTTTAGAGATGACGGCCGTCTCAGCTTAAACCCAATGGCGAGAAGTTCAATTCTTGTGTTGATGCTTATAGTAGTCTTCTTCGCTTGGGAATACGTTGCGACTGGAAACTTTTCAAATCACCTCATTTATCTTGGCCGCACTTTAAAGGGTGAGTCCTTCTTGACTCTTAACGGATTAACAACCGGAAGATTTGGTGGAATCGGGAGAACCTTACTAGAAAATTTTGGAGGTCATGCTTTAATCATCATTTCATGCCTCGTTACTTCTTTTGCGATCGCCATTCGAAAATATTTCTTCTCGCGACTTTTTATGGTTCCTTCACTCGTTGTATTTCAATTTTTGGTCTTCTTTACTCTCTTTGATGCTCAAAGTGGTGGGCGGGACTATTATCCACTTATTTTGTTTCTTCTCACCCTGGCCATTGTTAGATTGAAGTTTATTTTTGAGCGTAGAATTACATTTTCAATTGCCTGTCTCTACTTATGGGCTAGCCTGATCCTCTCCTATACTCCTACTAAAATTTTTAGAGACTCTGCTTTTCAGACAACATTTGCTGAGTTGGAGTTTCGTCGCTCTTACTCTAAGCTCACTTCATTTATATACTCCAACATTGACCAAGAAAGTGTCTCTTGTTTGTCTCGCGCTCCTGAGGGAGATATTATTTGCAATTCCTACTTTGACCCCAAAACACCAGTTGATTACGTGACTCGTGCCAGAGGTTTTAGTGGGGATTTTGCACTATTTAGGGGCGAGCCTTCTCCTAAGTGGTTTGATGATATTAGTAGTTACCAACTCATTGAGGTCAATTTGCCTAGAAGAATGAGACTTAATCTCTATATTCGAAATGATGGCGAGAGGCACTTACCAAAGAAAATTTTTCTCTAGAGTGCTCTAGAAACAGTGGTCTAGCTTTTCAATCTTACAGGATTTTTCAAGATAGTAGTTGGCCTGCCTGTGACCGATTGTCGCCAAGTAACTTCCCAGCTCATAGCAACTTTGGGCGTGCTTATAATCACAACCCATTTTTAACCACTGAATAGCAGAGTTTTGAAGGCCGCGCTGGGATTTATTCGTCTCTGCTCCACGAATTTGATTAAAGAGTAGGCGACCTACAAAGTAGCAGTCAGCTCCAGACTTCTTTTCGAGGCATTCGGCCTTCTTATCTGAGATGGTGACTTCTTTATGGCGCGTACAAGACGCGACCATAAAGAGGGAGATAGTTGTAATGAGGCACATGAATCTCACTATTCAAATGACTCCATTTCAATTTGAGATTGCATGTAATTTTGTTCGCCCACTTTATCGAGTAGTCCAATCTGAGTTTCAAGCCAATCAACATGGCTCTCTTCGCTTTCAAGGATTGCGCGAAAGAGGTCGCGCGAGACAAAGTCAGACTCTTTTTCTGCTAGTTTAATACATTCTTTTAGATGGGGAACGGCAGCGTACTCAAGAGAGAGATCGCTTTGAAGGAGCTCTCTTAGGTTCTGACCAATATTTACTTTTTCAAGCTTTTGAACATTTGGAAGCCCTTCTAAGAAAAGGATTCTTTTAATGAGTTGATCGGCGTGCTTCATTTCATCAATGCTGGCTTCGTATTCTAGCTTGCCAAGCTTAGCAAGTCCCCAGTCCTGGAGCATGCGGGCGTGGAGGAAGTATTGATTGATGGCCGTGAGTTCTTTGGTAAGTACTGAATTGAGTGCGTCGATAATGACTTTTGAACCTTTCATTGGACTGCCTCCGGATATGCTTAGGGATAGATGATAATTCTCACAAATTATAGGTGAGACGCATGCGGAAAGGCAAAGTGCTTGATTTAACTACTTTAGTTTGAAATGGCGGACTTTTGTTCGCGCTTATTAGAAGTAGACTGTTCGTGGTGAGTCGCAGTTTTTGCGGGCCCGAGCTTGTCGATGGCTTCGGTCAAACAGATGCCACAGGATTGTCCCAGTCCCAGACTCGCCAGAATATCCTCAGTGCGCTTAGAGCGCTGAGCTGCTTGTTCTAGGTCTGATTCAGTGATGCCATGACAAAGGCAGACGTACATACTTGATCTCCAAAATAGCCAATTGACTTTATCAATGGGCATATCGGTATTATAGAATAAAAGTTTAAATGGTCAAACTTAATATTGATTTAGGTGACAAAAGGGGGAACTTTTACCCACTTTTTGCCCCATTGCGGCCCTAGCCTCTGGGGGCCAGTGGCCCTATACTTAAGGGAACTGATGAAAATTAGGATAGACATGTCGATTTTAAGCACAGCATATAAATACGGCCCCTTGGCCCTAGGACTACTGTTGCTAGGCTCCTGCGCCCAGATTGAGACTCTGAGTGATGCCAAGGAGACGCGTAAGGAAGTCGCCAAGAAGGCCGTCAGCGAAGATCGTGGCGAGCGGGTTGAAATTAGCGACCAAGCGGCCGCTAGTGAGGAAGACGACTCTAAAGAACACGCCGATCTCGAACTCAATGATCAAAATCCCTTTGTCGAGGCCAGTGCCCAAGTTGCCAACACTGAGGCGGTAAAAAAATTTTGTAAGAA
Organism: Bacteriovoracaceae bacterium; assembly: GCA_048267245.1. Lineage (GTDB taxonomy): Bacteria > Bdellovibrionota > Bacteriovoracia > Bacteriovoracales > Bacteriovoracaceae > JBLWXV01. The sequence continues at coordinate 1,353,445 of JBLWXV010000002.1, forward strand.
GATAGATGGCTCTTATCACCGCTGGGGATGGGGCAAGTCTAAGTGTGAAACCTATGCCTGGCACCATGTGAGAAATTCGGTCAAAGGCGATCCTCTGATGTGGGTAGTCTTTGGCGATGAAGGTGCTCACCGCAATAAACCAAAGGACACGACTCTCATTCTATGTGGTCAGCACGGCGATGAGATCACCCCAATTAAATTTTGCTTTGATACCATTCACCACATGAGAAGCCTCAAGGGTTCAAACACCAAAGAAGCCGCCGAGTTGCAAGATAAGCTCGTGGTGGTGGTGCCTATTGTGAATCCAGATTCTTATTTTAAGAAGTATCCCTCGCGCACAAATGAGCGGGGAGTGGATGTGAATCGCAACTTTCCAACGAAAGATTGGAACCAAGAGGCGATCGCTCAGTGGAAGCGTCGCTATTCTGGCGACAAGCGCCGCTACCCAGGGCCATCAGCGATTTCAGAACCTGAGACGCTCTTTCAAGTGAATCTCATTAAACGCTATCACCCCAATAAGATTGTCTCCGTACACGCTCCTCTTACTCTACTTGATTACGACGGCCCAGATGAGTTTGGTGCTGGTACGACCGGGGGAACGGTGGGTGTTCGCGCTAATCAACTACTGATTCAAATGAGTCGCGAGGCGCGCGGCTATCGCATTAAGAATTATCCCTATTTTCCTGGCTCGCTTGGCAACTATGCCGGCAATGAGCGCAATATCCCGACCTATACTCTCGAGCTTCCCTCAAGTGACAATCGCCGCCACCGCGAATTCTGGCGCCACTTTAGCGGGGCCATCACCGAGGCTATTTTCCACGACATGAGAGAAGAGGTCGACGTCGCTGGCCGTCCGGACTTATCCGAGGAAAGCGCTACAAATTAAGCGTGCTAACTTCCCGTAATTTTGATAAATCGCCAAAAATCTTTGGCGATTTTCCTTAATCTTTCCTAAGCGTACTCCGAAGAGACTCAGTGAAGTAGTCGATACTGAGGAGTACACATGTTCGCTAGTTTTTCGGAATTCAAGTTCTATCAGTCTTTTCGAATTCCAGTTGAGGAGGCAGATGATCTGCGCTTTCTCGTCGAAAAGGATGATGAGATGGGCAAGCCCGTCTATATCACTGATGCCAAGCTAGTCGACATATCAGTAACTGGACTTGGTTTTATTACCCATGAGCGCATCTCTGTGGGCATGCCGCTCACAATTTCGCTGCAATTTAAAAAACATCACCTCGATCTGGTCGGCACGGTTGTTCGCGCCTTCACTAATCGCCTGGAAGACGACTCCATTATCTATGGGGTTGAACTCGATGCGGAGAAGGGGATTCACAAATTTCTGGAAACTTATATTCAAAGTTTTTCAACTGACCGTCTTAAAGACTGCCTGATCGACTCTGCTCTAAAAGAGCGCTACGCCAATGCAACAGATGGCTTTGAGATGTTCTCGCTCCTACTAACTCTCTTTAAAGACATCACCAACTTTGGCGACAAAGAGGGCTTTGTCGACAGTATGCTCGAAGAAGTCGTTCGTATAATGAATGCTCAGCGTGCGAGCATCTTTCTCATTCGCCCAGACACCAATGAGCTTGAGGCCGTAGCCGCTCTGGGGGTTGAAAAAGATAAGATGCGCTTTGACTATCGCATGGGGGTGGCCGGCTCTGTTTTTACAACAGGTGTTGCGCTCAATATTGATACCGCCCAAGATAAATGCCGCTGGAATGAGGAGTTTGATAAGCTCTTTCAATTTGAAACGAAGTCAATTGTCTGTCATCCCATTCACAACCGCGAAGACAAAATCATTGGCGTTATTGAAGTTATCAATAAGCGCAATGAAGACCGCTTCACTGTAGAAGATGAAAAGACCATGAAGGTTCTCGCCCTGGTCTTCTCTTCAGTCTTTCATAGTTACAATCCAATTTCTGAGACTGGTCAGATCCGCCGCTTCTCAACTCCATTTGATCGCGAGCACGTGCTCATTGGAAAGACTGCTCACGTGGCAAGTCTTCGCGGCACGATTATGAAAATTAAAGATATCGATAGTCCAATCTTGATTGCCGGTGAAAAGGGTGTTGGGAAGAAACTCTACTCACGCATTATTCACCACGAAGGAAAGCGCGGTCTGCGCCCTTATGAAATTATTCACTGTGAGCAAAAGGATCTCGCCCAACTCGAGCGCGATCTTTGGGGTGAAGATCACGAGGGCAAGCTTGTTAAGTGTCAGGGGGGAACTGTCGTTCTTCACGAAGTAGGGCAACTCACTCCTGAATTTCAGCGCAAGCTCTACGAAGTCTTTAGAGGTCACGGCATACCGGGAAGTCGCTTTAGTGTTGACGCCAGAATCATTGCCACCACTAGTGAAGATATAGGTCAGATGGTCGATGATGGAGAGTTCTTGCCTGAACTCTATGAATATCTCAACCGCGCCTATGTTTATATGGAACCCCTTCGCCGTCGCATGGACGACGTCGACTTGCTTGTAGACTACTTTCTAAAGCTTGAGTGCAAAAAGCAGGGGCTGCTCTTAAAAGAATTCTCTCCCAAGGCCTTGGTTAAACTCAAAGAGTATGACTGGCCTACAAATATTAAAGAACTTCGCACTTGTGTGGAGCGCTCGGTGCTCTACAATCCAAAGTCGCACATCATCACTGAAGTGGGACTTACAGACAATGCTTCGCCCCTGGTTGATGTGGCAGCTAAGCAGCGTCTCTTTGGTGATCTTCCCCACGTCTCAGATCACAAGATTTCTCTGAAAGACCGCTTGGCCATTGTCGAGCGCGAGATGATCCTGGCCGAGATTAAGCGCTGTAACGGCAATAAGTCTAAAGCCGCTAAGGAGATGGGAATTTCGAGAGAGGCCCTTCGCAAAAAGCTCATTATGAGTGAAGAGGTTCTCGGAGTGCTCGAAGACGACGTTCAAGTTCCAGTTAAAAAGGCCGCCTAAGCCGATATTGGCGAGCAGTACTTTTTATTTTTTTTACAAGGCCCGACTGCGTCGGGCCTTTTTTCACTTGCCAACCTCTTGAAATTTAAAGATCAGTAGTGAGATGACGATAAGTTACTATCGTTAAATCGTTAAAGGGCAAAGAATGGATATTTTGTCGACTCTCGCAGGGCAGATTGGACCCAAGGATGTCTTTGACATCATCGTGGTGTCACTCATCATCTACCAAGTATTAATTATTGTGCACGGTACGCGTGCGCTGCAAATGCTCATTGGTGTTGGGGTGATGGTGATTCTCTTTTGGATGGCCGTCTCCTTTAAGCTCTACTCACTCAATTGGATCTTAGGTCACTTCTTTGATTCCTTCTTCATTATCGCTATTATTATTTTTCAAGATCAAATTCGCTCGGCACTTGCAACCATGGGGACTGGAAAAGGACTCTTCTTTTCTCGCTCAGTAGTTGACCTTGACCGCGAAGTAGATGAAGTGGTTGAGGCTTGCGGTCCGATGGGGCGCGAGAAGATTGGTGCTCTCATGGTCTTTGAGCGCAAGCAAGGACTCGGAAATTATATTGATACTGGTACAAAGCTCGATTCAAAACTTCACTCAGATTTGCTCTACGCAATTTTTCAATCGGCTTCTCCACTACACGATGGGGCGGTGATTATTCGTAGAGGAAGACTTGTGGCCGCGGGCTGTTTCTTGCCACTCTCAAAGAATATTGAAGTTGACCGCCACTTGGGCACTCGCCACCGCGCGGCCCTGGGGGTGAGTGAGCTTACGGACGCAGTGGTTGTGACTGTATCAGAGGAAACTGGCAGGGTGAATGTTTGCGTCAATGGCGTCTTTCACTATTGCCCAGATCTAGGTGTACTTAGACAAAACCTCAGAAGACTGCTTCTTGAAGATGACACTCCCAACCTCGATGGAAGACTTCCCGGGGAGAGTGTATGAAGACTATTAAAAAGCTCTCAGTTTCAGGTGAAAAAGGGAAGCGCCACCTCTATAAAGTTCTCTCGCTCTTTTTTGCAATCTCACTTTGGTTCTACGTCCTAAATAGCGAGCCCCTAGTGGTGGAAAAGAGCATCGATCTCTCACTTATAAATCCACCGGACCTTGCAGTTGTCAATCTTCCTCCTACGGAAGTGAAGGTGAAGCTCAGGGGATCGCGCGCCTTCATGAATAATCTCTTTAGAAATGGTGAGAAGATCACAGTTGATCTCAAAAACTATCCCGTTAAAAACGATGATGGCTTTAATGTGAATCTCAATCCTAGTGATGTACCAGTTCCCTTTGGCATCACCGTGCTTGAAATCCACCCTCATCAATTTAAAGTTCAACTCGACCGTGAAATTCGCAAAAAAGTTCCGTTGCGCCCAAGTTTTGTAGGCGATCTTCCAGCGGAATTAAAGTTGATGGAGTCTTCAATGTCTCCCGCTGAAGTAATGATAAAGGGTCCACTTGATGTGATGAGAAAGGTCACCTCACTTCGAACCACTGATATTGTGCGCAGTGAACTTCAAGGGGAGGGCGAAGTGCGCGTGGCCATCGCCGATCTCGATCCGCGGGTGGCCTTAGAAGACAGTGGTCCTTACGCTTGGAATTATAAAGTGCGCCCCAATAAGGCCAATTTTACTCTCAAAAATATTGGCATTCGCTTTCTCACTAGCTCCACCGGGTTTCGCGCCCAGACTAAGGCCGTGAGTCTCGATGTGCTCGCCCCTGAGGGTGTCGACTTGAAGAAGTCGGATGTGCAGGTCGTGGCCGAAATCCCCGATGGCTCAAAGGGCAAATTAAATGTGAAGCTACGGGCCATTCTGCCAGACGGCGTTTACCTGCGACAAATTAATCCAGAAACCATTTCCGTTATAGTAAGACCTTAGATAAAGTGAATTGATTTTATAAACAGTTGGGAAAATCATGAGCGAAAGAAAATTATTTGGCACAGACGGGATTCGTGGCAAGGCCAATACCTATCCAATGACTCCTGAAGTGGCGATGCTCCTAGGGCGCGCCGTTACGCACTACTTTCAAAGAACCAGCAAGAGAAATACAAAGCCACTTATTATTGTGGGAAAAGACACTAGGCTCTCATGTTATATGATCGAGCAAGCCTTCTCGGCCGGCGTGTGTGCTCAGGGTGGAGAAGTTGTTTTGACCGGCCCACTTCCCACTCCTGGCGTTGCTTTTGTGACGACTTCAATGCGCGCCGATGCAGGAGTGATGATCTCTGCTTCCCACAATAAGTATAATGACAATGGCATTAAAATTTTTGACGCCTTTGGAAGAAAATTACCCGATAGTGTCGAGGCCGAAATTGAAGAGCTAGTACTTGCACCGGGACTGATGCCGGTAAAGGTTGATGCTGGTCTTGGCAATGCCAAGCGCTTAAAAGAAGTCTTTGGTCGCTATATTGTCCATGCAAAGTCTGCCCTCAATGATGACTTTGATCTAGAGGGCATGCGCATTGTGCTCGACTGCGCCAATGGTGCTGGCTATCAAGTGGCCCCTATGATGTTTCAAGAGTTGGGTGCAGAGATCTTTCCCATGGGCGTCTCTCCCAATGGCACTAATATTAACGAGGACTGCGGCTCGCTTCACCCTGGAGCTGCTGCCAAGGCGGTCTTAAAATATCGCGCTGATGTGGGCATCTGTCTTGACGGAGATGCTGATCGATTAGTTGTTGTGGATGAAAAGGGCCAAGTCGTCGACGGCGATAGGCTCATTGGGCTCTTTGCTTGGCACCTCTTGCAGCAAGGAGTGTTAAAAACAGGTGATGTTGTCGTCGGTACTGTGATGACCAATTTCGGACTGGAAGTCTACCTCAAGTCCCTCGGCCTAAAACTTCACCGCACACAAGTGGGCGACCGCTATATTGTCGAACATATGCAAGAGACGGGCGCCCTGCTTGGGGGAGAGCCTTCAGGTCACATTATTTTCCGTCGCCACTCAACTACAGGAGACGGCGCTCTTGGCGCTCTCAAGTTGCTCGAGTGTATTCGCACTTATAAGAAGACGGTCAGCGAGCTCGCCGGCGCCATCGCTCTCTATCCCCAAGAACTCATCAACGTTCGAGTTACGCAAAAGGTTGATCTGAGTACCATCGCTCCTATGAAGGCCGTGATGGATAAGGCCCAAGCCCAACTTGGCGATCGCGGCAGAATTCTTGTTCGCTACAGTGGCACAGAGGCACTCGCCCGCGTGATGGTTGAAGGCGATAGAGAAGATCTAGTGAAGTCACTGTGCTCAGAGATTGCCGGTGTCCTTAAAAAGGAGCTTGGAGCTTGAGTCGTTTAGGAGTAAATATCGATCACGTGGCGACCCTGCGCCAGGCCCGGGGAACTCCCTACCCAAGTATTGAAGTTGCGGCAAAGACCGTGCTTGAAGCAGGGGCAGAGCAAATTACGATTCATCTGCGGGAAGATCGCCGTCATATTCAAGATCACGACGTCCAAATCGTTCGCATGGTCACAAAGGACATGGGCCGACTCTTTAACTTTGAGATGGGCTGCGCGGATGAGATTATAGATATTGCCCTAAAAAGTGATCCTGACTGGATTTGTCTCGTGCCAGAAAAACGCGAGGAGAGAACCACTGAGGGTGGGCTAGATCTATCGAGCGCAGAGAATTTTCAGCGCGTGAAGGCGGCGATGACGCGTCTTCGCCATGGACTTCCAAAGGCCAAGATCTCTCTCTTTATTGAGGCAAATCCAAAAGTCTTAGAGCGCGCCAAGGAGCTTGGTGCCGATGCTGTGGAAATTCACACCGGCGACTATGCCGAGAGTTTTCTGCGCGGTGAGGATACCTCCCACTATCTCAAGCTCTATAGCGATGCAAAAAATTATCTCGATTCTGTGAAGATTGCCTGTCACGCAGGTCATGGATTAACCGACCAAAGCGTTTTACCCCTCGTCAAAGGGAAGTTCTTCGAGGAATATAATATTGGTCATTGGATTATAGCCGAGTCTGTTTTTCGCGGACTTGGTCAAGTTGTCAAAGATCTAAAAGATTCCATCGACAGGGGATAAGCATGAGAGTTGTGAGCACTGAGGAAATGAAGGCCATTGAAAATGTGGCCATGACTGAGCTTGGCTTTAGTGAAAGCCTCATTGTTGAGAATGTGGGGATTCGCGGGGCTGACTTTCTTCAAGAGGTACTCACCGGGGAAATGGAGTGGAGTGAAGTCGTCCTTCTCATTGGGCGCGGAAATAATGGCGCTGACACTCTGGCCATTGGTAGGCACCTGGTTAGTCGCGGACATAGAGTTCGCGCTTTTCTACTCTTTCCAGACGAAGATTCAACTAACGAACTTCAAGTTCAGGCCAAGCTTGCTGATGGCTTTGGCGTTAAGGTAACTGAAGTTAAAAATATTGACCAGCTCACTAGTTACTTCACCCAAACAGCGAGCAATTACCTCGTTGTAGATGGCGTGCTAGGCACTGGCTTTAGACTTCCAGTTTCACAATATCTCTTTGAAGTTTTCAATTTGGTCAACGAGTACTCGACAATCACTGTGAGTGTGGACATACCTTCAGGTATTGAAGCCGAGCACGGAGAGATGTCTAGTGCCGCTATACGCGCCGACTATACTCTCGCCATCGGCTTGCCAAAAACAGGTCACTTTATTTCTTCAGGTGCCCAGTATAGCGGTGAAGTTGTCACCTTAGACGCAGGTCTGCCACAGAAACTTCTAAACGGCGGCAATACCTTTCTTCTCAGTCCAGAAGATCTCACGAGCTACTACCACGGACGCGATCGCTTCGCGCACAAAAATACTTTCGGTCACGCCCTCGTCGTAGGAGGCTCTCACGGTCTTTGTGGCGCATTGATGATGGCCGCAAGTGCGTCTCTCAAAGTTGGAACAGGACTCGTGACAGCGGCTACCTGGTCGCGCTCCTATGGGGAATTAGTCTCTCGCATTCCGCCAGAAATTATGACGGGGCTTATTCCGGTTCAAAAAGAAGATGTCGATAGTATTTTAAAAAACTTCGATCGCTACGACACCGTGATCGTGGGCCCAGGTATGGGGCGCAATAGTGACACTCGCAGAGTAGTGCTTGAGGTGCTCAATCACTACGCAGGCCCTGTGGTCGTTGATGCTGACGCCATTAAAGTGTTGAGTCTTAAAGATGACCACGAGGTCTTTAGAAGAAGAAAAGCTCCCACAATTCTCACTCCACACATGGGAGAGTTTGCGGGCTTTAGTGGCCTCAGTGTGGCCGAAGTCACTTCAAGACCGATTCACTACCTGCGTGAACTCGTTGATCAAACAAATTCCTCAATCGTCATGAAAGGCCCAACAACCTTTCTGGGCTTTCCCAATGGCGAAGTCTATATCAACTACTTCCCAAACGATGGTATGGCCAGCGGGGGAAGTGGAGATGTACTAGCAGGTATTATCGGTGGACTACTGGCACAGCTTCCAGATGAGCGCCGAACTAGTCAGATGTTTGAAGATAAAAAGCGCTACTACGACGCCATTTGCGCTGCTGTAGCCGCTCACACCCTGGCCGGTAAAATTGCTCGCGACTCGCTTGGAGCGCGCGCTATGACCGCTATGAGTATCGTCGATCATCTCTCTCATGCTTTTAAAGAATTAGACGAAGAGAGAAGCTCAAATCTATAAAACAGAGTTGAGGAAGTCCGTTCATGAGTACTGAAGTTCGCAGTTGGAAAAAAGTCTATCTTGGTGATCTAGAGAGCCTCATTAGTGAATTTAGAGACTCGCTTGAAAAGCCGAGTGTAGTGATTCTCACTGGTGAGGTCGGTGCCGGAAAGACGAGCTTCGTACAGACCTTCCTAGGGGCCGCCAAGGCGCTAAGCCCATCCTATGGAATCATTCATGAGTTGGGCAAGGCCGCCCACGCCGACTTCTACCGTTTGAAGTCTCCCGAGGAAGTCATTCATTTGGAGCTGCCACTCTACCTCGAGGGCAAGGACTTTTTCTTTGTGGAGTGGGGTGCTGACTTTCTCTCTACATTGAGAAGAGAGGTGGGCGATGACTTTCACTTCTTTGAAATTATCATTGAGATGAACCCAAGTTCTGCCAACGATCAAAGCGGTCCTAGTCGCAACTATCTTCTGCTCAAACACAATTTTCTCTAGTGATTATCGAACGATTTTACTGGGCAAAAGTGGTCCTACGGGAAAATATTACCGACTGAAATGTTCTAGTCAGATGACTGGAAAATAAAATTTTCTTACAAATAAAATAACTAAAAATACCTGATTAGAGTACCTAACGCTCGGTTATTGCGATAAAACCTGACCTTTTATCTTCGCAGGTTATACTTCGCTCTTTCACCCCACAAAAAACTGACAAAAATCGGGCCTGTGGCCATGTTGACGGGGATAGAGAATCCTTGTCATACTTATATTGTACTTGAAGAGACTGGAATTGTTCTTCAAGGCATTTGATGAAAAACGCAATGGAATAGAAGGGTGGATGCCTTCTAGAAATTGATAAGAGTCGGCGGTAGCACACACTTTTACTAACAAAAATAGCTTACGGGCTTAATTGGATTTATGGAGGAAGACCAATGAGACTGACATCAAAAGGACGTTACGCAGTTAGGGCAATGCTTGATCTTACTACTCACTCGAATGGGAACCCTGTTCGTTTGCAAGAGATCTCAACCCGTCAAAACATCAGTTTGCACTATCTTGAGCAGCTTTTTAGAAAGCTCAGAAATGGTCAAGCTGTAAAATCAGTTCGTGGACCAGGGGGCGGTTATGTTCTCGCTCGTCCAATGGACCAAATCACAGTCAAAGATATCCTTGATTGCGTTGGTGAGAACATCAACCCAGCTAAAGATATTATTGGGACTGAAGCAGAAGCAGCAAACACGGTAGAGTTCGAACTATCTAAGAACTACTTCCAGAACCTCGGAACAATCATGCGCGAGTATCTTGCGACAACTTCACTCGGTGATCTTGTTCGTAAAGCTCGTGAAACAGCAACTTCAGTTCAAGGCAACCCAAGCATTAATGCTTCTTCTTCGGAAGGCATGAACCAAAATGCTAACACGGGTTCGAACCTTGAAGGACAGTCTCTCGGGAATATGACTTCCTCGATCAGAGGACCTATTGGCGAAATCAACCAATAACCAGAGACTTTACCTCGATTTCAATGCGACTTCCCCCTTGGCCCCTCCTGTACGGGAGTACCTCGCCAAGGGGGATTTTCTTTTTGGAAATCCCGCCTCCTTACATGCAAGTGGAAAGCGTTCTAAGAGAGCAATTGGCGAAGTTCGCGACTACCTCTATCAATTCTTCAATCTAAGCGAGAGCGAGTTTGATCTCTACTTTCATAGTGGAGCGACTGAGGGAATTAATCAGCTCGTAAAAGGCCTTGCTTTTGAGTGTGATAAGAAGCAAGTTAAGCTTTCATTCTACGCCTCAGATTCCGATCATTCTTGTGTTGTTTCTCAGCAAGAGTTTTTAGAAACTTATAATCATCACTATATTGACCTACCCGTAAAGCGCGATGGCACTCCGGATGAGCAAAGAATATTTGAGCTACTAAATAAGTCACAAAACTCAGTTAATTTAGTCAATCTCACTCTGGTCAACAATGAAACCGGTGTGGTCTTGCCTAAAAATTTTATCACTCAATTAAAGGCAAAGTTTCCCAAGATTTTTATTCACGTCGATGCCGTTCAGGGACCTGGGAAAGTAGACTTCCTCGCTGAGCGCCTGGCCAGTGCAGATGCCTTTACCCTTTCGGCCCACAAATTTGGCGCGCTCAAGGGAGTAGGTCTCAGTTTTGTTTCAACCAAGTTGAAATTCACGCCAATTATTCAAGGTGGGGATCAGCAAAATTCTCTGCGCGCAGGAACGGAAAATCCTGACGGAGTCTTCTCGGTTAAGAGCGCCTTTGAATGGATCCAAACCCAAGATCTCACTAAACTACAAAATCTAAAAGATAAGCTCGAATCAACGGTCCTTAGCGAATTTGGTAATCAAGTGGTGATCGCAGGTAGAGATGCTCCTGAGCGCTGTGTAAGCACTACCTACCTTTTAGTTGGTGGAGCTAAAGCAGATATTCTTCTTACTGCCTTTGATCTTGCCGGAATTGATGTCTCGACGGGCTCGGCCTGTAAGTCTGGATCAGTTTTTCCAAGCCGCGTGTTACTAGCCATGGGATATAGTGAAGACGAGGCGAGATCTGCGGTTCGCATTTCACTAGGGCACATGCTAAGTGAGCAAGAGCGCGAAGACCTTGTCGAGCGAGTCTTAACCGTTCTCAAGCGATTTAAGAGGGAGTGATGGAGAGTAGTGGGCTTCATACCTCTTCAGGAATCTCACTTAGGTTTTTAAGAAACTTATTTAATGATCGCAATTTTGACTTTGATCAATTTATCAGCTCATTTCATCTCTCAACTGCTGATATAGATGACACGACAAAGCGCTTTGATACTTTTGTGATCTCTTCAATTTGGGAAGAGGCCCGTGAGCTCTTTGGCAGGCCCTTTCTTCATGTTGAACTTGAACTCATGATGCCACCAGGGGCCTTTGGCTCTCTTGAGTACTTCTCTCTCACTGCACCAACTATCGGTCAGGCGATTGCCTCCCACTCAAAGTATGCCGATCTTTGGAATACTCTCTTTAAAGTTAGCGTTGAGAGACGACCTCATGAAGTGGAAGTGTTCTTTACTTCCAGTGATCCTTTCTATGATTTAGATGATTTGATGCTTGAATTTTCAGTTTGCGCGATTTTAAGAAGGTTGCGTCCTCAGTGCAAAAAGAAAATGGTGATTAAGTCTCTAAATTTTGCTCATCCGCGCACTTCACGTGAGAGTGACTATGAGCAGGCCTTTGGCCTAATTCCTCACTTTGAGTGTGAGAGAAGCTCTGTGGTCATTCCCATAGATACTTGGAATACAGGGCTCTATAGCTCTAATGAATCCCTTCACGCCCATCTTGGAGTCTACCTAGAGGCCCTGAGTAGGCAGTTTCGAGGAACGCACTCGGATATCATAGGTCGCGTGCGCCACTATGTTTTTACCAATATCGGAGAGTGTGAAATCTCTATTGGAGAGGCATCAAAGTTCTTGGGGTTAAGCCCAAGATCGCTTCAGCGCGCCCTCAGAGAAATGGACACTACTTTCTCTGCTGTCATCGATGAAGTGAAGCAGACGTTTGCGCTTAAATGGGTGAGGGAGGAGAAAATCGATTTTGGAGAGGTTGCTTCAAGGCTCGGCTTTAACGATCAAAGTGCTTTTCTTAAAGCCTATCGCAGGTGGACGGGATCGACGCCGGGGGAAGATCGGCGCCGACACTCATCTTAAATTCTCTGGTTCTTAGGTGAAGGCAAATTTTGTGACTTCACTCATTTCAACTTCATTTGGCTTCATATCGGCTTCATCACCAAGGTAGTATTCCACTGTAGATTCGTAATCTTTGATTACTGCAGACTTAATACGCTCTTGGTCAATTCCAAGGACTTCACTGAGCTTAGCCAATCCCTTTAGTGGGATACTGCACAATCCTCTTTCTACGTTAGAGATGAATTGTCCGTTCTTATAGCCAAGACGGTGTGAGAGCTCAGATTGCGATAGACGCTCAGGGTGAGCAACTCTGTTTTCTTTTACTAGTTTTGCAATGTGATTGAATGTTCTCATATATACCTTCCTTCTTGGGTGGTCAGTTTTCTTACATAGATCTTATCGAAAAACTGGGGGGAGGTAGTTGTCATAAGACGACAAATGAATGTTCAAAACCGCCAAATAATTTTACTTTTCTAGTTCGGAAATCATTTAGAATGGTCTAAATTAGGCCAAAAAACGGACTTAAGTTATTATAATTAATACTCAAGTTAATGGGTTTAGAAGAATCTTAACCGCGATTTTAAATAAAATGTCATTTTGTCCTGTAAGGACAATCGGGAATTACGCGTCCGGTTAATTCACGCCTCTTAACGAGATTTAGCTCTGAGTTATCATTAGTTTTAATGGACATTACCCACTGAAACAATGAGCTCATAAAAATAACGAATTGCGCTACTGGGTTACGTTTCATTTTGAAGTCTCCATCTAATCCACACTTTCATTTTGTTAAGTCCTATTCTCTGTAAGCTATTGTAAGAAGGCTAATGAGGTTTGCTTTGGCCCTGGATTAGGATTGTATTTGCGGTAGGTTTGCTATGCGCTAATCACCAAGTACTCTTTTGGCCCCGAGTAAACGGGTCAGACTGTCCCTAGGGTCAGGGGAATAGGCCTATGACGCAACACTGTAAGTGCTTGAGACTTAATGATTTGAAGTGTCTAAAGTTTTGGCACAGGAGTTGCTTTATATATTAGTAACACTGGTTGGCTCCACATGAAGTGGCCCCGATGATCCTGATTTTCAAGATTATCCCACCTCGCCAACCTCATGCTAGGGCCTGAATAGGCGCTTGTCCCAATTCACTTCACACACACATTCTTATTCAGATCAAAGCATTCGGGGCCTCTCTCTCCTCTTTGGAGAGATACTTTTAATTAACCTGTGGTTATTGAAAGCTTGCCTTGAGAATTGGCATAATATCCTTTAATCCACCAAGCACCATTTCGATGGATATGGCCATGAGGATGAGACCCATCACCCGGGTCATGACGTTAAGACCAAGACTTCCAAGCTTCTCTCCAATTGCTCTTGAGCGCGAGAGTATTAACCACACAATCACGCCGATAATGAGAACAACTAAAAAGGCACCTGCCCAGTGCAGAGGAGTGGTGAAACCTCTGGCGTGAATGATTGAGGTCGAGATCACACCCGGGCCTGACAGTAGGGGAATGGCCAGGGGGACTATGCCAATCTCTCTAGATTGATCGATGGAGTCGATTTCCTCTTCATTCATTTTAGCATTGGGCTGTCTGGCCTGAATCATACTATGGGCCATAGAGAAGATGAGGATACCGCCACCAATCGTAAAGGATGCGATGGTAATACCAAAGAAATTGAGAATTCTCTCTCCCAAGATTAAGCTCGCAAAGACCGTGATCATCACTGTAACCGCACTGGTTCTGGCGATAATTCGAATTCTATCCATGCCCTTGTTTTGGGTGAGTGACAAAAAGATTGGAATCACCCCAATCGGGTTGAGAATAGAGATCATGGTGACGAGGAATTTAATCGTTTCATCACCTGCGCTTTGGAGGTGAGCGAGATCAAACATCAGAAGGCCTTGGTTTTGGATACACTTACTTCTGTATTATTAACGAATTACGACTCATGTCTATAAAATATTTACGGTGTCTAGCGCATTGCGCATAGATGAGATATATTGGGCCCACAGTTGAGTTTTGTGGGAAGAATTCAACGGTTGTCTGTCTGTTTGTTGAGATGACCCGTCAGATCCACACAGTCTTGTCTCTCTCGAGATTTGGCGGGTCTTCTCTTCGATTTTTCTGTCTAGGTGCCAGATGACTTTTGGGACGCTAGGCGTCCCAAAAGTCATCTGGCACCTATTCGAATTTATCCCAATCAATATCTGAATTTAAAGTGACACCCGAGAGCGTTCGCTCTTTTTCCTTTTTAATGAATGGAAATTCTACCGGGTGAAGTGAGTCGTACTCTTGCTCAAAGGCAATGGTAATGGTCGCAGGGACCGCATCTTTTAAGAAAGTGACATAGTAATCGCGAGGCAGATCAATGCCAGTGGCCTCTTTGCGCCACTCTTCATCCTCAACCATCTCATCTAGCCCAGTCGGGGACTCTGTCATAGGGCGAGTCGAGGTATTCTTCACAATGAGGGCGGCCCTCAGCTTTTCACTAGGAATTTCATTGGTGAGATTCCAAGAGCCAATGTGAAAGAAGTCGAGAAAGAAAGTGGATCCACCAAATTTTAATTTGCGCGGTAAGAGAAGGTTTTGAATGAAGCGCCTTGTGGATTCATCCTTAGACTTCCGGGCCAATTTGTCGGCGAGGGCGCTATCTTCAACGCGGATAATGTAGGCACCGGGATTCTTGGTCGATTGGTAGAGTAGATACTGGAATCCAATTGAAAACAGCGTAAATAATTTGTGCTGTGGCAAGTGGATATGCGGGTGCTCCTCGGAGACCTCAATCATGGTCTTAACCGATTCGTACAGTTCTTGTTTGGAGAGATCACCTCGTTTCAACGTCTGCGCCTGCTCTAGTGTTTCCAATTTCAAGTCTAAGTGACAGAATTACTCCGCGCAGAGCGTGATGTCCAGTGGAAATTACCTTGATTGCGCAACTCTCTGTGACTCGTAGCAGGTTCATATTTTCGTGGAGTTGGAACATTTAGTGCATTGACGTGATTGCCCTCCATCCTCTATGATGCGACTTTGAAAATTGAGATTAAATGACAGAAAAAGCAAACTTAAAAGCTTTGGAATAACTTTTCTTTTTGGAGTCTAAAAATGAAATTGATGGCCAAGACCAGAAACATTGGGATCTCTGCCCACATTGACTCGGGTAAGACGACCCTCACTGAACGTATTCTTTTCTACTGCGGAACGATTCACAAAATTGAAGACGTTCGCGGTGGTGGCGATGGGGCCAAGATGGACCACATGGAACTCGAAAGAGAAAAGGGTATTACAATTACTTCTGCCGCGACGACAGTTCACTGGCGCGGGTTTGAAGGTAAGGGAACTACTTTCGCTGCAGGTATCGATAAAGATACTCGTATTAACATCATCGATACTCCCGGGCACGTTGACTTTACAGTAGAAGTTGAGCGCTCACTTCGCGTTCTCGACGGTGCGATCCTCGTTCTTTGTTCTGTTGCTGGTGTTCAGTCTCAGTCAATTACAGTTGACCGTCAGATGAAGCGCTACCGCGTTCCTCGTCTTGCGTTCCTCAACAAGATGGACCGCATGGGTGCCAACCCTTATAAAGGTCGCGACGCCCTTATTGAAAAACTCGGCCACAACGCCGTTCTTATGCAACTTCCAATCGGTGCTGAAGATGCCTTCAGTGGTGTAGTTGATCTTGTTACTAAGAAAGCTTACTACTTCGATGGCGACAACGGAGAGAAAGTTCGCATTGAAGATTGTCCAGCTGATCTCGTAGAGAAGATGGAAGATATGCGCGCTGAAATGATCGACAAAGTTGCTGAATTTGACGACGAGATCATGGAGCGCTACCTCGAAGGCGAAGAGCCAACTGAAGAGGAACTCCACAAGTGTATTAAAACTGGTGTTCAGTCACTTAAACTTACTCCAGTTTACATGGGTTCAGCGTTCAAGAACAAAGGTGTTCAAACACTTCTTGAGTCAGTTGCTCGCTACCTTCCTTCACCACTTGAGTGTGAAAAACCAACTGTTGTTAACGACGACACTGGTGAAAAAATGTCAATCAATCCTTCTAAAGAAGAAGGTCTTATTTGTATGGCGTTTAAAATTACTGACGAGCAATTCGGTCAGCTTACTTACACGCGTATTTACCGCGGTACACTCAATAAGGGTGATACTATCTACAATACACGTACTAAGAAGAAAGTTCGTATCGGCCGTATCGTTCGTATGAACTCTAACGACCGTGAAAACATCGACCAAGCATGGGCCGGTGACATCATCGCCCTTATCGGCGTTGACTGTGCTTCAGGTGATACGTTTGTTGGTAACGACGACGATCTCAACCTCTCATGTGAAGGGATGCACGTTCCAATTCCAGTTATCGAACTTTCGATCACTGTTAAGGATAAGAACGACCAAGCAAAACTTGCTAAAGCTCTTAACCGCTTCATGAAAGAAGACCCGACTTTCCACGTATTCACTGACGAAGAATCAGGTGAGACACGTATCGCTGGTATGGGTGAGCTTCACCTTGAAATTTATGTTGAGCGTATTAAGCGTGAGTACGGTGCTGAAGTTATCGTAGGTGCGCCACAAGTTAACTACCGTGAAACTATCCGCGGCGAAGCTAAGTTTGATTACACTCACAAAAAGCAAACTGGTGGTTCTGGTCAGTTCGGTCAGGTTGTTGGGAAACTCATCCCACTTGCTGATGACAAAAAAGATGCTGAAGACCAAGTCTTTAAATTCAACAACGAAATTAAAGGTGGTTCAATTCCTGGTGAATTTATCGGCGCTTGTGAGAAAGGTTTCAAAGACGTTATGGATAAGGGTCCTCTTGCGGCTTTCCCAATGATTAACTGTGAAGTCTTCCTCCAAGACGGTAAGTCGCACGACGTTGACTCTTCTGATATGGCCTTCCGTATTGCTGCTCGCCAAGCGATGAGACAAGCAATTCGCAACGCTAACCCAGTTCTTCTCGAGCCAATGATGAAAGTTGAAGTGACTACTCCAGACGAGTACCAAGGTTCTGTTATCGGTGACCTTTCTTCACGTCGTGGTCTCATCCAAGGTTCTGAGACGGATCCAGGTGGCGAAGTTATCATCAACGCTGAAGTTCCACTCTCTGAAATGTTTGGTTACTCTTCTGAACTGCGTTCAATGTCAGCTGGTAAAGCTACATACACAATGGAATTCAGCCGCTACACAGACTGTCCTTCTAACATCCAAGAGGAAGTTATCAAGGCCCGTAAAGAGAAGCTTGCTAGCGACGATTAAAAAGCAATTCACATTCTTTGTGATGAAAGGGGACCCCTACCGGGTCCCCTTTTTATTTTGGAGCTCTGGGCTTAAAATCAAGTGATGAAACTTAGTCGATCCACTACTTTGGCCATGGGTGCTTTTGGCCTTATTTTAGTTATTCTCTCAATTTGTAGTGTAGGGTTCTTACACCCTGATGAGCACTATCAAGTGATCGAGTATATGAACGTCTTTCTGGGCCGCTTTGACTCCTCAATCCTATCAAAACTTGAGTGGGACGCGATGATGCGTCCTTGGTTTCAACCCATCGTCTTCTCGCTTCCTATCATCGCGCTTAGAGAGATTCTGGGAGTCTCGCCTTTTGTTGAGGCCACGGCCTTGCGCGTGCTCAGTGCTCTTTTAGGATTAGTGTGGTTAGTGCCACTACTTAAGCGCTCTCTCGTCCACTTTAACCGCGCCGGTGAGCTTAGTTTTCTGCGCACCCTGCTTGTGATCACCTTTATCGTTCCGTGGTTTGTGGCCTTTTTAAGCGTGCGAACAAGTAGTGACACCATGGGCGCCCATCTCTATCTCATTGGCCTGGTTTTGATAGGTTTGCCATTTGAACTTCGCGATCAGCGCTTAAAAGAGCTGTATCTCTTTTCGCTATTATGCGCTTTATCGATCTTAGTGCGCTACCAGATGGTGGTTTGGATTGGAGTGACCTACCTCTTCTTTCTTTTCAAATCGCGCTGGCCTCGTTCACATGTGCTTGGCGCTGGATTATTGACCCTTGTTCTTGCCGCCACTGAGCTCTTTTTTAATAAGTGGGGCAGGGGGATTTGGTATTCGAGCACAATTAATCATATCGATTTAAATCTCTTTCACGGTGTCGCCTCCACCTTTGGCACACTTCCTTGGTGGGGATACTTTAAGATTCTCTTTTTAGAGGGACTCCCACCCTTGTGCCTTTTTTACTTCTATGTTTTTGCTCGCACGCAAATAAAGGGACGCGGACAAATTTTAGCGCTCACCACACTTGTGAGTTTGGTCTTCTTCTCTTTAATTGGACACAAAGAAGCGCGTTTTCTCACACCAACCCTCTTTATGATTTCCCTTATGCTCGCTCAATATGGCATGGCCTTGAAGCCTCGCTTGGTGCAGGTGTTGGGAGGACTCAATCTCCTGATCATTGTCGGCCTGTGGTTTAAGCCGGCCTATAGACCAATAGTAATTTATCAGGCCCTCGATGAAATTTACCGCCCTGGAGACATTATTTATGTCATGAAAGATCGCAAAGGGCGGGAGTTGAGCTTTGAACTACACCACTTCCAGCGCGTTCCATGGCAAGTAGAATCCTATGAGGGTGATCTGACTCAAGGGCTGGTTGTGAGCTCGTCCTACAGTCAATATGAGGCCCTCAGAGCGCGTGATTGTGAACTCCACGCCCTTAGCTACCCCCAGTGGTTGCTTTCAAATAATAGCTTTGGCTGGCGCGATCGCTCCAATATTTGGGGTGTATGGCGCTGTAAATAGGAACTAGTCCCCCAACTTATCTTGAATATTAGGTTATTCTAATGTAAAACGTGTCATTATTAGGTGGGGTTAGGTATATGTCTTCAAATCTTATTGAAACAAGTCAATTGCAGACCCTCGTTGCTGTGGCACGAGTGAAGAGTTTTTCTCGAGCGGCCAGTGATCTAGGGGTCACTCAATCGGCCATTAGTCAGAGTGTGAAGAACCTCGAAAATAAAATTGAAGTGAAGCTCTTTAAGCGCTCAGGTAAGAAAGTCGTTCTGACCAGCGAAGGTGAGAAGCTCTTTAATCTCGCCCAGGGCTTCTTGGGCCAGATGGAAGATACCCTGCAAGAGATTCAATTTGATAAAGACAGTATGAAGGGCAAGGTTCGCATTGGCACTCTTACGGGTCTAGGCAAGTCTTGGGTGGCCCCGGAGTTACTCGACTTCTCAAGCGAACACCCCGACCTCACGGTCTCTGTGCGCCTTGGTTTTCAAGAGGACCTGGTGCGCGACTTTGAAAATTTTAGGCTCGATATCTTGATTCTTCCTGAGGATGATCTTCCGGGAATAGGCGAGAAGCTTCTTCTGGCCGAAGAGAAAATCACTCTAGTGTATCCCGATGATCCAAGCTTTAAGCTTCACAATGAGATTGGTCTTGATGAACTCGTGTCCTATCCAACAATTCTCTTTGAACAAGAAGATCATCTCTTTTTAAAGTGGTGTCGCGAGCGCTTTGGGAGAACTCCAGATCGCCCCAATATCCGCTACATCGTCAACTCTCACGGCAATATGTTGCAAGCAGTGAAAGAGGGATTGGGACTTGCTGTTGTTCCCAATCACGTTTTTAATCGCTCTTATTATCGCCACTATGTGAAGACACTTGGAGAGACTACTGAAGTTTCTAACGGAAACTTCTACGTGGTCTTTCACAAGGACTCGCGAGAACTCACGAGAATTGATAAGACTATTGAGCGCCTCACAAGTGCTTCAAACCCTTTTCAACTCTCTGATAAAGATGGACCGGTTGAATAAGTATCCAGTAGAAAAACTACCAAGCCTCTTTCCCTCTCAATTAACAGAGGTTGTGGCACTATTGCTTCAGTGTGAACTTGAGTTGATGTTGGTTGGTGGGGTCACCAGAGAGTACTTTGGTTTTGGAACTCTCGCCAGCGATGTCGATGCTGAGATTAGGCCAAGTAGCTCAATTAGTCGCGGCGATCTTAAAACTTGGCAGAGCAATTTACAGAAATTTCAATCTCTCCTTGTAGAGAGGGGCATCAAGGTTGAAGATGCCGGTGTCGGCGTTTTAAAGTGTGACTTGGGAGAAGTAGATTTGGAACTCTCTACTCCTCGCACGGAAGTCTTTAGAGAAGGAGAGTGGGGGCATAGCAATTTCGATGTTCACTTTGATCCTTTTTTATCAACGGAGCGCGCCTTCATCCGAAGAGATTTCACTCTAAATTCAATTGGAGTTGTTATCGACTCTTTGGGTGCGAGACTCGATGACCCCTTCAACGGTTTAACTGATCTCGATCAGGGAATTCTTCGCCCAGTCAGTATTAATTTTCACCGCGATCCGGTGCGAATACTAAGGGCCATTCGCTTTAAGCTAACTCTAGACATGAATTTCAGTGAGGACTTAGAGGCACAGCTAAAGCTCGCAAATTTCTCTGAACTCACAGGCCACTACATAGCACTTGAGTCACGCAAAGCAGGCGTCTTTAATTTTCTATCCCTCTTTAAAGATCTCGCCTCTGAGTATAATTGGCAGTGTCCTAAGCTTCTCATGGGATTGCTTCCTCTCGATTTTAAATCGGTTAGGAATTCTCGCCACCAAGATCCCTTTGAACTCTTTATCATCTTGGGCTCACTTGGAGCGAGTGAAGAGCAGATGAGGGAGTTTGCTCTGATCTTTGGCCTAAAACACAAAGAGATTAGACCTGCTCACAATCTCATTAGCTCGCTCAATATAAAGCCTAGAGAGAGAGAAAAGCTCTCTCACTTTAATACTCGCTGGGCAGGCCCTCATTCAAACACTGTGCTCACTAAGTTGAGTAAATCTCTCCTTCAAGATTAGTCTTCTGATTGTTTAAGTCGGACAAGTGCAAAAAATGGGAAAATTTGGGCCCTAAATAAGAGCTAGTGGATAAGGTTAAGAATCTTTGGCACAATAGAGTAAGGGAGCACGGATGCCGCTCTGGAAGGGCTCGTTGAGCATGGAGGAAAATAATGACTAACTCAAATGTCGACATCCACTCGATCATTGCTAGGCATAGAAGAAAGCAAAGCGATCCTAATGATGGGCAAGAGTTAAATTCAGAAGGTCACCACGAGGTAGGAGCGACACTGGTAGAGATACCAGATCTCTTCTTTGAAGATATCCTTGTTAAGTTTAAGCTCAATCGCATCGAGATGATGGTGCTCATGTATCTCTATCGCCACGTTTGGTGCAAACCCAACCTCTACCGAATTCATGGACTTTCACAAATATTGTCTCACTCAGAGATGTCTGCGCACTTAAGAATCACATTAGATGAGATATATCATTCCTTAAGGAAGCTAGAGGAATTAGGCTTTATAGAAACTATTCGCTCGGGACAGTACTTTGTAAGACGCTACTTTACTGAGGAATATGACGAGAAATTTGGGCAGAATTACGACGACTTCGATATATAGATATCTTATTTCAAGAAGTTTTCTCGTTTTAAAGCTAAGGTGTTAAAATTAATCTATGACAGGTAAAGGCCACCTAATTTTATATATAGGTTCAGATGAGGGTTACTTCAAGGGCCTTGAACCGCGCTATCAGAGTACAGTTCCTGGAACTCAATTTGTTTTTAAGGCCCTCCCTGGTGCCACTGGACCAGTTGATGTTTCTAAATACTTCTTGCAAGTTCTAGCTCAGAATCCCTCAGTCATTTATATTGATTTTTCGACCCACCTTGAAGAGCACACCAGACTTGCTCTTTTGATTCGTAGGGATAACTCAACTTCAGATGTTCCGATTGTGGGCTTAGTTGAACACCGCAAACATTCTCGCTCCTGCCGTGCCTCTGGAGTGCAATTTGTTCATATTAAGTGTGGGGAGTTTCATGACGTGGTCTATGACCCCTGCTACTTGGCCTTTCCTGGCAAAGTTAAGCCTGGTGCGTTTGCCAGGGCCCGTGCCAATATGAGCGTTGATTTAGTTGAAGACTTTCGCGTGGGCTATCTCACTAAAGACTATATGCATGTTGAAGGAAACCTTAGATTAAATAAGGGTGACCGCATTACGTTGCAATCAAATATACCCAGTGAGTTTCTTCCTTCAAAGAATTTTGCTGTGAGAGAGGTCTCAACTAGAAATCTCTATTACGACTATCGCTACGGCACTGACCTTAATTATGTCTATGTCGATGCTCCCGAGTACAACGAGTCGGAGATTGCCGATGGCCTTGGTGAAGAGGATGAAGTCAAAAAAGAGAAGTTAATTAAGGAAGCAAAGCTCAAGCACCGCGAAGCCCAGATTGAATTTGAATCTAAGCTCAAAAAAACAATTAAGAAATTTAACTCTTGGATTGATGATAATACTGATCGCTCGGTGCCTAAAGAGACAAAGATTCTCATTGTTGACCCCACAATGGAATTGCTCAAGGACAATCAAAAGCGACTCGATTCTTTTCCCTATACAATTAGACTTCAAACAGTTCTCTCAGATGAACTCGATGAAATTGAGAAAACTCTTCCCAATATTTTAGCGCTTCACTTCTACGACTCTCGTCCTATCGCCGCGCTTGATGAAAAGAAGACTCAAATGGATCTCTTAGAATACGAAAAAGAGCGAGAAGAACTCGTCAATTCGCTCGAAGATGAATCAATCGCAGTTCTTGGGCGCGTATTTAAAAAGATTTCCTCTCTCTCTGATTATTCGCCTATCGTGACTATTTTTGGGTGTGAGTCTTATACCTCTAAGGCTTTTCAAGAGTCTTTTAAATATCCACTGATTATTACTCATAAACACAGTTTCAATCTCGATATGGTGATTGAGATGGCGGAACTCTTTGAGAGAAAGCAAAAGGAAAAGTTTAAAAAGAATACTGAGGCAAAAATTCTAGAGCTTCGATCGCAAGACCCAATTAAGAATGGTCGCCTAAGCCTGGCCGACTTCATTGAAAAGCGCTTCTATATCTCAAAAAGTAGTGATTTGTCCTTTGCCTCTTACTCTCGTCCTGTCACTCTTGAGACCTTAACTGAGAGTGAGCTCACAATCGTATGTGAGGAAGAACTCACTCTTGGAGTGTATAGGCTTGAAAAGCCAGTGGCGATCTCTGTCACCCTTGTTCGCTTTCCTGATGGCAAGGCTTTTGAAAGTTCCGGTGGAGCACTCAAGCGCTTTCGCGGCCTCATCCACTGCGCTGGGGAAGAGGAGAAAAAAGAAATTCGCCGCTACGTCAATGAAGTCTTTAGTGCGCCCAAGAAGGAGCGCGAGCTCAAAGAAAAAGAGGCTTTTGAAGTCCTAAATTCACAAGTTGAGGCCCACCGCGAACTCGAGCGTCAACAGCTCAAAGAGAAGCAAGCACGAGAGCTTGCAGAGAAATTGTCAAAAAATAAAATCAACTAGTTAAGTCAACTTGTCTCACTTTTATCGGCCTTTTTTGCGTTGGGGTTGTGAGTCTGAATGTGATAATAAAAGGCTATGAACAGCAATTTATCACTAGAAGAACTTAAGGCAGAGCTACACACTCAATCACACTTGCTCTCTCGCCATCCAGTTTACTCAAAGTTGGTGAGCTTAGAGGCACTCCAAAACTTTATGAAGTTCCATGTCTATGCCGTTTGGGATTTCATGAGCCTTTTGAAGTCTCTGCAGAGAGAAGTCACTTGTGTTGAACTTCCTTGGAGACCTTCAAAGTATTCAAAGAGTCTAGTGAGACTAGTTAATGAAATCGTTCTGGGTGAAGAGAGTGATCTGGGCCCAGATGGTCTTCCAAGTGATCACTTTAGTCTCTATCTTGCTGCGATGGAAGAAGTTGGGCTAGATGTTGCCCCAGTATTAGAGAGAATTAAGACCCTCAATTTTGAAGGCCTCGCCCCAGAAGTTCAAAGTTTTGTAAGTTACAACCTTGAACTTGCCTCTTCTGGAGGTGCTCATGAAGTTTGTGCGGCTTTCTTTTTTGGCAGAGAAAATATCATTCCAGATCTCTTCAGACCTACACTTGAGTTTGTGAGAAAATCCATTGGCGACTGCGAATCTTTTAAATTTTATTTAGATCGACACATCGAACTCGATGGTGATGAGCACGGACCACTGGCCCATAATTGTCTGATGGAAATAGTCGGCGATAGTGAGCAAAAACTTCGAGAAGCTTATCTGGTCGGACTCGAGTCGCTTAGACTCAGAAGAAAGCTCTGGGATGGAGCGCTCAAGTCTATCGACAATCGAGATTCTGTCTCACTATAAGTCCAATCTTTTCTTACAGCTGCTGTACTCTTGCGCCTCTTTGATTAAACTCAATTGATATTGTCATTGTGATTTTCAGGGAGGAAACGTCATGAGACCAGTCGCACTCTTATTAGTTCTCTTATCATTTACCTTTAGTCTTAATGCTCACAGTTCACTCGCTTCCTTTAATGAGCGTTTTGAAATTGTTCAAAAAGACGGAAAAACAGTTGGTATCCGCGATCGCAGTATGCCCCTTAGTTTTTCAATCAGGCCTTATATTGAGTTCATTAAGGGCTCTATTCTTGAAGAACAGGCTTTAATGGCCAGTAAGTCTGACTACCGTGAAGAAGTTCGCGCCATTTTGGGCGAGGATCTCGATCTTAAAGACGAGAAGAGCTCAATGCTCCTCGACACACTCCTTGAGTCAATTGGAAGCCTGGAGAGCTATGATGTTGAAGGAACATTTGCCGCTCCAATCTTTAAGGACTACATAGCAAAGGTTGAGTCAAAGATGGAAGAGGCCCTCATGTCTCTTGACCCAACAATGATTGCTAGACTTGATGATCCAAAGTTTTTCTATAACCGCGCTGTTACTTACCAAGTTGTGAAGTGGGGCCTAGACCTCGCGAAGAAAACTTTTTCAACTATCCCTCTTCTCAATACTGCCAGCTATGTGCTGGTAGAAGTTGAAAGAATGATTCGCAACCGTCGCACCTTTCACCAAAATATGCTGATGCACTATTTTGAGCGCTATGATGCCACTGAGCTTGGATTGACTAAGGAAGATGTCGATCTTGCTTGGTCTTCAATCTATGAGTCGCGCATTCCATGGTTTGCCAAGTGGGAATCAAATAATGCTGTTGCACGCTGGGATAGATATGGCACTGACAATTTCTACGCTGGATTTAGAACTGCAAGTTCAAGACTTAGAAGCTATAGAGGTGACTTTCAAACACTTGGCGAGCGCGTGAATTTCGCCTTCCAGGAAGTGGAGAGTAATGGTTCAAGACAGATCGTAAATCTTGTCGACAGCTCAGATATGTTTAATTCGCGCCCGGCACTTGCCTATGATTATTCTGCTCCTAATAAAGTTGCAAGAAAGAGAATGGTTCTTCAACTAGCTGGTCTTGGAATCTCTTTCATTAGCATTCCACAATTTTTAAAAGACCTTGGCGAGACCTACCTTAAGTCTCACTATGAAACGCAAAAGCTAACAGAGGGAGCTCTCTTTGGTTTCTTTGAGGCCACTGGTGACCGTCTTATGCAAGAAGAGATTGTTCGTCAGTATCAGAATCCGTTTGATATCATGCTTCTTCTCTAGTCTAGGCCAGTCTTAGCTAAGCCCTAGTTTTTATTAAGTTTCAATAAGATGGGCCCCGCACTTGCGGGGCTTTTCATTTTTTTTGGCCCATGCTAAGAATTGGCATGAAGACAATAATATTTATTCTCTCTCTTTTTGTACTTTCACCCGCATTAAAGGCCGAAGTGATCGATTGCTCAACGCTTTGGGCCCAGGGATTTCCCGATGATGGACGCCAGCATGAAAAGTTAGAGTGTGTGAAGTTCACTCCAGATCGCACTATTCGTCTTCCGAGAGAAATTTCTATTTATCGCGACCTAAAGTTGGTGGGTCTTTCAAGTTATGACAGAGTTGAGTTGGCAGTTGCTAAAGCTGCCGATAGATCATATCGCTTCTATAAATCATTCTGGAGTGGGTTGAAGATCAATATTATTCTTTATCATCGCTTTCACTCCGTTGATGAGGGGATGTACGCCAAAGCTCCGCTCTTTCATCATCACTTTGACCGAGAAGCCTGTCCTGTCATTTTGTATCGCCCTGTTGAAGGCTTTAGCAATGAACATTTAAGTCAGCTTATTGCCCACGAACTCTTTCATTGTTTTAGTTTCAAAAATCACAAGGAAGAAATTGCGGCCTCTGTCCTAGATACTGCAAATCACTGGCACTTTGAAGGTCTGGCACAATTCTTTAGCAACCTCGTCTATCCTGCATCAAATTGGGAATATAGTGATTTCTTTCCACTCTATGTGGCCGACCGTCAGCTCACAAGACAACCAAGTCCCTATCGTGTGGCCCATTTTTGGCAAAGTTACTTTAATTACATCGGTCAGAATGCTCATGTAATTTTAAATTTCATCTCCAATTTACCGCGTACTGTAGGTACGAGTGCCATTGATCTATTTAATACTCTTCCTAATGTAGATAAGGCGTTTCATAGATTTGCTGAGGAAGTCTTCTCATTCACTCTACGAGATAGCGATGGATCTGTCGGTCATCCCATAATGGTTGGGATACCTAATGAGTATGCTCTTTCTCAAGATTCTATCCAAGAGTTTGAACTTCGCTACCGTACTCTTTCACTTTTTTCTCACCAGTTTAAACTCAAGAAGGGATACAACTACCGCTTTGAAGTGGAGCTTCCTGACAACGAAAGTATCGTGTCGCTCAGAACCATTGAAAATAATGGTGCCTATATTCGTTCTCCATTAAATGTAAGTGTTGGGTGTGAAGAAGAGTTGTCTGTCGAAATTGTAGCGACTACAACTGGTCTTGATCAATCGCTAAGAAAAGCAAAACTCACGCTCACTCAGACAAAGGGCGAATCATGTGAGACCTGCTCTGTCTCCAATGAAATCGATCAATGCCTTATTGGCAATTGGGAGGTTGATATTGATTCATATAAATTGATGAAGCAAAGACTACTTCCTCCTCTGGCCAGTCACCTTGATAGTGTTAGTGGTGGCTACTATATGAATTTTGGAGATAATAATCTTCTTGCAGTAATGTATGGAAATTTTAACGTTTCTTATAGTGGGCAAATTAGCGGCACACCAGTTACACTCGAGCATATTTACAATGGACTTGGCGATGCTCTCTATTCTGCGAGTAATGGCAATGGTTGTACTAAACGAATTTTAAACTCCATGAATGTGCGCCAAATTATCACGCATCCAATGGGAATATCTGACATACTCCTTCCACATGACTTTGAGGAGCCTAGTGTTCATTTCATTTATCAGTGTAGTGAGAGACAGCTGAAGTTTATTCATTCAAAAAATCCCCGAACAGGTTCGGGGATTGATTATGAATTGATCTTTAATAGAATTTAAGAGTGGGCCTGCTTGCTGGCTTTACTTGAGAGTCCAGGAAGTTCACAGATTAGAATGAGAACAACCTGGGCAAGGATAAAAGAGCCGAGAAAAATCGCGCCGCCCTCACTAAAACCGTAGCTGTGAAGACCTGTGGCCAGAATATAATTTACCCCAAACCATGCCATCATTACTGACATAAATGCAGCGGCGGTAAGCGGGATAAATCTTCTCGTTGGAATCCAATTTGTGTAGCGGCCGTGAAGAATGGCCATGTAAATACAGAAGGCGATGAGTGACCAAGTCTCTTTTGGGTCCCATCCCCAGAAGCGTCCCCATGAGTAGTCCGCCCAGACACCACCAAGAATAATTCCGGCGCCAAGCATGACTGTTCCCCATTTGAGACAGGTGTAGATGACATCACTAAAGTAGCGCTCATCAGAAGCTTCCATTCCATAAAAACGGCGCTTAATAAGTACAGTATTAGCTAGTACCCATGCCAAGGCGAGTGCGCCATATGAGACGATAATTGTCGTTACGTGAGTAGAGAGCCAGAAATTGTCTCTTAGCACCGGCACTAGTGGGCCAATAGAACTAGAGAGCATACCGCCAGCAAAGTTCTGCATCATTGAAGTGCAGAGGGAGTAGAAGAGACCTGCATAGAGGTACATCTTTTCCTGGCGAAGATGTCCAATAATTAAGGCGAGGATAAGGGCGCCAAAGCCACTAAAGAGCACCGTCTCATACATATTAGTTACTGGTGCGCGGCCTGAGATAATAATTCTAAGAGTGATGTAAGTGAGTTGATTGGCCACTAAGAGCGCGGTGATTGCAAGCGCGTACTTTGGGTTTTTAAAGGCGCGAAGAGCACCAAGTGCTAGGAGAGCGAGAATGAGACCAATCACCGGAAAGCGCATCTTGGCGTAGGTGAGCTCTAAGAGGTAGGAGTCGCCATGGGTTTGGATGTAGTTATTTTTGGTTTCAGTGAGAGTGTCGATAAAGGGGGTAGAAGAAGTCTCTGACTTCTTCATCACTCGCTCTTCAG
This sequence comes from Bacteriovoracaceae bacterium, assembly GCA_048267245.1. Lineage (GTDB taxonomy): Bacteria > Bdellovibrionota > Bacteriovoracia > Bacteriovoracales > Bacteriovoracaceae > JBLWXV01. The sequence goes on from JBLWXV010000002.1 coordinate 1,381,971, forward strand.
TGAGAAAGCTTGCCACAGGTGTCCAGTGAACCTCTTCTTTAGTGCCCGCATCTGCGACCATCCAATTGGCCCCTGAAACAATATTTTGATAGAGCGAGATGCGAGAGACGAGTCTTTGAAGGTCTTTTTGATAGGCCGATTCAGCAGGCGCAAGTCTCATTTGAGCGCGCAGATCACCCGCGAGTTCAAGCGCTTCACTATAGGGCATACTCTTTACGCCATCAGTGAGGCCTAGATACTCCTGAGTTTGGATGTGCTCGACCGGAACTTCCATTGAGATGGTTTGAGGTAGGCCTAGTGACTGCATGGAGAGTAGACAGAAGGCAACTACCGCAGAGTAGTCTCCCACTTTGCTTGAGCCCGATAGGTATTTGATCGTCTCACCGGCGTGCACATAGAGTGGCTTCACTCGACCATTTTGAAGGATGGGTAGATCTTCTAGCGCCTGCTTACAGAAGTAGGGAGCGCTCGCGGTTTCATTGGCAAGCGAGGTCCTGGGCAAGGTAAGTGAGAGGGCGAGGGCCGCGCAGAGAAAGAGAGTTGAGCTGAGATTTTTCATCTTCTACGTCCTAAGTGTCTCGCGCTTTTGATAGCGCGAGCGATTGAGAAAGTAATGCCAAATGGCCCCGAGAACCACAAGTAGGGAGCCCAAGTATTTAAGCGCTCTACCCTGGTCAACGTTGGCCGAGAGAGTTGAAGCGTAACCACCATTTTGAAGAGGGGTATAGCTTGCTTGGTAAAAAGTAAAACCGGCATATTTGAGTGGGTTATTCATGAAGATATGGTGATTCTCTGGCCCATCTTTTGTGAAGAGCTTCACAAATGATTCGTAGCTGGCCGGATTATTCGTGCCTGGGTCTGTATCCATTTTAAAGCGCGTGAGAATGAATTCGAAAGGCAGGGTGAGGCTCTCCTTGCCAAGTTCGATCTGCACTCTTCTGGCGTCGATCATAAGACCGAGTGGCTGCGTATCCGTCACCCAGTATGTCTCGCCTCTGACCGTGACTTCGAGGGCCTTAGAAGCGCCCTTTATAAGTGCTCCATTCTTTTGAATCGGAAGAGTGTAGTGAGGGATCTTAACTGGATAGTCGGTGTGTGAGTGCTTTGTGAGTTTGAGCTCAAAGCCCATCCATGGAAGATCAATTGTGCTTCCCACTTCGCTAAATTCTTTTGAGGTCCACTGACCCTGGTCATTATCAAAGTAAGCCGCTCGTTTTCCAAACAGAAATAGGTGGGGTTTTTCTTCAAAGAGGGTCTTAGAAAAAACGCGGTAGCGGTGTCCGGTCATGACTTTGAATTCTGAATCCATAGGCCAGGGCGAGACGTCTGGAAAGAAGGCCAAGGGGATATCATTCTCTTTTAGGACAAAGAAGCGATTACCCTGGGTGGTCTTCTGCAGATTTAAGCCGAGGTCTTCAAGTGTTTTGCAGCGATTCTCTGTACTGTCCCAAATGATTACGCGGCTTTCATTATTCATTCCAAAGCACGGGGCAAGGGCGGTTGGAAGGTAGTTAATATTGAGAAGACCCATTGAAAGGCTCGACTCAAAGTCGATGGCGTCTGGATGTAGGCTCAGAGTAAATTTCTGAGTCACATTTGGATTGGAGATGATGTACTCACTAGAGATTCGCTGCTCATCTTCAGTGGGGAGCTTCGACTTTCTCCACTCTTCATTAAATTCAGCGTAGGGAAGATAGCGACCAAAGGTGAGTTCTTCATACGATTCATCAATGCGCGATTCAAAAGCAGTGTAGGGAAGCTTCTTAGTGACGACTTTGTCTTCACCAGGGAAGCGGATGCGCAGGAGATCGTCATTGAGAATAATTGTGCGCGAGGGTTCATTGGGAAAGAGTTGAATGGCGCCATCGACTCCAGAGTACCAAGTGATAAAGGCCCCGATCCAGATAGTCACCAATCCAGCGTGGATAGTGTAGAAACCCTTGAGTCTTTTCTTAGGTGGCAGACGCAAAAATACAGCAAAGATAATTGAGAGCAACATGAGAAATTGCAAAAACATGAAGGGCGCGCGCTTATAGACCAGTCGTGAGGCGAAGTCAGTGCCGTAGTAGCTCTCCATGAAAGTGCCTACGATCATCATGACAGAAAAGAGTAAGATGAGAATGACGGCGAATTTAAGGCCGCCGAGATTTTTTTCTAACTTCTCATAGAGGCCTCGTTGACGAGGTTTAGTTTGCTGGCTGTCTTCTTTCATCGAAGTCCTGGCCCCTTGTATCGTGTGCTAATTTGTTAGATTTCTCTTATCACACAGGCCAGGGGCCCGCAATGTAAACCGGTGGGGTTTCAGCGAAATACAGGTTTATTTTCAACGGGATACTGCATGGCGCCTTCATGGAAATTTCATATCGTCTGGCTAAAGCGATCGCCCTTGCTGAAATGGTGATCAAGTACCATGCAGATATTGCGAAGAAATGCTGACCCCTGCGCCAAAACCGAGAGTTCACCAGATTGGTAAGCGATGATTCCATCTGCGACAAACTCCCTCATCTGCGCTTGGATTCTCTGCGCATTTTCAGGTTCTAGGTGCGCTAGGTGGGAGGTCAATGAGGCCTGATGCGAGCACATAATTTCTGAGATGAGTTCACCAACTCGAATATCTTCTGCGTCTAAGACATGCCCGTGGGTGATGGGAAATTCTTTTTCCTCAATGTATTTGATGTAGGACTCGATCTCCTTTTCATTTTGCGCAAATGCATTTTTGGTATTGCCGATTGAACTCGCTCCTAGACCAATGAGAACCTCAGATTTTTGAGTGGTGTAGCCCATGAAGTTGCGCTTGAGTTGACCACTTGTAAATGCCTTGTAGAGTTCACTGTCGACTTTTGCAAAGTGATCTAGTCCTAAGTCTTTGTAGCCAGCTGCTTGAAGGAGTTCTTTACTGTGAAGGTAGAGTTCGAGTTTTTCCTCTCCTGCCGGAATCCCATACTTCTCTAGCGACTTCTGTGCCTTAGATCGCCATGGGACGTGGGCGTAGCCATAGAGAGCTATAGTGTCTGGGGCAAGCAGAGTGACTTTTTTAATGGTGTCTTCGATTGTCTTCTTAGTCTGAAGAGGGAGGCCATAGATTAGATCAAAATTTATCTCTGGAGTGCGCCCGTTTGGAGCGAGGTCGTTAATACATGTCAGCAGTGATTCAGTGAGTTCAAAACTCTGGATGCGATTGATGGCCTTTTGAACTTCGGGATCGAAGTCCTGAATGCCAAGACTAAAGCGATTGAGCCCATATTCAGTGAGAACTTCTAAGTGCGAAGTTGTAGTCACGCGCGGATCTAATTCAATGGATGCGTGTGTGAGGCGCTCTCCATTTGGGATGAGGGTGCTTAGAAGCAGGCGCAACTCTTTTGGGGCCAGGAAGGTAGGAGTTCCGCCCCCAAAGTGAATTGAGTTGACCTTTAGGTTTGATAGTCTTTCTTGGTAAAGAGTCCACTCTTTAATCAGGGCATCGGCGTAGCGCTCACCCTTTTTCTTGTCGCGACTAATGGTTCTGGTGCAGCCACAGTAAGTGCAAAGTGACTCACAGTAGGGAATGTGAATATAGAGATCAACTTCTCTTGAACTTCTTTCTAATTCACCAAGCCACTCATTTGTAGTGATACCCCTCCAGTGAGGATAGGCGGGATAGCTGGTGTAGCGCGGTCCTGGTCTATTGTACTTATTGATGAGTTTACTGAGATTTTGTTTATTCATAGGCTCATTTTATCTAGTAAGAAATGGGGGCCAAATGATTTAGATCATCTTCTTGGCCGATTATCTCAAGACTTTAGCTGCGAGAAATACCAGAGCGTAGAGAATAGGTTGATGAATCATATAGATTTTTAAACTCTCTTTTCCCATCCAAATAAAGGGAGTGAAGAGTTTTGATTTGAACATAGGTTTTAATTTACTCTCTGCCCAAAGTAGGGCCCCACTCTCTTCTAGAAGCATTCCTAGGGTGACGATGCCAAACCAAGGAAGTGCTGGAATATAATCCATCGAAGCGTGATCTAGGCGTATCCATGGCCATATATAGTCGTTGGTAAAAACTGGAATCCAGAGCACGAGAGTAATAATTAGCGAGCATAGCATACGCCAGTTGCGCGGCATGAGAAGAATGGGCCAGGCCATAAGTGAGCAAATGGCAATGCAGTGAAGAGTTCCAAAGTAGATCCAGCTTGGCCTAAAGGCAAAGTAGGTGAAGACACTAATGAGCAGGGCCAGAAATCCAAGTTTGAAAAAGCGCTTGAGCATGCGTTTGGGAGTGAGTAGGGCGCGGTCTTTGACAACAGCAAGTGAAGCCCCCACGGCGATGAGAAAGAGAAAGACGATCACTCTTGGAAAGAGCCACCAAAAGTAGTCGCGAGAGAAATCAATTTGGGCGAGACCAAAGACGGAGAGATCAAATGAGAAGTGGAATATGATCATTAACAGCACGGCTAGTGCTCTGATGGCATCTAAGGTGTAGATGCGATTATCCCGGTGGTTTGTGCTCATCTCTTTATAGTAGTGGGAATAAAAGTATTTTGACAATTAATGCTGTGAAGTTGATCGTTATAGATGAGTTTAAGCGCTAGGGAGCGACCTTTTATGGTTAAAAAAATTATCAAGATCTGCTTGGTCTTCACTCTTATTGTCACCGCGAGCGCGGGAGGCTACCTCTTTTATCGTCTCAAAAAGTCTGTACCCAAGTATGAGGGAGAGCTGACTCTCGATATTTTAAAGGCGCCTGTGCGCGTGGAGTACGACGAGTATGGTATTCCCCACCTCAAGGCCCAAAGTGAACTCGACGCAAGAAGGGCGCTTGGCTATCTCATGGCCCGCGAGCGCCTCTTTCAAATGGATATTTACCGCTTAGTTGCCAAGGGTGAGCTCTCTAAGGTGGTGGGGGCAGACGCTCTTATTATGGATAAGCTCTACCGCGTGCTTGGCCTTAGAAGAGTGAGCGAGCGCTGGCTTAAAGAGGGAGTGCTTGGTGAAGCGGCCCTTACTCAACTCAATGCTTTCTTTGATGGCGTCAATGCTTTTGCCGCCGAAGGTGAGCTCCCTTTTGAGTACCTGCTCCTTGGTCGCACCCCAGAGCGCTTTGGGCCAGTGGACGCGCTCTCGTTTGTTGGCTACATGGCCTACTCTTTTAACGTCCCCGCTAGGCAGGACTTACTTCTAACTGATTTTGAGGCGAAGTTTGGTGCCGAGGCGGTTAACAAACTAAGAGGAGAGCCCTATAAAGTACGTCAGATGACGGCCAGTGTGGACGCTTCTCATCTTGGAGAGAAGCTGAGCGCCAATCTCGCCCAGCTTGAGGCCCTCTTTGACCGCTTTGGGCGCATTGAGGGCTCAAATGCGTGGGTCTTAAGTGGAGATCGAAGTGAGAGCGGATTTCCGATTCTCGCCAGTGACCCGCATATCTCATTTACTCTGCCCAATCTCTGGTTTGAGGCGCACCTTGAATTTGATCGAGACGGAGAGAGAACGAGTGAGTATGGCCATTTTCTTCCGCTCATTGGTGTGCCGGTGATGGCCCACAACGAGCGCTACGGGTGGGGCCTGACCATGTCTTTTATTGATGACATGGATTTTTATCAAGAGAAGTTTAGTGAAGACCGGGGCCAAGTTCTCTATAAAGGCGAGTGGACTCCAGTGACGCAAGTGGAAGAAGTGATTGAGATAAAAGGGCAAGCGGATTTAAAACTCGTGATTGATCAAACGCCCCATGGCCCAGTTGTCGATAGCGTCTTTGACACCAAAGATGTCTCAGTTTGGTGGGCCTATACTCAAATGGATAACCAAGCAATCACAGGTTTTTTTCAAATGGGCCGGGCCAAAAATCATGAGGAATTTGCCCAGGCAGTCTCGCTTGGTGGTGGCCCAGGCATGAATGTGCTCTACGCCGATCGCGATGGTCATATTGGCCATTGGATGTTTGGCCAAATTCCCCTGCGCCCAGTTGGAAATCGCGGCGACTTTCTCCAGCGCGGAGATGACGGGAGTGCAGATTTTCTTGGCAAGCTCCCCTTTGTGGCCAAGCCCCACCGCTTAGATCCTCCAAGCGGAGTGATTGTCTCTGCCAATCAAAGACCCCCTGGCTCAGATGAGAGCATTGTGGGGGATTATCAGTCTCCAGATCGCTACAACACAATCTCTGCCATTTTAGGCCAAAAAGAGCGATGGAACACTGATGAGCTCACAAAGGTACAAACCCTTGCTCTCAATCTCTCTGAGGATTGGAAGCGAAAAATCCTCATCTCTGATCTTAAAATGAGTGGGCAACAACTAGCGCGTCCAGAGCTTCTTTCAGAGCTTGAGGCCTGGGACGGGATAAGTCATGCCCATGCTCGCGCCCCCCTGATCTATCATCACTGGCTCTTTGTGGTTGAGCGCATGCTCCTCGACGAACTTAGCGAAGAGGAATTCTATGGATTTTGCCGCTTAAATGCGGAGATGAAGGCACTCGCTCGCCTTCTAGAGACAGAGGATGATTCTTGGTGGGACCTTAAGTCGACCCCAGATGTTGTTGAGAGAAGACAGGATATCGTCACTGCATCCTGGTTTAAAATGATTGAAGAATTGGAAGAAGAGCTGGGGGCGAATCCTAGCAATTGGCGCTGGGGTGATATGCACGGCCTACCCTTTGTTCATCCCCTTGGAGTGAAGGGCATTCTCTCTAAGTTTCTCACCTACGGCCCCTACCCAGCATCTGGGGCCTTTAATAATATTAATAATCTCAGACGCATTGGATGCTCTGAAGGTCATATCATTCGCGCTGGGCCTTCGACCAGACGGTTGGTTGACTTTAAAGATGCTACGATCTCCAAAGGAGTGTTGCCTCTTGGTAATTCTGGACACCTACTAGGGGAGCATTTTAAAGACCAGCTGCCGCTTTTTCTGGCCGGAGAGTACCGCGAGCAGCAGATGCTCTTTAGTGAGAAAAGGAAAGTGCTGAACCTTCTGCCCAAGAAATAAGAATGGGCCCAAGAGCGGTGACTTCAAACTTGCCGCTTGCCACATTGGAGAGACCGAGGCTTGAGAGAGCTTCAAAGGGTCTTGGGGGATCAACGGGAAATTTGACCTTGCCAGTGAGGCGGATGCCTTTATTTTCTAGGGTGAAGAGCGAGAAGCGCCCCTTACCAGTGATTTGGTGAGTGCCCGCTGGCAAAAAGGCCGAGTGGTTATCCCAGTAGATGATGGGGCAGTTGCTCACCTTGAGAAAACTCATGGACTCACCCACGATTGCCCACTCATGTTCGCGCCTGCCCCCAGTAAAGCCTAGTAGCTTAATAGGAAGGGGAAGTTCTTCAATTAGTTCGAGTGCAAGGGCAAAATCGCTCTTGTCTTTATCCTCTGGATAGCGCACATCTAGGGCGCGCGGTCGACTTTTGGCAGAGTCGCCATCTCCAAGACTCAATGAGCGCGTAGAGGGATAGAGACCTTTAAAGTCTAGTCCGCCATCGATATAGAAGCATGGCCACTTCTCTAAATTTGGTTGAATGGGCTGAGAGAGGGCGAGGGGGCCGACAAATTTTACGCCAGGGAGTGTCGTGACCTCTTGAGTAAGAAACGCCAAAAATGTGTTTAATCTTTGATTATGTAGTAGGTCTGAATGTTCCATCGTTATTATCCTAGCGAGATCTCCTTTGCTTCGCAAAGGCTAGAAAAGCTTAAGTCTAAGCACTCTGTTGAGCAATATCCCTTTGAAGAATGTGGTTACAAAGTAGAACTCATCAGTGAAGGCGGTCGTCTTCAGGACATCAAGCTCATCTTGTCACCCGAACTTGTGGGTGATGATTTTCTACTTGGTCACTGGCTTGCCCAGCGCGAACTTATGCGCGGTAGGGGGCTTTTAGAGCTCTCGAAGCTCTCTTTTAGAGAGTGGGAGAGCTTTTTTCGCGACTATAATCACCAATTGACTGTGGCCGAGAGTGACATTTCTCGCTGTGAAGAGCTTCATCAGCGCTTAAGTGAACAGCTTGTAGAGGAAATTTTTAACCATGCCTGGGACTTAGCGATCCAGGATCTTCCCAAGCGCAGTGGGGTGCGGTGGAGTGATGATCTCGCATGGTTGGGAAGTGTGCTCGAGCGTTTCTTTCTTGAGATTGGGGCCCGAGAAGCCCATCTGAAGCTTCTTAGTTGGCGATCACTCTCAGAATTTCCCCTCGATATGTCTCTCACTCTTGGCCATTCCAAAGCAGGATTTCTCTCTGAGGGAATCCTCTTGGCGCTAAAAAATTTCCTCTCGAGCGCCCTAGGGCAGACAAAAGAGATCAAACTGGTTGCCGAGTAAGTGATTCAAAGGGTAATATTTGCTGAAACCAAAATGATTTGAGTTAGGAGTCCCATGATTAAGTATCTCATGCCTTTTGTTTTAGGACTGAGCTTTAGCTCTGTAATGGCCCAAGACGCAGCTCGCGGGCAGACAATCTACAACACTTGTATCCAGTGCCACGGTGAAAAAGGCGAGGGCAATGCAGATATGAAGGCCCCTCGAATTGGTGGACAACACGCTTGGTATATCGAATCTTCAATTAAAATGTTCAAAAGTGGCGAGCGTAAGAACCCAACGATGCTTCCCTTTATCAAAAATTTAAACGACACAGATATCGCTGACGTTGCAGCCTACGTGTCTACTCTTGCTAATTAACCTCTTAATATTACAGAGCTTACCTGCAGATTTGCACGGGAGATGTCAATGGATCTGACGTTTAAAAGGGCCACGAAAGAGAAAGATTATAAGGCTATCTTCGATTACAACATCGATGCCTTTAGCGATACGCCAGATTTCAACTGGAATTACGACGAATTAAAGAAAGAAGTTAAAGAGGGCTGGGAACTCTACGGCGTGTACGCCGAGGGCGAAGTCGTGGCCGCTCTTTTTCTTTGTGAGCAAGATGGTGGCTTAATGTCAAAGAATACCGCCATTAAGATCATGCATCAGGGGAGTGGCTACTCCCACCAAATCAAAGAATTTATCGAGGAAGAGGCCCGTGATCGTGGTCTCGAGCGCGTCCTCCACTACTGTCGCATCGACAATTTCCGCATGTATTCTCTCAATGAGTCTCATGGCTACAAGAAAACGGCAAAGAAGATCGATGACGGACAAGTGGTAGAATGGGTTAAGGAATTGCATTAGTGCTGACGATAGGTTTATCGTATTAAATGAGACATAGGATTTTTTTAAAAATATTAACGAAGTTTTATTTTACGGCCTGACAATAATAGAAAATTTCATTCATAATTTTCTTGTAACCTAAATGGAGGACACCATGGCTAAGAAAGCAACGAAGAAGGCACCTGCTAAGAAAGCTGCCAAGAAGACAACTAAGAAAGTAGCTAAGAAAGCAACTGCTAAGAAAGCAACTGCTAAAAAAGCAACTGCAAAAAAAGCTGCTAAGAAAGCAACAAAGAAAGTAGCTAAGAAAGCTGCTAAAAAAGCTACAGCTAAGAAAGCGACTAAGAAAGTAGCCGCTAAAAAAGCTACAGCTAAGAAAGCAACTAAGAAAGTAGCTGCTAAAAAAGCTACAGCTAAGAAAGCTACAAAGAAAGCTGCTCCTAAGAAAGCCGCTAAGCCAGCTAAGAAAGCTACTAAAAGAAAGCCAAACGCTGCTTTTATGAAGCCACTTAAGCCATCTGCTACACTTTCAGCTGTAATTGGATCAAATCCAGTTCCACGCACTGAAGCTGTTAAGAAAATCTGGGATTACATCAGAAAGCACAATCTTCAGAACCCAAAGAACAAGAGAAATATCCTTTCTGACGACAAACTTCGTCCACTTTTCGGCAAAGCTGAAATCACGATGTTTGAACTTGCCGGTATCCTCGGTAAGCACCTTAGCGAATAAGCCCTAGGGTTTAAATGATAAGGAAGGGGCAAGTTATCTTGCCCCTTTTTTTTTGCCAATTATTTGATGGGGCGAAATTTCTTTAAAGCAGAATGCTTGAGATAGACTTCATCAGAGATAGACCCCTTCATTTTCGAGATCAGAATCAAATCATCGCAGTAGCGGGTGGGGTTGCCGCGCGGGTATTCAGAAAGGCCAGCTAGGTAATTGTGGCACTCCTTAATATAGTAGTCGGTATACTCGGGAAAGTAAGTCAGGAAGGCCTCTGTGAGCGTTCTGCGCAGTCTTACGTCGGTTGCACCAAAGCTCTCATCTGGTAGTCTTGTGTGCTTTTTTAGAGCTTGAAGCACGCTTTGGCGTCTTGAGACGTCAGCGCCAAGGGACTTGAGATTATTCCAAGCAAGATTAAAGATTTCTCCCTCCCTAGGCCCGCTGAGAAGGTAGTAGGTCAGAAAGTAATCTCGCTCTGGGAGAGTGAGGATATTGAAAGTTCTTCTTATTAGGTAGGTTGCGGCAAGTGTCTGCATCTGATCGTTGATTGGGTCTAATTTTAGACCCTGGGCCATTTCCATCAGGCAAGCGGGTGAACCTAGAGGATTTAATGAGAGTGCCGGAGCTTTGGAATTCTGCCTTAACTGTGTCATCGCCTCACTAAGGGCCAACTTTGAGAGCTCAGCTTTAATATCCTCACGAGCACAAAACTCTTTGGAGAATTCTCCATTGGCAATTTGCTTAACTAGGGCCGCCTTAAAGCTTTGTAGCTCAGCGGAGGGCTTTTGGAACTTTGAATTAATGAGTTTTACCAGAAAGAGATTAAAGTTTGGATTCTCGCTTGAAGTTGCAATATAGAGCCTAGCGCGCTCTAGACAGTCTTTTTCGCCTTTTTCAAAGCAGTCGTTGAAATAGGCGCGGGCAAAGTCAGAGCGCTTGAGGGCAAAGTAGTCATCACTCTTTAGCGCCGGCCATGTGGCAATGCTTTGAATTTGATCAAAAGAAGCGTGAGCGATGGGTCTGTAATTTTGCGCCTCCGAGATCGCTAGTAGCGCCATTTGAGAGAGCATCTCACGCCAAGTCTTATCTCTTTGGCTGGGTCTAATATCGTGGGCATGGGCCAGGAATTCGCGAGTATTTTTTTCTTTAACAAGTACTTCGAGGTCGGCCATCTCATAGCCGCGGGCCATTGATGGCAGGGCAGGGGTGAGCGCGCTCACCACAATGCCAACTATTTGAAAAAGAAGTCTTTTTTGACCCATAGAATTAGTCTAAGGGGCCCGAGAATCTTCGTCAAACCAAAGCTTTTAAAAACTCTATCTTAAAGGTTTAGTAATTTCTGTCGATAAGGATGCTGAACCCTATTTATTGGAAGGATTTTTGAAAGAGCGAACCTCTTTTCTTAAAAATGCTACGGTCATTGCTCGCCACTTATTGTTGGCGTACGTCGTGGTCTTTGCTTGGAGTGCCAGCGCCGAGGAGCGGGCCACACCTCTTTGCAATGGATTGTCTGGTTTACCTCAACTCAAAATTTCCATGGATTCTCTTAAAGCCTGTGCAGATATGGATGAGGATACTTTCGAAGATCCTACCCATGAGAGCTATTGTAGATGTCAGCAGAAGGTTTTTGGCCTGATCCGAAATAGCGCTAGGCCGGCTGAACTCAGTAAGGAGCGCGCCTTAATCGTCTCTAGCGACGTGTTTAAGAGAGGCTTTGAGGAACATATTTCTATTTTTAGTGAGATTAATCGCTATGAGGGGCTCTATCAGCTTGAAGGAGCAGAGAGCTTTAATTGTCACTTGGCAAGGGAGTCAAAGGCCATTGCTGAGTCTTGTGGCAAGTCAGCTGACTTAGATTCCTACCTGTTGAGAGTACTTGAGGACTACGACTCTGAGTCTCTCGCAAAGACCAAGGGCTCCCAATCGGCCTTTGATAGACTCTTTAGTGTTCAATCGATGAAAATGAACGAGCTCTCGGGCAATCGCCCATTTTCTTGTATGTCACCTACTGATGGCAACAATTGGATCATGGCCGCTTTTGAGCTCTTATTTGATAATTCAAGAGCTCTCATCCTTGAGAATAAAGACCGATTTATCAATTCTCCCTCTATGGCCCTGAGAGAGATATTTACCAAGCTCGCTGCAGATCTTCCTGAAGCGAAAGACTATGTAAAATTCATTAATGCCCATCCTGTTGTAAATTTATTAGATTCTGACACAGAGGCAACAAGGGCCCTCGTTGATTGGATTGAAAAGAACCCAGAGACAAAATTAAGTGAAGCTTTCAACCCAGATTCAGGCTCTGGTTTAGCTAAGGCGCAGACCAATCTCTTCCAAAAGCGCTGTCATGAATCTTTAAGCTCCATCAGTGCAGGTGTGAGCGAAAGTGTTTGTGGTGAAAAGGTTTTTAAAATAAAGCCTGTGGAGCCAACTTACTTTTCTAAGTTTGCACACGACGAACAAATTGAAAACGGACTACTTCGGGCCGAGGCTTTTGCGGAACTTTATTGTCGCGAAGAAGTCGCCGGGGATAAGAGCGAAAATAAATTTGAAATTGAAATTGAATCAGAGAAAGCTACGGGTTTATCTGGAATCACTTCTGATATGGCCTCTGAATCTGTCTGTTCTTCAGTATGCGCAAAAGAGAGTCAGGATGGGGCCAATTGTGAACTTCACAGCTACGACGATCTGGCCCAGAAGGTCAAGAGCTCTGAATGTAGCGCCAGCATTTTTAGTTGCCTTGAGATAAAGGCCCTCGTTCGCGTCTATGAGCGAGAGGAGCAGACTAAGAAATCTCGCCTGGCCCGCGGCGCCGGTCCTAGTGAGTCGGTGACGACTTTTTCTAAGATCCTTGTCGATCAAGGTGTCTCTCAAGATGTGGTGACCTATGCTGGATCGCCGAGCTCGAGTCGAAGAGTTGAAGCAACTAAACCGAGTCGAGGAAATTCTAACTTTGAACAATCTGAAAATATCAGCGCCCGTGCGCCGCTAAAGCCTACAGAAGTTAAAGTAGATCAGTCCGGTGATAAGGCCTTTCAAGATTCGCTTGACGCTCTTGGTTCTCTGGCCGCCAAAAAGAAAGATCAAATTGAGCTAGGCCCTGAATCATACGCGAGCAACACAAAGACTGAAGCTCGCTCTGCAACGAGTGATCTGGTTGCCGATATACAGGCGCGTAAAAGAGATCAAGAAATTAAGAAATTAAGAAGCGCCATCGCTGACCTTGAAGAGATGGGTGGTAAAACTCGAGAAGATATCAGTAGCATCACAAATCCCCAAATTCCCTACCGTAGAGCAAATCAGATGGGTGAAGATCTTGGTGGCAATGAAAACTTTGATAGTCTCGCCTACGCTCCCAAATACAATCCAAGGGTCGCTCAAAATTCACGCATCCCATTTCCAGATTATGGCCAGGATGCCTATAGACCAGTTGATCCCAATTTCGTGAAGCGCGATCAAGCCTCAGTAAACCCAACACCAGGGCCAGAAACTCAAGCTAGTGTCTCAAATACTCCGGGAACCAGTGGCCCAGGTGCGGCGCTAGTAGAGGGATCGGCCCCTTCGCGAGCTCCCGCCTCAGTGGCAGTGACGGCGAGTAGCGCTTCGGGAACGAGCGAGGCGGCCACTGCTAAATTGAGCTTTGCCGCCAGCGAACTCGATACTCTCAGTTCAGAGAAAATTCTAAGGGCCGGGCTACAAGATAAAGAAGAATTTTTACTTGAAGTTGTCATGAGTAGCGGTCAAAAGAGTGTTCTCATTCCAGTGGTTAAGCGCACTGACAAGTCTGGCAAGGCCATGTGGGAGCCGCGCATGACCGATGACAACCGCGATTATTTTGAACGCGTGTTAGAAATTCCTTTGTTTAAAGAATTTAAGCGCGACTTGATTGAAAAGCACTTCAATAGCAGTTCTGCTAATTAAAGAAAAATCAACATTTTAGCCTCAATTTCTCCACTCTAAATCGTAGACCCACAGTCACTGCTTCTGGTATGTTAGCTGCAGTTTATGAGGAGATGGCTGTATGCGTAATTTACGACCCCTAGGTGGAGGCGAAGTGCCTCATTCAAGTCACAGTGAAGGACAATTTTCTTTCCTTCCAATATTTAAGACCATTGAAATTCAAAATCAAATTCAAGTTATCTTTGATCAGGATTTTGCCTCTCTGTTGCTGGCATCTGAAGAGAAATTTGACTCTCAGGTAGAGGCCGAGCTCCTGGCCTACTATAGACTTAGTGACTCGGCCTATAGAGCTCAACTCGTTTTAAAAGGCGCCTCGCTTTTGGCCGCGTTCTTTCCCGATCAAAAGACTATTCGCCTGGCCAGTGCCAGACTCTCTGATGAGCTATTACTCGTTGAGGGAGTTCTCAGTGATCGCGCCAGTGAAAAAGAAATTGCCTTGAGAGAGAACTCTCAATTTATCGCCCTAAAAAATCACGCCGAAGAAATTGCCTCACTTGAGCGCACGAGTTTTCCAACTGTCAGTGAGCGCGTGACAAAGCTCTACGATCTTCCAGATCTCACTGATGAGAAGTATGCTCGCACCAGAGACGCCGCCGGCGACTTGGTGACGAAACTACTCTCTCACTTAAATGAGTATCGCCCAGTGCTCTTTGAGCGCTTTAGTGATTTTGGACTGGGTCTTACTGCTCAATTTGCACTCCTTCGCATTCACATGCTTAAGTTTCTCGCAATTCTTCCCTCTCTTGATCACGATCAAACGGGATCAGAGGTTAAGCGCCTTTTAATTGAATCGATGAGAAGACTCTTGAGTGATTCAAAAAAGGCTTCGCTGCTAGGTAAGAAAGGAGATGAGAGGGCACTTCCAAATTCTATCTACTACGCCGTTATGGTGGCCCATACCCTTTCAAAGCTCATTCCTGCCGGTGCACTTGCGGGACTCGTTCGCACAAGTGTGCGCTTTATGGCCAAGAGATTTATTGCCGGTGAGAGCATTGAGCTTGCGGATCAAGTATTAAAAGAGCTAATGAACTCTGGCCGCGACGCCACTCTTGATCAACTTGGTGAGTTGGTGGTGAGTGAGAAAGAGGCCGACACCTATGAGGCCCGAGTGCTTGAACTCATTCGCGGTCTTGGAGCGCATATTCCTAAGGGAAGTAAGAACTCTGCGGGCATTTTGCGCGCTCACGTGAGTATTAAGGTAAGTGCTTTGTGCTCTGACTTTAAACCGGAGGCGCTTGAGTATTCATACTCTCTCGTGGCCCCACGCTTAAAGAATATTCTTCTTGAAGCTAAGAAACATGAAGTCTTCATTAATATCGATGCCGAACACTACCACTACCGCGACATCGTTTTTGAAATTTATTCAAAGCTCCTTCTCGAAACCCCTGAGCTCGCCGATTATCAACAAACTGGTATCGTGATTCAGGCCTACTTGAGAGACGCCAGCACTCACTTACTCGATATCGTTGAGCTCGCTAAGAAGCGCGGTCACACCATGCCAGTTCGCCTAGTGAAAGGGGCTTACTGGGATGCTGAGACGGTAGAAGCGCGTGCTCACGGTCACCTCGCTCCAGAATTTCTCAATAAAGAAGAGACTGATATTCACTTTAGACAATTAGTAGTGAAGATCTTTGAAAACTCACCTCACTTGCAACTGGGCCTTGCCTCACACAATTTTAGTGACCACTGCTTTGCTGAGGCCCTGCGCTCGGCCCACTTCCCACAGCTTCCAGAGATTGAGCATCAATGTCTACACATGACCTATGAGGCGCTCTCTACTGCGCTGGCAAAAATGGGTTGGGCGGTAAGAAATTACGTTCCCGTTGGCAGTCTTCTGGTTGGGATGGCCTACCTCGTGCGCCGTATTATGGAAAATAGCTCTCAAGTGGGCGTTCTCACAATCATGCGCTCGCATAAGAAGAAGGGAGTTATTCCAGCGGCCATTGATGTACACCAAGAAAAGAAGGCAAGTGGTGCGATTACTTTTGATGAATTTGAAGTTGGTCTCAACTCTTCCTTTGCTAACGTCGCCCCTGTGAGAACCTATCTTCAAGGGGAGCGCCAGTGGGTCGTGAATGCCTTTGAAGATTTTAAAGCAAGTGGACTCGGTCATCATTTTGATACCGGCAGAAAACTCTCGGGAGAGAAGTGGGAGATACTCTCATCTTCAGATCGCTCAATTCTAGTTGGAACTATTAATAGCGCTAGCACGCAAGATTGTGAGGCGGCGATTAAAGAAGTGAGTGATTCTTTTAATGAAGGGTCTTGGGCGACTATGCCGGCACTCTTTAGATCGCAAGTCCTTCAACGGGCCGCTCACCTCATGCTTGCTCGTCGCTCTGAACTCTCGGCGCTCATTAGCTATGAGGCCGGCAAGGCCATTGGTGAGTCTCTAGGAGATGTGGATGAAGCGATTGATTTTCTCTGCTTCTACGCCCGCGAAGAGGTGAGGCTTCACAAGCACAATTCAAAAGTACACGCTAGAGGTCCGATCGCCGTGATTGCACCGTGGAACTTCCCTTTGGCAATTCCCTGCGGAATGGTTGTTGGTGCCCTCGTTGCTGGCAATACTGTTATTTTAAAGTCTGCAGAGCAGACCCCACTCATTGCAGAAGCCCTCGTCTCTCTCCTTCATGAAGCCGGTATCCCGACCAATGTTCTTATTCATCTTCCAGGTCTTGGAGAGACCATCGGTGATCAGCTCGTTAAAGATGCGCGCATCGCTGGTATCATCTTCACTGGCTCAAAAGCGGTGGGGCAAATCATTATGAAGAATGCCGCTTCAAGATTCTATACAAATGCCCTCACCGGGGAGAGTTACCCAGTGAAGGTGATTACCGAAATGGGTGGCAAGAATGCTATTATCGTCACCGCCAACGCTGAATTAGATGAGACAGTTGCCGGTATTCTCTACTCATCATTTGGTCACGCCGGACAAAAGTGTTCGGCCGCAAGCCGCGTGATTGTGCACCAATCAGTCAAAGATCGCCTGGCCACTCGTTTAAAAGAGGCCATCAGTGATTTGCAAGTGGGTGTCGCCTACGATTTTTCTACCTTTATTAATCCCGTGATCACACTTGAAGATCAGGCCCGCTTGCGTGAGCAAGTCAAAGAGGCCAGTGCTGAAGCCCGTGAACATGGCGGCGTCGTGCACGTGGATCGCTCGATGGAAGAGCTCCCAGGACTTTGTGTGGGGCCTACATTAATTGAGCTTCCCCTCGCTCGTGCAAAAGATCCTGCCAGCTTTGCGAGACGTGAGCTCTTTGGCCCTGTGCTACACCTCATAGGTGTGCGCGACAATGAAGAGGCCATTGAAGTTTTTAATTCTGTCGAGTACGGGCTCACTGGAGGCATTTTCAGTCAGTCGCAAGATGATATCGATGCAGCTGTCGCTAGACTCGAGGCCGGCAACCTCTACGTCAATCGCACCATCACTGGTGCTCGCGTGGCCATTGAGCCATTTGGAGGCTTTAAGCTCTCTGGTACTGGACCCAAGGCCGGCAGTCGCAATTATCTTGAAGCACTTCACCACAATCATTTGCAGGGCTCTCTACTTGCCAGTGAAGAACTCAAGTATGATCAGGGTGTAGATTACCAATTTGATCTTTGCCGCTCATCTGGTCTTGCACCAGCTGGGCGCACGACTCGTTTAATTGATCTAGGTAAATTGCTCGTCAATCAAATGGAAGTGCTCTACGGCGCGATCGCTCCCAGTGAAAAGGAGTTGGTGAGTGAATTTAATAAGTGGATCTCTCGCCACTGGCCGAGCTTTATAACTAAGAAGCACTTAAATCGAGTGATACCCGGTCAAGAATCGTATAATGATCTCTCTTTGGCAGGTGGCAAGGTTCTCTTTCTCGCCTATGGAAAGATGCCCTATGGCGCTACACTCATTCGCTTTCTAAGCGCACTGGGTGCGGGCGCCGGAGTGACGGTGATTGCTCGCAATCAAGCCGCCTACGATTGGTGGACAAAAATGGTAGCGCTCTGTCACAAGGTTGGTTTCTCTAAAGAAAATGTCGACGTCTTCTTTGGCAGTAAAGAACTTGCTCACAAGGCGATGGATGACGAATCTGTCTCACGTTTGCACTACGATGGACCTGCGAGTGGGCTTTCTAAAGTCTATGAGTATGTTTACTCTAAAGATCGCTCACGCCATATGCTACTTGTGAGCTCGCCCTTTGATACGCACTCGCCAAGGGACTTTAAGCGCCACTATGAAGATTTTGTCTTTGTGCGCTCATTGGCGATCAATACCATGAGGCATGGGGCGCCACTTAATCTTGATCTCTAGGGGGAATCAATGGCAACGACACCGACGCGAGTACTTTTCTGGGGTAGCGGTAAAATGTCCGCTGCCATTGCAAGGGGATTAAAGCGCGCTCGTAAGCCTGTGGAGCTCTCTTTCTATAGTCCAAGTGGCACGAGTGCACAGGAGTTGGCGGCAGTTAATCATGGCCGTGTATTTGAGCTAGGCCATAGTGCTGCCTTTGACTACGTTGTTCTGGGTTTTAAACCTCAACAGCTAGAGGAGGCTGCGGCAGTCTTAAAGAGTGAGTTGGCCCGAATGGGTGGCCCACTCATAATCTCCATCTTGGCCGGAATTCGCAAGGAGCGCCTCACTCCACTTTTTAAATATCGCAAGATTCTTCGCATGATGCCCAATACTCCAATTGATGTGGGAGCGGGTCTTTTAGGCTGGGTATTTGACAGTGATCACTCGGCCCATCTTCGTGCCCATATCTTAGAAAACTTTGAATCTTGCGGAGTGAATGTAAGTCTAGCAAGTGAAGATGATCTAGATCGCTATACTGCGATTGCTGGCTCTGGCCCTGCATATATTTTTGAATTTGCTAGAATCCTCCACGAGCACTATTTATCATTTGGTCTACCAAGTGAGCACGCGCGCGCAATCATTGCCGAGCTCTTTCTTGGTAGCTCAAAGCTCATGTCCGCTTCTGAACTCAATTTTGAAGAACTTCGAAATGCAGTGACCTCAAAGGGGGGGGTGACGGCCAGGGCATTAGATATTTTTAGCGAGCATAATTTTTCAAGTACTGTTAAAATGGCGCTAGAAAAGAATATTGAACGCTCTCAAGAGCTCGCTCGTTCCTAAGGACTATCTATGGCCTCCGCCCTCTTTAAAGAAACCGTCTTTGTTCGCCTCTTTGGCCTGACAAAAATTCCAATGATTTGGTGGTTGCGACCCAAGGTAATTGCCCTTGATACGCAAAGAACGGCCATCGTTCTTCCACTTTCTAGGCGTTCAAAAAATCACCTTGGCAGTATGTACTTTGGTGCCCTTAGTGCTGGGGCCGACCTCGCCGGTGGTCTTGCGGCGATGAAGGAGATCGATCGCTCAGGCAAGAAGATTGCCCTTTCATTTAAGAGCTTTCACGCTGACTTTAAAAAGCGCGCTGAAGCGGATGTTCTCTTTGAGTGTGTGCAAGGTGAAGAGATTAGAAAATTTGTTCAAATGGTTTCACAAAGTCCAGATCGCCACGAGATGATGGTTCACATTAAAGCAACATGCCCTAAAGTGAGTGATGAAGTCGTTGGGGAGTTCTCACTCGAACTCTCGCTGAAAGTTAAGTCCTAGGCCGGATTTTCAGAATCAAAGAATACGGCCTCGATTTGATAGCGACTCTTTAAGTGCTCCATTAAGGACTGCACTCCAAAGCGCTCTGTCGCATGGTGGCCGCCAGCATACATATGCATTCCTGCCTCTTGCGCCTCATTCCAGTCGTGTTCGCTCATCTCACCTGTGAGATAACTATCAAGACCTTCGCGCTGGGCGAGTTTCCACTCACTATTGGCGCCACCGGTGATAATTCCCATGGTAAAGATATCCTGATTGTCATCGGGACTTGAATGCATCACTGTGTGCTTGAGCACTCCGGCGAGTTTTTCTTTAAGTGCACTGGCCTTTATTGGAGTGAGAAACTTCCCTTTTATTCCTGTTGGAAGTCCGCTTCGAAGTCCGAAATCTTCAAGATCTTTGAGTCCGAGGAGATTGGCGAGTGTTGCAGCGTTGCCAAGGACGGGGTGCCCATCCAACGGAAGGTGCAGGCCGTAGAGGTTAATATCATTCTTAATGAGTGGGCTTACTCGCTTGGCAAAAGTGCCAGTGATTGCTCTTGGTCCATGAAACTTCCAGAAGAGTCCGTGGTGAACGATGAGAGCATCAGCTTTTTGTTTTACCGCTTCCGAGACAGTGTGAGCAGTTGCCGAAACGGCAAAGGCGATCTTTTCAATTTGATCTCTACCTTCAATTTGAAGTCCATTAGGTCCGTAGTCTTCATACTCTCGCAGGCGAAAGAGTTCTGTGAGGTAACTGGTGAGTTCCTGTCTACTTACGGATTTTTTTTGACTCATGAACGACTCCTAAGCTCTATTATGAGAGCTCAGGAGAGTCCGTGCAAGCATTTTGCTGTGCTTCTTCTTTTACAGTAAGGGCCTTTTTAAGGCGATCGATGGTCTTTTTAAGGTCTTCATTGAAAGGAGCTAGCTTTAAGGCGTGATCAAACTCAGCGATTGCCTCGCGGTAGCGGTGCTTCATCATGTGAGCGCGACCAGCATTGATATAGGGATATTCTTTGTTGTCATAGAGTGGGGCTTTTTTGGCGAGCTCAAACCATTTGAGCGATTCCTCCACCTCTCCGTCATTGAGAAGAAAGCTCCCAAGATCGTTATAAGGAGGGCCATAGTCTGGATTTTTGCGAATGGCCTTTAGGTAGAACGCCTTTGCATCCTCTTTCTTTCCTCTTAGTCCCGCAGTCCAGCCAAGAAGGCCCAGGACCTCGGCCGTTTCATTATAGCGGCAAGCTTCACTGAAGTGTTCCAGTGCGCGCTCATAGTCCTTGGCAAACATTGCTTCATGGCCTCTGGCCAAACACTTTTGATACTTATTTTCTCTGCCGCTTTCAAGGCCGATGATATTGGGGGCATCTCTTCCTTCACACATTTCCCAAAAGTCACTGGCCTTTAGACGGTACTGGGGAATACCAGATTCTTGTGGATTATCGCGAGTCGATTTGGCGAGCCCTAGTCTTGGAAGTGGAATTTCAAGCGGGCTCATTTTAAAGAGATAGTCGTGTAGTTCATGGCAAAGAGAGTAGAGGGTGTTGATGAGTGAGCTCACCGCCTCGACTTTTTTCTCGGAGTCCATGGGAAGTAAAATGAGATTGTCGACAAAGAGAAAGAGCGCGAGCAATTGCTTTTTAAATTCTCTGGCGTTGATATTTTGATGAGATTTAGTCCACCAGTGATTGGAGAGAACATCACTTTCCACCCAGCTCATAATTTCAAAATTGGCGCTGATGAGCCATTTCTTAAAACTAGGGGAGTGCTCGATCCCTTCTAGGTCGACAGATGCATGCATCAGTCGATCAAAGTAAGAGCGCGAAGCATACAGTTCTGATCTCAATAGATTGTTAAGGCTTTCTTCCATGTCTGTCTCCGTCATCCGTGACTTTAACTACTGTCTTTTTAGCCTAGCTGACTTGTGATGAATTCTCAAATATGAGTTTCACTCAGCTAATGAATTCATAAGGGAGCAAGAGGAGTGCCAAGGAAGATAAGTAATGTTCGCCTTATTCCAGTGACTTAGATGGGAGATAATTTTTCATGGTGACAAGAAAGAGCGTCAGAATAAAACCGAGTTTGAGAGTCGGGGACTTTACTCCACCACACCTAAGCCCGATAAATTAAACAGATATTCATGGGCCCAAGCTGGAAGAGCGGAGTACTTTGTATGGATTGTCTCATTGAGGGCCTGAGAGTTCATCGGGCAGGTGAGGTCAACATCAGTGTGTTGTTGATAAATCTCTATAATGCCTTCGACTTTAGCGAGCATACTTTCAGTTCTAAACTTTGAGCAATTAATACCTTCATCCCAAGCTACATCGACATAGAAGGTCCAATCAATCTCGTTATTGATCTTCCACTTGCCGGATTCACACTTCACGTAGGGAGCAATATCCTGCCCTAGAATATCTGGTTGTTTACCAAGAACATTATTCCAAAAGCGCATGCCATTAAAATTGGCGACCAAATCTCCATAGGACTTCACTCCTGTGGTCACTGAGCCCATAAATCCGACCTCAAGTGATTCACCTTTTTTTAGTATCTGGAGCAGTCCACTTTCATTTTGATTTTGAGAGTAAATTTTAAAGTACTTAAACCCCGTCCCCATAAAGTGCTCAAACTTATCTGTTCCGACCAGGTGATCATTAAGATTTAATATCTTTCCAGCGGGGTCACTAAAGACTCGTGCGTAGAGGCCAGGAATGACGGCCTCATACCATCTAAAATCGCGATAGATACTTTGGGAGGTGCGCGTTTCAAGTCTTCTGATCTCTGGGCTATCAATTATATAAGGGGCGAGCTCGCCAATGACGTGGTTCCTAAAGAACTTTCTCATCTTCTTATAGAGTCGCTTCTCACTACAACCAGATTTAGTGTTGGCGAGATCGAGCGCCTCTTTTAAGTATTCATTGCTCTTTTTGTTGATGAGAGGGGCCATATCCTCTAGAGCGATTAGATCTGCTCGTCTGCGAAAGGGATCGATCTCGCTGGCCATGGCGACTTCACCACAAACCGCGATGAACAAGAGGGCCATGCCTAAGAGTTTATTTATTGAGAAGATAGTATTCGCCATGATGGGCGAATACTATGCCCGGCCTGAACGCTTAGTAAAGCGGTTGTAAAAGTTCCCTACTCACTTTTCTTTTCGTACTTCAAGAGGCGATCTGTTTTTGAGATCTCGCTATAGCGACGCGAGATTTGTTCAAGCACAGAGCCCTTTCCCTTACCGATAGCGGCGGGATTTCTAAAGCTCAGTTCATTTCCAGCGCCTTTTTTGCCAAAGAGCTTATCAAAGGGATTGGCCACTTTACTTTCTTTCTTAGCGGCAGCCGCTCTCATCCCACCCGAGAGGCCACTGGGCTTAAGTCCGCCACTGAAACTAATCTTTGAAGTATTGCCAGTTTCTGGGGCAGGTTGTTCGCCACCACCACCAGGCGCGCCGCCACCGCTAGGTCCTGCTACTGAACCTGGGCTTCCGCCACCACCACCGCCTGAGCCGCCGCCAGCGCCACCACCACCAAGGGTTGCTTTTGCTGCTGCATCGGTGATTCCGCCACCTTTATCGGCGCCAGAGATGGCCGAGCCGATTTTGGGGGCGGTAGAGCCCGAGCGCGAGGTCGAAGTTGGAGAGTCGGAGTTGGCCGCAGCTGCGATTTCTGAATTGTCGCCTCCGCCAATGACTCCGGCATCAAAACCACTAATTTGAATTGTATTCCCAGTAAAGCCTACATCTTGACCAGAGAGCGAAACACCACAGTTTTCACTGTCTGGATCGGCGGTACACTCGTCAAAGAGTCCGTCTTCATACACCCCAGAGAATTCTGGTGGCGCAAAAGACTCAACGTCATTAATGGCATCTCCGATTTGATCGGCGTGCTTATTAAGAATGGCCGCCTTAGCAAGATTTCCAGCGGCATCAAGCCCAGCCGCGATCATCGCAGCTTTCATTGCTTGTCGTGCTTCTTCGTTCATGAGTAGTGTCGCCTGACTTTTCGTCGCTGCTTCACCACAAATATCTTCGGCAGAGTTTCTATTAACGCCTGACTGTCCATCTTCGACGGTGAACTTAGTGGCCACGATACTGTTACTGCCGCCACCAGGTCCATCAGCTTGTGGAGGAGCACCCGCCGGTGGTGTGGCGGCATCTTGAGTAAAGCTCAGTTTAGAGTGCTGACTCATAGCCTCGGCTAAAGAGTCAAAGCTAAGAGGCTTTTCTACAATCGATAAATTAATCTTGATCGTTTTAAGTTTTTCCTGAACATCTTTCAAGGCCGGTTGAATATATTCAACTAGAGAAGCTGCTCCTGAATCGATTTGATCGAGCCCATCATTGACTGTCTCAGTACACCTCGAGACGAGTTGTTCGCGAGTGGGCATACTATTGAGGACTCCGGCCAGCGTGGCGGCGCGTGCGCCGTCAAAGACTGCCTTTTGATTGGCAATATCAGCTTGCGCTTCAAGGTTACTCTTTTGAGCTTCCATCCCGGCAGTGATGCTATCGGTATCTTCGGCCATCTTCTGCTGAATATCCATCTGCTTGCCCATGTAGCTGACCTGTTGGACAGTCTCCACACCGGCATTGGCGACGAAGAGGGCATCATAGGCATTAATTGCATTAAGACATGGCAGATAGTCTTGGGTTTCAGCGCCACCTGCTTTACAAGTAATTTTCCCATCAACACTGGTCTTTGAGGTTCCGTTGGTCCAGCTCGCGGCTTGTTTATAATCGTCTCTAGAGAGTAGGTCAGTTAGCCCGCGAAGTGACTGACAAGATTTCACACCATCCGCTGCCATGAGAATCTGCTTAACGGCTTTATAGTGTTCTGTAAGATAGTTTTTCAGGTCTGTCAGGGCTTGTTTTTGTATGACCGGAAGTTGGTTTGGGTCTTTTGCGAGTGCCTCTGCATTATTGTCAATATTGTCTTCAAGAGTCTGCTTTCTTTGGGCCAGAGTGCTCTTTACATGCTTTTCATAGGTCTCTTTCCAATACCCTTCCCAGCTCGCAGCTGATCTGGGCTCAATTGATTCCCAACCCACGTTGGCCTTACCTTGGCAGGTCATAAAGTCTTGACCACCACTATACTTAGCACCCGATCGCTGACCTCTCTCCGATGCACCCTGGGCCAGTGAGGGTTCTGCGCTCTCACAGGGGTTTGTAGAGAGATCGACACTTGCTCCCTCGCCACTAGGAGCTTCAGGAGTACAGCCAGCGCCGGAGTAATTTACGTTGGCGACGGCCACGGGCATTCCGGGTGAAGTCAGAGCGAGAAGCGCACTTAAAGATAAGTGGAGTGCACTCCCAATAACTTTGTTATGCTTTTTTCGCTTCATATTCATTTGCCTGCCCTTCTCTAATCTATAATACAAGTATACGAGACTTTATCGGTCGGATGTCATTTGGAGTTGAGTCTGTTATGATCTTTCAATCACTTAGACATAACATCCCAATAATTGGTATATGCCCTGCCGGCCCATATTTCTGGCAGTAAGACAGGCTTTAGAGGTAAAAATGTTTAGATATCCCCTGACTATTCGAGAATCCCATTTGGATACTTTTGGACATGTGAATAACGCCACCTACTTGGCGCTCTATGAAGAAGCGCGCTGGGAGTTGATTGAGCTTGGAGGATTTGGCATGGCCAAAATCAAAGAGCTCGCCATGGGCCCAGTGATATTGGACCTCAATTTGACCTTTAAAAAAGAGCTTATTAATCGCGATGAAATCACGATTACGGCCAGAAATGGAATGATGAAAAACTCTTTGATTTTTACCATGCACCAACAAATGCTAAAAGCCGATGGCACAATTTGTTCAACACTCGATCTCAGTGTGGGATTGATGGATATGAAAAAGAGAAAGCTCATCGCTCCAACGCAGGAGTGGCTATCGGCCATAAGTGCAGCAGGAGAGATTAACCCCAAGGAGCGTGAGTCGTAGCACTCACGAAGCGCTCATATATTTCCTGAGCATGATTGAGAGCAGTGCTTGCGAGATCAAACTTCGCAAGTTTTAACTGCTCTTTAAAAAATTGAAAGTCGTAGGCATCTTCAAGCGGGGCAGATATTTGAGCGTGGCTGAGATGCCATCTCTCTGTTGAAACGCCCCCTAAGTCAAATTCATAGGGACGATAAAAAAAGCAGGACTCCCCACTTGCAATCTGATCATCAAGCCATTGGTGAAAAGGGCCGAAAGGTCCTTCATTGCTAGCTTCACTATTAGTGAGCTGAACTTTATATTCTGAATTTCTAATTGCAGCGTAATCAATGACATCAAGATCTGTGCCCCAGTGATGGCGGCTGGCCCCTGGAAGCGCTGACCATCTCATGATGGCAAAAATCTTTTCAAGCTCAGTGAGTTTCGTGATATCCAGAGGGTTCTCGTCAATGTCTAGCACGGGACGCTCACCCCGCACCTTGGCGTTCCAGATGACTTCCTGGGCTTCATAGGATCTAAAACTAGAGACCACGGCCATTTCAAAGCCCGCAAGACTCGCTTTTTTCTGTAGAGTTATTAAATCCCTTAGAACTTCGGGGTGAAGCTTGTGATCTTTTCTAATTCCGCTAAATGTTTGCGAAAAATCTTGCAGATGAGTTGCCGTTTTCCCCAGCAGAATGTCAGCACTTATACTCAAGGAGTTACTTCCTCTGGGTTAGTTTCTGAAGAGCTTGCCTCATCGATTTTTGAGAGGTCATCTCCAAAGAGACGCTTAAGACCACTTACAGTGTAGCGATTCGAAATGATCGTCCATATGGGGACATCGTCGCGATTGACAATATCACTGGCGTTCATTTTGTATTCTTTTTCCATGAAGCTCTCAACTTTATTGCCCGAGTTACCCGAGTCGCCAAGATTGAGTTGAAAGCCATTATTGCCAGATTTCTTGCCTGAGTGAATTCCCTCGCCACCTTTTACAGTGGTGTCTTGAATATTGCCTTCGTTGACCGCTTTATTTAGAACTTGTTTAAAGATGTCATCATCTGGTCTGCCATTTCTAAGATCGAGTGGAGCGTAAGTGGCGAGCATATTGTCTCTTACAGACTTTGGTGTCGCTCTAATCATCTTATCGACAAATTTATTATTCATACTAGGAATGGTCTGTTTATTTTGTTTTTTAAGCTTGTCATTGACCTGCAAGGCAATTTGATTTTTTGCTTTTTGGGCCCTCACGGCGAGCTTTTCAAGGTCTGCAGCGTTGAGGTCTGCCGCCGAGAATTCACCGTTTGTGATTCCATTAATATTCTTAGCTAGCGAGGCGGTTGAGAGAGCTGATTGGACGCCATTGATAGTTGTGGCGGTCGCCGGAACTTTCATACAGGCATTTTCGCCCTTTTTGTTGACGAGTTTTTTACAGGCACATTTCTGGTCGTACTTGCCGTTGACTGTCATACAGCCCTTGGTTGAAATTGCGGCGTTAGCACCATAGTTTGAACCAGCGACAAAGTAGTTCTTATCATCCTGGGCCCAAAGCGCTTGGCAGGTTTCTGATTTGGTGCGATTGCTATTTTTAGAGCCGTCGGCAGTGTAGCAATAGCATCTAGGATTATTATAATCCTCGCGACCTTGAGGGCAAAAGCCGGCCATTGTGCCCGAGAATTTATCGATCATGGCTTGAACTTGCTTAGCATTATCTTCAGACTGCTCTTCTTGATCAGCACTTGCCTTCCACATATATCCACTAAGGGCCGCGCCCACTCCAGCGACAATGGCCACTCCAACAGGGTGACCCATCATTTTTCCTAGTGCTTGCGCTCCAGAACCAGCTCCAGCGTTTGGATTATTTTGAGGAGCAGGATTGTTAGCCGGTTGAGTCGTGGCCGTCGCAGCTGCACCATCAGCTGGCGGCGTTGTCGTAGATGTACTAGTTGTTGTCGATGCAGGAGTGTTGGTTGAAGTGGTGCTCGCGACTTCATCTCCACTTATGTTCTGGGAAGTTGCAGTGTCTGTCTGGGTAGGAGTCTCGGTCTTTGCTTCCGCCGTGTCAGCTTTCTTATCTTGTTCTTTCTCATCCCCACCACAAGTAGGGGGCTGCTTCATACTTTCCATGATGGCGGCGGCCACTCCGACTGTGTAGCCCGCAGTGAGTAGCATGTAAGCTTTCTTGCGATTGCCGGCCATTTTGGCCATTGCCTCTTGTTCTTGTTTTAAGTACTCAAGTGCTCGAAGTTGAGAGAAGTAGGGGTCTTCGTGATTTTCTTTTTTATAATTTTTTCTAAGGTCTTCAAGTTCTTTAGAGGCCCAGAAGCGAAAGTAGAGCTCTGAGAGCACACCAGCAGCACCGGTTCCAAGTACGATCCACTTGGAGTAACAACTGCCACCTGTTTGGCTTTTATAAAAACTTGCAACACCCATCAGTAGAGCAAATACACCGTTTACACTGGCGGCCATTGTATGTGGCGCCTCTTTATCTTTTAGGTCGCCAACATAGGTCTTTGCGTAGTCGTCGTGGCACTTCTTTCTTTCAGAGTCATCGTCGATGGTTGCACATGCGAGATAGTCGTCGCGCGCTTCTTTTGATTCCTGTGTCGTCACGCAGCGGTTGAGATCACAAGACCAAGACTTTGAGGCATCTTCTTCACAGAGATCGCGCTGCTTAATCATGTCTTCATCATCAAAGTAGCTACAGGCCAATGAATATTTTGGTGAGAGCGTCGCTACGAAGAGTACGACGAGAAGAAATAGGGAAGAGTTTATTCGATTCATGTGACTTTATTATACGGGTTTTTACCTATTTAAGGGTAGTCCCTGGGATAAATTTGCAGCTATCCCCTTGATTATAAGTCTCTGGCCCGGTAAAAGAGTGCCCAATCTCTGTGGCGAGGGCCTTAATGTTGAATTCAATTCTCAAGTTTAGTCTTGCACTTTTTATTGCTCTCTCATCCGAGTCTCAAGGGATGATCCCCACTTCAAGGTTAAAAAGTGGAGATGTTCTTCTGATTTCTCTGAACTGCTACACGTGTGCTTTGATTGAGAGATCAACCAATGGCCCATATTCTCACTCGGGAATAGTTCTACATCACCAAGGTGAGTGGATGGTGGCCCAGGCGCTTGGTCCGGTTCACCTGATCCTCCTTAATAAATTTCTTGCCCAGAGACGTTCAGGTTCAACCATCGCTCACTTGCGAGCGCACTCTAAATTTAGCGAGGCCGAACTCACTACGGCCTATCAGAAATTTCACGGCATCCCCTTTGATCCAGATTATCTCTGGGACGATGAGAAGCTCTATTGCAGTGAGTTTGTGGCAAAGTTTTTTAATGAATTAGAACCGGAAAGTCTTGGGACTCGTCCAATTGAGTATGGAGAGTATGATGAGATTTGGAGAAATCTTCTAGGCCCGCGCTATAATGGGGGAGCACCAGGAAATAGTCCGGTCTCACTTCTTCACGATTCCTTTTTCAAGGTCATTGATTTCTATTAATACTGGTAGAGGGTTGGCCCATTTACGGTTTTTACAGAGACACTCTTATGTCTCAGGCACTCTTTTAAGTCCGCCGGATCGCCAACTTCACTGGCGCAGAAGTTCATAAGTCTGGCGCTCGCTACTGCCAGGGCGTAGGAGGAGCCAGTGAGGCCCTCTTCGTCTTCACTCACAGCGAAGGAATAATCGATTAGATCCGTATAGAGAAGGGTGTTGTCTAGGAATGCCTCTTGGTGCTTTCCATCAAGAAAGTAGGAGCCTATAACTAAGCTCTTCTTTCTTAGCTCCGAACTCTTTCGAATCATTTCTTGGGGAATGAATTTTTGGGCTTCCTGCACTCTTCCTCCCCATTGGCCGCTAGAGATGAGAAGAAGCTCATTCTTTAGTGCAAGAATTTCACTTCTGAGTTCGGCCACTGGTGCACCTACCGCACTCGCGATCAAATCACTCCCACGCATCATGGCATCTGTGGCACCTCGTAGCCAGCTCTTGCCATCAATTGCCCCACTGAGGGTAAAGAGGCCATAGAGTCGAATCTGATGAGGAGCGACGTCTGGAGAGAGATTTTTTAAATAAGTTTGAAGGACGCGGTCGCCGTGGCGCATTGGGTGATTGATGGGAAGCGAGCATATCGTCTTGGCCGTCTCCAAGTTTTGAATCAACTCAAGCTCAACTTTCGGAGCAAGAAATTCACTGTGAAAATCTGGACAGAATGCAGTGTCTAGGATGGCAATTCTTGGCGGCGTTGGAACTCTCGTCACATAGGTAAAGATCAGTGTAAAGAGAGTGAGGGCCGCAAGGAGACTAAGGGAGATCCACCTTTCGGTTAATCTCCCTTTCGTATTCTTAGCGATCGTTATTAGAGCTACTTCTAACTCGATCAATCTTGATGGGCGATGTCTTTCTGGCATTATTTCTAATCTTTCCAGTAATGTTACTATCAACCTTCTTGAGAGCTTTGTAGGCCTTATTCATTGATTCAGTGGCATAGTTCCAAATCACTGGTGAGCCAAAGATGTAGGCAGTCACGTTAAATGCTACCGGACGACCCACAGTACTTTCGTTCACAATTGAGCTCAGTGTTTCATATGAGTCAATTGCAGCAACGAAGAGTCCTACTTCACTACTACTAGGCTTAGAAGAAGTATCAACAACCTTGGCGAATTTGTAAAGGAGAGTCGATTTGTCTTCTCTAATGTGCTTGCTCTCAACCAAGTCGGCCTTATAGGCGTTATTGGCCGTGATGATTTCGTTAAACATTCTAGCGTTGGCGCCCTGGAGTAGTTGAAGAACTTTTGCATTTGGAGAAATGATATTTCCCGTGCTCACTTCAGCGGCAATTCTCTTTAGAACACCTTCATGAGAGAGTTTAAATGTCTCACTAAGACCAAGCAGAGCGTGAATCTGAGCGAGGTCACCTTCAAGCATAACTAGGTCAGAAGCAATCGATTTGTTGATAATCTTGTTGGCGGCGCGTACCTGCACTGAACCAACTCCTGTAAAGCTGGCAGGGTAGGCGTAGCTGCCTTTAAAGAGAGAAGTCTTCTCAATTTCATCTGCAGCGCGCGAGTTTCCGTCAACAGTGATGATGGCACTATTTGTCGATTTAGAGAGAACAGTCTGTGAGAGTGAGGCCATATTGCCGCCTGCCACTAGAATAAAACTCTTGCCACTCAGTCCTTTTGAGAGAGCGTCTGAGTTTTCTGATTTAAGAGAGACGTCAAGTACGCCGGCGCCTTTTAGACCACCAAACTCGCTAAGGATATTGAGTAGTTCGCGCGAAGAAGTGTTAGAGTCAGCAACAACGACTGGCTTTCCTTTTACATCGTTGAACTTGGCCTTAATCATCGTACTCAGAGAGTTATCAAGTACACCTAGTGTAACTCCATTTTGAACAATCTTTGCTCCAATTGAAATGGCGCGATAAGCATTGCTCTCATCACTTGTTAAAAGACGAGCGTCTGAGAGTGAAGCACTCGAATCAATCTTTGTGAGGCTTGCAAAGTCCTTAGTAATGATCTTGCTTGGAGCATCGTCACTGAGAACAATATCAAGTTTTCCTTGATGCGAGCGCTTTGATTTATTATTTACTTGAATTTGAAGTCCTGTTTGAGTTCCTAGAACCGGAGTTGCACTGGTTCTAAGTGAACTAATTTCAAGCGGGAGTGCTAGTTTGTGCGTATGTGATTCAGTTCCCACAATTGACTGGCGAGCATTTGAGAAGTGACGAGCTTCTACACTATCATTTGTTTGAAGTGCACTTGAGACAAAGACTTCAACTTTTTCAGTCGCGCCAATTCTCGCATTGGCAGCTCTTGTTTTTGCGGCCCCTTTTACTTTTGCGAGTGATTTGGCAGGAATTTGCTCAATCTTAAAGCTCGCTCCATTTGAAAGTGTCACACTCACATTCTTAGCGGCTACTTCACCAAAGTTCTTCACTGTAACGTTATAGACCAGATCTTCTCCTGGCATTACGACGCCATCTACTCCAGCGATACCATTAGTTCCAGCGTCTACTTCTTCAGAAGAGACGAATTTAACTACGGCATTTTCTTTGTAGAGCTTGTCCACGGCCGCAAATCTGGCCTGGCGATAAGTTTCGGTCTTTTGCTCGATATTTGTCGCATAGGTCTTGCTCTCAGTTGTGCGGTAGGCGCTTGAGCGAATATCTTCATAGACGCGAGCGTAAGTATTGCCTTCTACACTTGAGAAAGTTGATTGATATTCTCTTGCCTCAGTGTTTGGTGAAGCTGAGAATTGAGTTCTGAAAGTTGAAAAGTATTGATTGAAGATTCCGCTGTAGTCTCTATTGAAAGCATTGCTCTCACCATCTGAGTGGCCTCTGTCTCGCTCACCTTCATAAGGGCGATTGAATGCATCATCATATCTAAAGCGGTAACCTGCATCGTAGGAATCGTTATAAATTCTCGCGATATTTCGCTCAAACTCCATTCGAATTGAACGGCGATATTCCGCGCGGTATCCATCGCTGTAGGCGAGGTTGACGATTTCGCGCTTATACTGATTAGTCGTATCTCTAAAAGATCTACCCTGTGCCCCTCTTGGAAAGCTCGGAACAGATCTAGAGAAGGCACCAGCGAATTCCCCACTTACTTCTTTTGAAGTGAGCTCACTGGACTCGTGCTTTTGAATTGCCTGGCCTTGGCCCTTGGCTTCACCATCAATTTTACCCTGGCGATCGGCGCGGGCCATACCATCGCGCTCACCGGCCACTGTGCCCACTTGTTGGGCATCTGAATTTCTGGCGCGCACTTCACCGGCGGCCGCGCCATCTACTTGTGCGGCGTCGATATTGCCTTGGATTGTTCCCTCGCGAGTACCATTAATTTCACCTTCGTTTCTGGCCCTCGCCGTTCCGTCAATGTCACCTTGGTTGTAGCCAATATTGTAGGCCCTTGTCATACCATCGCGGGTGCCATCTTGATGACCATCTTGAGAGCCATCGCGATCACCTTCGCTCATACCAATATTTCT
Source organism: Bacteriovoracaceae bacterium (assembly GCA_048267245.1). Taxonomy (GTDB): domain Bacteria; phylum Bdellovibrionota; class Bacteriovoracia; order Bacteriovoracales; family Bacteriovoracaceae; genus JBLWXV01. The sequence continues at coordinate 1,414,247 of JBLWXV010000002.1, forward strand.
AGCATAGTCGAGACCGTCATTATTTCCGTCAACCACACCATAGCGTGCGCCAAGGTGGTTTACTTCAAGGACGCGCTCAATGAGGCCCTGGCGATACTTATCGCGCTCTGAGGCCACTCTCGCAAAGTCGGCATCGCGCTTGCGCTGCTCAATTTCAAGCGAGCGGGCTTCATTTGAAGTGATTTCAATTCTATTTTTTAGGGTTGCTAGCTTCTTTTGTGACAGCTCAACTTGAGTTGCTCTTGCCGAATTCTCTTCGTCAATCTTAACGGCACGCTCAGCTAGTTTTGAGATCTGATCTTCTAGTTTCTTGGCCGAATTTCTGGCCGCATTAAGGGCTTCATCCGCCGCTTGCTGCAATTGCTTTGCTTCGGCCAAATTCGCTGAAATTGTCTCTTTGCGATTTGTAAGGTTGCCCACTTTCTTTTCACACTCAGGAGTAGGAGTCGCGGCGCACTCAGCCTTTGTGGTTTCTAGGTTTTCACTTACCTTGCTCAACTTATCTTCGAGATCAACCACTTTTTCATCTTGGGAGTCTTTGGCAACTTTAGCGAGTTTAACCTTATTGCTATGATCGTCTCGCTTTGACTCAAGCTCTTTTTTCTGTGCTTCAACTTTATTCTTTTCACTTATAGCCGCAACAGTATCTCTTGAGAGTTTATCAACTTCAGCCGTGGTCACTTTAAGTTCACTTCTAAGCTTATTTACATCTTCAGTTTTCTTGTTAAGAGACTGAATCACTTCATCAAGTCTCTCTCTGGCAAATTTTGTATTTTGATTGAGCTCTCTAAGTCTAGCGTCGTCATTGAGATCGAATTTGAGTTCACCAATATAGTCCTTGGCCCAATTGGGTAGATCATTTGAGAGGGCCATCGGTGAGATGTGAAAGAGTGGTAGTGCGAGCACGGCGTACATGGCACTTTGTAGACCTTTCTGGACGAGAGAGTTGCGTTTCATCAGATTCCCCTTTTGATATTCCACTATTGAGTGTCCCCGTGCCCCAAAAATTCTCCCATGGGGCCTAAACGCACCTCTTTTAGTGACTAAGTGTCCCTAAAAGAGTCTCATCCATATACTCTTTCGCGTTTCTCTACAGGCTTGAGCAAAGAGAATGCCATGTTTAATCCTTGTGAAGAGGTGAGAGAGTAAATAAGATATGTGTGTCAGATTTTTTTACAGCGAGGAATGTCCCGTGAGCGGAGCCCACCTCATCAATACGCCATTGGCCCATTATGAATCAGCATATTCACGACTTATCGGTGAATATGCACCCTCGCAGTCTTTGGTTAGCTATCTTCAGCTTTGCCAAAAGCGCTGGAGACGCAACTTCTTTGCAGGCAATTGGCTTGAATTAGGTTGTGGGATTGGCTCAACGTTTGAGGCGCTCGAGGATCAAGGGCCAGAGCACGTCTTAGGGGTCGACTTCTCTCTGCAGGCCACTAAGCGCGCTAGTTCAAGAGACTTATCAAATCTCAACTTTGAGCTCGATTTTGAATGCCATCATCTAGAGCGCGAATGGCCTGTGTCGTGGGGGCAATTTGATGGAATTCTAGACGCTCATCTGCTTCACTGCCTGAACGGCAAAGATGAGATCGAGCGCTCGCTCCTTAACTGTCTCAAGCATCTAGCAGAGGGCGCCCCTCTGGTGGCAGAAGTAATGGTGCATTCTAAATGCTTCACTCCTGATGGCGAGCTTGTCCATGACACTCAAAGTGGAATCTTAAAACGAGAGGGCGGCCCAACTCTTCATACTCTGCTTGCCGCTTATGATTGGGAGCAGATTTTACTTAAATGTGGATTTCAAATCTTTTACTTTGAGGTCTATTCTCATTTAAGATTTATCCACAATCCAAAGCGCTCGCATATGCTTGAGTCTGATCCCGAGCTCTTGCGCTTTATCGCCCTTAAACCCAAGGAGTAGGTTTTAATGAATAGCGATCCAAAATTGGCAGCAGATACTTACGAGATCCTCAAAATGCTCTGGGAGGCCATTAGCCGGCCCCTTTTTGAGCTCTCAGGAACCAAAATTTCTCTTATGAGCCTTCTAATGGCAATCCTGATTGTGGTTGCTTCTATCTTCGTGTCTCGATTGGCCGAGCGATACATGGGCAAGTTTCTTCACAATAAAGGAATCGACCGCGGCGTCAGAGGCTCCATTGAGCGCATCTCTCGCTACATCGTCATTATTGTCGGTGTGCTCATGGCCTTTGATACGCTCGGGGTGAGCATGACTTCGCTCGCCGCCCTCGGCGCAGTCTTGATGGTTGGTGTTGGTTTTGGCCTTCAGAACGTGACTCAAAATTTTATTTCTGGTCTCATCATCTTGCTCGAGCGCCCTATTAAAGTAGGGGATCTGGTTGAAGTTGGAGGCAATACCGGTCGAGTTACTGAGATTGGTATTCGCTACACTCTCATCCACACCCGAGAAGAAATCGCAATTCTCGTTCCCAACAGTCAGTTCATTAGCGAGCAGGTGATCAACGAGAGTTTTTCAAGTGAGACCGTTAGGCGACGTTTAAATGTGGGTGTGGCCTATGGGAGTGATGTTGAGCTAGTTCGAAAACTCCTCTTAGAGGCGGCAATGAAGCATGAACACGTGCTTAAAAATCCCGCGCCGTCAGTGCTCTTTCTCGATTTTGGTGAGTCCTCACTTGATTTCGCTCTTCAGGTCTGGGTTTCAGATCTTTGGCATTATGAGAGTATTCTCTCCGACCTTCGCTTTGCGGTGGATGCGGCCTTCAGGGCCAATAATGTCGAGATACCATTTCCTCAGCGAGATCTTCATATTCGCAGTGGTTTTAAATAAAAAAGGGCCCAACTAAGTGGGCCCTTCTTTTTAGGCAGTGTACGCAAAATTGGGGAATTATTCGTCACCGTGTGGGATGCGCTCATCACCGTGTGGGGCGCGCTCAACATCACCACGATCCTTCATACCAGCTTTAATGAGGATGTATTCGATTTCCTCTGGGTAGTAGATACTACCGCTCTTAGTTTCAATTGTTGGTGCAGCAAGTACTTCATCTACTTTGCTACTGCCTTCAATTTCTCTAAGGCCAATTACTTCACCTCTGTAAGTCTCTAGTCCGCGCGCCTTCATTCCGGCGGCGTACTGACTCTTGGCCACTCTTTGAAGACCTTCGCCGGCACTTGCTGTACTCATGACAAACAACACCGCTAGGATTCCAAAGAGTAGGTGAGGTCCAAATGTTAACAACTTCGATTTCTTCATAAGACCACCTCGGTCAAAGCTTGTGGAGATCATCATTGACCTCACGGCTTCTCAATCCTTAATTGCCAAGGGGGTCGTCCTAACCCGCATTTGAATGAGATAGTTTCAGGAAGTGTGCCAAAAGCTATGATTTGAAATAGGGGCTAAGTTATTGATTTGGGGAAAGAAGGGCGGTGACACGTGGCGTCCAGTGTCATCCTGACCCTTTTAACCTGGGTCAGGAAGGTCAAATTGGGGCTATTTTTGGAAGGGAAGGGCCACGATGTATCGATAGAATCCATTTGGAAGTCTGGCGGCAAAAGTGCGAATTAAGCTGAGTCTAGACTCGTGATCGATCACAAAAGAGTGATCACTTGGTATTTCGCTTCCAGTTTGTAATTTGTGGAGATCGCCGCTCATGAAGTAGCGATAGTGTTCGTAGTGGTCTTTCATCACGCGAACCGGTTGATTGACCAAGTATTCAATGAGGCCTTCGCCTTCAAAGAGAACCTGAGGCTCACCTTCGAGCTTGCCAAACTCAATTGTTGCGCCTGCAAAGCGAGCTTTAATTTTATCCTCAACACTTTGAGGAAGTGGGGCTTGAGTGAGGATGCGGGCGCAGCGAGAAGTCTTAGAGTCAACGTGCTTACAGCTAAAACCCTGCTCCTTGAGATGCTTGAGTTCAAGAAAATCGATCTGGCGGTAGAGTTTAATCACTCTGACTTCGATCGTCTGAAGGAGTTCTGGGACGTCACTGTAAGTGTAGCGTCCTGAGAAATCAAAGCGGTCAATGGCAAAGGCGCTTGAGCTGAGGGCGAGAATTAGCGTAAGAATTAATTTACTTGTTTTCATGTGTGCTACCTGAGAGTTTAGAGTTCAAAGGGCGTAATACAAAGGTCTTTGCCGTCGGGCACGCTTGCAAGAATAGATTTAATCTCACTAAGTGTGAGGGCCGCAAAGAGAGACGCCACAGTTTTTATAAGTGTAGGGTCTTCTTCATGAGACGTCATCCGACTTTTGGCATCTATAGAACAATTAAAAATCTCACAAAATCTCACCCACAACTTGCTTTCGATGGGAGCGAAGGCCACGGCGTGTCGATCTTTGGTGCGGTAGATATTGTAACAAGGGTAGCTGCCGTTGTGTAGAAAGCGCGTGCGCTCTCCCTGCGTTAACTCTGGTGGACACAGAACGCTAAGAAGTTGCTCAGTGGCCTCTTCTAGCGAGGTCTCGACTGCTTGAGGTACCTTTGTGACTTGCCATTGATAAAGAGCACTCACGACGTCTAGGGCAAGAGCGCTCGCAAAGGCAATTCCGCCCACTGGTAAAAATGGTGGGGCAACAACTTCGTCAGTGCTCATGCGAGTATGAAGGGTTAGAACACGCTTCATGGCGAGGATATTGAGGTCGTGAAGGAGCTTGATCTCACTCTCGCTCTTGGTGGCCCGCAGAGTGATCACAACCGGAACCTTCACTTTACTTGCTAACTCGCAAAGCTCGCCCTTTCCAGAAGTGATGATGACGTCGGCCTTTGAGACGAGTTCTTGGAATTTATTGCGATCAACCTCTGACTTTGTATCGATGATTTCAATAGTCTTATGTTGATTGATTTCTCGGTACCAGGCACTAAAGAGCGGGTCATCACAATTAAAGGGATCAAGTCTAGCCAGGTCTTCAACTTTGATAACACTCGCTCCCTTCTTTTGCAGTAGCGACGCTGCCAGTGGTCCTGGCAGGCGTGCTGTGAGGTCGATGATCTTAATATTTGTGAGCATTACTCTTGGCTCTCGTCTCCACTTTCCACAGGTCTTTTTGGTGTGAGAGTTTCAATGAAATTATCCACTCCACTGCCTTGGAGTTCACAGGCCTTAAGATTGCAAATTTCCCAAGTGTCAGTGGCGTCAGTGTAGTCAATCACAAAGCGCGGCAGGAAGTAGCTTAGAAAGTTTAGAAATTTCTCTTCGCTCGCCCAAGATTTTGGAACTTTCACCACGCGGTAGGCTTCACTTGGATACGTAAATGAGCGCAGGGCCTCGCCCGCACTCACTGGGTTTCTAAGTGCTTCTTGCAAGCAACGATCTTTGAGCCCCTCGCTGATCTCTCCAATCTCCGGGTCCATTCTTAGCACGGCGATTCTGCGCTTGAGACCAATATAAGTTGCAAGTGGGGATCTAAAAGAGCTGTCGTGAAGGGCGACGCGCTGATTGGGGTAGAGTTCATGGTCCGTTTGCGAGATGGCGCGGGTGAGAACTTCATCGCCTTTCACAAATTCTTTATCAATGAATTCAAGAGTGGTGATGGCGTTATCTTTAAAGACTGGGTTGCCAGTAATTTCATACACGCGAAGCATGGCCTCAGTGAAGAAGACGTAGTCTTCAAAGTAGAGAATTCCACCTTGGCGAGTCGTCGTGTGGTTGAGCCTCATTCCCTTGTCGTCTCGTGAGGAGAGGAAATTGTCGTAGAGACCTTCCATTAAGGGGTTAAAGAGCTTGCTGGCCATTTGGCGAATAGGGGCCACCTGGCAGTATTGCATGACATCGATGAGGGCACTGGCCATCATAAAGTTCCAACTCGCTACACCCTTGGTGTCAGTGAGTGGTGGGATGCGACGGGCGCGCTCGGCGATGAGGGCCTGGCGTAGGGCGCGGATCATCTGCCAATTTTCCTGCGTATAAATTTCGCGGCGATCTTCCCATGAGAGTGAGAGCACGTTTAGGCCTTGATCAAAATTGCCGGCCTTGGTGACGCCAAACCACTTGATGAGCTTATCTTTGTGGGCGACAAGATCGAGAGTATCTGAAGAGGCGGCATTGATGGCGTCTTCAAATTCTTCAAAGGTAAACGTATGGTAGAGACCTTCCATTCCTTCTGAGTCGGCGTCTTGGGCGCTAAAGAAGAATTTATTTTCTGAGAACATTTCCTTTTCAAGATACTCGAGAGTCTGCACCAATGAGTCAAAGATCATGGGCGAGGGCACTACCAGAGAGAGTTTTGCTAAAACTTTAAGTAGTCCCGCCTGATCGTAGAGCATCTTTTCAAAGTGGGGCACTAAGAATTTATTGTCAGTAGAGTAGCGGTGAAGCCCGCCGCGGGCCTGATCGTAGAGACCACCGTGGAGCATCTTCTCCACACTGGTGACGATGTGTTCGCCAAATTCGCGCGCGACCATTCCCTCGAGCATTTGCTCACTGGCCCACTCGTAGAAAGCGAGTAGCGGAAATTTGGGAGCTTCGCCGTAGCCGCCGTCCTTGGTGTCGGCGTAATCTTTTAGAGCGTCTAGAATTGCACTAGGAGCTGGAAAGTGCCCTTGAAACTCCACGCGTTGATCATAGGTTGGTCCAGCGCTGATGGCCTCAGTCACTTTCGCAGCATTCTCTTCTACGCGGTCGCGCTCTTCAGTGAAAGCGCGTTTGAGTTCAGTTAAGAGTTCGGGAAAGCTCGTGGCTTCACCCTTTTTCTGCGCCGGAAAATAAGTTCCCACAAAATAGGGGCGCATATCGGGCAGCAAGAAGGCAGATAGCGGCCAGCCACCTGAGCGCGTGTAGAGCTGACAAGCTTGCTGGTAATAGGCATCGATATCTGGATGTTCTTCGCGGTCTACTTTAATACAGACAAAATTCTCATTTAAGAAAGTAGCAATCTCTTCATTTTCAAAACTCTCATGGGCCATGACGTGGCACCAGTGACAAGAAGAGTAGCCCACCGACAAGAAGATTGGTTTATTCTGTTCGCGCGCTTCCTGCAGGGCCTCTGGACCGTAGCTCCACCAGTGAATGGGGTTGTCCTTGTGTTGACGTAGATAGGCCGAGCGGATCGTCTCGTCGCCGAGGCGATTGCGATTATTGCTTGATGTCATAAAATGAGCTCCAAAAGTGTGATTTCAAAAATATCCACTGAATATTCTAGTGGGAGGTGGGCTCAAAGGCCAAATAATGCTTGAAAATCTTTCGCTGCAGGTGCGGCGTGGGTTTACAGCTCGCCCTAAAGCCGATAGAAGCGCTCCATCATGCGAATTATGACTTATCCCATAAATGCGCCAAGGCCCGATATAGAAGGGATTTTGGCCATCTGGGAGCGGGTTTCTCTGCAAGTGAAATCGCTCTATGAAGAGCACCTCTCTCCGAGGAGTGCTCTCGCTTTGTGCCTATTGGTGGCACTGGCGCTAGGCTATTTTTTCTCTCGAGAAGGCAGAAGACCCGATATCTATGCTTGGTCTAATGGTGTGGCGACATTAAAGGGCGCCACAGGCCCACTCCCTGGCCCACTTTTGTCTTTCAAGTGGCCCGGACATTCGTCTCCCATCGCCCCCTGGGCGCTCAAAGAGCTCGAGCGCAAAAATACACTAGAACTCGAAGAGCTGATGCTCTCTGGCGTTCCCTTGAAACTTCGCCCACACGCTAAACTTCTGCTTCCCTCGCTACTGAGTGCTTGTGAGCGCTTTGGTGTCGATCCCTTTTGGGCCATGGCCATTATGTGGACTGAGAGTCACTTTAGACTCACGGCCAGAAGCTACGCCGGAGCCTATGGCCCCATGCAGGTGATGCCGGCCACCGCTCATTATGTTCTGTGGAAACAAGGCGAGCGCGTGAGTCCCAAAGAGGCGGCCCGTCTGCGCACCATTCCCGCTCGCAATGTGGATTTAGGGGTCTACTACCTCGCTGAACTTCTGGCCGAGTTTGACGGCAATTATAAGCTCGCAACCATTGCCTACAATATGGGTCCGTGGGGATTAAAGCGCGCGCTAGCAAGTGGCCAGCCCATTGGGCATAACCACCGCTACTGGAAGCGCGTCGTCGGCCACCTTAAATTATTGCTAGATTCCGCCGCACCAAGGTTAGGTCCATGGCGTCAATTCAATGAAAAAACTCTCGAAGAGTTTGCTGTCAAAGGCTTTAAGCTCAGATTGCTTGGAGCGGTGAGCAAGTAAGAGTTTGAAAGTCTTCTCGCGTCTTCACCTTTAACATTCCAAATGCTAAAACTAACTTTTGACGATTTATCAAGGTATGAAGGCCATGACGGTTGAAACCACCACACACACGACCACCGAGAGCGCAGCACTCGCCAGAGCTTCTTGGTGCCAAATGAAACTCAAAGAGGCATTTCACATGAATCAGACTTCTAAGGTTGTTGCCATTGACGGCCCAAGCGGCAGTGGAAAGAGCACTGTGGCCCGCGCACTCGCGCGCGAGCTTGGACTTCTCTATATCGACACTGGTGCGATGTTTAGAGCGATTGCAACTTACGCCGATTCGCGTGGAATTGAATTTAAAGAGGGCCCAGAGCTCACTGCGTTTCTGGCCTCTATAAAAATGAATTACGGCGTGAGCGAAGATATTCTCATCACTATTGATGGAGAGGATCTCACCAAGGCCATTCGCGAGCATCGCGTCTCTAAGCTAGCTTCTATTATTTCTCAACTGCCAAGTGTTCGCACTTTCTTGCTCAAATTTCAGCGCGATCTCGCTGGCGAGCGCCTGTGCGTGATGGAGGGCAGAGATATTGGCACAGTGGTCTTTCCCAATGCTTTTATCAAATTCTTTGTCACCGCTTCGGCCCAGACCAGAGCGCTGAGAAGACTCGATCAACTTCGCGCCGCTGGAGACGATCAAGTGGAACTCGAGCAGGTTGTAAAAGACGTTATCAAACGCGATGAAACTGACATGAACCGCGAAGTTGCCCCTCTTAAACAGGCCAGTGATGCCGAACTCGTTGACACCACTGACTACACCCAAGATCAAATTATCGAAATGCTTGCCTCTAAAGTGCGCTCTCGCTTAGATGAGATGAGCGCGAGCTAGGCGCGAAGTTTTTCATGAGTAAGACCATCGTTATTAATCGCACCGACGCCATCGGAGATACTGTTCTCACACTTCCGATGGCCCATCGATTGAAACAGGTCTATCCCGATTGTAAAATTATTTTCTTAACCTCTCCCAGAGCGCAGGATCTCTTCTTTCATCACCCTTACGTTGACGAAGTTGAAGTTATTGATCCCAAACTCTCATTTTTTAGAAAGCTCAGAAAATTGCTCGCCTTCTTTAAGCGCGTGCGCCCCGATACCTTCTTTCATGTGGGAGGCATCACTCTTCCCTGTCTAGTCGCTCTCTTTTGTCGCGTTCCTTTTAGGGGAGGGATAAAGAGTCGCTGGCCTACATTTGTGAGCTTGCGCCAGGGGATGAGACAGAGTCGCTCGATCTTGCCGATTTCTGAAACCGATCACAATCTCGAGTTACTCGAACCGCTGTTTGGAGAGATCTCTCCCTTTGAGGGATCTCCCGCTCCCCATCTTACTCTAACTCATGATGAGCGATCTTCGGCGAAGCTTGAATTTAGTGAGTGGGTAAGAAATCAAGGGGCCGATCCCTCGCGCGAGTGGGTCTTTATTCACCCGGGCATGAGTGGCCACACCCTCAATTGGGCCAGTCGCAATTACGCGCGTCTGATTTTGCGACTCATGAAAAATCACCCCGGCCGCTTTCTCTTTATCATTTCTCACACTCCAAGTGATGAGCCCTACCTCGCGCCACTGCGCGATCACTTGAGCAAGACTCAAGAGGCGCAGGTTGGAGAGAGTGTGCTCTTTTTTAATGGGGCCACCAAAGGGCTTCGCTTCACTATGAATGTGATGTCTCACGCTCGACTTTTTGTGGGGCCAAGCACTGGAACTACTCACCTTGCTAGCTGCTTAAATGTGCCGACGGTGGGAATTTATTCTCCCATTCGCGCCCAGAGTGCAGTGAGGTGGGGGCCATTTTACCGCGATCGCTCCAGTGTGGTAGTGCCCGATGTGGTGTGCGGAGAGGTTACTCGCTGCGCGCTTGAGCGCTGTCCCTACTACGAGTGCATGGCCAAAATTGAAGTGGACGATCTCGCCCGAGAGTGTGAAAATCTCTTAGATAAAACTAAGAATTCTCTCTAAAAAGGATCCCATATGCATGCCACTCTCTTATCCCGCGCGCGTCTAGAAGAAATTCTCGCCAGGTTTGAGACACTCAAACCTATTATGGTGGTGGGTGATGTGGGCATTGATAAATATACCTATGGAAACGTGACGAGAATTTCACCCGAGGCCCCAGTTCCTGTACTTGAAGTGACAAAGGAATGGTTAAAGCTCGGTCTCGCCGCCAATATCAGTCACAATCTCGAGAGTCTAAAAGTCGCCTCTACCCTTTGCGGGGTTGTTGGCGACGACGTTCGCGCTGCTCAGTTTGAAGCGCTACTTGAAGAGTGCGGCCTAAAGACGTGGGGAATTGTTCGCGGCGGTGAGCGCCCGACCACTTATAAAGAAAGAGTGACTACTAGTGGCCAGCAGATCTGCCGCATCGACTACGAGAGCTCTCACCCAATTGATCAGGCCACGGCCGAAAAACTCATCGGTCGCGTTCAAGACTTCAGTTCTGATCACGGCGCTCTGATCATTGAAGACTACGCTAAGGGGACACTCACAAATGAAGTGCTCTCTAAGCTCATCTCTTCTAGTAAGGAATCTGGCCGCATGGTCGCCGTTGATCCAGGTCGCACGACACCTCCGAGTTTCTACCAAGGGGCCACTCTTCTAAAGCCAAATCTTAAAGAAGCGCTCTCCATGGCAGAAGCCTTGGGATATAGAGAGAAGAATGTCGGCAAGGTTGCCGAGTTACTCGTTGATAAATTAAAGCTTCAAAAAATTGTGATCACCCTTGGCGCAGAGGGGATGGCGCTTCTTGATACCACTGACTCTGATGGCCTCATCACTATTCCCACCGCTGCCACCGAAGTCTTTGATGTCTCTGGAGCCGGTGACACTGCCATTAGCTTGATTGTGGCCGCACTTGAAGCGGGTGCCACACTCGCTGAGGCGGCGTGGATCTCTAACTGTGGCGCAGGTGTGGTTGTCGGCAAGAAGGGAACCGCTACCGTTAATCAGGCAGAGATTGTCGAATTCTACGAGCGACTGGTTCGCCGTCTCTCCTAGCTCCTTTTATTGGCGGCGTGGAAGAGGATGCCAATTCCATGCCGAATTCTTAAAAATCGTAAGGACCTAAAAACATTCCACTCTTTAAAATTGAGCAGGGCGATGCCTTGATCGCAATTTATCTCGGAGTTAATCTCTGAGAAAGCCCGTGGAAAAAGGTGAGGGAGTGGGAAACTACTTTCAAGCAAAGGGCCGCCCTAAGGTGTTCTTTATGAGAGAGTGCTACGGGTTACTGGTCTTGCCCAAGGGAGAGTTGCTTTTTACTCGTTAAACGATCGGGTCTCGCTAGAACAGTTGCGAGGAGTAAAAGGGGACTTCAAAGGAGGCGGTTCATTGTAAAGTGATGTCCTTCGCAGTGAGGCGGCCCTCGTCTCGGCTGCACTAATCGTGGGATTCTTCCCACCGACATTTCGTCTCAATTACACTTCTACTTATAGCGCGCTGGTTTCTTGCCAGCGCGCTTCTTTGTCGCTTACCCTTCAATTATGCCTATATTCTTAATCCTCTTATTTCTACTCAGTGCCTGCAACATCTTCGAAGAAAATAAAGTCTCTGTTGAAGTTTCGGTTGCGAGGGTCGATCTAGACCTTAGTGCCTTAAAATCGGCCGAAATTGAAGCCTTCCTAGAAAATCAGTATCGCACGCTAGAGGTTGTCGCTATTCCTAGTAGCGCTGATTCTCCCTATAAGCTTCAAGGCTTACTATTTTATCCCTACCAATACCCCTTACCGGCCGCCAAGAGTTCTTATGAAAGTATTGGGGTCGCTATCGATGAGTCAGGGAGAAAATTTACGGCACGCAATTTCTTGCCCACTCAAAAATTTAAACATCCTAGGCACACCAATTTCTTTGATCTTGATCGCGATGGGCTAGTCGATATTATTGTGAGCGATCACGGCCACGATGAAGAGCCCTTTGAAGGAGGTGAGGTCAAAATCTTTTTTCAGCGCCCAGATCAAACCTATGAGCTAGCCTCCTTCACCGCTCCTTTGGGCTATTGGTTTTCTTCTTGCTCTAAAAACTTTGGCCCTGATCAAACACTCTCACTTCTTGTCACCACTGGCACTGAGCAAGCCAAGAAGGCAAGTGGCCCGCTACTGATTTCTATTGATAAGAATCGCAAGATCACCCATCACAAAATTCCTGCAGCAATTGCCAATTCTAGCTCGCGCCACTACTTAAGTTGTGCCTTTATTGGTGAGAATCGACTTCTCCTTGGGCCCATGGACTCTCAGAAGCTTGGTACCAGCGCGCGAGACTTTCTCTTCGAATATGATCTCGCCTCCAATCGTTGGGAAGAGCTTGAACTGCCAACAAAGAATCAAGATTTTTCTCGCGGGACGATTGAATTGAAGAATTTCGCTCAAAAAGAGGGATCAGAATTTATCTATGCCGCAAACTCTCACGACTCTAAACTCTCGCGCGGCTTGATTGAACTCACTTCTTTAAAAAATCTCATTCATGTCTTTGATCCTCACGACTCCACTGTCCGGGCCGCCCGCGATTACTTTATTCCTCGCTTTCACCTGGTGGATCTCGATGGCAATGGGCTTAATGATATTCTCTTTTACACCGGCCAGACTGGCAGCGAGTTTGACCCTCGTGCCAAGTCGACGATTCATCTCTACCTACAAACGCGCCCTAACACTTTTGTGGACGTCTCAAATTCACTTCCCAATCACAAAGATTTAATAGGTCTGAGTCCAATTTGGTTTGAGCAGCAAGGGCGGGCTCACTTGGGTCTTCTCTACATCTATGGCCCGCGGGAGATGGAGCTCTTTAGCCTCAAGACAAGGCCTCGCTAATCCTCTTTGGGCGAGGTGTTAGATGCTTCCTTCATTGATAAAACCTTGGGTTTGTGAAAGAATTGATGCGTTTTCCTAATCCGTCTATCACAGGTGAAATCATGCAAGAAAAGCTCAAAGGGCTCCTCGCGGAGTTTGAAAGCGAAATTAAACAAACTCATACTACCGCCGATATCTTGGCCCTTAAGGCCGGCTATATTGGCAAGTCTGGCAAGGTCTCCGAGATCTTAAAGGGACTTCGCGACCTCTCAAATGATGAGCGCAAGGCCGTGGGCCCAGTTGCTAACGACGTCAAAGATCGCATTGCCGATCTAACTAACGAGCGCATTCAAGCGCTTGAGGTCGCCGAGATCAATGAGAAGCTCGCAAAGAATAAGCTCGATATTACTCTTCGCCAAAGCCTGCGGGCAGGTGGTGTGCCCCATGGTGGTCTTCACCCAAGAACTCTCATTCAAAGAGAAATTGAAGATATTTTCCTTTCAATGGGATTTGATGTGCTTGATGGCCCTCATGTTGAAGATGAATTTCACAATTTTGAAGCCCTCAATATTCCAGGCGATCACCCAGCGCGCGACATGCAAGATACTTTCTGGTTTCACGCCGGCGAGGACAAGGCCGAAGATGGCAAGAAGTATCTCCTGCGCACTCACACCTCGACCATTCAGGTGCGCGGGATGATGAATCGCAAACCACCATTTCGCTTTATCGCCCCAGGTGTGGTGTTTCGCTGTGAGCGCACCGATGCCTCCCATGAAATGGTCTTTACTCAGCTTGAGGGGATGATGGTTGGAAAGGACGTGAGCGTTTCAAACCTCATTTACTTTATGAAGACGATCCTCTCAGAAATCTTTAAGCGCGAAGTGGAAGTGCGCCTGCGCCCTGGCTTTTTCCCCTTTGTTGAGCCTGGTTTTGAACTCGATATCAAATGTCTCATCTGTGCTGGAAAGGGCTGCTCGGTTTGCAAGCAAACGGGGTGGGTGGAGCTACTTCCCTGTGGAATGGTTCACCCCAATGTTCTTCGCGCCGGTGGAATCGACCCCGAAGAGTACAATGGCTTTGCCTTTGGACTCGGACTAGATCGCCTCGTCATGATGAAGTACGGCATCGACGATATTCGCCACCTCCAAAGTGGTGACCTGCGCTTTAACTCACAATTTAAAATGTATTAAGAGGCCACTTCTATGCTTATATCTATTGATTGGATTTCTGATTTTGTAAAACTTCCCGAGCTCTCACCCAAGGAAATTGGTGAGCGCGTGACTCTTGGCTGTTGTGAGGTGGAAGATGTGGTTGCCAGTAACGCTCACGTCTCCAAAGTTCGCATCGCCGAGATCAAACATATTGAATCTCACCCCGAGGCCGACAAGCTCAATCTCGTGACCTTCAACTATGGGGCGGATAAAGATTTTCGCGTGGTCTGTGGCGCTTCAAATGTGCGCGTAGGGCTTAAAACTTTCTACGCTCCAACTGGAGTTACGCTTCCAAATGGTCTCACTCTAGAGCCTAAAAAGATTCGCGGTGTGCTCTCTGAGGGCATGCTCTGCTCAGAAGAAGAGCTTGGCTGGGCCGATGAATCAAGCGGCATTATCGAACTTCCAAGTGACGCCAAAATTGGCATGACCCTCGCCGAATACAAGAGCGAAAAGAGTGATGTCCTACTTGATATAGACAATAAGTCTCTCACTCACAGGCCTGATCTTTGGGGTCACTACGGCATGGCCCGTGAATTTGCGGCGATTTTTGAAAGTGAATTGCAAGTACCTTACAGCGACACTTGGATGAAGGCGCTCAAGGCCAAAATTCCCGGCGGAAAAAGTCCGATGGGTGTTGAAGTAAAGGGCGAGAGTGCGGCGATCTGCTACTACGGTCTCTCTGTTGATAACGTCAAGGTGGGCCCTGCGCCCGAGTGGATGCAAACGCGCCTCAAAGCGGTAGGTCTGCGTCCGATTAACAATATCGTCGACATTTCAAACTACGTCATGCTCGAATTAGGTATGCCTCTTCATATCTTTGATCGCGAGAAAATTAAGGGGCCAAAAGTTGTGATCAGCGCACTTGAAGCTCCCTGTGAATTTGAAACTCTCGATGAGGTTAAGCGCGAACTCGTAGCTGGTGACACGGTCATTAGCGATGAGAGTGGTCCTCTCGTCATTGGTGGCCTCATGGGAGGGCTCTCAAGCGGCGTTTCTGATTCAACCTCAAAAGTTTTCATCGAAGTGGCCAATTGGAAGGCGGCCGGCGTTCGTCGCACCAGCACGCGCCTAGGTCTTCGCACTGATTCTTCTCAGCGCTATGAAAAAACTCTCGACTCCAAACTGTGTGAGCGAACATTAATGCGCACTCTTGAACTCATTCTTGAACTTTGCCCCGGCGCTAGTGTTCAGGGAAGTATCGAGTATGACGGCATTGATCTAGGGACGATTAAGCCCATTATTATTCAGTCAAAATTTTCTAAAATTGAGCGCGTCCTAGGCCACGCAGTTGGAAGTGAGCGCATCTCAAAAATCCTCACGGCCCTCGACTTTGGACTCGAAGTTAAGGGCGATGATCTCACCATCACAGTGCCAAGTTACCGCGCGACTAAAGACGTTGAGGTGGAGGCCGACATCATCGAAGAGATTGGTCGCATCGTGGGCTTTGATCACATCAAAGAAACATCTCCACTTCTTCCGGTGTCGCCTGTTTCGCTTTCAAGTAAGGCAAAACTCCACCGCTCTCTTAGAGATTTTCTCTCTATTCACGCTCGCGCTTTTGAGATCATGACTTACCCGCTGGTTGGCGAGAAACTACTTAAGAAAGTCTCTTGGCCCAATATGGGGGAGGCCCTCAAACTCGTGAATGCCCTCTCTGAAGATCACGATCGCATGAGACCAAGTCTCATTCCAAGTCTTCTGCAAGTGGCCGCACTTAATGTGAAGAATATGGATGAATTTCGCGCCTTTGAAATTGGCCGCTCTTACGTGCCGGGGGCAAAGAAAGAATTTACCAGTGAACTCTCGCAAGTTGCTCTGATGTCATACTCTGCTAAGAACTCTACTTTCATGGAGCTTCAAGACGATATTGAGCGCATGATGAACGCGCTCAATATTCCCGGCGATTTCACCGGTGCCCATCCGAAATTTAAAAATGAAATTGTCTCAGAAGAGTGGGCGGGAGTGCATCCTTATGAATTCGTTAATATTCGCTTACAAGGAAAGATGAAAGGTGTGATCTTCACCCTTCATCCACTTATCGCAAGATCTCTTAAGATTAAGGGACACCTCTCACTTGCTATCCTTGATTTGACTAGCTTTGAAGAGCGCCCGCTTAAAGACAAGACTAAGTATCAACCGCTGGCCAAGTTTCAAGCTTCAGACTTTGACTGGACGGTAGTTGCCGATACTGACGCTCAGGTTGGGGCGATTATTGAAGCAGCTAAGAAAGTTAAAATTTCTGAACTTCAGTCTCTCTCAGTTGTCGACGTCTTTAAGATGAATGACGAGCAAAAGGCAGTGACTTTGAGAGCGAATCTTCAAGATCCAGAGAAAACTCTTAGTGGAGAGGTGTTAACCGCCGCCTCTGAAAAATTAATCAAGGCGACAGCTGACGCAGGGTATCCGCTAAAAGCATAGTAAAAACAGATAGTTATCTTTTGAAAGGCCTCCCATTGGGAGGCCTTTTTATTGAGTTTTTAGGCCAAAATACAAAATCTTAAAAAAAATTACATTTTTTTTCACTTTTTGCATTTTTATGGTTGACCGGAGGGATCTGTTACACTATTCTCGCCTCTCGTCCACAGCAACAAACGCTTCTAAACAAGCGAAATGCTTCAAGAAAATTTCTTAACTGAAAATTTCGGGACAACTTTGCTCTTTTAAAATTTAAATAAAAGTTTGTCTTAGAAAGGTAACACTTTCTAGGAACTGAAGATGAGAAGGTGAGTTCTCGAAAACAATCCTCGACGTAACTAGACGCTGCAGTTGAAGTTGAAGCTGAC
>JBLWXV010000003.1:0-14310 GCA_048267245.1 Bacteriovoracaceae bacterium
TGCTGACAGGCCTTGGTTAATTCAGGTAGGGCGTGTTCCCCATCAGCAGGTGGCTGATTATTATGCGCTGATTGATTGTGTTGCCATTCCCCGTAAGAACTATCCGGTATGCCGGTTGGTGCCGCCTATCAAAGCGGCGGAAGCACTGGCCTACGGCAAGCGGTTGGTGGCCTCTGATGTAGTGCCCCTGGCGGAATACCCCCAGAAGCACGAGTGTATGGTGACGTTCGAGGCGGGGAATGCCCAAAGCCTGGCCACAGCCTTTCAAGAGTCACTGAAGTTGCCTGCGCCTCAGCCGAATGCCGAGCTGCTTTTCTCCGCGCATATCGAGCCCATGGTGCGAGCGTTGAAGGGGGAGGGGAGTGTTTCGGAGCAGAAGGCGGTGGTTGAGCCGCAGGCTAAAGCGGATAAGGCTGTGCCAGCGGCTCCAGCAGCTAAATCAGTTCCTGTAGAGCAGCCTCAGCAGGCGTATCAACCAAATGCGCTAAAAAATCATTCACCTTTAGCCAAAGAGAATGCCAGCAAAATACAGCATGGTGATTCTTATATTCCGGTTGAAAGCAGTATAAAAACAACGCTTTTAGTTGATAGTGCTGCAGGAAAAAACGACTTGTTGTCGTTAAAAGGAAAGTCCTTCACAGTTACTATCGACTCTTGGATTGATGATGCGGAAGATCTAGATGTTGAGCTGTTCTGTCGAGTGAACGACGAAGAGCTAATAGAGAAAAATGCAGGTATTTCAAAGGTTAGCTTTCTAGATGCAAAAGGAAACGCCCTAGAAAAGCCAGGCCTTAACAATTTAAGCTGGTCAGGATATTTAGGCTGTTGGTATTTTTACTTCAAACCTGGAAAAGCCAAGTCTGAATGTAAGTATTCATTTTCGTTCATCAAGCCAAAGGGTGTGTCTAAAGTAGAAATTACATTCAGCAAGTGGCATGTTGATGAAGTTAGATTAAAAAATTCGATTACGATAACAAAGCGCCCCTCTATTCAGCACTTCCTGCGTGGCGATTTTTCCAAAATAATTGGTGAGATAAAAAAGCCCGTTATTAAGAGTGCTGTCAAAAAGAGCAAGGGTAAGCTTTGCTATATATTAAATCATAGTTTGCCCTATCAGTCGGAGGGTTACGCAACACGAGCACATGGCCTTGCGAAAGCAATAGGTGCCACAGGTGCGGAAGTGGTATGTATCAGCCGGCCTGGCTTCCCATGGAGCTTTATTAAGGAATATAAAGACCAAACGTTACCAGGTAAAGAATCGATTGAGGGTGTTGAATACCAGCGCCTGCGCGAGCCAAAAGGGTGGAAGGGAACACACAACTACATCGCCAAAGCCGCACATGAACTGGAAAAAAAGCTTTTAGAGATCAAGCCCTCCTGTGTCATGGCAGCCTCCGATTTTAAAAACGCAATACCAGCCTTTTTGGCTGCTCGACGTTTAGGCATTCCTTTCATATACGAAATTCGCGGTTTCTGGGAGGTTACGCATGAATCCCGTGATCCTTCAGCCGTACAGACCTCTAACTATCATTTAACACAGCACCTGGAGACACTGTTAGCACGGCATTCGGATCATGTATTCACGTTGACAAAAGCGATGCAGCAAGCGCTAGTGGATAGAGGCTTGCCAAGTGAGCAAATATCCTTGCTGCCTAATTCATGTGATCCGACAGCGTTTGATCCGCAGAAAAATCCAAAAAACAAGGCACTGCTAAGCCGTCTCAATATCCCCAAAAATATTCCAGTGATTGGCTACATAGGTACGTTCAACGCTTACGAAGGGTTGGACGACTTAATGCATGCCTGTGGTCAGCTTTACCGTGAAGGAATGGAATTTAGGGCGTTACTGGTTGGGTCTGAACCCTCAAGTCGTGCGGGAAAAGGGCCTTGCGCTTCTGAGATAGAGTCCATAGCAGCGAGTTACGGGTTCAAAGACTGGCTGATCATGCCGGGGAGAATCCCCCATGATCAAGTGAGTGACTATTACTCGTTAATCGATATTGCGCCCTTCACAAGAAAGCCCCTGCCCGTTACAGAGTTGGTTTCCCCCTTGAAGCCATTGGAAGCGATGGCAATGGAAAAAACGCTAGTAGTCTCATCTGTGGGTGCGCTTGCAGAGATGGTACAGGATGGCAAAACAGGCCTTGTTTACGAGAAGGGGGATATTGACAGCCTGGCAGGCAAACTAGCGAGCTTGTTGACCGATGCGTCTGTTCTGCAGTCGATGGGCAAACATGCCCGCCAATGGGTGATCGGTAACAGGACCTGGAAAATCTGTGCTGAAAGAGTCAGTGAAAAGGTTCACTATTTTGAAGAAAATCCACCGGCGGTAACGATACCGCCCAAAAAGCAACTGCCAAGCAAGCTTGCATCTCAGTATAAAGTGGCCTTCATTGCCGATGAGTTTAGCTACAACAGCTTTAAAGATGAGTTTCAAGCGATTGTTATTGAGCCGTCAAATTGGAAACAGCTGTTTGCAGAGCATAAACCTGATATCTTTTTCTGTGAGTCGGCTTGGTCAGGGGTAGACTCTAAAAGAAGGCCTTGGCAAGGAAAAGTTTATACGAGCACTAATTGGAAGAATGAAAACCGCACAGTTCTTCTCAGTATTCTTGACCATTGTCGCCATGAAGGAATTCCAACCGTTTTTTGGAATAAAGAAGACCCCACGCACTTCACGGACCGAGTACATGACTTTATCGCAACTGCGAAAGAGTTTGACTATGTGTTTACAACGGCTGAGGAGTGCTGCGAGCTTTACAGGCAAGAGTACGGGGTCAAGAATGTCTTCGCACTGCCTTTTGCAACAAATCCGAGGCTCTTTAATCCCATAGCCGCAAAGCCCCGCACTAACAAAGTGGTGTTTGCAGGTAGTTGGTATGCGAACCATGAACAGCGTTCTGCCGTGATGGAACGCATCATGGATGCGTTACTTCAGAGCGGATATGAATTAGAAGTATATGATCGGTATCACGGCTCAGGTGACCAATTACATGAGTGGCCTGAAAAGTACAAGAAATTTATCTGGCCAGGTCTGCCACATCAACAGATGCCCGATGTTTACCGATCAAGCCAATTTGGACTGAATTTCAATACTGTCACGGGCTCGGCAACAATGTTTGCCAGAAGAGTCTTTGAGTTAATGTCTTCTAACACCTTGGTCATTAGCAACTATTCTAAGGGTGTAGACAAGATGTTCGGGGATCTGGTTGTTTTTGCAGATAGAGACGCTGACAGGTTAAAGTCACTTTCGAGTCAAGAGATAGCAGAGCTTAAGGAGCGAAGCCTCCAGCTAGTGCTTGAGAAGCATACGTATACAAATCGCTGGCAAGAAATCCTCACCAAAATAGGCGTACCATGGCTCCAAGATAGTAAGGGCCTTACGTTTGTATGTAGAGTAGCCACTGATGAAGATGCAAATAGGGCAATTGACCATTATCAAAATCATTATGCCAGCAATGATGACAACCAGCTATTGTTATTGGTCGCAGAGGATATAGACCCGCTGCAGGTTACAGAGTTTTATAAAAAATATAATAGAGTCGGCATCACTGTTACCTCTATGCACCATATTAACCACTATGCATTGTCGGGAAAATACAAACCCATTGAGACAAAGTTCTTCATTTATGGTACTGCTGAGAAGCTCCCTTCTAGCACATGGGCAAAAAAAGCACAGCCTCATTTGGCATATGCTATTAATACACCGCTAACACCTCGAAAAGGGAGTGCCTACTCGTATGGTAGGGTTAGCAGCGGCGATGTTTTTCTAGGCCATGCATCTACCTTCTTGACCATCATGAAAGAAGCCAGTAATGGTTCAGTAAAAGCATTTCAAGTTTGAGGTTTGATGATGATTGCAGTGTCGATAATTGTTCCATGTTTTAATGCCTACTCAAAGATAGGGCGTTGTTTAGCATCTCTGCGTGCAATTGATTTTCCAGACGGTGAGTATGAAGTTATCTTTGTAGATGATAAATCCAATGATGGCTCGTATGAGATACTCAAAGGCGAGTGCGAAAGAGAAAAGAAATGGTCTGTTACTCAGTTACAAAAAAACAGCGGGTCACCATCTAAGCCGCGAAACGAAGGGGTGAAATTAGCTAAGGGAGAGTATATATTTTATCTTGACTGTGATGATGAGATCCTTCCTAGTACATTAAAAAACTATTACAATCACGCGACTGACAATAACGCATGTTTGGTTCGTGGTTCATTGCTGGCTGATAATGGCAAAAGAAAGCTTTTGATGAACACGATACCGGATTGGTCTTCAAATTTGTCAAAAAAAGAAAGAATAATAAAAATAATCGAAAAGCAAAGTACTACGCCGCCTCAGCTTGTTAAAAAAAGTCTCGTCATATCTAATGAAATAAAATGGCCAGAAAAGATAAAAATGGGTGAAGATACTTTGTTTTTAGTAGAGCTTTTGTGCAATGCTGAAAGGATTGAGTATTTAGATGAGCCTTGTTATGTTTATAACAAAAGGCCAGCGTTAACACTTTCTAGCACTCAAGCGTATGGAAAGCGAGAGTTGCAAGACCATATATTTGTGTGGAGTGAATCTTACGAAAAATTGTCTAAGGTTGGTGTCGATTACTTCTCAGTAAGGTTATCGGTGGCACTTCAGAACGCTTTACATTCTTTGATTCACAGGAATAAAGGGGATATAGATGAAAGCGTCTTTAATAACTTTGGTAAGTTTATAGTAAAACATAATAAAACAATAAAGTTTTTTGGCTTAAAAGAGCGTTATTTAGATATAGTTGATGCCTTGCTAAATAATGACTTTAGTCTTTTTAAGAAGCTATGCCGCCCAAGGATGGTTGTTGCCGGGCACGACTTAAAGTTTATTTCTCCAGCAGAAAAAGCATTGTCAGAATATTTTGATATCCGTTATGACAAATGGAATAGTCATACTGAGCACGATGAAAAGAATAGTCTCAATCTCATAGAGTGGGCAGAAGTTATCTGGTGTGAATGGATGCTAGGAAATAGTCTATGGTATTCAAATAATAAAAAAAAGAATCAAAAGCTGGTTGTACGAATGCATAGACAAGAGCTTGGCACCGTCTACGCGGAAAAGATAGATTTTAATAATGTTGACATTGTTTTTACTGTTTCTACACTTTTCTTCGAACGTGTTATTGAGAGGTTTCCTAATATTCCCCGTCATAAAGTTAGGATTTTGCCCAACTATGTTGATGTTGATGCGTACAGCAAAGAATGGCACGACGATCGCCTTTTTACCCTGGCAATGATAGGAATCTTACCCTCCAAGAAAAATTTTCACCTTGCTTTAGAAATTTTGAACTCCCTAAAAAAAGAAGATAGCCGCTATAAACTTCTTGTTTATGGAAAAATGCCTGAAGATCTCCCTTGGCTTAGAAAAAGTAAAGAAGAAATGGCGTATTACGATAAGTGTAATAGTTTTATTAAAAAGAATTCCCTCAGGGAGTCTGTAGAATTTAGAGGACATTGTGATATAAAGAAAGATCTAGCGGGTGATCGTGTTGGTTTTGTGCTTTCCCTCAGTGAGTCTGTGTTTGACTTACCTGGGTTTGAAAGTTTCCATCTTGCTGTAGCTGATGGGTTTGCTTCAGGTGGTGTTAGTTTAATTAAGAGGTGGGCTGGCTGTGAGTATATATTTCAGAGCTCAGTCATTTTTGAGAGCACGGCTGATATTGTTTCTGTCATCCACGAGTGGTCAGTTGAAGAAGAGTTTAAATATATATCGAGAAAAGGTGTTGACTTTTTAAAGAGTCATTACTCGTTATTTGATTTTTCAGACTCTATTAAGAGTGATGTTTCATCTATTTTGTAGGATTATTGGTTATGGCTCCTAATGTGCGCTGCTTAAATAATTACTCTCAATGGGGAGTTGATGTTTATGATGAAATTAGTGTTGATCATTTTTGTCTTTTAAGTGGTTTTGATGATGGTATATATAGAGTTACTAGTGGGGCAGCCACTATAGATTTTTTTCTCAATGGCTTTGATAAAACAGAAAGTGATTTTTGTTTGGTTTTTTTTCAGGGTGCTATAACAGATCGGGATAATTCATCACCACCATATTTTACGGGGTTAAATATAGCAAAAGACTTTAATTATCCTTTTGTATCGATATCAGATCCAACTATTTCAATGAGTGAGTCTTTAAGCCTTTCGTGGTATGCTGGTAACAAAGACGATAGGTTAGTGCCTTATAAAATTTCAAGGGCTCTAGATCACATAGCGGATTTACATGGATTTAAATTGATCCTAATTGGCGGATCTGGTGGAGGCTTTTCCGTGCTTGTACAATCATGTATTTTGAGTTGTAAAGCAACATCTATAGCTTGGAATCCTCAAACTTCGATTGAAAACTACTCGAGCAGGTTCGTTTCGGATTACATGAAAGTTGCGTTTGATGACGATTGGGGTTTTTTCATTAAGAGTGAGCCAAAAGAAGATGAAATAAAGTTTAAGGCTAGTGAAGTGTTGGGAAAAAGAAAAATTTTCCACTCAGCGGTAGGGCTGGAAGTTTGTCCTAATATTGAGATGTTGTATCTGCAAAATAAGCATGACTGGCATGTGAAGTCTCACCTTAAGCCTTATCTTGAAAAAATGAAACTTGAAAGAATTGACTATGCTTCTTTTTCTTTTGGAGATAAGGCTGCCTTGCATATTGGTGATTGGGGAGAGGGGCATGCTCCTCCTCCGAAAGAAGTTATTAAAAAAATCATACAGCAAGTTACTTTTGGCGGTGATAATGTACAAGAAGTTGCAAGTATGTTGTCCCTTGATATCCCAACCACAGCGGCTATGTTTGTGCCTTTTATTTCTGTCGACCTTAAGACGATTGAATTTAATCCTGATGTCTATTTTTATAAAGGTAGTGATTTTTTGAAGATTGAAGTTGCTGTGCCTTCTTTCGGAGAAATTAAGGAAAGCTATGAGTGCGCCATTTATTTTTACAAAAATAATGAGCGAATACATGTTTGCTGGTACCAAAAAAGCTTTATATTTAAAGTTGACGTATCTGAGTTGAATGGTTTTCATGAAGTTGATGCAGTAAAAGTTTTTATTAGAGATGTTTTTGGCGATATCGCGAGTAAGTATATTTTGATAAATTGAGTTTTTACATTTTTGGTGAGGTGTTTTAAATGAAAGTTGCCGGTTTCGTTAGGGGGTCATCTGTTAATTTTGTTTTGTTTTATAATTCTGCTTGCCAAATTGATGTTGGTGATTTCAGTGCGGACTTCTTTTTTGATGGTGTCCCTGGGTCTGTTAAGGTTCAGTTGGAGCGTGTTCTTTTTGAGGATTTGTCTGTAGGCGATTATATCAATAGCTCTAATTATGGTTATAAAGAATTTGCTTGTTTTTCATGTGTGATTCCGGATTGTGCGTCATATTTATCTGGTGATAAAATAATTTCCTCAGTTCTTTTTGAATTTAATGGGTCTTATGTTGAATACATTTCTCCAGAGCTTAGCTTGAAGGTGACGTTTTTTGACTCTTTCAATGTTTTTCATAAAAGCTTTTCCTTTGCTAAGGGGCGCCATACTGATCCAGAGACAGTGATGTTTATCGCACACAACAACCTCTCTAGTGATGTTTGTCGTTCCCCAACAGTATGGGTTACCTCATTTACAATATACTGTTATAAATATCTACAGATATTTTCGGTTGAAAGCAAGGATATATGTCAATTTTTTAGAAAAGCTGAAAGTGTATGCTCTATTCTTTCTGATGAAGAAAAAAAGCTGAGAACTGTTCGTGTAGATCCTCAGTCAAGAATGATTTCAATATATACTTCATATTTGCATTATTTAATATCCTTCTCAGATTTTGATTTTTCTAATGAACTGCTTGATAAGCTTTTTCAGAACATTGACTTGAATGATGTTTGGAAATATGACTATAACTTCTCAAGGGTTATTATGTTTAAAATGGCTTTGAGTCGTAAAGTTGAGAGTGATGGTTTTTATGTCAGTTTAGTAAGGCAGGTCATCTTAAAGAATAGGGCGGAAGAGCTTGGTGAAATGTCTTATGTTCATATCAAGGAGTTTTCTATGACTTTGGACTTGATTAGTTGTATTTTGCGGTTTTCCGAGGAGAAAAGTTTAAGTGTTTGGCAGCGTGCTTATTTAGTGAAGAGCGCTTCGAGAGTTAGCGCGGATGTTTTCATGGATAGGCTTGGTAAGGCTTTTAAGAGGTTTTAAATTATATGTTTTTTCTCGACTGCACGTTCCGCGATGGTGGCTACTACAATGCGTGGGATTTCTCCCCCGAATTGATTCACCAATACCTCGAAGCCATGCAGGCCGCCGGGGTTGATGTGGTGGAGCTGGGCTTTCGTACGCTTAAGAATCAGGGCTTTCAGGGCCCCTGTGCCTTTACCACCGATGAGTTTATCCGCAGCCTGACCATTCCGGCTGGTTTGACCGTGGGTATAATGGTCAACGGCAACGAGCTGGTGGGCGAGTTGCCCCAGCAGGAGGCGCTGGAGCGGCTGTTTCCCAACGTGGCGGCGGCTTCCCCGGTGGATCTGGTGCGTATTGCCTGCCACGTGCATGAGTTCGAGAAGGCGCTGCCTGCGGTCACCTGGCTGAAGGAGCGTGGCTATAAGGTCGGCTTCAACCTGATGCAGGTGGCGGATCGCACCAAGGAAGAGGTGAAGGCGCTCGCCCGCCAGGCCAAGGCCTACCCGATGGATGCGCTCTACTTCGCCGACAGCATGGGCAGCATGAGCCCTGACCAGGCGGCTCAGATCATCCAGTGGTTCCGCAGCGAGTGGAAGGGGCCTATGGGTATCCATACCCATGACAACCTGGGCCTGGCGCTTTCCAACACCCTTCGAGCACTGGACGAGGGTGTGACCTGGGTGGATTCCACCGTGACCGGCATGGGACGCGGGCCGGGCAACGCCCGTACCGAGGAGCTGGCCATTGAGATCGCCGAACGTCGCGGCAAGCCGACCAACATGGTGCCGCTTATGGTGCTGCTGCGTGAGCACTTCAAGCCCATGCAGGCACACTACGGTTGGGGCACCAACCCCTACTACTACCTGTCGGGCAAGTACGGCATTCACCCCACCTACATCCAGGAGATGCTCAGCGACTCCCGCTACAGCGAGGAAGACGTGCTGGCGGTGATTGAGCACCTGCGGGTGGAAGGCGGCAAGAAGTTCAGCCTCAACACTCTGGATGCGGCCCGCCACTTCTACCGCGGTGAGCCTACCGGCCAGTGGTCGCCCAAGGAGCGCTTTGCTGGGCGCGACGTGCTGCTACTGGGCACCGGTCCCGGCGTGGCTCGCCACCGCGACGCGCTGGAGCGCTATATCCGCGACCAGAAGCCGCTGGTACTGGCCCTTAACACCCAGAGCGCCATCGATGCCGAGCTGATCGACCTGCGGGTGGCCTGTCACCCCGTGCGCCTGCTGGCGGACTGTGAAGCTCATACCCGGTTGCCCCAGCCGCTGATTACGCCGTACTCCATGCTGCCGGCAGATGTGCGTGACTCGCTGGGCGGGAAGCAGGTACTGGACTTCGGCCTCAACGTCCAGGCCGATAGCTTCGCCTTCGAAGCGGAGCACTGCACCCTGCCCACCTCTCTAGTGGTGGGTTATGCCTTGGCGGTAGCCACCAGCGGCCAGGCCTCTCGCATCCTGATGGCCGGTTTCGACGGTTACGGCGCTGATGATCCGCGCAGCAGTGAGATGCACCAGCTGCTGGAGCAGTACCAGGAGGCCGACGGGGTGCCGCCGATTACGGCGATTACCCCCACTCGCTACGGACTGCACAGCGAATCGGTCTACGCGCTCTGAAGCGCTCGCACATTCGTTGTCATTAAACGTTTCCTTTTCAACTTCACGAACAAGAGGCCGCTATGCGTAGTGTGGTCATGATTCCTGCCCGCTATGGCTCCAGCCGTTATCCGGGCAAACCGCTGGTATCCCTGCTGGGTAAGCCGATGATCCTGTGGGTTGCCGAGCTCTCGGCCCGCGCCGTCGGCGCCGAGAACGTTTACGTTGCCACCGAAGACCGGCGTATCGCTGAGGTCGTTGAGGTCGCTGGATTCCAGGCGGTGATGACCAGCGACGACGCCCTGACCGGCACCGACCGCCTAGCTCAGGCCGCCGAGCAGGTCGAGGCTGATCTGTATATCAACGTTCAGGGCGATGAGCCGCTGGCCGACCCGGCCGATATCCTCGAGGTGCGCGACGCCAAGCTGGCCCACATGGACGCCATCATCAACGGCGTCAGTTGGGTGGGTGATAACGAAGACCCCGACAGCGTCAACATCCCCAAGGTAATTACCAACGAACGCGACGAGCTGGTCTACATGTCGCGGGTGGCTCTGCCGGGCTTCAAAGATGCGAAGTGCGCCCCTAGCCGCTACAAGAAGCAGGTCTGCATCTACGCCTTTACTCGGGAGGAGTTGGCCGCTTTCCGTGGCTTTGGCCGCAAGAGCGAGCTAGAGCATGCCGAGGATATCGAGATCTTACGCTTTCTCGAGCTAGGTAAGACCATACGCATGGTAGAAACCAAGCCCGGTAGTTTGGCAGTAGATGTGCCGGAGGACGTGGCCAGGGTGGAGGCTGCGCTGCGCCAGGCCGGCCGGGTACCGGCATGAGGCATCCAGTCACCGACTACACCACTCTGGTCTTCGACTGCGACGGTGTCGTCCTCGATTCCAACAAGGTCAAGACCGAGGCCTTCTACCAGGCCACCTTGCCCTACGGAGTGGCTGCCGCCCAGGCTATGGTCGACTATCACGTCGCCAACGGCGGAGTGTCGCGTTACAAGAAGTTTGCTCATTTCCTGGAACAGATCGCACCTAACTACGCCGAGCAACGGGGCCCCAACTTGGAGGCACTTCTGCAGGCTTATGCCGGTTATGTTCGTGAGGGACTCTTAAGTTGTGAGATGGCCCCTGGCTTGGAAGCACTGCGCGAGCAGACCCCGAACACTCGCTGGCTGATCGTCTCCGGCGGTGACCAGGCCGAGCTGCGTGGTGTATTCGCCCAGCGTAGCATCGCCGAGTGGTTCGATGGCGGCATCTTCGGCAGCCCCGACACCAAGGATGAAATCCTGGCCCGTGAGCTGACCTCTGGCAATATCCAACAGCTGGCACTGTTCCTAGGAGACAGCAAGTACGACTACCAAGCAGCCAGCGCTGCCGGGCTGGACTTCTTGTTTCTGAGTGGCTGGAGCGAGGTGACTGACTGGGAAACTTGGGTAAAGGATAATCGCCTAAGTTACTACGAGAACATTGAATCATTGCAGCTGTAAACTATGTAGTCAGAGCAAAGGGGTTGGATCGTGCATGTTGTAATACCGGTTTTTTTTAAAGCTTCACACGGAGGGCTGCACGAGAACGTTCTCGCAACTGCTCGCTTTTTGATTGATAACGGTCACAAGGCCACTATTGTTTGCCCCGCTGGTCCATTTGCTGACTCGCTGGCAGGTTATGGCGTTGGCGTTATTCGAACGGATTACACAGATATTGATGCCACAATCAGTGAGGCTTTGAAGCTTCACGCCGCTGATCCGGTTGATCTAGTGCATGCTCATCCCTTTGCTTCTCGTAAGTTTGGTTTAATATTGGCGGAACAGCTGGACGTACCCTTCATTCTGACATTTCATGGGAAATATACGGACGATATTTCTCAACATGTTGACAAGATTTCAGCAGTTTTAACAGTGTCATCTGGTGTCCGTGATTATTTGCTGTGCGAGAAGGCCAAGAGCCCAGAAAAATTTCATGTGGTGCCTAATGTCCCTGATACAGGCTTTTTTCAACCGCTACCAGAGAAGCCTCAAAGCGTTGAAGAAAAACTAAGTGTTGCTTTGGTGTCGCGTCTCGATAAGGACAAAGACTTCATTTTGGATGTCTTTGCGGATGCCGTTAAGTATGCCGCGAAACATTATTCAGGAAAGTTAACTTGGGTTGTTGTGGGCGATGGTACGCAAACCGAAGCATTTCGGGCCCGCCTCGAAGCGGTGCGAGGCGGCAATGCTATCGAATTTCGGGGGTGGCTCGAAGGAGAGGCACTCCGTAGCGCATATCAATCGAGTGACTTTGTATTTGCCCCTGGTCGTTGTGCCTTAGAGGCCATGAGCTGTGGTGTGCCGGCCATTGCAGTGGGTAGCAAGAGCTACTGTGGTTTGGTGAACGCGAATACTTGGCAGCAATGCGTATATTCTAATTTTGGCGGCGTAGGAAATCAGCATGAGGATTATAAGTCTGAAATGGTGCAGCGAGACATGGATAGTCTCCTTGCCTCGAAAAGCTATCGTGCGGGTCTCAGTGCCTTCGGTATTAAGATAATTCAGCAGTTTTTTGATTCTCAGAAAGTACATGAGCAGCTGTTGGGTATTTATCGCCTCGCCATCGTGTCTCATTCGCTGGAGAGAGGATTTAACGTCTCCGAGGTCTGTGATGTAGAAAGCAATTTAGTAAAACTAAACAATAAGAACACTGATATGAAACCAGAAAATAATATCGAGCAGCTTGAAAAAAAGTTGTTAGAAGCGGGTAAAGACAACGCAGGCAAGTTCACCCGCGATTTGCTCATTGTTCAGAACCGCCTCTACAGTCAGCTAGAAAGCCTCTCTTGGCTGCAGCGACGCTTGGCCATCAAGGGCCAGCTTCCCCCGCTGCGTGGCTGGGCAACCTCTCCTGATGTGCTACTGCGTCTGCATGCGCATATTATGGCGACTCGTCCTCGAGTCATTGTCGAGTTCGGTAGTGGTGCCTCCACGCTGGTGATCGCTGATGCTCTGCGCCAGAACGGCGTCGGCAAACTTATCTCTATTGAGCATAGCGACTATTATGGTGCACAGACCCTTGGTACTCTTCATGCGGAATCCCTGGAAGGCTGGGTTGATCTGCGGATCGGGGATCTTGAAGCCTGGGAAGGCGAGCATCTGAACTCCGAGGATGCTGAGAAACCCTCGCACTGGTACCCGCTCTCGCTGCTGGAAGACGTTGAGGGTGTCGACCTGCTGTGGGTAGATGGTCCGCCTGGAGCGACTTGTCTGTTCAGCCGCTATCCGGCGTTACCTGCGTTGGCCGACAGGCTCTCCCCAGCTGCTGAAGTATGGATGGACGACACCATTCGCCAGGAAGAGAAGGATATCTGCGAGCGCTGGGCCAAGGATCATGGCTTTGAACTGGAATACTATCCACTAGAGAAAGGGTTGGGTCGACTGACACGGCCTGGCGTTTCCTACGACGTTGCGTTGGCACCGAGGTCACCGACTGCGTCTGCTGCCAGCAATGACGGTGTCTATCCAGAGCATACTCTAGGCCTGGACTTCTCCCTGCCAGAAGAGAGAGGTTGATGACCCGTGAGGGATTGTGCTTTATTGGAGTATGGATTCCCGCTAGCCCTATTCGGTATCTCAACAGGCTTATCACCTTTTTTTGTGAAGGTACCAAGGAACTTGGCTGCTAACTAAACTAATCTTTTCCATTCGTCGGCCAGCGTGATAGCGGCTTAGCTTAACGGAACATTATGACTTGTCGCTATCTCCGCAATGCTGCGCGCGCCAGCCGATCCTTCACTCTCGCGAAATAGTTCAACTGACCTTGGCTATTTTCGTTGCTTTGTTGCACACACAGGCCTTTTGAAACGTTATCGCCAGTATATAAAGCTGCTGCGATGCACGCAGACACGTCACAGAGTGTTTTTACAGGGTAGCTTGTCTTGAGTTCCTCATTTTGCGAGAAGTGTGCAGGGAGTCTGACATCAAGAGAGCGGTAGTTTTTTTTAAATGTCTTTTTCCATCTTAATGTCACGAATGCGCTTTTCAGGCTCGCAAATCCTAAGCTGGTTGGGCGTCAAGGGCGTTGCTTTGGGGCTTTAGCCATCACACTATTAACGCAATTGACGAACCCATTATTTATGCTTGAATGCCCGGTAATCCCCCCATTTTTAGAGGGCTTCAAAAGTAGACCTCAGGCCATCATTGACGCATCCATGCCGCCGAATTTAGCTCGCCATTTGTAGGAAGTCGCACTACTCATGCCATGCTCACGACAATAGCTCCGGCACAGGTGCGCCGCCTTCGGCTTGTTTGAGAAGTGACAGTATTTGGTTGTCAGAAAAACGTGATTTTTTCATGCAGAATCTTCCTGCGTTTAGCTTACGGAAAATTCTACTTTTGAGCACCCTGGTTTTTCGGGGGGGGGGCTGGCCACTTGAGAACAAATTTTTCATATAACATTGGGATAGATGATGACATCACTCACCCATTTACAGCGACTGGAAGCAGAAAGCATCCAGATCATGCGCGAAGTGGTCGCCGAGGCTGAAAATCC
>JBLWXV010000004.1:0-11901 GCA_048267245.1 Bacteriovoracaceae bacterium
GGCTACCGTAGAGAAGCTGATCAAGCTATTACGTGTGTATCGCCCCGCGGCCGTTCTGGCGGAAGCGGCAGGTGTAGGGTTGGCTGCGTGGATCGCTGCAAAACGGCTAGGGTTACCATTTTATAGTGAGGCGAGAGAGTTTAGAGAGTTATCTGGTGACGCAAAAGCTGAGCGTAGTACGTTCGTAGCTATGCAAGCTCAAAAAGTCTTTACGCTTAACCAGCCAATGAAAGAAGAGTTGGTTAAGCGAGGTGTCAACGCTGACGATATAACGCTAGTTTCAAATGGGATAAGTCGACTACCGAATATTAAGTCAGCAAACCCAGCGCTTAAGAAACAGCTGGGTATTGCTGAAGATGAAAAAGTAATTGGCTATGTAGGCAGTTTTAATGCCCATGCAGGGTTAGATGTTCTATTGGAAAGCTGTTCCCAATTGGTTGAAAAGAGTGAAAAGCTGAAACTACTGTTAGTCGGGGATGACCAGCCGCTGACGAATAAAAGCGAGAGCGGAGCTTCAACTGACAACTCGGCTAAATCTGACAAGCCATGGCTGATTCAGGTGGGGCGCGTACCTCATGAAGAGATAGCTGATTACTATGCATTAATGGATGCAGTGGTGATTCACCGCAAGCCCCAGGAGGTGTGTCAGCTTGTGCCGCCCATGGAGGTCGCCGAGGCCCTGTCCTACGGTAAGCGGCTGGTGGTATCAAATGTAGCACCCCTGGTGGAGTATGCCGACAAGTACGAAGGCGTGGTGAGCTTCGAGACTGGCAGCTCTTCAAGCCTAGCCACCGCCCTTCAGGGGGCACTGAAGCTGCCAGTGCCAAAGCCCTATACCGAACTGCTGTTCTCGGCGCATACCGAGCCGATGGTGAGGGTATTGAAGGGAGAAGGAAGCACTTCGGCTGATAAGATGGCGGTTGAGTCGCAAAACAAGCCGGTAGCAGGAAGTAAGACCGCCTCTGCATCGGTAAATCAGCCTGGGTATGGTGAGCTCAAGCACACAACTCCTGTTGAACTGCCGAAAAGTAATGCACCTATTTGGTATCACATACCGGTACAACCAGGCCAGAGGCTGGCGATACGCGTTGCAACGAAATTTCTTAATATCAAGGAAAAAGATTGGCGAAAAGCCGTTCTGTTGATTAAGGGCTTGGATAGTAAGGGAGAGGTGGCCGATAAACTCTTTGAAGGTGTATCAACGTCTAGCTACTTCCATGCCAATTTCAAATACCTTCCGGATACTGGTGCAGCGCTTAAAAATCTGCACTTTCTAACTGTGCCTGAAGGGGTTTTTCAGATCCAGGTGGGGCTGTGTTGCTTTAAAACGAAACAAGGGGAAAAGGTTTTCGTCAACGAGCTTTCAGTGAAGCCAGTCAGCAATGTTTCATCTGAAGAAAGCAATCTGAAGGGTGGCAGTCAAGTAAGCTATACCACAGCTAGTCAGTGGTATAACAGTGAGGGAAGGCTGAAAGAGCCACTGCAGGTGATGGAGGGGCTTCAGGAAAGTGGGAAGCTTCGTGGTAAAAGTCAGCTTAACTTGCTGAAAAAGTTGCAAGGGTTTTCTCGCTTACAGGGTGGCTGTCATGTGCCTTTACGCCGCCCTGTTATTGCCACCTCTACTCAACCTAAACATGTATTGTATTGTTTGCACCAATCAGTCCCACACACAACCAATGGTTACTCTACACGTTCACATGGTGTTGCAGTTGGTTTGCAGCAATCAGGCTTCAAGGTTCGGGTTGTTACGCGGTTAGGATTCCCATGGGATGCGGGAGTGTCTGATCTCGATCAGAAAAATGGTAATGCGGAACTAGAGGGGATCACCTATATAGCGGCTGACGGGACTCGATTAGCAGACACTGCGTTAGATGAGTACTTGAGAAATACGGCGGATCATTTTGAAAGTCAGGCTCGAAAGTTTGGAGCTGAAGTCATTGCTGCGGCCTCGAATCATATTACGGCACTACCGGCACTAATAGCCGCGCGTCGTCTGGGTTTGCCATTCGTGTATGAAGTGCGTGGTCTCTGGGAAGTTACCCAGGCTTCTATTCAGCCGGAGTGGGCCGGCTCCGAACGCTATCAGTTGATGCGCGAGCTGGAGCAGCAGGCGGCTCTCGAAGCGGATCTGGTAATTACCCTTACTGAAGAACTTGCTGACGAGCTGGCCAGTTGGGGCGTACCTCAGGGGCGCATCGAGGTAGTACCCAACGCGGTTAACGCAGAGCGCTTCCAGCCCATGGCCGCGGATACCGCTATTGCCACGGAACTCAAGCTGAAGCCTGGCGTGCCCGTGATCGGCTATGCGGGTAGCGCCGTAGCATACGAGGGCCTGGAGCTGCTGATGGAGGCCATGGCCACCCTGAAGAAGAACGGCCAGGCCTTTACCTTCGTTCTGGTAGGCGATGGAAAAGTGATCAACACCGTCAAGGCCAAGGCAAAAGAACTGGGTATTGAAGGGGAGTGCCGCTTTACCGGCCGCGTGCCCTTCGAGCAGGTGCCACGCTATCTCTCCTGCATGGATATCCTGCCCATACCGCGGCTCTCGTCAGCGGTCACCGAAATGGTCTCTGCTCTCAAGCCTCTGGAAGCCATGGCCATGGGCAAGGCCCTGGTGCTCTCGGATGTCTCTCCGCACACTACCATGGCCGGGCCGAACAGTGAGCGCGCTCGCCTATTCACCAAGGACAGCGCCGAGGCCCTAAGTGAGGCCATAAAGGCGCTGATCGACAGCCCCGAGGAGCGAATGCGTTTGGGCGAGGCCGCCCGTAGTTGGATAGAGAGCCAGCGAACTTGGAAACATGTGAGTAACCGCTATGCTCGGTTAATCGAAGAGGTAATACGTGATGCAACCAGTATAAGAGCGAGCGTCACCAAGCGTTCAGTTGGAATCAAAAACTCAGTTAAAAGCCTCTCGGCTATCTCTATTCTGGATGAAATATCTGAGGAGTGCTGGAAGTACGAGTTTAAGCAATACTTGGTCAGTCGAAACCAGTATGATGAGCAGGTGAAATCTTCTCGAGCAGATTTCTGCTTTATAGAAAGCTGTTGGAAAGGTAACAAGGGGGCTTGGCAGTATGCCTTTACTTCTCCAGGGTTGAAGCATAAAAATGCGAAAGCATTGCTGGATTTTCTTCCGAAGGTAAAAGAGAAAATGCCACTTCTTTTCTGGAATAAAGAAGATCCGATGCACTATGAGAAGTTCTTGCCTATTGCCAAGTATGCTGATGTGATATTTACCACTGACTCAAACAAGGTTCCAGAGTACAAGAAGGATGTTCCAGAGGCTGAGGTTTATGCAGTGCCTTTTGCGGCACAGCAGAATATTTGTAACCCTTCTGGAAGGTTTCGTTCTGAGCCTGAGTCTGTATGCTTCGCAGGCTCTTATTACAGTGTAGGGCACGATGAACGGAAGCGACAAATGCATGCGCTTCTGCCTGCAATCATTGAGTTCAAAGGTGCTATTTACGACCGTTTCTCCAAGCTGGACAACGAAAGATATAAATTCCCGGAAGAGTTTCAGCCTTACATCAGAGACTCGGTCCCCTTTGATGAGGTAGTGAAGCTCTACAAGCAGTTTAAGGTGTTCTTGAATGTAAACACCATTGTCGACTCACCTACGATGATGTCTCGACGTGTCTATGAGCTGTTGGCATGTGGTACGCCTGTTGTGTCTACTCCCTCCCGTGCGATTGAGGAGCAGTTCTCAGGTATCGTTCATATGGCAAACGATGCCCAAGAAGCTAACGAGATTATTGAGAAGCTGCTGACTGATGATCACTATTGGGATAAGACATCACACCTTGGCTACCGTGAGGTGATGAAAAAACATACTTACGCGCATCGGTACCAGAAAATAAGAAAGTCTCTCGGCTATGAAGAAAATCTGTCGGACCCTCTTGTTAGTATCGTGACCTGTACCAGAAGGCCCCACATGAGTGAACGCCTGGTTGAAAATGTGGCCCGTCAAAACCATAAAAATCTAGAACTGATTCTTTGGGTGCAGGACTTCTCACCAACGGACGTTGAGGACCTAAAGTCATTACTCCATAGCAAAGTAAAAAATGCCAAGAGGATAGAGCTAGTCCAAGACGACTCCGACAAGACTCTTGGCCAAAGGTTTAACGCCGCAGCCACGTTGGCAAAAGGCGATTACATTGCCAAAATGGATGATGATGACTTCTATTTTGAGCATTATCTGTCTGACATGCTGATTCCTTTCTCATTTGGTGATTATGCCATGGTAGGGAAGCGTGAGGTCTTCATGTACCTCTCTGGGAGCAACAAGCTGATTCGCAGGTTCCCTGGCCAGAGGCACATGGAGTTTAACTTTGTAGCAGGGCCAACGTTTGTTATCAAAAAGTCGGTATTTGATGAAATAGGATTTGAAAGCCGAAATACTGGTGAAGATAGCTCTTTCCTCAAGAATGTCATTGAGAAAAAATACAAAATTTATGCAGCTGACCCGTTCAATTTTATCCAGTTCAGAGCTTCTGGAGGAGGTCATACTTGGGGGGAGTCAGATGATTACTTTGTCTCGAACCCTCAAGTAAGAGTTGAGGCTGATGAGTTTGATACCAAGCTTATGGATTTTTAATAGTGAAAAACCTTGATTTTTACAATTACGACTTGCTTTCTGGAATTGACAAAAAGCTGTTAGTTTCATTGGCTGATGATGAAGCATGTTTGCGCAAAGGAACGCCGATTTTTAATGTGACAGTTCCATTTGATTGGGCTCAAAATCCTCATAACGACTCGAACTGGTGTTTTCAACTTCATTGCTGGAGGATGGGGGATAAATGGCTTCGAGAATACTTTGAAACTGGAAGTTGCAGTGCTTTAAAAAAGACTCTTTCTATAGTTAAAGATTGGCATAGGTTTCACTTTAAAGATAAGTGCTGCTCTGATTATTCGTGGTATGACATGTCAGTGGGGATTAGGGCTGCAAGAATAGCGTTCTATTATTCTGTGATTAAAGAGGAAAAGAGCTGCTTTGATTCTGATGAGCTTGATAGTTTGGTCTCTTGCTTGGATGAGCTTGCTAAGGCACACTTGGAGTTTCTAACTAAAGAAAAAAATCTACATAAAGGAAATCACGGTATTTTTCAGCTGCATGGCCTAGTAGTACTTGCCTTATGTCTCCAAGATAATCATGCGCTGGAGTACGCAAGTGAGAAGTTCGATAAGATTATGGGGGCTCAGTTTACAAAAAACGGGCTGCATACTGAGAACTCTCCTGAGTATCACTTTTTTGTTTTAAACTTGATCGAAAGGCTGAAGCTTGACGAACTGTTCTCCCAGTCACTCCCGTCAAGCGTGTTAAATAAAGCTAACAGTATCAAAAAATGGTTAGCAATGCCTGACGATCGTTTGGTTACATTTGGTGATACATCATCACGGTCGAAGTGGTCCGAAACGATTAAGTCGCATATAGCAATAAAAAAAGATAATGATGAGCATTTTGTCAAAGATATCTCTGATGATGGTCTTTTTATTGTTAGAAATAATAAAGAAAGGCCCGATTACTTTGCTACGACGTTTGGCGGCCATAGCTATGTCCACAAGCACGCTGATGTGGGGCAGATTGTTTTTTGGTATAAAGGTACACAATTCCTCGCTGATCCAGGGAAGTACATTTACGGAAAATTGGAAGAGCGTGATAGGGTGGTTTCAGCCATTTCGCATGGTGTAATGGACTCATACCCGGAAACACTGCATCCGACGGATATAAAACTTCCTGAATCAGGAACCCATAAGACTGGTGTTACTGTTCTTGAAGGTGAGGTTTCTCTCTCGCTAACTTTTTGTGATAAGAGTGGCGGTACTTATATTCGCCATATAGGATATAGTCCTGAACAATGTTTGCTTATTCGGGATGTCGCACACAGGAAGCAGGGGAGATATTCCTCGCGTTTAAAGTTTAATGGCTCTCTTTCTGCTGAGGCGTGCTCTGCTGGTTATAAGTTAAGTGATTTAGAGAGCGGGTCATCTATTATTGTGTCATGCTCTTCTGCAGCAGATCTTTCTAAATGTCAGTTCGGCTTGTCAACGGAGTATGGAAAAATAGAGGCTGCATGGGTTTTTGAAGCCATCTCTGATTCTGGAAAATTTATAGAATGGAAGCTAGATCTGAACTAAGGTAAGGTTTATGAAAAATATTATATTTCATGCAGGTGTTCACAAGACTGGAAGCACCTTTATTCAAAATGTTCTTCGTGAAAATGAAGATTTTTTGGCTTCTAATCGTATTGCTTGTAGAGTTGGTGGAGAAGTTTGGGATGAGCTGACTAGCCCTATAATTTATAATGCTGCAGGAATAAGGAGGTTGTCAGAACCCTATCAAAAAGATTTCTATAAAAAAGAACTCAAGGATAAGGTTGAGAATTGGCTTGGGTGTCATGATACTTTAATAATTTCGAATGAAAACCTCTTCGGGAATTCTAGCGTAAAGGCAAACCAAGGTAAGTTATATCCAAGGGCCAAAGATGTTGTAGAATTTTTACTCGATGCTTTGGCAGATGATTATAATGTTAAGATGGTATTTCTTGTAAGAGACTATGCCGATTTTTTAGACTCAACTTACGCTCAAAAAATAAAAGAGGGGCAATCATTTTCATTTGATGACTTTATCTCAAAGGTAGACTTTGAAGAAGTATCCTGGATCCCGCTTGTGAGTGGTGTTACCCAAACTTGTAGAAGATATCATTGCCTTGTTGAGTGGCAAGAGTATGAGGAATTTTGTCGCGATCAATTCTCGTTTGTAAAACGAACACTTATCGGTTTTGATGGAGCTTCCAAGCTCTATGATGATTTCAAAATGGATCCTGAAATAAGGTCTAACTCTTCATATTCATTCCGCGCTGTTAAGCTCGCCAGTATCTTGAATCAACATTTAGAAAAAAGTGAAATAGGTGTTTTCAGAAACTTTCTTAAAGATAAATTCCCACCCAGTGAATATGGGAAGCCTAGATTTATAGATGGTGTGCTAAGAAAGAAGCTGGCTGAGAAGTATTTATCTGATATTGAGAGATTGAGAGAAAGCTCTTAAGTTTCTTTTCGAAGACCTGAGTTTTAGTGTATCAGGAACAGCATGAGCTGCATGGAGGTAAGCATGAATCCATATGTGGAATTGCCACAAAAGGCCTATTGGAAAACAGCTGTAGCTAGTAAGTCAATGTTCGATATATCTGATTTATGGGATCCAAAGTTTAAAATATTAACTAGTAGTAAGGTGTCAACCTTTGGTTCATGTTTTGCGCAGCATATAGGGCGAGCATTGAACTCTAGAGGTTTTAGTTGGCTTGTGACTGAATCTCCTCCTCAAAGTCTTTCTTTAGAGAATTCTAGAATATTTAATTATAATATTTTTTCAGCTCGTACAGGAAATATTTATACTACTTCATTGCTGAGGCAGTGGGTTGAGTGGGCTTTGGGTGAGAAAACTGTTCCTGACGAAGTGTGGGAGGATAAAGGTAGGTATTTCGATCCTTTTCGGCCAGTAGTGGAGCCAAATGGATTTTCAAGTATTGACGAACTTAGGTTATCCCAAAAGGAAACTCTATCAGCTTTTTTACAGTCTATAAGGAAGTCTGATTTCTTCGTCTTTACCTTAGGGTTGACAGAAAGCTGGATTCACGCGAAAGATGGCTACGAATACCCTATGTGTCCTGGTACAGTGGCTGGTGAATATTTAGAGGGGGAGCATATATTTAAGAATCAGCAGTTTTCAGAAATCATAAAAGAACTAAATTTAGCTATGCAGTTAATGCGTGGGGAGAACCCAAAGTTAAAGTTTATACTTACAGTATCCCCTGTGCCTCTCACTGCAACCAATTCAGGTAATAGCGTTCTTGTAGCTACGATGGAGTCAAAGTCTATTCTTCGTGCTGTGGCAGGTCAGGTTGCAAGAAAAAATAGGATGGTCGATTATTTTCCCTCTTATGAAATCATCAATAGTCCAGTCTTTAAAGGTGTTTTTTTTAACCCAAACCAAAGAACTGTGAATCAAGTAGGTGTCAATTTTGTTATGGACCACTTCTTCTCTTGTCTGGAGTCTAAGTATGGGCGGCTTGATGATAAAAGTCTAAAGTCAAGAAGTGAGTTTAGATATACAGAGTCTGATGCAGTTTGTGAAGAAGAACTTCTTAATGCATTTAGGTGAATTTGACATGAAGTTGTGTATTGTTGGTAATAGTCATGTGGGTGCTTTGAAAAGGGCATGGGAGTCTATGCCTGAGCGACATAAATTGTTCTCGATAGCTTTCTTTGCTGATAGAGGTGAAGGGCTAAAAGAGCTAGATGTTAGTGACGATAGGCTGGTTCCCAAAACAGATAGGCTTAAAAGTTCTTTAGAGTTTACCTCGGGTGGCCGCTCAGCTATTGCTCCTAAAGAGTATGATTATATTTTGATATATGGTGCTGGAGCAAAGCCTCTTTTTGTCGATTCTAGTAGAGGCTATTCTTCGGCTGTCCTTAAGCAGGCAGCTAGTGATCATGTGGTCGGATCTTTGTCATTTGAATTAATTAAAAAAATAAAAGGAATAAGTGATAAAAAAATACTTGTTGGCCACAATCCACTTCCTGCTAGAAAAAGAGAGGTGGAAGCTATGGAGCCTAAGGAATATTTTTATGGCATTGAGCTGCTAAATAAATTTGTTTACTCGAAATTTGACTCTCATTTATTACCTCAACCGTCACGAACGATTGTTAATGGTAGATATACGGCCCCATCCTTTTCTAAAGGAAGTAAGAGGCTTTCTGTTGGTGATCATAGGGACAACGAATCCCATCCTGATAGGGATAGTAGTCATATGAATGATGATTTTGGCATTATTTGGTTGTCTGATTTTCTTGATTATATTTACGAGGTCTAGGTTCTGTTTGGCATATCGAATTTTTTTAATTTCGCCGCAGCCAAATCTGCTAGCAGCGAAAACGCATGAAGAGCCTCTTTACGACTTGCTTATAGTGCTTTACAAGTAGGGGTTAATGTGGTGTCCCGATGACCTTTCGCGCGGATGACCCTATGCTGATAAGACTTCTTAAACATCGTATATCAATTGCTCCCGATTTTTGCTAGGCGTGGAAAGTGCAGTAAAAGGTGTCGTTTATCTCATTACTGGCGGACCATGCAGTGATGTGTAGTTTGGCTTGATTTTTTGAGGTACGTCTTTGACAGAACTATTTGCCAAGCGTCTTTATTGTCACCTCAGCGCCAAATATCTGGCCTTCTCTTGCTATCGCATCCGCGCTGTTGGATGCCGGTCTTGGTATTGCCTGAACTGGATGTATAGGTTCGGGCTCAATCTATCCGCGGCAAATCTGGTGCTTGTGGGCGCTTGAAGAGTGCCTGATGCCCGTTGGCTAATTGTCCTGGGGACAGTAAGTACGATTACCAAGCCGCGAGTGCTGCTGGATTGGGCTTCGTGTTTCTTAGCGGGTGGAGCGAGGTGGCTGACTGGAATGCTTGGGTAAAAGTTAATCACCTAAGATGCTACGAGAACATTGAATCCCTGCAGCTGTAAACTATTTAGTCAAACAAAGAGGTTGGGTCGTGCATGTTGTAATACCGGTTTTTTTTAAAGCTTCACATGGAGGGCTGCACGAGAATGTTCTCGCAACTGCTCGCTTCTTGATTGATAACGGCCACAAGGCCACTATTGTTTGCCCCTCTGGTCCATTTGCTGACTCGCTGGCAGGTTATGGCGTTGGCGTTATTCGAACTGACTATTCAGATCTTGAGTTAACGATCAAGAATGCTCTTAAAGTTCACGCTGTTGATCCTATTGATCTTGTGCATGCTCATCCCTTTGCTTCTCGTAAATTTGGCTTAGCATTGGCTGAACAGCTAGACGTGCCCTTAGTGCTAACATTTCATGGAAAATACACTGACGATCTCTCACTCTATATTGATAAAGTGTCAGCAGTCTTAGCAGTGTCGTCTGGTGTCCGTGATTATTTGCTGGGTGAGAATGCCAAGAGCTCAGAAAAATTTCACGTGGTGCCCAATGTCCCTGATACAGATTTTTTTCAATCACTTCTAGAGAAAACCCAAAGCGTTGAAAAAGAACTAAGTGTTGCTTTGGTATCGCGCCTCGATAAGGACAAAGGCTTCATTTTGGATGTCTTTGTGGATGCCGTTGAGTATGCCGCGAAACAGTACTCAGGAAAATTAACCTGGGTTGTTGTGGGCGATGGTACGCAAAGCGAAGCGTTTCGAGCCCGTCTTGAAGCGGTGCGAGGCGGCAATGCTATCGAATTTCGGGGATGGCTCGAAGGAGAGGCACTCCGTAGCGCATATCAATCGAGTGACTTTGTGTTTGCGCCTGGTCGTTGCGCGTTAGAGGCCATGAGTTGTGGTGTGCCGGTCATTGCAGTGGGTAGCAAGAGCTATTGTGGTTTGGTGAACGCGAGTACTTGGCAGCAAGGTGTATATTCTAATTTTGGCGGCGTAGGCAATCAGCACAAAGATTATAAGTCTGAAATGGTGTATCGAGATATGGATAACCTCCTTGCCTCGAAAAACTATCGTGCGAGCCTCGGTTACTTTAACATCAAGATAATTCAGCAGTTTTTCGATTCTCAGAAGGTACATGATCAGTTACTTGGTATATACAGTCTCGCAATTGTTTCTTCTTTCCTCAGTAAAGGGAAAGATAGCAACCAAACCCCTGAAGAAAATAGCTCAGTGAAATCCGAAAATAAGAAGGCTAGTATGATGCTGGAACAAAAGCTTGAGCAGTTGGAAAAGACCCTTTTTCAGGCGGGAAAGGATAACGCAGGCAAAACCACCCGTGACTTGATCACGGTTCAAAACCGCCTCTACGCCCAACTGGAAAGCCTCTCTTGGCTGCAGCGTCGGCTGACAATCAAGGGCCAGCTGCCTCCGCTACGTGGCTGGGCTACTTCACCCGATGTTTTGTTACGCTTACATACCCACATTATGGCTACTCGCCCAAAAGTAGTCGTAGAATTTGGTAGTGGGGCTTCTACGTTAGTGATCGCCGATGCCTTGCGACAGAACGGCGATGGTAAGCTGATTTCTATTGAACATAACGATTACTACGGAGCGCAGTCTCTAGCTACTTTGCAGGCTGAGCGGCTGGAAGGTTGGGTTGATCTGCGCATTGGGGATTTGGAAGCTTGGGAAGACGAGCACTTGAATCCTGACGATGCCGAGAAACCCTCGCGCTGGTATCCGGTTTCGCTGCTGGAAGGCGTAGAGCAGGTTGATTTGCTGTGGGTGGATGGCCCACCAGGGGCGACATGCCTGTTCAGCCGTTATCCGGCATTGCCAGCACTGGCCGATAAGCTCTCCCCAGCCGCGGAAGTATGGATGGACGACACCATTCGCCAAGAGGAGAAGGATATCTGCGAACGCTGGGCCGAGGATCATGGCTTTGAACTAGAATACTATCCGCTAGAGAAGGGGCTGGGCCGACTGACACGGCCAGGAGCTTCCTGCGTTGCTTTGGCACCGAAGCCACCGACGGCGGTTGCTGTCAGCAATGACGATGTTCACCCTGAGCATGCACTAGGCTTGGATTTCTCCTTGCCTGAAGAGAGACGTTGATGGCCTTCTAGGAACTGCCTCTCTGTCATTCCCGCGCGCCCTTAGCGGGAATCCATGTTGGTTTAGGCGATAGAGCCTCAGCGGGTAAGGTCAAGGTTGATTCCCGATAACCCCATTCGGGAATGACGGAGCTGGGTCGGGGTCGGTTTTTCGTTTTACTTTTATCATTATGACCCCGCATCGGTGTGGTTAGTGGTTCGCTTACGAAATAACAGAGATGTAATCAATGCCATTTTTTTTTCTACATATACCTAAAACTGCCGGTACAAGCTTTCGACTGGGCGCGGAAGCATGCTTTTCGAAAGAACGAATTGTTTATGATTATGGTG
>JBLWXV010000005.1:0-6771 GCA_048267245.1 Bacteriovoracaceae bacterium
AGTGTTGCCATCGCCTCTTCAAAGACTTTCTTTATTTCTTCATTCTTAACTTTTTTGAGCTGTTCTTTAAGTGTTTGGGCCAGTGATTCTATCTTTTTGCCATCGTAATTAAAGAAGGCCATATGAAGATCGTCATTGAGGTCTAAGGCCTTTACCACTTTTGTTTTCGTATCCTTTGGCAGCGGCTTGCGCTCAGCTGCAAATGAGGAAGTAAAAAAGAGTGCAAAGAGAATAAAAAATGGGATCGTTTTCATAGATCCCATTTAAGCATAATTTAAATTTAAAGACTAGATCGAAGAATTAGAGGGCATTAACAATATCGGCAACAGAATGACCATCTTCGAGTGCCTGAGCAATAGATGCAGAGCATGACGGATCTTGGTTCAAATCCTGCTCAGAAAGATAAGAAATAACTGAGGTATTTCCGGCCATTGCTCGCGTATAGTATTGGGCCGCACTCGAGCTGGAAAAGTGGCAGTTTCTAACCGACAGTTGAGGTTGAGTTGAAATGCTAATTTCAATGACAA
Source organism: Bacteriovoracaceae bacterium (assembly GCA_048267245.1). Taxonomy (GTDB): domain Bacteria; phylum Bdellovibrionota; class Bacteriovoracia; order Bacteriovoracales; family Bacteriovoracaceae; genus JBLWXV01. The sequence continues at coordinate 528 of JBLWXV010000005.1, forward strand.
CATTACTATCACACTTAACTTCACTTCGGCTCAAGGCTATACAAGAGTAATCACTACTCGTTATGCGGGTGGAAAAGTTTAATTCGTCTGTTGTTAACTCAAGAGCTTTAAGTTGATTGTAACCAGACTCCTCTAAAATAGGCTGCATAACGGCGAGGTAATCACGTTCCTTAATTTTCAATCCCTTTAATTTACCAAAGACACTCGTATCGACTTCAGCTTGAGCCTCTCCATCAATGGAATGCTCCTTACTTACGATTTGAACACTATTCTTAGACTTAAGAATCAAGTCTGTCTTATTTTTATCTTTTTGTGAGGGTATATCTTGAGAGAAGTTAAGAGATTCTCCTGCTAAGTTTCCAACGAGTGAAACTTTGCCATCAAAAATACTTTGGCTCCCTTTAAGCACCTTCTTGTCTTTTGTGAAGTAATCCGACCCGCTTATTTCAAGCGTAAGAGTGAGGCTGTCTGCCATTAGGGGACTAGATATTAGCAATAAACCAATTGCAGAGGTCTTTAATAAACTCATGTGAATTCTCCGTTCTATCTTTGTTCATAGTGAAGATATCAAAAACGGGCGTTATTGAGGGGAATACCCTAAATAATCGGAAATAAAGAAAGTGTGTCTAAAAACTTAACAGTTTTGAGCTAGCGAAAGAACCTCTTTAAAAAGCCTAAGAGAATACTAGGTAAAGTATTGAGATGACGCCTCTGTTTTCCAGAAAAACTTTCAAGAATGCTCTCAACTTCATGGGCGGCAAAGTCTCTTTCATTATAATGAGCAAGGAGGAGCGATTTTGGTGATAGCTCTAGGTAGGTCTCCAAACTCCTTCGATAATCAAGCGGAGAAAAGATAGGATAAGGAGCGAAACACTTCTTCCGAGCGCCAATGAGATTGTCAGCAACATAGAGTTTTCCACTCTTTTCATGATAGAAGCTTAAGTCAGTTAAGGTATGCCCAGGTGTCTTTAAATAGCGCCAGTCTGGAAATAAGGGAACTCTTCCTTCACCTTCTAGCAGGAAATCAAAATTCACCTTCCTCGGAAAAAAGAGATTTCTTAGCTTGTCTCCCTTCTCTCTCTTTCTAAACCATACAAGATAACTCAAGAAAATATCGACTAAGTAAGTCGCAAGTCCACTTAGCCCCTTATACCACTCATTCATCTTCTCACTCCCTGCGACAGGTATTCCTGCCTTTTGAAAGTAAGAAGCACCACCTGAGTGATCAGGATGAGCGTGACTCACAAGAACGAGTTTTAAATCGGCTCTTGGCCGCTTAAGAATATTTTCAATGTAGTCAAAAACAACCGAAACATCAGCCCTTGTCCCACTATCAAAGAGCATAAGGCCTGACTCGGACTCGACTAAATACATTGATTGAATGTAACCTTTAATGACGTATAATTTCAAAAGACCTCGTTTAAAACCATTATAAATCGAAAAGGCTTTACAATGAAATATTGGCTTATCTTCTTATCCCTTTTTATTTCTTCCTGCTCCTCAACTCTCGACTTTCATGTACCAACCCAAAACTTCTCAACTCCCGAGGTCGTTGGTGACACTCTTGATATAAGAACTCAAGTGACTTACACCAACTCCACTCGTTTTGAGCTTGCAAGCCTTGAAAGAGACAATATCTTCTCTTCGAGCGCCACTATTTCAACTGAAAAAGGGACAACTAAAGATAATGTCCTCAACGGAAATATTGGTATTGGTCTCAAAGACTTTATGGAGTTTACCTACAGGTCATACTCCGATAGCCCAGACCTCTTTGGGGTCAAATTTCAACTTGTTGGACGGGACCAAGGCGAGAAAAAAGAAGGTCTTAAACTCAGCTTACTCGCTGGATATGGTAATTCAACGACAGATAACGACACCATCACTGCAACGAATGGTAGTGGTACGACAAGAACCTACACAACGAAACTTGATGTCGAATCCTTCGAAATTGGTGGTGTTGTCGGTTATCGCGTCAATCACTGGTTTCTTCCTTACCTCGCTTACAATTTTCGCTCCAGCGATGCTAAGGGACTTCTGAGCTCTGCCGTTTTTACTGACGTCAATTTAAGAAATAAGGCAAAAGTCTTTTCTACGCAATTAGGTATTCAACTCAATTCCCAAGACTCTTACTTCCTCTTTGAAGGTGGGCACAACAGAAGTGAATGGGGAGGACTAGAGCCCCTGGATGATTACACTCTTGGTTTAGCCCTTGGTCTTGTCTTTCGCTAAGAAAGGCCGAGACGACCAAGAGCTTTGGGGACATTCTTCTTTTGAGGAGTGCTCTTCAAATAAATCCCTCCTCTCTTTGGGCATGGGATGAGTTGAAAGATACTTAAGAGCGCCAAGGTCTTCACTTCGCTTTGTTATTTTTCCAAGAGCATCACTAAAGCAGCGAGGAGATATTCCTGCGTTTTGGAGTAAATTTAAGGCAACTTCATCAGCTTCACGCTCAAGATCCCGATCATAGCCAAGGCCGATTAATGAAAAACCTATGGTTGCAAGGGACTCGGTCCCCCCTGTAAGGTCACCAACAATAAGCATCGAGAGCACCCCAAAGCTTAAACCATTTATGATTTTTGAGAGCAGATGTTTCTTCTTGAGATGACCAAGTTCATGATAATAGATAGCAAGGACTTCTTCCTTGCTGTCTAGTTCCTTAAAGATTTCATCAGTAAAGAATAAATAATTTGTACTAAGAGCAAAGGCATTGGCCATTTTAGGATTCATTTTTCGAAAACCAATTTGAACATTCTTAAACTCTAAAGGACTCTTTTCCAAAAGATATTCCCTCACCTCGCTTTTAAAGTCTTCACTAAGTTCACTTGAAGTGAAGCCCTGATCCTTAAGACTTGAGATTAAGTGCTCATCAACTTTTACGCCGTATTCAAACGGAAAAACCTCAGAAATCCTTTGAGAGAGAAAAGGTAGGCCATGACCGAAAATTCCATAGAGTATAAGTCCACTCAGTAGGAATGCTCCTAGGAAATAGGATTTCTTATTTTCAAGCACGTGAACGAGTCGAGAACTTCTCTTTAGAGTTTTCTTAAGAAAATCCTGGTCGTAATTCGCAACTTCGAGAAGCGCACCACTTTGATGCCTAATCATCAAAGGCGCCCCTCTGAAGGGAGTTTCTACAGAGCAGGCCTCAAGGTCCCATTGCCAGTTCTTATCTTCACTAAAGAAGAAGATCACAAGCCCTTTCACTTCAATGCTCACTTCAACAAAGTTACTACTCTTTCCCGTTGAAAAACGACCTCTAATCATTAAATTCCTATCTCAAAATCAATATCAAATGCATCACTCACTTCATCAGCAACTGCACTCTGAGAGGAAACCTCAACTTGGACAACGTCATCGAGACTTGTTAAAGAGAGGGCCCTATGCTGATAGAGAAGCTTTAATACTCTTACTTTTGCAAAGGGAAAGTAGAGCCCAAGGGTTAAACCCATTAGAATAAAATTAACAAAATTAACTCTAAAATAACGACCAAAAGTTAAAGAGAAGCTTGCTCTTCCTGCACCACAAGCAATCCTATTCCAAATATAATGTTGAACGAGAAATGGAAAATAGAGTGAAGCGGCAATAAGAGAGAGGTAAAAGAGCGCCATCCCAATTCCTGTAATGAGGAAATTATTTAAAAAGGCACCAAAGAAAGCGCCTCCGAAAAGTAGTGCGAGCATCCCCACGACCAATCCACTATAGGGTAATACGATCTTCTTCCACACCTCTTTAATACTAGAATCAAAGCTAAACTTGATATTACCATAATAAAGATTTCCGTAGAGATTTGAATAGAGCCAATTAAGAAAGAAAGGGCCAAAATAGAGGGCGGTATAAAGCGCGTTCACAGCAAATAATCCAAGAGCAATATAATCATTCACTCCTAACTCTTGTCCCTTCATTCGCTCAACAGGGGCTATAATGAGACTCACTCCAACTGAGATTATGATAGGGAGAGCTCTTAAAAAGTACGCCTTTATCTCTTTCTTATAATCAACCTCTAAGCGAAAGCGAACATTTCGATAACTTGTATAGTGAACATTAAACTGAAAAGACTTTAAGAGGAGATAGGGAAAAGCTAGTGCAATAAGAATAATACCAATCACTCCGGTATAGGGTGAAATGGCGGCACATCCCGCATAAACACTAAAAAGAATAAGAACGACAATCCTCCCCTTTAGGATCGGCCATGGACGAGCATGATAATCAAAACGCTCATCTCTATATTCTGTCATAACAAGGAGATACTTACGAATTCTTACCTTAGCCCAAGCTGAGTAGATGCCAAAGGTGACAATGGTTAAGAGAATATTAACAATCCAAATAGAAAAGAGTTCCCCCCCGCTTCCTTTAAACGTCGCATAGTCCTCTTCATTAAAACCATTTTCCATTGTTATTCCTCTTACTGATAGCTTTGTATTTTTTGAGCAGCATCTTCTAAACAATGCTGGCCAAAGAGATTTTCATCACCCGTTAGTATTAACCTTCTTACATAGTTGGACATATCTGTCGCGCCTTCATTAAGCCAGTGCATAACGCAATCTTGATTGGTGCAATGAGAACCATGCTCTTTATCATGATGATCACTTCGGGCCGGTACTCCATTTTCAACTAAACCCATCGCATGGCCAACCTCGTGAACAAGAAGTGATTGTTCGGAGAAGCGAGCTACCCTTATTCCTTGAGTTTCTTCAATTTCTTTAACGACGTCTTTAAAGATAACAATATTATTAGTGTCAGAGATATAAATTCCAAGCACACCATTTTGTAGTTCACCGTCATTATTTTTGAAAAGACCGCCAACAAAAAGAATATTAACAGCTCCTAATGCCTCTGTGTTTTTGATGACAGGCAGTTCGGAGAACTTTAAGATGAGTTCCTGTGTTGTCCACGAGTCTTTATTTATCGCTCGTAGCTCTGTCATGTCACTTAGAGTCTTCGGGTAGGAAAAAGAAATCGACCTCTCCTCTAACCTCAAAAGAGTAGAGATATTGCGAGCAAAGAAGTCCCAGTAGGCTTTGCCATTTATTCTGGTTCCAACATAAGGCTCATGTCCTCTTTCATAGAAAACCTTACTTTCAAAGTTTTGCATTTTATCAAAATAAAGAGAGAGGTTGCTTTCACTCTGCCCGCTTAAAAGGATAATTTCGGTGTGACTCTTTTCCTGACCACAAGAAGACAAGAAAAAAAGAATAAGGAAAAGCATGACTTTGAGCATGCCTTCTTTTCGGTAACTTAAGAGTTATTATTTATCCTTTTATTTTACTCTTTTTATGCTCTTCATCCCTATGGCCTTGCTGCCAATAGGAGCTCATGTAGCAACTCTTAGTACTCAGATTCTCATTTTTAACGAAGTCTCTCACGCTCTTAACCAAAGTGCGCTCACCTGCAGCCCAAAGGGCATTATCTTCATCTCTAAGAAGCTCTAAAGCTTCATCAAGGGAAGTGAGAAACTTTACATCACCACTAAAGTAGGCCTTAGCCTCTTCTAAAAAGCCTCCTACATAAATAGCGATTTCTTTATCAGAGCTTTCTTGAATTTTTACTACATGGGATCTTATGGCAGGAAATGCTGTGAGATCTCCAAAGAAGAGAAATTTTTGAGCGTTATATCCTAGAGCAGATTGGGGTCCTGGCCCCTTAAAGGTTAACTCATCCCCCACTCTCGCCTCTCTTTGCCAAGTGGCCACAGGACCATGACTTTCGTGAGTAGCAAAGTCTAAGCTAAAGCTTTCTTTTGAACTCTCTGAAATGCTGATCGTTCTCGCTATCGGCCCCTCTGTATCGGTAATGACCTTTACATAGCCGCCCAGAGGCATTTCTTCTGCGCTGTAAGAGAGAACAATCCTTCTGAAGCCTGGAAGCTCCTTAATTTCACTAATTTTTGCTTTCTTATATGTCATGAACCGAAGATAGCAAACTATTGTTTGATACGGCAAACATCATTCTTGCCTGTCTCACTTTTTGAAGAGAATCCAGCAGCCCATAAGAATGAAAGCGACTCCTGAGACAGAGCGCATCTTCTCAGGGTCAATCACCTTACCTAACAGGCTCCCAGCAAGCACTCCAATGCCTCCTGCTAGACTAAGAGCTAAGATCGTTGCCAAGAGTACAGAAGAAACAGACTTGGTTTGAGAAGCAGCAGCAAGGGCTGCAAACTGAGTTTTATCACCAATTTCAGCAATGAAAATAGTCAGAAATGTCGTAGTAAAAATACTCCAGTCCATAACCTCTTAATCCTTCT
>JBLWXV010000006.1:0-923 GCA_048267245.1 Bacteriovoracaceae bacterium
TCTTGGTTCAAATCCTGCTCAGAAAGATAAGAAATAACTGAGGTATTTCCGGCCATTGCTCGCGTATAGTATTGGGCTGCACTCGAGCTAGAAAAGAAGCAGTTTCTAACCGACAATTGTGGTTGAGTTGAAATGCTGATTTCAATCACAACATTACTATCACACTTAACTTCACTTCGGCTTAAGGCAATACAAGAGTAATCACTACTTGTTATGCGGGTGGAAAAGTTTAATTCGTCTGTTGTTAACTCAAGAGCTTTAAGTTGATTGTAGCCAGACTCCTCTAAAATAGGCTGCATAACGGCCAGGTAATCTCGTTCCTTAATTTTCAATCCCTTTAATTTACCAAAGACACTCGTGTCGACTTCAGCTTGAGCCTCACCATCAATGGAATGTTCCTTACTTACGATTTGAACACTATTCTTAGATTTAAGAATCAAGTCTGTTTTATTTTTATCTTTTTGTGAGGGTATATCCTGAGAGAAGTTAAGAGATTCTCCTGATAAGTTTCCCACGAGTGAAACTTTGCCATCAAAAACACTTTGGCTCCCTTTGAGCACCTTCTTGTCTTTTGTGAAATAATCCGACCCGTTTAATTCAAGCGTAAGAGTGAGGTTGTCTGCCATTAGCGGACTAGAGATGAGCAATAATCCAATTGCAGAGGTCTTTAATAAACTCATGTGAATTCTCCGTTCTTTCTTTGTTCATAGTGAAGATATCAAAAACGGGCTTTATTGAGAGGAATACTCTAAATAATCGGAAATAAAGAAAGTGTGTCTAAAAACTAAACAGTTTTGAGCTAGCGAAAGAGCCTCTTCAAAAAGCCGAAGAGAATACTAGGTAAAGTATTGAGATGACGCCTTTGTTTTCCTGGAAAGTTTTCAAGAATGGCTTCAACTTCAGAAGCGACAAATTCTCTTTCG
>JBLWXV010000006.1:933-6309 GCA_048267245.1 Bacteriovoracaceae bacterium
GATAGGACTCTAAACTCTTGCGATAGTCATCCGGTGAAAAAATAGGATAAGGAGCAAAGCACTTTTTCCGAGCACCAATAAGATTGTCAGCAACATAGAGCTTTCCACTCTTTTCATGATAGAAGCTTAAGTCCGTTAAGGTATGCCCAGGTGTCTTTAAATAGCGCCAGTCTGGAAATAAGGGAACACTTCCTTCTCCCTCAAGGAGGAAATCAAACTTTATCTTCCTCGGAAAAAAGAGGTTTCTAAGCTTGTCACCCTTCTCTCTCTTTCTAAACCATACAAGATAACTCAAGAAAATATCGACTAAGTAAGTCGCAAATCCACTTAGCCCTTTATACCACTCATTCATTTTCTCACTCCCCGCGACAGGTATTCCTGCCTTTTGAAAGTAAGAAGCTCCGCCCGAGTGATCAGGATGAGCGTGACTCACAAGAACGAGTTTTAAATCAACTCTTGGCCGCTTAAGAATATTTTCTATGTAGTCAAAAACAACCGAAACATCCGCCCTTGTCCCACTATCAAAGAGCATAAGGCCTGCCTCGGACTCGACTAAATACATTGATTGAATGTAACCTTTAATAGCGTATAATTTCAAAAGACCTCGTTTAGAACCATTATAAATCGAAAAGGCTATACAATGAAATATTGGCTTATCTTCTTTCCTCTTTTTATTTTTTCCTGCTCTTCAACTCTCGATTTTCATGTCCCCACCCAAAACTTCTCGACTCCTGAGGTCGTTGGAGACACTCTAGATATAAGAACTCAAGTGACTTACACCAACTCCACTCGTTTTGAGCTTGCAAGCCTAGAAAGAGACAATATCTTTTCTTCGAGTGCCACTATTTCAACTGAAAAAGGGACAACTAAAGATAATGTCCTCAACGGAAATATTGGTATTGGTCTCAAAGACTTTATGGAATTTACCTACAGGTCATACTCCGATAGCCCAGACCTCTTTGGAGTCAAATTTCAACTTGTTGGCCGGGACCAAGGTGAGAAAAAAGAAGGTCTTAAACTCAGCTTACTCGCTGGATATGGCAATTCAACAACTGATAACGACACCATCACTGCAACGAATGGCAGTGGTACGACAAGAACCTATACAACGAAACTTGATGTAGAGTCATTCGAAGTTGGAGGTGTTATCGGTTATCGTGTCAATCATTGGTTTCTTCCTTACCTCGCTTACAACTTTCGCTCCAGCGATGCTAAGGGACTTCTGAGCTCTGCCGTTTTTACTGATGTCAATTTAAGAAATAAGGCAAAAGTCTTTTCTACGCAATTAGGTATCCAACTCAATTCCCAAGACTCTTACTTTCTCTTTGAAGGTGGGCACAATAGAAGTGAATGGGGAGGACTAGAGCCCCTAGATGATTACACTCTTGGTTTAGCCCTTGGTCTTGTCTTTCGCTAAGAAAGGTCGAGACGACCAAGAGCTTTGGGGACAATCTTCTTTTGAGGAATGCTCTTCAAATAAGTCTCTTCGCTCTTTTGGCATGGGATGAGTCGAAAGATACTTAAGAACGCCAAGCTCTTCACTTCGTTTTGTTATTTTTCCAAGAGCATCACTAAAGCAACGAGGAGATATTTCTGCGTTTTGGAGTAGGCTTAGGGCGACCTCATCCGCTTCACGCTCAAGATCTCTATCATAACCAAGGCCAATTAAAGAAATGCCTATGGTTGCAAGTGATTCGGTCCCCCCTGTAAGGTCACCAACAATAAGCATCGATAGCACCCCAAAGCTTAAACCATTAATGATTTTTGAGAGCAGATGTTTCTTCTTGAGATGTCCAAGCTCATGATAATAAATGGCAAGGACTTCTTCCTTGCTGTCCAATTCCTTGAAGATTTCATCAGTAAAGAATAAATGATTTGTACTAAGGGCAAAGGCATTGGCCATCTTGGGATTCATTTTCCGAAAGCCAATTTGAACATTCTTAAACTCTGAAGGACTCTTTTCCAAAAGATATTCCCTCACCTCGCTTTTAAAGTCTTCACTAAGTTCACTTGAAGTGAAGCCCTGATCTTTAAGACTTGAGATTAAGTGCTCATCAACTTTTACGCCGTATTCAAACGGAAAAATCTGTGAAATCCTTTGAGAAAGAAAAGGCAGACCATGACCAAAAATACCATAGAGTATAAGCCCACTGAGTAGAAATGCTCCAAGAAAATAGGATTTCTTATTTTCAAGTACGTGAACGAGTCGAGAACTTCTCTTTAGAGTCTTTTTTAGAAAATCTTGGTCGTAATTCGCAATTTCAAGAAGTGCACCACTTTGATGCCTAATCATCAAAGGAGCCTCTCTAAAGGGAGTTTCTACAGAGCAGGCCTCAAGGTCCCATTGCCAGTTCTTATCTTCAGTAAAAAAGAAGACCACAAGCCCTTTGACTTCAATACTCACTTCAACAAAGTTACTACTCTTTCCCGTTGAAAAACGACCTCTAATCATTAAATCCCTATCTCAAAATCAATATCAAATGCATCACTCACTTCATCGGCAACAGCGCTCTGAGAGGAAGCCTCAACTTGGACAACATCATCTAGACTTGTTAAGGAGAGGGCCCTGTGCTGATAGAGAAGCTTTAATACTCTTACCTTTGCAAAGGGAAAGTAAAGACCAAGGGTTAATCCCATTAAAATAAAATTAATAAAATTGACTCTAAAATAACGACCAAAAGTTAAAGAGAAGCTTGCTCTTCCGGCACCACAAGCAATCCTATTCCAAATATAATGTTGGACGAGAAAAGGAAAATAGAGTGAAGCGGCAATAAGAGAGAGGTAAAAGAGCACCATCCCAATCCCTGTAATGAGAAAATTATTTAAAAAGGCACCAAAGAAAGCGCCTCCAAAGAGCAGGGTGAGCATACCCACGACTAATCCACTGTAGGGTAATACAATCTTCTTCCACACCTCTTTAACACTAGAATCAAAGCTGAACTTGATATTTCCATAATAAAGATTTCCGTAGAGATTTGAATAGAGCCAATTTAGAAAGAAAGGACCAAAATAAAGAGCGGTATAAAGCGCGTTCACAGCAAATAATCCAAGGGCAATATAATCGTTCACTCCTAGCTCTTGTCCCTTCATTCGCTCAACAGGTGCAATAAAGAGACTCACTCCAACCGAAATTATTATAGGAAGAGCTCTTAAAAAGTAGGCCCTAATCTCTTGTTTATAATCAACCTCTAAGCGAAAGCGAACATTTCGATAACTTGTATAGTGAACATTAAACTGAAAAGACTTTAAGAGGAGATAGGGAAAAGCTAATGCAATAAGAATAATACCAATCACTCCGGTATAGGGTGAAAAAGCGGCACATCCCGCATAAACACTAAAAAGAATAAGAACGACGATTCTCCCCTTTAGGATAGGCCATGGACGAGCATGATAATCAAAACGCTCATCTCTATATTCTGTCATCACAAGGAGATACTTACGGATTCTTACCTTAGCCCAAGCTGAGTAAATGCCAAAAGTGACAATGGTTAAGAGAATATTAACAATCCAAATAGAAAAGAGTTCTCCTCCGCTTCCTTTAAACGTCGCATAGTCCTCTTCATTAAAACCATTTTCCATTGTTATTCCTCTTATTGATAGCTTCGTATTTTTTGAGCAGCATCTTCTAAACAATGCTGACCAAAGAGATTTTCATCACCCGTTAGTATTAATCTTCTTACATAGTTGGACATATCTGTCGCACCTTCATTAAGCCAGTGCATAACACAATCTTGATTGGTGCAATGAGAACCATGCTCTTTATCATGATGATCACTTTGGGCTGGCACTCCATTTTCAACTAAACCCATCGCATGGCCAACCTCGTGAACAAGAAGTGATTGTTCGGAGAAGCGGGCTACCCTTATTCCTTGATTTTCTTCAATTTCTTTTACGACGTCTTTAAAGATAACGATATTATTGGTGTCAGAGATATAAATTCCAAGCACACCATTTTGCAATTCTCCATCATTATTTTTGAAAAGACCGCCAACAAAGAGAATATTAACAGCTCCTAATGCCTCTGTGTTCTTGATGACAGGCAGTTCGGAGAACTTTGAGATGAGTTCTTGCGTAGTCCACGAGTCTTTATTTATCGCTCGTAGTTCTGTCATTTCACTTAGAGTCTTCGGGTAGGAAAAAGAAATCGACCTCTCTTCTAACCTCAAAAGAGAAGAGATATTGCGCCCAAAAAAGTCCCAATAAGCCTTGCCATTTATTCTGGTTCCGACGTAAGGCTCATGTCCTCTTTCATAGAAGACCTTACTTTCAAAGCTTTGCATTTTATCAAAATAAAGAGAGAGGTTGCTTTCACTCTGTCCGCTTAGAAGGATTATTTCGGTGTGACTCTTTTCCTGACCACAAGAAACCAAGAAAAGAAGAATAAGAGAAAGCATGACTTTGAGCATGCCTTCTTTTCGGTAACTTAAGAGTTATTATTTACCCTTTTATTTTACTCTTTTTATGCTCTTCATCCCTATGTCCCTGCTGCCAATAGGAACTCATGTAACAACTCTTAGGACTTAAATTCTCATTTTTAACGAAGTCTCTCACGCTCTTAACCAAAGTGCGCTCACCTGCAGCCCAAAGGGCATTATCCCCTTCTCTAAGAAGCTCTAAAGCCTCATCAAGGGAAGTGAGAAACTTCACATCTCCACTAAAGTAGGCTTTAGCCTCTTCTAAAAATTCTCCCACATAGATAGCGATTTCTTTAACAGAGCTTTCTTGAATTTTTACTAAGTGGGATCTTATGGCAGGAAATGCTGTGAGATCTCCAAAGAAAAGAAATTTTTGAGCGTTATATCCTAGAGCAGACTGGGGTCCTGGTCCCTTAAAGACTAACTCATCCCCCACCGTCGCCTTTCTTTGCCAAGTGGCCACAGGACCATGACTTTCGTGAGTAGCAAAGTCTAAGCTAAAGCTTTCTTTAGAGCTCTGTGAAATGCTAATCGTTCTTGCTATAGGCCCTTCTGTATCAGTAATGACCTTTACATAGCCGCCCAGAGGCATTTCTTCTGCGCTGTAAGAGAGTACAATTCTTCTGAAGCCTGGAAGCTCCTTAATTTCGCTAATTTTTGCTTTCTTATATGTCATGACCCGAAGATAGCAAACTATTGTTTGACATAGCAAACAATATTCTTGCCTGTCTCACTTTTTGAAGAGAATCCAGCAGCCCATAAGAATGAAAGCGACTCCTGAGACAGCGCGCATCTTCTCAGGGTCAATCACCTTACCTAACAGGCTCCCAGCAAGCACTCCGATGCCTCCTGCTAGACTAAGAGCTAAGATCGTTGCCAAGAGCACAGAAGAAACAGACTTGGTTTGAGAAGCAGCAGCAAGGGCTGCAAACTGAGTTTTATCACCAATTTCAGCAATGAA
>JBLWXV010000007.1:0-6163 GCA_048267245.1 Bacteriovoracaceae bacterium
ACGGCAAGTGTGGGGGCCGGAAGTGCCGCCGCACCTTCTTATACTTTTAGTGGTGATACGGATACAGGGTTTTATTCAGGTAGTGCAGATACCATTGAAGTTTCTGTGAATGGCACCAATATCTTTGATTTGAGTAGTGCTGGTCTTGTCTCAAGTGCTGCTGGTGGTGGGGTGGTGACAACTGCCAATGGCACAGTTTCCAATCCTACTTTTAGTTTCTCTGGAGATACAGATACCGGTTGGTATTCTCCGCTTGCAGATAATCTTGCGGCCGCAACTGCTGGGGTAGAGCGAATACGAATTGATGCTTCTGGAAATATTGGTGTGGGAACAAATAATCCCACGAACCATCTGGAAGTTCAGGGCAGTGGCGATCAAGGAGTTGAAATTCAATCTACAGATGCGGCATCTCACTCATTTGTGAATTTTAAAACACCCACTGACTCTTGGAGTGCTGGGCTTGGTACATATAGCATTTATCCTAGTGTGGATACGGAAGGTTTCTCGATTGATGATGGAACCTCAAGCAAGCTCTTTATTGATAGTGCTGGTCATGTAGGGCTTGGTTATGTAAGGCCTACTGCTGAATTACATTTCTCTGGTAGTAAAAGAGTTAGTGGTGATGTTCTTGATGACCCTTCAAAGTATAAAATTAATTTATCCTGTTCTCATCAGCAAGGTGAGTGTAAGAGTATTAACCGTTCTTCTGGATTCTCTGCTCGCTCGGCAACAGGGGATAATAGGTATTCTAATTTGACATATCATGGTTATGCTCATGAATTTTTTGCTACACCTGCTCAAAGTGAACCAACCTTACTGATTGATAGTGAGTTCTATTTAGAATCATCTAATACCGCTGTAACAATAAATGGTCATAATAGCCTTAGTACCAATTATGCTTTAAAAGTGTTCAATGAAAATGATGATAATCTTTTTGCGCTAGATAATTCAGGTGATCTCGGCGTGGGAATTTCAGATCCCTTGGCGAGAATGCATGTCAATGAAGATGGCGTGATCCGCTCCCAGCTTTCTAATGTTGATGATGTGACGATGTTTATTTCACGAGATGCGACGGATGGACAACCTCCCATTGGTGCAGTAGGAGCCGCTCTTGGTTTTAGTAACTTTAGAACTTCGAATCTCTTAGGCTCGGCCATTGCTTATAAACAAACAAGTCCTGACCCCGATGTTGGTGCTCTTGGATTTTTTACTCAACCGAATCCCTCTGGCGGACCTCTTGTAGAAATGATGACTCTTCATCATTCAGGCCTTTTTGGTCTTGGAGATGATTCACCAATTGCCCAATTGACGATTCAAGGATCAACTCGTGATCGTCTAATTGGAACGGTGAGTGTTACGGCCGGAACCAATGCTGTAGTGGGAACAGGTACAAGCTTTGATACGCAACTTGAAGTGGGCGATAGTGTGGCCATTGAAGGGGAGGTCTTCAAAGTAGCCGCCATTACTGATGCGAATAATATGACTCTTGATAGTAATCATATTGCAGGGGCCACATCTACTTATATTTATGGTGACTATGACCTTGTTGATGTTAGAAAAGGTGATGGTGACGCTGTATTTAGAGTTACGGCCAGTGGAGATGTGGGAATTGGAACCAATAGTCCTGTATCAGAACTCGAGGTCAACGGTACGATTACTGCTGATCAATTTAGTGGGCCTATCGCTAGCTCTAATATAACAACGGATGGGGGAACGGCGAGTGCTCCCGGGTATGCTTTTAGTGGAGATTCAAATACAGGTTTATTTTCTTCCACAGCTGATACTATTGAAGTGACGGTTGGGGGATCGAATATTTTTGATATGAGCTCGGCAGGCCTTGTCTCTAATACTTCAGGAGGAGGGCTCGTAACCAGTGCTGCTGGCTCTGCAACAAATCCGACGTTTAGTTTTGCGGGAGATTCAGATACGGGCTGGTATAGTCCTGGGGTGGATACACTGGCCGCTACCACTGCAGGGGCCGAGCGCATGCGTATTAGCTCTACGGGAAATATTGGTATTGGAACAACTTCCACTACTCATCGCCTTCAAGTGGTTTCTTCTAGTACTTCAAATTTCCTTTCCTCTTCTTCAGGCGCTGATCATTCTCGCTTTCATGGTAATGGTCAGACCTATGGTGGAGGGGCCAATATTTTAACGATCTCTAGTGATAACGAGTCGGGAGATCAATATCATTTTATCAGAGGTCTTTCTGATTATGATGCTAATGATGAGGATGGTGGGGCCACTGGTGCCACAACTTCTTTTTCTATTCGTGGAGATGGACGAGCAAATTTTGCAGAGAGTGTTCGAGTAGGAGACCATACGAGTCTCACTACTCCCGTAGGATTATCTTCAATTAAGTCAGTCTCTGATACTTCAGTTTATGGAGTTAATTCAAGCTTGACTACTAATGTAACTGCCACCGCTAGTCCAATAATTGTAGGTAATCATAATTGGGTAAAGCCTGTTATCAAGTCTGGAGTTACTCATGGGGGAACGGCCTATGGATCGGCGTTAAGAAATCTTCGTGGGTCTTCCAATGTGACAGATGATAATGGAACACTTGCCAATCTCTATGGTATGGATATTCAAGTTGGACACCAAAATATTAGTGGTGATACTCCTATTTCTACTAGGGCCTATGGAATAAATATTCAGCCCTATCATGGAGCAGGGACAATCTCTAACTTTCGTGGGCTCAATATAACTGGTCCTACACAAACTGGGGCAACGGTTACAAATTATCACGGAATTTATCAAGAAGATGCCAATGCTTTAAATTTCTTCAATGGTAATCTTGGAGTTGGAGTTGCCTCTCCTTCTGAGGCATTAGATATCGATGGAAATATGGATATTACTGGGGCGATTTCAGTACCCGCTAGTGATTCTCTTCTTTCACTTAATGGGGGAAATGGTGCAACTAACTCCTATGCACCAACGATTGAGCTCTATGGTGGTGCTCATGCGACACTTCCTGGTGTTACTCAGATTACTATGGGAGAAAATGCAGGGGCCTATTTTACAGTCGGAGCAGAAGGTGCTGGTTCTGCCGTAGATCGCTTTTTGACCATAACAGATACTGGACTGGTTGGTATCGGAACCACAAATCCACAGCGATCTCTTCATATTGTTGGTACAGGTGGACTTAATGATGATGTCATCATTCAATCTAGTGGTGATACAACATCGACTAATCTTATAGGACTTTATAAATCAAGAGGAACAGAAGCTGCACCCACAAAAGTGCTGGCCAATGATTTAATCGGTAATATTTCCTATCGTGGTTACACGGGAAGTGCTTTTTCTAGTGTTGCTGATGTTATTGTAAAAGCGGCATCAGATTATGACCTCTCCCTTGCAACAACTTATGCCATTAGAACTCATAACGGCACTGCATTTGATGAGCGCATAACAGTTGATAGCGCTGGGAATGTTGGGATTAATCAAGATACTCCCACTCGAACTCTTAGTATCGCAGGTACTTTAGAGGTCTCTGGTGGAACAGGCCCAAAAGTTGCCGATACATTCTCTGGGGCAACCACAAAGCAAAGTTATATTCATTTTCCACAAATCGGTGGCAGTAATGATCCCGGTTGGATCATGCATGAAACTCAAGATGCAACGGGAGATAATAATGAAGGAGTTCTTCACTTATCTCCGAGTGATGATAATGGCTATGGCGACTATGTCTCCATTCATGGAACTAATGATCCCGATCAACTCAAACTCCACACGGATGGAACCATTGAAGGAGTCTCAGATATCTATATTAGTGGCAATGTAGTGGTTGGTGGATCAACGATTCACTCATCGGATAGAAGATTGAAAGAAGATATTCAAGTGGTGGCTCATTCCCTTGATAAGTTGCTACGCTTAAATGGTGTTTCTTATTATTGGAAAGATCGCTCACGGGCCGAAGAACTACAAATGGGAGTGATTGCTCAAGAAGTTCAAGAAGTTTTTCCTGACTCTGTAAGTGTAAATAAAGAGAACGGTTTTCTGGCCGTGAACTATATATCTCTTATTGCACCTATAATTGAATCGATTAAAGAATTATTCTTCATGCAAGAAGATCAGAAGCGATCCCTTGCCTCTGTAGAGGAGAAGCTCGAAGCTGACTCTGAGAAAGTGAGAGAGCTCTCTAGAGAAAATAGAGAAATGAAAGAGCGTATCCAATCCTTAGAAGAGCAAAATGCTCAAATGAAAGAGTTTATGTGTGCTCAAAGCCCAAGCGCTAGCTTCTGTAGACCTTAGTTCATCAATGTGAAACCTTCCTAATATTGACTACTTATATGGCCAGTTTTGCAATATTTGCCCCTTTTTTATCTCGCTTATCTATTGGTTTTTATTGAGCTTGATCTTTACCGACAAGTTCTAGTGATAGCCTGTCTATAAGGGAGAAATGATAAATATTTGTCGACTTTTTATATTCACTTCACTGAGCTTTTTATTAAGTTCTTGTCTTCTTCCCAATGAGAAGGGGAAGGTGTCGTTGAATTTAAGCTCTTCCGATCAAGCGGCCCGTGATGGTGCAAAGAGCTCGAGCGCCGAAGTTGAAGAGGTCTCCCTTGTTAACGATCAGATTATCATTACCGGCAGCTCCCTTGATCAAATTACCACCGTTAAAGTTTCTCAGTCGGGAACGGACTCAACTCTCTCCATCATTTCACAAAGTGCTACAAAGCTTATTCTTTCATCGGGAAGTCAAATTGTATTGGCCTTAAATACACTGATGTCTTTAACGCTTGAAGACGCTTATGGGGCGACGGTTATTGATGTGACTTTCAATCTTCCGGACTCTTCAGTATCGACGGCGAAGATTGGTGACGAGCAAGTGACGACGGCCAAGATTGCTGATGGTGCCATCACTGCTGTAAAACTATCTAGTATGTCGGCCGCAGTAGGACAACTTCTTCGTTGGAATGGAGCCACTTGGGTCGCGAGTGATTTAGATGCGCTAACTTATGCGGGAACATGGAATGCTTCAGGGAATCCCAATCCTTCGGCCGTTGGGGGAGAGTATTATATTGTCTCTACAGATGGCACAAATGTTGACCCAGGTGATGGTAATTCTCGTGATTGGTTTCAGGGAGATTGGATTGTCTATAACGATAATACTTCGTCATGGGATCAGATTCGTAATAGCTCAGATGTATCAAGCTTTAATACACGAACAGGTGCCGTCATGCCTCAAGCGGGTGACTACACTTGGGCGCAAATTAATAAAACAACTTCCTCCATTGGTGATATTGCCGATGTAGATTTAACGACTGCTCCTACAACGGGAAAGGTTTTAAAGTTTGATGGAACTTCTTGGGTTGCCGATGATGACCTCTCAGGTGGAGGAGCAGGTTCTGTATCTTCCACAGAGATTGCTGATGGCTCTATTGTTGATGCGGATGTGGCCACAGGCGCAGCAATCGCATGGACAAAAATTGATAAGACCGGGGCGAGCGCCTCTGATGTGGGCCTTGGTAATGTTACCAACGATGCTCAATTAAAGGTGGCCGATCTCGACACCACGGCAACCCTCGGAACGGATGATACAAAGATTCCATCGCAAAATGCGGTGAAGACTTATGTGGATAATGCGGTAACGGGCATGGGCTCAGTGACTTCTATCACTGGTGGAGCTGGACTTACTGATGGGCCCATTACGACGACGGGAACCCTTGATGTTAATGTTGATGATTCAACGATTGAAGTGAGTAGTGATACGCTACAAGTAAAGGCCCTTGGAATCGACTCATCTCACTTGGCAGCTAATGCCGTCACGACGGCGAAGATTTTAGATGGCAATGTAACGGATGCAAAAATAGATACCGTTTCTGATTCAAAAATCACCACGGCCTGTTCGGATAATCAAATCTTAAAAGCAAGCTCCGGAAACTTTGTTTGTGCAAATTCAAATACAGTGGGGAATTGGAGTGTTAATGGATCAAATCTCTATTACACGGCCGGCAATATTGGTGTGGGAACAAGTGTACCTACTGAAAAAATCTTTGTTAATGGTGGAAATATTTTGGCCCAGTCAACTTCAACCATGGCCGGAGCATCTTCTGAGTTTATTCTTCATCGCGCATGGGGAGGCTCAGGAATAAGTGCTACGGAGACGATTGGAAAGCTTAAGTTTACAGCGCGAGCAGATACGGCGACTGAAGAT
>JBLWXV010000008.1:0-5377 GCA_048267245.1 Bacteriovoracaceae bacterium
CCTTGATCAGCTTAAAAGACCTCACTGCTGACGAGCAACAAGAAGAGCTACAGGCTGTCTTCAGCTCTGTCTTTGATGATCTATCGGGCCACGTGTTGCCTTGGCTAACAGAGTTCCAGCAAGCAGGCGAAGGTCTTGGCGAAACCTTATCCCGTTTAGCGACGGAGGCTTCGGCGGTCGATAATGTGGTTGGTATGCTGGGTCTAACCTTTGGCACAGTAGACGATCAGCTACGTGCTAAAACCAACCTTGTATCAGCCATGGGTGGATTAGAAGAATTCGTCAGCGCCTATAGTTCATTCTCTGATAAGTTTCTAAGTGAAGAGCAGCAGTTTGCGAACGCTCGTGACCAACTGCAAAGCGCCTTTGCTCAATACGATGCCATTCTTCCTGCAAGTCGTGAAGACTACTTAGCACTTGTTCAGGCGCAAGACGCTGCTACTGATGCCGGTGCCAAAAATATCGCCAAACTGTTTGAGCTAAGCAGTGCTGCTAATGAGTACTACTCATTACTAGAAGACCGTGAAGATGATCGTCTCGCAGTGGCCCAACAGCGTTCAGGATTAATGCGTCAGCTCTACGAATTAGAGGGGAATGCGGAAGCGGTTCTCAAGTTGACTCGTGAAGCAGAGCTATCGGCACTGGATGAATCCAATCGAGAGCTACAGCAACGCATTTATCTACTACAAGATGAAGCAGACTTAGCAGATACGATCCGAGCCAATGTCTCCAATGCCTTTAATCAATTAAGCCAATCAATCACCACCGAGATCGACCGTCTCACCTCGGCTTGGACCGAACGTCAGCAATCTCTAAATGATGAAATTGAGCTGGTTTCAAACTCAACATCAGCATTAGAAACGTTCATTAATGCGCTGGCCAATACTCAAAGTCAGCTAAACGAAACCACTCAGCTGGATTTCATCAACGCCCAGCGCACCGCATTTGAATGGCTCGATAATATTCGTGGCGGCAACTGGATGGAGCCAACAGGTTATCAAGACATTCTTGGCCACCTAGGTAATCTGAATTCTGATTGGTATGCCAGCGAAGTTGATTACGAGCGTGACAGAAAGATCACTTCAAATGCCTTAGCAGAGGCCCAAAAGCTCGCAGGGAACCAGCTTAGTGTAGAGGACGAAGCTCTTCTCACGCTTCAAGACACACTCGCGTTAGAAAAGCGTGCTTATGACAACGCAGTTGAAGACCTAGAGGCCCAACGCGAGTTTTGGCAGAAAGAGCTCAACGCAATTAGCGATGTGCAAGAGTCTGTTTTATCTGTTGAGGGTGCAATCAAAAAACTCAAAGAGGCACTTGAAGAAGCGTGGGAAAAGATTGGTGTCACGAATAACGATATTCGCACTTGGTTAGAGGTCAATGCTAATGCCCAGTTAACGGTGAGTGATATCGTTGCGGCTATGAAGCAAGCAGGTGTAACAGGAGCTCAAGCAGCCAATGCTCTAGGTCTGGAAGTGCAGAATAGCAATGATGCATCAGACAGTGATATTCGAAGATGGCTGAGCGCTAACCCAAATGCTTCCGATGCAGACATGGCCGCGGCTATGCGTATTTGGGGGATCAGCATCGAACGCTTGGCGTCACTTTTGAATGTGACGGTAGCTGAGGTGCAAAAACGCTACTTTGATGCAACTCCAGATCAAGTGATCGATAAAATATCCATGCCAACAGATGGGGGTCACACCGACTCAGAGGTGCGTGCTTGGTTGCGACAAAACGGTGGTTCAACACTTGCTGATGTAGCGCAAGCGATGCGTGAATTCGGGGTTACGGTCGATCAAATGGCACGAGTGACACACTGGAGTAAGCAAAACGTAGAGTCTGCATACCTTGGGCTGTATAGCAGTACAGGACAGTCGACGGATGAAGTATACGTAGATGGCCGCCAAAACCAGCCAGCATATTCCTACCCTTCTAATGGCGGTCGAAGTGACACTGATGTCCAGGCCTGGTTGAGTCACAACAGTGGTGCAAACGAAGCACAGATCGCTGCTGCGATGGATCAGTATGGCGTCACAATCGAGCAAATGGCACGCGTGTCCGGCTGGTCTGTAGCAGATGTCCGAGCCGCATACCAATCTGTAAATGGTAGTCATGCAAATGGCCTCGACAGCGTGCCATTTGATGGTTACATCGCCCAACTTCACAAGGGCGAGATGGTGCTTCCAGCAGGTCAATCTGATTATCTTCGTAATGGCGAAACAGCCAAACAGTTCAAAGCCTTGAAAGACGAGATCATCACCTTGCGTAAATCAAACTCAGCACTGCTTACCGAGATCAGTAAGAGTTCAGAAAACAGTGCTAGAACAGCGAAAAAGTTATCTAAAGGGGCACCAGTTTATATCATGAACCAAGCGACACAGCAGGAGGCGCAATAATGGAGGCGATTCGACCAGCTACGTTGCTAGGCTTTAGTTCTAACGTACCTCTTGAGCATGACATCTGGGAGGAAAATCTTGCTGTTGTCACCGAGCGAAAGTACATCTATGACAATTCTGTATGGGAAGTCCTCACCCCACATACAGCGGATACAGCGCCTACGGAGGAAGACAGTCGCTGGCTACGAATAGGGCCAACCAATCAATACGCCATGTTCGATAAGCAAGTTAATACTAGGACCATATCCACAAGCGGCACAATTCAGTTAAGTATTCAAGCTGGCCGAGTGGATTCCTTGGCCTTGTTAGGTCTTAAAGCCACAAATGTGGCGGTGGAATTGGTAGTCGAGGGGCAAATAGAGTTCCAAGCATCCGCCAATCTCATTACCCGTAAATCAACGGGCACCTGGCTAGGTTTTTTTACAGAGCCTTTTTATCAGCAAGAGTTTTACATCGTCCAAGGCATGGTCGACACGGCGCTGATTGATCTGCCTCGATACCTTAACGCCACACTAAATATCACCATTAGCAATACTGGCGGGGCTGCTGAGTGCGGTATGTGCCGCGCGGGACTTTTATTAGAAATTGGTGATACAGATAACGGCGCAGAAACGGGCATCGAAGATTACTCACTTCGAGAAATCAACGCATTTGGACAGTTAAGCCAACAAGAGCGAGCTTTTGCAAAAGAGATCTCTACCGAAGTGTTTATCGATACAGATCGTATCGACTTTATCTACGGCTGGCTCACCAAACTAAAAGATGAGCCCCTAGTCTGGATCGGTATAAAACATCACAGCGCTTACATTGTATATGGGTACGGCAAATGGCGTATCACCCGAAAAGGCGCAATTCTGTCCAAAATGTCCATTGATATAGAGGGGCTTATTTAATGAACGAATACGAGATTGAAACTATCCCATTAATCTCTGAAATGGGCGCACCTCCAACACTAGGAGACACTGACAATTTCGATCAGGACGCCGAGGCGTATCTATACTCACAGCGTCAGGCGTTCCTCGATCTAAATGCCACAATCGCAGTAATGAACCCAGTGGCCGCTGCCATCATGCAACAGGCCCAAGCCGTTGCCAGTAACACTAGCTCAGTTCAGCAACTGGCCGATCAAGTCAGTCAACAAGCCAACCAAGTCAGCCAAGACACCACCACCGTTAACCAACAGGCCCAAACCGTCGCGGACCTAAGGCAGCAAGTGGCAGAGGGTCTTGCAACGACACAAGAACATGTAACCGCCGCTCAACAACAAGCTGAGTTGGCTGAACAGGCTGCACAGTTAGCGATACAAGTTGCCGAGTTTGATCCTAATGAATACTACGATAAGACTGCGGCCGATGCTCAGTTTTATTCGCATTCAGAGGTAGAGCAACTGATCAAACAATCTAAACCCCTATTCGATATAGGTATTTTTGGAGGGCATTAATAAATGACAACAGAAGTTTTCAATCTCAAAGGCTCTTCAAGTAAAAACTTGAGTACATACACAGACTCTCTGTTTGGCGCTTCATATAACGGTACCAATACCGAGACTACTCAAGATGTCATATATACAGTGCCTGAAGGTAAGCGAGTAAAACTGATAATGCGCTTGAGTGGAATGAGTAACTCAGACGCAAACAGCTTCAATGTATACGCCCTATCGAGTAAGTCTGATCCAAATGGTGTTCTTCGCTCTATATCACGGACGCGTTTATATATTGGGCAAACTTCAATTATGGAGGCTTATGCAAACGCCACTTCAACAATTAATGAATCAACTAGAAGAGGTGTTCTTCCTCTCCCCGCTTATCCTAACTACGGGGTAACTGATGACAGTAAAAATCAAGTTATCACGCTGTCAAGTCTGGTGCTGGGAAGCGATAGCCTTCATAGCTCCATAGAAGCAATTCCTTTGACGTACTATTTAAATGAAGGAGAGCAAGTGTATATTGAGTATTATCACTCTTTGTACAGTAGTGCAGGTTCTAGGCGTAATCTTGATACTCAGAAAAGCTGTAGCTACGACTTCGATATTATTGAGGAGGACGCAGTATGATCTTAATCAGCTTCCTTGGTGACGGCACGGTAACTGGCTTCAAGTCAGGTACAAAGAAACTACTTGAACGTCAACTAAGAGATAGCACTGCTTTAGTAGCCAACTTTGATACTTCACTTCCTTTAGCCTGCTACGCTTATGACCCTGAGTCTAACTCTGTGTATCTACGTTCAGATTGGGAAGAGATCAAAGTGTTAACTGAGGCTGAGCTTCTTACGTCTACGAATGAGCTTGAAGTCAAACGTGATGCCAAGGCTTTAGCAATCAAGGAGCAAGCTGAAGCCTTATTATCCGCTCCAGTGGAATATACGGATGGTTCACTCTTCCGTGGAGGCAAGTCGTCAGGTACAAGTATTCAGGGTGCTATCTCTCTGGCTCAGGCTGACGGCAAAGAAGCCTTCACCATTCGTCATTCAGATCGTTCGCCACGTACAACGAATGCAACTGAAGCATTAGACATCGTGCTTACCATTGCGCGTGCGTATGAGCCTATCTTCCAAGCAGAAGAAGATGCGCTTTATGCGCTCTCACAGATAGACCTTGAATCTGACGATGCACTAGATCAAATAAACGCCATTACGTTAGAGGTTAACAATGTCTAACGGATGTGGACCAGCCTGGCTCCCTACATGGATCAAAGAGCTATTATTCAACTGGTTCTTTGAGGCCTCATGCAACAAACATGACGACGGCTACGAAAAAGGCGGCGACGAAATCCGCCGCTTCGAATGCGACTGGAAATTCCTACAAGCCATGCGCCGAGACATCAACCGTCTCAAATGGTACTGGCGACCACTTGCCATCATCGTCGCTTACACCTTCTTCATCCTTGTCAGAGCCTTCGGTTGGCGGTACTTTGAATATCAAACTGTCGAAGCTTAACTGGGAAATTTATGAGCACTGAAATAAATGGCATAGAACTTTATTT